>NZ_JBIEKE010000002.1:0-1406929 GCF_043497005.1 Halobacillus sp. B23F22_1 | reverse complement strand
TTTCACGGCGGTATCACGGGTTCGAATCCCGTACGGGTCACCACTCATATGGAGGATTAGCTCAGCTGGGAGAGCACTTGCCTTACAAGCAAGGGGTCGCAGGTTCGAGCCCTGCATCCTCCACCATTTCGACTTCTCGAAAGAGAAACAATTATAGTAGACATATTGTCTACATTATCGCGGGGTAGAGCAGTTCGGTAGCTCGTCGGGCTCATAACCCGGAGGTCGCAGGTTCAAATCCTGCCCCCGCAACCAAATTAATTTAGCCAAGCTTAAGATAAGTAGTACTGTAAAGTGCAACCAAATTAATTTAGCGAAGCTAAAACATAAATTTTATAACGGTCCGGTAGTTCAGTTGGTTAGAATGCCTGCCTGTCACGCAGGAGGTCGCGGGTTCGAGTCCCGTCCGGACCGCCACTGATTACACATTTACATATGCTAGATCAATCATTGTTTGGCTCGGTAGCTCAGTCGGTAGAGCAACGGACTGAAAATCCGTGTGTCGGCGGTTCGATTCCGTCCCGAGCCACCACCTTTTTTTGACTAGCCGGCCTAGCTCAACTGGTAGAGCAACTGACTTGTAATCAGTAGGTTGGGGGTTCAAGTCCTCTGGCCGGCACCATCAAGTGCTTTTATTACATGGAGGGATAGCGAAGTTGGCCAAACGCGGCGGACTGTAAATCCGCTCCCATCGGGTTCGTAGGTTCGAGTCCTACTCCCTCCACCATTTAATTTTATAATTCATCAAATAGGGGTATAGTTTAATGGTAAAACTACGGTCTCCAAAACCGTCAATGTGGGTTCGATTCCTACTACCCCTGCTTTGTTTTGTGGCGGTTGTGGCGAAGTGGTTAACGCACCGGATTGTGGTTCCGGCATTCGTGGGTTCGATTCCCATCAGCCGCCCCATTTTTTTATCTAGTCAATTAATGGGCTATAGCCAAGCGGTAAGGCAACGGTTTTTGGTACCGTCATGCGCTGGTTCGAATCCAGCTAGCCCAGCCATTTATACTGCGGGAGTAGTTCAGTGGTAGAACACCACCTTGCCAAGGTGGGGGTCGCGGGTTCGAATCCCGTCTCCCGCTCCAGAATATATTGCATCACCTATACAGTTAATGAATATAATCTATAAAATTCTTTATTTCAATGGCGGCATAGCCAAGCGGTAAGGCAGAGGACTGCAACTCCTTTATCACCGGTTCGATTCCGGTTGCCGCCTCCATGAAATGCCGGTGTGGCGGAATTGGCAGACGCGCACGACTCAAAATCGTGTTCCTTACGGAGTGTCGGTTCGACCCCGACCACCGGTACTCTATAAACATACATATGTAGGTAGCAGACGGTATCCAGTGCAGATTGGATGCCGTCTGTTTGCGTTTTATAAACAAATAAATGGTCGTGCAGAACCCGTCAAAACCCCGTTTTTATAACTAAAAATTAGAAAGATGGATTGTGTTTATATACATTACCAGGAATAGTAACCAACTGAATGATCGAGAATTAGATATAGTATAGAAAACGATCAAAGACAAGGATAGGCAGTTTTATCCGACATAAGGTTTATTTACAATGGTAGGAAAGCGAAAAGCTTTTCAATGGTTTACGTTATAATAAGTAGTTAGATTTAAACATAACTGGAGTGATACGGCAATTGTTCCAGAAAAGCGTTAGGGTTACATAGACATTTTAAGCGGTACATTAAGGCAGAATAAATATAACCCCTCCTGGCTATCCTTACAACGCCCCACAGTCGGTTATAGAAGCTTTTTGTGCGAAAAATGTCGGTGCCAAACTGGACACAAGAAAAGACGAGCTGAACGCCCGCCTTCAATTCTTCTATTATTCTAGAGTAATAGATTCTGTTACTGTGCCGAAAATTCCTTCTTGTGCTTCTACGCTTAAATCATCGGATTCCGCAATTTCTGTAGATACGTCATAAACAACGTCTCCGCTGATTTCTGAATCCGGGTTTAGTTGTTCAAGGAAAAAAGAGTTTTCGATAGATCCGTCATCACCTTGGTTTGCTGACATACTAGCAGTGGAATCAGCTTCGAACGTTTTGTCGCCTTGTTTTAGTTTAAGGTAAGTCCCATCAACTGTAACTGCTTCATTCCCATTATTTTTAACGGTAACATTAAGTACAACGTATTTACCACTTGCTGTTTCGGGCATTACACTTGGCCCGACTTCTTCGGCAGTAGTTTTCTCGTTAATTGTGTATGTCATCGCTCCGACTTCTACTGTGTCGCCGATACTATATGTCTCTTCTTCGGTCTCTTCTTTCCCATCGGAACTATCAGCTTCAGCGCTTGCCGGTTCAGTATCGTTACTTTCAGTAGCTTCGTCCTCGCCTCCGAGTGAAGCGATAATGACACCTAGGACAATTAAACCAATAAATCCAAGGCACCCTAATTTTAAAAACTTCTTCATAAAAATGAAACCCCCACGTAATATATTTGTAATAAAACACCTTTTCCATGTTAATAGAATACATGTATATTTTCAATAGAATTTATTAAAAAAGTTTCAATTCAAGATAATAAGTTAATGATAAGAATAAATTTTAAATGTAATTTTTGCAGGAGAATGTATCTGCTACTCCCCTTGTTTCGTGTTAGCCACATGAGGGCCGGTCATGTCTTGTATTGTAGGTCTTCTTGCTCTTGTTTGGTAACTCGCGAATGTCTTAAGGGTCTTGAGTCAGCTATTAGTATGTATGAGATAATTAGGCTAAGTAACGATGTACAAAAAATAAAGATACTTACTTTGAACCTAGCATACTAAGGGTAGTTGAACAGACCCGTGGGAATTGTGGCTTCGAAGAAAAGAAAAAAGTAGTATAATTACATTTCCTGCTGACTTACAGCAGGTTTTTTGGTTTAATGTCGAGTATATTGGGGTTATACTTATAATTGTAGGATTATAAAAATATTTCCTTATGATAGTGGTTTAAATCTTTTATTAAAGTATGGTGGATCTATGAAGGATACGAATAACCAAATAAAATATGCCCAGCAGCATTTAGCCAATGAACGAACCTATCTAGCCTGGGTACGAACTGTTATTGCGATTGTAGGAATCGGCTTTTTAAATACTAGCCTTCACTTCACTATTGGCGTAGAACGTAATCTAACAGTTGACATCATTAGTATTGCTTTAGGTGTTTTTGCATGTATATTAGGGTTTGTCATCATTATTATGTCTACTTTTGCTTATTTTCAGCGGAAGAAAAAGATTATGAACGAAGAAACGTTTTTACCTTCTAAAGCCCAAGTGACACTGGTATCGACGTTGATGATTATCATCATTACATTTATTGTATTGTATTTCTTGTATTTAGAAACGTAATTGAAGTTTTAGCGAATTTTGTAGAAAAAATGCAAATATCGGTTGTCACCTCATGAAGTGGTTGTTATAATTATAATTGTTCTTTCAAGAAGGTCTGACAACTCAAATGCGGGTGTAGTTTAATGGTAAAACCTCAGCCACGAGCTGAACTTCTACCGAATCATCTGCGAGTTGCCTCGACGGATAAACTTCTTTGAATAAGCTTTTAGAGGAAGAGGCATGAAAAAACGTGGCTAATGAAAGATTTATATATGCGGGTGTAGTTTAATGGTAAAACCTCAGCCTTCCAAGCTGATGACGAGGGTTCGATTCCCTTCACCCGCTCCATTGCAATTATTATTTTTACTAACTATGTGAACCAACGCAGTGTCTTGTTTAAAAAAACGAGGCATTGCGTTTTTTATTGATGATAAACGGTTACAACAATAAGAGAGAAAGGAGAGACTAAGATGAATCGACTAAAAAATGTACTACAACAAATTGACGGTAAAAGCTACAAAGGATACAAACAAATTCAAGGGAGTTATTCGTTCTCTTCCTATCAGTTAAAAGTGGATTACGTGCAAGGGGACCCGTTTGCTGCTCCTTCTAAAATTCGTGTGCAAATACCCCGGAAGATAAAGAAAGTTGACGCTCAGTGGATAGAGACAAAGAGCAGGCAGACGTATACGGAGGATGTTCTCGCTCGTAAAGTAGCAGAGGTACTTGAGAAGGGCCGTCCGAATGTACGGGGCTCTGGGAAAAGCGGAATGGTTTCCATTGATCGACCGAAGCAGGAGATTTTAGAACGTACCGCTGTCAGTGTAGATGATGATCAAATTACGGTTTGTTTGACGGTTGGACTGCCTGCCAATGGTCGTCGAATTAATGGGAAAGAGGCAGATAAACTGTTCTTCACCGTCGTGCCTAATCTTATTAAAGATTCCATCCTGGCGCTCAAAGATCAAGAGATTTGGGAGTTTGTTGAGCTGGCTGATCAGCATGATGCGATTTTAACTAAAATGAAAGAGGACAATCTCATCTCTTTCATCGCAGATGACTCCATTTTACCAAGAGCCAGCGGAGTTAGTGATCGTCCGATGAAGGATGCAATTCCGTTCAGCAGTCCAGAAGCCAATCGAGTATCGATTGACGTTCCTCATCGCGAAGAGCCTTTAACAGGACTGGGTCTCTCTAAGGGCATTGTTTTAATTGTCGGAGGGGGTTATCATGGTAAAAGTACCCTGTTGAATGCGATAGAGCGTGGAGTTTATCCTCATATTAAGGGGGATGGCCGTGAGTTTGTTTTAACTGATCCGTCGGCTGTAAAGGTTCGTGCGGAAGACGGGCGCCGGGTAACAAACGTGGATATCTCTCCATTTATTAAAAATCTGCCTCGTGGAGCCGATACTACCCAGTTTTCTACTGAGAATGCGAGTGGCAGTACTTCTCAGGCAGCTAATGTTATTGAGGCTGTTGAAGCGGGAGCACGTTCTTTACTGATTGATGAAGATACGAGTGCCACCAACTTTATGATCCGTGACGAGCGGATGCAGGAGTTAGTGGTGCGTGAGAAAGAACCGATTACGCCGTTTATTGATAAAATTAAAAGCTTAAGAGATGAACTAGATGTGTCTACTGTGTTAGTCATGGGCGGTTCCGGTGATTATTTCTCAGAAGCCGACGACGTCATTATGATGGATCAGTATGTACCTTATAATGTGACCAATCGGGCAAAGGAAATTGCAGGAAAATTTCCGAGTAAGCGTCAAATGACTGAGGAAGGATTTGGCCGTTTACCTTCACGACATTTTCTGCCGCAATCAATTCAAGCTCGAAAAGGGAAGAAGGAAAAAGTACAAGCCAAAGGAAGAACATTAATTCTTATGGGCTCTACTGAAATAGATTTAGATGGAGTCGAACAGCTTGTTGATGCTTCACAGACTAGGATGATTGCTGACCTGATCATGCATTTATATAAAAAAGGTCTGTTGAGTAAACAGCAGCCTTTATCACAGCTTCTTGATCAAATTGACAATCAATTAAATAAGGAAGGGCTGGCTTCGTTTGCTCCATATAAGGATCAGCATCCTGGAGAGTTAGCAAGACCACGCCGTTATGAAATTGCAGCAGCCTTAAACCGGATACGCACGGCAAAGGTGAAGGATATTCGATAGATTAGAAAGGAGGTAGTCAAGGTGGATTATCATCAATTTAAAGACGAAGTGATCGCGTACAGTAAGGAAATCGGCATCGATAAGATAGGGTTTGCCTCTGCTGATGTATTTGGTGAACTAAAAGCGAGACTTCAACGACAGCAAGCCCTTGGCTATCAATCTGGCTTTGAAAAAGGTTCGCCGGAGGAGCGTGCAGAGCCAGACCGACTGCTTCCTGAAGCGCAATCGATCATCTCGATTGCACTGGCTTACCCATCTAAAATGGAGAATGCTCCTAAGAGTAAGAAGGGAGAGCGCAGGGGGGTATTTGCGCGTGCTTCATGGGGCCGTGATTATCACGATGTTTTAAGAGATAAATTGAATCAGCTGGGATCATTTTTAAAACAGCGCCTTCCTGAAGTTGAATTAAAATCAATGGTTGATACCGGAGAATTATCAGACCGTGCGGTTGCTGAACGAGCAGGTATCGGCTTTAGTGGAAAGAACTGTGCGATTATTACTCCGGAATTTGGATCTTATGTTTATTTAGCGGAAATCGTGACCAATATACCTTTTGCTCCAGATGAACCAGTAGATGACAGTTGTGGGGATTGTAATATTTGTGTGGATACATGTCCTACGGATGCGCTGGTCCAGGGCGGGCAGTTAAATGCACAGCGCTGTATTGCCTTTTTAACGCAGACAAAGGATTTTCTGCCGGAAGAGTTCCGCACGAAAATAGGGAATCGTTTATACGGATGTGACACATGCCAGACTGTTTGTCCTAAAAATAAAAAGAAAGACTTTCACAATCACGAAGAATTTGAACCAGATCCAGAAGTTGTAAAGCCGCAGTTAATTCCACTTCTGTCGGTAAGTAACCGTGAATTTAAAGAGAAGTTTGGTTCCATGTCTGGATCTTGGCGGGGGAAAAAGCCGATTCAGCGTAATGCGATTCTTGCCCTTGGTCATTACCGGGAAGAAGCCGCCATTGATGAATTAGTTCGTCTCATGGAAAAGGACCCGCGTCCGGTTATTCGTGGAACTGCAGCTTATTCTCTAGGTAAGATTGGAACCTCGGTGTGTTTCCAAGCGATTGAACAAGCGATTGAAAAGGAAGAGGATGAACAGGTGTTATATGAAATGGAAAAAGGGCTTCAATTTGAAGAAAGATAAACGAATCTCCCTTTTCAGAATATAATAGGTTTTGTATAATAGAAAAAACTGTTAGTTAGAGGGGTTTTATATGAGCACTCAATCCATGATCTATTACGATGTGATGGATACACCCGTCGGAGATTTAACAATCTTAGCTACCGATGAAGGAATTCTGCGAGTGGACTATGGACGATTTGAAGAACTGCATTCTTTTTATCACTCATGGACAAAAAAACATCTGCTCAGAAGCTCATTTACACATCTGCCTGAACATGAGTATGCGAAGCAAGCTGCTAAAGAGCTTCAGGAATATTTTGCAAGAGAACGAGAAACATTTACTCTCCCTCTAATTTGTTATGGTACCCCTTTTCAAAAAAGCGTGTGGAGAGCTCTGATCGAGCATATCCCACTGGGTGAGACGAAATCTTATAAAGACATTGCCTTGGCGTTACAGGCTTCTCAATCTGTTCGAGCTGTAGGTGGAGCGATCAATAAAAACCCATTTTCCATCGTTGTGCCTTGTCACCGAGTAATTGGCAGTAATGGAAAGCTTGTCGGCTATGCAGGTGGTTTACATCGCAAAAGACAATTATTAGAGCTTGAATCCTATCGTCATAGGATGAAAGTTAAAGGATAACTAACTCCCTATGCTTAGGGAGTTTTTTTGTATGGTTTTCTTTCTTTGTTCATATAGTGGTAGAACAGGAGGGGATAGGCAATGAATACAATCCAAATGTATTGGGAGGATATTATCAATCGTTTATTAACGCAGGAAGAAGAAGTGTGGCTGCAGCGCAAAGTGCAAGCGATGATGGAAAGAGGACAGATACTGAAAAGGGCCACGTTCTCGATACGCCCGTACCATCGAATTACATATGACAGAGCCCAATATTTCGATTATCTGCTTTCTATTCATCTCTATATTAAAGATGGGAGGAGATCCTATTTAGAAGAGGGTGTCTATCCATGTCGAGCACATTTAGAAGCGGGAGAGGTGGTCGAGCAAACAACGTTGACAGAAAAACTTCTTTCTCCCAATAAAACATATTTAACTCCCCAATTTATAGAAAAAAATGAGGAGGATCGAGCGCCGTTCAATTATAATCGACGAGAGGCGGTTCGGTATGCGGAGGAATGGTGGGACAGCTATAACCCAGCTTATAAACATTTTGACGTAGATTGTACTAATTACATTTCACAATGCTTACGAGCTGGAGGAGCACCCATGTGGGGGCAGCCGAATCGTGGCAGGGGATGGTGGTATGGAAGTAAGAACAACAATTGGAGCTACAGCTGGTCCGTGGCTCATTCATTGCGCTGGTATCTAAGTGGAGCAAGAAAAGGCCTTGCCGCAAGCGAAGCTGCAGAAGCCTATCAGCTTTCACCTGGAGATATTATCTGCTATGATTTTCAAGGTGACGGCCGTTTTGATCACACGACGATTGTGGTGAATAAAGACAGCCAGGGAGAGCCATTAGTAAATGCACACACGACCAATAGCCGACAGCGCTATTGGAAATACACAGATTCTACAGCGTACACCTCAAATATTCAATATAAATTTTTTCACATTGGCGGTTGATTGATGTGATATAATTATCTAGTTGATGACGTAGAGAACGAGGTGAGAAGAATGGCCAATCATATTGTTTTATTTCAACCAGAGATTCCTGCAAATACGGGGAACATCGCACGTACCTGCTTAGCAACAAATACCCAGCTTCATCTCATTCGCCCGCTGGGGTTTTCAACAGATGATAAAATGCTGCGCAGAGCTGGCTTAGATTACTGGCATGATGTTACGATTCATTATTATGATTCAATTGATGATTTGTATGAAAAGTATCCAGCCGGAGAATTCTTTTATATAGAGAACTTTGGGACAAAATCCTATGCTGATTTTGATTTTAGCGATGTAGAGCAAGAATTGTTTTTCGTCTTTGGCAGAGAAACGGATGGAATTCCTAAGCAATTGTTAGAAGGGTTAGAAGATCGATGCCTTCGGATTCCAATGACTGATAAAGTAAGATCTTTGAATTTAGCAAATACAGCTTCTATTATTCTTTTTGATGCGTTAAAGCAGCAAGGATTTCCTCAATTAATTAAGTGAAAAAACGCACCTCTATAAAAGAGGTGCGTTTTTTAGTTATGGACTATTTTTTTGGACGACCTGGCTTTACATCGTAGCCAGCAGAAAAAATCGACACTAAGTATGTTACGCACACTAGAATAATTAAAGTTAATTTCATGTATAGCGGCCTCCTTTAATAGCTGAACAGACAAGCATTGATGAGTGTTATTATACCCCATTTTTAGGTTGATGTGAATTGTTTGTCAGTTATTAATTAAAAAGTCCGAGCTTTTCGCCCATACATAACCCAGGATTGGGACATATGTTGAAATGTAGGTAAAGAACCCGCTTTACAATGGAGGGATGACATGCTGCCTTATTCGTACGACATGCAAGATGATATGCGTATCTTAGAACCTTACGGGTATGAACATGAAGATGACCGTTTTTTTGGAGGCTTTATCGGAGGGCCTTTTGTGGGAGGCTTTTTAGGAGGATTATTAGGAAGCGCCATATTTCCGCCATTTTATGGCGGAGGCGGAGGCGGAGGCGGAGGCTATTACCCGCCAACTCCTTATTATGGACCACCTGGACCTCCGCCCCCTTATTACCCTTATGGAGGTTATTATTGGTAAAAGATCGTCTATTCTGACGATCTTTTTTCTATAGCTCTATTAAATCTAAGCAATAAACAATCGGATGTGAACTACAGGGTCAAGCGAACAATAGAATATCTTACTCTTATTTTAAAGCAGCTTTTTCTAAAGGTAGAGTATGGTATAATTGGTAAAATAAATACGACATAATCTTACATATTATTTCTATTTTGAAAGGATTGATGTGGATGAAGAAAGCCACAGGTTACTTCGCCGCTGGTGCTGTTCTCTTGTTTGTTTCGGCATGTGGATCGAGCCAGGCAGAAGAAAGTGATCCTATTGAAGTAACGCTTGAAAAAATTGAAAGTCAAGAATTAGAGGAAAAGGAGTTACCTGAAGAGGAAATTAATGGTGAAATTCCTGAAAATGAGGTTGATGATTTAGAAGAAGAAGTTGAAGAGATGGAGGGAAATGAAGAAATTGACGAGCAGACAGAGGAACAAGTTAACCCTGATGGTTCGACCACCACCGAGGAGTCTACATACATTGAAAATGCTGAAGAGGAAGTTTATGCACCAGAACCCCCAAGCACTCCCAGTCGTCCCAGCTCTGCTCCGTCAAGTGCTAACTCATCGAGTTTTTCAGGTTCATCGAATACCTCATCCTCTTCAAGCTCTTCAAATGTAACAGAATCATCCTCCTCAAGTTCTGACACTTCTTCCTCAGAAGGCACGACTGAAGAACAACAAACTGAGAAGACGACAAATAAAACAGAAGAAGAGTCCCCTGCAGAAGAAAAGGAAGATAAGAAAGAAGACACGGACTCAGGTGAGGAAAAACAAGAGGACGAATCAGAAGAAGAGGTTGAAGAGGAAGAAGCTGAAGAAACAGAAGAAATAAATGAACAAGAACAAGCCGAAGAAGAATAAGAAAAACTCTTATAAAGGTCGCTTTCCGTGGACCAAGACGGAATGTCTCCTGTGTGCAGGAGGAGGCACTTTTTCTGTACCTTTGATCAAAATCGGCTTTTGAAACCTACGTAGAATGAATGCCCCGCTACAAAAGCTGTTTCCATATGGACAAGGTACTGAGAAAGTGACTTTTCGCAGCAATCTAATATAGGAAGCTGGGGGCTGTGACATAATTAAAGCAGTGATGTCAAAGACCGAATATTTGTATAAACGCAGATTATTAGCGAAGCATTTTGCGGAGCGATAGTGTGAATTCTCTTTAACATAAAATAATCCGAACTGATTTCTGCAAAATCATTCGGATTATTTTATGTTTTATTCAATTTTGTCCCGTGCTCTTCCAATAGTTAAAATGTTGTTTTATCTAGTGTTTCGCCTTGAGACTCATAGCCTTGCATGTATTTGATACGGCGCTGAGCAGAAGTTTCATTCACTTGCTCATCGGCATGATAGGATGAACGAACCATCGGGCCTGCTTCACAGTGTTTAAATCCTTTTTCCATTGCAATTTGTTTTAATTCTTCAAATTCATCAGGATGGTAGTAACGTTCGACATTTAAATGTTTTTTTGTTGGCTGCAGGTATTGGCCGATCGTCATAATATCTACATTGTGAGCAAGAAGATCATCCATAGCTTGCATGATTTCTTCTTTCGTTTCACCTAGTCCGACCATAAGACTGGATTTCGTTGGTGTATCAGGGCGAATTTCTTTTACTCGGCGCAATAACTCTAGGGAACGGTCATACATCGCACGGGCACGCACTTTTTTTGTTAGACGACGCACGGTTTCAATGTTGTGGTTGAAAATGTCAGGTTCCCCGCCCATGAGGGTATGAAGACTATCATAGTCCCCTTTCATATCAGATGGAAGAATTTCAACGGTACAACCAGGGACACGACGGCGTATGGCTTTAACAGTTTCACCAAAAACGGCTGCTCCGCCGTCTTTAAGATCGTCGCGTGCTACAGCTGTCACGACCACGTGTTTTAATCCCATAATTTCTACAGATTCAGCCACCCGTTCAGGCTCTCCCCAATCTAGTTCATTAGGCAGTCCTGTCTTTACAGCACAAAAGCGGCAGCCGCGTGTACATGTATCGCCAAGAATCATAAATGTTGCTGTTTTACGTTCGCTCCAGCATTCATGAATGTTCGGACAGCGTGCTTCTTCACAAACCGTATTAAGTTTTTTCTCGCGCATTAATTTTTTCAAGCCGGTATAGGATTTATTCGTATTAATCTTAATTTTTAACCAATCGGGTTTACGTATGTATTCGTCTTTTTTTGCCACTTGCATCGTCTCCTTTTATTATCTGGAATAATTCCACTCATCACTACTGTATTTTTTCTCAGCAAGATCATAAATCTCTTTCCATTGGGCTTCGCTAATTTCGAGAGGCTGAAGTTCAATATTAAGTCCTTTTTCAAACCCTGCTTTAAATGCATTCCGCGTTGTATGGTAATCCACAGCATGCTCAACAATGTCGTTAATGGCTATGGCTTTGTCTGCAAAAGATTTACGGGCTCTCTCTTTAATGCGCTCATTCTTGTAAATAAACATGTCAAACAGCTTGTTTTCATCTACATTAATAGGGATAGAGCCGTGCTGAAGAATCACACCTTTTTTTCTCGTCTGTGCACTTCCAGCGGCTTTCTTTCCATCTACTATTAATTCATACCATGAAGGTTCTTCAAAACAAACGGCTGACCCTGTAGAATTCAGCTTTTCTTCAGGAATAGCAAATTCAGCATTAATATTAAGCCTTTTAAAACCTTCAAGCAGCCCTTGAGAAAGAACGAGATAAGCTTCTTTTACTGAAGCGGGCATTTGGGGATGGTCTTCTGACACAATTATACTGTATGTTAATTCATCATCATGAAGAACAGCTCGTCCGCCGGTCTGTCTTCTTACTAACTCATAACCATTTCTCTTAACACCTTCTAAGTCAATTCTGCCTTGAACTTTTTGGAAGTACCCCACTGAAAGTCCTGCGGGTTTCCACCCATAAAAGCGAAGTACGGGAGGGATTTTTCCTTCACTATGCCAATTCATCAAGGCTTCATCTAACGCCATATTTAAGGCTGGTGTTAAATGACCGGAATCAACAAAGGACCATGTTTCCATTTACTTGACCTTCTTTCCATAAATAATCCTTTATTCAATTAAAATAGTCAAAACAATTTTAACAAGGGGACTATAAGGTGTCAAAGTAAGGAGATACCAATAATGGGGGAAAACGCTTTTATTGCGCTGTCTTGCGCGATCCCGCAAATGAGCAGTGGAGGAGCAGTTGTTACAAAAGTAACTTGTACCTTTACGAATGTTTCCTTTCTCCTGCGCATAGGATGTATTAAATTTGCTAGTTACGACGAGGGAGGTCGTTGAGTGGATATTATTAAAAGAATACAAGATCATCGCGAACATGAAGAGGAACTGAAGTGGGAAGGGACTTTTAGGGATTATTTAGAGCTATTAAGAGACAAACCTTACTTGGCTCAGTCTGCTCATTCTCGTGTTTATAATATGATTACAGAAGCTGGGGTTGAGGAAGGGACGCACCATAAGAAATATTCTTTTTTTGACGAAGATATTTACGGATTAGATGAAGCAATGGAGAGGCTGGTGGAAGAGTACTTTCATCCAGCTGCACGCAGACTAGACGTCCGAAAAAGAATTTTACTATTAATGGGTCCTGTAAGTGGCGGTAAATCAACACTTGTAAACTTATTAAAGCGTGGCTTAGAAAAGTATTCTTATACAGATAAAGGGGCCGTTTTTGCGATTAAAGGTTGTCCGATGCATGAAGACCCGCTTCATATGATTCCGCACCATTTAAGAGATGAATTTAGAGAGAATTATGGAATTCGTATTGAAGGCAGCTTATCTCCATTAAACACGATGCGTGTCGAACAGGATTATGGCGGACGAATTGAAGATGTACTTGTTGAGAGAGTGTTCTTTTCTGAAGACAAACGTACCGGGATTGGGACATTCAGCCCTTCCGATCCAAAGTCTCAAGATATCGCAGATTTAACAGGTTCCATTGATTTCTCAACCATTGCTCAATTTGGCTCTGAATCTGACCCTCGAGCGTACCGTTTTGACGGAGAACTAAATAAAGCGAACCGGGGCATTATGGAGTTCCAGGAAATCTTAAAATGTGATGAGAAATTTCTATGGCACCTCCTTAGTCTAACGCAAGAAGGTAACTTTAAAGCGGGCCGATTTGCTTTAATTTCTGCAGATGAACTCATTGTGGCCCATACAAACGAAGCAGAGTATCGTTCTTTCATTGCTAATAAGAAAAACGAAGCTCTTCATTCACGCATGATTGTTATGCCGATTCCTTACAACTTAAAAGTCACGGAAGAAGAGAGAATTTACGATAAAATGATTAGAGAAAGTGACATACGCGATGTTCATATAGCGCCTCATACGTTAAAAGTTGCTGCGATGTTCACCGTGCTTACTCGATTAAAAGAATCGAAAAAGGCATCAATTGATCTATTGAAGAAGATGTATTTGTATAACGGTGAAGAACTGGAAGGCTTCAGTGATGTAGATGTAGAAGAACTGAAAAAAGAATTCTCTGATGAGGGTATGGATGGAATTGACCCGCGTTATGTGATTAACCGGATTTCTTCTACGATTATTAAAAAAGAAATGACTTCCATTAATGCCTTGGATGTCCTTCGTTCACTTAAGGATGGGTTAGACAGCCACGCTTCGATTTCAAAAGATGACAAGGAGCGTTACTTGGAGTTTATCTCGCTTGCTCGTAAGCAGTATGATGATCTGGCGAAGAAAGAAGTTCAGAAAGCATTCGTCTACTCTTATGAAGAATCCGCCATTACACTGATGGATAATTATTTAGACAACGTGGAGGCTTATTGTAATAAGACGAAGCTTAGAGACCCGCTAACGGGCGAAGAGATGAACCCTGATGAGCGGCTTATGCGTTCCATTGAAGAGCAGATTGGTGTATCGGAAAATGCGAAGAAAGCCTTCCGTGAAGAAATTCTCATTCGAATTTCAGCTTATGCTAGAAAAGGGAAGAAATTCGACTATCAGTCTCATGAACGCTTAAGGGAAGCGATTCAGAAGAAACTTTTTGCTGACTTAAAAGATATCGTAAAAATTACAACGTCAACCAAGACTCCAGATGAACAACAGCTGAAGAAGATCAACGAGGTGGTTGCTACACTTGTAGATGAACATGGCTACAATTCCACTTCCGCCAACGAATTATTAAAATACGTGGGAAGCCTTTTAAACCGCTAAACCTGAGATAGATTTAGGTTCCTTTAGAGACTGAACAGGCGTAAAACCGGTACGTCGTGAATCTTCATTTACAATAAAGATTCTGGAATTATTGTATAATCATTGTTCTGCTGTGTATTCGATTTAAACCAGGTCGTTCCTGTATTCCTAAAATCCTGTGTCTGTATAATGCATGGAATTTCTACACTTTGAAATTTGCAATAAAGTTAACCCCCATGTAAGAAAATTATACTTGGTAGAAGGCGAAGGGAAATGGTGAGACTCCTACGGGAGAAACGTGCATAGTGAGATCACCGAAGGCGAAGACCGGGGAAGCTCCCCGTAACGCCCATGGAAAGCGATCCATTTCCCGAAGTCTTTTGCTGATTCTAAAAAGAAAAGACGGATATCAAGAGAAAGAGATTTCTCTACATGCAAAGGGGCTCTAGACATGGTCTAGAGTCCCTTTATGTTATAATGTGCAAAAATGCAGGGCAGGTGGAACGAATGGCGAAACAGTACTATGGCATCATTGATATTGGTTCAAACTCGATCCGTTTAGTTGTTTATTTGAGAGATAAAGGCGGAAGACTTCGAGAAGTTGAAAATGTAAAAGCTGTAGCTAGACTGAGTACCTATTTGCAAGAAGAAGGAGAGCTTTCTAAAGACGGCATTGATAAACTGCTTGATACATTGCAAAGCTTTGAAGGAGTACTTGCTACATATCATTTAGAACAAACAGTTTGTGTGGCTACGGCGGCCATACGCCAGTCAGTTAATCAAGTTGAGATTCTTGAAAAAGTAACGGAACATACTAGTTTTGATATGAGAATACTTTCAGAAGAAGAAGAGGCGTTTTATGGATATTTAGCCGTAGTGAACTCTACTTCCCTAACAGAAGGCTTCACCGTGGATATCGGGGGAGGAAGTACAGAAATCACTTATTTTAAAGATCGCAAACTGATTCATTCACATAGCTTTCCATTTGGAGCTGTTACACTCAAACAGCGCTTCTTTAAAAAAGACCTTCCTACTGAAGAAGAAATGACAAACTTACGTCAATTTTTAAAAGACAGCTTTCATACGCTTTCGTGGTTAAATGGGAAAAAGGTTCCTTTAATTGGGATTGGAGGCGGCGCAAGGAATGTTGTCCAAATTGATCAAAACCTTAAAGAATATCCTTTAGCAGGACTTCATCAATATAAAATGCTCGATAGTGATCTTTCATTTATTAAGAATTATTTGCTTACGTTATCTATGAAAAAATTGCAGAAAGTAGAGGGACTTTCGAAAGACCGAGCGGATATAATTATCCCGGCTACAGAAGTATTTCACAGCTTATATGAAACAGTTCAAGCGGACGGCTTTATCCTGAGCCGCAAAGGGTTAAGAGATGGTGTGTTTTATAAGCAGCTCACCAAAGGAATGGGCACTCACTTGTTTCCAAATGTTCTGGAAGAAAGTATTCAAGAACTTATCAATGACTATGAATTGAATGTGAAGCAAATTCAACACGTGCAGCATTTAGCTAAAGAACTGTTTACTCAGTTCCACGAAAAGGGAATTGGCTCTTTAACGAAAGAAGACTGGTTAAATGTTAAACGAGCGAGTTATGTATTTAATCTTGGAGAATATATTGATGATGAAGCAAGTGCGCAGCACACGTTTTACTTATTAGCAAATCGTACAATCGATGGTTTAATGCACATAGACCGCTTAAAGCTCGCTTTAATGGCCTCCTTTAAAAATAAAACAGTGTTCAAGCAATTTATTAATCCGTATAAATCATGGTTTCTTAAGGAAGAACGAAAGCACATTCGTTTGCTGGGTGCTTTTCTAAAGTTTTGCTACAGCCTGGATAGTACACGCAGAGCTACAATAGATTCTTTAAAAGTCGATGGGAATAATGAAGAAATTACCATTACGCTCTATTGTAATAAAGATTTTATGCCAGAAGAATACCAAGGAGAAAAACAAAAGAAACATTTAGAAAAAGCATTAAAAAGCAAAATTCATTTATCTTTTGCAGGCTCGAGAAAAGGTTGAAATTTTACCAAAACTTAACTTATACTTCGTTTTCTGACAAAATTCGTGCCGTACGATTTGTTTTAGAAACCACTGTCAAAAGGGGAGTAGGCAATGAGTGCAGATGAGGGTATCCAAGGTTTAAATCATCCCACGTATTACAATAACCGTGAGCTGAGCTGGCTTGCGTTTAACGAACGTGTACTGGAAGAAGCAAAAGATACGACCACACCATTGCTGGAGCAATTAAAATTTTTAGCTATTTTCTCCTCTAATTTAGATGAATTCTTTATGGTTAGGGTCGCCGGTCTTAAGGATCAAGTAAAAGCGGGGTATAACAAGCCAGAGAATAAGGCAGGTTTAACCCCTAAACTGCAGCTTAAAGAGATCGCTCTTATTAACCACGGCCTCGTGAAAAGTCAATATGAAACGTACCAAGCCATCAAACCTAAATTAGTGAATGAAGGAATTGAGATTACAGAAGTTGATGCCCTGACGGATGATCAAATACAAGAACTTGAGCATTATTTTGAAGTGGAGATCTTTCCTGTCTTAACCCCTATGGCAGTCGATGCCTATCGTCCTTTCCCAAAACTATTAAACAAATCAATCAATTTAGCTGTCGTACTAGAAGATCAGATTGATGTAAACGATCAGTCGGAAAAAACGGCGATCGTGCAGGTTCCTTCTGTTATTCCGCGTTTTGTAGAGGTAACGTCATCTTCCTCCGCGCAATTTATTTTATTAGAAGATGTCATTAGTCATTTTGTAGAAAAACTTTTCAAAGGTTATCGAGCGAAAACCATCACAGAGTTTAGAATTACTAGAAATGCAGATATGACAATACACGAAGAAGGCGCACGCGATTTGTTAAGAGAAATCGAAAAAGAGTTAAAGAAAAGAAAGTGGGGAGCAGCGGTACGGCTGGAAGTTCGAAAAGGCAAATTTGATGATAATATAGTGCGCTTTTTACTAAGTGTACTTGAAATTCATGAAAATGACTTATATATCACTGACGGCCCGTTGGATCTTAGTTATTTATTTGATTTTTATAAAGAAATAGGAGATGAAAAGGAAGAATTAGTTTATCAACAATTCATTCCTCAACCGCTGCGTGATATTAAAAGTGGTGAAGACTTATTTGACGCCGCATTGGACCGCGATATATTTCTTCACCATCCTTATGAGTCATTTGAACCAGTCGTTGAGTTTTTAGCAGATGCAGCCAAAGACCCGGATGTTCTTGCCATAAAGCAAACGCTATATCGTGTAAGTGGAGACTCACCGGTTATTAAAGCGTTAAAAGAAGCGGCTGAAAACGGAAAGCAAGTGACCGTCCTGGTTGAGTTGAAGGCACGCTTTGACGAAGAAAATAATGTGCAGTGGGCGCGGGAGTTAGAGAAAGCGGGCTGCCACGTGATCTACGGGATGACCTACTTAAAGACGCATAGTAAAATTACACTCGTCGTGAGAAAAAAGGAAAATACGATCGAGCGTTTCGTTCATCTAGGAACAGGGAACTATAATGATCAAACAGCTAAGATTTATACAGATATGGGCTTAATTACAACCAATATTGAGTTTGGCATTGATGCTACGAACTTTTTTAACTATTTGAGCGGCTACACGGAAAAACCTGATTACTATCATATTTCAATGGCTCCTTTTGATCTTAGAAATGATTTTCTCCAAAAGATTGATGAAGAAATCCTGTTCCAAAAAGAGCATGGGAATGGGCATATTGTGGCCAAAATGAATTCCCTCACGGATAAGCAGATTATAAAGAAGCTCTACAAAGCTTCACAAGCAAACGTTAAGGTTGATCTTATTGTACGAGGGATCTGTTGTTTACGCCCGGGGATTGAAGGAGTTAGTGATAACATACGTGTGATTAGCATTGTAGGTAGATTTCTAGAGCACAGCCGGATCTTTTATTTTCACCATAACGGAGAAGAAAAAGTCTACTTATCGTCGGCTGATCTAATGACTAGAAACATGGTGAAAAGAGTAGAATTACTTTTTCCTGTGTATGATCGCCACATTAAACTAAGGCTTATTGAGATTCTACGGTTGTTTTTAAACGATAATGTAAAAGCTAGAGAACAAAATGCTGAAGGGAAGTATCATTATGTAAAACGGGAAGGGGACGCTTCTTTTGTAGATAGTCAACTTACTTTATTTGAATGGGCGTATCAAGTCCTTGATGACGAGGAGTAAGAAAGAAGTGTAACTTTCTAAAAAAAGTAAAAAAGACGTACCAATCGGTGCGTCTTTATTGTTATAATAGTAGGGAAAATCCAGAAAAAGAAAAAAAGCGATAAATGTTGAATTTCATAACGTTTCAACTCTATAATAGTAAGTGTGTTTGCAAACGTTTACGTTCCAGCATTAGACAACAACTACTTGGAGGTATTTGACGTGGCTAATCAAGGTGCCAACGAAAGGTTTTGGGAAGAATTCCACGGTCCTAACATGGGCTATATTGAAGAACAGTATGAATTATATGAAAGAGATCCAGAATCTGTAGATTCAACATTGAAAGAATTATTTGATGAGCATGGAGCACCTGAGTGGATGAGTGCGCCTGCTTCTCCTGCGACAAATGGAGCGGCACAAACCTCATCTGTAGATATGGTAAAAGTAACCTCAGCATTTAAACTTGTTGAGGCTATTCGACGTCATGGGCATCTCGACGCAAAAATTTACGCAGTAGGAAGCAATGAAAGAGCACCTACGAATATGCTGGAGATTTCCAGATATGGATTAAGTGAAGAGGATTTAAAAAACATTCCGGCTGACCTGGTATGGCCGAATGCACCTGTGAAACTAGAAAACGCACTTCAGGTGGTTCAAACCCTTAAGGAGAGGTACGCTGGGACAATATCTTTTGAATATGATCATGTAAGTCACGAGAATGAAAGACAGTGGCTGCAAAATAGAATCGATTCATCTGAATTTCAAGTCAATTTAACGAATGAAGAGAAAAAACAATTACTTAAAAGGTTAGCAAGTGTAGAAGGGTTTGAGAACTTTCTGGCAAGGACATTTGTTGGTCAGAAGCGATTTTCCATTGAAGGACTTGATTCGATGGTGCCGATGCTTGATCACATTGTTCAAGCTGCATCTTCCGACAAGATTTCTAACATTATGATGGGAATGGCTCACCGTGGGCGTTTAAATGTACTAGCTCACGTTTTAGGGAAACCATACGACCGTATTTTTTCTGAGTTCCATCATTCACCTGATAAGGAATTGATTCCATCAGAAGGATCGACAGGAATTAACTATGGCTGGACAGGTGACGTAAAATATCATTTTGGTGCTCATCGTGAAATAGGGAATGGCGAACAATCTTCAACCCAAGTAACGTTAAGCCACAACCCATCTCACTTAGAATATGTTAATCCTGTAGTTCAAGGCTTTACAAGAGCTGCACAGGATGATCGCACGGAGCCTGGATACGCTCAGCTTGATGAAGAAGAAGCATTTGGCATCCTTATTCATGGAGATGCTGCATTTATTGGAGAAGGCGTCGTGGCTGAATCTTTAAATATGAAAGATCTGCCGGGCTATCGTACAGGCGGAACCATTCATCTTATTGCGAATAACTTAGTCGGCTTTACGACGAATCGTCGGGATGGGCGCTCTACACGTTATGCTAGTGACTTGGCGAAAGGATATGAAATTCCTATTGTTCACGTAAATGCTGATGATCCGATTGCTTGTCTATCAGCAATCTCGCTGGCTTATGAATATCGAAAGAAATTTAAAAAAGATTTTCTCATTGATCTTGTCGGCTACCGTAGATATGGGCATAACGAAATGGATGAACCGCGTTCTACGCAGCCGTTACTTTATCAACAAATTGATGATCATGCGACGGTTTCCCACCACTTCGAAGAGAGCCTTATAAAAGAAGGTACCGTAGAAGAGGGCACACTTAAAGAAATGTTCGATAGTGTAGAAAAAAATCTGCGTGAAATTTACACTAATATGAAAGAAAATGAAAATGTAGAAGCGGATGTCAAAGATCGTCCCGGCGGCGTAGAACGGCCGTTAGATGAAATCGTTACAGCGATTGATTTAGATCGTTTAAAGAAACTGAACGAAGAATTATTGAAGCGGCCAGAAGGGTTTAATGGGTTCAAAAAGCTCGAAAAAATTCTTCAGAAACGCAGCAATATGCTGGATGAAGGTAATAAAGTAGATTGGGCCACAGCTGAAGCACTAGCTTTTGCTTCCATTATTGAAGATGGGAATCCAATCCGAATTACTGGTCAGGATACGGAGCGGGGGACTTTTGCTCACCGTCATTTAGTTCTTCATGACATTGAGTCAGATGAAACGTATTGTCCACTGCACGGTATTGAACAAGCACAGGCGTCGTTTGATATATATAACAGTCCGTTATCAGAAGCAGGCGTACTAGGCTTTGAATACGGTTATAGTGTACAAGCACCTGAAGCCCTCGTTATCTGGGAAGCGCAGTTTGGGGACTTTGCGAATGCTGGACAAGTCATTTTTGACCAGTTTGTTGCTGCCGGCCGGGCGAAGTGGGGCGAGAAATCTAATATGGTATTTCTGCTTCCTCACGGGTATGAAGGACAGGGACCTGAGCATTCCAGTGCCCGCTTAGAACGATTCTTGCAATTAGCGGCTGAGAACAACTGGACAGTCGCAAACGTGACTTCGTCAGCTCAATATTTCCACCTGCTGAGACGTCAAGCAGCAATTAATGATCAAGAGGAATCTCGTCCTCTTGTGCTCATGACGCCGAAGAGCTTGTTGCGAAATCAACGAGTAGCAACGGACAGCAGTAAATTTACTGAATTAAACTTCCAGCCGATTTTGCGTCAGCCTGGATTGACGAAAGAAACGAAAAAAGAAAAGTCCAAAGTGACGTCCTTGCTGCTGGGCAGCGGTAAGATTATGGTTGAAATTGAAGACGCTGTCGAGAAGATGGAAGATCAATCGTTTGAAACCCTAGATGCAGTAAGAGTTGAACAAATCTATCCATTCCCAACCAAGCATTTAAAAGAAATTTTATCAGAATATCCGAACCTCGAAGAACTCGTCTGGGTACAGGAAGAACCGCAGAATATGGGAAGCTGGTATTTTGTTGAAGGTATTCTGCACCGCATGCTGGAAAAAGGACAAATTCACCGTTATGTTGGCAGACCACATCGTGCATCTCCTTCTGTAGGTGAACCAAATATTCATAAAACAGAACAAAGAAGAATCATTAACGAAGCTCTACAGTTGTCTAAAGGAGGAAACAAATCATGAAGGAAATCAAGGTCCCTGAATTAGCTGAATCCATTACAGAAGGTACGATCGCCGAGTGGTTAGTGAAAAAAGGTGATCAAGTTGAAAAGGGTGACCCCATCCTTGAACTCGAAACTGATAAAGTAAACGTAGAAGTGAATGCTGATGCGAGCGGCGTACTCGCTGAAATTTTAAAAGACGAAGGGGATGACGTCGAAGTCGGAGACGTTATTGCTAAAGTCGATGAGAACGGCGAAGCTGAAGGTTCTTCTGACGAAGAGAATTCAGAGCAAGAAGAAGAGAAGCAAGAAGAAAAGAAAGAAGAACCAAAAGAAGAAAAAGCAGAAGATAAGCAGCAAGATAAACAGGACGATAAAAAAGAGTCAACGGAGCAAAAAGGATCCAAAAATGATGTAGTCGCGACACCTGCTGCTCGCAAGCGGGCTCGTGAACTAGGAATCGAATTGAGTGAAATTACAGCGAAAGATCCACTTGGCAGAATTCGTCCCGAAGATGTAGATGCAGCGGCAAGTGGAAGTGATAAAGAGAGTAAGAAAGAAGAGAAAAAAGAAGCTCCTAAGCAAGAGAAAAAAGCAAAAGAAACGAGCGAAAAGACTGAATTTGATAAGCCTGTAGAACGTATTAAGATGTCCCGCCGCCGTCAAACGATTGCGAAGCGCTTAGTTGATGCTCAGCAAAGTTCAGCGATGCTGACAACCTTTAACGAAGTTGATATGACGAATGTGATGAAGCTGCGCAGCGAACGTAAAGAAGCCTTCCAGAAGAAGCACGATGTAAAACTAGGATTTATGTCATTCTTTACAAAAGCCGCTGTCGGCGCTCTTAAAGAATTTCCATTAATCAATGCAGAGATTCAGGGCAATGAGATTGTCCAGAAGAAATTCTATGACATTGGTATGGCCGTATCTACCGATGAAGGTTTAGTTGTCCCGGTTGTTCGCGATGCGGACCGCCTTGATTTTGCCGGGATTGAAAAAGGCATTATGGACATGGCTCAAAAAGCTCGTAATAAAGAGCTTCAATTGGACGACCTTCAAGGCGGATCATTTACAATTACGAACGGCGGAATCTTTGGTTCTATGCTTTCCACACCGATTCTAAACTCTCCGCAGGTTGGAATTTTAGGATTGCACAATATTGAGAAGCGAGCGAAAGTAATGCCGGATGATTCGATCCAGGCCCGTCCAATGATGTATATTGCTTTATCTTATGACCACCGTATTGTGGATGGAAAAGATGCAGTACAATTCCTTCGTCGAATTAAAGAGATGATTGAAGATCCTTATGACCTTTTATTAGAAGGTTAATATAATGCTTACCCCCTTTGTTTTTAAACAAAGGGGGTTTTTAATGCTGGTGATGAAAAAAAGAGTGTTCCTAAACACACAATAAACTGAAAATTCAAATAAAAAATGTTGTCATATCGTAATTAGTCTCATCCATTGAACTTGTCCTGCATATGATAAAGTAATCCACAAAGAGGAGGGGGAATTTTAGGATGAATGATAAGAAGAACTTTGTCATTGCTGAAGACGACTGGTCCCTCCATCGAAAAGGCTATGATGACCAAAGGAGACACCAGGAAAAAGTCAAAGATGCGATGAATAAACAGCTGCCTGACCTTATTACTGAAGAGAATATTGTGATGTCTAATGGAAAACGTGTTGTGAAAATCCCTATTCGCTCACTTGATGAATATAAGATTCGATATAACTACGACAAGAATAAGCATGCGGGTCAAGGGGATGGGGACAGTGAAGTAGGAGATGTAGTCGGTCAGTCCCAGGAGGCGCAGAAGAAGCCGGGTCAGGGAGAAGGTGCCGGCGATCAAGCTGGTGAAGATTATTATGAAGCTGAAGTGTCATTAGCAGAACTGGAGGAAGCTTTTTTTAAAGAATTAACACTGCCGAATTTAGCCGAGAAAGAAAAAGATACCATTATTCATGAAAACATTGAGTTTACGGATATCCGCAAAACAGGACTGACTGGAAATATTGATAAAAAACGTACGATGCTTGAAGCTTTTAAACGTAATGCACTTGGCGGCGACTCTTCATTTGCACCTATTTATCCAGAAGACATACGATTTAAAGCTTGGACAGACCAAGATAAGCCTGAGTCTAAAGCCGTCGTTATTGCTATGATGGATACCAGTGGTTCTATGGGACAATGGGAAAAGTATATGGCGAGAAGTTTTTTCTTCTGGATGAATCGTTTCCTCAACAAAAATTATGAGACAGTGGATGTAGAATTTATTGCGCACCATACGCAGGCTAAAATTGTATCAGAGGATGACTTTTTCTCCAAAGGGGAAAGTGGAGGTACGATATGCTCATCGGCTTATCGAAAAGCTTTAGATCTTATTCAGGATAAATATTCACCAGAACGTTATAACATTTACCCATTTCACTTTTCAGATGGCGATAACTTAACCTCGGATAATAAACGATGCGTATCTTTAATACACGAACTTATGGAAGTATCTCAAATGTTTGGTTATGGAGAAGTTAATCAATATAACCGTTCTTCAAGTTTAATGCAGGCCTATAAATCAATAGGGCATGATAAATTCCGATATCATGTTCTGCGGAAGAAAGCTGATGTATTTTACGCGATGAAACACTTTTTTAATGAAGAAGATACGAAAGAGATGGCTGCTATTAGTGAATAAGCCAGGAGGTGACTCCGGCTTATTTTTTTTGATCAAGTTGAAATGCTCAATTTTTACCAATGATCTTGTTATAATAAAATCAATGTAAAACTGTAAGAATAAAAGGAGTTACCTTAATGATCCATGAAGTTTTTGAATCAAATCAATTTATCATGCTTGTCTCCTTGCTTTTAATAATGAGTGTAATCGTTACTAAATTTTCTTCCCGACTTGGCGTTCCTTCTCTTGTTCTTTTTATTGCTGTCGGCATGGCCGTTGGAAGTGATGGATTAAATCTATTGTACTTTGACAACGCTGAAGTGGCTCAAATTGTAGGGATCTTTGCACTAATCATTATTTTGTTTGAAGGTGGTATGCAGACGAAGTGGAAGGCAATACAACCTGTTATTGCTCCATCGGTCACCCTGGCAACGCTTGGGGTGGTATTAACAAGTTCACTAGTCGGAGTTTCAGCGAAGTACATATTAGGCATCTCCTGGATAGAGGCTTTACTGCTTGGTTCAATCGTAGGTTCTACGGATGCAGCGGCTGTTTTTGCTGTATTGAAAGGGAAAAACATTCGAAACAAGCTGGAAGCCACGTTAGAAGCTGAGTCAGGAACGAACGACCCAATGGCTGTCTTTTTAACGATCAGTTTCATCCAGGTGCTGACTTTAAATGAGACAAATTTCATGGGGATGGTCGGTTCATTTTTCTGGCAGATGGGAGGCGGGCTAGCCGTCGGCCTTATAGTTGGTTATGGGGCAAGCTTTGCATTAAATCGCATAAACCTTGATTCTAGCGGATTGTATCCTATTTTCGCCCTCGGATTTGCTTTCTTAACGTATGGGGCTAGTTCACTTATTCAGGCTAGTGGACTACTATCCGTTTATGTGGCTGCTGTGATTATAGGAAACGCTGAGTTGGCTTATCGTTATTCCATTTTAAGGTTTCATGAAGGATTTGGGTGGATGGCTCAGATTTTAATGTTCATTTTGCTGGGACTCTTTGTTTTCCCTTCTGACGTGTTCACCGGGCCTGTTATTATGGATGGCTTATTAATTGCACTCGTACTTATTTTTCTTGCAAGACCTGCCGCTACATTTATAAGTCTTATATTTTTTAAGTTTACTTTTAAGGAAAAGCTATTTCTTTCGTGGGCAGGGCTTCGGGGAGCTGTTCCCATTGTCCTCGCTATTTTTCCGCTGTTAGCCGATGTTGAGAACAGCCAGTTAATGTTTAATATCGTATTCTTCATTGTGATTATCTCAACCTTAGTTCAAGGGTCTTCTATTACATGGGTAGCGGAAAAATTAAAGCTGGTATCTGAGAAGAAAACGAATCCGATTCACTCTTTAGAGTTGATTTCGATGGGCAAAGCAAATGTAGAATTAATGCAGTATGATGTAAATTCACGGAATTTGATCGTCGGTCAGTCTTTAGAAAATATGGAGCTTCCCGATAAAGCATTAATAAATGCAATAATAAGAAATGGGGAGGTAATTACACCTTATGGTCAAACAACGATCCAAGCAGGGGATACCCTTTATATTATGGTGACGAAACGGGTGAAAAAGGAAGTTAAAGCACTTTTAGAGGCTGTGAGTGAAGAAGAAGTTAAAGAAAACAGCCACAACGAAAAAAACCGAGCTTGAAGGTAGCTCGGCTTTTTTCGTAGCAGCTATGATATTTGTGGTCAATCGTTATGATATGAAGAATACACTCATTATTATAGATAAGCTTAGCTCATTTGTAAAGGCTTTACCGAGAAAACATGATATATTTACTAGAACTTATTCCCTGCTCAAGGATAAAATTAAAGGGATAACGTTGTCGATCGGAAGTTTATCATATACAATTGAAGACACGAAAGAGAGGGGTTGGTAAGGTGAGTAAAAAAATTGGATTTTTAGGTTGCGGACAAATGGGTCAGGCCATGATTCAAGGGATGATTAAATCTAGAGTTGTGGAGCCTGAACAAATTTCCGCTACAGCACTAACCGATGAAACAATAGATTTTGTAGCGGATGAGTATGGGATTTATATTTCTAATGATAATAAAAAATTAGCAGCTACGAGCGATATTTTATTTTTAGCTGTGAAGCCATATATGTATGAAGGTGTTATCCAGGAAATTAAATCTTCCGTTACTGAGGACACGATTATTATTACAGTGGCAGCAGGGATTACGCTTGATAAAGTCAAACAATCTTTTGATTTTAACGTCAAAGTCATTCGTTCAATGCCGAACACCCCCTCTTTAGTCGGTGCGGGAATGAGTGTACTTTGCCCGAATGATTTTGTAACAGAAGAAGAGCTGGCTTTGGTGAAGGAACTCTTTGAAAGCTTCGGCGAGTCTGAAGTGATAGGCGAGCAGCACATGGATGCGATTCCTGCAATAAGCGGATCTTCACCTGCTTATGTTTATATGTTTATTGAAGCTATGGCTGATGCAGCCGTGCAGCAAGGACTGCCAAGAGATAAAGCATATAAACTGGCAGCTCAGTCGGTTCAAGGAGCAGCAAAAATGGTCCTCGAAACTGGAAAGCATCCAGGTGAATTAAAAGATATTGTATGTACGCCGGGAGGTACGACCATCGAGGCCGTAAATATGCTTGAACAAACTGGTATGCGCAGCTCTGTCATTCAATCTATGAATGCAGCAACGACGAGAGCAAAAGAATTATCAAAAGGAAAGAAATAATCGTAAAAATCCAGACTCGTTTAGTCTGGATTTTGTTTGAATTGAAACGTTACCCTAAGGACATTCGTATATAGTCTGGGATGGAGGATTGCTAATGAACGAACCAACTCAACGAATATCAACTCGTGCATTAACCTTATGGCGGCTTTATGGAATCATTCAGGCAGGCATTATCGCACTGCTGACAATAGGAACGGGAGTTTTTACATATTTGTTTAACTGGCCGCTGTGGCCATTCCTTTCCATAAGTACGATCTTAGTACTTGTAATTGTATTATACATATTTGTCGTTCCAAGCGTTAGATGGAAACGATGGAGGTATGAAGTACGTGATCAGGAAATCGAACTTCAATATGGTCTGTTTATTATTACACGGACACTTGTGCCAATGGTTAGGGTGCAGCATGTTGATACAGAACAAGGACCGCTCTTAAGAAAATACGGGTTAGCTACGATTAGTATCTCTACCGCAGCTACGACTCACAAAGTTCCTGCGCTCGATGAAAGAGAAGCAGAGGAATTGAGGCATTCGATTTCCTCACTTGCAAGGGTGGCTGAAGACGATGTATGAACCTAAACGGCTGCATCCGATCTCAGCTCTGATTAATTTTATTAAAGGATTAAAAGATGCAATTCTTCCTCTTGTAGCTATTGTTTTTTTAAATAGCAATCGTGGAGATGGTTGGCTTGGAATGCTTCCGTTTCTATTTTCGGGGCTGCTCCTTTTAATCATTTTCGCGGGGGGAATCATTAAATGGCTGCGCTTTACCTATTGGGTGGAAGAAGGCGAACTTCGCATTGAACACGGACTTTTTGTGAAGAAAAAAAGATATATTCCTATTGATCGTATTCAAAGCTTAGATTTCTCTGAAGGTATATTCCATCGTCCATTTCAGCTTGTAAAAGTTAAGGTGGAGACGGCCGGCTCCTCTGATGTAATGGAAGCAGAAGCTGAACTGACGGCGATTCGTAAGGAAGAAGCAAAACAGCTTGAACATTTTATCGAAGAAGTTAAAAGCGGCAGCCAGCAGAATGGAGAACGAGAAAGTGATCGTCCGAAACGCCAGCTCGTTTATAAAATGAGTATGAAAGAAATTATCATTATGGCTTTAACCTCAGGTGGAGCAGGTGTGGTCATTTCAGGTGTGTTAGTTTTTCTTTCTCAAGGAATGGAATTCCTTCCAGTCGACGCCATTTACGATGAAGTCATTGACTGGCTGCAGTTTGGATTCTTAATTATTGCAAGTTTGATTTTATTTGTTTTACTAATTGCTTACGGTATCTCCGTTCTATTAACGGTTCTTCGCTACAGTCAGTTTTCTGTATTTCTAGATTCTGGAGACATCATTATGACGAGGGGACTACTGGAAAAGAAACAAGTCACTGTCCCTTTAAATCGAATTCAAGGCATACGTATTGATGAAAATTTAATTCGTGAGCCTTTAGGTTTTGCTACAGTTACGATTATTAGTGCAGGAGGCTCTCTAAAGGATGATTCGGAACAAACATTACGAGTGCTGCCGCTCATTAAGCGTAAAGAGATTGAACATGTTCTTCGCCGAATTTTGGATGATTATCAGCTTGATCTTCCTGTAAAACGGCCGCCAAAGCGGTCAGTTATTCGTTACCTTTTACGATTTGTATGGTTACCGGCCGCAGCATCAACGGCGGCCAGCATTCTTTTTTATCCTTTAGGTCTCCTCTCATTACTTGTTCTTCCTGTGTTTGGCTGGCTCGGGTATTTGTCGTTCAAACATGCAGGATGGAACATTGAAGATCATCAGCTTACGTTGACCCGCCGCCTTTTTGTTAAACAAACTTATATTATGAAAAAGTTTCGCATCCAATCGATGCAGAGAGACCAGTCTGTCTTCCAGAAGCGTGCTCAATTAGCTATGATTGGAGCTACATTAAAATCGGGGGTAGGCGGGGAAAGTGCTAGAGTATGGTATCTTGAAGAAGAAGATACACACAAGCTGTTAAACTGGTACCGCCATGAAACATAAAAATAGAGCGATAATTTCCTTGTTTAAGAGGAAATTATCGCTTTTTATATGCGAAAACCGAACATTTTTAAGTTTATAGTTGAAATTTGTTCGTAAAACGAATAATATATTATTTGTTGGTTATTTCATTCGAAAGTAAGGTGTTTGTCGTGTTCAAAATGTTTCAGTTAGAAGAAAATAAAACAAATGTGCGAACAGAATTATTAGCTGGAGTAACCACGTTTTTAACGATGGTTTACATTGTCGTGGTGAACCCAGCGATTTTATCAGAGGCTGGATTGCCTTTTGAGCAAGTATTTATGGCAACGGTATTAGCTGCTATTATAGGTACTTTAATTATGGCGCTTGCCGCAAATTATCCTATAGCTATTGCTCCAGGTATGGGAATGAATGCTTATTTTGTAACGGAAGTAGTTCAGCAGGATGTCAGCTATTCGGTTATTCTTGGAACCGTTTTTCTAGCTGGGGTGTTGTTTGTGATTCTAAGCTTAACTCGTTTACGAGAGATTTTAATTACAGCCATTCCTGCTTCTCTAAAATATGGTATTACATCAGGAATCGGTCTCTTTATTGCTTTTCTAGGATTAAGGATGTCCGGAATTATCGTTTCTGATGAGTCAACACTAGTGACGCTGGGTGACCTGGCTGCACCTGGTACATTTTTAACGATTATTGGTTTGTTTATTACACTAGGATTGATTGCTAGACGAGTGACAGGAGCTTTATTTATCGGAATGGTAATTACAGCAATTATCGGAATGTTTACCGGTCAGTTATCGTTTAATGATGGATATGTCTCCTCGCCGCCGACTCCGGTTTTTTGGGATGTTGATTTGGCGGGTGTGTTCAGCAACGGACTTTATACGGTAATTTTTGCATTCTTACTCGTTACTATTTTTGATACAACAGGTACGATGATCGGAGTAGCCGAACAGGCTGGTTTTATTCGAAAAGATGGAAGTCTTCCCCGTGCACGCGCTGCTTTAATGGCAGACGCAACAGCGACAACAGCAGGTGCGATGTTTGGCACAAGTCCTTCTTCTGCTTATATCGAATCTTCTTCAGGCGTGGCTGTAGGAGGAAGAACGGGTTTAACAACTATTGTGGTAGCAGGCCTTTTCCTGTTATCGATTTTCTTCTCGCCTCTCGTAGGAGCCGTATCAAATCTTCCTGCTATTACAGCTCCAGTCCTTATTATTGTAGGCTGTTTTATGATGGAAGGGCTGGCAAAAGTAAATTGGAAAACGTTTGATGAAGCTTTTCCCGCTTTTATTATTATTTTGACGATGCCTTTAACTTCCAGCATTGCTACGGGAATTGCGATTGGTTTTATAACGTATCCGTTATTGAAATTGTTTAGCGGAAAAGGAAGAGATGTACACTGGATCTTATACCTTTTCGGAGCGATCTTTATTATTCAAATGATTTTCTTCCCGGGACATTAATATTTTCACAACGAAATCGTAGTAAAGGCTTTTTTCATGGGCCCATGACAGAAAGTTGTAATCTTAATATCAGGGATAGAATTTATTAAATCGGTCCGTGCGGAATTTAATTTCCGCACGGACCGATTTTCTTCTAGGAGATATTTGAACATATGAATGAGCTTGTAGATTGATTACTGTTGTTCCCAAAATGAGCGTTCGGTGGTGACGCCTGCGGGAACTGTGCGAATACTGCTGACCGCAGTGTTTTTTTGTGAATCACCCTATGAATAGGATTCTATGATAATGGAATGCTAACAACAGGTGATGACTATGGGATTCTTTAGAGATTTATTCCAGAGAGAACAGCGAACGGATCGGCGGATTGCCGATGAAAGTCCAGAACCGCAAGAACCGAGCACAAGAAACCTCTCTAAAAATATTGACTATATCTTATATGCTCTAAAACGTACGGAAGATTTGAAAGTTCGTATTCTCAAAAAAGGAGACGCAGCTTTACTTTATTTTGAGTCGATGGTAGATCAGGAAAAGGTACAGGCAAGTATATTTTCTCCTATAGAAATTGGGAAAGCGGACTCTATCCATGATATTCCAAATGCGAAGGAAACGAGTAACTTAGAGGAAGCCGTAAAAAGTTTATTAAGAGGGCACGCCATTTATATTGAAGATGATAATCGGAGAATATCTCAGTTTAATGTAACTTCCGTTTTCAATCGGAATGTGGAAGAACCAGTGAATGAAAAAGTAGTCAGAGGGTCCCATGATGGATTTGTGGAAAATATTATGGTGAATATCAACCTTGTAAGAAAACGCATTGAGCATCGAGATTTAAAGGTAAAGTTTTATCGAGTTGGCAAGAAGACGAATACCAACCTGGCTATTTTGTATATGGAAGGCATTGCGGATCCAGAAGTCATCTTAAAAATGGAAGAAAGAATTAAGGGGATTGACTCTGATAAAGTGCAGAGTCCCGGATATATTGAGGAGTTCATTGAAGATAGTGCATGGTCTCCCTTTCCGCAGATGCTTAATACAGAACGGCCCGACCGTGTTGTAGCTAATTTGATGGAGGGGCGCGTGGCGTTATTTACGGAAGGCAGTCCGACTAGTCTTATTGCACCATCTACGTTTTTTATGTTTTATCAGTCGCCTGATGATTATAATACTAGATGGTATACAGGAACGTTCATTCGCTTAATTCGCTTAGCTAGTTTCTTGATTGCTATTGGACTGCCTGCTTTATATATTGCTATAGTGAGTTTCCATTTTGAAGTTATTCCGGACGATCTTATTACTCCAATTAAAGGTTCGATCAACGAAATTGCCTATCCCCCTGTAATAGAAGCGCTAGTTATGGTGGTTATTATTGAGTTGATTCGGGAATCCGGGATACGACTTCCTTCTCCCGTTGGACAGACAATAGGGATTGTAGGCGGTCTTGTAATTGGAGATGCTGTCATTAGAGCGGGGTTAGTGTCGAATATAATGGTGATTGTGATTGCATTAACGGCGATCTCTTCCTTTGTTGTACCGTCGAATGAATTAAGTACAACGCTTCGTTTGTTAACGTTCCCCTTAATAGGGTTATCAGCTACCCTTGGGTTTGTAGGGCTGATTTTTGGACTTTTGTTCATAGCGGTTCATTTAACTAAATTAGAATCGTATGGTGTACCTTATTTTGCTCCTGTGGCGCCGCTACGTTTAAGAGATTTAAAAGATACGTTTGTACGCCTGCCAATTTTCATGCTGAAGAACCGTCCTAAAGATGCCCATCCCATGAATGATCAAGCTATGAAGGACTCAAGGAAGTGGAAGAAGAATGAGCAGTCAAAAAAATCTTAAGTTGACAAGACGACAATACTTCTTCATTATTATTCAAACCCAAATCGGGGTAGGCATTCTTGCTTTACCATTCGATCTGCATACAGCAGCCAAACAGGATGGCTGGATTTCATTAATTATATCAGGGACACTGTTAATTATATTACTGATTTTTCTTTGGATGCTTGCCAATAAATACCCAGAAAAGGATTATTTTAAGATTCAGGAACATGTGCTTACGCGCTGGGTGGGAAAAACGTTATCTGTCCTTTATGTTATTTACTTTTCCAGTGTAGGCATCCTCATTCTTCTACTATACAGTCGGATGATTAGTTTATGGGTGCTGCCTAATACTCCGTATTGGGTTCTTTCCATTATGATGATTCTCATTAGTATGTATATTGTATGCTGTGATCTTATCACGATCGGCCGCCTTTACACGATGTTTTCAGCTCTTCTCATTTTTCTCGTAGGTCTTATTATATACTCTGTTAAAGACAGTAAGCTCATGTACTTACTGCCGATCGCTTCAAATGGGTGGGGTGAGATTTTAACAGGAGTAGACAAAGGACTCATTTCCTTTCTCGGATTTATTGTTGCTTTAGTCATTTATTCTAAAGTTGAAGGAAGAGCCAAAGATAAATTAAAGACGATTATATATGCGCAATTTACTGTTTTGGTGTTTTACTTATCGATCGTGCTTGTTACTTTTACCTTTTTTAGTACGAAGGAAATAGCTTTAGTTCCTGAACCTGTCCTTTATATGTTAAAGTCTTATCAATTTCCTATTGTAGCCAGAATTGATTTGTTTTTTATTTCAATGTGGATGGTTTTTGTAGCTACTTCTCTTTCTACTTATTTGTATATGGCTGGGCTTGGGGTAAGGCGGATTTTTAAAACACAGAATAATAAAATGACTGTATTTTCAGTAGGATGTTTGCTTTTTATCTCCTCTTTATTTGTAGGATTTGATTTAGCTAAATTGGATATCTTTAGGTCCTACGTTGTTTATGGAGGCTATATTTTTTCCATGGGGATCCCGCTAGTGATTCTGCTGATTAGTTTGTTTAGGAAAAACAGAAACAAGGTGAAAGACTCATGAAGCGACTATGTTTAATTTTTTTAGTTTCTATACTTACGCTCACGGGATGCTGGGATCAAAGACAATTCAAAAACGTGAAGCTTGCTTTGTCCATTGGAATTGATCAAGGATCGAATGGTGAAATAGTTAAAACCGTATCCGTACCTACAGTAAGCGGTGGAGGAGAAGGAGGGGAAATAAGTGAAACAATTCAAATACTTTCAACTGAAGGGCATACAATGCTCGATGCGAGAGAGAAAATTGATCGTATGCTGGATCAGTCCTTCAACCCGTCCAAAATGAAAGTAGTTATATTAGGAGAAGACATAGCTAAAAAAGATATTTATCCTGTTTTGGACAGCTATTATCGCAACCCGAATAGTAACTTAAATGCTCACTTAGCCATTGTAGAAGGAGAGGCCAAAGATGTTCTCTCTTTTAAAGGAGCCGGGGAAGCGCGAATTAGTGAATATTTAAAAGGCATACTTAATGGAGCTACAGCTGCATCAAGAACAACTGGAGAAAATCTGCAAATGATCTGTGCAGAGCTTGTAGAAGAAGGAGAAGACTTCACGGTTCCGCTCATGAAATTAGATGAAGAGAATAATACGATTAAATTTAACGGCCTTGGATTAATGAGCGGAGAGAGCTATTCTGGAGTGAAGCTATCCCCTGAACAAGCACCGCTGCTTATGTTAATGATGGGGTATAAAGGAAGAGTGGCTCAGCTTACCAAAAAAGTGAATGAGCATCAGAAGGAAAAAATATTAGATTATATCACTGTTGAAGTAATGAAATATGAAAATGATTTAAAAATACATCCAAGTGAAGATGAGGTACGTGTAGATATTCAATTAGACTTAGACGTCCGTGTAGTCGAATATCCGCATGACCATCTTGTTTCAGAAAAAGTAATTGATGAATTAAACAGTAAATTAAAAGAAACGCTTACCAATGAGGCTGAAGAAATTTTCACGGTGTTGCAAGAGGCCAACAGCGATGTATTTTCTATAGGGAGAAAAATACAAGCTTATCATCCGAAGGTTTGGGAGAAAATCGATTGGAAAGAAAAGTATCCGGAAGTGCAATTTAATCCGGAAATAAACGTAAAAATTCAGCAGCATGGAATTGTGAATTAAAAAAATAAAATAGGTAAAACCATACGAACGGTTGCATCGTCTAATGTATAGAAGTGCTTTAAAGCGCTAGTGAATCATGTAATTCTCTAGGCGGCAAAGCCTTCTATGAGAAAGCTGGCACCCAAGCTGCGGGTTGCATTTTTTCAAAACGATATACCTCCCCTTAGGTATAGCACCCTTCGTCTGACCACCGAAGGGTGCATTTTAGTGTGCCTACAGAGTCGGATTTTGCCTCATTCCCTGAAAAGTTCCAAAATAAACGTCTACATTCGACAATGAATTAAAAAAATCTACAGAAATTTAGGAAAAAAATCACCGTTCATTAATGCGCTTACCTGCCTATGGAGCAAGGTTTCTCTTATCAAAAGTGTGAACTAGTGATTTAGTAGCAATATTCATTTTTTTAATTTATATTGCAAGACGTCTGACAACCTGTTAAAATCCTATTAGAAACAAGTGATGAAAGCATTTTCATTTTTGTTGTATGACGACTTCTAAAACTTTTTGAGGAGGAAATTAAGCGTGGATATTATATTGGGTATTCTAGCTATTGGTGTTATTCTTGGTATTGCTTTCTTAATGTCTAATGATAAGAAGAACATCAACTATTTTGGTATTGGTGTCATGTTGCTGGCTCAAGTGATCACAACATTTTTCATGTTCCAAACACAAGCCGGTGCATGGGTTATTGAAAAGATTTCAGCAGGATTTAACAAACTAATTGAGTTTGGTACGGAAGGTGTTAACTTTGTACTGGGCGGATTCGTTCTCGAAGACGGAGCGACTATTTTCTTCTTTAATGTCTTACTTCTCATTATTTTCTTTGCTACAATTTTATCCGTTCTTACTTACTTGAAAGTATTGCCATTCATCATTAAATATTTGGGACAAGCCTTGTCTTACATTACACGCTTACCTAAAGTTGAATCGTTTAATGCTGTAAACAGTATTTTCTTCGGTCAATCCGAAGCCATTATTGCGATAAAGTCACAGTTTAAACAGCTTAGTGACAACCGCTTATATATTGTCAGTGCTTCAGCGATGGGATCTGTCTCGGCATCTATCGTAGGTGCGTATATCGGTATTCTTCCCGCGGATTATGTATTAGTAGCCCTGCCGCTTAACATGTTCAGTGCTTTAATCGTAGCATCACTTATTGCACCTGTACGTGTTCCTAAAGAAGAAGACCACGTAGATGTGCACGATGTATCTAATGCAAAAAGCTTTTTTGAAGCGATGGGAAATGGTGCGCTTGATGGAGGTAAAATTGCTTTAATCGTTGCTGCTATGCTGATTGCTTTTATCGCATCCTTAGAACTGGTAAACGCAATGTTCTCAGGATTGTTTGGAGGCATCACGCTGCAGGAGGTATTAGGCTACATTATTTCTCCTATCGGTATATTAATGGGTATTCCCACTTCCGAAGTATTGGATGCTGGTTCGATCATGGGTACCAAGATCGTTACAAACGAATTCGTAGCTATGCTTGAGTTCCAGGGTATGGTTGATTCCGTTTCAGAAAAAACAGTAGGTATTGTTACTGTATTCTTGACTAGTTTTGCTAATTTCTCTTCAATCGGGATCATTGCCGGTACCGTTCAAGGGATCGATGCAGACAAAGGTGCGCGTGTATCTGGTTTCGGTATGAAACTATTGATCGGTGCAACACTTGGTTCCATGCTTTCAGCTACAATGGCTGGTCTATTTTTATAATAAAGTGAACCAGGCTAAAACAAAACTGAATAAAGAAAAAATAATCCGAACGATTTTGTAGAAATCAGTTCGGATTATTTTATATAAATAGAATTCATACAGCCCCGAGCGGTCTCAGCTCCCTTAAAAATCAACTAGCGCTTTCCAGCAGGAACTTAGGTGAGGCTTCGCATTTTGACCTCACTGCTTTACTCATAAATTAAAGAGTAAGCCGCCCATTAAGAATTTGCATAAATTTTATTTTGCATACGACCGTATATTTGCTCTTTGCAGCTGAATCATACGAAACCATAAAGTAATGGCGCCGGCGGTTAATCCGATAATTAAACTCATCCAATATCCGTATGGACCGAGGTCTGTATAGTTTGCCAACAAGTAACCACTTGGCAGACCAATAACCCAGTAAGAAACAAAAGCCATTACAAGTGTAATATTAACATCTTTGTAACCACGTAAAATGCCTTGCAAGGGCGCCCCGAAACCGTCAGATAACTGAAAGAAAATCGCATAAAAGATAAAAGACTTTGTTAATTCAATCACTTCTTCATTGGAACTGTAAAGTCTGGCGACTGTATCATCAAATATATATAAAATTAGTCCTGCCAGGATTGACATTCCAACAGCCATAGTAATCCCTAAGTAAGAATAAGTACGAGCCTCTTTATAACGTTCAGCTCCAACTTCAAATCCAACCGCAATCGTCAGCGCAAAAGCAATGCTGAGCGGCATCATGTAGACTAAAGAAGCAAAATTAATAGCGGCCTGGTGAGCAGCAATTGTGTATGTATCGTAAACTGTCATAAAAAATGTAACTGCAGCGAAAATGCTTGTTTCGAAAAAAATCGCAAAGCCAATAGGAATTCCAATGCGTAACTGTGCATACCAGCTTTTGAAGGACGGGGGAATCCAAGTAGAGAAAATGCCATATGTTCGTAATGGATACAGCTTGTGGACCACAAGAACAATTAAGCTGCAGGCTACCCAGTACGTTAGAGCGGAAGCAACGCCAGCCCCGACACCTCCAAGAGCGGGTGCGCCCCATTTCCCAAAAATGAAAATATAATTAAACAATATATTCGTAGGAAGAGTGAGTAAAATGATACCCATCGAGATTTTTGTCTGGCCTAATGCATCAATAAAAGAACGAAGTAAATTAAAGACAAATAGAGGAATGATACCAAATCCCAAAGTGATCAAATAGTACTTGGCTACGTATCGCACTTCTTCTTCAATCGAAAACAAGTTAAGTATAGGATCTAAAAGCAAAAAGCCGATTAATCCAACAGCTGACGCTAGGACAATTGATAAATAAAACCCCTGTTTTACAGAATAGGAGATTTCTTTTTCTTGCCTGGCCCCTTTTTGCTGGGCCACAATGGGGGAGATGGCCATCATAATACCATTCAATCCTGTGAAAACCGGCAGCCATATGTTTGAACCAATCGCTACTCCGGCTAATTGGTCAGGGCCGGATTGTCCAGCCATAATGGTATCGAAAAAGTTCATTAAATACATGCCGATCTGAGTCACTAAGATAGGTAATAAAATAATGAGAAATAATTTGATTTTTTCACGTAATGTTTTAGTTTCGTACATAAACGTTCTCCTTTTTGATACAATTCCTTTAGGACACGAGGATTATAGCACAAGCCAGTGCGTTAACCTAACCCCACGCACCTAAAGAAAGGACGTTGAAGAATTTGAGTCAAAAGCGAATATTATTTACAGGGGGCGGGACGGCCGGTCATGTCATCGTCAATCTCGCGCTCATCCCTGAATTTCAAAAACAAGGGTATGAAATAGATTATATTGGTTCCTACGAAGGTATTGAAAGGAATTTGATTGAATCATTAAACGGAGTAAACTACCACGGGATTTCTACTGGAAAGTTAAGACGTTATATGTCTAAAGAAAACTTTAAAGATCCATTTAAGGTATTAAAAGGTCTCTATCAATCCTTACGCATTATTGGGAAGCGAAAGCCTCAAGTGATCTTTTCTAAAGGAGGATTCGTTTCTGTTCCTGTAGTTGCGGCCGCCAAGCTGAAAAAAGTCCCAGCGATTATTCATGAATCAGATTACACACCTGGACTTGCAAATAAACTGTCTTTTCCATTTGCAGAAAAAGTACTGGCCACGTTCCCTGAAACGATGAAATACTTGCCGGAAGCAAAAGGAAAATATATTGGGGCCGTAGTCCGTGAAGAGCTTTTTGAGGGCAGTCGGGAGGCAGGCTTACGATTTTGTGGATTTTCCCAATCGAAACCAGTTGTTTTAGTAATGGGAGGAAGTACGGGCTCGAAAAAAATCAATGTCGCCATCCGTGAAAATTTAGATGAACTACTAAAAGATGTGCAAATTGTTCATTTATGTGGAAAAGGCCATAAAGACGAATCAATCAACCGCACCGGCTATACGCAGTTCGAGTATGTCAATGAAGAGTTGAAAGATTTATTTGCAGCTTGTGATTACATTATTTCCAGAGCAGGGTCCAATGCTATCTTTGAATTTCTTGCTTTAAGAAAACCCATGCTTTTGATTCCTTTATCTCGTCAAGCGAGCCGCGGGGACCAAATATTAAATGCCGATTCATTTGTTAAACAAGGATACGCTTTAAAACTCGAAGAGGAAGATTTAACTTCAGAAACGCTGTTAGAAGAAGTTAATAAACTTAGAGATAGAAGCTCTGAGCTCTTAGAGAATATGAGGACCTATGAAAACAGAAAAACAAAACAAGAAGTGATTCAGCTTATTAAACAAGCTGAAAGGTAATAAAAGCAGCCGCTGTGATTTATTTGCAGGGGCTGCTTTTCATTTTAGAAAAAGCTGACAAACCATCAGGCAGCTCAATTCAAACTTCTGCCGATAATATCTGAATGGTATTAAACTTAGAATAGAAATGATGTTACGAAATAGGGAAGATATAAGATATAATAAAAGAAGATGTGAAAGTTTCTTCATCTAAAAATATAACCATCAGGAGTAGGTGCCATGAGTACGAAAGTATGTCGTTATTGTTATAAGCAGATACGTGATCGGGATGAACTCGTTACAGCTTCCAATTGGTTTAGAGTCAGACCATATCACTATCGATGCTTTCAGTTATTAGAAGAAGACACGAGTACGATTGCAGGAACGTGGACACCAATTAATGGGAGAGTAGGGTTAATTACGGTTGCCTTAATGCTGGTTTTATCCATTTGGATGCTTACAACTGATACCCTTTCTATGATTGGTGATCTAATAGGTGTATTAGCTTTATATCCTGTTCTGCTGCGCATTATTTCCTTCTTGTTTATTGAAAGTCGTTTACCTAAATACATAGAAAACAAGCCTCACCTGTAACAAGAAACCGCTCTCTAATACGGTTCGTGAGATTTAACTATATCTTTGACAGCTCTTTAGAGTGGGGAAGGACTTTTTCAGTTGCCTCAATAGTCGTTGGTCAATGAGGCAGGCTTATCTCTACAAGCTGAGAATTGCTTATATCAGTTTTTCTGTTTATTTTTTTATGGATAAGGGGAAAAGGACAATAAAATTGGTAATTAGGGGGAAATTTAATTGGATTTAGAATCGACACTTGAACTTTCAAATGGTGTTAAAATTCCTCAGCTTGGATTAGGCGTATACAAAGTTGAGCGAGGAGAGGAAGTTTACCAAACCGTACACTCTGCTTTAAACGTCGGGTATCGACATATAGATACAGCATCTTTCTATGGAAATGAGGAAGGGGTAGGGAAAGCGATTAAGGATAGCGGAATTTCAAGAGAAGAATTGTTTGTCACAACGAAAGTATGGAATGACGAACAAGGATATGAAGAAACCATTGAAGCCTTTGAACGCAGTCTGAAACGGCTGCAGTTGGATTACGTGGACGCGTATTTAATTCACTGGCCCGTTCCTGATCAATTTAAACAAACGTGGAAAGCGCTCGAAAAGCTTTATTATGACGGGAAAGTAAGGTCGATTGGAGTGAGTAATTTCTTGCAGCATCATTTGGATGATCTGCTTTTAGAAGCTGAAATCGTGCCCATGATCAATCAAGTGGAGTTCCATCCACAACTCTATTTAAAAGAACTGCTTCACTATTGTCAAAAACGTGGCATACAGCTGGAAGCCTGGTCTCCACTAGCACGTGCTAAGTATTTAGACCACCCTTTACTGCTTCAGTTAGGGGAAAAGTATGGAAAATCTCCTGCTCAAATTATTTTAAGGTGGGACCTGCAGCATGAAATCGTGACCATTCCTAAGTCTACCCATCAAGAACGGCAGATTGAAAATGCAAATGTATTTGATTTCAGTTTAACAGAGCGGGAGATGGAGGAGATAAACAGCCTTCATTGTGATCGCAGAGTAGGTTCGCACCCAGATCAAATCAATTCATAACTGATAAAGTACCGTCCGATTCCATCGGTCGGTATTTTTTATTTGCTTTCTTTCTGAGTCACTGGGTCTTTATCCCGCACATCTTCCTTGTAAATGACGAAAAATGGAAGGAACATAATAATTAGCAAAAAAGAAAATAAGATGATTTTAGCAATTAAATTAAACAAAAAGAAGATCGTTAGAAAAAAAGCTGCTAAGACTAACATTGGAATGATATAAGCGTAAATCAAGTCATTACCTCCTTTCCCATAGCTTTCCCCAATTCGCATAAAAAAACAAGGTATTGTGAACAATAAAACAGAAAGAAAGCCGGTATAAATGAATACGGTTAAGGAGTTTAATCATGTGGAAATGGAAGCGGAAACGAGTACAAGAAGAAAAACAGCAAGAGTTAAATACTAAGGCAGAAGAGACATTGGAAACGTTATTCGAGACCTTGAAGAAATCAGACGATTTTAAATCCTACCAAGCTGGGGTTAGCAGCTACATTGTTTCCTACATGGGAACGTTATGTGAACCCAGGCTTCTTAACCATTCCGTTTTACCTGTACTTAAGCAGCATACGGTGTATACGCTTGATGATTTAAAAAATCTTCTTCCAGTGGAAGATCTTCAGATTACGAATGATCCGGCCTTGGTCAGACAAAAAATTATGACAGGGCATATTGCAATTCAATTAAATGAGAAAGACCCAGGGGTTTTGCTTATTCCGGCAGTAACGGTTGAAGGAAGAAAAGTTTCCATTCCTGAAGTGGAGTTTAGTGTCGTAGGTCCAAAAGAAGCGTTTGTAGAATCCATTGATAAAAATATGAGTTTAATGCGGAAGCGATTAACTATTCCACAATTTACGATGAAAGAAGTTAATGTTGGAAAAATAACTAAGACAAGGGTAGGTGTGGTGTACATAGATGGGATTGCCGATCCGGATAACGTAAATACGGTGCTGCAGCGATTAGAGGATATTGAATATGACCAAATAATTGACAGTTCATTTATCACTCAGATGATAGCAGATAACTCTACATCACCTTTTCCACAGCTGTTAGACACAGAACGTCCAGACCGGGCCGTACAAGTAATTGTTGAGGGGAAGATTGCGATTATCGTAGACGGTTCCCCCCATGTTTTGACATGTCCTACCACAGTGGTCGAATTTTTTTCATCCTCTGATGACTATTTTTTACCGTGGCCCTTAGCCAGTGTCTTTCGTTTAATTCGCCTGTTTGCAGTATTCTTTTCTGTGCTTAGTACTTCTTTGTATGTTGCCATTTTAACCTATCATCATGAAATGATTCCTGAGGAGTTAATGTCGACAATTGTATCTTCAAGAGCTGACATTCCTTTTCCTCCAATTTTGGAAGTTATCATTTTAGAACTAACCATTGAATTACTTAGGGAAGCGGGAGCCAGACTTCCTACTAAAATCGGTCAAACGATAGGTATTGTAGGAGGAATTGTTATTGGAACAGCGGCAGTAGATGCAGGACTGACAAGTAATGTCCTCCTCATTATTGTCGCACTGGCAGCACTGGCGTCCTTTACTACCCCTGTGTATCAGATAGGTAACACCATCCGCCTCATTCGATTTCCATTTCTGCTTGGTGCTCAAATGTGGGGATTAATTGGTGTTTCAATGGTGATGGCCTTTTATATTGGGCATTTGATTAAATTAAAGTCTATTGGCCGCCCATTCTTTGCGCCAATTTATCCCTTGCGGTTTCGCGATTTAAGAGATGCGTTTATTCGCCTGCCGTTCAACAAGCAGTCGGAAAGGCCTTTACAGACCCGCCCGGTTGATCCGGTCAGGTTTAATATTAAACGAACATCTGAGAAGAGGGATGTGGATGAATAAACTTTCAAATACAAATAGCGTTCGTATACCTGAACAGTTTCTTATTACTCCGATGTTTGTATTTTTTATTATTCATTCGATGCAAGTAGGAGTAGGGATATTAGGATTCGAGAGTTATATAGCTGAACATTCAGGATTTGATTCCTGGATTTCAATTTTGTTAGCTGGGGCATTCATTCATCTTTTGCTATGGATGGTGTATGAGATTCTCAAAAAAAGCGGAGGAGATATTGTATCTGTTCATAAAGACTTGTTTGGAAAGTATATAGGCGGACTGTTTAGTCTGTTCTTTAGTTTTTACTTTTTACTGTTAGCCCTTACTGTGTTACGTACGTTTATTGAAGTGATTCAAGTATGGGTGTTTCCGAGTCTTCGAATAGAAATTTTTACTTTAGTATTTCTAGGGCTGATCTATTATTTAGTCATCGGCGGTTTTCGTTTAGTTACTGGTTTTTGCATGATTAGCGTAGTGTTAACAGTTCCGCTGCTTCTATTGAAATTCTTCCCAATTGAAGTAGGAGAAGTCAATTATTTATATCCTGTCGTTGATCACAGCTTACTCGATTTTTTAAAATCGGCAAAGGCAAGCATTTTAAGCTTCTTAGGCATTGAACTGCTGCTAATTTTTTATCCTTTTATAAAAAACCCCCAAAAGTCCGTCAAATGGGCCCATTTCGGAGTTTTCTATACAATTTTAGTCTATTTAGCAACTGCCCTTGTAGCTTTTGTCTATTACAGTGAAGAGCAGCTTCAACATGTAACGTGGGGAACAATTTCTTTATGGAAAATTGTTGAGTTTCCGTTTATCGAACGTTTTGAGTACATCGGTATTGCCTTATGGGTATATGTCATTGTTCCTAATATTTGCTTAGCTATGTTGGGGGCTAGCCGTATTCCAAAACGAATATTTAATGTGAATCAAAAAGTAATGATTGTCATTTACTGTCTTATCCTTTATGCAGCTGCTTTATTCCTGGATGACCGGGAAATAGTGGATAAAGTGAACACATTTACTGGAGAAGTAGGTTTGTATTTTCTTTTGTATATTCCTGTATTGTATGTATTAACGTTGGTACTCCATAAAGTGAGGAATCAAAAATGAGACGAAAAAGCTATTGGCTGCTTGTTGTTATATTGTTAGCAGGGTGTCAAGCGATTTATAGTGTGGAAGACCGGGCAATCGTTCAAATTTTAGGCTATGACTATGTGGATGAAGATCAATTGAAAGGAACGGTCGGCATCCCTCATTACGGCGAAGACGCATCTCGAACTGTAGAAGAGTTAAACTTAACGCTCACAGCAGAATCATTAAAGGACTTCTCAGAGAAGGTCGAAAGAGAAACCTCTAAACCATTATCAATGGGTAAATTAGCTGTGACGCTTTACGATGAGCGTATAGCACAGGAGGGGATAGAAAAGTTCTTGGATGTATTAAGCCGTGATCCTAGGGTGGGGCGTAATATTTACATGGGGATCGTAGAAGGTGATGTGCAGGAATTAATTGAAGAGAAATATGAGCAAAATGAGACGACCGCTAAATATGTGAAAGGGGTTATTGAAAATAACAGTCAACGTAATTTCCCGGAAACGAATCTGCATTCTTTTTTGTACGCTTACTATGCAGATGGAATAGATGGTTTTCTCCCGTATATTACAAAGAAGAATGGTCACATTCAAATATCAGGTATAGCTTTATTTGATGGAGGTAAATTAGTATCGGTTGTTTCTGAAGAAGATGCTTTGACTTTAAAGTTACTTAAAGATGAAGTAAATCAAGGAGCAGCTAACATTAGGACTGCTCAGGAAAGCTTAGGAAATGTAGGGATTGAAGTAACTGATTCAGCTGTAAAGTATAAAATAGATAAAAGTAAAGAAATGCCCGAGTTCGAAATTAATATCAGGGTGAAAGCGTTTATTAATGAAATGAAACAACAAGAAGTCGATAGTGTCCAAACTCCTGAACTTGTAGCAGAGATCGAAAAGAAATACAAAGAACAATTTAAGGAAACAGCAGAAGACTTAGTCCAGCAATTTCAAGAAGCCGGTACGGATCCATTAGGTCTTGGGAACCTTGTAAAAAACAGGTATCGGAACTTTGATAAAGAAAAGTGGGAAGAACAGTACCCTGAGGTGCCGGTAAACGTAAATGTAGAGGTTAATATAACTGGTACAGGAATTTCACTATAAAAAGACAAGTTGGGACAAAACTGAATAAAGGCATAAATAACCCGAATGATTCTAGTAGAATCAGTTCGGGTTATTTAGTCAAATCGCTTGAGGCCGCTAAAAAGTCTTTTTCTCATCTAAAAGAGCTGTTAAAGTTTGTTTTTAGATCTCACGAATCGCTTGTCGGTGGATGCTTGCAGCGGGCAAGGCCTCAGCTTCTGCTGAAAGCAAAGAGGGCTCATCGACTTGCGCTGTTTTATGTTTTATTGGTTTAAACGGCTGTAAATCTCAACATAATGGTTCTGACGAGAAGTCCGATTCCTATGCCAGGAATAAGAAAAAGAATAGGGAGCCATATCGGACCTAAAAGCATTCCATTCACCTTAAATTCAGCAGAATAAATTACTCCAATGGTAACGAAATAGGCTGAAAAAGCGAAAGGGAGAAATGACAGCGGTGGTGTGTCAGAGTCTGCACCTGCCTGTTTATAAGCATCCCAAATGGCGAATGTATAAATACATGGGTAGAACATCAGCCATTGATAATCCGTTATTTCAACAGCCTCCGAGATCTTTCCTTTGAAACTAAAGAGGATGGCGGTATTAAAATGACTATAAACGTTAATAATCACTTCCAATAGAATGAAAAAAATCCCTTTTAAAAATTGGTGATTAAGCAGCTGACCGAACCCTGGAAAAGCGATACTCCAGAATAAAACTTCTAATCTTTTGTTTTTCATAAGTTGGCCTATCCCTTAATGCGGTTAAATAGCTGGGAACGATTTACCGCTTGGGGAGGTTCCTCTAACCAGTGGTTTTTGATCATAAGATCAACTCCGTCTTTTGCATATAAACCTATCTCAATGGCGAGCTTCTGATAAAGGAGCACAAGATCATAGCGAAGACTTGCCGTGGATGCAGCAGAGTAGTTACCCTGCCCAGTGCTCGTTAATACACTGATGAGAAAAACAATCAATTTATTTGAAAAAGGAGCAATTGTCGATTGAGTCACGTAGGATGAAGAGCCCATTGGCGGATGAATATTAGATTCGTTAAATAGCTGCGTGAATAATTTAATGTGCTTTTGAGATGCATCTCGACCTTTAATCATAAAGGTTTGGACTTTTTTACTGTTTGTGGTTTGAGCAAACCCAGTACATAATAATTCACCAATTGCGTTGCTCTTAATGTTTTCAAACAGGTGAGTCATTTCAACTGCATTTAAAGAGCGCTTATGAAAAGGACTTAAATATTTTTTTCCTTTTACAAATTCAACTTCTTTCTCAATCTCAATTTCGGGAGCACTTGTAAATATTCCTTTCGATATTGATGTGGCAACAGCGTTATTGAAGAAATTGGTGGTGGCTGTCAAGGTTGTTGAATAAAAGGAGCGAATTTCCTCAGTCACACTTGAAGACAAAGATAAGCTGTAGGCCAATAATCCGGCTTTGCCCATGTTCTCAACAAATTGAAGCATTAAAGCATCAGAAAAAAGTTTAGGTGCTTCTAAATTAACGTCATCTTCAGTAAATCCTACGGGAATAGGGAATTCCCCTACTTCTAAATATTGTTGGGTTTGTGCATATACATCATTCGAGACTTGAAAAGTTTCGTCTATAATTTCTTTAATGTTTTCGTCTTCGACCGTTTCTAAAAAGTATTTTAACACTTGAATTGACATTCCTGCCTGCAAGTTTTGTGTCCAAAGTGATCCTATTTCATTTGTAGTTAATTTATTAGTCATTCAACAATCTCCTTTACTTCCTCATTTTGATTTATTCTTACCATAAGTGCTCATTTTATTTCTTTTGTTTTAGCATCAGTCTGAAAATAAAGGAAAAGATAATCGAAACTGGTATTTAGTAAAGGAGGGAGCAGCCATGAGTTTACAGCTCGTAGAAGTTCATGTTCCTCCGTCACACCTTGAATTGTTTCATAATAAGTTAGACGATTACGAATATGAGTCGTATTGGATTGAAACTCAAAAGGACGGAAGAACGTTATTTCGAATTCTTTCTAGAACAGGAAATGTGGAAGATATTTTAAATGATTTAGAAGAAGTTTCTCATCAGGTGGAAGGGTTAGAAACCGTTCTATTGCCTGTGAGAGCTTATTTTTCTAAGCACACAATTAAGTCGAAAGATAAAAAAGAAGAGAAGAACCAGGAAGCAAAGCTGAAAAGAGCGAGCCGTCAAGAGCTCTTAACTACGATCGAAAAAAATAGCAAAGTCACATGGAATTATTTACTTCTCATTTTATTATCAGCTATTGTTGCTACGACTGGTTTTCTAAAGGACAGTGAAGCGGTAGTCATAGGGGCGATGGTTATAGCACCTATGATCGGTCCCGTGATTGCAGTTGCGTTTTCCTCCATTCTTGGAGATTATAAAATTCTCGGTAAATCAGCTTTCACCTCCTTTATAGGGGTATTCATTGTCGTTGGTATTTCTATTCTTTTTGCCGGGTTGATGAACCTGGATTTAGAGACGAAGCAATACTTAAGCCGGACGGAAGTCACAATCATTGACGTTATTTTAGGAGTGGCTTCAGGAGCAGCTGGAGCGTTGGCTTTTCTTAACCGCTTGTCTGGAAACTTGGTCGGTGTAATGGTGGCCGTTGCCCTTCTTCCTCCCTCGGTTGCTTTAGGGATGTCGATAGGTAGCGCGGAATGGGCGTTCGCTTATGGTGCATTTCTGTTAGTGACTGTCAATATTATGTCCATCCTATTGGCGGCAGTCGTGATTTTCTCGATCAGCGGGATCCGTCCTGTGCAATGGAGAGAAGTACAGAAAGCAAATGTGTCCCGCCGTTTGTCGATGGTTTTTATCTTTACCATCGTAGCGGTTCTCGCTTTGTTAATATTTATAAGTGAAGGACAATCCAATTTGTAAAAATTTCAATTTGTATTGCAATAATTTTCCGAAAACTATATAATAAATAATCATTAAGTAAAGGGGGTCACGAACATGAAAAAGCAGCTGAATGAAGTACGCATGAACTTCATATTTTCGTGGCCTCTACGTTTCTTCTAAAACAACATTAAGAGAAGCAAAAGGGTCACATATGTCCGTGGCCAGCTCTATTTATTTTTCTAAGCATACGTCACGTACGTATGCTTTTTTAGTGTCCAGGAATTATAAAATGCCACACAGAGGCATCCAGTTCCAGCGTTTTAGTTTTGATTAAGCGGTTTCATCCGCTTCTCATAAAATTAAAAAAAGGAGGAAGGAAAGATGGATCAACAAAAAGCTGAAAAGAAAACGTTAAAAGAATGGAAAGAGAGTGGCTAGCTGTTTTACGGTGGAAAGGATGATTAGATGTTTAGTGTTTTATTTAAGTTAAGCTGGTTTTTTAAAGAATATTGGAAACGATATACGTTTGCAATTGCAGCGCTGATTATCGTTAGTGCCATTGACTTAATTCCCCCAAAATTAGTGGGGATGACGATTGATGAAATACAATTCAATACGCTGACAAGGGAACGATTAATAGAAATTTTAATGATTTACGGCGGCATTATTTTTGTGAGTTATTCGCTGTCTTACATGTGGGATTACACATTATTTAGTGGAGCAGCAACTTTAGAAAGGACCATGCGTTCACGGCTGATGAATCACTTTTTACGCATGACCCCAAGGTTTTTTCAAAGCAACAAAGTTGGAGATTTGATGGCACGATCAACTAATGATTTAAAAGCCGTCATGATGACTTCAGGATTCGGAATCTTAACGTTAGTGGATTCAACGGTATTTATGATTTTAATTATACTAATGATGGGGTTCACCATAAGCTTTAAGCTTACTTTAGCAGCTTTGCTGCCTTTACCGATTATGGCGGTGGTCATGAATCGTTATGGAAAAGTGATCCACGCAAGGTTTATTGAGGCTCAGGAATCGTTTGGTGATTTAAACAACAATGTGCTGGAATCTGTGAGAGGAGTACGGGTAATTCGCGCTTTCGTACAAGAGAAAAATGATGAAGAAGCGTTCCAGCGCATGACGAATGAAGTGTACAACAAAAATGTGGCTGTAGCAAAAATAGATGCTTTATTTGAACCGACGATTACGGTTTTAGTAGGAACTGCGTACACGATTGGCTTAGGATATGGTTCTTCGCTCGTCTTCCAGAATGTTATTACGCTTGGTGAAATGGTTTCGTTTAATGTCTATCTTGGGATGTTAATTTGGCCGATGTTTGCTGTAGGGGAACTCATAAATGTGCTGCAGCGAGGAAATGCGTCGCTTGACCGAGTGAATGAGACGTTAGCTCAACAACCTGATGTAGCTTCTCCATTAAAGCCGGTCCACATAAATGCACCTAAATTAATAGAATATCAAAATGTTTCTTTTACTTACCCGAATACAAGAAAGCCAGCATTAAAAGGGGTGGACTTGCGTATCAAACAAGGCGAAACAATAGGGGTTGTAGGTAAAACCGGAGCTGGAAAGACGACCTTTATCCGGCAATTTCTCAGGGAGTTTGCCGGTATGGAAGGTTCAATTAAAGTAAATGGGGTGGACTTAAACGACATTGATTTAGATGAGACTCGTTCTTGGATGGGCTATGTTCCTCAGGATCAGGTGCTTTTCTCAAAAACAATACGTGAAAACATTCAATTTGGTAAACAGGAGGCCTCTGATAAAGAAATTTATCGTGTATTAGATCTCGCCTGCTTTTTAGAAGATATCAAAGTCCTGCCAAATGGATTGGATACCCTAGTAGGGGAAAGCGGTGTTACATTATCTGGAGGCCAAAAACAAAGGGTAAGTATAGCCAGGGCATTCATTAAGAATCCTGAAATTCTTCTACTCGATGATGCAATGTCGGCTGTTGATGGGAAGACAGAAGCAGCAATTATTAAGCATCTTCGAAAACAGAGAATGAACAAAACAACCATTATTGCCGCACACCGATTATCGGCTGTGACTCATGCTGACCATATTATCGTTTTGGCTGAAGGAAAAGTCGTGGAAGAAGGAAGACACGATGAGTTAATGCAAAAAGGCGGCTGGTACCAACAGCAATATAAACACCAGCAGTTGAAGGAGGGGACAGAATGAAACGACGCTCAACAGAAAGAAGGTTAATTGAATATGCTTTCACGTTCAAAAGAAGTGTAGCCATAGGTTTGATCTGTCTCATCGTTGCTGTTGGACTTGAACTAACAGGACCTTTTATAGCAAAACATTTAATAGACAAACATATCGTAGGGATAGAAACACAATGGCACGAAGTAACAAAAGAGGATCAGTGGACGGTCTCTTATGAAAATAAACAATATAAAAGGGATGATCGTTTAACGAGTGAGGAAGAAAGCAGGGGAGTAGCTACGATACTCCAAGTCGGACGCCAGTATTATTTTGTGGATGAAGAAGTTCCAATGACGGGAAGTCGTTCAGTTACAGATGGGGAGCTTCAGGTGGAACAGTCTGATCAAAGTATTCTCGTGGATGCGAACCCATTATCTTTATCAGAGCTTTATTCTTTTTTCAAACCTGAACAAGCACCAATCTATTGGCTGCTTGCTCTATATGCAGGTCTCCTTCTTATTGCGGCATGTTTTCAATTTATCCATACTTTCGTATTACAGAAAACATCCAACCGTATTATTCGCAAGATGAGAGATGATTTATTTAGTCACGTCCAACGGCTGCCGCTCTCCTATTTCGTCAATCAACCAGCTGGGAAAGTAGTAGCTCGAATTACCAACGATACAGAAGCAATTCGAGAACTTTATGTAAAAGTATTAGCTACATTTGTAACGAGTGTTTTCTATATGACGGGAATTTATGTGGCATTGTTTCTGTTGGATGCCAAACTAGCTTTGCTATGTTTAGTGGTGGTACCGATCATATTTATTTGGATGAAAGTTTACAAGTACTACGGCGGTAAATACAATACAGTAGTGCGCTCCACAGTCAGCGACATGAATGGAAATATTAATGAAGCTATTCAAGGTATGTCAATTATTCAAGCTTTTCGTCAAGAGAGGCAGACTTCTCAGGATTTTGAAAAACTTAATAATAAACATTTTTTCTACGCACGGAAATTAGTTCAGTTAAGTGCGTTAACATCTTTCAACCTTGTGAATGTGATTAGAAATATCGCTTTTGTAGCTCTTATATGGTATTTCGGCTCAGGGTCACTTGGGGCAGAGGGAATCGTAACAGTAGGAGTACTTTATGCCTTCGTTGATTATTTAAATCGATTATTTCAGCCGGTAACGGATCTCGTTAATCAGCTTCCTCAATTAGAACAAGCTCGTGTAGCTGCAGGAAGAGTGTTTGACTTGATGAATGAAGAAGGAGAGAAAGTTTCTGAGACACCAATGAAGCGTTATAAAGGTCATATTGAATTTAACGATGTGTCTTTCGCCTATAACGATAAGGATGATGTTCTGCACCATATATCTTTCGAAGTAAAACCGGGAGAAACAGCGGCTTTTGTGGGGCATACCGGTTCAGGGAAAAGTTCAATTATGAATGTGCTTTTTCGATTTTATGACCACCAAAAAGGAACAGTGAAAGTGGATCAACAATCTATAAGTGAATGGTCAAGACAGCAAATCCGGAGTCATATGGGTATAGTACTTCAGGACCCATTCATCTTTTCAGGGACGATTTTGTCGAATGTTACGATGAATGATAAGAACATTTCCCGTGAAATGGCGATTCAGTCATTGAAGGCTGTAGGAGCTGACCGTTTTATCGAAAAACTCCCCCGGCAGTATGATACTCCTGTAAGAGAAAATGGCGATGCATTGTCAATGGGAGAGAGGCAGCTGATATCGTTTGCCAGGGCACTGGCTTTTGATCCTGTGATTCTTATACTGGATGAAGCTACAGCCAACATTGATACAGAAACAGAACAGGTAATTCAGAAAGCTTTAGAAATATTAAAACAGGGGAGAACGACGCTGGTTATTGCCCACCGTTTATCGACGATTAAGCAAGCTGATCAAATTTTTGTGTTAGATCGTGGTACAATAATAGAAAGTGGGAAGCACGAAACTCTTATTCAAAATGGCGGGAAGTATCATCACATGTATAAAATGCAGCAAGGTGCCTTAAAGGAGCCGGCTGTGTAAGGTGTTACCTATACTAGTTCACGAGGTGGATTAATGGCTGATCGTGACGAGCACAAAAAAGATATTATCGATGAAGATCTCTATGAGGACATAGATGAAGAAGAAATGTATGAACTTGTTCAGGAAGAGAAAAGAAAAGCGATTGAAAAGGCGAGAAGTGAAAAGAAATCTACTGTTAAACGACCTTTTCCTAAGTGGGTTTTCTACTTCATTGCATGTATGATGGTTGCAGCCATTCTGCCAAATACTTTTTCCTTACCTGCGTTCGATTTCCTGGTGACTTCAGCAAAACTTTCTACTAACGATCAAATAGCAAAATATAAAGAATCGGTCGTAGTCGTAGAAGCAGGAGAAAGCAAAGGGACAGGATTTGCTGTCAGCGCTGACGGTCTGATTTTAACCAATCATCATGTGATTGAAGAGAAAAGGAGAATTTCTGTAAGTTTTCCTGAATCAGGTCTTCATGAAGCTGAAGTTGTGGAAGAAATGCCTGATATTGATTTAGCAGTCCTGAAAGTAGAAGGGAATGATTTCTCTTATTTACCATTAGCAGAAGAGACTGTTTTTGATCCCGATGAGGAATTCTCATTCATAGGAAACCCCTTGAACTTTACAGGAATTGCTAATCAAGGAACCATCATTGATTATACAGAGCTGAGTAACTGGGACCGCCCTGTTCTTATGCTGGATGCTCCCATTTACAGAGGGAATTCGGGAAGTCCTGTTATCAATGAAGATGGCGAAGTAATCGCTATTGTGTTTGCTACTTCACGTAAGGAGGAGCATGGACGTGTGGGATTAGCCGTACCTGTCGATTATTTCTATGAAGAAAGCGACAGCCCCCTCATTCAATAAAAGAGGGGGCTGTTTTACGTTTCAGATGTGTCTTTTATCACAGGGATGGGGTGGAAGCTTAGGATTTCGGCAAAGTTAATCAAATTTGTACTCATCTTAGCCACTTGGGTTTGAATAGAAGTGGAAATATAATCAGGGTGACAGGCTTCGCTGCAAATAGACCCTGCATGAGGTGGAATTGTAAAGCCGAGCATAGACAGGCTGTACATGATTGATTGAACGGCTACTCTTGCCCCGCCATCTCCCCCGTCTACAGCAATGATTCCTCCAACTTTATTGTAAAAGAGGTGCTGACCTTTTTGATTCTTCATATCATGATAGCCTTGCAGGCGTTCAATAATTAAAGTAGCTATACTGCTCTTCTCTCCGAGTGTGATGGGAGTAGCAAAAAGTACAATATCCGCTTCGCAAATTTTATCGAAAATAAATGGCCAATCATCATCTCCATCTAAATTACTGGTGATGCCAAAAGAAATATGGAAATCACGGAGGTGCACTCTTTCAACATCTGTCTTTTCACTTTGGAAAGTAGAGGCGGCTTCATTGAGTAGAAATTCTGTATCGGTTTCTTTGTAACCTTTTTCCAAACTGCAGTTTAACAATAATGCTTTCATTTAATTACCTCCATTAAATGTTGCTAATGAAGGTTTAACCTATATTAAATATTTTAAACGTAAACGACTTATAGTTTTTCTTTTTGTGGGCTAAAAGACCTAGTTACGTTTGGTTAGTTCAGGATGAAATCCTCATAAGGCGGAATGTAAGTCATTAGTACTGTTTTTTGAAATGATTATTTAACAAAATGTAAATCGAGTGTGGTGGTATTTTTGTAGAATTTTGAGTAAAATTGTCTTGCTCGATACAATACCCAAACATGCCTATTTTATATAATTAGTGAAAACTGCTTCATTTGACATGGTTGATACAAGATTGTAATCTAATTGAAATTATTTTTTAAAACACGCCCAAATAAATTAAAAATTATACGAAAACGTATGAATGGCTGGAGGTGATGAAGGTTGATCAAGCGCCTGGCAAGAAAGAAAGACACCTTCCTTGATGAACGTGTAGCAGCTGCAAAAGAGGGAGACGACGATGCAAAAAACGAAATTCTACAACAGTATCAACCTTTTATCGCCAAAAGTGTTTCTGAAGTATGTAAAAGATATATCGATCCTGCGAAAGATGATGAATTCAGTGTTGGTTTATTAGCTTTTAATGAAGCGATCCATGCTTATTCTTATGATAAAGGAAGCTCATTTTTATCTTTTGCTAAATTAGTGATCAAGCGTAAGGTTATTGATTACATCCGGAATGAGCAAAAACGTCCTAAAATGGTTTCTTTAGACGAAGAATATGTAGACGATGAGCAAATGGAGAATCCTTCAGAAATAAAAGCTGCTAAAGACCGGTTCATCTTGGAAACAGAGTCCTGGTACCGGCGAGAAGAGATCGTGGAGTTTCAGTCCCAGTTGCATAAGTACGGGCTGACATTTGGCGAGTTAACAGAATCATCTCCAAAGCATGTGGATGCCAGAGAATCTGCGGTACACGTGGCTCGTATTGTATACAATGACGACGAACTGCGCGAACAAGTACTTTTAAAAGGACGTCTGCCTATGAAAGATCTAGTGAAGAAAGTAGACGTTAGTAAAAAGACGCTTGAACGGAACCGTAAATTCATCATCGCCATGGTTCTCATCTTAGCCGGTGATTATGTATATCTAAAAGAATATTTAAAGGGTGTGGGTATGTGAGGAAAGGTATTGTAATGGAGCAGAACGAAAAATTCACCATCGTTATGGCAAGTGATGGTACCTTTCATAAAGCCAAACGCTTAAAGCGGGCAAATATTGGGATGGAGGTTCATTTTCAACCCTTTAAAGAGTCAAGTATGAAGAATATGTTTCTTATCCATCGTATGAAATTTGCTGCGGTTGCATTAGCACTTCTACTGACGCTGTTCCCTGCTTATTTTTGGCACGAAAATAATAAAGCTTACGCCTATGTAAACGTTGATATTAATCCTAGTGTTGAGATGGAAGTTAATGATCAAATGAAGGTGCTAACCTTAAATCCGCTAAACGAAGAAGCAGAGCAGCTGATAACTAAGTTAAATAATTGGAAAAAGAAACCGGCCTCGGAAGTAGCTCTTCAAATGATCTCATTAAGTCAAATAGAAGGTTATATGAAAAGCGATCAAGAGGTTTTAATTGGAGTCAGCTATATAAAGGAAAGCGCCGTTGATTTTTCTGAAGCGATCGAAAGTTATTTGGATCAAGAGGTGGAGGACCTCATGCTGGCTTCTTATAACGTTCCAAAGGGAGTACGAAAACAAGCGGAAGATAAAGATACGTCGGTCAATGAATTGATGGCTGAATCTTTAGAAGAAGAAGCTGAGAATATGAATAAGGAAGGCAGCTCCATTGAAGATGATGACAAAGCCATTATACAATCCTTTTATGAAGAAAGTGATTCGTCTGAAATAGAAACGCTTCCGAATGATTCTTTAGAAAACAATTCTTCTGACACTCCTTTTGAAGAAGAGTTAATACTTCCTGACCAAAAGCCTGAACGTGAGCAGCCTGAACTGCAAGAAAATAAAGGGAAGGCTGATCCCTCAGAGGGAGATCAGCCTTCTGCCCAAGATAAAATGAATAAAGCTAGTGAAAATAAAACTCAAGAGAATAAAAAAGATAAAAACAGTAAAAATGATCTAAAAAAAGATCACCCTTCTGAGATAAAAGAAGAGAATGGCAAAGATAAATCCAATGGAAAAAAAGAAGATAATACTAAAGATAACGCTAATAGTGAAAGACAACATAAAGAAAAGCCAAAGGGAAAAAGTAAAAAGAATAAAGAAAATACTGGACCTAAAGACAAAGATGATGAGCATCCCTCCCATCAAAATAACGGCCAGAAAGGCAGCAAACCGGATAAAGAGGATAACCAAAAACCTCAGTAATTTATTATTTCAACATTTCCAGGATAAATGGAAGTGTTTTTTTATAAGCAAAATAGTGAATATATAAACAGTAGTCAATGAGCTGAGGAGGAAGAGGAATGGCGCAGTTATATTCAGGAATTAAAAATGGGTATTTATCACCGTGTCCAAAGTCGCCTAATTGTGTATCTACTCAAACCGATCAAAATGATAAAAGGATGGAGCCTTTGCCTTTTATTGTTAATACGAAAAGAACAAAGGAGGTTGTTAAAAGTATTATAGAAAAAACGAAACGAGTAAAAATGCAGGATGAAGCAGAAAATTATCTCCATTTTACATTCACCTCCAGAGTGCTAAGGTTCAAGGATGACGTTGAGTTTTATATGGATGATGAAACTAATCTTCTTCATTTTCGCTCTTCCTCAAGAGTGGGATATTCAGACTTGGGAGTTAATCGAAAACGAATGGAGGAGTTCTCCAAGAGGTATGCACAAAAATACGAAAGTGAGGCTTCTTCATGAATTATGACTTTCAACTAGCCGTCATCGGGGGCGGGTCGGGCGGCCTTACTGTAGCTGCTGGAGCAGCTAGTTTTGGCGCATCCGTGGCGCTCATAGAGCGTAAAAGTGAGTTAGGCGGCGACTGCTTACATTATGGATGTATGCCATCTAAAGCACTCATTCAGGCAGCTGCAGAAGTTCAAGAAACAGCGGCCCATACGGAATTGTCCTATGAGCAATATAATCAAATGTTTGATAAAGCTATGGCACGCGTGCGCGAAGCGGTTCAGGATGTCCAGGTTCATGATTCTAAACAGCGTTTTATTGATTTGGGGATTGATATATACGAAGCGGATGCTCAATTTGAAGATGATCACACGCTTAAAGTAGGAGAAGAAGTGATTACGGCGAGGCGTATTGTCATTGCTACAGGATCATCCCCTGCTATTCCTCCAATCAGTGGTTTAGAGGACGTTCCCTATTTAACGAATGAAACCATTTTCTCACTTGAGGAAAGACCAAGTTCGCTTATAGTGATTGGCGGAGGTGTGATTGGTGTTGAGCTTGCTCAAGCCATGGCTGATTTAGGGGTGAGTGTGACAATTCTTGAAAGTTCTGAACGTATTCTTTCGAAAGAAGATAAGGAGATTGCACTTTTAGCTCACGAAGCGCTTGCTCATAAACTTACCATTATTACCCATTCTCAAGTAGAACGTGTAGAGTCGTCTACTCAAGGTGTAACTGTTTATTTCGACAAGCAAGGCGGCCGGGCGTCAGTACAAGCAAGTCATTTACTCGTAGCTGCCGGAAGAAAAGCTAATGTTGAAAAACTACGTGTAACTCAGGCAGGTATTGAAACAAAAGATGAGGCGATTCAAGTAGATCAACGTCTTCGAACGAACAAATCTCATATTTATGCTGTAGGTGATTGTAATGGATCAATGCCTTTTACCCACGTAGCAGGGATGGAAGGGAAAATTGCCGTATCGAATGCAGTATTTGGTCTTTCGAGAAAAGTGTCTTATGAAAATGTGCCTTGGGTTGTCTATACTACACCGGAGATCTACCACCTGGGGTTAACAGAAGAAGAAGCATTTACAATGCATGGAGATAAGCTGCTTACGTTTAAAACGAAGTTGAAGGACGCCGATCGCTTTATGGCTGAACGTAATACGTCAGGGCTCATTAAAGTGATAACAACGGACAAAGGAAAAATAATCGGTGCTCACGCTTTGGGTCCAGGAGCTGGAGAGTGGATGCAGGAAGTTGGCACTCTTCAGGCACTAAATAAGAAATTTCAAACCTTATCCACGATTATTCATCCTTATCCAGCAAGAAATAATGCTTTAACTCAGACAGCTGACTTGTATTGGCGGGAGAAACTCTTTAACAGCAGGTGGAATCGACTCATCCAGTGGTATGTCCGGACTTTTCGTTAAACAGACCTTTAGATACTAGACAGTGTTACCTGCACTAAGCAGGATAAGTGAAAGTAGAAGTTAGAGATGAAAGGATTAATGAAGATGTCAAAGTTAGACTTATCTCAGTTTGAGAAAAAAATGATTGTTAGAAACACGATAGACGCTGACATTGAACAGCTTCTTCAACTTCAGAAGCTTTGTTTTCCTAACATGGAGCCATGGAAGAGAGAGCACTTGGAAAGCCATTTGCGCCATTTTCCAGAAGGCCAGTTTGTTGTGGAATATGATGATGAAATTATTGGCAGCTGTTCAAGCCTGATTGTCAATTTTGATGAATATGATGACAAGCACACGTGGGACGATATTACGGATGAAGGGTATATTACGAATCATGATCCTGATGGGTATAATTTGTACGGCATTGAGGTTATGGTGCATCCTGAATTCCGGAGAATGAAAATTGGACGTCGTTTATATGAGGCGAGAAAGGAGCTGGCTCGGGAATATAATCTAAAGAGTATTATCATTGGAGGCCGGATTCCAAACTTTCATAAATATGAAAGCGAAATGTCGCCAAGAGAATATGTAGAAGAGGTTCGTAACCAAAACATTTATGATCCTGTCCTAACATTCCAAATCATGAACGGGTTTGCTGTCATGCGGATCAACCCGAACTACTTACCGGATGATGAGCTCTCCTCAAAGTACGCTACACTAATGGAATGGAATAATATTGACTACCGGGCAAGATCGAAGCGTCACTTTAAAACGAGTCATCCTGTAAGAATCATGGTTATTCAATATATGATGAAAAATATCGTTTCTTACGAAGAATTCAGTCGACAGTGCGAGTACTATGTTGATGTAGCTGCAGATTACGGAGCGGATTTCGCTGTTTTTCCTGAAATCTTTACGACCCAGCTCATGTCTTTTTTAGAAGAGAAAGTTCCATCCAAATCCGTCAGGAGGCTAGCGGAGTATACGGAGGAATATATTGAAATGTTTACCTACTTAGCCGTGAAATACAATGTAAATATTATTGGCGGCTCTCACTTTGTGGAAGAGGACGATCAGATCTATAATATTTCTTATTTATTTAGACGTGATGGTACCATTGAAAAACAGTATAAAATACACATCACTCCAAATGAACGAACGTGGTGGGGCATCCAGCCTGGTGATGCAGTAAAAGTGTTTGACACAGATTGCGGAAAAATTGCCATACAAATTTGTTATGATATTCAATTTCCTGAACTTGCCCGTTATGCTGTTGATCAGGGAGCCAATATTATTTTTGTTCCTTTTTGTACCGATGATCGTCAAGGTTACTTGCGCGTGCGTTACTGTGCCCAGGCACGGGCGGTGGAAAATCAAGTATACACCGTCATTGCAGGGACGGTTGGCAATATGACACAAGTAGAAAATATGGATATTCAATATGCACAATCGGGGATTTTTACTCCTTCAGACTTTGAATTTGCACGTGACGGTATTGTAGGCGAATGCAATCCAAATGTAGAAAGTGTTGTCATTGGCGACGTGGATTTAGAGATTTTAAGAAGACAGAGAAAATCAGGAACGGTGCGCCAGCTTCGTGACCGTCGTAAAGATTTGTTTGACCTGAATTTCAATGTGAATACTGAGGTTAAACCTGAACGAACGTAAAAGAAAACCACCCTTCTTATGTGTGATGAAGGGTGGATTGTCTATACATAATACTCTGTTTTTGTCGTCGTAGCATGGGCATGGTCAATATAGTGTAATAAGTTTTCGTGTGATACATATAGGGAAGCTTCATGGTTTGGGTAGTGAAAAGCGTGAAGGAAACACTCGATTTTTTTAGCTAAAAAGTGATCGCGCGTCCTTACCATAAGGACAAGTAAATCATCCCACTGGCCCCAGATCATATAATGGAGAGCTTTCTCATAATCGTCTGGAAACATGAAGTCACATCCTTCTTGGAAAGGAGTGTTTTTATTATCTCCTTGAAGGGTAACTTAGAAACGAGAGAGTTCTTCACAGTTATGGAAAAATCGACAACTATAAATTAGGAATAGAACTCAAATTATTGGCGGGAAAGGATTCGTTAGGAAATGGAAGGAGCATTAGGTTCAATGACGGAAAGACAGTGGATTTGGATTAACGTGGGAAACGTTATAGCTTTCCTTACATTTGTATTATTATCATTAAGTACTGGAGGTCAGCGAGCGATTGTTGTATTAACAGAGACAATGGGCGTGCTGGCTTTAGTTTTTGCTATTATAACAGTCATCTATAGGAAATCTGAATATAAATGGTTCGCCTTGTGTGCCATAGCTTATTTGGCCCCCTGGGCAGTTTTTGCTATTGGGTATGAAACAGGGATAACAGCTGCTAGCAGTTATTATCATCTTGGATTCCTGTTTTTTTATATCGTTATGATTGCTTCTATCGTTTTTCTTAAAATCAGCTTTCAAAAGCTGCATGAGCAATTCAAATTAATGCCTGTATTTTTGCTATTTTTTCATGCGATCTTGCTTTTATTCGTAATGGTTATACATATTTGGTGGCTTCTCCCTTTTTAAGTGAATCAACCGCATATTTCTTCTTTCCCTACGCATACTACTTGTAAGCGATGGAAGGAGGGAAGATAAAATGAAACTAAAAGTATTTACAATCGGTTTGCTCGCTTCATTTTCGCTTGTAGCTTGTCAAGCTGAACAACAAGAATCATTAGACAATACAGGCAATTATGATGGAGTAGAAAATACACGTTTTGAACGAACAACAGATCAGGATTACAGTGAGGCTCCTCAAAACAGAGAAGAAAATGATCGAGGAATGCAGCACAATACAAACTATCAAGTAGCGGAACGTGCAGCAGATCGTATTACTAAAGATGTAGAAGGTATTGAAGATGCATATGTATTAAAAACCCGTGATAATGCATATGTCGCAGCTGTATTAGATAATAAAAACGGAGAGTCAGATGAAGTATCTGATGAAATTGAAAAACAGATTACGGATATTGTAAAAAATACAGATCAGGATATCAACAATGTGTATATCTCGACAAACCCTGATTTTGTAGACTTAACAAACAACTACGTAAACAATGCTGAGGAAGGTGAACCTGTCGAAGGTTTTTTCCGTCAGTTTGGCGAAATGGTTGACCGTATTTTCCCTAATCAAGAAGGTTAATTAAAAGTCAGGTTCTCTTAAAAAGGGAATCCTGGCTTTTTAATATTTACTAATTAAGGTTTGCTGCCCGTTTAAATGTCCTCGCTATCGTATAGGGGAGTCTATATTAGAAAATCAATTGTGAAAAATACTCTTTCTTTGTTCATTTAGATAGTTTTTATTCATATAGATAACTATGTAATTCAAAGGAGGGGGCAACTTGAAGCCGCAAGATCAAGTTGAATTAGAAAGAGCGATTGGCGAAATTACTGAAATAGCGGACGGTTTTGGTTTAGACTTCTATCCAATGCATTATGAGATCTGCCCTGATGATATCATCTATACGTTTGGTGCTTATGGAATGCCTACGAGATTCTCTCATTGGAGCTTTGGAAAGCAATACTATAAGATGAAGCTTCAATATGATTTAGGATTAAGTAAAATATATGAGCTCGTCATTAATTCAAACCCTTGCTATGCTTTTCTGCTAAATTCAAACAGTCTGATACAGAATAAGCTGATTGTGGCACATGTATTAGCACATTGCGATTTCTTTAAAAATAATGCTCGCTTCCAAAATACAAAACGGGATATGGTTGAGAGTATGGCTGCCACAGCGGAGCGCATTGCAAGTTATGAGAAGAAACATGGGAAAGAAGCAGTGGAGTCATTTTTAGACGCAGTATTGGCGATTCAAGAGCATATCGATCCATCGCTCGTTCGGCCAAAACTAACGTGGCAGAAGGATGAACCTGAAGGTGAAAAGAAAAAGCGGAGAACGCCTTATGATGATTTGTGGAAGCTAGGTGAATCACCAGATGAACCTGTGTTTAAAAAAAGTAAGAAGTTCCCGCCTCAGCCTGAAAAAGATTTGCTGCTGTTCCTTGAGCAGTTCAGCCGGGAATTAGAAGATTGGCAGTGTGATATCTTAACGATGATGCGAGAGGAAATGCTTTATTTCTGGCCGCAGCTTGAGACAAAGATAATGAACGAAGGATGGGCATCTTATTGGCATGCACGAATTATAAGGGAAATGGATTTAACGAGTGGGGAAGCGGTTGATTTTGCTAAATTAAACGCAAGTGTTGTTCAGCCTTCCAAAACCCAGCTTAACCCCTATTATTTAGGCTTGAAGATTTTTGAAGATATTGAGAATCGTTATAATAACCCAACAGAAGATATGATCCGCCATGGGGTGAAATCTGGATCAGGCCGGGAAAAAATGTTTGAAGTTCGTGAAGTTGAATCTGATCAAAGTTTTATCCGTAATTACTTGACTAAAGAATTAGTAAGAGAAGAGGATTTATATTTATTTCAAAAGCAAGGCCAGAAGTACAAAATTACTGATAAAGATCATGAAGCTGTTCGGGATCAGCTCGTCACCATGCGAGTGAATGGTGGATTTCCTTATATTACGGTAGAAGATGGAGATTATATGAAGAGCGGGGAGCTTTACCTTAAGCATCATTATGAAGATGTGGAACTGGACTTAACCTATTTAGAAAAAACATTGCCTTATGTTTATCAGTTGTGGGGCAGACCAGTCCATATGGAAACTAGAGTAGAGGACCGTGATGTGGCCTTTAGTTATGGTGGAAAAAGAGTGCAGAAAAAATATTTATAATTCACAAAATGAAGATCATCCTCTGTAGGATGATCTTCATTTAGGTCATTCGTACCATATTCAGAATATTATATGAATGACACGACGGTTCACGGTTTTTTTGGTAAACTAGGCGTTACACAGATTCAGCTTCAAGGAGGCATTTATATGAGCGTATACGACTACATTTTGACACATACGAATTTTGTAAAGAAAGATGATTTGAAGTATCCATTTGAAGAAAGAGGTTTGCAATTCGGTGATGGAATATACGAAGTGATTCGAGTCTATAAAGGGAAGTATTATCTGATAGAAGAACACGTGGAAAGGTTATATCGTTCAGCAGAAGCCGTAAAAATAGAAATTCCTTTTACAAAAAAAGAAATGTACAGCCATTTAGACGAACTTTTACGTAAAAACAGCATTGCTGCGGATGCAAAAGTTTACTTGCAAATTACGAGAGGCTCAGCCCCTCGTGATCATGCGTTTCCATTAAACACGACAGCTAATTTATATGCTTACGTACAGGACTTACCGCGCAAAATGGAAATTATGCGTGAAGGGGTATCTGTGATTACCCAGCCTGACGTCCGCTGGGATTGGTGCTATATTAAAAGTTTGAATCTGCTTCCAAATGTTATAGCTAAACAAACAGCAAGTGAAGCAGGCTGCTTTGAAGCTATTCTTCATAAAGATGGCGAAATAACAGAGTGCAGTTCTTCTAATGTATATTTAGTAAGGGAGGGCAAAGTATATACCCATCCTGCGAAAAAAAATATCCTTCATGGCTGTGTTCGAATGAAAGTGGAACAATTTTGTAAGGAAGAAGGTATTCCTTTCATCGAAGAAGCGTTTCGAGTAGAAGACATTCAGTATGCAGATGAACTATTTCTTTCGAGCAGTACAGCAGAAGTAACCCCTATCACTAAAGTAGATGAACATTTTGTAAATGAAGGGAAGCCTGGGCCCATTACGAGAACAATTCAAGAGAAATATGAACAGGATGCTCATATTGACAAGGTTTCCTCGATTTTCGCGCAGGAAGTTTAAGTATGGTATAATGACCCTGCTTACATTATCACCCAGGAGGGTTACCATGAAAAAGATAAACTTGGAATTAGATGAGAAACAATACCAAACGTTAGTTGAAGCCGTTTTTCTTGGTACTTGGATGGTCAATTCAACAAAATTGGAATTAGATGAAAATTTTGAAGAAATTAGAGAACTCGTATTATCAAAGTATAAAGAAGCCGGGCTTGAGGATAAAATCAGTTTTCAAGAGGCTTTTGAAGTTCATGATTTGCAAGCGGCTTACGAACGCCAGCTTTTTGAAAAATATGTAGATGAATATGAAGAATTCAGCTTTTGGGATATGCTGATTGAAAAGATGTCTGAAAAGCGCTTGAAAGAAGAATATGGAGATATTAGCGTACCATTATCAGATGAAATGATGGAACGTCGTTTACAGATAGAAGAAGAGTTAGGAAATGAACTAGAAGAACGAGGCATAACGAATTTAGAATTAAAATAATGAAGATAAGCAGAGGGTGTACCATTGCAGGACACCCTTTGTTATTTCTTGACAATTATTTAATGGAAAATTAAGATTATTTTATACAATTCACTAGTCCAAAGGTTGGGTCCAGTAATGTAGGAAAAGCTATTTTATATTTTGTAATTTTCGTGTAAAATAGGGGTGTCGTCTATATGTGAACTTTCATTACATTTGTGGACGATCATTCAACTTTCAAATTGTACATAGTAACGACACGGTTTGAAGGTGGAATGTGGTCATAAAATTATTAGGGGAGGAATCATTATGTTTAGTAAGAAAAGCTTGTTAACTATTTCAATGTTGTTAGCGCTTTCTCTGATCTTGTTCGCTTGTGGCGGCGGTACATCTGATGGCGGCGGCGATGACGGCGAAGAAGGCGGAGGAGCGGATGAACAATTCATTCAAATCCTTACGGGTGGTACAGAAGGAACATACTATCCACTTGGAGGTACTTTTGCTCAAGTCATTAATGATAATGTAGAAGGTGTAGAAGAAGCTAACGCGACCTCTACCGGTGCTTCTGTAGAAAACATGAACTCTATTAGTGATGGAGACGGTGAAATCGCCTTCACCCAGACTGACATTGCATCATATGCAGCTGAGGGCGAAGTGATGTTCGATGAAGCGAATGAAGACTTTGGGGCAATTGGTACCCTTTATCCTGAAACGATTCAAATTGTAACAACGCAAGACAGTGGAATTGAAACGGTTGAAGATTTAGAAGGAAAGACAGTTTCCGTAGGTGCTCCAGGATCTGGTACTTATGCAAACGCGGATAATATCCTTGAAATTCACGGTCTTAGCATTGATGATGATATTGAAGCTCGTGACTTAGACTTCGGTGATTCAACGACAGGTATTCAAGATGGAACAATTGATGCAGCTTTCATTACTTCTGGTACACCTACTGGTGCAGTTGAAAGCTTAGCCGCTTCTGTTGACGTTAACATTGTCAGTGTTTCAGAAGAAAAAGCTCAGGAACTTATGGATGAATACAGCTACTATGCTGAAGATGAAGTACCTGAAGGAACGTATGGATTAGAAGAAGCTGTTCCAACTGTAGCTGTACAAGCTATGCTCGTTGCTCACAGTGATCTTAGTGAAGATACAGTTTACGAAATTACGAAAGCTATCTTTGACAACACGGATGCCATTTCACATGATAAAGGCAGTCAAATCGATGCAGAGAGTGCACTAGATGGAGTAGGTGTAGACCTTCACCCAGGTGCTCAGAAATATTTTGATGAAGAAGGAATTAGTGAGGAATAAGGCTGAATAAAATGAAGTCTTGCGGGGCTGTCTTAGGTTTGAATTGCTAACTAAGTAATAAAACCTGAGAACAGTCCCTTCTCATGTAAAATGCAATAAGTAAATAATTGCATCTATTACTATTTGCTGGAGATTAGGTGATCAGTTTTGAGAGTTCCTAGAAGATATATCATCATAGGTGCGGGCTTAATAGGGCTTTTTTTGACTATCGTATGGGCATTTTATCCTTACCGATCTGTGGTGGCATTTCAATCTATGGATCGGCAAGGGCCAAATGCCTATATGCTCATTACGGAAAATGAAAATTTCGAACTTAAGTTTACTCATTCTGTTCACTTATCAGATGTAATAGAAGAATATAAGGTCAAAAATGGAAAGCTATACCCTGTGCAAATGATTTACGAAGATACGGCGATAGGTATGCCTTCAAACGCAGGTGAAGGGGAAACATTTGAAATGAAAGACGGGAAGTATTACATTTCAAATCTGCAAGGTTCTCATGAATCCATTAACTTATCAGTCGGTCAAGTCCGGGCAGATCATACCATTATATATAGAAAGCAATCTTATCTTTTGAAAGATATCGTCGGTGCTGGCGCAGTGATCAAGATTGAGCCTGACCATGTATCGAATTGGGAATTGATGAGAGGAGAGACACTTGATGAGTGAGGAAAGCAAAACAATATCGACAGAAAAACAACAAGAAATCATGGAAAAATATGATCCAGATGCAGGAAGCCGGGAGTTAACAGGATGGTTAGGCAGACTTGCATTTATAGGTCTGCTCGCTTTCTCTTTATTCCAGCTCTATTCATCAACGATTCACCCCCTTCCTGCACAAATTTTAAGATCAGTGCACGTTGGATTTGGACTCGTATTGATTTTCTTATTATACCCTGCTACAAAAAAGAATCGAAAATTAGGAAAGCTAGCCTGGTACGATGCAATATTTGTTTTATTGAGTCTCGTAGTCGGCACTTACTGGTTGTTTTTTTATGAAAGAATCGTTACGCAAGCAGGCTCGTTAACGACTATTGACTTCTATGTGGGAGTTTTAGCTGTACTGCTTGTACTTGAAGCAACACGAAGAGCAGTAGGAATTCCGATAACTGTCATTGCTATCGCGTTTCTTGTTTATGCTTATTGGGGAAGACAGATGCCCGGCTTCCTTATTCATAGAGGAGTCGACGTAGACAACCTCGTACAGTCAATGTTCTTTACAACTGAAGGTATACTTGGAACACCAATTGCTGTGTCTTCAACGTTTATCTTTTTATTCTTATTGTTTGGAGCTTTTCTTGTAAAAACTGGGGTCGGTCAGTATTTTAATGATTTAGCTGTGACACTGGCGGGGCGTCGTACAGGCGGACCGGCAAAGGTTGCCATTTTCTCCAGTGCACTTCAAGGAACTATCAGCGGAAGTTCAGTTGCTAACGTAGTAACTTCTGGTGCATTTACGATCCCGATGATGAAAAAACTCGGTTACCGAAGAGAGTTCGCCGGCGGTGTAGAAGCCGCAGCTTCTACAGGTGGTCAATTAATGCCACCAATTATGGGTGCAGCAGCCTTTCTTATGATAGAGTTTATCGGAGTGGACTACTGGTCGATTGCCAAGGCAGCATTGATTCCCGCCATCCTATACTTCACAGGGATATGGATCATGACACACTTTGAAGCGAAAAGGACAGGGCTAAGCGGTTTGTCGCCGGAAGAAATGCCAAACCGTAAAGAAGTATTTAAAAAGCTTTACTTATTGTTACCTATTCTTGCTATTATTCTTTTCTTAAGCAGCGGAATGAGTGTTATGCGTGCAGCGCTGTATGGTATTTTGACTACTATTGTTGTGGGATTACTGAGAAAAGAGAAGTTCCGTAAGCTGTATATCATTGCTTTTGGAGCCGGATTTATCGGCTACGTTATTTATGGTATGGCAACAGGCGGATTTGAACTTGTGCAGGCATTCATTGTTGCTGGTATGGTCACCGTAGTTGTAAGCTATTTGTTTGATGGAAATCTTGTAGAATCTATTGAAGCCCTTGTTGACGGGGCGCGTACGGCTCTGGGTGTTGTAGCAGCAACAGCTGCTGCTGGTATTATCGTCGGGGTCGTAACGAAGACAGGCCTTGGATTGAAATTAGCCAACAGCCTTGTATCAATAGCTAACGGTCAAATCTTATTAACATTGTTCTTTACGATGTTAGCGGCTATTATTCTGGGGATGGGTTCTCCGACAACAGCCAACTATGTTATTACGTCCACGATCGCAGCACCTGCTGTTATATTACTAGGTGTACCGGATTTAGCAGCCCACTTGTTTGTGTTCTACTTCGGTATCATTGCAGATATTACGCCTCCGGTAGCATTAGCAGCTTTTGCAGCCTCAGGAGTTGCTTCCTCGGAACCGATACGAACCGGGGTGAATGCCGCCAAGCTCGCCATTGCAGCGTTTATTATTCCATATATGTTCGTATTGGAAAATCAGCTGCTTATGATAGGTGTGGATAACGCTTTTGAGCTTGTGTGGATTTTATTTACAGCTATTTCAGGTATGATTGCTATTGGCGCCGGGCTTGTCGGGTACTGGTTCCGTAAAGTAGAATGGTATGAAAGGATTCCTGCTGTCATAGGGGGGCTTTCCTTAATTTACCCAAGTACGATGAGTGATATCATTGGAGTGTCCGTATTCGTTATTCTTCTAGCTCTGCAATTCCTGGTGAATAAAGATAAAATAGGCGTCCCCGTTTATAGGGCGAGGCGTAAGTCTTCTAAGGAACAGGAAGCCTAGGGTAGAAAGAAAAAGCGTGAATCCTGCAATTAGGATTCACGCTTTTTTCTTTCAGATTCGGTCCATATGCTAGCGATTGGACGTGACAATTGGTAAGCCCATTGAATGACGGGACCAAGGCCGAGAGCAACTATTAAGGTTCCAATCCCTACTGGAGCACCAAGTAAAAAACCGATAAGAGCCATGCCCGATTCAATAAAAATACGTGAGGTGCTTTTAGACTGCTTTGTCTTTTGATCGAGAATCATCATAAAATGGTCCAAAGGAATACGGGAAAAAGGGGTACGTAAATAAACTGCGATTCCAACAGCCGTTGCTAACAAACCGAGAGTGAAAATTCCCCACTGCGAGTACCATGCTTCATAACTCGCATCTGATAACCATCCGTATAGGAAATAGTCCAGACTCGTTCCCCGGACAATAATGGGCAATAATGATTCATATTGAGGTCTTTTCTTCTCTAATTTCGCATTAACAAGTAATAAGATGACAAACGCGATGATCATGACTGTCCCTACTGTGATAGGGGTATGCATAGAAAGACCAACGGCAATACTGTCTCCCGGGCCCACACCTAATCCAGAGCGGATAATGAGAGCAAGCCCAAGACTTGATACAATTAAACCAATTAAGTATATAATAAATAAGTATAAATATTTCATAGTGACTCCTTCTTCATGACGCGGAGATAATCTTTCATAATCATATATGCTCAAATGGGTGTTGTAAAGGTATACACGCTTACGAGTGTTTTATATTTAATTAGCCGGGGAAATGTAAAGTAGAAAAAAGGAGGATATATAATGAAGTACGCAATAGTAACAGGGGATTCCAGAGGGCTGGGAGAAGCGATTGCAGACCAATTTCTTGAAAAAGGGATTCACGTTATTGGAATATCGCGAACATATAATGAAGATCTTAAAGAGCAGGCAGAAGGAAAAGATGTGACGTATTCCCACATCAGCTGTGATTTAAGCGATGCAGATGACTTGACTCAAGGCATTGATAAGGTTATGTACTTAGCCTTTCAAAATGACGTTGATATGGTTTACCTCGTTAATAATGCCGGAGTAATTGATCCGATAGAGACAGTGGGAAATTTAGACACTGGATTAGTGAATAAACATCTTCAGATTAATTTAGCAACTCCCATCCTGTTTATTAACCGATTGTTAAAAGAGGCAAATGAGCAGGGAGTAAAAGCAGGCATCGTAAATATAACGTCAGGTGCTGCCGAGAAGACGGTTCATGGCTGGAGTGTTTACAGCAGTGGAAAAGCAGCGATCAATCAATTTACCGCTACAACTGCTATGGAACAAGAGGAAGCTGGCAAAGATCATACCATTATTGCTTATAGTCCTGGAGTAGTTGATACAGAAATGCAGGGAGAAATCCGGGCTTCTGCTGAATCAGCTTTTGCTGATGTTGACAAATTTAAGAAGCTTAAAGAAGAAGGTCAGCTCCGTTCTCCTCAAGAGGTAGCTCGTGTATTGATGAACGTTTTATTTAATGAGGGTTCAATTGAGAATGGTAAAGTGTATAAGCTGTATGATTTGATAAATAAATAATTTTGCAAGAAAAGTTGTGATCTTACATTGATCAGCTTATAATAAAGATAGCGAAATAGAAGGGACTGACGTTTAAAACAATGAAGTACTAATCCTTATGTTTTTACGAGACATGTTTATAAAAACACTCGTTTCAGAACAAGGGATTAGTCTGCCATTTAAAAGAATGTCATTGCTTCAGCATACCTTCAAGTATGTTGTCTTTGCCTTCGAACGGTTTGATTAATCCTCTCTGGAACGAGCAGGGAGGATTTTTATTATGCAAAAATTGAGAGCGATAAATATCCATTATGAGATTGGAGATCGTACGCTTCTTAATATCGATGAACTTGTTGTTCACCAAGACGACCGAATTGGATTAATTGGTAAAAATGGCCAAGGAAAAACACTGCTTTTTCAATATCTCATGAAGGAACTTGTAGAGACGGCGGATGTGAAAGTCAGCGGCACAATAGAATGGCTTAAACAATTAAATAATGAAGAAAACATGATAGGGAGCGGGGGCGAGATTACTCAGCAAAAAATTAAAAGAGTCTTTCTTGCTGAGCCGGATGTGTTACTTTTAGATGAGCCCACGAATAATTTAGATATTAAACACATTCACGATGTAGAAGAAAAACTAAAGTTATTTAACGGGGCTTATATCGTCATCAGCCACGATCGTGACTTACTAGATCATGTGTGTAATCAAATTTGGGAGCTTCAAGATGGAAAACTCCATTACTATCGTGGGAGCTATACTTTTTATGAACATCAAAAAGGAATAGAGAAGAATCAGCAAATCGAAGAGTATGAAAAATATCAGAAAGAAAAGAATCGTCTTCAGGAGACAATTCGCAACAAACAGGATCAAGCAGGTAAAATGAGAAAGCCGCCCAGCCGAATGAGTAACTCCGAGTGGCAATTAGGTAAAAATAAAGCAGCCGCCAAACAAAAAAAAGTACAGCGGGCCGGAAAAACATTGGAGAAAAAATTGGAACGGCTCTCAAAAGTGGAAAAGCCCTTCGAACGTAATCAATTAAAAATGAGTTTTAACCAGGTTGAGCCTATTTACCATAAATATGTAATGGATGCAGAGGACGTGGAAAAGAACGGCTTATATCGTATTTCTCCCCTGCAGTTGAGATCAAATTCTAAAACGGCCTTATTAGGAGCCAACGGATGCGGAAAAACAACTCTGTTAGAGCAGATCTTAAATTGTAAAGAGGCTTGGAAAGAAAATGCCAGAGTCGGTATATTTCAGCAAAACTTAACTGAGCTTCCTGATGATCAGACGATATATGATTACGTGAGTGAGGGAAGTTTATTGCGAGAGTCTGACATTCGAACCGTATTAGCACGTCTTCATTTTTACAAGAATGACGTGTTCAAGAAGGTTGGACATTTAAGCGGAGGGGAAAAGGTAAAAGCCGCTCTCGCTAAATTACTCGTTGGTCATTATAATGTTCTCTTTTTAGATGAACCGACTAATCACCTAGACGTGGAAGCGAGAAAAGCCTTAGAGTCATTAATACAAGATTATCCCGGTACGGTTTTATATGTCACCCATGATCGACGATTTATAAAAGAAACAGCGAATCAACTGTGGGTGATGGATAATGAAACAGTTAGAACATTTGATGGAACGTATGAGGAATGGGAGATGGAAAGAGATAAACCTTCTTCTGTCAGTGAGGAAGAGTATGACACGATGGCCCTTGAAACAAAGCTTACTGAGTTAATTAGCCGACTGAGCATGCCATCACCCCGTGAAGATCTTCAATTATTAGAGGAGGAATATGAAGAAACGTTGAAGAAGTTAAATAAGAAACGGATATAGAAGGAGAGAATTTAATTGTCAGTACCAGTATTTGATGGGCACAATGATACGCTGCTGAACTTGTACATGAATTACGATGCTTCAGCTGAACAATTTTTTCAAGAGATAAACGGAGGACATATCGATTATTCCAGAGCTCAAAAAGCTGGACTGAGGGGAGGATTTTTTGCTATTTTTCCACCTCCATACGCCGGGTTATCAGTTCCTGATCCGGAAGACTATTTAATGGAAGAAGGGTACGATGTCCCTCTGCCGGAAGAAGTGGATGCTGAGGCGTGTAAACGGGTAACGGATCATATGATTGATCTTTTATACCGAATGGAAAGCTCTTCGAATCATAATTTTAAAGTGGTTACCAATTTTGATCGCTTACGTGAAACCTTTGCTCATAATCAACTGGCAGCTGTCCTTCATTTTGAAGGGGCAGAAGCGATTAATCCTGATTTAAGTAATTTAGAGAATTACTATCAAAAAGGTTTGCGTTCGCTTGGACTCGTATGGAGTCGTCCAAACGCATTCGCTCAAGGGGTACCTTATCGTTATCCTTCAACAGGCGATATCGGTCCGGGACTTACGAAAGCAGGTAAATCTCTCGTCAAGAAGTGTAACCAGCTTGGAATCATGCTGGATACCTCGCATTTAAATGAAAAGGGTTTTTGGGACGTAGTGAGTGTGTCGGATGCGCCTATCGTAGCCACTCATTCGAATTCCTATTCCCTATGTCCGATTTCAAGAAATCTCACTGATGAGCAGCTAAATGCCATTAGAGCATCTCAGGGTGTCGTGGGAGTGACTTATAGTGTGAATATGCTTCGAAGCGATGGAAAAATGAACCGTGATACATCTCTTCAAGAAATTGTACGTCATATCCGTTATATTGTGGATTTAATAGGAGTGGAGCATGTAGCCCTTGGATCAGATTTTGACGGTACGACTCTGCCTAATGAATTAAAAGATGTAACTGGCGTGCCAAAAGTGGTAGATCTTTTACGGAAGGAAGGATTTACTCTTGAAGAGGTTCATAAAATTGCTTCTCAAAACTGGATGAGCGTATTAAAAAAGACGTGGAAATAGGGCATCAGGTACGGTTTTCCTTCAGCTTGTTTGAGGAAACGACTGAGGTCACTGAAAAACTAAAGGTCGATGAAAGATGGTGAAATTCGGTACCTGGTACCGAATTTCTTCTTTACTTTAAACGGCTGGCTTAGCTTCTTTATTATTACGTAAAAACATGTAAAGAGAAGCACCGAAAATAGTGAAATACCCTACTATACTTAACCAGTCTGGAACTTGTCCAAATAAAAAGATGCTGATAAGAGCAGAGTACACGACGGTGGAGTAGAAAAATATAGATATCTCTCTGGCGGGAGCAAATTTGTAAGCAATCGTCAGGCCGAATTGACCAACTGTTGCAAATCCTCCTGCAGAAAGAAGGTAAATCCACTGTTCAGTAGACATAGGCTCATAGTACGCAATCGTAAACGGAGTCAGGGAGACTGTCGTAAAAAAGGAGAAATAAAATACAACAGTGTAGAACTTCTCTTTATCTCCTAACACTCTTAACAATGTATAGGCACCAGCAGCGAATACGGCAGAAAAGATCCCTGCTAAATAGGGGATAAATTCGATGGAAAACTGCGGTTTAATAATGAGCAGGGTGCCAAAGAAAGCAATGACAATGGAAACCACCTGGTACGTTCGCGCTTTTTCTTTTAAAAAGATCGCTGAAAAAATAATTAATAAAAATGGACTTAGTTTATTCAGCATATCAGCATCAGAGAGAACAAGATGGTCAATAGCATAGAAAAACAGCACCATTCCAATCGTACCCAAAGCTGAGCGAGATAGGAGAAGCCCCTGGTTTTCTTTTTTTCCAAATAGACGTTCTTTATGGTAAATCACTAATCCAAAGGCGATAACTGCCGAAACAGCATTTCTAAATAATGTTTTTTGGACAGTAGGTACATCACCTGAAAGTTTAACGAAAGCCGCCATCATAGCGAAGCCGAATGCTGAAATAAGTAGTAGTATGATTCCTTTATTACGGTTGCTCATGCTTAGGATCCTCCATTAATTTTAGCTTTTACAAAAACACCTGTACTATCCTAATACATTCACATGGTAATTGAAAGAAAAAGGCACAAGTTTGACACAGGAGAGTGTTATCGCTACCCTTAAAGAAGAATATGGGGAAGGAGGCGTATAAAATGATCTGTTCTCAGCCGATCGTTTGGGTGGTGCGAGAAATTAAACATAACCAGCAGCATTTCATCGAAGAGGAATCTTCGATCGACTTATACTATGATCAAGTAGTTACGCCGTTTGAACAATTCCCTATGAAAGATATTCACGATGCGTCTTACCGTCCCTTATCAGGGCGTTTAGGTTTCTTTTATTTACACACCATACGAGGCGTTTTTTCCTATAAAGTTAAAGAATCACCTGAAAAATGGATTGCTGAATATAAAAAAGTGCAAATAAAGTAAAGAAGGAACAGAACGGAATAAAGCAAAAAATCATCCGAACGATTCTATTGAAATCAGTTCGGATGATTTTTATTTCATCGAATGTAAGCCGCTCGCTCAAAATCCATGAGGTCACTGAAAAACTATAGTTCCAAGAAAGATAGAATGTAAAAAAGCAGCCCTTCATAAGTTCTCACGTTTTTTCGCCAGACACCGCATAGAAAGTTTTTTTGAAGTAGTTATTTGTTTGAACATACGTATGGGTGCTAGATTGATCTCTGTTGAACTTCTTGACCATGTTATCTGAGGCCGTGCCCGCGGCAAGCATCCATCGACAAGCGATTTGTGAGGCTCAATATGATTAGACAGGACTTTTTCAGTGACCTCAAGGGGCTTTCGCTCCTGATGACAAGCAGGGTTTCTCTTTTCTTTCTTTTATGAGGCTATGGAATAAAAGTGATTGTTAATCATCTTTTTTAAAATGAGATGACTGACGAATGTAGACACAGCGAGCAGCACTGTTAATACACCTGTTGTACTCCATAGACCAGTGATAAACGATGAATTCCATATAATTAAAACCATACTGCCAAAGAGAACGACTTCTATTACTAAAGCCAAAATACCAATTATCCGTCCTTTAAAGATTTCACGTTCATCCGTCCATTTAAGGTTCGGCATATATAAGTCAAGGGAGGTGCCCACAACACTTGCCGCCCAGTTAGTAACCAATGATAACACCAGCCATACGCTGACAATATCAGCAGGAATGTTCATAAAGCCAAGAGCAATTAAACTGATTACAAGTAAGGTGATCAGATTGATGGTGAAAGCAGCAAGTACTTTACTAAAAATCACAGTTTTAGGTTGAAGCGGCATATATAAGTGATTAAACCAGCTCTTTCCATCCCGGGAAACAGATGAAATGGATGCAGGATTAATTCCAAGCGCAAATACAGTAAAGCCAAGCATAGCCAGCACGATATATTTTTCATCCGTCCCCTCAAGCATCGAGCCAATACTTGCTGCTGAGAGACTGCTATTACCTGTATCAAACACAACGATAACGATAAACAACACAGGAAAAACGAGAGACTGGACAATGATTTGAGTGAAGAAAGTCGGTGTGCGCAGCATAATCTTCATTTCTTTCATCCAGCTTATATACAGGACGTTCTTTTGCCTCGTTTGTTTTATCACTTTCTTTTTATTTAAGCGGTTTTTAGACCCAGCTGATAAACCTAGCACTCCTTTAAAATAGAGCTTTTGTCCAGCCGTAAGGTAAATGAGAAATAGGAGAGCGGTTAATAAAAATAAGAGCATCAAATAAAAGAAACCAAGTAACGTAGCCGGCTGGGTTAAGCTAATTGAGCTTAAGTAAGCAGAAGGGAAGAAAGCTGTAACTAGTTCTAACAGGGCATTCTTTTCCATAAACACTTGGCCAAGATCTTCACCAAATTGAGAAGATCCTGAGTCTAGTCGCAATATAATATTTAATCCGATGATAAAAACAAATGTAAATAAACCTGTCATTATTTTTATTCGATCTTTATTCTTGGATAGGTTAAGAAAACGCATAAGATACATTATGACGATGGCGGTCAAGGCAAAAGGAAGAAGGGGCGTAACGAGCCAGATTAAAAAAGCGTACATGTAATAAAGTACTCCGGCATCACTGTACCCTCCATAAATAAATAATGCTGGAGCTAAGATCACTGCATTCGTTACATATAGCGTTAAAAAAGGAGCAGCGGATTTACCAAGCATAATTTGATAAGGGTGGTAAGGCAACGAAATAAAGGCTTCAATATCTTCAGCAAAGTAAAAAGAGCTGATAATTGAACCAAGACTGATAAATATAAATAGACAGAACATTGAAATGAGTAGAATTCCTATAATGAAACTTTCATTGTTTAAAGGGGCAAGGACCTCATAAAGACCCCCTATAATGCCGTCCATCGCGTAAAAGATAAATAAAGAAAAAGGGATAGCAAAGATAAATAGAAATAGATAACCCATTTTCTCACCTGAGCTTTTGCCTGCCATGGAAAACTGCATCTTTAACATTAATCGGATTAAGCGCCAGGTTTTATTCATGCTGAGTCAGCTCCAAGAAGACTTTTTCTAAATTATCATCATCTTTAAAGTGACGTTTCATCTCGGCCATATCACCTAAGAATTCAAGTTGGCCGTTATTAATAATAGCCACTTCGTCACACAGCTGTTCAACCACTTCAAGAACGTGGGTAGAGAAAAACACGGTTTTGCCTTTTCTGGCATGTTCACGCATCATTTCTTTTAAAGTAAAAGAGGATTTAGGGTCTAATCCTGTTAATGGTTCATCAAGAATCCACACCTCAGGATCATGTAGTAAGACCCCACACACGACTATTTTCTGCCTCATGCCATGAGAGTATGTAAGAATATGATCGTTTAACGCATGTTGAATACCGAAGCTTCTCGTTAAGTTGTTAATTTTCTCTTTTCGTATTTCTGTAGGCACGTGGTAAACATCGGCAACATAATTTAAATATTCGATTCCTTTTAAGCGTAAAAATACATCAGACCGATCCGGCACGTACCCTATTTTTTGTTTTGTTTCTAAGGGCTTTTTAGCCATATCACTACCGTTGAGGATAATCCTGCCTTCATCAATAGGTAAAATACCGGTCATCATTTTAATGGTCGTTGACTTGCCAGCTCCGTTTGGGCCAAGAAAACCAAAAATTTTTCCGTTATTTACTTGCAGAGATAAATCACTTACAGCCACTTTACCAGAAAATTGCTTTGAGATATTCTCAATCTCAATCATAAAGGTCCCCCCTTTGTTCTCTTAATCTATACGACTAAAGTGTAAAAATGTTTCAGCTTCCAGGGGAAGAAATGAAATATTCCATCCAGTACTCATCTAGATAGCGGTCTTGAAGCTTAATCGCATGGTGTTCTGTTCCAAATATTTTAAAACCTGCTTTTTCATATAATCGAACGGCTGGTTTATTATCAGTGACAACCGCAATCTGAATGAGCTCTATTTCTAAAGAAGCAGCTTCTTTGATCATTTCCTCAATAAGTAGTTTTGCTGTTCCACTGCGACGGTGAGCGGCTGTTACGTATACACCCACAATAGAAGCTTTATGGAGGTATTTGGGGTGAGAGCCTTGAATGAGCGTGGCTACGCCTATTAGCTGTGGTCCCTCAAAAGCACCGACTGTGATTGCTTGAGAGCTGTCTAATCGTTCAGCTGTCGATTCAATTGGGTTCGGTCGCTGCTTTTCTTGTTCATAAGTCGTAATAAAAGCATCTGGGTTGGTTAAAAGTGCTTCAAGTCTTAATTCGCGATAAGCTGCGGCATCTTGGCCTGTTAGTTTTTTTATGTTCATCGTATTATCCTCTCCTAATTGTTCTAAGGTTAGCGAATCAATGTGATAAAGTAAAGGAAGAATATTTAAAATTAATATGAAATAAGGGGAATGTCAAATGTCAGAAAAAGAAAAGATGATAGCCGGAGAGCTTTATAAGTCATGGGATGAAGAGTTAGTGTATGAAAGGCAAAGAGCAAGACAGCTTCTACATGAATATAATCATTCAAAGGTGACGGAAGAACATTACCGCGGGCAGATTCTTCAAGATTTATTTGGTTCAAGTGGGGAAGGGGCCTTTGTCGAACCTATGTTTCAATGTGATTATGGCTATAATATTCATGTTGGCGATCACTTTTTTGCAAATTTCAATTGTGTTTTTCTAGACGTATGTCCGATTATGATTGGAGATCGAGTCATGTTTGGGCCGAATGCTCAAGTGTATACGGCTACTCACCCTTTAAGTAAAGAGGAACGAGCAACGGGGCTGGAATCCGCAAAGCCGATTACAATCGGTGATGATGTGTGGGTAGGAGGCAGTGCTGTCATTAACCCGGGAGTTAAAATAGGAAATGGTGCTGTCATTGGTGCAGGGGCTGTGGTTACAAAAGACGTGCCATCCAATGTGTTCGTTGGAGGAAACCCGGCCAGGATAATTAAAGAGATTTAAGACGGCGTACTAGTCTTGAGTCTTATTTTTCGTTATGATACAAGATGGCAGAAGCATTTAGATAGTAAAGAGAGGGATCGGGTATGATTAAAAGAAAGAGTAAGCGAGAAATAGAACTTATGCATGAAGCGGGGAAGCTGCTGGCAAATGTTCATAAAGAACTGCGTCACTTTATTAAACCAGGGGTTACAACATTAGAAGTAGAGAATTTTGTAGAGAATTACTTAGCCAAACACGGAGCTACTGGTGAACAAAAAGGATATCAGGGCTACGAGTTTACAACTTGTGCTTCGATAAACGATGAAATATGCCATGGATTCCCTCGTGATGAGAAGTTGAACAAAGGGGATATCGTAACAATTGATATGGTAGTTAATTTAAACGGTGCGTTAGCAGATTCAGCTTGGACCCATGCTGTAGGTGAAATTAGTGAAGAGGCTCAGAATTTATTAGATGTAACGAAAACGGCATTATATAAAGCTATAGAGCAAGCGCAGGCGGGTAACCGTATTGGTGATATCGGCCATGCTATACAATCTTATGCTGAAGGAGAAGGTTATTCAGTTGTACGCGACTTTACCGGCCATGGCATTGGAGAAACGATTCACGAGGATCCGTATATCCCTCATTTCGGTCAAGCGGGTAAAGGAGCACGGTTGAAAGAGGGGATGGTGATTACCATCGAGCCTATGATTAATATCGGAACGTACGCTAATAAAATGGATGAAAACAATTGGACGGCACGAACACTGGATGGTTCATTGTCAGCTCAGTATGAACACACCGTGGCAATTACAAAAGATGGTCCCCTTATTTTGACTGAGCAAGACGAATGATAAAACAGCCTGTCTGAGACAATTAAAAAAGCTCCCATAAAGGGAGCTTTTTTTATATTATGCTTTTTGAACGTTAGCAGCTTGAGGTCCGCGTTGACCTTCTTGGATTTCGAAGTTTACTACTTGTCCTTCTTCAAGAGATTTGAATCCTTCTTCTTGAATAGCAGAGAAGTGAACGAATACATCGTCTTGACCTTCAACCTCGATGAAACCGAAACCTTTTTCTGCGTTAAACCATTTAACTGTACCTTCTACCATGTAGAATACCTCCTGCGTGGAACTCTCTCCACAATGTATTACTATTCTTGCTCTTCACACAATCAAGACGAAAATCACTATGAAGCAATTTCTTTGAATCGTATCCGAACAACAATAACTATAAATAGTATAACAAATTGAGCATTTAAATGATACTATTTAAGAAATAAATTTTTTGCACACTGGTTTTTTTTTTAGATGGGAATTGTTTAAGGAGCTTTGTTCAATAAAAAAACTCCCATTACGGGAGTTTTTATTATTATGCTTTTTGAACGTTAGCAGCTTGAGGTCCGCGTTGACCTTCTTGAATTTCAAAGCTTACTGCTTGTCCTTCTTCTAGAGATTTGAATCCTTCTTCTTGAATAGCAGAGAAGTGAACGAATACATCGTCTTGACCTTCAACCTCGATGAAACCGAAACCTTTTTCTGCGTTAAACCATTTAACTGTACCTTCTACCATGTAGAATACCTCCTGCGTGGAACTTTGCCCCACATTGTATTACTATTCTTGCTCTGATATTCAATCAAGACGAACTCACTATTACGTTACCTTCTCTGTTATGAATCGAACAACAATAATTAACCCAAGTATAACAGGTTGTGAGGGAATTGCAACCCCTACTCCTGAGATTGAATATATTTTGATTCTTCCATAACTTGATAAAGGGACTTTTCAATCAATGTTATGACGCGGTCTTCAGGGATTAGGAGCAGTTCTGGTAAGGTATATCCTCTTTTTAACATGTGTTCAACCACGCACCAGCCGACGAATCCAGCTTCATTCTGATAACCAGATGCTCCAGTTCCTTTTGTAAAAGAATAGATGGCCTTATAGTCAGACCGGCGTAAGTGAGGGAAGATATTCATCATGATTCGTGTAGGTTCAAGCTGACACTTTGACATCCAGGGATAGAGGCTTGTTCGGCTGGTATCTGAGGCTGCTACTAGATTAGCCGTATGTAGAGCCAGCCCTTCAAGAAAGATAACAAATGCAATATTAATTAAATGTGATGGATTTATTTTTGATTGGTTAAGATAAACAGCTTTTACGAGCTCATTGACGAAATAGATGGGTTTCCACTCTTTTTCAATCGGATAATAAAGCGTGTACGCTTCGTTATCTTCTATCTCAATAAATGGATCGGTTTCAAAATCACCGACAAAGAAAACAACGTTCAAGTGCATAGGTTCAAAGGCGCGAAGTTGTTCTCGAATGCAGGATACATAGCGGTAAATGCTCTCTTCTTCAAGTTCAAAACCGCTGATATGACAGAGTGCTTCTTCGTACTTGGGAAAAGCTTGAGTGAGCATTTCTTTAGCTAATTGTTCTCTCTGCTCTTCTCTTCGAAAAGGATTAAAGCCATAATGTTTTTTCCAAATATAAAACCGTTCCTCCAGGTCGGCATTTAAATTTGAAGCGTGTTCATAAAATGTTAGAAATTCATTTTTATAATGAGAAATCTTGATGGCGTCCACATTTATCCCCCTTATCCTTATTGAGTTATGAACTCAAGGCGCTTTCTCCAGACGTTTGCAGCATATTCTCCAATCCAAATGAGATGGCTGTCTGATTTAACTTCATATATTTCACAGTTTGGTACCGTAGATTGCAGCAACACAGCATTAGAATAATCAACGCTGCGATCCTTTTGGGTGTACATCCCTAAGACAGGAACTTTTATTTGATTCATATTTGCAGCTTTGTGCGTGATGTCTAACAGGAAACCTTTACCTGATTGAAACGAGCACAACATATCATAGATAAAGCGGCGATCATTGGGAGAAAGATTATTTAAATAATCTTCTACCGGCTCTGTCGTTAATGAGCCCATTATTTGTTTGATCGCTATGTTAGGGGAGACTTTAAGCAAAGTTCTCATAACTTTCCACACAGCTTTTTCCCCTCTTCCAAAAAGTATGCGTGCCTGCGACAGAGTTTTATGATCCCAGGGGCTGAGCAGGGCAGCTTCCATGATTAACTTGTTTACTCTTTCATGATGGTTAACAGCTAAGGCAACACCTGTAGGACCAGCGGCAGAAATGGCAATAACGGTAACTTGATCAATTTTTAAATGGTCAAGTACTTCAATTATGGTTTGAGCAAACTCTTCAGGAGTCCGCCCAGTAGTTACTTCTGTGCAATCATAACCCGGGCGTGAAATGGATAGTAAAGCATACCCTTCGTAAACTAAGCTATTGTGTGACAAGTCAGTATCTCTAGTGCAATGACCTCCTTTAAGAAGCAGAAGGACGGGCCCATCGCCTATATAAGAATACTCGACCAATCCTTTGGAAGTATCAAACAATGTTGATGCCACACTGTTCACCCTTTCTATCTTTTTCCTTATCCTAAATATAAGCTATAATGAGAGAAATTGAAACATCAGACGATTCAGAAAAAAGGAGTGGTTTTATTCGAATTGTGTCGATTTGCCCAAGCAATACTGAAATTGTAGCTTATCTAGGTTTGACGGGGATGTTGATTGGTGTCGACAATTATTCTGATTATCCTGACACCGTTCATGAATTACCTAAATTAGGGCCGGATCTTTCTATAGATATAGAGAAGGTAGCTAGCATGAATCCTGATCTCGTGCTTGCATCATTAAGCGTTCCAGGAATGGAAAAGAATATTGAAGGATTGAAGGACCGTCAGATTCCTTATGTCGTTCTTAACCCTCAGTCTCTAAATGAGATTGCAGAGGATATTAAGAAGGTAGGGGAAGCAGTCGGGCAGAAAGATTTAGGTGATAAGAAATCGATAGAGTTTTTAAAAGAGATCGAAACGTATCGTAAAGCTGCTCAGTTATCTAGTCACAAAAGACCTTCCCTTTATTGGGAATGGTGGCCTAAGCCTATCTTTACCCCAGGGAAGGCAAATTGGTTAACTGAAATAAGTGAGTTAGCCGGCGGATATAACATATACTCGGATGAAGAAGAAGCAAGCATACAAACCAATTGGGAGGATGTTAGAAAGAAGCAGCCTGATCATATTTGTATGGTGTGGGTGGGAGTAAAGGAAGAAAAAATGAACCCAGACATTGTGAAGAAACGACCGGGATGGAGCAAATTAGAAGCTATACAAAATGACCGGATTCATGTTTTAGAAGAATCCCTTTTCTGTCGGCCTAGTCCGCGGCTTTTAAAAGGACTGAAAAAAATAAAAGGTGTCTTAAACAATTACAAATAAAAAGACCGGCAGTTATTCTGGGCGGTCTTTTAATGAAGCTTGCTTTGATTATTAGGGATAGCAAGTTCTTTAAAATTAAGGGCAAGATGACTCAACTGTTCTTGGAGAAGCTCACCATCCATAGGGAGGCCATGACCTGTTAAAGCTGTGACAGGGTTAAGTGCAGCAAGTTTTTTTACAGAACGTTCAGCCTCTGGCCAATTAGGAGTGAAATAAGCTGGGGGACCGTGAACGTGCTGATGTTGAATGAAAGCTGCCATACTGGATTCCTGCTTCACAGTGATGAAAGCATCTCCAGCGATCAAGGTTCGATCTCGATCTCGAAATAGGGAGATGTGACCAGGCGTATGCCCGGGTGTATGAATTACTCGCCATTCATTTGAAAAAGGGATCGACCCATCTTTCGGCAGCGGATGAACCCATTTTTTTAGATTGACGGGTTCCGTTGGGAAAAAAGGTGAGAGTACGGCCAGTAATCCACCTCCAACTGTTGAATTCCCTACTGGGTAAGATCTCTTGCCTGTTAAGTAATCCAATTCTTTTTCATGGGCGTAAATAGGAGTCTTGTAGTGTTGTGCCAGTTTTTTGGCCGAACCGATATGGTCGAAGTGTCCATGTGTTAAAATAATGGCTTGGGGCGGCTCAGGCCCATACCTTTTTTCAGCGGCTTCAATTATTCTTTTTGCATAATGATTAATGCCGCAGTCCACTAAAACCCATTCCTTAGACCCGGGTTTACCTATAAAGCCTACGTTAGCCATTAGTGTACGATAATAAGCAACATCCTCCAGCACCTCATCTGCTTCGGCGTGGGTCATGTCAAAATAGCCATCTTGCGGCAGCTCTTGATGTTCTTCCTTCATGTTCTCATCACTCCTTTACTCGATTAGTTTGGATGAGGAAGCAAGGTTCTATTCGCAGCTTTAAAATAACAAACCTTGTGCCTGTAATCTTTTTTTGCCGGCAGGAGTGGAAGTGTTAAGCTTTTAGGTAAGAAAAAGGCTCTCGTCCATATTGTTGGTAAATGGATGAGAGCCTTTTTCCTATCTTTTTCGCATCACCTCTTCATTTAAAGCCATTGGGGTTTTCCCCTTTCTAAATAGAAAAAGCACATAGCTTATTTAGAAGAACAGGTATTTCGTACTTATGTTCTTTATTAATTCGTTGTTGCTTTGGTTAAGGTTTTTCCTGTAATTCCATAAAGGATTGTTAATAATGGTGATAGTAAACAGAAAAAGGCAAAAGGTAAATAGTCAATGACCGGTACTTCTAATACGTCAGCTAAAAATACTCCGCAAACACTCCACGGCACGAGTGGATTAATTACTGTGCCTGCATCTTCGAGTGTTCTCGATAAATTCTTACGCGCCAGGTTTACTTTCTCATAAAAATCCTGATAAGCTTCTCCTGTTAATAGGATAGATAAATATTGTTCTCCTATGGCTAAGTTAATGCCTATCGCCGTGAAAGCAGTGGAAAGCGTAACAGAGCGAGCAGAAGTTAAAGCATGCTGTACATTTTGTAATATGGAAGGAATGATTCCTGTAACGAAAAACAAACCTCCCAACGCTAAAGCCAGGATGACAAGGGAAATAGTGAACAGCATATCATTCATTCCCCCGCTTGATAGCAGTTCATTTACAATCTCATGATCAAAATCAGCGACAAAACCTCCAAACCAGGAATTCCACAGTTCCGACCATGTCAGTGAGCCTCGCAATCCTGCGATACCTGTAGCTATTACACTTGTAATGGCTAGCGAGATAAAAGCTGACTTCTTACTAATAGTTAATAAAATAAGAATCCCCAGTGGAATCCATGAACTCCAATGAATAAGCTGCGTGGAAACAAGCTCTTCCTGCAAGGATGTTAATTCCCCGCTCCTAGATTGAACAGAAGGAGAAAGAAAAGCAAATAAGATAAAGCTGATGACGAAAGCTGGGACTGTGGTCCACGTCATGTTTTTTATATGCTCAAACAAATCAACTTTAACAATGGTTGAAGAGAGGTTTGTTGTATCAGATAGTGGGGACATTTTATCACCAAAGAAGGCCCCTGAGACAACAGCTCCTGCCGTAATAGATACAGAAAAGTCTCCTGAAGAAGCGACGCCTATCACTGCGACGCCCACAGTAGCAGCTGTAGTAAAGGAGCTGCCTAAAGCGACTCCTACAATTGCAGTAATCGCAAACGTCAAGGCGTAGAACCAAGGCCCTCCCGTTAATGTGAAAGCAGCATTCATAAGAGCAGGGATGGTTCCACTGGCCATCCAGCTGGAAATTAATATACCAATGAGAAAAAATAACAATACAGCTCCTAATCCGGTTTGAGCTCCTTGAGTCATTCCGTATTGAAGCTTGGAGAAAGGCATTTTTTTAATGGAGCCATAGGTAATCATAATAAGAATACCGAGCAGAATTGGAACGTGAGGAGCACTTTCTATCCAGATAATGAAATAGCTGATAATTGCCATGATAACGAGAAGTAAAGAAGCTGACTCGATTACTCCGGGTAGTTGTTTTGGGCTTAAATGAAACATCTTTTATACCTCCTTAAATCATAAAAAAACTCCGTCCCCTTCTATAAGGACGAAGCTGAACTCCGCTTTCCCACCCTGATCGAGGTGCAAAATCATCCGCTTTATAGATGGGGTCATGCTTGATGTTCAGGGGATTTTCAACGGCTGCCTGATCTATAAGAACTGTGATTTTCCACCATACTTTAAGAGGGGGTGTCACGATTGTATTTTCATACTTGAACGCTTTTATGCACTGAAGAATCCTTGTAAATCATAAAATAGATTTTAATAGATGTCAATTTATTTTCAACTAAAAACGAATCATGTATAATAGTGGAAATTTGGTGAAAGGAGACTTGAACAATGAATTCAGAAGCCGTACAAATGATACAATATTCCCGGTTTCAAATGGTAAGGCGCGGCATTATGGCTGGATTCCCGATAATGCTGGGTTATATCCCTGTAGCATTAACTTATGGGGTGTTAGCTTCACAGTCAGGAATGACAAATATTGAATTAACGTTAATGAGTGTACTTGTATTTGCAGGAGCCGCGCAATTTTTAGCTGTGAGCATGGCAGCTGCAGGTACAGGGGCTATTGAAATAATAATCGCCACCTTTGTCTTAAACTTTCGCCACTTCGTTATGAGTCTCTCTTTCATGAATCGATTGCGATCGATTGGATTAAGAGCTAAAGTGCCGTTAGCACTCGGTTTAACAGATGAAACATTTACAATGTCTTCTTTACATAAGCGGGAAGCAAAAGAGGAGTTTGGATCATGGTTTTATGCTTCATTAATGTTAACTGCGTATTTTTCATGGGTCGGCGGTTCATTCTTAGGCGGGGTATTGGGGGATGTGATCCCGCAGCGTTTAAGTGAGAGTATGGGGGTCGCATTGTATGCTATGTTCATTGGTTTACTAATCCCCTCTGTAAAAAAATACAATCGAATTGCTTACATTGCACTTGCAGCAATGGTTATCAATTATTTGTGCCAGATTTGGGGAATGAGCCAGGGGTGGGCGATAGTAGTGGGGACCCTTCTTGGAGGGGCAGCCGGTATATGGATCCTGGATGATGAGGAGGAAGAATAATGGTATGGATGATTATAGGAATGGCTATCGTTACAGCGGTGCCACGATTTTTGCCAGCTTTCATCGTTGATCAAATTCGTTTTCCTAAGTGGATTGACAGATGGCTGAATGCGATTCCTTATGCCGCCTTGGGTGCTCTAATTTTCCCCGGGATCCTAAGTGTTAAGCCGGATGCTCCACAAATCGGGGTGATTGCAGCTTTAGTTGCCGCTGCTCTGGCCTGGCTTAACCTTAATATTATCCTTGTCGTGGCAGGGGCAATTGCCTCCGTTTTTATCATGACTTTTTAGCACGCCCATTAGGTTTACGCATAACTTATAAAGAAACTCCATGAAGGGATGGAACGTTATGCATAGACAAAATGGATTTCCTGGAGGACAATTTCCTGGTTTAGGCCCAGGACAGGGAGGACCAGGCGGAGGCATGGGACCCGGAGGACAATTTGGCCCTGGAGGTCCTGGTGGAGGCCCCGGGGGACCGTTTGGCCCTGGAGGCCCCGGGGGCGGTCCCGGAGGTCCCGGCGGACCACCGTTTGGTGGAAGTCCACAGCTGCCACCACCTCCAAGCGCGCCGCCTTCTGGACAGAGCCCAGGTTTATACGCAGTAGATCCTGGTTCACTTTATGGCTGTCTGTATCGGTATACGTGGATGCGTTTAAACAACGGGCGGCGTTTTTGGTTTTACCCAGTATTCATAGGAAGAACTTCAGTAGCAGGGTATAGATGGCGTCCTAACCGACGTCAGTGGGATTACTTTGGCATTGATACAAACCGAATTGCCAGCTTCCAATGTTTCTAAACAGGAGAATATGGAAAAAGGTATCACAAGCGTGATGCCTTTTTTTCTGCTAAAATAAAACCATCAACAAGGTGGAAAAGGAGAGGTCATGATGGCCCAAGTAAGAGAAGCTAAATTTGAAGATGCGGAACAAATTGCTAATATTCACATACAAAGCTGGAAATCTACATATAAAGACTTAATTGATGAACAGGATATGAGCAACATTACGTTAGAAAATCGTATAGCCTTATGGGAAACGATTTTAAAATCGCCTATAAACGGGCAGATTGCCTATGTGATAGAAAATGATAACGGGCAAGTAGTGGGTTTTGTTTCAGGAGGAAAAGAACGAACGAAGAACTACAGTTATGATGGGGAAATTTATGCGATTTATATGCTGGATAACTACCAGCGAATGGGATATGGGAGTATGCTCCTTAGTACTTTTGCCAAAGCAATGAAAGAAGCAGGCTATGAGTCTCTGCTCGTTTGGGTGCTTACGAGAAATCCTTCAGCCATGTTTTATAAAATTCTTGGGGCTAAGCCTGTAGAAGCTGAGGAAGTAACGATTGGCCAAGGAACTTATGAAGAAACAGCTTATGGATGGGAAAACATTAACGAATTGGTACAGGATATATAAATACCATTTAATCGTTTAACTAGATGATTTTATCTGGAAGAAAAAGACGCATTCCATGAAGCATGGCGAATGCGTCTTTTCTAACACTTAATTCTCCTGTCATCAGAACCTATTTCATTTCAAAATGTATTATCCTCTGGTTAAACTTTTTCTAAATGTTATTTCTAAATGTTATAAGGGGGGATTTATTCTTCATATGGCTCAATGTGGATGTGAGCGTAGTAAATGTGAAGTTTCTTCTCTAAGATGGATTCAACTTCATCCGTTATTTCATGGCCTTCCTCTATCGTTATTTTTGGATTCACATGAATCGTAGCCTCAACTAAAGTCTGATTGCCTTGCAGTCTGCCTTTTACATCTCGCACAGCCCAGACTTCTGGGTGAGCCTCTATAAGTTTGCGGATTTCCTCGATTTCTTCTTCATCAAATCCATCTGTTAAACGGTGACTAGAATCTCTAAAAATATACCAAGCCGTTTTACAAATGATGAATCCTACTATTAAACCGGCTAAAGGGTCCAGCCAATAAGCACCAAATTGAGATCCGAATATACCTATTGCGGCACCCACACTGACAAGAGCATCGGAGCGGTTATCTTGAGCAGCAGCATATAGCGCATTGCTGTTAACCTTTTTAGATAGATTTAAGTTGTAGCGATACACACCAAACATAACGACAGCGGCAGATAATGCGGTCCAAGCTGTTAGTAAAGAAGGTTCGATTGATTTCTGCTGGATAATATCTTGAAATGTTCCAATAATGACTTCAAGTCCAACAGTCATCATAATGAAAGCAGCAATTAATGAAGCAATGGTTTCTGCACGGAAATGCCCGTAATGGTGATCCTCATCCGGTGGTTTTCTTGAGATTTTTAATCCAATTAAAACAGCGACAGATGCTACTACATCCGTTGTATTATTTAATCCATCGGCTCGTAAGGCTTCTGAATTACCGATCGAAGCTACGATGAGTTTAACTGCAGCCAGGATAAGGTAAGCAATAATACTAACCCAGGCCCCGCGCTCTCCTTTTTTTAAGTTTTCATATTCTCCCATCATTTTGCGCCTCCACTCCGTAACTTAAAGCATGGTTAAGCTTACCAAAATCAACCCGTGTGGGTCTAGAGAAAAAAAGCTATCCCAATGCACATCCCTTGGATAAGGTAAGGTTCTTTGCGTGAACTCAACTCATTAGGATTAAAGATCGGGGAGTTAGGGTAGATATTTATAAGATTTTATATTTAATTATATATTGACCAGAGAGGGGAGTATTTATGATTCAAGAAAAAATTGTTATAGAAGGTTATGTCAAAGGAATGAAATTTTCAAAGACGTTAAACCTTACGTACGACCCCGATCATCAAGATATAGAGGAAGCACTCATTTATTATTATGGGAGTAGTGCGCTGTCATTTGAAGAACTCGCCATTGAACAGGGCTGGCACGATTCTTATTGGACATACCCAACATACTTAAACCTTGTAATGTAGAGCCTTCTAAAGAAGGTTCTTTTTTTGCCAAAATATCTCGAAACTAAGATTCTTTAGTTTGAGTGATGGAGGAGCAGGGTAAAAGTTATATGTGAATATGACATCTTATGGTGGAGACAATAGGAACTACACTTAAAAAGGAGAGGTTATTTATGGCAAATGTGAAGTTGGCGATTATTTATTACAGTTCAACAGGGACGAACTATCAAATGGCCCAATGGGCTGAAGATGCGGCTCAGCAGGCTGGAGCTGAAGTGAAGCTTGTTCGTGTTCCTGAACTTGCACCGATGGAAGCTATTGAACAAAATCCTGCCTGGAAAGAACATTACTTAGCAACGAAAGATAAAGTACCTGAAGCGCAAGTGGAGGATCTAGATTGGGCCGACGCACTGGTTTTCAGCTTTCCTACAAGGTTTGGTACACTTCCTGCCCAGGCGAAGCAATACATTGATCAGGCTGGCGGATTATGGGCGCAAGGTAAACTCGTCAATAAAGTAGTGAGTGCTATGACATCCGCTCAGAATCCTCACGGTGGACAAGAAGCCACCCTATTAAGCTTATACACAAGCATGTTCCACTGGGGGGCCATTGTGGCAGCCCCTGGCTACTCCGACAATTCCATCTTCTCTGCTGGAGGAAATCCGTATGGAACAAGTGTTAGTGTAGACGGAGAAGGTAATATGAAGGATGATATTGAACAAGCGGTTCGTCACCAGGTAAATCGAACATTGGAAGTAGCAGGAAAAATTGTGAATGGTTAAACGCTGAAAGCTCTTCTTCGAAGAGAAATCAGGCTGTCAAACTCTCGACAGCCTGATTTTTTTCTGACTTCTTTCATTTTTTACTTCGCTTATTTGTTATTAAGAGAAGGTGGAGCTTAGCTTTGCATTAAAAGAACTGCATGGGCTGTGTTATAGTCGTTTGCGTGGAAAAGAGAAAATGAAGGTATGGACGCTGATAACGGCTGCATGCCAGAATTGGAAAAAGGTTGTCCTCCATCAAGCGAGGGTGAGCTTGGTGAAGGAGAGTCTTTTCTGACTTAAAAAAATTTCAAAAGGCCTTCGCTACTGGCGGCAAGTAATAAAGCTTGTGGTAAACAGGGGGTGCTCCACAATTTGAGCTCTATTCTTTGAAAAGAACTTTTATTTTTTAAAAAAAATTAAGACGAGCAAATGCCTCTATAGAGGTTTAAAATGAAGAAATTCGGGAATTGTATAACTAAATATTCAGAATATTGTTGCTAAAAGTCTGGAAATCCTTCATAATGAAAAAAAGCAATTAGGGGGTAATCTCATGAGAAAGCAAAAATTAATCTACGTGCTGCGTCGTGACCCTGGGTTTAGAAATCGTGAAATTACTGCAAAAAGAGAATTGTCCTTTGGGATTAAATTAGCCTCAAGGCTTATGCTAGATGAATTAAGCTTTCAGTTTAATAAAGAACGTTTAGATGAAGAAATCAATATGGCCATTGCAAATAATGATCGTGAAGAATTTGAGCGCTTAAGCTTAAAATATCAGCCATATACATGGGAATAATAAATTCAGGTGCCTCTCTCAGGAGTGGCACTTTTTTTGAAAATGTTTATGCAGATGCTTCATAACAATGTTATAGTTGGAGAGAATATTTTACGTAGGAAGGTTTTAAGTGATGAGAGTTCGACCAACTATACTCTTACTGTCAATAAGTCTTTCTTTAACGGCCTGTTCATTAGATGAATGGACGAACCAACTGACTGGTCCTTCAGAAGAAGAACATCCTTCTGAAGAGCAGCAAATTGAGGAAGATGAGAATAAGACAAACGAAGAGGAAAATGAAAACAGGGAAGAAGAGTCAGAGAAACAGCATGAAGATGCCCATCCGAATGCTTATGCCAATGAACTTGATGAAGAAGTGGATGAAGATGGCTTAACGATTATTGAAGAGCCGGATCTTATCGAAGTGGTAGTAAATAAAAGCCGTAAGCTTCCTGAAGGATACGAGCCTGAAGAATTAGTAAAACCGGATGTTCGATTCCCTTTTGAAGAAGATCTGCCGAAGAAATATATGCAGCCTGAAGCAGCAGCAGCCCTGGAAGAATTATTTGCTGCCGCAAATGATGAGGGAATGAGATTATATGCGACTTCCGGTTACCGATCTTATGAAACGCAAGAACAGATCTATGAGAGTAATGTAGTTGAAAAAGGCCGAGAGGAAGCCGATAAGTTCTCTGCCCGCCCTGGTACTAGTGAACACCAAACTGGGTTGGCCATGGATGTAACAACGGCTGAAATGGAATTTAAGCTTCAACAATCCTTTATCGATACAAAAGAAGGGAAATGGCTGGCGGATCATGCGCACGAATATGGTTTTGTTATTAGGTACCTAGAAGGTACAAATGATATAACCGGTTATGAGTATGAACCATGGCACTTACGTTACGTAGGAAAAGAATTATCAACAGATATACATGAAAGCGGCGGCACATTGGAAGAATTTTTCGGCTTTCATCCTGAATAATAAGAGGATGGAGCTAAATGGAATAAAGCATAAAATCATCCGAACGATTCATTGAAATCAGTTCGGATGATTTATGTTCATAAAAGAATTTTTCTGACGTTCTTTCAAAACCGCGGAAATGTCCACAGCTTCTTCTTAAAGCAAATAGCGCTTCTGCTGGATCTTTGACTCGCGCTTTTCCCCAGGAGTCCGCGTACGCTTTCACCTCATCTTTCCCCGCGTAAAAGTAATTCTTTCATACATTGTACTAAACATGATTTTTTAGTAACTTAATCCTACTCTCGTATGGTGAAATTCCTCTTTTTTTATTTCTTCTAAAGCAAATCGAGCGGTATCCGTTACCGTTATTTTTTTGCCATTCTCAGGCAGGTGATTTTCCTCATAGCGAATTTTACCTTCAGTGTCACCGTCAGGCAGATATGTTGGACATAAGATGACCCAGTCTAATGCGCTCTTGTTCAAGGCTTGATAAGCTTTTTCATGTTCTTCAGCTGCGAAAGTAGATCGACGCTTTGATTCATTGGACTGGTAACGATATTTTCCTTTCTCCGTGCGACTATTTAAAATACCGGCAGTTCCAATCGTAATAATCCGCGAGATGTTGTGCTTTACCATCATTTGGATGATCACTGGTGTTGCCGTAGAAAGAGTGTCTGTTTTATCTGTATTCAGGGCGCTGAATACTAGATCGCATCCTTCGATCGTTTGTTCTACTGCCTTGTGGTCTTCTACCTGCCCATGGACGATGTGTGCTCCTGGGATGATGGATTCTGCTTTTTCTTTATCCCTTACTAAAGCTTTCACGTCAAAACCTTCTTGTAAAGCAAGGTTAGTTACTGTTGACCCTACGCGACCGGTAGCTCCAAAGATCGCAATTTTCATAAAAAAACTCCTTATCATGTAAATATTTTAAAAATTCGCTCTATATCTCTTTTTCTTTTGCTAAGCTATAAGAAGAAAAGGAAATGGGGGAAGCTTATGAAAAAGAAGCGAGAGATGAGCTGGATACTTTATGATGTCGGTAACTCTGCCTTTGCCACTACCATTATGGCGGCCGTTCTGCCTGTCTTTTATTACGACGTAGCGGCTAAAGGTTTAGATCAATCGTTAGCGGCGAGCTATTGGGGATATTCCCAATCTATAGCCGTTCTAATCGTAGCTCTATTAGCACCTGTTTTAGGGGCCATCAGTGACTTTTCTGCTGCAAAGAAAAAATTCCTCATGTTTTTTGCCTTTATGGGCATGACTGCTAGCGTTCTTCTTGCATTTGTAGGAGAAGGCGACTATCTGTTAGCTTCTCTGCTCCTTATAGTCGGCACCATTGGTTTCTCGGGAGGAAACGCATTTTACGATGCTTTTTTACCGGAAGTAGCTGATGAGGAAAACATGGATAAGGTGTCTTCCTGGGGCTTTGCTTTTGGCTATATAGGAGGAGGCGTCTTATTGGCAATAAATTTATTAATGATTTTAAACTACCAATGGTTTGGTCTCCCCAGCTCACTAGCAGGAACAAAGCTGGCATTCATTTCTGTTGGTATTTGGTGGCTTATTTTTTCTATCCCCTTATTTAAAAATATAAAAGAAGAAAACAAGAAGCAGAAAGAGCGCTCTCACTCTTATGTAAGAGTCGGTTTTAACCGGGTAAGGACTACCTTTAAAGAAATAAAAAAATTTAAGCAGCTATTATTATTCTTAGTTGCTTTTTGGCTTTACAACGATGGAATATCAACCATTATTAAGATGGCAACGATTTATGGAAGAGACATAGGAATCGATAGCAATTCATTAATCATCGCTCTGCTTATTACTCAATTTGTTGGTATTCCTTGTACGTTTTTCTTTGGTTACCTTGCGGGGAAAATTACTGCTAAAAGAGCCTTAACCCTCTCTTTATATGTTTATCTAGCCATAGTGGCACTTGGGTATTTTATGACATCGGCGTTACATTTTTATGTACTTGCAATATGCGTTGGTCTCGTTCAAGGAGGTGCTCAATCATTAAGCCGCTCCATTTTCGGTAAAATGGTGCCTGGTGATCGCCACGCAGAGTTTTTTGGATTTTACGGAATTTCGGCTAAGTTTTCCGCCATTTTTGGTCCTTTTGCTTTTGCTCTAGTCGGTCAATTGACGGGTTCGAGCCGTTTAGGGATATTATCATTAATTGTTTTTTTTATTGCTGGCATAGTGCTGTTAAAGTTTGTTGATGTTGAGAAGGGCAGAGAAGAAGCTAAAGCTCAAACGGACCCTGAACTTAAGACAGTGATTAAAACATAGAAACGAGGCCGTGCCATAGCTAAAGCAGGGATGTCAAAAAACGAACGATCGAGCAACTCTATTGCAGCGAGAGAGCATAAAGGTACCAGGTACGGAAAAGCTGTAAAAGAGCGAAGTGCCAAGAGTGAATTTCGGTACCTGGTACCCTGTCCCATCCTCGTTATACGATCGGATCACTATATAAATTATCTCGCTTTTCAGCTAAGGATGTACCGGTATCGTAAGAAATGTGCTGCACGATATTTTTTACTTGTTGGAAAGTTGTTTGCTGTTGCGGTGACCAGTAATCTAAAATCGTTTCAAAGAGGGTGGAGGCTTCTATTAAAGCCTGATGATATAAATCCTCAAACGATTCATTATATGGCTCATAAGTAGCTGAATGGCGCCAAGTATTACGGTTTGAATTTAAATAGTCGACGCGGCCTGTAAGCGGCTGGTGGGAGAAAGAAGAAACGAGAGAGCCCAGCCATTTGTTTTTCCAGCCATAAGGGTCAAATAACACACGTTGCGCCACTGCCATATCTTTAAAGGATTTTTCAATAAAATGTTTAGGAAGAGCTTCAGTAGAATAGTGCTTTTCAATAGTTGGTTTCAACCACGAGGCGATCTCCTTTCTCTCTACTCTTTTTAAACGAATGATTGGTGATACAGACGTCTGCCACGTTTGTATGTGACGGTGTTTCTCAAGCATAAGTGTATCAATCGCGACTTCTAGCGCCTGGTGCTTATTTCCTTCATACCCCGCTTTGTAATGGACGTATGGATGAGTGATACGATCGAGAATATGATGACTGACGAAACCGAGAATATAGGCCTGTTTATTATTCTTAAAAGAGGCACCCTGATTAATTAAATCGATTAAAAAATTTCCGCATTCTTCTTTATGTAAACGAAGTCCCAAATCATTGACGCCATGATCATTTACTTTAGGCCAGAAGTTAAAGTAGAAAAAAGGATCCGGTCCTTGTGCACCCAAATAAAGATGGCGTTCACTAGTAGCTAAGAGATCGTCTCTTTCAATATTTATGCATAGATCTTCAGCAAAAAGAATATGTGTCCAAATATTCGGCATGCTATCACTCCTAGAATCCATAAAAAAGAGCCTGTGTAAGGCTCTTTTTTAACCATTTACCCATTGAAAAAGATCAAGCAAAAACAGTTTAAAGTTCTCCAGCCCTCCTTAAAGGAATATGTAAAACTCTTCTGTTTCTGCCTCCTTTCTTTAAGTTATTCTTATAATACTACAAAGATTGAATAATGTAAATACTCTGATTATTTAAATTTCGACATGATTGTATCCATCTTATCGATTGTTTGTGAGAATATTGATACAATTATAAATGGAATTTAAGTTTATTGAAAAGGGAGGATCCACATGGATTATCGTATTGAAAAAGACACATTAGGTGAAATTAAAGTACCAAGCGATAAGTTTTGGGCTGCGCAAACTCAAAGAAGTAAACAAAACTTTCCGATCGGCCAAGAGAAAATGCCGGTTGAAGTTATTGAAGGATTTGCGGTTTTGAAGAAAAGTGCCGCTAAAGCGAACGCTGAGCTGGGATTGTTGGAAGATGAGAAAGCCCAGGCTATAGGTTACGCAGCGGACCTTATTTTAAAGGGTGAATTAGAGGAACATTTTCCACTAGTTGTGTGGCAGACGGGAAGCGGTACACAATCGAATATGAACGTTAATGAAGTAATCGCAAACGTGGGGAACACGTGGCTTGAAGAAAAAGGAAGTGAGCTGCGCCTCCATCCTAACGATGATGTTAATAAATCTCAAAGCTCAAACGATACGTATCCGACAGCGATGCATGTGGCTTCCGTAAGAAAAGTAGAAGAAGTACTATTGCCGGCGATCGGACAGTTCAAACAAACACTAAAAGAAAAAATGGAAGCGTTTCAAGAGATCGTGAAAATCGGCCGTACACATTTGCAGGATGCAACACCGCTCACATTAGGACAAGAAATTAGCGGATGGCATCGTATGCTCGAAAAAACAGAAACGATGCTTGTTGAGAGTACAAAATATGTGAAAGAATTAGCCATCGGCGGGACAGCTGTAGGCACTGGTTTAAATGCCCATGTAGATTTTTCAGAACAAGTAGTAAAACATATTAACGAGGAAACATCCAATTCCTTTATTTCTGCACCGAATAAATTTCATGCTTTAACTTCTCATGACGAACTTGTTCATACTCATGGAGCTATTAAAGCACTTGCTGCAGACGTTATGAAAATTGCGAATGACGTACGCTGGTTAGCTAGTGGACCTCGCTGTGGGATTGGAGAAGTTACAATTCCAGCAAATGAACCTGGCAGCTCGATCATGCCTGGTAAAGTTAATCCGACCCAAAGTGAAGCTATTACGATGGTGGCGGCCCAGGTTATGGGGAACGATGCTGCCATTGGGTTTGCAGCGAGCCAAGGAAACTTTGAACTAAATGTTTACAAACCGGTCATTGCTTATAACTTCTTGCAATCCGCTCAGCTACTGGCTGACAGTATTGTGTCGTTTGATGAGCGATGTGTAAGCGGACTTGAACCTAATCATGAGCAAATTGAAAAATATTTGCGCGATTCTCTTATGCTTGTTACAGCTCTAAACCCGCATATTGGCTATGAAAATGCTGCTAAAATCGCGAAGACAGCTTTTGAAAAAGATCAAACATTAAAAGAAACGGCTGTAGAATTAGAGCTTTTAACCGAAGATCAATTTGAAGAATATGTTGATCCAAAAGCGATGACTAAGCCAAACGCTTAGGATCGATCAATCGTTAGCCAGGGATGGTAAAAAAAATACCGTTTATTACCAACTTATTTCTGTGATAAAAAACGTAGTCCGTGATCATACTACTATCATACACAGGAGGTGAGACAACATGGCTAACAACAGATCTAACGAGTTAGTAGTACCTGGTGTACAACAAGCTCTAGACCAAATGAAATACGAAATCGCTCAAGAATTCGGAGTACAGCTTGGTGCTGATTCTACTTCCCGTTCTAACGGTTCTGTAGGTGGAGAAATCACTAAGCGTCTAGTACAAATGGCTGAACAGCAGTTCGGTGGACAACAAAAGTAAATAAAATGAAGAAGGAGAAAGGGTGCGCCCTTTCTCTTTTATTTTGTATGAATTCAAAAAGCAACGAATGGGCGGCATAAAAAAACACACGGCCGAAACCGTGTGTTAGGGGGAGCTTAGCGGATACGTTGTTCTGACTCAGCATCAAAGAAGTGGACTTTGTTCATGTCGATCGCAAGTTCAATTTTGTCACCACCGTGAATATCTGAACGAGAGTCAACACGAGCGATAAATTCCTGATCAGCAATACGAGAATACAGGTAAGATTCTGCACCCATAAGCTCGGCCACTTCAATATCTGCTGTAATTTTTTTATCCGGGTTTGCATCAATGAATAGCTGTTCATCATGCATATCCTCCGGACGTACACCCAGGACAATATCTTTACCAATGTAACTTTGCTCACGTAATGTTTTCATTTTACCTTCCGGAATGGCAATTTGCACATCTCCCAGCTCTACGTGACCTTCACGAAGAGTAGCATTAAAAAAGTTCATAGCTGGTGATCCAATAAATCCTCCTACAAAGACGTTTTCTGGTTTATCATAAACTTCTTTTGGAGCTCCAACTTGCTGGATAAGTCCGTCTTTCATAACAACAAGACGTGTAGCCATTGTCATAGCTTCTGTTTGGTCGTGCGTTACATAAATGGTTGTCGTTTGCAAACGCTGGTGAAGTTTTTGAATTTCAGCACGCATTTGAACACGAAGTTTAGCATCAAGGTTGGAAAGCGGCTCATCCATTAAGAATACTTTGGCATCACGTACAATCGCACGTCCCAATGCAACACGCTGACGCTGACCACCTGACAGCGCTTTCGGTTTACGGTCTAATAAGGCTTCCAGACCAAGAATTTGTGCTGCATTATTTACGCGCTGTTCAATTTCCTTTTTATCCATTTTACGAAGCTTAAGGCCAAACGCCATGTTATCGTATACATTCATATGTGGATAAAGAGCGTAGTTTTGGAATACCATTGCGATATCACGGTCTTTAGGAGCAACGTCATTCATACGCTTCTCATCAATTAAGAAGTCTCCGCCTGTAATTTCTTCCAGCCCGGCAATCATACGAAGTGTAGTTGACTTACCACAGCCTGATGGGCCTACAAATACGACGAATTCTTTGTCGCCGATATGTAAATTAAAGTCGTCTACTGCTTTCACACTTTTATCATACACTTTTTCAATATTATTTAGCTTTAACTCTGCCATTTTTAGTTCCTCCTCAGTTGAAATCGCTTTCTTTTGTATGTTTATAGTCTAGCGAAGTTGAGGAATCAGGTAAATGGACAAAGTGCACAAAGAATTTTGTCGTTCTTTGTGCACCCTGATTAGAGACTGTTTTCAAGTAAGAGTAAATATACGATCAGACCTTGCTGAAACTGCTTTATATCGACTCCTGTTTTTTCAATAAACTTATCGACCCGGTATTGTAAACTGTTTCGATGCATAAATAAGAGCTTTGCAGCTAAACTGGTATTTGACCCGGATTCAAGGAATACTTTAATTGTGCGAAGCAGATCACGGTCTGATGCTACTTCTTTTAGAATGACTTGCTTTAGTGTTTCCAGCTCTTCTTGTGGTAGAGCATCAATAAACATATAAGGAACGATTTGCTCAAAAGTGACCACTTTGCCAAGTTTATATTTCTTTGAAAGGGAAAAGCATTTATATGCCCAGTTGTAATGAAGGGGTGCACTTTCAAGTTCATTCAATTCTTCACTTATGTAAAAGTGTAATTTAGTATAAAAATCACTCATTAGTACATCAACTAAACTGTCGAGTGAGACAGCTTCCTGATCAGATTCAAAAAACTCTTCTATAATTAGACCTTCCGCTGCCCCTAACCATATGAGCGGCATCTCATATGGGAAAGAAGCCTGCAGGGCTTCTCTAAACGTGTCCTGGTCTGCAGGTAGATCAGAAATAGAGAAAAGGATCAACCGAATTTTCAGTGGACGGTCAAGCGATAATACTTGATCCTCTTTGTTGTCAATAATAAAGTTTTTCCATTGGCGCTCTTTTTCAGTCAGGTGGCTTTCGTTCCACTTTACCGGCTGAAGGAAAGCGGATAATAAATCATATTCCCTCTTTGGTAAATCAGTGGAGCCAATTCCTATAATCCCTCCGTCAGCTGTTCGAAATAAATAATAATCATCCACAGGCCGCTCCATACCTGATTCGTAAACGATAAGAGAGGGGTAGTTTTTTTTCAATTGGTCAACATAGGACATATAGAGAACTTCCTTTTTTAAATAAAATTTACTATTATGATAATATACAGTATAAAATAAATGTTTATCATTTTATAGTATACATCAAGTCTAGCTTTTCATAATGGGACAGGAGGATATAAACGTGGCAGATGTGAAAAATAAATACGAGTATCCGCAAGAAACGAAAAACCGCTTAAAACGAATTGAAGGTCAAGTTCGCGGTGTCTTAAAGATGATGGAAGAGGATAAAGAATGTAAGGATGTTATCACTCAGCTTTCAGCTGCTCGATCAGCTATGGATCGAGCCATAGGATATATTGTAGCTAAGAATCTGGAAACTTGTATTAGAGATGCGAAAGAAGAAGGCGAATCAGCAGAAGAGTTAATTAAGGAAGCTGTCAATATGATTGTTAAAAGCCGTTAATAAAAGATGAAGCCCTGTAGGAGCTTCATCTTTTTAGTTTGCAGGGAAACCTTAGTTATTTTTATAGTTTTTTATTCAACGTTAATTATTCAGTTTTTCCTATAACTTTGTTATTTTTTTTGTTCTGTTTTTTGTTCAGGAATTGGGTGATCTTCACCTATTTGCTCATGACCGTAAGCAGACTGAGGCCGGCCTCCTGCCATTCCTTCATTAATCATTCGATCGACATCGAGTTCGAAACGGTCTTTTCCTTCGTCCACTTGTTTTGCTCGCTTGTCCATTTGATTCACCTCCCTTCTCTTAGTCTTACCAAATAAGAAATTTGCTGCTTTGCTAATAAATGGAGAAAATTAAGCTTCATCAGTGCTGTGAGTAGCTAAGCGCATGATATTGATCTATAATTGGACAGGAGTTCTAGAGGGAAATGAGGGTCTCATCAATGAGTACATTTATATTGATTTTATTAATGATGACAGTGGGTGCCGCAATTGGTGGTGTAACCAATTCGTTAGCCATTAAAATGTTGTTTCGTCCTTATCGGCCGATCCAATTAGGAAGTGTCCGGCTCCCGTTTACACCCGGGTTAATACCTAAGCGTCAGAATGAGTTAGCCAGACAGTTAGGAAAGATGGTCGTTAATCACCTTCTTACGGCGGAAGGGTTGAAACGTAAAATAGAAGGAAAAGAATTTCAAAATCAATTGACAAGCTTTGCCCAAACAGAAGTAGAAAAAGCATTACAAAGTGATCAATCGCTTGAACAGCTTTTTCATTCCTTTGACGTAAACATCGATAGGGAAAGAGTGGAAGACGCGGTAGCTGCGTGGATTGACCGCAGGTATAATGGCATGATGAAAGAGTTGAGGCAGAAAAAGGTGAAAGATATTCTCTCTTCAGATTGGCAGCAGAGGGCGGAAGCGGAGACGAATCAGCTTGCTCACTATATCCAGAATAAAGTTCATCAGTATTTAACGAGCAGAGAAGGAAAAGAAAAAGTGGGTGCTCTCATCGATGATTATTTAGAGAAACAAGGATTTTTAGGGAATATGATTCAATCCTTTATGGGGTCCGAGCGAGTAATTGATCGTGTTCATCCGGTTATTGTCCGCTACGTATCAGCGAGAGAAACAACAGAATGGCTTCAAACAATGCTGCAAACGGAACTGAAAAGCGCGTTGAACCAGCCCCTCGACTACTTTGAACAAAAAATTGGAAAAGATACCATTTCCTATGGATTAGGCCAGGCGGTCACGAAATCTATTCCTATAGAGGAATGGCTTCGTCAGTCTGTTGCTGTATGGACAAAACCGCTTCACTCAAAAATCATATTAGACGTTGTTCCTGCCCTTATACCAAAAGCGACTCACTTGCTCTCTTCAAAAATTGAAACGATGATGGAGTCGATGAACTTATCAGAAATTGTGCAGGAACAAGTGGAATCATTTAATGTGAGCAGGCTGGAAGAAATGGTCCTCGATATTTCAAGAAGAGAGTTTAAAATGATTACCTATTTAGGTGCTCTCCTTGGAGGAATTATTGGAATTCTACAAGGAATTCTCGTTCTTTTTATTGGATAACCGTCAATTCCTATACATGCGCAATCATGTTTGTTATAGTGAGGAAGGAGTTTAAAACTCAACATTTCTAGGAGGTACTTTTAACTTATGGCTAATATTTACGATCACGCATATGACCTTGAAAAAGCAATTCGCAATAGCGAAGAATTTACCGGATTAAAAGATGCTTATGAAGCAGTAATGGAAGATGAAGCGGCTAAAAAAATGTTTGAAGATTTCCGTCAAACACAAATCACCCTTCAACAAAAGCAAATGCAAGGTGAAGAGATTTCTGAGGAAGAAGTAGAGCAAGCTCGCCAGGTCGTTGAGCTTGTACAACAACACCCTCAAATTTCTAAGCTAATGGAAGAAGAGCAACGCCTGAATACGGTGATTAATGATATTAGTAAAATCATTACAAAACCACTAGAGGATCTTTATGGAAATCCAGAAGAGCCTCAACAGTAATTTTTACAATCCTAAAAGCTGCCCAATCGGGCAGCTTTTTTTGTACAAAGAGAGACTGATAAAATTTAAAAAGAAACGAATATGAAAAAAATTGTCGAACGAGCAGGAACATAAACGTCTTCTGGCGAATTTTTAAACTAAGAATGTGGAAAGGGGATACGTATGAAATTCTTTAATGTAGACAGACAGGGTTCAGCTGTTTATATCACACTTGCCCGCGGGGAAAAGTATAACGCGCTGCATGTGGATATGCTTAGTGAGTTTGCAGAAATCGTTCAAGATATAAAGCATGATGAGCAATCTCAAATTGTCGTACTCTCTGGTGCAGGAGACGGTTTTTGTGCGGGCGGCGATGTTTCCATGATGCAGGACGTAAGTGACCCAGAAGTGTATGACCAAGTTATGAATCATATTGAAACCATTGTTACCGGTTTTTATACAATGCCTAAAATCGTTATTGCAGCGCTGCATGGTCCGGTTGTAGGGCTGGGCTTAAGTATTGCACTATCAGCAGATTACCTTATGGCTGAGGCCGATACAAAACTATCGATGAATTTTATTGGGATCGGTTTAGCACCAGATGGAGGCGGACATTTCTTCTTGGAACAGCGGCTGGGTACTCATCGAGCGAAGCAATTTGCCTGGAATGGAGAGCAGATGCGAGCTAAAGAAGCGTATGATTTTCAATTAATTGATGTAGTTTTTGAAGGGTACATTTATGATGAGGCACAAAAACTTGTAAAGGAATGGACGCAGCGTCCGCTGCAGTCCATGATCGCTACGAAAAGCATTTATCACCAATATGGTATCGATCAACTGCTGCAATATCTTGCGAAAGAAAGACATTCACAATGGAAACTTAAGCAGACAGCAGATCACCGTGAAGGTGTAGAAGCTTTTCTGGAAAAAAGAATACCTGCATTTAAAGGGAAGTAAAAAAGTCGCGTATGCTGCGCGACTTTTTTACTGTTCTATTATCGATGAAAAAGAATAAGATGTCCTTCAGGAGCTGCGCAACGGTGAGTGTGTTCAGAGAAGCCCTGCTGCTCAAGTTTCTGAGCACCGATCCGCTTAGCTTCCTTATCATTCTCCGCCTCAAATGTTTCATCGAGTAAATTACTGCCATCTTTCTCAAATACAGTTAGAAAATATTTTTTCATGGAAGAAACCTCCTAAGATGAATGGTGACTCATTTTATACATTAGTCATTAAGGTGCTTAATTCCTGCTTGTTTTTTAAAAAAGTTGAAACTAATTTTAACTATGTTTCGTAATGTAAAAAGGAAAGGGGAAAAGATTGTGACGTTAAAATTACATAATGTAACGAAAAAATTTGGATCATTTACGGCTGTGGATCGTCTATCCATTGAAATACCTGAAAAGCAGGTTTTCGGATTTCTTGGTGCGAATGGCGCTGGGAAAACGACAACGTTTCGAATGATTTTAGGACTTATTGAAGAAACGGATGGGGAAATATCCTGGAATAATGGAGAAATAGGATATGAACAAAGTCATTTAATTGGTTATCTTCCCGAAGAGCGGGGGCTGTACCCTAAAATGAAAGTTCAAGATCAGCTCATTTATTTAGCGAGACTAAGGGGTATGAATCGAGCAGAAGCAGCCTCTGAACTTACGTATTGGCTGGATAAATTTAAGGTGCCCGATTATAAGTCGAGAAAAGTGGAAGATCTGTCAAAAGGAAACCAGCAAAAAATTCAATTTATATCTGCTGTTTTACATAAACCCAAACTGCTTATTCTAGATGAACCTTTTTCCGGACTCGATCCTGTAAATGTAGAGATGTTAAAAGAAGCCGTGATTGAATTAAAGAACTCCGGCACATCCATCGTATTTTCTTCTCACAGGATGGAACACGTAGAAGAGCTCTGTGAAAATTTATGCATTCTTCATCATGGCAAGCCTGTGGTACACGGAGAGCTTAAGGAAATTAAAAGGTCCTTTGGCAAGAAAAATGTACGGGTCAAGGCCGAATTTGATTTAGACTTTCTGCAGGACCTTCCGGGCGTAACAAAGTTTAAAGGCTTTGGAGGGCAGTGTGAAGTCCAGATCGAAAATGAAGAAGTCTCTCAGCTCCTATTTAAAGAGCTGAATGGAAAAGGATTTGTACGCACCTTTGACTTAGAAGAACCTTCTTTAAATGACATTTTCATCGAAAAGGTGGGGGCTGCGTATGAATAAATTTTTTATCATGGTGGCACAAACGTTTAAATCGAGAGTGAAATCAAAGTCTTTTGTGATTACGACAGCTATTACGCTGGCCCTTATTTTAGTGTTAACAAACCTTCAGACGATTATGGAAACGTTTGATCGAGGGGAAGAAGATGGAGACGGTACAACTGAAATTAGTGTTGTCAGCGACGAGGCAGAGTGGGCATCATTGTTCCAGGATATACTTGGCGCTGAAGACTCATTTTCAGTTACGGTTAACGAGCGTGAATTAGATAAAGCGAGAGCCGAAGTGGAAAATGGGGGCTTAGATTCTGTTATTGAAATAAAAGCTGGAGAATCCGGTTTGCCTGAAGCAACAGAATACGTGGGTGAACAAACTACTCCAATGAATAGTGAAATGATCCAGCAGGCCTTACAGCAAGTGAAAATGGCTGTGGCAGCAGACGAAGCTCAAGTAGATTCTGAAACAATCGAAGCTATTAATGCTCCGGTTGCTTATGAGACGGTCACTCTAGGAGAAGAAGGAAATTCAGAAGAAGAGATGCAGCAAACACAGGGCCTCGTCTACGTGATGCTGTTCTTGCTTTACTTAACAGTTATGATGTATGGAAGTATGATTGCGACTGAAGTTGCTACTGAGAAGTCGAGTCGTGTAATGGAAATTCTCATTTCAAGTGTGTCCCCCGTATCGCAAATGTTTGCTAAGATTACTGGGATTGCATTGTTAGGGCTGCTGCAATTTTCATTGATTCTTGGGGTCGGTTACTTTGGTGTTCAACAAAATTCTGGAGAAGGCTCTTTTCTTGAAAGTTTTGGCATTGGGGATATTCAGATGAACATCATTTTGTACGGTATGGTGTTCTTTGTACTAGGTTATTTCTTATATGCTACTTTAGCTGCTACACTAGGTTCTCTCGTCAGTCGTTTAGAAGATGCTCAGCAAATGATTTCACCTATGATCTATTTGATCATCATTGCTTTCTTTATATCGGTATTTGGTTTAAATGCGCCAGATACGCCGTTTATTACATTTACTTCTTACATTCCCTTCTTCTCCCCATTAATTATGTTTTTGCGGGTCGGAATGCTTGATATACCGTCGTGGGAAGTTGCATTATCAATTGGTGTTCTTGTTGGTTCGATCGTCGTTCTTGCATTAATAGGAGCCCGTGTTTATAAAGGAGGCGTACTGATGTATGGTAAATCTTCTTCTTTAAAAGATATAAAGCAAGCGATGCAGCTTTCGAAAAGAGAAAAATAATGCTGACTTCCTTCTCCACAAACATGGGGAAGGAAGTTTTTTTGATAGGATGGGCTTAGATACGGCCGTGTGATCTATTTTTGGTATATATATTAAACAGCTGCATTTTCGAGTGGTTTCCCGCACCTCCTTCCACTATCCTTGGTAAGGGAAATCAGTCACCCTTTGAAAAAGGATCGTACGTTCGTATGATGTTCACTGAAGCTTCCCTCGTGCTAAACTATAAATAAAAAGGGGAAGTTACATTGCAAGCAATAAAGTTTATTCATAGCGCAGACTTACATTTAGACAGCCCTTTCAAAGGAAAAAATCAGCTTCCGGATCAATTGAAAGAAAAACTGCGCACTTCTACCTTTAAAGCTTATGAACGCCTTATTCAACAAGCAATTCATCATAAGGTTGATTTTGTTTTGTTAGTAGGTGACTTATTTAACGAAGAAACGCGAAGTTTAAAGGCGCAGGTGAAGCTGAGAGAAGGATTTGACCGCTTACATCAATATGGAATTCAAGTGTATATCAGCTATGGAAATCATGATTATATAATGGGGGCTCATTACCCAATTCAGTATCCAGAGAATGTACATATTTTTGAAGAAGAAGAAGTAAAGGTGCTCCCTTTTTATAAAGATCATGCGTTGCTCGCTAACATTTATGGATTCAGCTATGAACAGAGAGCCATAACGAGAAAGATGACTCCTTTTTTTATAAAAGAAGGAGATGCCGCATTTCATATTGGCATGCTGCATGGAAGTCTCGAGACACAGACTGACCATGATGTATATGCTCCTTTCTCCATGCAGGACTTGTATCAAACTTCTATAGATTATTGGGCGCTTGGTCACATCCATAAGCGCCAAATTCTATCGGATGACCCTCCTGTCATTTACCCTGGTAATATTCAAGGACGTTCGCATAAAGAGAGTGGAGAAAAAGGTTGTTATTTGGTGGAAGGGAAAGGAGAGGCGTTTAGCTATCAGTTTCTCCCTCTTCACAGTTTTACTTACGAGCAAGTAACTCTAGAATGTGATTCCATAAACGATGTGCAGCAACTTGAACAAGTATTAGAAGATGCTAAAGCCATGGTTACTTGTGACGGTGCGGTGATGCTGAAAGTGAAAATTAAAAGCAGTCAAGGAATATTAAAAAAATGGAGAGCAGCAGGGCTGGTAGATGAGTGGAGGGAGCTTGTTAACGATCGAGAACCGCTCGATGACTCCTGGGTTTGGATTGATCAAATTCAATTGGAAGACGTTTCTACTTGGAATGAAGAAGAATTAAGAAACAGCAGTCATTTTGCTGGTGAATTTTTAAGGAGTTTGGACGATATGACAGAGGATGAATTCTATGACATTATAGCACCTTTGTTCTCTCATCGTAGAGCTTCTAAATGGTTAGATCAATTATCTGATACAGAGAAAAAGGAAATGATAGAAGCAGCAAAAGAAATGGTGCTTCAAGAGATCGTGGCAGGGGAGGAGGAGTAAATGAAGATTATTTCGTTACATATTTACGGGTTTGGGAAGTGGAAAGACCATACCATACACTTATCGACCCATCCTCTTACCGTAATTACTGGAGCTAATGAAGCGGGTAAGTCAACGCTTCAACAGTTCATTTTGTTTATTTTATTCGGATTGCCCCCTAGAAAAAGAGCTTTTTATCAACCGAAAACTGGTGGTACGATAGGCGGGCGATTAACTATTTATTCGGAAGCATATGGAGAAGTCATTATTGAGCGAATGGATGATCGAGATCAAGGAGAAGCCGTCTGCTGGCTTTCGAATGGGGATAAAAGAGGCGAAGCATTTCTTAAGAAGACTTTGGGAGGTCTTTCTAAGTCAGCTTACCAATCGATTTACAGCTTTAACGCAGAAGAGTTAAGTAAACTTCAGCAACTGACAAGCGAAGAAATTGGAGAGGTTCTTTTAAACATAGGATTAACAGGCTCAGACCAAATTTATCAAACCGAGAAAAAGCTAGAGAAAGAACTTAATGAGCAGTTTAAACCTAAAGGAAGAAATCCTAAGCTTAACCAGGAGTTACTTCATTTAGAAAAAACAGCGTTAAAGCGAAACAACATGGAGAAGGAAGTCGGCGATTATCAGCTTATTTTAGAGAGGTTAAAGAAGCTCAATGAGGACATTGAGGAAGCGGAAATAAAAAGAGAAAAGCTAAGTCGTTTATATTTTAGTTATCAGCAAATGAAGAAAGCCCTGCCGGTTGTCCAGCAATATCATCAGCTGGTGATTGAAGAAGAAGAGGACTTTGTTCCCGAAAATGCTCGGTTGTCCATGCGGCAATATCAGGATGCGCTGTTACCTCTTCAAAGTGAATGGAGAACGGTGCGTGAGAACAAGCTGAATAAGCAAGAGCGTTTAACGACAATTGAGGAAGATTTGCTTCCTCTTCCTCAGAACCAACTTCAGTCGCTCCTTGAAGAGAAGTTATCTTATCAGCAGCATGAGAAAGAAGCGACACGGCTCGAACTTCAAATACGCAGGGCGAATGAGGAAATGGAGCAAGAAATGAATCGTATCGATTTACCTATCCAAAAAAATGATCTTTTCGATTTTGAATTTCCTTTTTACCTTGAGGAGACTTGGCGGGCACTAAGAGAAGAAGATCAGCAGTTAGTTCAAGAAGAATCACAATTGAAACAGGAAGTAGAAAACTTAGGAAAACAAGAAGACCAAACGCTTCACCAGTTGAAGAATTTAAGAAATATGACAATTGGTGAGGAGGAAGCGGTTGAACATTCAGAACTAGTTGACCTTTACATCCACTCGAACGCTTCTCCATCAAAGCGAGCTAGTCCCTCTATAGATTCGAAACGGACGTATGGTTTGGCTGCCCTGTTATTCTTAGGAGGTATTGTGCTATCGCTAGTAACTTCTCAGTTTATACCATCCGTCGTAGCGTTAATTTTTGCAATTGGTGTCCTTTTGCTTGATAAAACACAGCGTCCGACTGAAGAGGAAACCGGGTCATCCTCTTTCATTACAAAAGAAATGTACATGAAAGCGAGACAAGAGCTTCAGCAATTTGAACAAGCCAAAGGAGAAGCCGTTTACCTTCACGAACAGAGAAAAGAACAGGAGCAAAGACACAATCGATTAATTGATCGCAGAGAACAACTGGAACAGATGAAAAAAGTTTTTCAGAAACGATGGAAGGAACAAATAAGAGATTATCCATTTTTAGAGTCCTTGAAACTTCATCACTGGGAAAAGCTTTATCATTTGCTGAAACAACTAAAAGATAAGCAGCGAGAGATTTCTAATTGGGAAGAAGAGTTTGAAACACACTCTCAAAAAATGGGAGAAATTGAAGAGAAGGTAAGCAGGTTTTTAACAGAACAAAAGTGGGAACATAAGGACAAAACCATAGAGGAGAAATTTTTGGTAATTGAAAAGTTTTTGAATGAACAAAAACAATTGTTAGATGAAATGGTTCACCTTAAACAAGAGGTGCATTTATTAGAGAAGCAGCAGCATCGATTGGAAGAGGAAATTGCCCCCCTTCGTGACCAGCAGAGTGAGTTGTTCGACGCTGTCGGGGTTTTAAATGTATCAGAATTCTATGAACACCTTGATCGTTATGAAGAGCGACAGCATCAGGTCGAAAAGAAAAAGCAGATAAAGCAGCAAATTCAAATTATGCTTACGGTAAACGAGCAGGAACGTTTTCACGTGTGGACTTTACCTCCCACTGACGCTGACATTGCTTTTGAAATCGAAAAGCAACAAAAAGAGTTGGACGACTCTCAGGCGTTGATAAAACAACTCCAGCAGGAACGTGCTGATTACGAACACAAAAAGAATCATCTGGAAAGCTCGGATGAACTTTCCAATCTTACTCATCAGTTCGAACTGGATCGAACCCGCTTTAATGAACGAGCAAAAGAGTGGGCAAGCTACAAAATAGCACTGGACGTATTGTCCAAAACGAAAGAGAAGTATCAAAACCAATACCTCCCGCTTGTATTTGAAGCAGCTCAAGGCTACTTTGATCAGGTCACTTTAGGGAGATATAAAAATCTTCAACTTGATAGAGATCAGCAGAAAATGATGGTTCAAGATAGAAATGGGTTTTATTTTTCAACAGTTGAACTTTCCCGCGGAACAGCAGATCAGCTGTATGTATGTTTACGATTAGCATTAGCTAAAACTTTTTCAGAGCATGCAGCCATCCCGTTCCTCGTGGATGATGGCTTTGTCCATTTTGACGAAGCAAGACTTTCTATTATGCTGCAGATTATTCAGGAGCTGTCAATGAACAACCAAATCTTATTATTTACGTGGAGAGACGATATCGCCCATCATGTGGATCAAGGGACTGTAAATTTATTTCAGCTATCTAAATGATAGGGTCGCAAACCTATCCTATTAATGATAAAATGTTTTAAGATTAAAACGACTGATGGAATGGAGGGTGACCCTTTGACAGAACAACAACATAATCAAGAGTGGGAAAAATACCAAAATACAATTGAGCAATTTATTCAAGTAATTGCAAAAAATATGAATTTATACGGGGTTACGCCTTCCATTGGACGGCTGTACGGAGTGCTTTACTTTGCTGAGGATCCGATGACTTTAGATGATATGCGTGAAGCTCTTGAGATGAGCAAAACAAGCATGTCCACTGGCGTCCGTGCCTTATCTGACATGAAGATGGTTGAGCCTTCTTTTAAAAAAGGAGTGCGTAAAGATCTATACAAATCGGAGGAAGACTGGTATAAATCATTCACTTCATTGTTTGGAAGCCGATGGAAACATCATACAGAAACCAATATTGAAGAAGCCGATGAGACGATTTATGAACTGAACAACTTAAAGGAACAGACAACGGATGATGAATTAAGGCAGAAGATTGATTCCGACATCGAACGTCTTTTATATGCCCAGGATTACTACCGATGGCTTATGCGGTTTATTCACGTCGTCGAATCCGGCGAAATTTTTGAGTACGTTCCTAAGATTGAACAGAATCGCCGTAAGAGAAATGAATGAAGAAAGGACTGTTCTTATTCTTTCCCAGCCAAAATGGTGTGGGATTGATGTAGGGACGGTCTTTTTTACAATGGGAAGAGGGGAGTCGAGTTTATGAAAAAAGGAATCGCCAACTATCAAATTGGGGAAACGTTTGATCATTTCTTACTTATTAAAACTGCAAATAAAGGAGTAGCGAGTAATGGCAAGCCGTTTCTTTCATTATTTTTAAAAGATACGACGGGAGAGATTGATGCGAAACTGTGGGAAGCCACTCCCGAGGATGAAGGGCTGTTTACGCCTGGAGAGCTTGTTAAGGTAGTAGGAGAAGTGGGGCAATTTAGAAATCGTGCCCAATTGAAAATACAAAGCATTCGACCGGTGCAGCCGACCGATGGGGTACAAGCAGCGGATTTCGTTGAAAGAGCACCAGTAAATAAAGAGGACTTAATGGAAAAAGTGACAGAAGTCATTTTTGAAATGAAGAATCCTAATATTCAGCGAGTAACACGACATTTTGTAAAGCATTACCAGGAAGACTTACTGACGTATCCAGCTGCTGTTAGAAATCACCATGAATATGTCTCTGGTCTTGCTCACCATATCGTTTCCATGTTAAACATCGCTCAACAGTTAAAAAATCTGTACCCGGATATTAATGCTGATTTATTTTATGCCGGGATTATATTGCATGACTTAGGCAAAATTAAAGAGTTATCTAATGCCAGTTCACCATCCTATACACTAGAAGGAAAGCTGGTCGGCCATATTCCCATTATGGTAGAGGAAATAAGGAGTGCAGCTAATGAATTACAGATAGATAGTGAAGAAATTACAATTCTTCAGCATATGATTTTAAGCCACCATGGAAAAGCAGAATGGGGGAGCCCGAAACCACCTTTGGTTCGTGAGGCAGAGCTTCTGCATCAGATTGACATGATCGATGCCCAGATGAATATGTTAAACCGTGCGTTAAAAAAGGTAAACCCAGGGGATTTTACGGAGAGAATCTACGCTCTCGATCAAAGGTCGTTCTATAAACCATCGTTTGAGGATTCCTAATTGTTCGTCATAACCTGGACGGCTTGTTCATAAACTTATTTATAAAAGAATGGACAGGGAGGAAACAACATGATTTTAGGGCTTCCAGTATGGGTGTTTCTTTGTATTATATTTATTTTTCTTAGTGGTTATATGGCCTATCGGGCGATGAAAGCAGAGCAGAAGGTAGAACAGCAATTTATTGAAAAGGAAGGAAGAGTCTACTTAAGTCGAATGGAAGAAGAAAGAGAGAAACGAAGTAAACAGAATGATCAATTAAGACAAAGAGCAAGGTAGACACTAGATGTCTGCCTTGCTCTTTCTATTACTATTCTTCTGAGTCTTCTGCGGGTTCTTCTGCATCTTCTTCTGGCACTTCTGCTTCTGGGTCTTCAACAGGAGCTTCCGGCTGTTCAAATAGATCTTCATATTCTTCTATTTTCACATCGACCTCTGCATCTTCCAGCAGCTGGTTCATTTGGTTTTGCAATTCTTGCTGGTCAACCTTTTGACTAACAAGCGTGCGTTTAATTTCATCCTTGGAATCTTCAAAAGAATCTACGTCCTCTACTTCACGCTTGTCCGTCACTTTTATAATATGGTATCCAAACTGGGTTTGTACTGGATCACTGACTTCATCGACTTCCAGTTCATAGGCTGCATCTTCAAAATCAGAATCCATGGTACCAGGCCCAAAGTAGCCCAGTTCTCCGCCTTGCTCAGCTGAACCATCTGTCGAGTATTCACTAGCCAGGTCAGCAAATTCTTCCCCGTCATCCAGCTTTTCTTTTACTTCATTTGCTGTTTCTTCATCTTCAACCAGGATATGACTAGCTTCTACTTCAGTTTTCATACGCTCGTAATAGGATTGCATTTCTTCTTCAGAAATATCTACATTTTCAGCAGCTGCCTGCTCTTGTAGTAGACTTAGACGAATTGTTTCTTTAAATTCATCTTCATCTGAAAAACCACTCTGTTGAAGAACCATATCAAATTGTTCTCCATATTGTTCTTTAAGACCTTCTAGTTCTTTTTCTACGTCTTCATCTGAGATTTCATAGTTATCAGCTAATACTTTATTTAAGACAAGTTGCTGAAGTACTTCTTCCCCAGAAGCCTTTTTCAATTCCTCATAAAATTCTTCTTTGGTTACGTCTCCGCCATTTGTTTCGACTACAGCTTCAGTATCATCTTCTTCAGAACAAGCGGATAACACAATTAAACCTGAAGCAAGTATAGCAGTAAGTATTCTTTTATTCTTTTTCAATTGGTACACTCCTCAAGCATATGATGGATTTATGATATGTGGACGTAGAAATTCTAAAGGCTCAGTCGCAGGGAATAAATCTCTTTCATCGGAATAGGATTCAGCCATGGAAGTTTCTCGTAGTCCATAAACTAATATAACATATTTTTCATTATCGGTTCTATATGTATTAAAAAAATAGGAAATTGGGTAGGTGGCTGCCCATTCGAATTAAGAGCAGAAGGCATATTATGTGTTATGTCTTAAGCATGGGGGTGAAGATATGGGTTACGGATATGGTGGAGGCTTTGCGTTAATCGTAGTATTGTTTATTCTACTCATCATCGTAGGTGCAGCTTGGCTATAAGATGAAATGACAAACAGGCTATGTATAAAGCATAGCCTGTCGCCTACATATGGTTGATTACATCTACGTAGGATGAAATCAACAAAATTGTTAGGAGTATATTGATCGTTCGAAATACTCGTGATTGTTTTTCACTAGACATTTTTGTTTTTAAACATAAGGAATGTGTAAGAGAATTGAATATGAAAAGAACGATGAGTCCATAGATGACAAACAATATTGCAACGATTGTGAAAACCTCCTTTATTCCCTATGAAACTACTTTATCAAATATTCCACTTATTGAACAGAAGAAAACCTTAAATAAAAAACACAGAGCTCATGAAATCGAGCTCTGTGTTTTTTAAATTTCTTGATTGCGTATGAGTATATCATAACCATCCTTGGCATTTTCGATGACACACTGACGAGGCGCTCTCATAAATTGATTTAAATAAAGGAAGTCGCTAAACGACAATCCGATATTTACTGAGGCAAGAATCACGAGATAAGCGAAATAACCCGGAAATACGAAACTCATCATAAGCGCCGGTGTTGTAATAAAAAATGTCGGTGCCATAGCCATAAGAATGGAAGTTCTTTTAGATAACTTTGACTTGCATTGATATGAGAATGTTGGTGTTATTCGGTTAACAACGGCAAAGTGCACTTTCACTTTTTTATACGCTAACAACAGCGGCAGTATATGCATTAAACGATGGATCGACGGGAGGAACAATAAGATGACTACCAATGGAAGGAATCCGTGGTCCTTGACATCTTGTGTCCCATGCATAATGGAAAATGGTAAATATAAAAATAGAAAGGACATCAGTCCTGTTAACAACGACATAAGATAGACACGGTTGAGCCCGAATTCCTTGTTGATGTTTACTGTTTTCCAGCAATTCATCTTAGAATCCCCCTTTGCTGTAAAAATACTGTGAAATATAGTATATTTTCGAGTATGATAGGCAGTGCTGCCGACTTCGAACACTAGATGAATGATAGTATGTTTCGGGGGAAAAAGCAATAGGTTTTTCGTAAAAAAATAAGTAGTTTTTTTAAGAAGCTTAAACATGCATGAGATCAATGTTCATGAACGGATAAGGAGAGGGGGAATGTGTCGAAAAATGACCGTTCAGAAAACTTGTCTATTTACATACAATTACTTTTAAATTTAGAAGGATTAGACCAGTTCCTTTTACAAAAATGGTCGTAGAACAAAAGTTTTCAGCGTTGTTTATATACATCTGAGGAAGAAGAGGGATATTAACTACAGCCACTTATTCATTCATTTTGCCGAAATAATGACAACGAAGCATCCTGTCGACCAAACGGTTACAGCTATGGACAAAGAAGGAATTTTTCAGGAACCATATGTGAGGTCATTATACAAAAAAACCCTTCTCATAGAGAAGGGGTTGTGGTTTAAGATGATTTGCTTGTTGTAGTTTTGTAAGCTTCAATGTGCGCAGGGTTATCCAAAAGGTCTGTTTCATCTTCAATGTTTTCGAGGGATCGTTCTAGAATTTCCATGTATTCGTCACCATAAATTTCTTTAATTAATGCTGACAAATCTAAAAATTCCGGAAGTTTTCCGTACATTTCTGTCATCGGGAGTACGCCACGTAGTACAGAATTATTATTCGGCTCGTATTCCTTTAGTGTTTCCTCTAATAAATCTGTGCCTTTTTCCGTTAATTCAATATACGTATTTCTTTTATCATTCTCCCGCTTAGAAAATTGAAGCAGCCCTCGCTCTTCTAGTTTCTTTGAGAAATTAAAAGCGGTTGAAACGTGCATCACGCCATACTTGGAGATCTCCGAAATACTAGCCCCTTTTAAATGATAAGCAATCCAAAGGATATGATGCTCATTTATATTTAACTTAAAGGGTTTAATCCAGTCCTGCCAATCTTTCTCGATAGCTTTCCAGAGTGCTTTAGACAACTGTGCCATTTTATGGCTATAAAAAATCGCATCCTGCTTGGAAATTTTATCCTTCATACATCTCACCTTTTCTAGGGTTTAAGTTCGTTCGTAGAGCATCGTCGAATTCCCTCAAAGCAGAAATGATAATAGGTTCCTCGAAAACTATTACTTACTCCTTATTCTAGTAGATATTATTTTTTTTTCAAGATATAATGTTCTACTATATTATATTTATAAAATATTTTAAATTATCTGATAAGGAAAAGTTTGATATAACAGGTGAGATTAGTTGGATTTAAAGAATTTTTCAAAGGAATTTGAGATTTGTTTATGAAATTCAATCATTTGTGCCAATCGTTCATCCACAAGCTCGCTGCTTGTATCCTCATTTGAAAGTTCTTGTTTTATACTTTGTAACGTTTTTCTCTGTGTTGATGCTGCATCAATCCAGCGTTGAACGTAAGAGAACATAAACTTTTTATAAAGCTGATCGTTGGATTTATAAAGGTCTTTGCGAACTCCTTTCTTCCACACTCTCTCTACAAGACCCTGGTCTATAAGACTTCGCACACCAGTACTTATAGCGGTTTTACTCTTTCCTAATGCTTCACTTAATTCATCTAATGTCATAGGTTTCGCATGCAAATAAAGGCTGGTAAAAAGTCGGGAATCTGAGGGGGTCAGTCCAAACAATTCAAGTGTTTTTGAAAATTCGTGGATGACCGATGTATGTATATTTTCTAGTGTTTGGTTTTGTTGAAATCCCATAAGATCCTCCTTCTCGTTTAGCTATTCACACATTACTATATTTGGCAAATTTAGAAAACTGGGATATTTGGGCGGAATCTAGAGAAAATAAGAGGAAAACAAAAGAAATATGCTTCTTAATTCTGTACAGTTTAAACTGTATGTTATTTTTAAACTTAATTGATAGAATTTATGGTTTGAACTTTATGTTACAAATAGGTTACAGTGTATAAGGTGTGTTGATGATCGTGAAAATACTCCAAATGAATGCTAACAAGAAGAGGTGACTGCAGTGCCAATTATAGAAGTAAAAAACTTATCTAAGATTTTTGGAAGGAACGCTAAAAAAGCCACAAAATATTTGGATGATGGTCTTTCCAAAGATGAAATTTTAGAAAAAACAGGTAACACGGTGGGGGTAAACCGTGCCTCATTTAATGTAGAAGAAGGAGAAATCTTCGTTATTATGGGTCTTTCCGGAAGCGGTAAATCGACGTTAGTTCGACTCATTAATCGGTTAATCGACCCCACAGAAGGAAGCGTCATGATTGACGGAAAAGACTTAGCCAAGATGGACAGTAAATCGTTACGGAATGTACGTCGTCAAAAGCTGAGTATGGTTTTTCAGCGCTTTGGACTTTTTCCTCATCGTACAGTTCTTGAAAATGCAGAATTTGGGCTGGAAGTCCAAGGGTTAGACAAGCAGGAAAGGAAAAAGAAAGCACAGGAATCGCTTGAGATGGTCGGATTAGGCGGATACATTCACCAATATCCTGGACAGCTCTCAGGGGGAATGCAGCAGCGTGTTGGACTAGCGCGTGCATTAGCCAACGATCCAGAAGTACTGCTCATGGATGAAGCTTTCTCTGCCTTGGATCCATTAATTCGTAAAGAGATGCAAGATGAACTTCTCGAACTCCAAGAATCTATGAGAAAAACGATTCTCTTTATTACGCACGACTTAGATGAAGCTCTTCGAATAGGCGATCGTATCGCCCTTATGAAAGATGGTCGTATCGTACAAATAGGAACACCGGAAGAAATTTTAGTAAATCCAGCCAACGAGTACGTTGAGAAATTCGTAGAAGATGTTGATCGAGCGAAAGTTCTTACTGCCGAAAATGTTATGAAACGACCAGAAACAGTAGACGTTGAAAAGCATGGTCCTAGGACCGCGCTCGAAAGAATGCGTAAAGAAGGGCTATCAAGTATTTACGTAACAGATGCAAAACGAAAGCTGTACGGCTATGTAACGGCTGATGATGTATCAGAAGCGGCTAAGCAGGAAATTAAAGAGTTGAAATCAATCTTACGTACAGATGTTCCAAAAGTACAAAAAGATACAGCCATGAATGAAATTTTCACAATTATCCATGATTCTCCTGTACCTATTGCCGTTGTCGAAGATGAAAAGTTAGTTGGTATTATTGTACGCGGTGCTGTTATTGCAGCATTAGCTGGAAATGAGGTGAACCTGAATGGAACTAATGCCTAAACTTCCAGTGGCAGAGTGGATCTCTAATGCCACGGATTGGATTAAAGTTACGTTTAGCGGTATATTTAATTTTATTAAAGATGATTTTGGAGATTTTATTGAGTTTTTTGCTGAGACGGTATTGATGTCTATTCCTATTTGGTTATTTATTACGGTCGTAGCCGTACTGGCCTTTTTCGTATCCAAGAAACGCTTTGGTTTACCCGTTTTTTCTATAGTGGGTTTATGGTTTATCCAAAACCAAGAACTATGGTCTGAGTTAATGAACACATTTACTCTCGTCATATTCGCTAGTTTAATTTCAGTCATTATAGGTGTCCCTTTTGGGATATGGATGGCGAAAAGTAAACCCGTGGAGCAGCTTCTTACCCCCGTACTCGATTTCATGCAGACTATGCCGGCTTTTGTTTATTTGATTCCAGCCGTTGCTTTCTTTAGTATCGGGATGGTGCCAGGCGTATTTGCTTCCGTTATTTTTGCAACACCACCGACTGTTCGATTTACAAACTTGGGCATTAGACAAGTGTCTCATGAACTTATTGAAGCGTCAGATGCTTTTGGGACGACTGGGACTCAAAAGTTATTTAAAGTACAGCTGCCTATGGCTAAGAAGACTATCATGGCTGGTATTAACCAGACTGTTATGCTTTCGTTATCGATGGTAGTTATTGCTTCTATGATCGGTGCTAAAGGGTTAGGGCAGACCGTAATTACTGGTCTTCAGCGTGCCGATGTAGGAACGGGCTTTGTCGCAGGACTTGGAATTGTAATCCTGGCGATCATTATTGACCGCTTCGCGCAAAATTTAAATACCCAGCGTGGAGATCAAACCTAACTAAACAGAAAAATCCGCCTCCAGATAGGGGCGGATTTTTTCAGCTTGGGGAGAAACTTTAGTTAGTGTAAACAATTCTGGCGTTAGCAAGAGGAAAGGGTTTTAGGAAACGACTCCCTTTCCATGGGCGAATGGTGTGCCTCCTCAGGCTTTATCAGCCTTCCGGGGTCACACCTTATTCGTATCTCCCATAGGAGTCTCGTCGTTTCCTAAAACCCTTTTTCGATAAAAGCAGCTAGTGGATGACGGAAAATCCGTCTAAACGGTTAGAGACTTTCCCTCCTTGCCCTGTGAAAGCGGCGCTTTTTCCTGTTCCTTTTCTTTAGAATCTAATGCAGGAACCAGAGACGCCATATTTATATTCATTTTTTTACGACAGACTAAGAGGCCGGGACATACCTAAAGCAGGGAATTCAAAAAACGAACGAATGCATACACGCAGATCATTAGCGTAGCCAAAACACGCAGACTCCTGTGGGAACAGCGCGAGTCGAAGATCCCGCAGGAAAGCGCTCTTTGCTTTCCGAGGAAGCTGAGGCCGTGCCCACGGAAAGCGGAGTGTTTTGACGGAGCGGTGGTGTGGAGTCTCATCAACATAAATAATCCGAAATGATTTCTCTAGAATCGTTCGGATTATTTTTTGTTTTATTTAGTTATGTCCCATTTTTTAAAAAAGATGGAGGAAGTAATGATACATCTTTTATCTACGTGTTTCTAGAGTTACACGCAGCCATTAAAAAAGAGAATTCTCAGGTCCCTCACTCTGAAAACTCTCTTTGAATAGGTACTAGTGGCTAGGCTGAGTATCTTCGTCGGCTGGATCTGTATTCTGCTCAGCTTTAGCTTTTTCTTCAAGTTCTTTTAAGCTTTCTTCGATTTGCTCTAAATATTTCTGGATGTTTTTCTGATGAGGTTCAACTGTGCGCTTCCAGCTTTCGACCGAGCTCTTTACGTCATCAGTCAACTCTTTGATAAGTTCAGCACCTTCTTTTGACGTTTGAGCAATTTGATCTTTTAGTTGTAATCCTTCTTCCTTCAGGCTTAAGATCGTAGTTTTTAGATTTTCACTTTTCAATCGAGCGTTTTCCCGGAAGTCTCGCCCGGAAGATGGAGTATTGAGTAATGTGTAAGCAGCACTTGCAGCACCACCAATGATGATCCCTAAAACTAAAGATTTCGCATTTGCCATGAGAAAAACTCCTTTCAGAAACTATGACTATTTATTATTTTCTCTTAATATGTACGTTTAAAACCTAATAATTGAAATAAAACAGGCCGCTACAAATTCAAGTAGCGGCCTTGGGTGATGACTAAGACCACCTTTTTGCTTTAAACGCTCATAAGCTGAGCTGGTGTTGTACGCTTGAGTATAGTTTGTGCCACTGGATAAATAACTACTATGGCTGCCGTATTAATAACTGCTGTAGGCAGTACAATCGTCAAGAACATGGCTCCAAAGCTAGCTTCCATCATTCCAATGACAAAAAGGACACAGCTTAGAAATATAGTTCCGCTAATGAGCGTACCTATCGCTGTTAAAACAGGTGCTGCACTATGTTTCAGCACATTACGTAAGCTTAAAAATAGTGCAAAAAAGATGAGCGCAGTAATGGGCTTATCAATTAAATTTGCCAGTTGTCCGCCTGGTACCGTCGTAGTTAAAGCTGAAATCATCCCGGAAGCAGCGGATAAAATCAAGACGTACGGCAGCTTAGGAAATAGGATAATGCCTAAAAACATCATCGCAAGCATCATATCAGGCCGCATTCCTAAGAAAAATGGCGGCAGGACAGCGTGCAAAACCGCACCCATTCCGACTAATAATGAAAGCATAACTAAAACTCGTGTATTCATTTGTTTTTCTCTCCTCTTCTCTACTAAACTCCTCTATTTCACCTCAACCGTATCCTTTGATCGGTTGCAGATGCATACATTATTATAGCAAAACCAGTTGATTTTACAAGTTGACTAGCCGATTCGGCTGTTAATTTCTTTGGCCATGGCTTGAAGTTCTTCGTTTGAATAATCATCTGTGTGAACGATCCAATTTGGTTCAAATCCATCATATTCACCATAGCGGGGGATAAGGTGAATATGTAAATGGAAAACAGATTGGCCGGCCGGTTCTTCGTTATTATTCAGGAGATTCAGTCCAATAGGCTGAAAAGCACTCTTGAGGGCGCTGGCTACTTTTGGGATGCGAGCGAACAATTTTTCAGCAACCTGCTCATTTGTTGAATAAATATCTTTTGTATGTGTCTTTGGAATAACGAGAGTGTGCCCTTTTGTTACTTGGCTGATATCAAGGAACGCATACACGTCTTCGTCTTCATATACTTTCGCTGATGGGATGTCTCCGTTAATGATCTTACAAAAAATACAGTTACTGTCATGATTCATTTTTTCGTCACTCCTTACATAATTGTTTTGTATAATTGTATCATAAAAGGGATATATTTCTCGATTGTAAGCCATCTATGGTGTTTAAGTGTCACGCTCATTAGATTATGATAAAATTTTATTAGAAAGCAGTATGCGAGAAAGAGGGATTAATTTGAACTCATTATTACATATAGAAGATTTATATGGAGGGTACACCCATAAAAATGTACTGCATGGGATCTCGTTTGATGTTTTCCCAAATGAAATAGTAGGTTTAATCGGACTAAATGGAGCAGGGAAGAGTACGACCATTAAACATGTGATTGGAATGATGCAGGCGAAAAAAGGAAAGGTGGCTATTAATGGGACAACATTTGATGAAAATCCCGAAGGCTATCGCCAGCAGCTCGGCTATATTCCAGAAGTTCCGATTCTTTATGATGAACTGACGTTATACGAACATCTTCATTTAACGGCAATGGCTTATAATATTCCTGAAGCAACGTTTAAGAAGAGACTTGATCCGCTGCTCAAAGAGTTCCGTTTGTCTAAAAAGTTGAACTGGTTTCCTGTTCACTTTTCTAAAGGGATGAGACAAAAGGTGATGATCATGTGTGCATTCTTAATTGAGCCAGACCTCTACATTGTAGACGAACCCTTCGTTGGTTTAGACCCTTTAGGCATTCAATCTTACCTGGAACTCATGGAGGAAATGAAGGAGAAGGGAGCGGGTATACTCATGTCAACCCATATATTGGCGACGGCTGAAAAGTATTGTGACAGATTTGTCATTTTACATGATGGAGAAATCCGTGCCCTTGGTACTTTAGAGGAGCTGCGCCAATCATTTGGAAAGCCGCGTGCCTCTTTAGATGATATTTATATCCAGTTAACAAAGGAAGACGCCGATGATTAATGCAAGAGATTTATGGAGTCAGCGTTTTCAGGCTCATATTAAAGAAACAAGCCGGTATTTAAAATATATTTTTAATGGGCATATTGCGATTGCTATGTTCTTTTTTATCTCAGCCCTTGCCTACTACTATCAGAGGTGGCTGGTGGATCTTCCGGAAGACTTTCCGACAGCCTGGGTCATAGGTGTTGTTTTTGGACTGGCGGCCAGCTACAGCCCTGTTCGAACTTTATTAAAGGAACCTGATTTAGTGTTTCTCTTACCTGCTGAACACCAGTTAAAGGGTTATTTCAAGCGATGCTTAGGATACAGCTTCATCATACAGCTTTATTTAGTCTTTCTTGTTGTGGCTGCCCTGGGACCGCTTTACTTTGAATCCTATCCTGAATTAGGAATGAACCATTATCTTTACATGCTTGTTGGATTGCTTGTGGTTAAAGCGTTAAACATGTTTGCGAATTGGTGGATGTTAAAAGAAAGAAACCCTGTGATTCGTTTGACTGATCAAACGATTAGAACCATAGTTACCATTAGTTTGTTCTTTTTCTTTGCGGAAAATGAACTTTTATTTGTAGGTATAGTAACTATCATTCTTGTTGGTTTAGTGATTTATATTTACCAATATTCAAGTAAAAAGGCCGGCCTCGTCTTTGATTTGCTAGTTCTTAAAGATCAAGCTAGAATGCGAACTTTTTACCGGATTGCCAACATGTTTACGGATGTGCCTCATTTACGAAATACAGTAAAGAAACGACATGCGCTTGTACGATTATTGACCACTTCTATCCCTTATCGTCAGAACGAGACGTTTACCTATTTGTATCGGATTACTTTTATTAGGAGCAGCGATTATTTAGGGATGTATTTCCGGTTAATTGCAATTGGTGGCCTTGCGATTTGGTTTGTTCCTAATCTATGGGTTAAGGTTGCTTTCGCAATTCTTTTCCTTTACTTAAGTGCTTTTCAAATGATGTCACTTTGGAATCATCACAGAATCATTGTTTGGCTCGATTTATATCCTGTTAAAAAAGAATGGAAGCAGCAAGCGATGCTTACCTTCTTAAAGCAGCTGATGCTTTTTCAAACCATATTATTTACGTTGCTGTTCTTAATGCAGTGGAATTTGACAGGTGTAATCATCGTGGCGGCAGGAGGCACGTTGTTCACCTACATCTTTATTCAAAGCTACGTGAAACCACGTCTGGTGTAAGACATATGCGGTGGCCGCATTTTTGGAGGGTTATCATGAGAAATTATGAAGAGAAGAAGTATAAAGAAGCCCTGCGTTGGAGCCGATCACTTGAGAAGCGTTCTGGCGTGATTCAAAGAACCTCAAAAGGGTTTCAATCGAAGGTGAATAAAAAAATCCCAGAGCGAGTTCATTCCGTTGTGACTGAAAGTATTAAAAAAATGATTGAATTATCTTTAACGTCGTCGCAATATATCCGTCCTATCGAGCAACAAGAAGGCTGGTCATTCTACGAACGTGAACAACTGGTGATCGAACGTCTGCAACAATATAAATCGACGGCCTCCTGGGAAGGGGCAGGTACTGGAGCTGGTGGTTTCTGGCTTGGAGTGGCTGACTTTCCATTATTATTAAGCATCAAAATGAAGTTCTTATTTGACGCGGGACAATATTATGGGCTGGACGTCCATCGATATGAAGAAAGAGTGTTTTTACTCCACATTTTTATGCTGGCTTTTTCAAGTGATGAGCAGCGGGTTAAAGTGAGAGACTTGTTAGTGAATTGGGAAAATGAAGGAGAGACAAGGAAGCAAATCGATTGGAAAACCCTGCAGATAGAGTATCGAGATACGATTGATCTCGTGAAACTTATGCAGCTTTTACCTGGCTTGGGGGCTGTTGTTGGGTATGTAGCCAATGGAAGGCTGTTGGAGCAGTTAGGGGAGACGACGATGAATGTTCATCGCCTCCGCCTGCTCCGTTAGGCTTGTTCCTGATAAGAACGGTAAGCTTGAATCAAGGTTTTGGCGGCGTGTGGGAGCGCCTTTTCATCAAAATCAAATTTTGGATGATGGTGCGGATAATAATGATCTGGAATTTGGGCGCCTGTAAAGTAAAAGGCTCCCGGCTTGTTTTCCAAGTAATAAGCAAAATCCTCACCTGCCATGACAGGTTCCACTTCTTCCGTAGTAAGGGAAGCATCAGCTTTAGGGGCATCACGTAAAATTAATGAGGCTTCCTTTTCGTGATTGACTACAGGTGTATAACCTTTAAAATAGTCAAATTCATAATCTGCATCATTCCCCGTGCATGCTCCTTTAATCACTTTTTCCATTTCTTCGATGATTAATTCCTGTACCTCAGGTCTAAACGTTCGAACAGTTCCTGTTAAAAAAGCAGAATCCGCAATAACGTTAAAAGCATCACCTGACTCGAACGTACCCACTGTTAATACAGCAGTGTCCAAAGGATTTACTCGTCTGCTGGCGATTTGTTGTAAAGAGGAAACAATTTGAGAAGCGATCACAATGGCATCCTTCGTCTGATGAGGAATGGCACCGTGTCCGCCCTTTCCTTTAACTGTAATATGAAAACGATCGGCTCCAGCCATAAAAGGCCCTTTTGTCGTTTGAATGACTCCCGTAGGCGTGTTGACCCATAAATGAGTACCAAAGACAGCGTCTACATCATCCAGGGCTCCAGACTCTATAATCGGTTTAGCTCCGCCGGGGGCGTATTCCTCGGCGTGCTGGTGTAAAAAAACGATCGTTCCTGGTAATTCTTCCTGGAAAGGTAAAATGGCTTCAGCCAGTCCTAATAAAGCGGCTGTATGACCGTCGTGACCGCATGCGTGCATCACGCCGTCGACTTTTGATTTGTATTCCACATCATTTTCTTCATGAATCGGAAGAGCGTCGAAGTCAGCTCGTAACGCAATTTTTTTACCAGGTTTTCCCCCTTTTAAAGTAGCGAGAACTCCATTCCCCCCTACATTTTTTTCGTATGGAATGCCTAAGCGGTCATACGTTTTCTGAATGAATGCAGATGTTTCTGTTTCTTCAAAAGATACTTCTGGATGCTGGTGTAAGTAGCGGCGCGTGCTCACCATATTCTCATATTGATCCTCAATGGCTTCAAAAATATTGTTCCACATAGTTTCGACCTCTCCTTGTCTTAATGTTGTACTTAATATATCAGACTATTTTTAATAGTTAAAGCAAGGGAAAATACTTAAGGTGAGCGCAGCTCATCATGAAAAAAAGCCTGTCGAATGAGTCGACAGGCTTTTTTTGGTAATAATCTTTATTCGTGAAGTCTGGAATCCTGAAGCAATCGATCGATTTCTTCCATATGACCCGTTTCATCAGAAATAAGGTCATCAAGCTTCACGGACAATTCAGTTAAGTTAAGTTCTTCAGCTTGCTGTTTACGCTCTTCATATCTTTCAATTGTTGCACGTTCTGCTTCTCGCGCTTCTCTGAGCATAGATTTTACTTCAGTATGCTGCTTCACCTCAGCAGGAGTAGTCGTTGGTGTGCCTCCTAAAATGCTGATTTTCTCAGCAAGGTATAAAGCATGACCTTGTTCATCCGCTACTTCACTTTCGAAGAACGGCTTGAGCACAGATCGGTATAAACCGGATACGACGGCAGCATTGTAAGTATACATAATGGTCGCCGCGTATTCATTCGCTAGGTCTTCGTTGAGTCCATCGATTAATTGTTGCATTTTTTCGTCCATTTCATGATCATCCTTTCTGAAAAATCTTGGCACATTTCAAATATTCCCTGTTCTTTCTGGTTTAAACGTAAAATCAACCAGATTGTATTTCCTATTTTGATTTCAAAAGAATACCTAGTATAATAACAGTGGGAGAGAGGAAGAAAGGAATTTAGAAAATGAAAAAGAGAAGCGAAACCTTACTATTTATAGCATGGGCTGCCTCATTAGCTGCAACGCTGGGGAGTTTGTTTTTTTCAGAGATACTTAACTATACACCTTGTGAATTATGCTGGTATCAGCGGATTCTTATGTATCCTTTGGTTGTTATCTACGGCGCATCGTTAATTCGGAGAAATACAGAAGCGGCGGCAGCAGGGTTAGCGTTAAGCGGAATAGGGACATGTGTTTCCATTTATCATTATATGATTCAAAAAGTTCCTGCTTTTCAATCTGCTGGTGATTCGTGCGGAGTAGTGCCTTGTAACGCGGAGTATATTAACTGGCTTGGTTTTATGACCATTCCATTTCTAGCAGGAACAGCATTTATTATTATTTTTGTTAGTCACGTACTAACGATTCGGGTGCAAAGGAGAAACAGGTAATGAAAAAGAATATGATTATTTTTGCGACAGTGTTAGTGGCTCTGGTCGTCATCTTAGCTTTTGTAGTCAACTATCAAAATTCTCAAAAATCAGCAGATAATCCTTACGAAAAAGATAACCTTGAGCAGGGAACAATTGATCAACTCGATGATCCTAACTACCAGAATCAGATCTTACCAGATGAACTGGAAGAAGAAATTGAATCAGGGGAACCTGTAACAGTTTACTTTTATAGTCCTGACTGTGTTCATTGTCAAAATACGACCCCTGAACTTGTACCGCTTGCTCAAGATATGAACGTCGATATGAAGAAAATGAACCTGTTGGAATTTGAAAGCGAATGGAATAAATATGGAATTGAAGCGACACCAACTCTCGTTCACTATGAAAACGGGGAAGAGCAGGATCGTATTATGGGAGAGAATCCAACTGAGCAGTTCGAAAGTTTTTTTGAAGAAAATACAGGTGAATAAAAAAGTGAGCGGTAAATGCCGCTCACTTTTGCTATGTGTTAATCGGGCTGGATCATTTGATATTTTGTAATATATGGTTTGCCATCAATAAATGAAGGCTTTTCTTTATTATTAGGACCAGAGTTGTCGTGTGCTTTTTCAAAAGCCTGAGAATTCTTCCAATCTTCGAAACTCTGTTCATTGCGCCACTGAGTAAATACAACGTAGGTATTTCCTTTTACAGGTCTTAGAATACGAATGGCCTGAAAGCCATCCATGTTTTCCACACTGCCGGCGCGCTTCTTAAATCGGTCTTCAAATACAGGGCGACCCTCGTCAGAGACAGGGATGTTATTCATGACGACAAATCCCGCCGGCTGAACATTACCTACAGATTCAACGATTTCATAATCTCTGCCTTCAGCAAAAAAAGAAGATTGTTCTCCTTCATAGAAAGCCACGGTTTTGTCTTGATCTTGCATTAACAAAAGTTCAGGGTGTTCCTGTTGTAGCTTTGCTAAATAGTTTAAGGTACCATTTGTCATAGATACGGTCATAAGTTTGTCTCCTTTCCTACATCACGCTTTAAGTGTAGCAAGTTAGACAAAACTTCTGCAAGCTTTAACACATGGAAGAAGAAAGGATGCACGAGGCTTGAAAACAAAATTAAAAATACCTCCAATGCCGCGTTGGATAAGGCGGGTGAAGTGGCCGGCTGTCATTGTTACAGCTCTTGTGTTCTTAGCCATCATTGGATTTTTAATCATACTTTTTGGGGGAAGGTTTGTTGTCTCAGAAAAAGACTTAGCCTTAAATACGGCCTCTACGGTTGAGACGAAAGAAGGGGAAGTATTAGAAAGGATTTATACAGAAAACCGGACTTTGGTTGATATAGATGATATTCCTGCTCATGTTCAAGAAGCTTTTATTGCGATAGAAGATGGCAGGTTCTATGAACATTCAGGAGTGGATTTTAAAGCGATTTTACGTGCGGTTTATCGAGATATCATTGCTATGGATAAGGTAGAGGGCGGCAGTACGATCACTCAGCAGCTCGCTAAAAATCTTTTTTTAACGAACGAAAAATCGTGGATGCGTAAAACGAAAGAAGTCATGGCAGCCATACATTTGGAGCGAAAGTATACAAAGGATGAGATTTTGGAGCTTTATTTAAATACGATTTATTTTGGCGGAGGGTCCTATGGAGTAGAGGAAGCGTCCAAAACATATTTCAATACATCGATAAAAGATTTAACTGTTGCTCAGGGTGCCCTGTTAGCGGGACTTCCTAAAGCTCCTAACTCATATTCGCCTTTTGATCATCCAGAGCATGCATTAAACAGGCGGAATACTGTGCTGGCGCGAATGGAAGCACTGGATATGATTGCGGCTGAAGAAATGGTTAGTCTTCAAGGAGCTACATTAGGTGAGGAAAGAAAAGACGAGAAAGAAGAAACATGGAGCAACAGCTATGTAGATGCGGCGATACGCGAAGCTGAGAGGATTTACCACATTTCTCGAGACGAACTAAAACGAGGCGGTTATAAAATTGTCGTCGAAATGGACCCAGACATACAGCGAATCGCTGCCGATCAAATGAAAAATGGAGAATTTGCCCCTGGATCTCAAGGTGAGGTCGAAGGAGCTTTTACTTTAATGAATCAAAAGACCGGAGCAGTAGCTGCTTTGGTGGGAGGTCGCGATTTTAAGCATGGAGAACGTAACCGTGCATTAACGCGTAAACAGCCTGGTTCAGTTATTAAACCTTTGTCCGTTTATGGACCGGCACTTATGCACAAAAAGTATATTCCTTATTCATTATTAGAAGACAAAGAGAGAAGTTATGGAGATTACACGCCAAGAAACTATGATGGAGAATATGATGGCTTTACTTCTATTTATCAAGCGATCATCGAATCTAAGAATGCTCCTGCCGTTTGGCTGCTAGACCAAATGGGAATTGATTATGCGAAGAAATATTTAGATGACCTTGGATTGCCAACAGAAGATGAGGGACTATCCCTTGCGTTAGGTGGTTTATCAGAAGGATACACCCCTTTGCAATTAACTGAGGCATACCGCAGTTTTGCTAACGAAGGAAAAGTGACAAACGGTTTTACGATACAACAGATTATTGATCGAAACGGTGAAGTCATCCACCAGCATGAACAAAAGGAGAAACAAGTATTTAATGAACAAACAGCATGGGATATGACCCAGATGTTAGAAAAGACAGTGGAAATCGGTACCGCACAGGCAGGAAGCTTTTCTAAAGCTCTCGCAGGAAAAACAGGCACACAGCAGCATCCTTCCGTAGAGGGTGAAAATAAAGATGCTTGGTTTGTAGGCTACACGCCAGATTACGTGGGGTCACTATGGATGGGCTATGATCAATCCGGAGACGATTATTATCTAACGGGTGGCAGTGAATACCCTACAGCTCTAATGAAGTCTATTTTGTCAGAGGTCGATAATCAAAAAGATATGACAGCTTCATTTAAACGCCCTGAAGGTGCTGAAAACCTCCCTGAACCGATCTCACTGCCTGAAATCACGGATGCTAAAGGGTCTGTAAGCTTTGGTGGGTTCAGGATTGTCTCAGGTACAATTGAATGGACACCTGGTGAAGATGATCGCATCATTTATCGAATTTATGAGAAAACTGGAGAAGATATGAAGTTAGTCGGGGATGTGAAGGGAGAAGGAGAGTACCGTGTAAGTACCTTCAGCCTGCTGAACCCTCGCAAGTATGTGGTAGTTCCATATGATCCTCTGACTGGACTCGAGGGTGAACCTTCCAATGAAGTTACAGTTAATTAACACCTGTGAAAAAATGCACAATCCAGTGACGAAAAGATCGTTTTTCTATACACCTGGTTAAAAAATCAGTATAGTTGTAATCGGATAAACGTTGAACGTGAAAAAGGAGTTTTAGGGATGACCAAACCATTTAATGACACAATCTTAAAAGCATTTCGCGGGGAGCAGACAGATCATACACCTGTATGGTTCATGCGCCAGGCAGGCAGGTCGCAGCCGGAATATAATAAATTAAAAGAAAAATACTCACTTTTTGAAATTACACACCAACCGGAATTAGGGGCTTACGTCACCCGGCTTCCCGTTGAGCAATACGATGTGGATGCAGCGATTCTTTATAAAGACATTATGACGCCATTACCTGCCATTGGAGTCGATGTGGAAATTAAGAAAGGGATCGGTCCGGTTATTGACAATCCGATTCGCAGTAAAGCGGATATCGAGAAGCTGGGAACAATTGATCCGGAAACGGACGTATCTTATGTAATGGATACGATTCGTTTATTGACTCAAGAACAGTTGAATGTTCCGCTTATCGGATTTTCTGGCGCGCCATTTACGCTGGCGAGCTACATGATTGAGGGCGGCCCCTCCAAAAATTATAATAAGACAAAAGCTCTCATGTACAGCGAGCCGAAGACGTGGTTTGCGTTGATGGACAAACTGGCGGAGACGACGATCACTTACGCTCGTTCTCAAGTTGCTGCTGGAGCAAGCGCTATACAAATCTTTGATTCATGGGTAGGCGCATTAAATGTAGAGGATTACCGAACTTTTATTAAACCGGTAATGAAGCGGATATTTACAGAATTAAAATCAACAGACGTTCCATTAATCATGTTTGGAGTGGGAGCAAGGCATTTAGTGCTTGAATGGAATGACCTTCCTGTTGATGTTGTAGGTTTGGATTGGCGCCTTTCCATTAAAGAAGCAAGAGACATGGGAATCACGAAGCCGCTGCAAGGAAACCTTGATCCTTCCATTTTACTGTCTGACTGGGATGTCATTGAAGAGCGCGCAAAAGCGATTATAGATCAAGGAAAGCAGTATCCCAGCCACATTTTTAACTTAGGACACGGGGTTACGCCGGACATTAAACCAGAAACCTTAAAGCGACTAACCCAGCTCATTCACGACTATTCAAAAAAGAATTAAGAGGTGAATTATAATGGAAAAGAAACAAGTAGGTCTGCTCGTTATGGCGTATGGGACGCCTTATGAAGAAGAAGATTTAGAACGTTATTATACACATATTCGCAAAGGCCGAAAGCCGTCTGATGAAATGCTGCAAGACCTCCGTGACCGTTACAATGCGATTGGGGGCATATCACCATTGGCCCGTATTACAGAGGACCAGGCGACAGCTCTGCAAGATACGTTAAATGAAGAACAAAATGAATTGGAATTTAAAATGTACTTAGGTTTAAAGCATATTGAACCTTTCGTTGAGGATGCTGTTCAGAAGATGGCTGAAGATGGCATTGAAGAAGCGGTATCTATCGTATTGGCCCCTCATTATTCCACATACAGTGTGAAATCTTACAATGGTCGTGCGCAGGAAGAAGCTGAAAAACACGGCATTACAATACGTTCAGTAGAAAGCTGGTACGACGCTCCTGGTTTCATTGATTACTGGAGTGAACACATTTTATCAGAATATGAAAAAATGCCTGAGGAAGAGCGCGCGAAAGCATGCTTAGTCGTTTCAGCTCACAGCTTGCCTGAGAAAATTTTAGAAGGCGGCGACCCTTATCCTGATCAGTTAAAAAGAACAGCTGAATTAATCTCTGAAGAAACGGGCATCACACAATATGAGATTGGCTGGCAAAGTGAAGGAAATACGCCTGACCCGTGGCTTGGACCAGATGTTCAAGATTTAACGAGAGATCTTTTTCATGAAAAAGGCTATCGTTCCTTTGTATACGCACCTGTAGGGTTTGTTTCTGACCACCTTGAAGTTCTGTATGATAATGATTATGAGTGCAAAATAGTGTGTCATGAAGTAGGGGCAGACTATTACCGTCCGGAAATGCCGAATACCCACCCTAAGTTTATTCGGACACTAGCTGGTGTTGTACTAGCTAAAATTGAAGAGCAGGGTTAAGTATGGAACATAAAAAAGTAGTAATAGCTGGCGGCGGGATCTCCGGATTAACCGCTGCTTACTATTTACAAAAAGAAATTCGTGAAAAGCAGCTCCCGATTGATGTTCAATTATATGAAGCCAGCAATCATTTAGGTGGGAAGATTGATACGATAAAGTGTGACGGTTTTACAATTGAAAGAGGTCCGGATTCTTTCTTAGAGCGTAAGAAAAGCGCCACAAGGCTGGCTCGTGAAGTGGGGCTTGAAGATAAACTTGTTCCGAATGGAACAGGGCAGGCTTATATTCTTGTCAAAGACAAGCTGCATAAGATGCCGAGCGGATCATTTATGGGCATCCCTACAAGAATACGCCCTTTTTTATTTTCAAGTTTGTTCACACCTGCTGGAAAAGCAAGAGCGGCATTGGATCTCATAAAGTCAAAGCAGCCGGCCGAAGGGGATCAGTCATTAGGACTGTTCTTTAGACGCAGACTCGGGAATCAAGTGGTAGACAATTTAATTGAACCTTTATTATCGGGAATTTATGCTGGTGATATAGATGATTTAAGTCTTCAAGCTACGTTCCCTCACTTTTATCAATTAGAGCAGGAACATGGCAGTTTAATTAAAGGATTGAGAAAAACCGTTCCGAAGCCGCCAAAAAATAAACCGAAGCCCAGCATGTTCCGTACGTTTGAAGATGGTCTTCATTCGCTGGTCGATGCTATTGAAGGGCAGTTGAAGCCGGAGTCCGTTCATAAAAATACAGGAATTGATCACATCGAGAAAAAAGCAGAGGGTTACCACGTTCTATTAAGTAATGGAAGCGTGGAAAAAGCCGACGCTGTAATCGCTGCTGTCCCTTATTTCGCAGTACAGCGCATGCTTTCCCAATACGACTTCATGGATACCCTAAAAGAGTTGAAAGCGACTTCTGTTGCAAATGTTGCTATGACCTTTGATGCCTCGGCGATCAAGAAAGACATTGACGGTACGGGATTTGTTGTCTCTCGTAATAGTCGTTTCCGAATTACTGCATGCACGTGGACGCACAAAAAGTGGCCTCACTCTACACCCGAAGGCAAAGTGATGCTCCGCTGCTACGTTGGAAAACCGAATGATCAAGAAGTGGTTGATTTACCAGATGAAGAAATAACGGAGATTGCCCTCCGCGATCTCAATCAAATAATGAAAATTAGTGAACAGCCTGAATTTTCAATTGTTACAAGATGGTATGACTCCATGCCGCAATATTCAGTAGGGCATAAGGAGCGCATCCAACAAGTCACAGAGCAATTGAATAAGCAATTGCCAGGTGTTTACCTAGCAGGTGCTTCTTATGAAGGCATAGGACTCCCTGACTGTATTGACCAGGGAGAAGCAGCCGTCGAACAAGTCCTCCAGCACCTCAACCTCTAACTGCTGCCGAATAGGCAGCAGTTTTTTTTCTTTTTTTCTTTTTTTCTGGGTACCAGGTACACAGTATTTCATTTTGCGTACCTGGTACCCTGCAACGATAAATTTTCTCTTGCATATTTAGGTGGTTGTTAGTATGATTTGTTATGAAAACGATTTCAAAATGTGGCTGAATCAGGGGGAGTTAAAATGGCTACTATTGAGGATGTGGCCCGCCTGGCAGGATTGTCGCGGACTACAGTATCTCGGGTGATTAACGATCAACCCTATGTCACGGAAGAGAAAAAAGAAAAGATAATGGAAGCAATGCATCAGCTTGGGTATGTACCGAATTCATCGGCTCGCCGGCTGCGCAGTCAACGTACAGAAACCATTGCTGTATTGCTGCCCCGTGTTACCAATCCGTTTTTTGGTCATTTAATTGAAGCGATGGAGCGGGAAGCGTCAGAATTCGGCTATCAAGTTATTGTCTGCCAGACACATGATAAGAAACAGAAGGAATTGGATTACTTACAATTGTTAAAAACAAAGCAAGTTGACGGAGTTATTATGGCTTCGTTATCGAATGAGTGGAAAACGATTGAACCATATCTCGAATCAGGTCCTATTGTCCTTTGTAATGAGTACATGGAGACAGATCAAGTGTCGATGGTACATATTGATCATCGTCAGGCCGCCTACGACGCAACGGTCCATTTAATAGAGCAAGGGTGCATAACGATTGCTTACGCTACTGGAAGTCAGGAGACGCATATTACGAACGAGCGTAAGTTAGGTTTTCAGCAGGCGTTAGCTGATTTTAATTTATTTTTTGAAGAAAATCTGGAAATCAGAGATGCACTGGACGTGAAAGATGGACAAAAAGTGTTCTCCTATCTCCAACAGCAAAATAAAAAAGTAGACGGGATATTTACAGGATCGGATGAAGTAGCTGCGGGCATTGTTTATGCAGCTTCGCAGTCAGGCTATAGTATCCCGGATGATTTATCAGTGGTTGGATTTGATAACCAAATGATCTCTCTTTTAATGGTGCCATCTATTACGACTGTGCAGCAGCCTGTCGGAGAGATGGCGACGAAAACCATCCAAGTACTCGTTAATAAAATGAAAAGCAGTCATCAACAGCAGGAGCAGCGGTTTGTGTATCCTTATGAACTGCTTAAAAGAAAATCAACGGCACGAATTGCTTTAAAAGAATCCGCCTCTTCGTAGAAAGAGGTGGATTTTTTATGCAAAAAAAAGAGCCGCTCATTAGCCGCTCATTAAAATTACATGTTCGAAAACATTAGAGGTGTGGAATACTATGATTAACGGGCAGGATGACTGCACTCGTCACAGACATTGCCGTAACAGTCCGCCTGCTCTTGAATCGCATGGCCACATTTTGTGCACTGCTTTTTAGGTAGGTTGCGGAAAAACTCAATGACATTCATCATTTGAAATCGCCTCCAATAAGTTGTTGTAAAGTCATTGTATTATAACAATATTCAGAATTCAACCATCTGTTATAAAACAATTGAAAAATAGGATAAAAGTCTGATAAGGAGTGATAGTTGTGAAAGTAACTACGATAGGCTATTGGGGCGGCTACCCAGCTGTAAACAGCGCCACTTCATGCTACTTATTTGAAGAAGAGGATTACAAATTATTAATTGATTGCGGAAGTGGTGCATTGGCCCAGCTGCAGAAAAAATTAGAAGTAACCGATTTGGATGCTGTCGTGTTATCCCATTATCATCAGGATCACATCGCGGACATTGGTGTTCTACAATATGCGTGGCTCGTGCAAAATACGATTCAGGAAACGAGCGATGTGCTCCCGATTTTTGGCCATGAGCAAGATGAAAAGGGTTTACAATCATTAACCCATCAGTATACAGAAGGTGTTGCTTATGATCCGCATCAACCCTTAGAGCTTGGCCCGTTTACTATTGAATTTTTACAAACCAAGCATCCTGTTCCTTGTTATGCGATGAAAATCTGTAGTAATACAGATCAAGTCGTTTATACAGCAGATACTAGCTATTTTGAGGAGTTAGCTCCATTTGCAGAAGGATCTGACTTACTTATAACAGATACGAACTTTTATAAAGGGATGGATGGAAGCGGACCTGGGCATATGACGAGCGAAGAAGCAGGCAGAGTTGCAAATCTTGCGGGCGTTGAAACGTTATGGCTCAGTCATCTGCCTCACTTTGGAGAAACGAATATACTGAAACAAGAAGCAGCTGACGTGTTTAAAGGTCATATCAAATTGGCTGAAAATGAATTAACGTGGAATTCCGGTGCTCAATAAATTGTGAAATATCGTCGAATTTTATACAATGGAAAGTAGAGTGAAACGCGGGAAAGGATGAGACGATGTTATTTATAGATCATGAGGGAGTAAATGATCCACGCATTAATTTGGCAATTGAAGAGTATGCGTTAAAGAACTTAAATATTAACGAGACTTACTTATTATTTTATATTAACGAACCATCCATCATTATTGGTAAGAACCAAAACACTGTAGAAGAAATCAATACAAATTACGTAGAAGAAAACGGAATTCACGTGGTACGCCGCTTATCTGGCGGTGGAGCCGTTTATCACGATCTGGGCAACCTTAACTTCAGCTTTATTACGAAGGATGACGGGGATAGTTTTCATGATTTTGCTAAGTTTACAGAACCTGTTACTCAGGCGCTTAACAAGTTAGGCGTTCAAGCGGAATTATCCGGCCGTAATGACATTGTGGTTGATGGCAGAAAGATTTCCGGAAATGCTCAGTTTTCAACGCGCGGGCGTATGTTTAGTCACGGAACGTTAATGCTCGACTCTGAAATTGAGAATGTTGTTTCTGCATTGAATGTAAAGACGGAGAAAATTAAGTCCAAAGGAATCAAATCCATTCGCAGCCGAGTAGCAAACATTTCGGAGTACTTGGACGAATCGATTACAATGGATGAGTTTAAGCAGCTAATTCTGCGTTATATCTTTAATGTGGAAGATGTAAAAGATGTTCCGCAGTATCATTTAAAAGAGGAAGACTGGAAAGAAATCTATAAAATTGCCGATGATCGTTATCGCAACTGGGATTGGAACTATGGGAAATCACCTAAGTTCAACATTCAGCATACGAAACGGATTGAGGGAGCCGGAAGCTATGACATCCGTCTGGATATCGCAAAAGGGTACATTCGAAATGTTAAAATTTATGGCGACTTCTTCGGTGTAGGAGATATTTCTGAAGTTGAAGAGCAGCTCATCGATGTGAAATATGAGCGCGCCGCTATTGATGAGGCGCTTGAGAATGTAGAGATTCCTCACTTTTTAGGTAAAATTACAAAAGAAGATTTCCTTAATATGATTTATTAAACCTGGAGGCCGCGAGATAAGTAAAACATTCTCTTCAAAAATTAAACTGTAAGTACGCAGATTCAAAATACGGAGAGTCCTGGGGAAGTGTTTTGATAGAGCGATGATGAAGATTCTTTTTTGAATATAAATAATCCGAATTGATTCCAAGAGAATCGTTCGGATTATTTTATGCTTCATTTAGTGTTGTCCCAAGCTTTTTAGTTCGTGGTAGAGTTTAGGATCAGGTCTTTAAGAAATACCAAAGTTGCACATCAATTGACAGTATTTTATAATAAAAATGAATATTTTTTAAATATAAAATGAATGACTATTCATTCATTACAGCATGGAAGGGGAGGAATGTATGAATTTAAGCGCTCAATTGATGCGCACCGCTGATCGTGATCCGTCAAAGGAAGCTTACATATTTCAAGGTGAAAGTGTAAGTTATCTAGAGTTTAATGCCTCTGTTACTAAATTTGCCTCAAAACTTCACGAATTAGGATATGGAAAAGGGGACCATATTGGATTAGTGAGTGGAAACAGCCCATTATTTATGATTGCACTATATGGTTCATTGCGAGCGGGGGCTACGGTTATTCCAATTAATCCCACGTATACGGTGGACGAGATGAGTTACATCTTAAGCAACGGCGATGTTAAGGGAATTGTTACGATGGATGTATTAATGGATAAGTTTGAACACATGGATGCTCACTTAGCCGTTCAAGACTATTTTGTAGCTGATACTGGAGCAGAGTCCAGAGAATCTTCGTTAAAAGGAAAAATGAAATCGTTTACAAAGTACGTATCTGAGGGAGACGTGGATTTTATTGCTCCTGATCTGGAAGAGGAAGATGTCGCTGTTATTTTGTATACATCAGGGACAACTGGAAAACCAAAAGGGGCCATGCTCACCCACAAAAATTTGTATTCAAACGCTGTAGATGTCGCTGAATATTTGCAAATTTCATCCAGTGATCGAGTTATAGCTACTTTACCGATGTTTCACGTATTCTGTCTTACTGTAGCTTTGAACGCCCCGATTATGAATGGAGGCACTGTTTTAATTATCCCTAAGTTTTCGCCGCCTGAAGTGTTTGAAGCTGCGAAGAAATATAAAGCTACTGTGTTTGCTGGTGTACCGACGATGTATAATTACTTGCTGCAGACAGGAAAAGATCAAGTCCATACGTTTGAAAATATGAGGATTTCTATTTCAGGAGGTTCCTCTCTCCCTGTATCCTTATTAAATGATTTTGAAAAACACTTTAAGGTAAGGGTGTCAGAAGGGTATGGCTTGTCAGAAGCTTCACCTGTGACGACATTCAATCCGTTAGACCGTCCCCGAAAGCCGGGATCAATCGGAACAAATATAAAAAATGTAGAAAATAAAGTGGTCGATGAACTTGGCGGAGAAGTACCTGATGGAGAAGTAGGGGAACTCATAGTTCGAGGTCCTAATGTCATGAAAGGCTACTACAAACTTCCGGAGGAAACGGCGGTGACGATTCGTGATGGATGGCTTTATACAGGAGATATGGCCCGCCGGGATGATGAAGGTTATTTTTATATTGTAGACCGTAAGAAAGACATGATCTTAGTGGGGGGATATAATGTCTACCCTAGAGAAGTCGAAGAAGTATTATACAGCCACCCTGATATTACGGAAGTCGCTGTGGTAGGAGCACCTGACCCTCAAAGCGGGGAAGCGGTGATCAGCTTTGTAGTATCTTCCAACCCTTCTCTTGAGGAACAAGAGTTAAAAGAATTTTGTCAGGGCTCATTAACGAAGTACAAGCAGCCGAATCGAATTCATTTTATGGAAGAGTTACCGAAAAACACAACAGGTAAAATTTTACGAAAGAGTTTACGAGAAAAGCTTTCACAACGGTGATTGCGGGGGGCACGCAGCGAAAAGGATGACATTAGTTGGCAATAGCGCAACGCTTTGCGGAACACCGCAAAATTTTTTCGGTGAATCAGAAGGAGAGATATATTACAATAAGAAATAGATAAGCGATCATGCTTATTTATTACACACTACTTATGATTCGGTTTCATAAGTGGGTCAGTAATGTACGTTACTGATGAGTGGTGTTGATGAAAAGGCGCAAGCTTTTTCTCACATTAATTCCCTCACTCAAAAGTTAACCAGTCGTCTCATTGGCCAATGCTCTACCCGGAGCATTGGCACTTTTTTGTTCTTATTTGGGCTTTTGATACGTGATCATAAATTCTTCATTGGTTAAATAGAATTCCCTTTCAGGTCGGTGAGTCAGTAAATGCAGCCGGTCTAATTTATGGTAGCTGATTCGTTTATATGGATCGAGATCAATAACAGGAGCTTCCCCAGTTTGTTGAATATACAAATCCACAGCTTGCTGCACCATGTCCATTTCTTTAGCGAGTTCATAATTTTCTTCTTCAAACAATTCATAGGTTTCTTTAGACATGTAGTACGTTTTTTGAGGAATGCCGGCGATATAAGGGGATAGCAAATCATAGTCTATCGTTAAGTCTTGATTGATAATGACGCTTAAAGGGACTTCATTCGGCTTTCGCTCTGCGTATTTATGCACAGCTTTTCGAACGTCGTGAATAGATAAGTCCATTACTTCTAGCGGAGTTTTTTCTTCGGTTGCTTTCTTCTTTTTCCACATGCAGATTTCCTCCTTTTCTAATAACGGAAAATTCTTACTTTTTCTTATAATTATAACAGAGAAGGATTATTTTTTGAGAATTTTTAGACTTTTTTATCGAACTTTGGTAAATTAATAGAGATAAGGTAGTCAGCACCACGTTGGAAGGCTGTCGATCTTAAAAAAAGAAGGGTGTTGTGAAAAGAATGAACTTGGTTTATAAAAAAGAATATGAAGTGAATCCTCGAACGATGGCTCTTGTAGCAGGCTATGATGAGCAAGGGCAGATCATTACTGAAATTATTGAAAGTGATCAATGTTTTTATTTGAAGGATTGCCCCAGCAAAATTGTTGATCATTCGTGTCGTTACTTTGCCAGCAGTTTAGAAGGACGAATTTCCGGCACAAAGCAAGTAGCCGGTTTCACTCATAAACCCCCGATTGTCATTTCCCAGACGATGAGCATGTATTTCTTTCCTATTATCTCCCCTAAACGAAAAGAATGTTCCTGGATCGCCCATAAGTATATTCGCACTTATCAAGGTGAAAAAGATCATTCCACTACCATTACATTTACAAATGGTGCCTCCATCAATGTTCCCGTGTCCGTAGGGATGATCTCTAACCAAGTTCAGCGTACTGCCCAGTTTCGATTCAGCCTGGAAGATCGTTTGAAGCATTCGGCTCCAAAGAACGACGTCGTCGCAGAGAATTATGCATAAGCTCAAACAAGATGGTTTCGACTTTTTTTCTTATAGCCGGGTTGAAGTAATTTCGCTTCTCTTCGTACCCATGAGCTAAGAATAAGAACGAAGTAAATGAATCATTACGTCCCGACTCAATGACCTGAAGTTTCTGAGCTTCCATTTTTGATCTCAACGCTTTCCTTTCTTCGCGGGCTTCGAGTTCCATCTTCCCGAGCAGCTCCATATAGGGCTCCTTAATTTTAAAATCTCCTTGCTGAATATGCTTCCGATCTTGACGAATTACCGTAATGGCCATAGATAAGAAGAGATAGCGTGAAGCTGTTTCTAATTCTTTCTGTTTTAAGTGACGCATATTTTCTCCTCCTATAAATACGAACATTTGTTCTATATTATACCACGTTGATCTCTCGTGTATACAACCAATTTTTGTCGATTAAAAAGATCTTAGAGTGGGGAAACTGTATTATATTAGGCACAGAGTGCTGGTTTAGATTAAAATAGAAGTATGGATTTAAGCTTGTCATCGATAAGGGGAGCCGTTATGGAGCTGTTAATGATTGATATAGATGAGATACAATATATGGCAGAAAATGATCGGCTATTTGATTATGCCATTGATCAACTTGAACAACTTGAACGATTTGGACCATTGCCGGGCATTCTTCTGCCTCTTATTGAGGCCTTCTTGCCCATATTACCGCTCGTAGCTTTTGTACTTGCTAATTCTGTGGTTTATGGTTTATTTAAAGGATTTCTTTATTCTTGGATTGGAGCCGTAACAGGTGCCATCTTTGTATTTCTTCTATCGCGAAAGCTTGGGCAGCAGCGTTTTTTTAATTTCGTCAGTCGACATAAACAGGTGAAACGTGTGATGAATTGGGTAGAAGAACATGGATTCGGCCCTTTGTTTTTACTGATGTGTTTTCCGTTTTCGCCTTCCTCTATCATTAATGTGGTTTCTGGATTATCAAATGTGAGCCGGCAGCAGTTTATTTTAGCGGCTGTTCTAGGGAAGTCGGTTATGATCTTTACAATTGCGTACGTGGGGAGCAGCATGGCGTCTTTTGCCCAGAATCCAGTAAAGTCTGTAGTAGTCGGCGTATGCATTCTAGCATTTTGGCTCCTCGGGAAATTAATAGAAAAAAGAATTCAACATACGTCAGAGAGACGAGCTCAGCGTCACGGTTAAAATGGTGGTAAAACGGGTATGGTGTAATTAGTAACCAACCTGGAGGATGCCACCATGAAAAAGTACACGACCATTTTTAAGGCCGTCTTAATTGCGGTACTCATTGCTTTTGTATTTAAAACTTATTTGTTTGCCAGTTATATAGTCGATGGTGAATCAATGGAACCCACCTTATACGACGGAAATTTACTGATGGTAAATAAAATTGCGTACGACATACGTGACATTGACCGAACGGATGTGATTGTTTTTCATGCGAACCCTGAAGAGGACTACGTGAAACGCGTCATCGGCTTGCCCGGAGATGAGATTTCCTTTGAGAATGACGTTCTTTATATCAATGGAGAACCTGTAGCGGAAGCTTATTTAGATCAGTTACGGCCTAATGATGGGGAAGTATTCACCGAGGACTTTACTTTGGAAGAAGTTACAGGAGAGAAAGTAGTCCCTGAAGGTGAGTTGTTTGTTATGGGGGACAATCGGCGTGACAGTTTAGACAGTCGTTCCTTTGGATTCGTTTCCAGTGAACAGATTGTAGGAAAAGTAGATATGCGCTATTGGCCATTTTCTCAAGTGGCTGTTCAATTTTAAGCCGTCCTTTTAGGGCGGTTTTTTAATGAGGAGAGTGACTTGCTTCATTGGAAATTAGGAAAATGATAGGATAGTAGATAAGAAGAAGAAATGAGGAGAGGTGAGCCCATGGGCATTCAGTTTACATTAGGGCGTTCAGGTACAGGAAAAGGAACGCATTGTTTACAAGAAATTCGTTCACGACTGGCAGAAGAGCCTAATGGAGCCCCCATAATGTATATCGTTCCTGATCAAATGACTTTTCAGCAGGAATATGCGCTGCTGACAGGAGGAGATATTGAAGGATCTATACGAGCCCAAGTTTTTAGTTTCTCACGTCTGGCCTGGCGTGTTTTACAGGAAACTGGTGGAGGCACGAAGAAATTTATCAGCTCTACCGGCGTTCAGATGATGCTTCGTAAGATTATTGAGGAACGAACTTCGGATTGGAAAGTTTTTCAGAAGGCGATTGAAAAACAGGGATTTGTCGAACAGTTAGAGAATATGATTACAGAATTTAAACGGTACCAGGTAACACCAGTGATGCTGCACGAGCAAATGCATCAAATGGACCAATTTATGCATCGTACGAGTCATGAAGAAGGTCTGAGAGACAAGCTGGATGATTTAACATATATTTATGATCGCTTAATCGATGCTTTAAAGGAGCAGTACATAGATAGTGAAGATCAGCTGCAGCTTTTATCTGAAAAAATTCCGGAGGCTGATTTTTTAGAAGAAGCCGAGGTATATTTGGAGGGTTTCCATAGCTTTACGCCGCAGGAATATGCGGTTATCGAAGCTTTGTTAAAAAAGTGCCGCACGGTTAAAGTGACCTTAACGATGGACTCCCCGCAGGAAGGTGACGAGCTTGACCTTTTTCATGAAACAAAAGATACGTACTTTAAATTCAAAGAAATGGCTGAAGAACTCGGAATCGCTGTCGAGCACGTAGAAGTGCTTGATATGCAGCAGGGACGCTTTAAAGACAGACCGGCTTTGCAGCATTTAGAAAAATACTTTGACCATCGGCCTGCGCCAGTTTTTGAAAAGAAGGCTCCGATCAAAGTCGCAGAAGCCGTCCATCCTAGAGCTGAAGTCGAAGGCGCAGCTCAGGAGATTTTACGTCTTGTTCGAGAGGAAGGTTACCGCTACAAAGACATTGCTGTTTTAATTCGTGAGCCTAATGTATATCATAGTCTCATTGATACGTTGTTTGGGGATTACGAAATTCCGGTTTTCATCGATGAAAAGCGAACGATGCTTAACCATCCGATGATTGAACTGATCCGTTCGGGTCTCGATGTAATTGAAGGAAACTTCAGATATGATGCTGTGTTTCGATTGTTGAAAACGGGTTTTATCCCGTCAACAAGTCAGCAGTATCCCCTGAATGAAGAAGCAATTGATGAATTAGAAAACTATGTTCTTGAATATGGAATTCGAAAAAGAGATCGGTGGTTTAGTGAGGAACCGTGGATCTTTCAGCGTTTTAGAGGGTTTGAGCAAGCAGCTCAAACGGACGAGGAAAAAGAAAAACAAACCCGTATCAATGCGTACCGCAGCCAAATTACTCATGTGCTACAGCCCTTTGATGAACAGTTGCGCAAAGCAGATACAATTGCGGAACGTGCCAAAGCTATTTACCATTGGCTGGAAACATTACGTGTACCTCAGCAATTGGAAATGTGGCGAAACCGCTATGATGAAAGAGGTGAAATTGAAAGAGGCCGGGAACAGGAGCAAGCGTGGGATGAAGTATTGCAGCTACTTGATGAGGCAGTTGAAATTGCCGGTGATGAAAAAGTTTCTTTGCAAGTGTTCAGAAGCACGATCGAAAGCGGCCTTGAATCTTTGACGTTTTCTCATGTGCCGCCAAGCATGGATCACGTGATTGTAGGGGATGTTGACCGTTCCCGTATAACGGGTATCAAAGCTTCGTTTTTACTTGGTGTAACCGATGGAATATGGCCGATGAAACCATCCAGTGACGGCATGATGACGGAGAGAGAAAGGGAGATTCTATCTGGAAGCGGTCTGCAGCTTGCCGATGGGGCCAACCGTCAGCTGCTCGATGATCGTTTTTACATGTACTTAGCTTTAACGATGGCTAAGGATTATGTATGGGTGAGCTATCCTTTAAGCAATGAAGAAGGTAAATCGAAAGTTCCTTCTCAAATTATTCAGCGTCTGGAAGAGCTGTTTCCTTCTGTCAGCAGTCACTTGACGCTGCAGGATGCAGATGATCTTAAAGATGCCTCACGTTTTATTACTACACCAATGAAAACGAGGTCAGCTTTAACATCGCAGTTAGCCCGGCATTTAAGAGGGTATCCCATGGAAAACGTCTGGTGGAATGTCCTCAATTGGTATATAAAAAAAGAAGAAAAAAACGATCTGACGAATCGAGTCTTGCAAAGCTTATTTTACCAAAATAAGCCCGTCCATCTTTCTCAGCCTACGAAAGAAAGGTTATTTAACGGGCCGGTAAAAACCAGTGTGTCGAGGCTTGAAACCTATCACCGCTGTTCTTATCAATATTTCGCCGGGCATAATTTGAACTTGCAAGAAAGAAAAACGTATAAATTGGATGCCCCTGATATTGGCCAGTTGTTTCATGAAGCCTTAAAGCAGATAACGGAGTGGGTACAGCAGGAAGGGCGTAACTTTGCTCAATTAGATCAACAAGAGACGACTAAATATGCAGAGAAAGCGACTAATTTACTGGCTCCTATTCTGCAAAATCAAATACTCCATAGCTCGAACCGCCATCATTATATTAAATATAAACTACAAGGCGTTATTGCGAGAGCTGCGTATATTTTGAGTGAGCAGGCGAGAAAAAGTCACTTCTCTCCAGTGGGGTTGGAGCTGGGATTTGGGTTGGAACAAAATTCGAAGCTTCCTCCGTTAACACTTGGTCTGCCAAATGGACACGAATTGATGCTGCGGGGCCGCATTGACCGGGTGGATCGGGCTTTAAACGAAGAAGAGTTGTATTTACGTATTATTGATTATAAATCCAGCGCCAAAGGGCTGGATTTAATCGACGTTTATTATGGGCTGTCTTTACAAATGCTTGCTTATTTAGATGTTGTGCTATCTAATGCCGAGCATTGGCTTGGCTCAAAAGCGCTTCCTGCCGGCGTGCTATATTTTCATGTTCATAATCCAATGATCTCAGGAAAACAGTGGCTTGAGGATGACGAAATTGAGCAGGAAATATTTAAGAAATTTAAAATGTCGGGCTTGCTGCTGGAAGACGAACAGCTCGTCTCAATGATGGATACAAGTCTGGAAAAAGGACGCAGCCAAATCGTTCCCGCTGGACTAAAGGCAGGGGGAGGATTTTATAAAGGATCAAAAACACTGGAAAATGAAAAGTTTGACCAGCTGAGAAAATATATTCGTGAACTTATGCAAGATGCAGGGCAGCGCGTTACGAATGGAGAAGTAGCATTGAATCCATTTCTTAAAGATGATCAGGCAGCTTGTGATTATTGCCCGTTCCGCTCTGTCTGCCAATTCGATCCGGCGTTAGAGGATCATCAATTCCGCAAACTTAAGCACTTGAAAGAAGAGGAAGTTATTCAGCAAATGACGGAACGAAAGGAGAATGACCGTGGTCAGCTGGACTAAAGAACAAGAACGCGCGATTTACAGCCATGGGAAAAATATTCTCGTTTCAGCGGCTGCGGGCTCTGGTAAAACAGCTGTCCTCGTTGAACGTATTATTCAAAAGCTTTTAAATAAAGAAGCACCTGTTAACATTGATTCCCTGCTTGTCGTAACGTTTACGAATGCAGCCGCACAAGAAATGAGAAATAGAGTCGGGTTAGCTTTGAGTAAATCTTTAGAAAGCAATCCTGAATCACGACACTTGAAAAAACAGTTATTTTTATTACAAAACGCATCCATTTCTACTCTCCACTCATTTTGTATGGAGGTAGTGCGTAAATATGCCTATCTTCTTGACTTAGATCCCGGTTTTAGAATTGCAGATGACGTGGAGGCCGATTTAATCCGCCAGGAAGTACTGGAAGATTTATTTGAAGACTGGTACGGAAAAGAAGGGGAAGAACAGCAGCTGTTCTTCGACGTTGTCGATCGCTTTTCCAGTGACCGAAATGACCTAGACGTAGAGAAACTCGTTCTCGATCTTCATACCTTTTCTATGCAAAACCCGTGGCCTGAACAGTGGCTGGAAGATATGGTCGCTATGTATCAGAAAGATGAAGGGCAAAGTGAAGAAGATCTACCATGGCTTCAGCTGCTCAAACGAGATGTGAAAAGCCAGCTTGATTCGATGGAAGCTGAGATTCAGCAGCTCGTTGATCTTACGAGAGAAGCCGACGGTCCTTCAAGCTATGGAGAGACGGCAGCTCTTGACCTTGAAATGGTTCACCAGGCAAGAGGGGCGCTTGAGATCTCCTGGGAAGAGCTGCAAACGTACATGAGTACAAGCAAGTTTGCTGCCTTGTCAAGAAAGAAAATGGAATGTGACGAAAAGAAAAAAGAACGTGCAAAAAAAATCAGGGACCGTTATAAAAAGCGTTGGATGAGCATGAAAGAAGAATGGTTCCATCGTAAGCTTGCGAGCTATTTAAACGATATGAAATCTCTGCATCCTGTTATAAAGCAGCTTGCTGTAGTCGTCAAGGATTTCCATGAGCGTTATCAACAGTTGAAAAAAGAGAAAGCGCTCGTTGACTTTTCGGATTTAGAGCATTATTGCCTGCAGATCCTTTTAGACGAAACATCTACGAAAGAAAATCTGGTTCCTTCTTCTGTAGCGAGAAGTTTTCATGATCAATTTTCAGAAGTGCTGATCGATGAATATCAGGATACAAACCTGGTCCAAGAGACATTACTTCGCCTGCTGACTGATGATCCAGAAGCTGGCCATTTATTTATGGTTGGTGACGTAAAACAGAGTATTTACCGCTTCCGTCATGCGGAACCATCTTTGTTTTTAACCAAGTATCAGCTATACGGCCAGGCGGACCATAATGGAGAACGGATTGATTTAGCACGTAATTTTCGAAGCCGCAAACAAGTGTTAGATGCGGCTAATTATGTCTTCCGTCAAGTACTGGATGAAGAAGTAGGAGAAATGAATTATGATCCAGAAGCTGAGCTCATTTACAGCAATAGTGTCTACGATGAAAATCCATCGGACTATGCAAAAGCTGAACTGTTGATTATCGACCGTGAAGTGAAAGAAGAGCCGTCTCAGGAAGAAAGCTTTGAAGATTTAGAGAAAGCACAGTTAGAAGCAAGAGCGTATGGAGAGAAAATTCGTACGTGGCTGGGGTATGGCGATGAAGAGCCGCTGCAGGTAGTGGATAAAGAAACCGGCGTAAAGCGTGCAGTCCAGTATCGCGATATTGTCATTTTAATGCGTTCGATGACGTGGGCATCAACCATTGTTGATGAGTTAAAGCAACAGGGAATTCCAGTTTATGCTGAGCTTTCCACAGGATATTTTGAAGCGATAGAAGTAAAAGTCATGCTTAACCTGCTCAAAATAATTGATAATCCGATGCAGGATATTCCGTTAGCTTCTGTACTCAAATCGCCTATTGTCGGCTTAAATGAAGATGAATTGATGAACCTTCGGCTGGAGGAGAAAAGAGTAAGCTATTTTGAGTCGATAAAATTGGCGGCAGGACGTTCAGAAACAGGGAAAAAAATTACTGATTTTCTTAAGCAATTGGATGAGTTTCGTGAGCGTGCCCGCCAAGGAGCTCTATCTGATTTAATTTGGCAGATATACCGTGAAACGGGGTACTACGATTTTGTTGGAGGAATGCCTGGAGGTCGTCAGCGTCAAGCCAATTTGCGCGCATTATACGATCGCGCACGGTCCTATGAATCTACTTCTTTTCGGGGATTGTTTCGCTTTCTTCGCTTTATTGAACGGATGGAGGAGCGGGGGGATGATCTGGGAGCTGCGCGAGCGCTTGGGGAACAAGAGGACGTCGTCCGGATTATGACCATCCATAAAAGTAAGGGACTGGAGTTCCCTGTGGTACTGCTTGGGGCTATGGACAAGCAATTTAATATGATGGATTTAAAAGAGCGCTATTTGCTTCATAAAGACTATGGTTTTGGGTCAAGGTACATTGATCCGAATAAGCGCCTCATGTTTCCGACTCTTGCTTATCATGCCATTAAACGTGTGAAGCTCAGGGAGTTATTAGCAGAAGAAATGCGCGTACTTTATGTAGCTTTAACAAGAGCGAAAGAAAAACTAGTTATGGTTGGAAATGTGGCCTCTTTTGAAAAGAAACAGGAAAAGTGGCTGACCTATTTAGACCATCCTGACTGGGTCCTGCCTCCGCACGACCGCCTGGAAGCTAAATCTTATTTAGATTGGGTCGGCCCTTCCCTCATTCGACATCAAGATAGTAAAGACCTCCGCACAGAAGAAGTTGAAGTAAAAACAGCGGAGGATATTGAAAAAGATGCCTCTGAATGGGACATACACTTGGTTCATGGGAGTGAGTATGCGGTAATTGAGGAGAGGGAACAGCAGCGTGACGAAAAGCTGCAGGAACACATCGAACAGTGGAAGCCTGTAGAGGTTGAAGCAGATGAGAGAGTAGCTCGTCTTGATTTTCTGTACCCTTATGAAAAAGCTGCTCATTCACGAGCTAAACAAACCGTGACTGAAATTAAACGACAGCGAGAAGTACTTGATGAATACTCAAGCGATCAGCTCCTGGTACCTAATCGCGCGCCTCTTGTAAAGCGCCCGCGTTTTATGCAGGAGAAACAAGGTTTATCAGCCGGTGAGATAGGTACGGCGATGCATACGGTCATGCAGCATCTCCCGCTTTTTCAGCCTAAAACACCTGAAGAAGTGGAAGAGTTTGTCGAGCACCTTGTGCACAGGGAAGTTCTTCGCCGCGAAGAAGCTGATGAAATTGACCATCAAGCCATCGCAAACTTTTTTGAAACGCCAATGGGTAAATTGCTGCAAAATGCTGAATATATTGAGCGTGAAGTTCCTTTCAGTTTAACGCTGCCGGCAGATGAAGTGTATCAGGATTGGCAAGAAGCAGCGGAAGAGAAAGTGTTCATCCAGGGGGTCATCGATGCGGTTATTCCTTATGGCGAAGGATTGCTCATTCTGGATTATAAAACGGATGCGATTCCTGAAGGAGAGCAGGTACAGGAGCAATTAAAGGAACGTTACCGCACGCAGATTCAATTATATAAAACGGCTTTAGAAAAGATTTGGAGGAAGCCGGTCGAGAAAAGCTATCTTTATTTCTTTAATGGATCTCTTACGGTGGAGGTGGAATAGTGTGTGCGATCAATGCGAATTGTGTCAGCGCAGCCCCGTAAAGACTACAGAGCACCATTTGATTCCAAAACAGCATGGAGGAGCAGCCGGGCCGGCAGCTAAGCTGTGCAGCGCCTGTCATCGTCAAATCCACGCCCTGTTTACAAATGAAGAGCTGGCCGGTTTCTATCACACGCTGGCACGGTTAGCGGATCACCCAACTATGAGAAAGTATGTACGCTGGGTGAAAAAGCAGGATCCAGAGAAAAAAATAACCACAAGAACGTCAAACCGAAAGAAAAGATAAAAGGGCAAAAAAAGCCTTTCACCCGCTGTAAAGGGATGAAAGATTTTTTTGCACTTTTATGGTGTGAGTGCTGACGGTACTGCTCTTTTGCGGTAAGAGAGCTGATCGGTACCAGGTATCGAGAGACAAAAAAGTGGTAAGAGACAGAAAAAAGAGAGTCTCGGTACCTGTACCGCCGTGATGCTCATTTACGCTCAGAGTGCTAATGGTACCGCAGTGACGCTCTCCTCTAGGCGCCGCCTACATTTTGATCGTTGACATCAGGATCAACTGGCTGGACGTTACTAAAACCGTTGTATGTTGCAATGAAATCACCGGTATTGGATGAACCTGACCCGGTGGTCGTTTTTGAGGAGCTCTTAGGAGAAATATAGAACGAATCTCCGAAGTTAACGACTCCTCCACTTATACTATTGATACGGAAAGGACCAATAATGGATGGCATAACGAAGTCCTCCTTATCTGCTTACTATTATAGCTTATGTGAAATTATCTTCACTGTTCACTTTCCAGGATACGAATATGTTTTAGTCTAGATTCACCGTCTACATAATCGATGCCGCCAATTTGTACAAGTCCAGCCGTAGATGCACTTTTTATATGGACATTTTGGACGCGAATAGATGAATGGTGATGGATAATTGTAGTGTCAATATTTATGGGAGGTTTCGGTGGTGAAAGTTGGGCGTTAAAAATCGGTAAATCTTCAAAATCAATGAATTCTTGAAAAGTACGAGTTTCTTCTTGGACAGCTAGCACTTTTGCCCGGGGATGGTAGTGTACCAAGTCACCAATGAGCAAGCCGGAACCAATGGTAATTGTAGTCATGTCCGCTTGGTGGACATCAGCTGTTCGCTTGTTCGTCATTTTCTATTTCCTCTGGTTCTTTTTTATAAGGGCCTATAATTAAGGATTCTGGAGGTGTGTCAAAATAAGAACGCAATCGAATTGTACGGTTATCCCCTATTAAAAAGACGGAAGACGTCGTTACACTTGTTACATGTACGTTCCCAACATCTAATCCGTAGTTATGAACGGTGAAATTCATTGTGATCCCCCATTTTCATATTGGTCTAAATATTGACCGACAGAACGTTTAATTTCTTCTGTCAGCCGCTGGGCAATTTGCTCATTGGATAGGTTTGGTTCGCGCTTTTTATGTTCCTTAAATCGTTCAGGCAATTGGTTATTTATATCTTTAATCATGTGGTCCCGGTGATCACCGGGAAGAGAAAGGTCATGATTTCTTACATAGTCATCAATCGCATGGGGAACTGAGTGTCCCATCAGCTCATCTAAATAAGGTTCAGCAGTTTGTCCGGTATACAAGTCTTCAATATTCGTTTCTGGAGAACCGTTTGGCGTCAGGCCAATTTGTAATGTGCCCTCAAGTGTTTCAATTTTTAGTTGATCAAAATGGTATTCAATCTTTTCGATCACTGTTTTCGTCTGGTCTCTCGATTGTAAATGCTCAAGCTTTTGGGTGAGTTCTTCTATAAGCCGCTGTTGTTCAAGCATTTGTTCCATGACTTGCTGCATCCACTGATCCCAAGAATAATAGTTATTCATTAGCGTTCACCCCTTTTTTAGCTTATGCTGATTGACACGGCAATTTGCCTATGAAGTCGTAAGTGGAACGAGAGGACCGGAATCTGCCTCAGGAATGTATACTTCTCCATCTTTAGGTTCGGGTTCCTTTGCGGGTTCAGTGAACGATCCTGAATTATACAAGTCAGCCTGTGCTTGAATAACGCCTGAGCTGCCTATTTGAATAATGGAAGAATTAGCAACTGTTCCAATCTTAATGTAGCGGATGGAAATGGTTTGATAAATGGTCATATTCACAGTGAATCCTCCTTATTCGTTAAAAGATTGATCGATGACTTCTTTATCATTAATATACGTTTCTGCTTTATCTAAATGGATGCGAATCCCATTTCCTGTGTTAAATGAACCTCCTCCGGCAAAAGTTTTCGAAGAAGCGTGGGGTGTCATACTGAACACATCTCCAATATTAAATACACCGGCGGAAGAGACGGTAATAATTTTAACGAAGCCAACTTTTGCAGGCATGAATATTCTCCTTTCTACATCTATATGAACCAACATTGTGTAAATATCGTAATAAAAGTAAAATGAAAGTAATAAGGGGGAGTCTTAGTGAAACAGCAGGGGGGACCTTTACAAGATAAAGATCGGCTGAACTGGATTGATGCGGCTCGCGGATTGGCAATTTTAGGTATTTTTATGGTGAATGTTCCTGCCTTTAACGCACCTTATTTCTTGTACGGCGGCGAGGAACAATTCTTCCCTTCAGAAACGAGTCAAGTCGTTCAAACGATCATTGATATCTTCTTTCAAGCTAGCTTTTATACACTATTTTCACTTATGTTTGGCTTTGGTCTTTATATGATGAAGGAACGATTAGAACAAAAACAAATATCCTACCGCCCCATCATCTTACGCAGACTATTGGTTTTACTAGGTTTTGGGGCTGGTCACGCCTTTCTCATCTGGCATGGCGATATTTTATTGTCTTACGGGTTATTTGGATTTGCAATGTTTGCCTTTTTTAACGCTTCGCCAAGGGCGCTGATCATTACGGCCGCCACTATGCTTGGTGTTCTTACTTTCCCAATAACTTTAGGGCTCTATGCGGTGCGAAGTAAGCTCGGTGCTTTTAACTCATATGCGGAAGTGGAAGCAGCAAAGCAAAATTATGGAGATGGATCGCTGCTCAATATTTGGCAGCAAAATTTTTCCGATTGGACGTACAGTAACAATCTAGGTACTTTTCCTCTGCTTGCTTTATCTCTAATCCCTATGTTTTTATTAGGTGCATATCTTGCTAAAAAGAAATGGCTGCATCGCCCGGAGGATAATTCATCCACGATTAAGAAATGGTGGGCGGTGACCGGGATATTATTTATTTTATTTAAAGCCGGCCCATATGTGATAGGGAATCCCGAATGGTTTCAATTGATGCAGGATAATATCGGAGGATCTTCTTCCGCCGTTTTTTATTTATTAACAGTCACGCTGGCTTTTCGCTCATCTGGAGGTAAAAAGCTGCTCCAGCCTTTAACGTGGGTTGGACGTATGTCACTAACAAACTACATTTTTCAGTCGGTGATTTGTTTTATATTATTTTATTCTGTTGGTTTTGGGTGGTATGGGGAAGTTACTCCGCTTGCAAGTGCAGCAATCGTTTTCATTATTTTTAGCTTTCAAGTGGTATTGAGCAAGCTATGGATTAATAAATACAAATATGGACCGCTGGAATGGTTATGGAGAACACTTACGTATGGTAAGAAACAGCCTCTTAAACGTTCTGACAGCCAGGCCTCTTAGGAAAGGGATGATCGTGTGAACCGCGGACAACTTGAGAAGGAATCGGAACGCTGGGTAAAAGATGGGGTAATCACTTCCGGGCAAAGGGAACAAATTCTCAATCATTATGAAAAAAAGACAGGGCATCCGGTTTTACTTACCTTTGCGGCATTATTTATCGGTTTAGGATTTCTGACGTTTATTGCATCAAATTGGTCTGCCTTATCAGATCTTGTAAAAATGGCGATTATCCTCTTTTTCCTGCTTGTTTTTTATGGAACGGGAGCGGTATTATATCAACGACGTTCAAAGCCAGTAGGACTCAGCTTCATTATCATTTCCTTATGTGTGTTTGGAGCCGGCATCTTTTTAACCGGACAAATGTATCACTTTTCCTCATTTAGTGCTTTTCCTTTCTTAGTATGGTCGCTGGCTTGTTTTGGTTTATTGCTAGTTTTTAAAGAATCTATTTTATTTTTAGCTGCGTTAGTTATTGTTACGGCTGGTCAAATTTATAGCGGAATTACGTATCAGGAGTTCTACATCCCACTCGGAATATTGTTTATTGCCGGCCTTGGCTGGGTTTTGTACAAAAATGGAAACCGTCTTTTAACCGGGTTGTTTGCCCTCAGTTATATCATTCAATCGATGGTGTTTGTTTTTTCATATGGCTGGTCTTATTATTGGCTGATTCTTCTTTTTCTCGCCCTTTATATCGTGAGTCATCTGCCGTATGGGCAGCTCCATTTGAGAACCTTTGGCTCAATCGCTGTATTGTCTATATTTACGGTAAATCTTTTTCAAGTGTTTCTTTTAGGCTATGAAAGTAATGATGTCGAGTATTCAAACTTCTTCTTCCTGGCCTGGTCTATACTCTTTCTGTATGCTGTTATTCAGTCAGCCATGGAGTCAACAAAATTTAATTGGATTGATTTGGTGCTCTTCATTCCTGTATTTCGAATAGGGGCAGGCGATCTTTTGTCGCTGCTGCTTATGTTCGTCTATTCGCTCGGATGGCTGCTTGCTGGCTACCGAAAGGAACGTGCAGATTGGGTGATGAAAGGAACGGTGGCTTTTCTCATTACGACATTCGTTGCTTATTTTCAACTGGCCTGGGCGTTTATGGATCGTTCGATCTTCTTTTTTACCGGAGGCATTTTATTATTTATCCTCAGTTACTTTTTGGAGAAAAAACGCCGCCAAGTTAAGGGAGGGGAGCCATCATGAAGTGGACACTATTTTATGTCGTCGTCAGCTTACAAGCTCTCTTTCTTATCGGAATGTCAGCTTCTTATTATGCAATGGACCGGTGGGGCGAAACCATTTATTTGGAAACAGAACCAATTGACCCACGGGATCCGTTTTATGGAGATTATGTGACGCTTCGTTATGATATTGAAAGCTTTTCTGAAAAGCTTTGGCAGGGCAGTGATGATCCAGAACGAGGTGATGTGGTGTTCGTAACTATCGAAGAGGGGGATGATGGTAAGTACGAGGTTGTTCAAGCTGGTCCGGATTCTTCTGCTGCAGAAGAAGGGCAAGTGGAACTAAAGGCAAAGTATGAGTGGAGCGATATGTCCCAGAATAACTTGCACGTCAACATTGGCTTAGATCGTTATTTTATTGAAGAAGACACAGGAGATTCGTTTGAACAAGTGGAAAGCCGAGTAGTGGAGATTGTCGTTGCTCCGTGGGGGCAGAAAAAAATTACTTCCATTGACTAATTTAAGTAAATGTTATTAATAGTGTTTGAAATGAAAGAAATCCTTTCTCAAATGTTATAAAAACCACTCACCCAATCAGAAAAAAGCTTCGGCCGCGGCCGAAGCTTTTATTTTTATTGGCTGAGTACTTCTTTAATTTGTGCAATCGCCCAATCAAGATCAGATTTATCAATCGTTAATGGAGGAGCGAAACGAATGACGTTTTCGTGTGTTTCCTTACATAGCAGTCCTTTTTCTTTTAGATCTTCACAATAAGGTCTTGCTGCTTCCGTGAGCTCAACTCCAATGAATAATCCTTTACCACGAATCTCTTTAATGATCGGATTATCGATTTTACTAAGTTCTTCCTTCATATACGTTCCGAGTTCAAGCGAGCGATCGGCCAGCTTTTCTTCTTCGATGACATCAAGAGCAGCCATGGATACGGCACTAGCCAGCGGGTTTCCACCAAATGTTGAGCCGTGAGAGCCAGGATTGAAGACACCAAGAATATCTTTATTGGCAACAACACAGGAAATAGGAAACACGCCGCCGCCAAGAGCTTTACCAAGTATTAAGACATCAGGAGAAATTTCTTCCCAGTCACAAGCGAACATTTTTCCGCTGCGTCCTAATCCTGCCTGAATTTCATCAGCTATAAATAGAACGTTTTCTTGTTTGCATACTTCATATGCCTCTTTTAGAAAGCCTTCAGGCGGCATGACGATCCCTGCTTCTCCTTGAATCGGCTCAAGCAGAAAGCCAGCTGTATTCTCCGTAATTGCTTCTTTTAATGCATCGATATCACCATAAGGAATCAGCTTAATACCCGGAAGAAGCGGTCCAAAGCCACGCTGATATTCTTCTTCAGATGATAAGGATACTGCTGTCAACGTTCGCCCATGGAAATTACCCTCACAAGCGATAATTTCAGCTTGGCCGTCTGGTACACCTTTATGATCATAAGCCCACCGGCGGGTGGCTTTAATGGCTGTTTCTACAGCTTCCACACCAGTGTTCATCGGCAAAGCCATTTCTTTATTTGTTAACTTACAAACCTTTTCATACCAAGGTCCCAGCTGGTCATTGTGAAAAGCACGAGAAGTAAGAGTTACACGATCGGCTTGATCTCTAAGTGCTTGTATGATTTTAGGGTGACGATGCCCCTGATTGACAGCAGAATATGCGCTAAGCATATCCATATAGCGGTTGCCTTCAGGATCTTCCACCCAAACACCTTCTGCTTTGGAAATAACAATCGGTAAAGGGTGATAGTTTTTTGCACCATATTCTTGAGTCTGATCGATGATTTGTTGACTTTGAACTGCCATGATATCCCTCCAAATTCAATTAAACTTCACGTTCAGTATAACAGGTTTAGTAACAATTTTCTTACTAATAAGAAAATAATCAGTTAAGCTTTTTTCAAGAAAAAAGGAATCACACGTGGTATGATGAAGGAAGATTCATGAAGAAAAAGGAGGAATATTGTTGGCACACTTACATATTACCTCATGGGTAATTGCCTTTGCCTTAGTAGGACTGGTCACAACATTTACAAGAAGCGGTAATGAAAAAGCAGCAAAGATCTCACACATGATTTTACGCGCAGCCTATCTATTAATCTTATATTCTGGTGGATCCTTGTTTGCGGAATACATGGGGTCTGATCAAATTGGATTAGCTATTGTTAAATTACTTGTTGGGTTATGGGTCATTGCATCAATGGAAATGGTTACAATAAAATACAAGAAGAAAAAACCAGCCGGTGCATGGTGGGCACAGCTTTTAATCGCTGGAATACTGGCACTTATCCTTGGTTTTGGATTCTTACCGTTAGGTATACTTCCTGCCTAAAAATAAACCTGCATGCTTTCGTCGCATGCAGGTTTTTCATGTAAAGGGGGAATGATTTTTTTAGGATCAATATTATTGGGGGAAACATTGATCACTCTCTTCAATAATAATGATAATCATTATCATTGGTAAAGTCAACGGTTTTTAAAAAAAATCATAGCATCCAAGCCCAGCGTCATACCTTATACTATGATGCTCTCTTTATGAGGAAAAGACCAAGTGCTTAGTATGTGAGTTGAGTACGTTAAGGTAAAAGGAAGGTGATGCCTGTGTGCGGGTTTGTAGGGTGGGTGAATACCCAGAGTAGAGAAGAAGAAAAGCTTCTCATGATCGATAAGATGTCTGAAACGATTAAGCATAGAGGTCCAGATGATTATCAAAAGTGGGTGAAAGGGCCGGCAGGGTTTGGCCACCAGCGGTTAATTGTCGTTGACCCAAAAGGCGGCATTCAGCCCATGATCCGCCAGGCTGAAGGAGAGGAATATGTTCTTTGTTATAACGGAGAGCTGTACAATACGGACGAAGTAAGAAATCAATTGAAGGCAAAAGGCTGGACGTTTAAAGGTCATTCAGATACTGAAGTCGTTCTCGTTAGTTATATGGAATGGGGCGAGGCATGTCTTCATCAATTTAATGGAATATTTGCGTTTAGTATTTGGGAGGTCCGCAAGCAGCGGCTATTCTTAGCACGCGATCGAATGGGGGTTAAACCTTTATTCTATAGTGAGCAAAAAGACGGGCTGCTTTTTGCTTCAGAGATAAAAGCTATTCTTGCTCATCCTCAAAAACAAGCGAGCATTGCTGAGGAAGGTATACTTGAAATTCTTACGCTTGGGCCTTCACGAACACCGGGGCATGGAATATTTGAAGGCATCCATGAAGTCAGACCGGGTTTTTGTGCCATATGGCATCAAGGTGCTTTTTCCGTGAAACGGTATTGGAACGTGTCAAGTGATGCTCATAACTCTTCATTTAAAGAAACGGTCGAACAGGTAAGGAAGCTGTTCGTTGATGCTGTTGAGCGCCAATTAGTAAGTGATGTGAAACTAGGTACATTTCTTTCTGGGGGAGTAGATTCTAGCGCGATTACATCCGTAGCTGCAGACCATTATAAAAATGAGGGGCTGGGTTCATTAGAAACGTTCTCCATTGACTATGAAGAACAAGAGAAATTTTTTAAAAAGAACGCTTTTCAGCCTGATCGTGATTTCACGTATATCCAAATGGTGCAGAAAGCACATCAAACGAAGCATTACACTTTGGAAGCAAGCGTGGAAGATCTTGTTTCTAGATTAAAAAGGTCTGTAGAGCTGAAGGATCTGCCGGGTATGGCCGATGTTGATTCCTCATTATTATGGTTTTGTGAACGTATAAAAAATCATGTGACGGTGTCTTTGTCGGGAGAATGTGCAGATGAAATTTTCGGAGGTTATCCATGGTTTTATCGCAAAGAAGACAGGGATAGAAAGGGTTTCCCATGGATTCGCTCGATTCAGGAGCGGCAAAAACTAGTTCGAAAGGACATCGTACATCAATATGACTTAGAACAATACATGCTGGACCGCTATCAGGATTCCATTAATGAAGCTCCGCTTTTAAAAGGAGAATCTACTGCTGCTTCTAAGCATCGACAAATGCTGTATTTAAATATGAATTGGTTCATGCAGACGTTATTAGAAAGAAAAGACCGGATGAGTATGGGGGCGAGCCTGGAGGTTCGAGTTCCTTTTAGTGATCACCGACTCGTAGAATATGCCTACAATATTCCCTGGGAAATGAAGCACCATGGAGAACAGGAAAAAGGTTTGTTAAGGGAAGCGTTAAGAGGAATTTTACCTGAAGGTGTGTTAAAGAGAAAGAAGAACCCTTATCCTAAAACATTTAACCCTGCCTATACGAAGGCCGTAACAAAATGGATGGATGAGATTTTAAGCGTCCCTCATGCTCCAATCTTTGATTTGTTTGACCATAATGAATTAAAAGCATTGAATCAATCTGAAGGGAAAACTATTGATACCCCCTGGTTTGGACAGTTGATGACAGGACCGCAGTTAATCGCCCATCTTTGTCAAATTAATTACTGGTTAACCACTTACAATATTCAAATCAAATAAGGTGAAGGGAATAAAATAGTAATTTAAGAAAGGAAAGCCCCGATTCCTCAACATCCTATGCTTATATAGTAGAGGCATGCAGAGACTCAGTTTTTATGGCATACCCAATATCAATTCTTTTCTTATCTATAAAAAGATATTTCATTTCTGGATTGACGGTTGGTGGTGCAAAGGGATAATCTTAAAGACATAGATTATAAATAGGGGGAACGGAAGATGAGAAAGCTTGCAACCATTCTCATGCTCATTCCGTTTCTTCTTTTTTGCGCCCATAACTCCCATGCGGCTGAAAAAGAAGAACGTAAATGGCAGGACGAAAGTATGTATTTTATTATGGTCGATCGGTTTATGAATGGCGATAAGGAAAACGATTACGAAGTGGACACCGATAATCCCACGGCTTACCATGGTGGTGATCTTCAAGGAATCATTGAGCAGCTTGATTACATTGAAGAGTTAGGTTTTACGTCGATTTGGCTGACGCCTATTATGGAAAATGGAGAAAAAGGCTATCATGGTTACTGGATTGAAGACTTTATGGAAGTGGAAGAGCATTTCGGAACAATGGAAGATGCGAAAAAACTAGTGGAGGAAGCACACGAGCGTGATATAAAAGTCATCTTTGACTTTGTAGTTAATCACACGTGGGACCAGCATCCCTGGCTGGATGATGAAGAGAAAGATGATTGGTTTCATGAAGAACAGTCGATCATGGGCGAGGATCAACAACGATTAGAAGATGGCTGGCTCTCTGGACTGCCGGACTTAAATACTGAAAATCCTGAAGTGAAGCAATACTTATTTGATGCGGCAGAATATTGGATTGAAGAAACCGGTGTGGATGGATTTCGACTAGACACTGTGAAACACGTCCCTAAAGAGTTTTGGACAGAGTTTAATGATCACGTGAAATCGGTGGATGAAGATTTCTTTTTATTAGGTGAGGTGTGGAGTGAGGACCCTACATATATAGCAGATTATGAATCCACAGGCATTGACAGTTTCATCGACTATCCTTATTATAATGCGGCAACTGAAACGTTTAAAGCTTCCGGTGGTTCTCTTACACCCCTGTCTAATGTATGGCAGAGGAATAAGGAGTATTTTGAAGAACCGTATCTTTTAGGTAACTTTATTGATAATCATGATAATAAAAGGTTTACTCGGGTGGCTGGAGAAGAAAATGAAAACCCGATTACTCGCTGGAAATTGGCATTAACGCATATGTTTACAGCCCCTGGGTTCCCTATTACGTATTATGGAAGTGAAGTACCTCTGGATGGAGGAGAAGACCCTGATAATCGCAAAATGATGAATTTTAAAGGGGGAGATGAGCAACTAGAGCAGCGGATTGAGAAGCTGAATTCCATGCGTGATGAGTTCCCAGCGTTAACACGAGGTGATTACGAGGAGCTTTATAATGAGGATGGAATGTCCGTTTATAAACGAGAATATGAAGAAGAAATTATGATTATCGCGATTAATAACGCTTCTGGGACGCGTTCTACTGATTTAACGGATTTACCAGATGATCATCAAATGCGCGGTCTATTAGAAGACGGAGTGGTCAGGCAGTCTAACGATGGAGCTTATAAGCTTGGGATGGAACGTGAAACATCTGATGTATTTGTAGTGGAAAAGGATCAAGGCTTTAACTGGTTATTTATCGGCTTTGTCGGAGGCATTTTGCTGCTGTTTGTGATCGCAGTCGTTTGGATAAGTTTAAAGAATAAGCGTGAGGCCTAGCATACGCTGGGCGAATAGTATGATATATTAAGGGGAAGAGTAGACCAACTATTAATCAGAAGGTGAAGGATATGGGAGTAACGATCAAAGAAGTAGCAAAAGCAGCTGGCGTAGCTCCGTCAACCGTTTCCAGGGTGATTGCGGATCATCCTCGCATCAGTCAGGCTACGAAAAAGAAGGTAAAGAAAGCAATGAAAGAGATGGGGTACCACCCAAACGCTAACGCGCGTGGGTTAGCTAACCGTTCAACTCAGTCGTTAGGTGTGGTGATGCCTTCAAGTGCAAATAAAGCGTTGCAAAACCCATTTTTCCCTGAAGTGTTACGAGGTATTAGTGCGGTAGCTCATCAGCTTGATTATTCTATTTTATTATCTACGGGAGAGAAAGATGAAGAGATGCTTGAAGGGGTAGAGCGGATGGTTTATGCTAACCGCGTAGACGGCATCATTTTACTCTACTCTCAAGTCAATGATCCTGTACTTCATTTTCTGTTGGAAAAAGACTTCCCGTTTGTCGTTATTGGAAAACCGAGTGAACGAGTTGACGAAATTACTCACGTAGATAATGACAACATTCGAAGTGGAAAAACCATCACCAACCATTTAATTGATCTCGGTCACGAGAATATCGCGTTTATTGGCGGTTCTACAGATTTAATCGTGACTATCGATCGGATGAGAGGATATCAGCTGGCGATTGAGGAGGCTGGCCTTCCTTATTTAGAAGAATACAGAGTACATACGGAGTTTTTAAAATCCGGAGGAAGCCAGGCAGTAAGTGAACTATTTAACTTGCCAAAACCGCCCACAGGCTTAGTGATCGCTGATGATTTAATGAGCATTGGGGTTATTAATATGCTTGAAGAGTTTGGTATGCTCGTGCCTGAAGATGTGTCGATTGTCAGCTTTAATAATGTGTATTTATCAGAAGTGACCCGCCCGCCTTTAACGACTGTGGATATTCACATTTATGAACTGGGCTATCAAGCAGCGAAGTGTTTAATCGATAAAGTAAAGAACAAGCTCGAGCCGGCTAAACGTATTATTGTTCCTTTTACAATTGAACTTCGCCAGTCTGCACAATCGAGAGCAAAAACGCTGAACGAATAAACGAAGAAGCAACGGGGCTTCTTCGTTTTTTAACGGGGTTATTTAGGTTCATCATTTAGGAAAAATAAAGCAATGGTGCCGGGTCCGGCGTGGGCACCAATAACTGCTCCGATCATTTCAATATGAATGTCTTCTGTCCCGCATTCTTCTTTAATCATATCGGCCAGCTTTTGAGCGGTTTCGATGTCGTCCCCGTGACTAATTGCAATACGCTGCTGGTCTAAGACTAAACCGCGTTCTTTCATCATATCAACCATACGTTTAAGCACTTTTTTAGAACCACGGATTTTTTCAAGCGGAATGAGTTTACCATCTTCTACGTGGAGGAGAGGTTTAATGCGCAGCAAACTGCCGACAAAAGCGGCTGTTTTACTCACACGTCCGCCGCGGTATAAATACTCAAGATCATCAACGGTGAAAATATGCTCCATGTGCTCTGCATAATATTTTCCGGCTTCTTTGAGTTCATCGTAGCTTTTTCCTTCTTGAGCAAGCTCGGCTGCCCTCATTACTATGAGGCCGTAACCTAATGAAGCAGCTTTGGTATCGATGACTTCAAATTTTGCGTCAGGGTGGTCTTCTTTAATTTCTTGTTCAATCATTTTGGCGGTATGATAAGTTCCTGACAATTCAGAAGAAAGAGCAAAATAAAGAAAAGGCTGGTCCTTCTCAACAAAATTCGTAAAGGTTTGACGAAACGCTTCAGGTGAAACCTGTGACGTTTTGGGTGCTTCTCCCTCTTTCATTAAAGAATAAACTTTCTCAGGTGTAATGGTTTTGCCGTCTTCATACTCTTTGTCTCCAATTGTGACACCTAAGGGTAAGCATTCAACATTCATTTTATGTAAATAATCTAAAGATAGGTCACATGCTGAATCACTTATAATTGATACATTCATCTTTTCACCTACCGTCATTTGTTTGTATACTTTTAAGTGTAGGCTTAAGAAAGAAGATAGTAAAGTGAAATCTTTTGACAGGCATGATTATGGAAATGTTTTTATGGGAAACGATAATGAAAGGCTTGATTTTAAATTTTAACGGTGATAAAAAAAGGTTAGCGCATTTAAGCTGGATAGGAGGTCGACATGTTTTCATTTGAAATTAAACGAATTTTAATCGTACTCATTGGTGCCGTATTTAACGCCGTATCTCTAAACTTGTTCCTTATTGAAGCCAATGTTTACGCAAGCGGATTTACCGGGGTTGCTCAGTTACTGACGAGTATATTCCAAGACTTTTTAAACGTTCCTGGAGTAAGTACAGGTCTTATCTTATTTATACTTAACATTCCAGTTGCGATCTTAGGTTGGTATAAAGTCGGTAGAGGTTTTACGGTTTACAGCGCGATCTCTGTTGCCTTTACAACTTTATTCCTAGAGATCATCCCGATTCAGCAATTATCTGAAGATATTATTCTAAACGCTGTGTTCGGCGGTGTGATCGGTGGTTTCGGTGTAGGTATTACACTGAAGTGGGGTGCTTCAACAGGCGGTCTGGACATCGTGGCTATGATTTTATCACGTATGAAAGATCGTCCAATTGGCATTTATTTTTTAATCATTAATTCTGCTATTATAGCAATAGCAGGTTTTCTTTATGAGCCTGAAAACGCCCTGTATACGTTGTTGACGTTATATGTTACGACTCGGGTTATTGACGCGATTCATACACGTCACGAAAAACTGACAGCAATGATTATTACAACAAGAGCAGCCGACCTGGAAAAAGCCATTCACGCGAAAATGGTACGGGGGATTACTACTTTGCCTGCGAAAGGTGCTTTTACCCAACAAGATAAAAATATGCTTGTTATGGTCATAACCCGTTATGAGCTTTATGACTTGCAAGGCATTATCTCAGATGTTGATCCGCAAGCATTTACGAATATTGTTCAAACTACTGGTATATTTGGTTTCTTTAGAAAAGATGATAAGTAGACTTTTGGAGAAAAGGATGTGTTGACGCTGAAAAAATGGATTCCGATCGTAGCAGGATGTTTAGTCGTATTTTTAGTTGGTTGTTCAAATGACGACTCAAATGAAGAGGAGAAAAATAATTCGGAGGAGGAGTCCTCCGAGTCAAATGAAGAAACTGAGCCGGAAAATATTGTTTCTCTTATTGAACAGTTAACCTTTGATTCCAATGTAGAATCTACAGAGAAAGGCATAAACTTCAATTTCCACATTACAAATGAGGCGGATGAACCTATTATTCTTGGCTTTAATTCAAGTCAAAAATATGAAATTGTTCTGGAGAATCCCGAGGGAGAAGAGGTTTACAAATATTCCAGCGAACAAGCATTTTCTCAGCAATTGACTACTGAAGAGCTGGAACCTGGTGATAAGCTGGAAGCGAACGAAACGTTACAAGAGGAGCTGCCTCCGGGAGAATATGAGGCAACGATGTCATTTTTAGTAACTTCTATTAATGATCAGCCACTTGAGACGAAGCCTTTTGAAATTACTGATTCCGTGACTGTAGAAAACGGGGCATCTGAACAAGAGACGGACGCAGAAGGAGAGGCTGGCGGGGCAGAACAAGTTAGAGAAGAAATAGAAGCTGCCGCAAATGGAGAAGAAATTTTCAGGGAGCTTACGCTCACGGGAGAGAATGGCCAGTACAATATATCAGGAGAAGCTAAAGTCAAAGGTGGAGAGTTTTTCTACAGCGTCGATGATGGTCATAATGTATATATAGAAGAAGAAACTGCGCAAGTAAATGATCCAAATTCAGAATGGTCTCCTTTTGAACTTGATGTAACGGTTAATGAAGAAGACCTTCCTGAAAACGGAGCCCTTATTATGACAATGTTTGACCGGGATGAAGAAGGACAACCCATTAATATGAACTTTGTTCCGCTGGATAATTTTGAGTCTTAAAAATGCTCTCGCAATCACGGTTCCCCCATTTTGGCGGAAGGATGAACAGTAAAAAAATGTAGAGAAACCTAAAGTTTCTCTACAAGCTGGAGGTCGGGACATAACTAAAGCTGGGATGTCAAAAAAAGAACGATCGAGCAACTCTATTGCAGCGAGGGAGCATAAAGGTACCAGGTACCGAAAAACTGTAAAAGAGCGAAGTGCCAAGTGTGAATTTCGGTACCTGGTACACGGAACACAAATAATCCGAACTGATTTCTCCAGAATCGTTCGGATTATTTTATGTTTTATTTAGTTTTGTCCCAAACCTTTTTTAATAACCGAATTCAGTTAGAACGCCTTCTACTTTAGGAGTCAGCACATCCCAATCTGCATCAGGTAAACGATTTACTGTAATAAAGTTCTGGAAGCCAAAGACATTGTCTACGCCATCAAGCTCCATAAGTTGATTCATAATGTCGTATTCACTCGTTTGTCCAGGCATGACGGAAACGCTGCCGTCACCTTGAAAAATAAGAGACTCGGTTGTAAATTTACGTGCGTTCGGGTTTGGTGTTTCTTCAATTGTTATTGCCATGATTATTCCTCCAATCTTCCTTATACTCACTCATTTTAGCAGAAAACTGAAAAAGACTAAACTGGAAGCCTTTCTGATTCAATAATTTTTAAATGATATGATACAATATGAACAATTTCAGGGAGGTATGAAATGGAAACCAAATTAGTAGATGTACTGCAAGCAATTAAAGAAAATAATTTTGAAATCCCGCAAGGCCAGAACTTGTCAGAGTTAACGACGATTATGCTGCAGCGTGTAGGATCTCCGGATCCAGTACTTCGGGATGACTTGATTCATACTATTTTAACAAAATTTATTGAGCGGGATTATTATAATGCTGATCAATTGAAGAATATTCTGCGCTCGGTATTAAATAAAAATTACTTGTTCTATCGAATAAAGATGTCAGCAAGAGAAGAAAATGCTGTCTTTAAAAGAAGTTTTTCAGTGCTGCTTATTCCTCCGATTATGAAAAAGCATCAGCAGACTGGATTGCTTGGGGAAGCGGAAGTACACCGCGTATGGGAGAATTTAAAACGTTATATGGAACAGGAGAAAGACCATAGGGGCTATATTCAAGGAAAAGGGTGGGCCCACTCTATGGCTCACGCGGCTGACGCGTTGGACAGTGCAGCTGCGTGTAATGAAATTACGAGGCAGGAAGTCATCGATATGCTTCCTACTATCCGTAGTCAGTTTTTAATTGATAAGCCCTATTTGTTTGATGAAGAAGAACGTATGGTGACAGCCGTCTTAACCATGTTTAAAAAGATTGAGCCCGATGAAAGAGTGGAGTGGTTAGAAACGTTGTTATATCAAAGAAAAAGCTGGGATGATCCGGCTGAAGAAATAATTATTAACAACAGTAAACACTTCCTGCGTGCTTTATACTTCAGGAATTTGGACTATCCATGTGATGAAGGCAAACTGCGCCAGGTTTTAGAAACCATCTTAAGGGAACTTAGAAAACAAGAAGCGTATTAATGTAGTGGAGGCATGTACGATGTTCATTAAATGGGGAATTTACATTGGCACAACTTCTGGACTGGCCTTAGGGATTTACATGTGGTTTGTCGAGTTGATTACCGAAAGGAAAGTTTATACCCTGTTAATGAATGTGGATTTCATTCCGGTGATTGGTTCCATCGAGTGGCCGGTGTTTGTGGAATGGTTATTTCATATGAGCATCTCGTGGATCATCGGGATGCTGTTTTGTTATATTTTTATGAAAAAAATTAACGTAACGTCTAAGCGTCAATGGGGTGTTGCTTTGGGTTTGGCTGGTATTGCCGCCCTAACTTATTTTCCTTTAACCGTGCTGGCTATTAAAGAAACTCCCGAAGTAACAGATGTTACCGCCATAATGTATTGGATCATAGGTCACCTCATTTATGCGATTGTATTAAAGTCTTCTTATTATCGTACATGATATTATTCAGCTTGTTGAGAACCGTAAGCTTTCTCTGCAAGCTTTTTTATTTCTGTTGATTGGCAAACAGTAACTACGACGATACGAAAGCCCTTCTCCGTAAATATAAATTTCTTTTCCTTTAGAAAAAGAATGGTTTGTTCCTGAGGCCACTGAAAAAGTCCTATCTAATTTAAAGAGCGTCACGAATCGCTTGTCGCTGGATGCTTGCCGCGGGCACGGCCTCAGCTAACTTGGTCAATAAGATCACTTGACCAAGTGGATCTCCGGCTCGCACTGTTCCCGCGACGCACCGGAAGTGGCCGGTTTTAATCGACCAGGCGTCATCCGCGAATGCTCCTCGTGGCATCAATAGAAATCAATCTACCCATTTATACGTTACCTGACTAAAATCACAAATGTGAAAACGAATTGTTAAACTTATGTAGGGATAGAAGGTACAAATCTCTGAATAGTTAGAAAAAAAGCGTCCTGGGTGGAAATTTTTTTATTCTATCTTTCCTCGACCTTTAGTTTTTCAGTGATCTCTTTGTTCCTCCCTCCGTGTTTTATAAAAGATTTTACTATTTAATTACAATCTTTTACCTGGTTCCCTAATAAGATTTACAACGATTTACAATAATAGAAGAAAGGAAAACAGGAAGGGGAAGAGGCGCATGTTCGATCAAGTGAAATGTATCATTTTTGATTTAGATGGAACGTTATATGAAGATACACATCATTTTGAGTATTACGCCAATCTGTTGAAAGAAAAGCTAAGCTATGGGAAGCATGAGGCTTTTGAAGAGGATTACATAAATGTTTTACAAGGCGTACATCCTCTGTCGATAGGTAAAGCCTATGATCTGAAGACAGACGCTGTATTGACGGTTGACCCTTATACAAATTTAGTAGTGTCAGCTAAGAACTGGAAAGGTGAACCATGGTCTCATACACAAGTGGCCCACCACTATCCTGAGAAGGTTTCTTTTAATTTTGATAACATGATCGCTATTGGTGATGGTTGGTGGCTGCCTTTTTCAATTGCTGTTCATCATGGGTTATCTTTAAAAGATTGTTATGAAAGCTATGTGAAAACAAAAGATTATATGACCTCAGCTCAATTTAAGTTGACAAAAACAAAAGGATTAGAACGGATGCTTGAGGAGTGGAAGCAGGATAAGACATTAATTTTACTGACGAATAGCGAATCCTATGATGTAGTCAAGCTGCTGGAAGAGCTTCAGCTGAATAATATTTTTGACGAAATTATCGTTTCAGCTCAAAAACCAGCCTTAACGAAGAGATATTTTAAGCGCATTTTACAGGAATACGAACTTTTTCCGGAAGAAGTGATCTCCGTCGGGGATAACTTCATGAATGAGATTGCCCCAGCACTCATTTTAAACATGAAAGCTCTGCTCATACAGACGACTCCGTTTACGTACAAACATCCAAATCTTCAAGTTGTTTCCAGTCTTGCCGATGTTATTAAAACAGAAAGTATTAAAAAAAGATCAGACTCACAAAGAGTCTGATCTAAAAGATTTAACGCATGTTATTTTGCTGTTGCTGCTGCTGACCGTTGTGTTCGGATTCAAGTTTTTGTTCTAACTGCTGTAGCTCTTGCTTCTCTTCTTGAGAGCACTGGCTATATGCAGATTGAATTGCTTGTTTGGCAGCTTGCATATCTTCCTGGCTTGTGTGGTTACCTTTTTGACGACCCTGTGTCATTCGGTTGACCGCATTACGTGCGTTTTCAAATAGGGAATTGGCCATTTTAAAACCCTCCTACTGTGTGTTGGTCTGCTTCCATTTCCTTGCGTTTAGCATCGGATAACCGCTTCGGTTCCATTTGACGTTCATCAAATGGACGTACCTCAGTCCAACGTTTGTCATCTTTGTTTTGCTTATCCATGACATTCGCCTCCTGGCACAAAAAAAGCCTGAACGCTTTGTGCGTCCAAGCTTAGTATGACCCGTGCCAAACAGGTTACTCAAGGAAAAAAATAACTTACATGGCTTTGCGGTTTAATTTTAAAAAGTCTGTCAGAAACTCACCAATTCCATTTTGTTCATTTGTGTCGGCAACATAATTGGCCATGTTCTTAAGTTCGTCAATCGCATTTCCCATCGCAACGCCAATACCAGCATACTCAATCATCTCAAAATCGTTATCTTCATCGCCAAAGGCAATGATTCGCTCTTGTGGAATGTGATAATAATGAGCAATTTTTTGAAGGCCTACTGCTTTATTCATACCTGCACGAACAATTTCAATAACATGCCACGGTGCACCCCATTTACGATGTTCAATAAGCTCAGCATGCGTATCCAGTTCTTCACGAAGAATTTTTATTTTTTCTTCTTCAGGATGGATCAATAGGGAAGTGGGATCATCCTGTAAATTGGCTTGCAGGTTTCCTACGTTGACAGGGTTATCATCATTGGTATGGAAGATTTCCATGATTTCTGCATCGTACTGATCCAGGTAAACCGTGTCTTTTACTTCCGCCAATATATTTCGTACGCCTAATTCATGACACTTGTGAATAATCTTATGGGCTGTTCGTATTGAAAGTGGAGAATGAAGAGCATCCCAATTTTTATTTTTCGGATGGTGAATGAGAGCTCCGTTAAAATTGACCATTGGTGTTTCTAAACCGAGCTCTTTATAGAAATCAATGCTGGCTCGGTGAGGCCGCCCTGTTGCGATGCATACGATATGTCCATGGTCGATCGCATCAAGTACAACTTCTTTTGTTTCAGGGTTAATACGTTTGTCGTCTGTTAAAAGTGTTCCATCTAAATCTAATGCAATTAAATGTTGGTTTGTCATTTTTTCACCTCATTCATAATAACAGTTTAGCGATAATAAAACGTGAATGCAATCTTCGAAGGGCTTTAACCACTATCGTAAAGACATTCCCCACCATTGCAAAGCCTAATCCTTTCCAATTAAAACACTCAGTGTTACGATATTAATTATACAAAAGAACATGTAAATTTCGATGATGTTCATGTAAAGATTGGAAGAAAGGAATAGGAATTCATGATTGGTATTTATCGGGAAACAATAAAGAATATACCCTCCCTAATTATTGTAGACACAGAAAAATATGAGCAGCCGCTGCCTGTTTTTACATACTATCACGGCTTTACTTCAGCTAAGGAGCATAATTTACCCCAAGCCTATTTACTTGCGCAAAAAGGTTTCCGTGTTGTTTTGCCTGATAGTATGTATCATGGCGATCGAACCGATGATTTATCCAAAGAAGAATTAAGCTTTAAATTTTGGGACATTGTTTATCAAAATTTAAAGGATTTACAAGACATTAAACATGAAATGGATCAACGTGATCTTATATTAAATCGGCGATTTGGCGTCGGAGGAACCTCAATGGGAGGAGTTACGACAAGCGCTGCCTTAACGATGTATCCATGGATTCAAGCAGCAGCAGTGATGATGGGCTCACCTAAGCCTGTTGACTTTGCTAAAAAATTAATCAAAGACGTTGAGCAGACCGGCATACAGCTTCCGATTAATGAAATGGAATTAAATGACCTTTACAGCTCGCTGCAAAGTATTGACTTATCAGCTAATACACACAAATTAAACGCACGTCCGTTATTTTTCTGGCACGGTGATGCTGATCCAGTGGTGCCTTTTGAACACGCGTATGATTTCTATAATGAAATCGTAGAGGACTATAAAAACCCAGAAAATATACGGTTTTTACGAGATGTCGGGGTAGATCATAAAGTAAGCCGCTTCGGTATCTTAGAAATGGTGAACTGGTTAGAAATCGTACTATAAAGGTTAGTGGTTTAATCTATGAAGATTTTTGTTTATAATAGAACATGAACTAATGAGAAGGGGGTACTATTATGGATGCAGCACTTGAAGAAAATGTTATGGGCGCCCTTGAAAATGTAATTGACCCTGAACTTGGTATTGATATCGTCAACTTAGGTCTCGTATACGGGGCTGACATGGATGAAAATGGCAATACTACAGTGACAATGACATTAACAGCCATGGGCTGTCCTTTAGCTGGGCATATCGAACAAGACGTTAAACGTTGTCTTGCTGATCTTCCTGAGGTTAACGAAGTTGAAGTGAACATTGTGTGGAATCCGCCATGGACCAAGGATCGTATGAGTCGTTACGCAAAAATTGCGCTAGGCATTCCAGATTGATCAAACATTCCCTTTCCCCTTGTGGAAGGGGTTTTTGTTTAGGCGGAGAAGGGAAGTGATCGTACGTGGGACCCGTTGTCTTTCAAATAGTAGGATATAAAAATAGCGGAAAAACAACCTGGATGACAGAGATGGTGAACTATGCCTCCACGTCAGGTGATTTTGTCGCTTGCCTTAAGCATCATGGAGATTCTTCGCCGCTTTCGCTGCCGAAAGCAACAACAGATAGTGTCAAACTACATAGAGCCGGGGCTTTTATGACGAGTGTTACTGGAGCGGAAGAAACTCAACTGCTTATGAACGGTGAACTTTCACTCTCACAGCTCATAAACTGGTATGCTGTATTACAACCCCATCTGATTTTAGTAGAAGGGTTTAAGCATGAAGACTATCCAAAAGCTGTAATTCTAAAAAATAAAAATGACCTGAAGCTGCTGGAACTTTCTAATGTTCAGTTAGTCTTTACATGGGATAGAGAGCTCGCAGTAAACCTCGATATTCCTGTTTATCACATAGATCATTGGCATGTTTCGATAAAAGAGATTTATAACTATATAAAAAGGGAGGAGTGGAGATGAGCCATTTCTTTTTTATAACGGAAGACCCCATCTCAATTGAGAAAACCGTCGGACTTGTGTCTCGTCCTGAGGCTGGAGCTATCAATACTTTTATAGGAACTGTTCGTGAAATCACTGAAGGGAAGAGGACTCTTTTCTTAGAATATCAAGCCTATCAGTCGATGGCCGAAGCAAAATTAGCTGAAATCGGCGATGAGATTTCAGCCAGATGGCCAAATACAAAAACAGCCATAGTTCACAGAGTCGGCAGGCTTGATATTGAGGACATTGCTGTAGTCATTGCTGTATCGACGCCTCATCGGGCGGACTCTTATGAAGCAAGTCGGTATGCCATTGAGCGAATTAAAGAAATAGTCCCGATTTGGAAAAAAGAACATTGGGAAGATGGAGAAGAGTGGATTGGTGATCAGAAAGAAATAAAAGCTTATGCTTCAGGAAAACCGGAAAAGGAGGACTTGTCTTGAATAAAATATTATTCTTTGCCGGCCTGCAGGAAAAAATGGGAACAGAATTTATTGAAATCGATGCTGCAGGTCAAAGTGTGAAGCAGTTGAAGGAATATATAGAGAAAGAGTATAGCCTTAGTAAGGTGCATGAATCTATGGCTGCTATAAATGAGGAGTTTGCTCCGGCCGAGGAAACAATTAAAGAAAACGATACGATCGCCTTTATTCCGCCTGTAAGCGGAGGATGAGCCAACCTCAGGCTGTCGAGAAAGCTGGGAAGAACACTGTATATCATGGTTACTCCACTAGAGTGTTGAGAAAAGAAGCAGAAAAAAGAGCACGAGACAAAACTGAATAAAAACTATCGCTTTTAGTAACTGCGATTAATATGGGGCTGCCTGTTAAAACACTCCCTCCATCTAGAAAATTGAGAATTTCAAAGGTACCTCAACTCTTAAAGAAAAGAAAAAAGCTTGCGGAAAACCAGAGAGTTGCCCGCAAGCTTTTTTCTTTTTTATTAGTAAAAGCTTATTTTTAAGTGGAATGTTCTTATCTGCTTGTAAGAAAGCAGGCGTAATCTTTATAAGAAGAACCAGACAAGTCCACCGACGACAAAGCAATAAATGGCGAAATATTTCAAGTTCCCTTGAGCCATAATGTTCATAAACCATTTTAGTGATACGTAAGAGGCTACAATGGAGGCAAGAAAAGCAATGAGATAACTCGGCCACATTACTGCAAAATCAGCGGCTAGTAAATCATCGATCGACAGCAGCATTGTTCCTAAACTGACAGGTATAAATAAAAGAAAGGAGAACCTAAGGGCCGTTTGCTGCTTCATCCCTAGCAGCATAGCAGCGACGATAGTGGCCCCCGACCGGCTGATACCTGGAATGAGAGCAACAGCCTGGGAAAGGCCGACAATTAATGCGTCTTTCCACGTAAGCATGCCATCATTTTTAAGACCTCTTATGTTTCGAATCGTCCACAGAGCAATCCCTGTAATAATTAAAGTAACACCCACGGTTTGTGTTCCTTTTAAATTATCAAATGCGTCACTTAGTAATATACCGATTACTCCTGCTGGTACAGTACCGATAAGTAAGTAAATAATGAAGTTAAAGTCATCTTTCTGACGCTCGTCCTTTGTTAGTAGAAAACCTATGCCATTACGGATTAAACGAAGGATATCTTCCCGATAAATAATGATAACGGCTATTAATGAGCCAAAGTTAACGAGCACTTCAAAAGCATAACCATCCATTCGTAAGGCCATTAACTCTTGAACGATAACTAAGTGACCACTAGAAGAAATTGGAATAGGTTCCGTGAAACCTTGAAATAGTCCTAGAAATAAATACTTTATAATCAACCAAATTTGTTCCATCCAAACTTGTCCCCCTTGTATAAACTCACGAAATACATTTATTCGAATTTACTTTCCATTATATGTACGACGTAACTCTATTTTTCATTACACGTGCTTATTATTATGTTAAAAAATCCATATAATCAAGAAAAAACGCTGCTAAAGGTAGCAGCGTTTTTCTAAGGAGACTAAGCTTCTTCTTCCTTAATAACTCCTTCACCAAGTACAATTGCGGCAATGCTGAATATAATTGTCATAATAATGACCTGGGAAAATGCAAATTCCGATCCAGCCATGTTGCTGACAACGTATGCCATCATAAAACTTAATAGGAAGGCCCATAATACGGTCCACATCATACGCATAACTACTCACCTCGTTTACACATTCTTTGTTCATTCTACCAGAAGCATTATAAAAAATAAATATGGAATCGCTTTGCTAGCATGAATTATGAAAGCGGCGAATAATATATAGAAGCAAATAGAAAGGGGGCGTCTGTTTGGTTGTTGTATTATTTAACTGTTTTCACTGGATGGGCTACCATTGCGCAAGGCAGCTGCTCCATAGTGGCCACGAAGTCATCGGTGTAGATGAAATTGATGATGCAATGAAAGAACAGTTGTATATGTATGTAGCTCGAAATAGTAATTTTCAGCATTTTAATACAATCGTAGAACGGGATAACCATAGTCATTATACGAATGATGAACCGCATATTTCTATTTTAAATGAATCACTTGCGATTAAGTATAAATCTCTTGAGGAGGTTACGATGGAACTGCCTCCATTGTTCGGGGAATGGATGGATATGAAAGATAAAGAAATAGAAACGATTGATGATTTAAAACTATGGATCCTTGAGAAAGGAGCTTTATACGCAGGCGATTTCTTTGAAATTGTAATCGATCACGTTGAAAAAGGAGAGGTCTCGTCGTTAAAAGAGAAGAAGTTTTCTCTTACCGAACGAGAGACTCAGCCTCAAGAAGTGTTAGAAAGAATTTGGAACGTCCGTCATCTAAATCAGTAAGCATTTATTTACATTATATGATACAGCCCTATAATAGAGAAAGGGAATAACTTTATAGGGGTGTACGTATGTGAGAATCTATGGATTAATGGTTTTATTATTACTTTTCACAACCGGCTGCCAACGGCCGCCAGCCTTTGGGCATGAGGATAGAGTTGGTCTTTTATTAGAGACGACCATTCACGATGAAGCATGGGGGCAGCAGGGTTACCTGGGACTTCAATCAATTAAAGACAGCTTTGGTATGGATGTATATTTTAAAGAAGGCGTTCAATCTTATCAAGATACGATAGAAGCTGTGGACGAATTGGTTGATCAAGGCGTCAACATCATTTTCGGGCACAGCCAAATGTATGGATCTCATTTTAAACAACTTCATGAAGATTATGGAGATGTTCAATTTATTTATTTTAATGGAGCATTTACAGCAGAGAATGTGACAAGCTTAAACTTTAGTGCAGATGCAATGGGATTCTTTGCTGGAATGGTTGCCGGCGAAATGACAGAGTCCAATAGAATCGGTTTAATCGCTGCCTTTGAATGGCAGCCTGAAGTGGAAGGTTTCTATGCGGGAGCCACTTATTATAACCCGCAGGCAGAAATCGATATAAAGTATACGTATGATTGGGAAAATGAAGAGACAGCGGAGTTTCTGTACGAAAAAATGCAAAAGGACGGGGCAGACGTTTTTTACCCCGCTGGTGATGGATTCAATATTCCCATCATAGAAAAAGCCCAGGAGGATGAACTTTACGCCATAGGATACGTACAAGATCAATCAGGAATAGCAGAAAACACGGTCCTTACAAGCACTGTGCAGCGAGTTGACCGCGTCTACGTTATGGCAATGGATCGCTACCTGGAGAATGGACTTCCAAACGAGCCTATTACGTTTGGTTTTAAGGAGGGAGCTATAGAAATCGGGTCATTTAGTCCTGCTGTACCTGAGAAAGTTCAACTTCAGATTGAAGAAGCCGTGGATCAATATATTGAAAATGGACAATTTCCATACACACGTTAACACGGGGAACTTTCCCGTGTTTTTCTATTTGTTTAAAGGCTTGATTAAAGGAATGATATACATTAAAATTAGTACCAAGTCATAATAATTAGTATAAATAAGAAGGGTAATTTACAATGAAGTCAGGTTCCTCTATGATAATGAGGGGATAAACCTGCTCGTTCATGCGGGATAAAAATTACCTTTAAGGGGATGAATATATGAACGCTGGATTCATTGGAGTAGGCCATTACGCTCCTGAAAAAGTATTGACCAACAAAGATATGGAAAAGATTGTAGATACAAGTGATGAATGGATTCGTTCAAGGACCGGGATAGAAGAAAGGCGTATTGCTGAAGATGATATGGATACATCTGATATGGCGTTTCGTGCAGCTCAAAACGCTCTTGACGATGCGAATATGACAGCAGACCAGATCGATTTAATTCTTGTTGCGACGGTTACACCTGACAATCCGTTTCCCTCTGTAGCAACGATGCTTCAGCATAAATTAGGAGCAAGAAAAGTAGCAGCGATGGATATTAGTGCCGCTTGTGCAGGATTTATGTACGGTGTGATTACCGCAAAGCAGTACATTGATACAGGTGCTTATGAAAATGTGCTTGTGGTAGGAGTTGAAAAGCTCTCTAAAATTACTAACTGGGAAGACCGCAACACATGTGTCTTGTTCGGGGATGCAGCAGGAGCCGCTGTAATTGGTCCTGTGGGCGATGATAAAGGTATCCTATCATTTGAACTAGGTGCAGACGGAAGCGGCGGCCCTCATTTATACCAAGAAGATTTTCTTCACATGAACGGCCGTGAAGTATTCAAGTTTGCCGTCCGTCAAATGCCTGAATCCTCAGTAAATGTTGTGAAGAAAATCGGCCTTAAAGAAGAAGACGTTGATTACCTCGTACCTCACCAGGCGAACATTCGTATTATGGAAGCGGCGAGAGAGCGATTAGGTATACCAGTAGAAAAAATGTCAGTGAAAGTGAATAAGTACGGGAACACATCTTCAGCTTCCATCCCGCTTGCTTTGTCAGAAGATGTGAAAGCGGGTAAAATCAAAGATAATGATCTTGTAGTACTCGTCGGATTCGGTGGCGGCCTCACATGGGGAGCCGTTGCACTCAGATGGGGTAAGTAATCAAGGAGGAATAGTGTAATGGAAAAACGACGTGTCGTAATTACCGGGGTGGGAGCTGTTACTCCTGTCGGTAATTCAGTAGAAGAAATGTGGAACAGCATAAAAGCAGGGAAATCAGGAGTAGGCGAAATTACAAAAGTTAACAAAGATGATTATCCTGTCAAAGTAGCAGCGGAATTAAAAGATTTTGACCCTTCCACCTATATTGACCGAAAAGAAGTACGCCGCATGGATCCTTTCGTGCAGTATGCTATGGTGGCCTCTCATATGGCAGTAGAAGATGCTGGTCTTGAGATTAATGAAAGTAATGCCGATCGTACGGGGGTTTGGATTGGTTCAGGAATCGGCGGTATGAACACGTACGAATCTCAATTTGAAACCTTTCAGAAAAAAGGATATCGCCGTGTCAGCCCATTCTTCATTCCAATGATGATTCCTGATATGGCAGCAGGGCAGGTTTCTATTGCATTAGGTGCTAAAGGAATCAACTCTTGCTCGGTTACAGCATGTGCCTCAGGAGCAAATTCGATCGGAGACGCTTTTAAAGTAATCCAGCGTGGAGATGCTGATGCTATGATTACGGGTGGAACAGAAGCACCTATGAATAAAATGTCATTTGCAGGATTTGCTTCAGCTCGAGCTCTTTCTTTAAATGAAGATCCCAATACGGCGAGCCGGCCTTTTGATAAAAACCGAGACGGTTTTGTTATGGGAGAAGGGGCAGGAATTCTTATCATTGAGTCTCTGGAATCAGCACAAAAACGCGGTGCTAAGATTTATGGTGAAATTACAGGTTACGGTTCAACCGGAGACGCGTATCATATCACTTCTCCAGCCCCTGAAGGAGATGGAGCAACACGCGCTATGAATCATGCTTTAGATGATGCCGGAATTACAGCTGATTCGATTGATTATTTAAATGCACACGGAACATCTACGGATCTAAATGATAAGTTTGAAACCACAGCTGCTAAAAATGTCTTTAAAGACTATGCGGCTAAGTTACCAATCTCTTCAACGAAATCAATGACGGGTCACTTACTCGGTGCAGCAGGTGCAGTAGAAGCTATCATATCCTTAAAAGCTATTAATGAAAGTCTCCTGCCGCCAACGATTAATTACGAAACACCAGACCCTGAATGTGATCTGGACTATGTACCAAACGAAGCGAGAAAACAAGAGATTCATACAGTAATGAGCAACTCATTAGGCTTTGGTGGTCATAATGTTACTCTTATCTTTCAGAAATTTAATGGGTAATTGACTGTAAAAGCGGTCTCCCATACGAGCTTGTAGAAAACCTCCATGTTTTCTACAAGTTTTTTTATGTTTTGAGTTTGGAAGTCTGAGCATCGTCCGCTCCTCACTTATATACATAGATTAAATAAAAAAGCACTCGACCTTTAAGAGTCGAGTGCTTTCATTTTACCTATTCCTCAAAAAATTCTTGTATATCTTGAGCGCTTTTTTCTTCATCGTGAGCGAGAACAAGTCCTACCGGGTAGTCCAGCCGCTCATTCCTGACATTGTCTTCTGTCGGTAAACTAAAAGTCTCAATATCATTTACAGGATTGAACAGCAAGTCTTTACCCAGGTCTAAAATCTTTCCACTCCCAACATTTGTATCAATATAAGGCTGGAGAGTTCCGATCATCCGAGGAGCTTTCATTACTCCGTTGAGCGAGACTGCTTCATCTTTTAAGAGTTTAATGACTTCTTGCTGCCGCTCTACACGGGCAAAATCACCCTTAGAATCACTGCGGTACCGTGCATATCCAAGCAGTTCTTCACCATTTAACTCCTGGGTACCTTGTTTTAAGTCGATATTCGTATCAGATGCTTTATATTGCATGTTTTTCTCTACATCTACTTCAACCCCATTAGGAGCAAGTGTATCAACAATATGAGTAAAACCATCAAAGTCAATGATCGAATAGTATTCAACATCTATCTCGAAATTTTCTTTAATGGTTTGGCGCATCAGTTCAGGTCCGCCAATAGCAAAGGCTGCATTAATTTTGTTATACCCATGTCCGGGAATATTTACATATAAATCACGCATCAGGGAAGCTACTTTAGCTTTTTCACCATTCTCATCATATTGGGCAATCATTATTGTATCTGATCTTGGTGTTTCGTCACTTCGCTGGTCAACACCCAGTAATAAGACGTTCGTTTTCCCGTCATTATTATCTACACCTTTAAATTCATCTTTATATTTACTTGAGATATCATCTAGTTTAATATCGTTTCCGTCATCGCCGGAAACTCTTCCTTGAGATTCTTGTTTCCCCATCATATATTCATAGCCTGTATAGCTTATGGCAGTTATAAACATAAGAAAAATAATAGCAATAAAAAATCTTTTTTTACGTTTCCGTTTACGACGGGTACGCAAGGAGCGTTGCTCTGACATAACATCATTCCTTTCCAAAAAAAAGCTCCCCTTCTAAATTTACCTGTATTTACTCTGTAAGTAAAGAGGAATATGTAGGAACAAGTCGGATAATGGTAGACATGCTTTTTACAATCCCACATAAAATAAACAAAGAGGAGGGGGACAAGCGATGTGGCAATGGCTGCTTCTGCTCGTAGGATTTGGCTTTTCAGTAGCAGGGGGCACGGTTACCATTACATACTTGAACCTTGTCCCCGCAGGTTTAACGTGGATCGAGTTTTTGCTGCTCATACAATCACGACCAGAGTGTTACTTATTTCCAGTTGGACTAGCCTTTAGCTTGCTGGCTTTATTATTTATGAGAGATTAATTTACTAAATGATGGATGTTAAGAATAAAAAAACCAACATTGGTCATAATGTAACCTAAAGAGTTCACGGTATGAAAGAGAGGTTGCGCTATGTTATATATGCATGATCTATGGGTGAATTGGTTTGAAGGAGAAGAGAATGGTTATAACGTATGTCACTTTCATGAGTGGCGCAAAGAAGATGGAATTGAACTAGTTGATCAAATTCCTTTATTACTTATTGATGAAGATTTATTTGAATTTATCGAGAATGACTTACAGGAATTACCAAAGTCTATGCTGGATGACATTCACAAACGTACCTACATGAAAAAAAATCAAGAACGCAAAACAATCGACTATGCAGCTGTAGTAACAGACGGAAGAAGTGTATTGGTATTTGATACCTTAGGTTATTCACTTCCTGTTAAAAAGAGCAGACTGATTCCTCGCCAGGAGCGGCTCGTTTTTGACATGGTGGAGGGAAAACGCCCATCCATCTATGAATTAGATAATCCTACACCTAAAGAATACCATATCTTATCATTATCTCCAGAAAAAATGGCAGGATTAACTCGAAGAGAAAGACAATTAAAGCAATTATTAATGATGGCACTTGATCAACTGCGACATACAGATCATCCAGAAGAAGTAGGTTATTGGTTAACAGAATGGGACCCTTCCCAATACGAATTAATGAAGGAATTGACAGCCGAAGCAGCCTGGCAGCGCCTGTACTATGGAACAATGGAAGGCTGGAGCAAGCAGCACGAGGATTTATGCGGAAAATTAATCAAAGGGCAGCCTTTCTTTGAAACGATGTGGCAGTCTGAAAACGAAAAAAGTACGAAGCATTTAAAAAGCCAGAACTGAGTGACAAACTCAGTTCTGGCTTTTTGTTATTTTTTCTTTTTCACTCGTCCAAGCCCCATCGCTTTTTTAGCTTTTGCCAGCATTTTATCGGCTTTGAACGAAGCTTCTTCTGCCCCCTGATCTAAAATTTGATCTAATTCCTCAGATTGAATAAGTTCATTATAACGCTCCTGGATCGGCTTTAACACTTGAATAACTGCCTCAGCCACTCCAGCTTTAAAATCACCATATCCTTTACCTTCGTACTTTTGTTCTAAATCTGCAATAGTCTCTCCGGAGCAAACGGATTCAATAGTTAACAGGTTGGATACACCCGGTTTGTTCTCTTTATCATATTTCACGATGCCTTCTGAATCTGTGACGGCACTTTTTATCTTTTTCGTAATTTGTTTTTCGTCATCCAGCATCGAGATAAATGCTTTCTGATTCGCATCTGACTTGCTCATTTTCTTCGTGGGCTCCTGAAGGGACATAATACGGGCACCTTCTTTAGGGATTCTAACTTCTGGAACAGTGAAGATATCATTGTACTTATTATTGAATCGCTGCGCTAAATTTCTCGTTAACTCTAAATGCTGCTTCTGATCATCACCAACCGGTACAATATCGGTTTGGTAAAGTAAAATATCTGAAGCCATTAAAGGAGGATACGTAAGAAGGCCGGAAGAAACAGCTTCTTTCCCCCCTGCTGATTTATCTTTAAACTGGGTCATCCGTTCAAGTTCTCCAATATAACTGACGCATTGTAACATCCATCCAAGCTGAGTATGCGCGGGAACCTCAGATTGAATGAACAAAGTAGAACGTTCTGTATCGATCCCAGAAGCTAAGTATAAAGCTGCAAGAGACTTTATGTTTTCTCTTAGCTTTAATCGGTCTTGCGGCACTGTGATGGCATGCTCATCAACAATACAGAAGTAACATTTATACTCCTCCTGTAAGTCAACAAAATGTTTCATAGCCCCTAAATAGTTTCCAAGGGTCAACGTGCCGCTTGGCTGAATACCTGAAAAAATGGTTTTCATCATCAATCACCTCTCTAATAGTTATAAAAAAAGAACCAATCGTTCCTTCCGTTATGGAAGGGACGATTGGTTCGCGGTACCACCCTAATTACTTTTGAAAAAGTCAGCTCACATTCGTTAACGCCGAAGACACGGAGCTGCTCCAAAGTCCCATTTCACTGCACCATGCTTGACTGTTTCCACCACACACAGACTCTCTATAAAAGCGATTGGTACTGCTACTCATTCTTTTTCGTTGCAGCTGTTTATATTAAAATCTTGCTCAAATTATAGATGATTCAAAGATGGTTTGCAAGTGGAAGTTATCCCTTGTAGTAAACAATCAATAGAAGCAGAAGAGCAATTAATAAAATAGCTCCTTGAAATAAAAAGAAATGCACAAATTTCCTCTTAAACATTTGGGAAGGGAGTGGTTTGTCCTCGAAATCATCGAGGTAATCTTTATTTTTAGCTACTCGATTTGTTACTTTTCTAAAACTGTACGTAATCGCATCAAAAAAACCGCCTTTAATGATCCATAGAAGCAGACCGATGAACAGGTAAAAAAAACATAAGTAAAATAACAAGTCAATAAAGGTCACTAAATCATAAGCTGGAGCCAGCAAACTGAAAATTAAGCTGATCAGCAGCAGGTTAATCGCCACGAATCCCCATTTATTCCGTACGAATAGCACTTTCTCACACATCCTTCACGATCTTAAACTAAGAGATAGTATACCATTTATGAACATTCTAAAACACGTCTAAATATAAGTAAAAAACTGAAAATTCCTCATAAATTGAATAATGCATGGGATATTCACCTATGTGAAAATTTCGCCGCTATCTGGCGGAGACTGCAAAATAACGGTACTTTTTTATTCATCTATGTGAATAGTTATCAAAATAGAACCGAAAAGAATGTAAAATAAACTAGGTAATTAGTCTTATTTTATGTCATTTAAACGTAATAATAAAAGGCTTTCAGCAAAAATTTTGAAAAAAAGGAATGCAAAATTGTTTGAAAACTTGTATAATTCGATATGTGGACAACGTGCCACGTCAAAATTTTTATTTTTTAGGGGAGGTCATTTTCTACATGAAAAAGGCAAATTGGTTATTGCTGGTGCTTGCATTAGCACTTAGCATGTTCCTCGCAGCTTGTTCTGGAGAAGACGATTCTGGCAATGAATCCGATGCAGAAGGCGGCAGCGATGGAGAAGACACAGAAGAATCATCAGGCGGGGAAGGCGATAGTGAACAAGTACTTAACTTATACGACACTTCCGAAATTCCAACGATGGACGCTTCCATGGCAACTGACACTGTTGCGTTTCAATGGTTAGGTTCTACTATGGACGGGCTGTATCGTGTAGGAGAAGATGGTGAAACGGAAGAAGGTATTGCGATTGATCATGAAGTAAGTGAAGACAGCCTTACTTGGACCTTTAATTTACGCGAAGATGCTACATGGACAAATGGTGACCCTGTAACAGCACATGACTTCGTTTATGCTTGGCAGCGTGCTGTCAATCCGGACACTGGATCTGAGTATGGACCATATATGCTGGGCGGAGTAGTTGAAAATGCCCAAGCAATCGCAGATGGAGATACACCTGTAGAAGAATTAGGTGTTGAAGCTGTAGATGATTATACATTTGAAGTAACGTTGGAAAAACCGACTCCTTACTTTGAGTCTTTAACAACTTTCGGTACTTTCTTACCTTTAAATGAAGACTTTGTTGAAGAGCAGGGCGAGGATTATGCATTAGAGGCTGATAGTTTACTTGCAAACGGACCATTTGTTATTACAGAGTGGGACGCTAGCGGCTGGAAGCTTGAGAAAAATGAAGACTACTGGGACGCTGATCAAGTTAAGCTTGAAGAGATTAACGTTGATGTAGTTAAAGAAACATCTTCTGCTGTTAACTTGTACCAGACTGGTGAAGTTGACCGAGTAGCACTTGATGCAGAATTTGTAGATGAATACCGTAGTGCTGAAGATTTCCTTACAATGGAAGAGCCTACTTTATTCTACTTGAAGATGAACCAGGAAAATGAAATCCTTTCTAACGAAAATGCTCGTAAAGCAATTCAGAGAGTAATTGACCGTGAATCACTAGTTAACACATTACTGAACAACGGTTCTCTAGCTTCTGCTGGTAACATGCCGCAAAACTTTGTTTTCCACCCTGAAACAGAAGAAGATTTCCGCGAGTTAAACGGAGACCTTTTTGAAACAAATGTGGAAGAAGCTCAAGAACTCTGGAACACTGCAAAAGAAGAGTTAGGTATTGAAGAAGCTGAGATTGGATACCTTGGTGGAGATACTGAATTATCTAAGAACATGGATGCTTACATTAAAGACCAGCTTGAAAACCTTGAAGGTTTAACAGTTAATGTCCAGGCTGTGCCTTTCCAAGAGCGTCTGGATCGTGATACTGAAATGGATTATGATCTTCAGAACGCCGGATGGGGTCCTGACTATATTGATCCAAACACGTTCTTAAACCTATGGGTAACAGATGGTGGAAACAATAAGACAGGCTACTCTAGTGAAGAGTATGATTCACTTATTGAACAAGCTAACAATGAACTGGCTCAAGAGCCGGTAGAACGTTTTGACACATTACTAGAAGCTGAAAAACTTCTTATTGAAGAAGATGCTGTTCTAGCACCACTTTATCAACGTTCACGTGCTTATCTATGGCAGCCATACCTTAAAGATGTAACGTTTAATCAGGCAGGTCCTGACTTCACTTACAAGTACGCTTATATTGACGGTAAGGAATAAAAACGAGCCAAACATAGGCTAACTTATAAGGGAGAGAGTATATGTCCATATGTTGGCGTATACTCTCTTTTTCCCTGTAAAGGAAATAGTCGGATAATAAACAAATTTCAGTTAATTTCAAGGGGTTTCGACAAAGGTTAATCTAACAGGAGGTGTTGGCATGGGACGTTATATTACGCAACGTTTAGTGTACATGGTTATTACAATGTTTTTAATCGCAACCTTTACGTTTTTCTTAATGAAGTTTTTACCGGGAACGCCTTTAAGTTCTGCCGATAAACTATCAGAAGAACAACAAGCGGTTGTTCTAGCTAAGTATGGTTTGGACGAGCCCATTCCAGTTCAATATTTCAACTACATGGTCAATTTATTGCAAGGTGATATGGGGATTTCCTTTCAATTTGATAATCGTGAAGTAACGACGATTATATTGGATCGGGTCGGCCCATCACTGCAATTAGGGTTTCAAGCGATGATTATTGGTACTATATTAGGAATGTTGTTAGGCTTAGTTTCAGCCATTTACCATAATGGAGTACTGGACTACGGCTCTACTTTTACTGCGGTTATTGGTCAATCTATCCCATCCTTTGTATTTGCAGGAATACTTCAGTATTTTGTTGGCGTAAAGCTAGGATGGTTTCCGGTGGCTCTATGGGGAACATGGCAGCATACAGTTCTGCCTACGATAGCATTAGCTATATTCCCGCTGGCAATAGCAGCCCGCTTTATGCGAACAGAGATGCTTGAAGTTATGGGCTCTGACTACATCACAACCGCTCGTGCAAAAGGGGTAAATAAATTTGGCGTTGTATTTAAGCATGGGGTGCGTAATGCTTTAATTCCTTTAATTACGGTATTAGGACCACTGGCTATTGGTTTAATGACAGGTACACTTGTTATTGAGAACATTTTTGCTGTTCCAGGAATTGGTGAACAATTTGTTAAATCAATTAATACCAACGATTATCCAATCATTATGGGGACCACATTGTTTTTCGCCATCTTTTTCATCCTCATCGTTCTGATCATTGACCTGCTTTATGGAGTCATTGATCCGAGAATTCGACTTGCAGAAGGAGAGTAGTACCTATTATGGAAAATCATAAACCTAACAAGGATTTATTTGTACCAGTTGATACGAGAGATGATGATAGCGAAAAAATCAGCCGGCCGAGTTTGTCGTTCTGGAAGGATTCATTTATCCGTCTACGTAAGAATGTAGGGGCAATGGCTGGGTTAGTTGTATTAATCATCTTAATAGCTTTAGCAGCTTTAGGACCTTACATGAACGAATATGATCAATTTGAACAGGACTTATCAAGAGCAAAAATGCCGCCTAAAGTTGAAGGTCTGGGCTGGCTGGGGATGGATGGTACATTAAGTACAGTACAGACGAACGCTTCCCTTGAACAAGCCGAAACGAATGCTCTAATGCGCTTTAACAATGATGAAGAGCATATTCAAACCACCGTTTTAAATGACGGAACAAATGGTGAACCTGCCGAAGTGGAAGCTGTTTATGATGTCTATGCTGCAAAAGATATGGACCAGAATTTCTGGTTTGGGACAGACGGGCTCGGCCGTGATTTATGGACAAGGGCCTGGGAAGGTACAAGAATTTCGTTGTACATTGCATTCCTGGCTGCTGCCATTGATATGATTATTGGTGTTGCATACGGCGGTATTTCAGCTTATTATGGCGGCCGGGTTGATAACTATATGCAGCGTTTTATAGAGATTTTAGTAGGGATACCGAACCTGGTTATTGTCATCCTCATGATTCTCATACTCGATCCTGGGATTCTATCGATAACGATCGCCTTGACCATAACAGGCTGGATCTCGATGGCCAGGATAGTCAGGGGACAAATCTTAAAACTGAAAAATCAGGAATTTGTTTTGGCCTCCCGTACATTAGGGGCTCAGGACGGCCGCATATTAAGAAAGCACTTGATCCCGAACGTTTTAGGATTAATTATTATTAATACGATGTTTACGATCCCATCTGCAATTTTCTTTGAAGCCTTTTTAAGCTTTATTGGGTTAGGACTGCCTACTCCATTAGCATCATTAGGTACACTAGTAGAAGATGGGTTCCAGTCACTGCAAATCTATCCACATATTTTATTATTCCCAGCTATAATCATTTCACTTATTATGATTGCGTTTAACATGCTGGCTGATGGTCTTCGAGATGCTCTAGATCCGAAGATGCGCGAATAGGAGGTAGGTGTACAAAATGGAAAAATTATTAGACGTAAAAAACATGCACGTATCCTTTGACACCTATGGCGGCGAAGTACAGGCTGTACGTGGGGTGAACTTCAGTGTAAACAAAGGGGAAACGTTAGCTATAGTAGGAGAATCAGGTTCAGGTAAATCTGTAACAACGAAAGCTTTAATGAAATTAATTCCGATGCCGCCTGGCCGTATTAAAGAAGGGGAAATCCTTTTTGGAGGACGCGACCTTGCAAAATTAAGCGAAAAAGAAATGCAGAAAATTCGTGGGAAAGACATTTCGATGATTTTTCAGGACCCAATGACTTCGCTTAACCCGACGATGAAAGTGGGAAATCAAATCGCAGAAGGTTTAATTAAACACCAGAAAATGAGTAAATCAAAAGCAAAAGCCAGGGTAAAGGAATTGCTTGAGTTAGTAGGGATTCCAGATGCCGAAAACCGTATGAAACAATATCCTCACCAATTCTCAGGCGGGATGCGTCAACGTGTGGTTGTAGCGATAGCGCTAGCCTGTAATCCTAAGCTGCTTATTGCTGATGAGCCTACGACCGCTCTTGATGTAACCATTCAGGCACAGATTCTGGAATTAATGAAAGATATTCAGAAAAAGACAGACGCTGGTATTATCTTTATTACGCACGATCTTGGGGTCGTAGCTAACGTAGCGGATCGTGTTGCGGTTATGTATGCAGGCAGAATCGTTGAAATTGGTACAGTGGATGATATTTTCTATAACCCAAAACACCCTTATACTTGGGGATTGCTTGGGTCTATGCCATCTCTGGATGCGGAAGATGCGGAACTTTATGCTATTCCAGGGTCACCACCTGACTTGCTGAATCCGCCAAAAGGAGATGCATTTGCGCCGCGTAATCAATTCGCTATGCAAATTGATCGAGAGCAGGAGCCTCCATTGTTTAAGGTGTCTGATTCGCACTATGCAGCGACTTGGCTGCTTCATGAACACGCGCCTGACATTGATCCGCCTGAGGCAATTAAAAAGCGAATGGCGGCTATGGCTTCTACGGGCAGTGGGAAAGGTGATCGTGTATGAGTAAAGAAAAATTACTTGAAATCAAAAATCTAAAACAGCATTTTAAAACCGGACGCCACAGTGTAGTCAAAGCTGTAGACGGCATCAGCTTTGACATCTACAAAGGAGAGACCTTTGGCTTAGTTGGTGAGTCTGGCTGCGGTAAGTCGACCACCGGCCGCAGTATCATTCGTTTGTACAATGCGACTGATGGAGAAGTTCTTTTTAACGGGGAAGACGTTCACGGGAAAAAAAGCCGTACTGAATTGAAGAAGTTTAATAGAGAAATGCAAATGATCTTTCAGGATCCATATGCGTCTTTAAACCCTCGTATGAAAGTAGCTGATATTATTGCTGAAGGCATGGATATTCATGGCTTAGAAAGCAATGAAAAGGTGAGGAAAGCTAAAGTAGAAGAACTTTTAGAAACGGTAGGACTTAACAAGGAGCACGCCAACCGTTATCCCCATGAGTTTAGCGGAGGACAGCGTCAGCGTATTGGAATCGCGAGAGCACTGGCTGTGGATCCTTCGTTTATTATCGCAGATGAGCCGATTTCAGCACTAGACGTTTCTATTCAAGCTCAAGTTGTTAACCTTTTAAAGCAGCTTCAAAAAGAAAAAGAGTTAACATACCTGTTCATTGCTCACGATTTGTCAATGGTAAAATACATCAGTGACAGAATTGGTGTCATGTACTTTGGCAGACTAGTAGAACTCGCAGATGCGGAGGAGCTTTATCGTAACCCTATTCATCCATATACACAATCACTCCTCTCCGCCATTCCACTGCCGGACCCTGTGTATGAACGTTCACGTGAGCGTTTCACGTACGATCCATACGATCACGATACGAGCGAAGAACCGGAGTTTCGGGAGGTGCGTCCAGACCACTGGGTGCTTTGTACAACAAAAGAATTCGAATATTATCAGAAAGAGCATAGTACTGTCACTTGATTTATTAAAAGGACCTTGCTTCGGTAAGGTCCTTTTTTTGATGGGTACTGGGTATTTTGTCATGAGACTTCTAGGTATATGGTAACTTTATGGAAAAAATAGCGAAAATATGCACATCTGGTCTATTCATGGCAAATAACTCTCTATATAATAAGTAGTAGAAAATAAAAAAAGTGGGAGAAGGTAGAAATGGGGAATATACACCTGAAGAAGGTCATCTATGCTGGCATTATTGCGCTGGCCGCGACGTTGTTCGTACATAACTCAGAAGCAAAGGCCGCAAAAGATGTGACGGAACATACGAGCAAAGAGATTTACCTGCAGAGTCTGGATGTACCTGATCGAATTGCACGTTTTGTATTTAATGCAGGACTTGAGTTTGAATATCCGGAGGCGGTAAGAGGGATATACGTCACAGGACCTTCAGCCGGAGGGGCTAAGATGGCAGAATTGACGGAGCTTGTTGAGTCAACGGAGCTGAATGCAATGGTTATTGATGTGAAAGAGGATCACGGAAACATATCATTTGAACCACCTGAAGACTCACCATATGCAGATATTGCAGAGCCTTACATAGACGATCCAAGAAAAATGCTTGAAGAGCTAGAAAAGAAAGGAATCTATCCAATAGCTCGTGTCGTTGTATTTAAAGACAGTTTATTGGCTGAAGAACGTCCGGATTTATCATTCACAAAAAATGGGGAAGTATGGAAGAACAGCCGTAACGAAGCATTCGTTAACCCTTTTAAACAAGAAGTATGGGAATACAATTTAGAAATTGCAAAAATGGCAGCTGAAATAGGTTTTCAGGAAATCCAGTTTGACTATGTTCGCTTCCCTGAAGGATTTGAGAACCGGGATGAGGAACTTGATTACGGTGAAGGAGAATATGCAGAGTCAAAAGATAATAATATTAAAAAACGAGTGAGTGCGGTTACTGATTTTGTAGAATTCGCCCGTAAAGACTTAAGTGATTATGATGTTGATGTGTCTGTCGATATTTTTGGGTACGCAGCAACGATTGAAGAATCACCAGGTATTGGACAGAACTTTTCGCAAATCTCTGATAATGTAGATGTGATATCTTCAATGATTTACCCGAGCCATTGGGGACCGTACTTTGGTATTGATAAGCCTGATACTGAGCCATATCGTATAATCGATGAATATGCACAGGTGGAAAACCAAATTCTGGGTGAACTTGAAGATGCGCCAGTGTCACGCCCTTGGCTGCAGGACTTTGAAGCACCATGGCTATACTCTGGCTCTACTTTCCAATATGGAAAAGCAGAAGTAGAGGATCAGATCCGTGCGTTACAAGATAACGGAATAGAAGAATATTTACTTTGGAACGCAACCAATAATTACACAGAAAACGTTGATTATACTCCATAAATTTAAAAGAAGCACTGAATATCAAGTGCTTCAGCCTGTTGTTAGACGGGTGAAAAAGGGAGAATTTAGAGTTTCTCTATAAACTGGAAGCAATGGATATCCATTGCTTTTTTTGTTCACACTAATAGGAGACGATCGTTATTTAACAATGAATGTATAATCAGTTATAATGAAATTATCAATTGGTAAGGGAGTAGATCAATGAGTTGGTATAATAAACTGAAACAGTATTTTCCAGTAGAGGAAATGAAATCACAAGAGCATATGGAAACCCTGCTAAAAGAAAAAAGTGATGTGTACTATAAAGATGAAGGAGAGCATCACGTATTAATGTATGCAGAATTTAAATCCTTTCTTTTTATTGACTATGTGTATGTATCTTCGAACGCCAGAGGCCAAGGACTTGGTCATAAATTAATCGAGAAAATGAAAGCAAAAGGAAAACCGATTATTTTAGAAGTAGAACCTGTTGACTATGAAGAAACTGACACAGCAAAAAGACTGCATTTTTACCAGCGAGAAGGATTCAAACACGCTCAGTCTATTGGTTATACTCGACGATCACTTGCTACTAACGAAGAAAACCAGATGGAGATACTGTATTGGTCTCCTGACGATGCTTCTGAAGAAGAAATTTATGAACAGATGAAACGAATGTATGAAGAGATTCACACGTATAAAGATAGTGAATTTTACGGAAAATCATACCAGCCGGTTGACGAAGTATTAACTCTAAATGAAAATCGGGAAACTGATGATATTTTAAAAGATTTAAAGAGAAGTTGATAAGAATTTAAATCCCTGCTTTTTTAGGCAGGGATTTTCAATTTCTCAGCGTAGATGAAAATGAAAAACTTCACAAAGATATAAAAAAAGTGGTTTAAAATAACCGCAGATGTGGTACATTACAGTGTATGCTGTTCTAATCGTTAAAATTCTGTGAATGTAAGCCTTTTACCTTTCAACATATAGATTTTAATTGACAACTATGTTATAGTTATACTATAAGATTAGATTATACTAATTTTAAATTAGAGCCGCTTAAAAAATAATTATAAATAAAATTCGAGGAGTGAAGTTTCTATATGGTAACACTTTATACCTCACCAAGTTGTACATCATGTCGTAAGGCGAAAGCCTGGCTTGAGGAGCACGATATTCCTTACACTGAAAGAAATATCTTTTCAGAGTCTTTGACGATTGATGAGATTAAAGAGATTTTAAGAATGACAGAAGATGGTACTGAAGAAATCATTTCTACCCGTTCTAAAGTCTTTCAAAAACTGAAAGTTGACTTCGATCAACTTCCAATGCAGGATTTATTCGACTTAATTCAAGAAAACCCTGGTTTGCTTCGCCGGCCAATTATTATTGACGACAAGCGTCTGCAAGTTGGATATAACGAAGATGAAATCCGCCGTTTCTTACCGAGAAGTGTGCGTACCTTCCAACTTAAGGAAGCTCAGCGCTTAGTAAACTAAATGCTAAACTGTCCCGATTAAAAAATCGAGACAGTTTTTTATTTTTCTGCCACTTGCTTGTTGTAAAAATAACCGGTCATGATAGTTAGTAATACAACCACAAATGGAAATACGGTCATGATTGGAGCTATGACATAAATCCATTCCTCGACATGAGGATCTTCGAGAATCATTTCGGCAGCTGTAAAAGCTAATATACCAGCACCAATATAGACAAGTATCGGAAATTTTTCCATTAATTTTAAAATGATCCGACTACCCCAGATAATTATGGGCACAGATATTAGTAAGCCCATCACAACTAACGTAATGTTTCCGTGAGATGCGCCTGCAATTGCTAGTACATTGTCAAAGCCCATAACAATATCAGCAAAAACGATGGTTTTTATAGCTGATAGTAAACTATCGCTGCTTTTGATGGATGTATTATCTTCTTCATTAATTAAAAGCTTGATCGCTATGTAAATGAGAAGCAATCCTCCGATTAAACGTAAATAAGGAATGGCTAATAAATACAAAGCGACGGTAGTAAGTACTACTCGAGAGGCTACAGCCAGGCCTGTCCCAATAAAAATCGCTTTGTTTCGCTGATGCTCTGGTAAATTTCGGCTGGCTAACGCAATCACTACGGCGTTATCTCCGCCAAGAATAATGTCTATACTAATAATGATCAGGATAGGTTCAAGCAAGTCCCAGTTCATTTAAAAAACCCCCCTCTAAGTAGTGACAAATTTCAAAAAATAAGCTAGAATAAAAAATCAACCATCCCTATAGATAAATCATAGAGGGCTTGGGTTCTAGTTATCTGCTGATTCGAAGCAATTTGTTTTCCATTTTAGATTTACTATCATACAATATAAGTACATCAATCCTTACACTAAAACATCACGATGGTTGAAGCTTTGACCTGAAGGGTAAGGTATGAATAAGCGACTTAGGGTTACGATCCCTTCCGCCTATTAAACGATAGAAGGGAGAGAGAGAAATGGAAATCGAACGCATAAATGAAAACACTGTTAAGTTTTACGTTTCTTATCATGATGTGGAACAGCTGGGATTTGACCGCGAAGAGATTTGGTACAATCGCGAAAGAAGTGAACAGCTATTCTGGGAAATGATGGATGAAGTGAATGATCAGGAAAACTTTCAAGCCGACGGACCGCTCTGGATCCAGGTTCAAGCAATGGACAAAGGCCTAGAAGTGATCGTTACTAAAGCGCAGGTTTCCCAAGACGGGCAAAAGCTCGAACTCCCAAGTGATGAGGGTAAATCAATTGATGTACCTGTAGACGAGAATTTAGAACATTTACTTGAAGATAAATTAGGGCATTCAGATTCAGACGAAGCAGTAAACGAACAAGATGAAGAAACAGTGAATGAACAAGAAGCACTGGCTCCACTCAATTTCACATTACGTTTTCAAGAATTTGAAGATGTGATCCAATTGAGTCACTATATGGATAACAAGTCAGATCAAATTGATCACGCGTTGTATCACTTTGAAGGTGCCTATTATTTATATATTCAGTTCAATGATGAAAATATGAGTGATGATGAACAAGAAAATATTTTAAGTCAGTTAATGGAATTTGGACATGAGTCGTCTGTGACGGTTTATCGTCTGCAGGAGTATGGAAAAACGATTTTTGCTGAACAAGCATTGACTCAGGTGAAAGATTTTTTTCCAGCTGATAAGTAAGAGCGCACTCACACTTGGAGTGTGCTTTTTTTTGTAGATAAAAAGAGGGTTTGTGAGTAGATTGTCGAATCATAATACATAGAGGGGGGTGCTCTATGTTCCATGCTTACGATGAAAACGGCAAGCTTACATCTCTTTATCACTATTCATTATCCACATTAGAAAAAGTAAGGAAAAATTCATCCTTTTTTTGCCCCGTATGCAAAGAAAACCTCATGATCCGTGCTGGTCAAAAAATAACTCCTCACTTTGCGCATTTTCCTACAAGTACGTGTGAAATTAATCGTGGGGAAAGTGTATATCATGAAGCTGGTAAGCGGTTGTTATATCAATGGTTACACGGGCAGGGGTATCAAATTGAAGTAGAGGCTTTTCTGCCTGAAATCCAACAGCGACCCGATTTGCTTCTCAAACACAACAAAAAAAGAATAGCAATTGAGTTTCAATGTGCAACTATTCCATCGGGCGAGGTATTAAAGCGCACCGCAGGATTTCGGAAGGCTGGCATTTTTCCACTATGGATCTTAGGAAGAAATCAATTAAATCAAAAAGGAATATATTTAGTTCAGCATGAGCAGTTTCATAAGTCTATGGTGTATTTTTTTCAAAAGCAGTACTGCATGTATTTTTTAGACGTAAATGCACACGCTATGACCACCGTTCATCAGTTAAACAGTACTTCGGTTCGTTCTTCTTTTGCTTTCTTTCAAACATCCCCTTTACAAGCTATACGTTTCCCTCAACTATTTAAACCCTCTTTAACTTCTTTTTCCCCCTTGTATTCGATGTGGGAGAAGCAACTGTATCAGTTTCGTACTCACTATCGAAAACGTGTAGGATCTATAGAAAGTCAATGGAGGCAATTACTTTATTTAAAGGGACATCACTTTTCACTTATACCCAGCGTTTGCTATCTGCCTGTAAGAAGCCAATTATTTCTAGGTGAAGCACCTTATGTGTGGCAAACAAAATTCATTCTTCAACATTATATGCCCAGAGCAATCGGGGACGTGATTACTTTTCCAAAAAGATCAATCCAGACCGCCGTTAACAGCCGAAGCAGTTTACTTTATGACGAGTACCTGGAACTGCTGCAGCAATTAGGATATGTTCATCGTACAAGGCAGCAAGAATGGGTGAAGAAACGGAACATTTGTTTTCACGGTAACATTGACCAGGCGATTGCTGAAGATCGAAGAGTAGTAAATGAACTTAAACGCCATAATAATATATAACGAGGAGCAGGAATTACGGTCAGGACCTAGAAATATTTAGTGTGACGAATTATTTTTGAGGAGGATTTGTATGTCATCGACCAAGCAGTTACCAAAACGAGAAGAAATACCTAAAGAAAGAACATGGGATTTAGAATCAATATTCGAAACTGATGAGAAATGGTATAAAGAATTTGAGCAGGTAAAAGAAGTTATTCCTGAAATTGAACAGTATAAAGGCAGTCTCGGGGAGTCTTCTGAACAGCTTTTTAATTTGTTGAAACTGCAAGATGAAATCTCTCACCGAATTGGTTTGTTATTTACGTATGCGCATATGAGAAATGATCAAGACACGACGAACTCTTATTATCAGGAAATGAATGCAAAAGCAGAAAGTCTATATACAAAAGTAGCGTCATCTATGAGTTTTATCACTCCGGAAATCCTCGCTCTTCCTGAAGGAACAGTAGACCAGTTTATAAATGAGAATAAGGATTTAGAACTGTACAAGCACGCCTTAAAAGAAATCACTCGCCGTAAAGACCATGTTCTTAGTGAGAATGAAGAGCGTTTGCTCGCAGGATTTTCTGAGGTAGCTTCGAATCCATCGCAAACGTTTGGAGCTTTGAACAATGCGGACTTAACGTTCCCTTCTATTAAAAATGAGGAAGGTGAAGAAGTAGATTTAACACACGGACGTTATGTTGGATTTCTTAAGTCAGAAGATCGTGAAGTGCGTAAAAATGCATTCCAGGCCATGTATGATACGTTTGGCCAGTTTAAAAACACGTTTGCCTCCACCCTGAGTGGAAATGTGAAGAAAAATAATTATTTTGCTACAGTGAAACATTATGAACGAGCGAGGGAAGCAGCACTCGATCGTAACAATATTCCAGAAGAAGTATATGATAACTTAATTGAAGCGGTGAACGAGCGTCTGCCTCTACTGCATCGCTATGTGGAACTTAGGAAGAAAGTGCTTGAGCTCGATGACCTTCATATGTATGATATGTACACCCCTTTGATTAAAGATGCTGAAATGAAAGTGTCTTATGAAGAAGCGCAGGACCTTGTAGTTAATGGCTTAAAGCCGCTTGGAGATAGTTACGTTAACACGGTGAAGGAAGGCTTTAAAAACCGTTGGATTGATGTTGAAGAAAATAAAGGCAAACGCAGTGGGGCGTACTCCTCCGGTCATTATGGAACAAACCCATTTATATTGATGAACTGGCAGGATGATGTAAACAATTTGTTTACCCTTGCTCACGAGCTTGGTCACTCATTGCACAGTTACTATACGCATGAGAATCAACCTTACCGTTATGGTAATTATTCCATTTTTGTAGCAGAGGTTGCCTCTACGTGTAACGAAGCACTCCTGAATGATTACATGTTGAAAAACACAAATGATAAAAAAGAAAAGCTCTATCTTTTAAATAACTTTTTAGAAGGATTCCGCGGCACTGTATTTCGTCAAACGATGTTCGCTGAATTTGAACATGAAATTCATATTCAAGCCCAGAACGGCGAAGCGCTCACTGCGGATAAACTGACTCAAATCTATTATGATCTGAATAAGAAATATTTTGGCGAAGAGCTTGTGATTGATGACGAAATCGGCCTTGAGTGGGCACGTATTCCTCACTTTTATATGGGATACTATGTGTATCAATATTCTACAGGCTATGCGGCAGCAACCACACTTGCCGAACAAATTTTAACAGAGGGTGAACCTGCTGTTGAACGCTATATGAGCTTTTTAAAGGCGGGAAGCAGTGATTATCCAATTGAAGTATTGAAGCAGGCTGGAGTAGACATGACTTCTAAAGATCCTGTTTATGAAGCATTGGACGTTTTTGAACAGAAGTTGAACGAAATGGAAGAATTATTAAAATAAAAGTTGAAAAAGTTCCGCAGGTGTCGTTAAGAGAACCCGCGGAACTTTTTTTTGTGAAAAAAGAGATGAAGGAGAAAATAAAAAGAGAGCACGAGAAGAGGCGTAGTAATATAAAGAGGGTATAGGCGCATTAAAGCAAATAAATGAAAAAAGCAAATGGCAAGAAATATAATAAGATATAGAATCAATAACCAGGTCTTCATAAAGAGAGTACCCCTTTCTTCGTTCGTAATCATAATCATTTTATTCAAAAAGGACAGGATTATGAAAGACATAAAAAATCCATGGCAAGCGTTGCAGCTTACCATGGATCGTTCATTATTGGCCACTCATATACTCCCAGAATGTGCCGTGTTTTACTGGGATTTCACGTGCTTTTTGCTTTAACACTAGTTTCTTCATTTCTTTCTTGGCTTGCTGCTCTGTCCAGTCATAAACTACAGCGATTTCTTTAGTCGCGACGAAGCGGTAGTGGCTTAAGAAATCTTCAAGCAGGGGCTTCTGAGCTGGTTTAGGATCTTTTTGTAACATTTCTTTTAATACTTTTACATAAACATCATATGAATAAATGCCGGTAATCTTAAGACCTGCTTCTTCATCAGATTCGTTGAAAACGACCATAGAAGGGGATGAATCAACGTCCATTTCACGCGTTAATTTAATATCGCATTGTAATGCTTTTCTGGCGGATTCGGAATGTAAATCCTTCTCAAATTCATGAACATCGAGACGACTTTTCTTCGCACATTCCAGCAAGACACCTTCGTCAGAAATGTTCTTTTTCTCTAAGAAGACATATTCCTGGACTTTGCGAAGAAACCGCATGCCTGCTTTCTTTCCTTGAAGCTCGGCTGCTTTAACAGCTAGTGCCGTAACTAGAGGAGAGGATACGGGGTTTTCAATCCACACATCTCCATCGCAGCACATTCCTGTGCGGGATCCTGTTTTATCCCACACTTTTTTCAGCTTCTCTGGTCGATCGGAATCACAGTTTTGCAGGGAAGCCAAGTTTCCACTAATGATCGGGCGAATAGAAAAGAATCGTCCATATTCGATGGTAAGCTTTTTCAAGATCGGTTCGAGTGACCAACAATCTGGGCAAAGTGGATCCACGAATACATACATCTCGATTGGCCTTTTTAATAAATCAAAAAAACCAGTGGATGTACCTTGTTGCTCGCTTGAGCTGTTTAAGCTTTTCCAACTCACATCGATTCTCCTTTCTCCTCGTCCTCTGGTGTGTTCATCATGTGGTTAGCTGTCATCGTTAAGCGGTCTAGCATTGCTGTACGATAAGGTTCTTCAATTTCCGCATCCGTCAAAGCCTGGTCCATACAAGTAAGCCAAGCGTCACGACGGGTTGGTGTAATTGTAAAGGGGAGGTGGCGTGCCCGAAGCATCGGATGTCCGTGCTCTTGAATATACAGGGGGGGTCCACCGAAAAATTGAGTAAGAAATTGCTTTTGTTTGCGTCTTGTTTCCGTCAGGTCATCCGGAAAAATAGGGATGAGATCAGGATGCCGGCTTACATAATTATAAAAGTGATCAACAAGTTCGTTTAATTTTTCTTCTCCAATAGCTTCATAAATAGTGCCTGGTGTAGGTTGCATAAAATCCCTTCCTGTCTGTTTATTTATTTTAGCAACGGACAACAAGAACGGCAACTAATCTGATTGCGGCTTCGCATTAAAGAACCTCTTGATCTTATTATCGGTTTTTCTCTCAGGAATATGATAATGATCGAGCAGTTCGCGGAAAACTTTCAGACCTGTTTCTTTAGAATGGGCTTCGAGCTCAAGTTCATAATCACTTTTTTCAAAATAAAAGCTGTGATCAAGGACTACCGTTGTGTTCTTATACTCCCGTTCTTTTCTGCGGGTCATAAGAGAACCCATGTATTTAAGTTCATTAATGGACACACCAAGTTCGCGCAGTTGTGTTTCAACATGTTCCGCTGAGACAGGTCGGCTGATCATCCATTGGTTTACATCTTCTTGTGTGAGCACATCGTGTGTTTCCAGTAGGCCATCAGTATGAGGCTGCTTTAACGTCAGCGTCCACGTGTCTTTTTTTCTGCGAATGCGCAAAGCCGCTCCCAATTGTTTCAGCTTAAAGTCTTCAGTTTCAAAATAATAGTTGGTTTGTTCTATAAGTTCAACTGATTCAAAAGATAAGTCGTCATAGAGCCTTACATATTCTTCTTCGGTCAGTAGGTTTTTAAATTCAATTTCTATTTCTTGGGCCATTTGTACTTCACCTCTTTATTATTTATTATGATTTATATGTATTGCAAATTGCAAAGATTAACCATTCCCGTCATGTTTGATTCTAGTTTGGACTGGTAATTATGATACAATATGGATGAGTCAAACAGCTCAACCATGCTAGACTGTAGGATACATAAAGGTGGTGCTCAACGCGCATGAATTGGGAGATATTTATAGCACCCTATGCTCAAGTGGTGGAAGAATTAAAGGTTAAATTAAAAGGAATGAGGCAACAATTTGAATATGAGCGTGATCAATCACCGATCGAATTTGTAACAGGTCGAGTGAAACCTAAATCGAGTATTATTGAAAAAGCTAGACGAAAAGGGATTAATCCAGAAAATATTGAAGATGAAGTGCAGGACATTGCCGGCGTTCGTGTCGTTTGTCAATTTGTCGATGATATATATTCTGTGGTCGATATGCTCAAGAACCGCCATGACTTTGATATTGTCGAGGAAAAGGACTACATCTCACGAAAAAAAGACAGCGGTTATCGGTCGTTTCACGTAATTATTAGATATCCTGTAGAAACCATTCATGGTGAAAAAAGAGTTCTGGCTGAAATTCAAATTCGTACGTTAGCTATGAATTTCTGGGCAACAAATGAGCATTCATTAAATTATAAATATGCAGGACAGATTCCAAGTGAAGTGAAATCCAGGCTGAAACGGGCGGCTGAAGCTGCTTTTCAATTAGACGAGGAAATGTCCAAAATAAAAAGTGAAATCCAAGAGGCACAAAAGATTTTTAATGAAAAACAAATGAAAAAACCAGAAGGGAGCTGACGGTATGAAATTTTCGATCCTCTCAAAGGGTGATAAAAAATCCAACGAGATACGCACAAAAATTAAAAATTACTTAACTGAATTTAAACTTGAATATGACGAAGAGGAACCGGACTTAGCGATTTCAGTTGGTGGCGACGGAACGCTTTTAGAAGCATTTCATACCTATGTTCACCGTTTGGATAAGACTGCTTTTATCGGTGTTCATACCGGCCATTTAGGTTTCTATGCAGACTGGACACCGGATGAGTTGGAAAAGCTGATTATTGAAATCGCCCGGACCCCGTTTCAAGTGGTGGAATATCCGCTTCTTGAAGTGATCATTCGTCCTAATAGCGGTGGGACGGAGGATCGTCATTTAGCTTTAAATGAGTGTGCGATTAAAACTTCTGAAGGATCAGTTGTGCTTGATATTGAAATTAAAGGCGATCATTTCGAAACCTTTAGAGGTGATGGCCTTTGTATTTCTACTCCTTCAGGAAGCACAGCTTACAATAAAGCTTTAGGGGGGGCGATTTTACATCCTTCGCTTGAAGCGATTCAGATTACTGAGATGGCGTCTATTAATAACCGCGTGTTCCGTACAATCGGTTCTCCTCTTATTTTACCTGGCCATCACACGTGCTTGTTAAAACCGAAAAATGATAAGAGCTTCCTTATTACAATAGACCACATCACAAAAACCTATAAAGATGTAAAATCGATTCAGTGCCGGGTAGCGAAAGAACGGGTTCGTTTTGCACGTTTCCGCCCATTTCCATTCTGGAGTAGAGTGCACGACTCATTTGTAGCAGATGAACATTCCATGTAAACCGTTGATTAAATCCTGGCTGATTCAAGAATCCATTGGTATGAAGGCTTTTTTAAGAAATCGTGCGAATTTTTCCGCTCAGTTGTACAAGCACGTAAAACGGGAAGCTGTCATTCAAGTCAATGGCGTGAGTGCTCCCCACTGGAAATATTTACAAAAAGGGGATCGGCTTTCGATTATTTTTCCTAAAGAGGAACGGGGGTCGGTGTTGGTTGGTGAACCGGTCTCGTTATCGATCATTTACGAAGATGAAGATATTATTGTGCTTCATAAACCCTCAGGGATTGAAGTGTCTCCGCGTCCGAACCACCCTTTTGGAAGCTTAGCTCAAGGATTGATTTATTACTATGATACCAAGGGGCTTCCGTATACAGTTCATATCGTGACGCGGCTCGACCGTTACACTTCAGGACTAATGCTTGTGGCCAAGCATAAGTACAGCCATTCCGTTTTAACTGCTAATCGTAAAGAGGTGGAACGAAAGTACACTGCACTGCTCGAAGGAAGAATGAAGTTGAAACAAGGAGAAAAAGGTACCGTTGAGGCAGCAATCCGGCGTAAAACAAATTCCATTATTGAGCGTGAGGTGCACCCAGAAGGTAAGCATGCAGTTACAGAGTATAAAATACTGCAAAAAGGAAGACGGTACACTCGGGTGGAATGCAAGCTGCACACAGGACGGACTCATCAAATCCGAGTCCATATGGCATCGGTCGGCTACCCGTTGGCAGGAGATACATTGTACGGAGGAGAAGAGACAGCAGCATTGGATCACCAAGGACTGCATTGTCATGAACTTACGCTGCGCCATCCATGGACAAGGAAATGGATCCGCTTCACCTCAGATCCACCTTCAACCTGGAAAAAATACAAATGACAAAAAGCAGGCATAAGGTCCCTGCTTTTTTTCTTTTTTATCTATGTACCAGGTACCGAAAAAGAATAATGGTGTACCTGGTACCGATATTAATTAAACTTTTCTTCTACTAATGGCATCGTGGAGGGGACGCTGACGGTTGTTTCTTCGGGCAGGCGGAAAGCTGTGAGTTTATTGCCAAAGACACAGCCAGTGTCGATGTTGACGGTTTTATTAACGAAGCGAGGCTCAAATACAGGGGTATGTCCATAAACTATCCACCGCTCTCCCTTATAATGCTGGGCCCAATCTCTTCTTTCGGGCCGGCCATCTGGTAATTGTTCACCTGTAATATCTCCATAAAGAACGAAGGTTCTGATCCGTTTATTTACATTACCGATGTCTTCCTCACGTATACCGGCATGAGCAATAACTGCATGGACTTCAGGTATTTCAATATATAAAGGAGAGGATTCATAAAGTTCAATAAACTCCTGTTTCACCTGTTTCTGCTCTTCTTTTTTTAAGCTTTTTAATTCGGCAGCTGTCGTTTCAAGTCCGTGCTTTTCCTGTACAGGATTTCCTTTAAAGTAGCGGTACAACTTATTGCAATGATTCCCTGGCACATACTTTGCAGAGCTTTCTCTCATTACAAGTTTGTAAACGAAGCGGATGGTTTCAACTGACGAAGGCCCCCGGTCAGTAAGGTCGCCTACGAAAACCGGAATACGCCCGTCAGGATGATGAGGCATTTCATTTCTCCACTCGTATCCAAGCTCTGAAAATAAATTTTTTAATTCATATAAGCATCCGTGTACATCCCCAATAACATCAACTTTCATAAAGATAACCCCTTTTAAAAGTGTACCAGGTACCGAAAAGCACCTATGGTGTACCTGGTACCCAGAAAATAAAGAAAAAAACGCAGGTTTAATGATATAATCGTGCCGTGCTGCTTTTTTGGATTGGTTGGTGTTCGAATTTTTTTACATTTGAGCAATTTGATTGGTTGCCTTTATAATTATAAGTGTACTTCAATATGCTAATTTTTATTAATAAGCAGGCAGTGTTAAACATTTACTAAAAGAATAAAAGTGGGGAGGGATAAGTATGGAGCATTTAGAGGATGATGAACGTATGGACGTCTGGAAAACGATTGAAGACGCTCTTTTTAATGAACAAATTGATCAGTTCCGTGCCGAATTTCTTGATTTGCATCCTTACGACCAGGCAAAAATATTTGAAGAGGTAGAAGATGACGTCCGATTGCAGATCTATACTTATTTGTCTCCTGAAGAAGTCGCCGACGTAATGGAACATATTGACTATGATGAAATTGAGCCGTTTTTTACGGAAATGGATCCCAGATTTGCAGCCCAAGTGTTTGCTGAAATGTCTACCGATGATGCGGTTGATATTTTAAATGAGTTGGATAAGAATAAGGTTGCCAGCTTTTTAACGATTATGGATGACGATTCAGCTGAAGAGATTAAAGATTTGCTTCACTATGAAGAAAAAACGGCTGGATCGATCATGACGACTGAATTTGTGGTTGTCAAAGCAGGAATGACGATTCGGGAAGCCATGCTTCATTTAAGAAAGGAAGCTCCTGATGCAGAGACGATTTACTACACATATGTTATTGATGAAGATAAACGACTCGTAGGCGTTATATCCTTACGTGATTTAATTATTTCAGAAGAAGACTGGGTGATCTCAGATGTGATGAGTGAGCGAGTCGTCTCTGTATCAGTAGCGGAAGACCAGGAAGAAATTGCACGAATGATGAGAGATTATGACTTTCTTGCTTTACCGGTCGTTGATTTCCAACATCATCTCCTAGGGATCATTACCGTGGATGACATTATGGATGTTATGGAAGAGGAGGCGAGTGATGACTACTCTAAATTAGCAGCCATCTCAGATGTGGACGGCCCTGATGATCGAGCATTTACCTCGGCTAAAAAGCGTCTTCCATGGCTTGTCATTCTTTTGTTCCTGGGAAGCTTAACGGCTAGTCTTATCGGCAGATTTGAAGAAACACTGGATCAAGTCGCAATCCTGGCAATCTTTATTCCTTTAATTGCCGGAATGGCAGGAAATACCGGAACACAGGCGTTAGCCGTTGCTGTTCGCGGGATTGCAACTGGTGAGACTTACAAACAAGGAAAGTCAAAGATTGTTTTCAGAGAAGCGGGTACCGGTTTAATAACCGGGATTTCTTGCGGGGTTCTTATCTTTTTAATCGTTTTTATTTGGCAGAATAATCTTTACTTAGGATTACTTGTAGGGCTGTCGATTATGATTACCTTAATTGTGGCGACCCTGGCAGGGGCTCTTGTACCTCTTGTCATGCACCGCTTTAATATTGACCCAGCTGTAGCATCCGGTCCTTTTATAACGACGATAAATGATTTAATATCCATTCTGATTTATTTCGGACTGGCGACGGCGTTTATGAGTTTACTCCTATAGCGTTTGTATTTTTGCAAGTGATATAATAAAATAGGAGCAGGTACTAATAACAAATCATAATACTAATGAAATCACCTCGAGGAGGATTTTGAAATGAGTAATTTTTCACTAGAAGGTCGTACGTACGTCGTTATGGGCGTAGCGAACAAACGAAGCATTGCATGGGGGATTGCACAATCTCTAAACAAAGCGGGGGCGCGCTTGATTTTCACATATGCAGCGGAACGCTTTGAAAAATCCGTGCGCGACTTGGCAGCGACACTGGAAGGCCCTGAATCTCTTTTCTATGAATGTGATGTAACGAATGATGAAGCGATTATCCAAACATTCGAAAACATTCAAAAAGATGTAGGCGTCGTCCACGGTCTTGCTCACTGTATCGCATTTGCTAATCGTGATGAACTAAAAGGCGAGTATTTAAACACGAGCCGTGATGGGTTCCTGACAGCTCACAACATCAGCTCATACTCCTTGACAGCTGTAGCAAGAGCGGTTCAGCCGATTATGTCCGAAGGCGGCGGAATTGTGACTCTTACCTATCTGGGCGGGGAAAAAGTAGTGGAAAACTATAACGTTATGGGTGTAGCTAAAGCGAGCCTTGACGCTAGTGTTCGTTACTTAGCTAACGACTTAGGGAAGCATGCGATCCGTGTGAACGCCATTTCTGCAGGACCGCTTCGTACACTTTCTGCCAAAGGTGTCGGGGACTTTAATAAAATCCATCAGGTGATCGAAGAACGTGCACCGCTACGCCGACCAATTACTCAAGAAGAGGTAGGCGACACAGCTTACTTCTTAATGAGCGACTTGTCTCGTGGAGTAACGGGAGAAATTATACACGTAGACTCTGGTTTCAGCACAGTTGCTTATTAATTCACAGTAGAAACCGTCCTGACATTAAAGTCAGGGCGTTTTTTTGTGGATTTAAACGGGTGTTTGTTAATCTGGCTAAAGATTTCTTTCTCACTTGTCCTTTAAAATTGGGCACATGAAAACTTTTCGGCGCATATACATAGAATGATGAATTGAAAAGGAGAGATGAACGTGGCGAATAAAAAGCAAATGGCAAAACCACCGATTCTTTACATTACCCAGCCTAATCTGCAACCCGCCGAAGTTTCTATGCAAACAAGTTTTCGCAGTCAATCCACCACTATTAAACCATCCTTACAAGAAAATGAATTACGAGCACGAAACCAATCCATTATCAATGGGGAGGGAGGAACAACTACAGAAGAAGCGCCTCCAAGTGAGCCAGCGGATAAGCCAGAAGCCGATTTAACTTTTAGTTCACGTAAAGATCGGCGTCAACGCTTTCGGGACATGTCGCTGGAAGAGAAAGTGAACTATTTTGTTCAGCTGCCAAGTCAGCTTCCAAAGATGAAGTGCGAAGTGACCACAGCTGAGGATACATGGAAAGGCTATGTTCAGAAGTACGAAGATGGAATAGTTTATATGAAAACTTTTCAAAAGCCCTTTCAACAAGAAGTTCCATTTAAAGATATTCAATCGATTCGGTTGCTTGGTTTTTAAACGCAAAAAAACCGCGCCTGTTGCGCGGTTTTTTCATGTACTTAGGATAATGCTGTAATTGCTGGTAAGCAAGTCACATGGCAGAAGCAGTCTAAGTCGACGGAAATGCAAATGCCAGTAGCTTTTAGATGACCTGTTTTTTGCTCAACTGGTGAACTTGGATCGTCGCACTTGTCTTCTGGGTCCCGAAGAAGTTCAAGTGTTGCACAGCAGTCTTTATCCACATCTTTTACACGGAAATAAAAGCTTGCTTTAATGTCTTTGATGGAATCACGACGAGCACCAAATCCCTTAAATGGTTTGCAATTCCCTTTGCAGTAAAGCAATACAGGGACCGTGTCACGACCTGAACCTCCTGTGTCACCAAGCAAATCTCCAATCGACTGCTCACAGCTGGTGTTGCAATCGGATAGTACATCATTTTGTGCTGCAACGATCTCACTTAAAATGTCACAAACACAATTACCTGAATCATGATGTTTGCCACAGCTCATTTTCGTTTGCCCCTCTCGATACGTATTGACGTAATGTCTTTAATAGAATATGTCGTTCATAGATTCGGGTGTGGGCATTTGTCTCTTTTGTGCAAAATCGTAGGCTAATGATTATGCTCTAGGCCATTGACCATACCAATTAGGGAAATAAACCATACAGTATCAATGACTATTAATAAGGAGATGAAACGAATGTCTGAAAAGAAGCGGGAAAAGAAAGTGATTTATGTAAAAGATTTAGTAATAAAAGCCGACAACGTTTTTATTGATTCAGATGATAAACACCGCAAACATGGTAAAGATGATCATAGAGATGAGCGCAAAGACCATCACAAAGACCACCACAAAGACGATCGGAAAGATCGCAAACATCGTGACCCGTTTTTTGGCGGGTGGTTTGATGATGAATCAAGCAGCTCTGACCGTCACCATAAAAAACGAAAGCACGACGATGAATCAAGTTCTCACGGTGGATTTTCTTGGATTTAATCCCCCCGGTCACTACCTCGTAGTGACCGTTTTCTTTTAATAAAAGGAGGCTGAATTTATGGTGACAGGGCTGGAGTTGTTTTTAATTGTTTTTGCCACATTTCGCATCACAAAACTAATTGTACAGGATGTTATTTTTGAGCCGTTGCGTGCGCCTTTTTATAAAATTGTTCAAGAAGGAAAAGAAGAGTGGCTGGAACCTAAAGGAATTATTGGAGAATTAGTTAGCTGTCAATGGTGTGTTGGGGTTTGGGCATCGCTGTTTGTTGTTTTTCTTCATCTATATGTACCGTATAGTGAACTGTTCATTCTTATCCTGGCAGTAGCAGGCATTCAATCAATTATCTACGAATGGAGCCAACGAAAAGGGGAATAATGGGAGAAGAAAAAGGGTAAGCATAATAGCAAGGAGGAGAGAACATGGGATATATTCTGCCAATCCAGCATTATCAATACCAGGATTATCACCAGAGAGTTACTTCCGAGGAACGGTCACCGTTTATGCTCGACCCTGTGTTTAAAGTAACACTGGACCACCGGCTGAAGGAAAACTATACCCCTAGAGAACCACATCGAAAAGATTCCAACGATCTCCGGCATGAACTTCATACATCTAAAAAATTTTACTATAATAATGAAAAGAAACGTTCACATCTTCTAAAAGAAAAAGTTTATTCAGAAGTCACAGGGAAAGGTCAGCGTTTCAGTGAATCCATTTAAAGAAATAGGAGATAATTTATGTCATTCCATCAAATTAATGAACAATGTTATTATTACGAAAGCGCAGTAAACATAGGTTACGTAACGGATGGCATAACAGGGCTGCTCATTGACACAGGGATTGATCGCTCATCTGTGAAGAAGGTAGAAAAGGAGCTTCGTAAAAGGGAGCTTCCTTTAACTCACCTTTTTATCAGCCACGCCCATGCTGACCATTATGGAGGGGCTGCTTATTTGCAGGACAACTACGATCTACATACACTTGCTACACCGTTTGAAGCTGCCATTTTACAAAATCCACCGTTAGAACCTTTGTATCTATTCGGTGGAAACGATCCTCTTCCCGAACTGCGCAATAAGTTTTTAGAAGGCCCAGCTATGAAAGTGGACGAACTCGTTGAAGAAGGGGAGTTTACAATAGGTACGCTGCCTATAAAAAGTATTTCAACCCCTGGTCATAGTTATAACCAGTTATCTTTAGTGATTAACGATACGTTATATGCAGCTGACGCTTATTTTAGTGTTGACCAATTAAAAAAACATAAAATCCCTTACATCACAGATGCTCATGAAACAATAGAAAGCTTAAAAAAGCTGCTTAATCTTTCATGTTCCGGAGGACTGCCGGGCCATGGAACTTATGAAAGAGACTTTAAAGCTACTGTCCAAGCAAATATTGACTACCATGAACGTTTATTACACTGGGTAGAAGCAAATTTAGAAGAAGCCATGACTCACGAAGCGATAGTGGCAAAAATGTGCGCTGAATTTGAGGTTCACGCTCCCCAATTGTCTCAATGGTTATTATACCGTACAGCAGTGACCGCTTACTTAACGGGTCTCATTAAACGAAAAAAAATCACCTACAAGGTAAGTGATTTCTGCTGGACATTTTATCGGGTAGGCTGTTCATAACCCATTACAAAAAGTTGTTCGCCTGGCGTATACTCTGCTATTAATACATCTTTAACTTCGCGGAAGTCCTGTGTATGAAGTTCGGCTTCCAGCCATTTTTTATCAAGGCCGATTTCTTTTAGATTATCCCAAAGAATTTCCCCATCGCTAACGAGCAGTCGAGGAAGCCCTTTACGCGTGAGAGGGAGGTTTAAATCTTGAAGAGTCGGTGTGTCAGCGGCCGTTTTTTTCATAACAGAAATGGTTCCATCTGTCTCTAATACGGCAAAAAGGACGTCTTGAATAGAAAAAATATCTTTTGAACGAAGCAAGTGCTGCAGCTGATTAATGTCTAGTTTATTTTTCTTCATTTGTTCGCGAATGATCTGCCCGTGATCAATAATGACAGAAGGAGAGCCTTCTAATGCTTTTCGTGATCCCTTAAACTTCTCAGTAATAATTTCAGTAACATAAATGAGTATGCCCCATAAAAAAACAGCAAATGCAATTTGAGCGATTCCCACTTCTTTATCATATAAGGCATTACCGACTAATTCTCCTAGTACTAACGCTGCAATAAAGTCAAACGCTGTAATTTGGGTAATTTGTGATTTCCCCAAGAACTTTGTTAATACAAATAAGGCGCCGAATCCAAAAAAGGATTCAATAGCTATTCTCATAAAATCCATAATATCCCCATCCCCGCCAAAACGTATTCTTCAGCATTGTGGACGAGACCGGGGCATTTTATACAAAAAACCTGCCCGAATTCAGGCAGGTTGTGTAAGGATTATAATGATTTTGTCATTGTTACATGAGGAATACCCGCGTCCATGAACTCTTCGGAGACAGTTTCATAGCCTAAGCTTTTATAAAAACCTTCCGCATGCGTTTGAGCATTTAGTTTCGATTTCTGATAGCCGCCGTCACGTGTGACCATCTCCATGTACTGAATGACTTGTTTGCCGAGCGACTGACCACGGTGTGATTTGGCTACACATATGCGCTCAAACTTTCCGTAATCTCCTACAAAGCGCAGACGAGCGGCGATTAAAGGTTTTCCGTCAATATAACCCACAATGTGGGTCGCAGTCTCATCATATTCGTCGTGCTCATCTTCTACAGCTACATTTTGCTCTTTTATAAAAACTTCCTCACGTACAGTAAAAGCATCTCGTTTTTCCAGTTCATTCGTCACGGTGCGTAAATTTACAGCCATATCAGCCTATTCTCCAAAGCGGAACGTTTCATAAACGCTCCATGCTCCGTTCTCAAGCTGATAAAGCAGTTGGAAACGATCAATTTTATCTTCAATATTGAACTTCAACATGCTTAACGTACCGTATACATCAGAATACTCTTCATCAGAAAGCTTTTGAGCAATTGTAATATGAGGCACAAAGGAGTACTGCTTATTATCTGGTAAATGATCAGTATGCAGTCGTTCATTAATTGAAGAGATCTCCTCAGACGGCTCCACTTTTAAATAGATGGTGTTAGTGACTGGTGTAAAAGAACTAACCTTTTGAATATGAATATTAAAAGGCGTCGTTTCTTTAGCAACTCTCTTTAACTCAGGAATAATTTTGCTCTCAATTTTATCTTCATCGGCTTCGAACGGCTCTTTCAAGGTGATGTGTGGTGGAATCAAGGCGTAGTGTGGGTCGTAACGCTTCCGATAAGAATTCGCTTCGTCCTGAATTTTTTTTGATGGAAATGCTGCAATTCCGTATTTCATTTGCTGAAACCCTCCTTAATCTTCTTTCGCAAACATCGTTTTCAACGCATTAGGAAAATCCTTTTGCCAGGATCCCCACGTGTGGTCCCCCTCCAATTCGTAGAACACATAGGAAAGGGGCTGCTTATCTAAGTATTGACGTAACTCAAGATTAGGCTTTAGAAAGTTCTTTCGAGCCGCATCTGTCGTCTTCACATCAGTCTCTTGATTTCCAATCGTATGGTAAATGGTTAAATTTGATAAATCATTAATTGATTGAATGTACTCAAGGACGTGTTCATCAATATAAGGACTCTGCATGATGACATTGCCAAAAATATTAGGAAATCTAGCCGCTGTCATTAATGCCAGCGTTCCAGCAAGTGAATCGCCAACGAGCGTGCGGCCTTTTCCTATACTAAAGCCTGGAAGTTCCTCATCTAATAAAGGAACAACTTCACGAACAAGGAAATTTACATAATCCCCTTGTTTCTTTCCATCAGGGTGATATTTATCCTGACGATCATATTTATCATTATAATGAATACCAATGAAGATGGTATTTTCAATTTCGCGATCCGAATGAAGCTTATCACTCAGCGTCGCTGCACGCCCCATTTGGAAGTAATCATCACCATCTTGCATAATACAGAAATGATATTTATAAAGAGGTGAGTAATTCTCAGGCGTATACACCTTAATTGTCATATCCTCATTTAAATACTGACTAGAAATTGTAAAATTTTGAAACTTACCTTTACGTCCCACAAAGCTCCTCCTAACAACAACGATTACTACAAAAATTCCCGTATCACAGGCTTCATAAACGTACCACCTTTATTTTATCATATTATTCAGGAAAAAGTGGAAGAGATACGCGTTCCCTTATTATTCCGTTTTATTCGACAAAATACGCTAAAAAATAAAAAATGTAATAGGAATCGTTGACAATATTTAAATCTCATTGTATATTATTATTTGTTCGTAACAAAATTTACGAACGTTTTACGTTACATATATGATTCCGTAGCTCAGCTGGGAGAGCGCCACCTTGACAGGGTGGAGGTCGTTGGTTCGAGCCCAATCGGAATCATCCATACAAAGTGCCGGAATGGCGCGGTTTCCTAGCAGAGGGGAGGCCGCGTCATTTCTTTTATTTTTAAGGAAAGATGACCGATTGTGGACCAAAAGGAAAAACTAGTTTTTCCCTTTTGTTATTTCTTTTCCCCCTTTTGTATTAATAGAAATTTTCAAAAAATTGACCATTCAAGGGTTGAATAATGAAAAAATTATGTTTAAAATGAATTTAGTTCCGTTAAATAAAACTAAATTCCGATAGATGGAACAAAAGAAGGTTGAGTAAACATATGACGAATGCCAAAAGTGAACAAGGTCTGCGAACGGTTCAAAGAGCGCTTGATATTCTCAATTGTTTTAATGAAGACCAATCTGAGCTTAGTCTAACCGAGATTGCATCAGAAATAGAATTGGCTAAATCGACCACGAGTAGACTACTAAGCACATTAGAACAAAACAGCATCATAGAAAAAGATCAGCAAACGCTGAAATATAAGCTTGGAATGAAAGTTTATTATTTAGGATACTTAGCAGGGAAATCAATAGAAACCAGATTAATTGCTAAACCGATTATGGATGAGGTTAGAGATCACACAAAGGAAACTGTAAATCTTTATAATATCGATGATATCTACCGGGTATGTCTGGAACAGGCGGAGGGGCTCAGGTCTGTGCGTCACTCTGTTAAAATCGGGCAAAAGCTTCCGTTATGGGCTGGAGCGGGAGGGAAAGCTTTATTAGCTTTTCAAGAACAGAATTTTATCAATGAGCTGCTTACTATTGTCGATAAACCTGAGCTTGAAGAAGAATTAAGAACAATCAGGGTTGAAAAGGTATGTTGCAGTATTGATGAGCGAGGTGAGGGGACGTCTGCTGTTGCTGCTCCTATATTCAATATAAATGGAAAGGTAAAGGCGTGTCTCTCCATTTCAGGTCCTGCCATGAGATTCTCTCAAGATAAGATTGTAGATTATCAGCAGTTGGTTAAAGAGTCGGCCTCAGTGATCTCAGCGAAATTAGGTTACAGGAATTGAAAGGGGGAGAAGACGATGAAGAAAGTGGAACCAAACGTCTGTACACCATTAGTAGGGGAAACCGTAGAAGAAATTATCAATGAAGTACGTATGATTGTTCCTCAAGAGCCTGATATCATAGAATGGCGTGCTGATTATTTTAAAGAAATACAGAATATCGGCCAAGTAGAAACGGTCCTTGAAAAGACAGCTGATCTCTTAGCTGATATCCCTCTGTTGTTTACGATTCGCAGTGAGAAAGAGGGAGGGCAGCCGCTTTCTTTACGTGAGGATGAGAAAATAGAGATTTTAAAGGAAGTCAGCCGAACTCCCTTTGTAGAATTCATTGATTATGAGGTAGCTAATTCTGAGCAATATATTCAGCAGTTAAGATCAGCAACACAACAGAACGGGACAAAGTTGATTTTGTCGTATCACAATTTTAATCACACTCCCGAAGATTCTGTTTTACTTAAAGCCCTTCATCAGGCTGAATTTTATAAGGCGGATTACGCTAAGCTCGCTGTAATGCCTCAAAGCAACAGTGATGTTCTGCAATTGCTCATGGTCACAGAGAAAGCCAGAAGTTCGATGGGTACCCCTTTAATTACTATTTCTATGGGTGGTTTAGGGATCATTACGAGAATGTTCGGCTGGGTTTTTGGGTCGAGTATCACTTTTGCAGTAGGAGAAAAAAGCTCGGCTCCCGGACAAATCCCTTTAAAAGAATTAAAAGACGTCATCGAGCTTACGAAGAAATATAAAGGCGCTCCATAGAGCTGCTTTGTAGGAGACACCGCTGCTAGTCATGCTGGCGGTGGTGCAAAGCTTACAGGTAAGAAGGGATTATTTTTTTATCTCAAATTAGATCGATCTAATAAAAGGAGAATAACTATGACTACACCTAAATTTGGTCCATTAACTGGAGTGAAAATCTTAGATATATCGACAATGATCGCTGCCCCATTTGGAGCTACACTCTTAGCTGACTTTGGAGCTGATGTAACCAAAATCGAGTTACCCGGTAAAGGGGATACGTTAAGAACAGTAGGTCCGTGGAAAGGAGAAGAAGGCTTAAGATGGCCAGGGCTGGCACGTAACAAGAAATCGATCACCCTGGATATCCGCACAGAGGAAGGAAAAAAGCTCTTTAAAAAGTTAATCGCCCAGCACGATGTATTAGTCGAAAACTTCCGCCCTGGAACAATGGAGAAATGGGGACTGAGCTATGAAGAATTAAAAAAGGTGAATCCTGATTTGATCATGTCGAGAGTTTCTGGCTATGGACAGACCGGACCTTACAGAGAAAAAGCAGGTTTTGGAACGCCTGGGACAGCATTCAGCGGACACACATCCATTCAGGGTTACCCGGACCGTCCGCCTGTCAGCCCGTCGTATTCTTTATTAGATTATATAACCGGCGTCTATGTTGCATTAGCTACAGTAAGCGCTTTATATAATCGTGATGTTAATGAAGAAGGAGAAGGGCAGATCGTAGAGATGGGGCTTTATGAATCGATTTTCCGTATGCTTGAGTTCTTAGTAGCGGAATATGACCAGAACGGAAAAGTACGGGATCGCAGTCCTGGACTGTCAGGACATTCAAGCCCCGCAGGTACGTACGCAACAAAAGACGGTAAGTTTGTCGTTCTCGTCACAAGTACCGATTCAACTTTCAACCGATTGGCTGAGGCGATGGATCGAATGGATATGTTAGAAGATGAGCGGTATTATTCCAATTCTGAACGGTTGAAGCATGATGATGAAGTCCAGGAGATTGTATCCAACTGGATTAGAAAGCATACCCAGAAAGAATTATCAGAACTTCTGGACTCTTACGGGGTGCCGGTAAGCCCGATTTACACCATAGAAGATATCTTCGAGGACCCTCACTATAAAGCTCGTGAAAATATCGTTGAAGTGGAGCATCCTCGTTTAGGGAAAGTAAAGGTGCCAGGCGTGGTTCCTAAATTCTCAAAAACCCCAGGCACTATTCGCCACCGTGCTCCTGATCTTGGAGAGCACAATGAGGAAATCTATAGTGAAACCTTAGGGCTGTCTAAAGAAGAGGTCACTCAATTACAAGAAAAGGGGATTATCTAATGAATGCACAGAATCTAGTATTACCTTCTAAAGCAGTTATGTGTGAAGTAGCACCGCGTGATGGCTTCCAGGCTGAAAGAGAATGGATTCCAACAGACGCTAAAGTGAACATCATTCGGGAGCTAGCGAAAACAGGGATTCAATCAATGGAAGTTACGTCTTTTGTCCATCCCCAGGCAATTCCCCAGTTAAGGGACGCAGAGAAAGTCGTACGTCAGGTCCAGGACTTAGAGGATTTAAAATTTCGTGCGCTCGTTCCTAATGAAAAAGGGGCTCAAAGAGCAATTGATTCAGGAATTAAAAAATTAAAACTGATGCTTTCAGCTACGGATTCCCATAGCATGTCCAATGCCAATGCCAAAGTCGCAGATGCTCAAAATAAGCTGGAACCGATTATTGAGACCGCCCATAAACAGGATGTAAAGGTGGGAGGCTCCTTATCTGTCGCTTTCGGTTGTCCTTATGAAGGAAAAGTACACGTTGAACAACTGATTCCGATCATAAAAAGGTATGAAACTATGGGCATTACTGAGATATCACTTGCTGATACGACAGGCATGGCTAACCCTAAACAAGTGTACGAATCGTTAGGAGTACTAAAGCAGGAATTCCCCACGATTACTTTTTCGATGCACTTTCATAACACACGGGGGATGGCGCTTGCGAATACATTTAGTGCTCTGCAGCAAGGAGTTATCCATTTTGATAGTTCCATCGCTGGGCTGGGAGGCTGTCCTTATGCTCCAGGTGCCTCAGGGAATATAGCTTCAGAAGATCTTGTTCATTTTTTACATGAAATGGGGATTGAGACAGGGATTGACCTGCAGGCTTTAATTCACACCGCCGACTATACAAAACAAGTGATAGGGCACGATGGGGGAAGCTATATGTTGCAAGCCGGCCCTTGTTCTCTGCTTTCTAATAAGCCTACAAGTCAAGAGAAAATTATAAAAAAATAAGGCGTTACTTTAATTTAAAAGAATTATTCAAAGAATTTTCTGAAAATACATTGATTAATAGAATTAGTCCATTTAAAATGAAGTAAATGTTCCAATCGATTAGATCGATCTAATTAAGTCGTGATCTTATTAGATCGATCTACTGAAAAAGGAGTGGATATCATGAAGAAAATAAAGCTCATTGGATTATTGGCAGTCTTTGCAATTCTGGGGGCCGGATATTATATCAATATGTTAGAAGCCGCTGGTAAAGAAAAGAAAACGATGAGACTGGCTGTAGTAACCCCAGAAGATCGATCTTTAACTAAAGGACTCTATAAATTTCAGGAAATCGTTGAAGAGAAGACAAATGGAGAAATCAATGTAGAAGTCTATCCTAACGGTGTACTAGGCGGAGATAGAGAGGTGCTGGAAGGGTTACAACTTGATACCATTCAAGGTACAACCATGTCTACAGGTCCTATCGCTCAATTTGCTGAACGATATCAGATTTTCGATCTGCCTTTTTTATTTCCTGATAGAGAAAGCGCTTACGAAGTTCTTGATGGACCTGTGGGCGATCAGCTATTGAACGATTTAGAAGACCAAAATCTAAAAGGATTGGCTTACATGGAGAACGGGTTTAGGCAGCTTACGAATAACAAGAAAGAAATCAGCAATGTAGAGGATATTCAAGGGTTGGATATACGAACTCTTGAAAATGGACTTCATATGTCCATATGGAATCAACTAGGCGCAAATCCCACACCTATTAGTTATACAGAATTATATTTAGCGCTTGAACAAGGAACGGTAGACGGACAAGAGAATCCTGTTGGTAATGTGACGACGGCTAACTTTTATGAAGTTCAGGAGTACTTAACGAAAACGAATCACGTCTATAATGCAAGCGCCTTCATGGTCAGTAAGCCATTTTGGGATTCACTGACGGAGGGTCAAAAATCCGTTATGTCAGATGCTGCTATTGAATCTAGGGACTATCAGCGAAAGCTCAATAAAGAAGAAAGCGAAGAAGGCTATGACCTAATAGAAAAAAAAGGAATGAAGGTAACAGAACTATCTAAGAAAGAAAGGAAGGAAATGGTGGAGGCTGTTCAACCTGTTTACGAGAAATACAAATCCATTGTCGGAGAGGATTTATTAAACCAAGTTTTTGAGGATGCAAATGGATTTCCATTGGAAGAGTTAAAAAACTAGGGAGACATGGATTGTCTATTATGATTAAAAGGAGATGAACAGATGAAAGTCATCAAATGGTTAGACGAGCACTTTGAAGAATCACTACTCGTTTTCTTTTCAGTGATTATGGTTGCTGCGATATCCTTGCAGATTTTCATGAGATTATTTGGAGAATCATTAGGGTGGTCTGAAGAGCTAGGAAGATATTGTTTTATATGGCTGGTGTATATAGGGATTAGTTATGGAGTTAAAAAACAGAGACATATAAAGGTGGATGTGATGCTGTTATTGCTTAAAGAAAGAGGTAAAGTGATTCTATCAATGATTTCAAATGTCATTTTCTTAATTTTTGCTGTTTTCGTGGTCATTTATGGATTAGAGATTGCCTATAAAATTCTAGAGTGGGGCCAGATGTCTCCAGGTTTGCATCTCCCTATGGGGCTTGTTTACCTGGCAACACCAGTAGGTATGGGGATTACAGCTGTTCGAATTATTCAACAACTCATTAACCAGTATGCTTCTTTAAAAGGGAAAGAAGATCAGGATGAAGAAAAAGTGGCCAATTTTAATACCAGAACCCACGTGCTTGTCCATGAACAAGAAATGACAGGAGGAGGAAGATCATGACAGCTACACTGTTATTTGGTGGTTTAACGGCCTTGTTACTCGTAAGTGTCCCCATCGGGATTGCACTTGGGGTAGCTTCCCTGCTAGTACTTATTTATAGTAATGCGCTGCCTGTAGAATATATCACTCAAACGTTAATTTCGGCTGTGGATTCCTTCCCTATTATGGCTGTTCCTTTCTTCATCTTAGCTGCAGAAATTATGGGTAAGGGAGGGATCTCTAACCGGTTGTTTAACTTAGCTAATACACTGGTTGGCCACAGAACGGGTGGTTTTGCAATGGCAACCATTGTCACGTGTATGTTTTTTGCAGCCATTTCCGGATCGGGTCCAGCCACTGTGGCGGCGATAGGAGGAATTATGATCCCCTCAATGGTGAAAATGGGATATGACAAAAGATTTGCAACTGGTCTGGTCGTAGCTGCCGGCTCGATCGGGGTTCTTATTCCGCCGAGTATCCCAATGGTAATCTATGGAATCGTTGGAAGTGCATCCGTAGGCGAGTTGTTCATTGCGGGTATTTTACCTGGTAGTATAGTGGCTATTGGATTAATGGTCTATGCCTATTTCTATTCGAAGAAGATGGGCTATAAAGGCACAGGTGAAAAGTTTACGCCTCAGCGCTTTCTGAAATCCTTAGGAGAAGCTAAATGGGCACTGCTGATACCGATTATTATCATAGGGGGAATTTATGGAGGGATCTTTACTCCTACTGAAGCAGCTGCCGTTGCAGTAATCTATGCCTTGGTAGTAGGATTCTTCTTATATAAGGAACTTAAACTAAAAGACCTCCCCAAAATATTTGCTGACTCCGCTTTAACTACGGCTACCGTTTTGATCATTATTGGGGCAGCTACTGTATTTGGACGAATCCTGACCATTGAACAAATCCCTTCTCAAGTCGCCAACTTTCTGCTGTCCATTTCGGAGAATCCGATTGTCATTATTATGTTGATCAGTTTGCTTCTGCTGTTTGTCGGCTGTTTTATGGACACACTTGCAGCCATTATTATTCTAACTCCTATCCTGCTTCCTATTGTGGCAGACATTGGATATGATCCTGTTCACTTTGGTGTGATTATGGTGGCTAATCTTGCAATAGGATTTATCACGCCTCCGCTGGGAGTTAATTTATTTGTCGGTTCAGGGATCTCAGGATTATCTATTGAATCTCTGTCAAAGGCTGTTGTTCCATTCTTTATCGTTATGATTTTTACATTGATACTTATCATATTCATCCCGCAGTTTTCTCTCTTGTTTTTAGAGTAATAAAGGTGAATTTAAATACTGAATCCGTGTTGTCTCTTAAATTGACAGTTGAAATCAATGCCAATATACTTAGTAATAATTGAAGGATTTATACTAATTCGTTTGTTTGAGGTGAACAATTTGAGCAAAAAAAAGGCTCGCGTGACTTTAAGCCAGGTCGCAGAACACGCTGGAGTGTCTCGAGCGACCGCATCACTTATTGTACGTAACAGTCCAACTATTAAAGATTCGACTCGGGATAAAGTATTAGCCTCTATGGAGGAATTAGGATATGTTTACGATCGTGTAGCAGCTAACTTAAGAGGACAGAGTTCAACTACAGTGGGGTTGATTATTACAGATATTGCTAATCCATTTTTTGCAGAACTTCTAGTGGGTGTCCATAGTAGACTTGAAGAAGAAGGATATACTGTTATTCTTGGTACCACGTTCGATTCAGAAGATAAGCAAAAGAAACTTATCTCAACCATGATGGAACATCGGGTAGGCGGGCTTATTTTATGTCCGGTGTCTGATAGTTCGGCGATCAATATGGAGAAATTGAAAAACTGGAATTTATCTATCGTGACAGCTGTTAGAGAAATAGAAGGACTACCTTGTGACTATGTAGGAATCAATTATCTTGAAGGGGCTAAAATGGCTGCCCGGCACCTTATTGATAAAGGACATAAGCGTATTGCGTTTGTGGGAGGGAACTCCGAATCTTCAGCCTGGAAAAATCGGAAAAAAGGATTTGAGCAGGCACACGAGGAATCGGGGATAGATGTGATTGAGTCCCTGATCGTAGAGAGCTCCGCTGAAAGAGTAGGCGGTGTTGAGGCGGTCGAGCGAGTCATGGCAGAACCTGATCCACCTAGTGCGGTCTTCTGTTTCAATGACCTGGTTGCCTTTGGAGCGATAGAAGCTTTGCGCAATGCAGGGTATGAACCTGGAAAAGATATAGCAGTGGTCGGATTTGACAATGTGGAAGCATCAGCCACTTTATCGTATCCACCCCTGACTACGATTTCTTCCCACGCTAAAGAAATCGGAAGTAAAGCTGCAGATTTATTGCATCACCGTATCCAAAACAAAGGGGAAGAAGAAAACCAGCGCATTATCCTGCCGCCAGACCTTGTTATAAGATCCTCAACTTAATGAACATTAAAAGGCTGAGACAAAACTGAATAAAGTATAAAATAATCCGAACGATTCTATAGAAATCAGTTCGGATTATTTATGTTAAATGGGCGCCGGGTACCAGGTACCGAAATACACATCTGGCACTTCGCTCTTTGACAGCTTTTAGGTACCTGGTGCCCTTAAGCTTTCTGGCAGCACTAGAGCTGCTCCACTGTTGCAGTAGTTTTTGTCATTATTGCTTTACTTATGCTCAAAAAACCTCTATTGAATTCAGTCATAGAGACTCCATGCCATTTTTAAGGAATCTGTAATATAATCAGCCGCCTCTTCCTCATTAAAGGCATCGGTAACGAGTATAGAATTATGATCAGAATACGTGTTTTTTCTTTCATAAAACAACGCTTCGATTTCCTCCACTGTTTTTCCCTGCAGCACGGGCCGGCTGTCTACTAAAATACTGAGTCTCTCTTTCCAGGAATCCCAGGAAATATCTAAATAGAAAACAATACAATTCGAAAGACACACATTACGTATTTCCTCTTGCAGAAAAGCTCCTCCTCCAAGAGAAATGACTTTCAGCTTTTGCTGACAAGTAGTCATAACCATATTTTTCTCTTCTTCACGAAAGGCCTTTTCCCCAATGGCTTTAAAAATTTCCGAAATCGGTTTTTGATGCTTTTCTTCAATTTCTTTATCTATATCGATAAAGCTCCTGTGAAGCTTCTGGGCCACCAATTTCCCGACCGTGGTTTTCCCTACTCCCATGAATCCAATAAATACAATACTTTTCTCACGCAGAGGGATCTCCTGCTCCAGTTTTACCATGCACATCACCTTTTCTGCCGTTCATAAAATTATAAAGATTGCAACGATTATATTATATTTGATGGTATTTGTACAATTCCCATGCATAGTTTTTCTTAAGTGTTCGCTTTAAGAGTTCATGGTTATGACTTAATGGAATTTTAAGTAAATTTATAGTGGATATTCTTTTTACCATTGTCACTAATCTGCAAAGAAACGAGGGGGTTCCATGTCTGCAAAGCAAAACAAACGAGATATTGAAGCCCAATTGGAAGATTTATCAAAAAGCTATGATGATTTTTATGAGAAGCTCCGAACAGCTCGAACCACTTCAAAAGGGACCTATTCCTTTCCCCAGCACATAAAAGTGATTGGGTCCTTGCTGATGGATTTTCACAATAACTTGTGGCCGCTTATCACTAGCGGTTTTGGAGGAATTGCTTTAATCTGGGGTACCGTTGGTTTTGACAGCTTATCTTTAGAATATAAATTATTGAGCTGGATTTTATTTGTACTCATTCTGGTTTGGTATTATGACCGGAAAGCAATACTCCTTTCCACCAATGCGTCGGATGAGAATTTTAACTTAGATGCTTACCGTAAATATAGAGAAGAGGATTTTATTCGTCACTATGATTACTTTTATGATCAGTTATTCTCGTTTAAAGAGTTGTTGGATGACTTTAATGCAGTTGTGGGAGACAATGACATCGTGGAGCGGGAATTTTTTATCAACACTCTTAAAGAAAAAGATGAAGAAATTGAAGAACTCTCAAAGTCTCTTGTTATCACTACGGAATCCATGGAAATGCATGAATACCGAAGCAAAATTTCTTTGAATACTTTAAGAATATTTGATTTCTTAGCTCAGGGAAGATTAGATTATAAGGACCTGCATTTTGGGGTGGATTTTGCCATATATAAAGTAGAGGAAGATCATCTATCTTTGCAGGAAAAAGATGCCGTCGATTATATTTTTGAGAAAAGGGTGCCATTAAATACGGATCACCATTTAACGAACGTACTAAATAAGAAACCAAAAGAATATGTAGTTGAACGGGAGAGGCATATAACGTGGTACCTGGAACCTACATCGACCGAGAAATACGTCGTGACACTTCCTTTGAACGAGAGAGACAACGACAAGTTGAACCCTTATTCGGAACTTGGTAAGATGAATATAAGAACCGTCGTTACGTTAATGAGTAACTTCATCGTTTTGATCGGGATGCTCAACGATTTAGCTGGTAACGGAGAGGATGATAATGATAAAGAGAGCTAAATATGTAAGAAATGCTAAGATCACTGACCAGTCCCTGGGAAGCATTAAACTCATCCGTTCTACTACGAGCAAAGCAGCTCGCGTTGTAAGCAGCAATGAGTTAAGCGTTCATAATCTTAAGCATTTAAATACGATTAACTTATCTCCCTTAGATGAAAAACAACTTGAAGAACTATCTCGATCTACACATCAACTTGCGGAAGACAATTATAAATTGATTAACAATGTCAATCGTTCACGGAACAGAGACTATATAAAAGAATTAGAAGAATATAAGAAACAGCGGAATGTATATGCTAAACCATAAGTTCAGGTCTCAGGCCTGAACTTTTTTAATATTTCTTTGGCTTCGCGCGAATTTTTTTCGACCCTTCCAATTAACTTCTGGTTATGTTCTTTGATTGCCTCTGTGTGCTTCTTATTCATTTCGATGAGCTCCTGGTAGCTGTCGTTAAAACTTTTTTCCACCTGACTATGCCTCCTAATGGTTTAACTCCCTAAATGATTCTATGTAAGTCAAGATTCCCTTGTGATTGGTGGACTGGCTCTTATAGTATGATCTTCAATTAAACTATTAACCTTCTCGCTACGCATCTATTCTATCTTAATAAAGAATCACCGAAATTTAGGTGTTGATTTTTTAAAATGTTTATCGTAGGATGATGATAACGGTTACATTAGATCGATCTAATTTTGGCGGTTTCAGTGAATACTCTCTTTTTTTAAGCTTTTATTAGATCGATCTAATAAAATTTAAAGAGGTGATAGTAATGCAAAAATCACAACCCTTTATCGGAGGAGAATGGATCTCAGCCGACAGAGAAAAACTTGAGATAAGAAGCCCTTTTACTCAAGAAGTCATTGGAGAACAATATCTAGCCACAGCAGAAGATGTAGAGCAGGCACTCAACCAAGCTTATACAAGTAAAAAGGAAATCAGAAACATTCCTACGTTTAAGAGAGCTCAAATTTTGAAAAAGGCATCGGAATTATTAGAAGAAAATAAACAAAAATTTGCTGAGATTATTTCCAGTGAATTAGGCAAGCCTTTGAAGAACACTTTAGGTGAAGTAGATCGATCTATTGAAACAATGGAATTATCTGCAGAAGAAGCGAAACGGCTTCATGGAGAAACTTTGCCAGGAGATGCTTCAGAAAGAGGAGTAAACACTGTGGCATCCACTCACCGCGTACCTGCTGGTGTAGTAGCCGCAATTACGCCATTTAACGCACCGTTAAATCTAGTTTGTCACAAAGTGGGCCCCGCCTTTGCAGGAGGGAACGTCACCATCTTAAAGCCTGCCCCACAAACTACTTTGGTGGCAACAGAATTTATCAAACTATTATTAGAAGCTGGCTTTCCTAAACAAGCCATTCATATGGTGCTTGGCGGTGTTGAAACCGGTCAGCAAATCGTACGGGATGATCGAGTGAATGTTATTTCGTTTACGGGAGGAACGGTCGCTAGTAAAAATATCTGTGAAACAGCCGGGATAAAGAAAGTTCTATTGGAATTAGGCGGTAATGCAGCAACGATCGTTCATAAAGATGCGAACATCACCGATGCAGCCACTCAATGTGCAAAAACAGGATACAGTAACTCAGGTCAAAGCTGCATATCTGTTCAACGAATTTATGTTCACAGGTCAATCGTCGACGATTTTGTTTCTCTTTTAAAACAAGAGGTTTCAAAACTGAAAACGGGTGATCCGTTACTTCCGGATACGGATGTTGGCACGCTTGTTGATGAAAACTCCGCGAACCGAGTGATGGAATGGGTTAACGAAGCCGTTCGTTTAGGAGCTGAAGTAGTAACCGGAGGAGAGAAAAAAGGAGCTTCTGTTGAACCTACTGTTCTGATTAACCCACCTAAGCAAAGCAAAGTCGTTTGTCAGGAGGTTTTCGGTCCCGTCGTCAGTGTCATTTCATACGACAACTTAGAAGAAGCTGTGGCAGAAGCCAATGACTCCTCGTTTGGATTACAAACAGGAATATTCACCAACCAAATCGACCTGGCTTATCAAGTAGCTGATGAACTGGAAGCAGGAGGTGTGGTCATCAACGGCACTTCGAATTTTCGATTAGATCATTGGCCATACGGAGGAGTAAAACAAAGCGGGATTGGAAGAGAGGGTCCTCGTTATGCCATCCAAGAAATGACCGAACCCAAATTGATCGTACTTAAACTGCCTAAATAAGAATCTGACATACAAGGGATCAGCAGAAAAGGATTGGGGTGATAAACATGATGGGATTATATTTAAAAAATCCTAGTGATCTAGAATTAAAAGAATTCGAGTCTATACCAACGCTTCAAAATGATGAAGTAAAAATCAAGTTAATTTACGGAGGAATTTGCGGATCAGACGTCAATGTTTTCAAAGGAATGATCGAACATGCCAGCTATCCTGTTTTACCGGGGCATGAATTAGTCGGTGAAATTGTGCAGAAGGGGCAGCATGTCAAAGAAGAAATTGGACAGCGGGTCGTTATACAGCCGAATTCATTTTGCGGAGAGTGTGACTACTGCAAGGAGGGTCGGACCAATATTTGTCCTGAAAAGAAATCTTTAGGGGTTAATAAGAACGGAGGGTTTGTGCAGGAGTTTGTCATTTCCTCTAAATACATCTTACCGATTCCGGAAGACTTATCCAATGAAAATGCAGTGTTAATCGAACCCCTTGCCGTCATTGTTCACGGATTTAAAAAAGTGACGATCACTCAAGACACTACACTTGCCATTATCGGGTGCGGAGCCGAAGGGATGCTGGCCATCGCTCTTGCTCATTATTTAGGCGCCGATATAACCGCCGTGGATATTAATGGAGAGAAATTAAAGAAAGCCAAACATCATTACAATGGGATAACGACCTGTTATCCGGAAGAAGTAAACCATGGAACATTTGATGTGGTGATCGAAGCTGCAGGTGCAAAACAATCGTTTGAGCAAGGTGTCGATATCTTAAAGCCAGGAGGGTCCATGGTAGTAGTGGGTATGACATCGAAAGCTGAAATACCAGTGATTCGAATGGTACGTAAAGAATTAACGCTGTTTGGATCGATCATTTATAATTTTCCGGAAGATTTTTTAACAAGTATTGAATACTTACAGGAAGGTGAGTTTAGTGTACAACCTGTGATTTCAGAAATACTTCCTTTGAAGGAATATAAAAAGGCCTATCAACATGCGGCGTCAGGTGAACACGGAAAAGTAATCCTAAATTTTCAGGAGGGTGACACATGGAGAAGTTAGTTTCGAATTTGCTGGTTAATTACCTTGAAGATCGAGGAGTCGAGCACGTCTTTGGATTATGCGGCCATACCAATATTGCTGTACTGTCCGAACTTGAGAAAAGTTCAGTGAATTTCGTTAATGTCAGACACGAACAGATCGCAGCACACATGGCCGATGGTTACGCAAGAGCAAAAAAACAGACATCTGTAGTCCTGAGTCACTTAGGGCCAGGATTAACCAATGCCGCGACAGGAGTAGCGAATGCAGCATTAGATTCGATTCCGATGGTGGTGATTGCAGGTGATGTACCGAGTCATTACTACGGTAAACATCCACACCAGGAAGTAAATTTACATGCCGATGCTTCACAGTATGAAATCTATCGCCCATTCGTCAAACGATCCTGGCGGGTAGACCGTCCGGATCTTTTTCCAGAAATTATTGAAAAAGCCTTTCAACTTGCGGAAACCGGCAACCCCGGCCCAGTCCTAGTGTCCGTTCCGATGGATATCTTCTCTAAGAAGATTGATGAAGCCTTATTTGAAAAAAACAAGCATCACACCAAATCAATCTCCAAGCCTTCCATTGATGATGAAAAGGCAAAAGAAATTATCCAGACCCTTATTGATGCAGAAAACCCGCTGTTTTACGTGGGAGGAGGCATCATGCTGGCTGATGCAGCTGAAGAGTTAAGAGAACTAGTCAATCATCTGGATATACCTGTCGCTCATTCCTTAATGGGCAAAGGTGCGGTCTCTGATGAGATCGATATAACTCTTGGCATGACTGGATTCTGGGGAACTAAGTTTATTAATGATAAATGTAAAGAAGCCGACTATATATTCGCCATGGGCACCCGGTTTGCAGAAGCGGACAGCAGTTCATGGGAGTCAGAATATACCTTTAACATTCCGGATACTAAACTAATTCAAATCGATATCGACCCGAATGAAATAGGCAGGAACTATCCAGTTGAATTAGGAGTCGTAGCGGATTTAAAGCAAGCGCTTACTGTCTTAAATCGCGTCGCCAAAGAAATGATTCCTGAAGGGTTAAATAATGAGCAAATCAGGCAGGAAATTGCGAATAATAGACTAGCCTTTAATGAAAGCAATCGAGAGCTAAAAGAAGATAACAGCTTTCCTATGATGCCTCAACGAATTTTAGCCGATGTACGTGAGGTACTCCCAAGAGATGGGTACATTACAACAGATGTAGGCTGGAACAAAAATGGAGTCGGTCAGCAATTCCCCGTCTACGAAGCGGGAACCATTTTCACCCCGGGTGGTTATGCCACTATGGGCTTCGGTGCCCCGGCTGCCATGGGAGCTAAAATTGCCTCTCCAGAGAAAGTTGTGGTCTCCCTTGTCGGAGATGGAGGATTTGGCCAGAATCCAGCCTTATTAGCCACCGCTGTTGAAGAAAATATCCCTGTTATATGGGTGGTTATGAATAACTCCGCTTACGGAACAATCGCCGGACTTGAAAAAGCTCATTTCGATACCACACACGGAACGGTGTTTGAAAGAAATGGAGAATCGTACAGCCCTGACTATGCGAGCATTGCAAAAGCATACGGAGTCGATGGTGTGAAAATTCAGTCAGCGGATGAATTTAAACCGGCTTTACAGCAAGCGATTAAAGCCAATAAACCTTTTGTTATAGATGCACCGATGATTAATAACCCTGTTCCTACGGATGGACATTGGAACATTATGGATATTTATTCCCCTGATAAAAAAGTTCATCACGCGAGTGTCAATTAGAGAAGAAAGGAGGAGTCGGCCATGCGTCTAGCTCACCTTAATGAAATGTTTAGTTCGTTCGGATACGATGCACTTAATGACATTTTTGCTATTCAACAAGAGAACTTATTCGAAACAGAACGAAGAAGATTAATCAGGCTGGCTATGGAGCAGGAGTCAGATGAACACTTAAAAGAGCAAGTGAGTCAAATTAAAGAAACAACCGAAGACGAACAAGTGAGAGCCCGGCAGCTTTTAGATTTAGTGAAAGATCATTAGCCATGAGTCATTAATTCGGATCAGTTATAAGGAGGAATTGAAATGACCAAGAAGTTTTCCCTGGCTCATCTAACCGCCCTCGGCTGTTCCCCCCCCAAGCTGACGTATATAGCTTCTCGGGCGGGCTATGATTACGTAAGCTTGCGTCCAATTTATATGGGGCTTCCTGACGAACCTAATTATGAATTAGCCACTAATAAACAAATGTTCCGGGAAACCAAATCAGCTCTTTTAGATACCGGGCTTGAATTACTAGATATTGAATTGGCCCGCGTATATGACGGAGTCGACCCCAAAAGTTATGTACCTGCCATGGAGGTAGCTGCCGAGCTGGGCGGAAGTCATATCCTTAGTAGTATCTGGACGGATGATCGTAACTATGCGATCGAGCAATTTGCTGAAATATGTGAGTTAGCGAAACCATTTGGACTGACAGTGGAATTAGAATTTGTTCCTATCGCAAGTGTGTATAATCTTTCTGGGGCGATAGACGTTCTTAAGCAGGCAAACCAAGAAAATGCCGGCCTAATGATCGATATCAATCATTTTTATCGCTCAGGAGATAAAGTAGAAGATTTAGATGCTGTCCCGCGGGATTGGTTTCGATATCTTCATTTATGTGACGCGTCGACCAAACCTCTTAACTCTAAAGAAGAAATGACGAGAATCCTTCGGGAAGAACGTCTGTATTTAGGAGAAGGGGGAATTGATGTAAAGAGTATAGTAGACCGTATTCCGGAAATACCTTATTCTATTGAAATGCCACATGCTAAGCGTGTGCAAGAATTAGGATATGAAGAGTTTGCCCGTCGTTGTTTACAAACGGCCAAAGATTATTTTAACCAACCTCTTCAATTGAACTATACTTCCTCAGATAGCCGTGTACATGATAATAGGGGCTAAACGTGAACGAAGCAAGCGTTATCGAAAGAAGAAATTCGGTAACGCTTTTTGTTTGGGTTACCCTAAAAAGTTTAACTTATCTAAAATGAAACAAGATAATCAGTTGTTTCGTTTGAAGAAGGGGGTTCAAGAAAAAACATTCGTCGTGGTTTGATAGTCATCTACATACAAAGAAAATATAAATGTCTGTAATATGTATGACATTTAAGTTCTACGTGGTACAGAGGATGATTCTTTTCCAATAGCGACCATTACGACACGATCAATGATGCAAATCACTTTGAGGATAAGGAATCATTAAATGAAGAAAGTAATCAGGACTTAACATTTGCTCAAGAGAATTAATGAGCAAGAATCAATAGAAGGTGATTCTGCAGATGTTAATGAAGAAGAAAGACATTGGAAATCAAGGATAGACAAAGCATCTTATCTGGAGTGCTTTTTTATTTAATATGCCCTTTTGGGTTAAATACAGAAACCACGATTACTTACAAAGCAATCGTGGTTTTTTTGTTATTCGATTCTTTTATATGGATATGAGTATTTAATGTATGAATGGTGGTAGCGTCCTTTAGAATCAGCTGCTATAAGCTCTTCATAAACGTATATCGGTACTCCTGAATATTCATATATACATTGATTCTTAAAACGAACATAAAGCTTACAACTCTGTGGGTCGTACCTCACTGCTTTTAAGTTAGGAGATGTAACTGGAACCATATTCACAAAATCACCCCCTCAACCACTAATATTCATAAGGGAAGATTTTATTCCGAAGTAGATATGTAAAGTCGTAGGTTGGATGAACCTACAAAGGGAAAGAATTGTAGCTGGTGAAGAATAGGAATTCTTTTTGCCATGAAGTCATTAGTTCTAGTCCAATTGGAATCACTCAATCGAAGGGGTGCAGTGGCGTGGTTTTCCAGCAGAGAGGAGGATGGGTCATTTCTTTTAAATTTATATTATACAAAAATTCGTAAGTAGCAGCGCGTTATTTGTCGAATTATGTTACGATGTGGAGAAAACTAGTTGAGTAAAGACGCTTGGAGGTTTTCTTTATTAAAGAGATAGGTGCACTTTTAATAATTCTGTTTCTTCCTCTATGGATCTATATCCGTGAAAAAGAAATAGAAGTAGAGAGTTACAAAGCTTTAGACAACGGTAAATATTAAGATGAAGAAAAAGCGCTGGTTTAATTTTTAAACAGCGCTTTTTTATATCAATAAACAAAGACGTGGTCACTTCTACATTATAAATAATGAAAGAAGCGGCCCAACGTCTTTGAAAGTAGTGTTCGATCTTTAACGAGTAGATCGAGAGAGTCCTAGTGGTGGAGGATAGGATTCAAATTTAAAACCAACGATCCCAGTGACGGCCCTTGTTTTTTCGGCGTCGGTCATCTTCAGCGTCAGCCAGGTCATTGCGCAAGCAGCGGTTTACAGCACGGCAAAAGTCTCTTCCATCAATAGAAGCTTTTACTGGTACGCGGAAGTTATCATCAGAAGTCCCTGCTACGTCGTTGTTGTTACAGCTGCTTCCGTTAAAATTACGAACCCCTGCTACGTCATTTCGTCTTTTTCTGCGGTTATTTGAAGCACCGCCTACATCATTGTTGTTGCAACAGCATCCCATAGAAGTCACCTCCTTTTCTATTGGATACTGTAGTGTATGAATATATTCATAATGTGTATAAGACAATCTACCATATATAGAAAATATTCATAGTATACTAGTTAAGACTTCGTCATAAGAAAAGGAGAAGCTGCAGACTGGTAGCAGTTTCTCCTTTTTTATTTACCCATTTACAATGATGCCGCCATTGACGTGGATCATCTGTCCCGTTACATAGCTTGAATCATTACTTGCTAAATAAACAAAGGCAGGGGCAACTTCTTTTGGTTGTCCTGGACGGGCCATGGGGTTATCGGAACCGAACTCTGAAGCTTTTTTAGCATCAAAGCTTGATACAATTAAGGGTGTCCATATAGGACCTGGCGCTACTCCATTTACACGAATTCCTTTTCCAACTAAGGATTTAGATAGAGCACGGGTAAAGGAAGTGATAGCTCCCTTGGTTGCTGTATAGTCAATCAGTTGTTCATTTCCAGCGTATGCTGTAACAGATGAAGTGTTGATAATCGTACTGCCTTGCTCTAAATGAGGGAGGACAGCTTTTGTCATATAAAAGTAGGAGAAAAAATTAACCCGAAATGTCTGTTCCATTTGTTCATTAGTAATGTGCAGAAAGTCTTCCTGTGGGAACTGCACAGCCGCATTATTGACTAACACATCAATCCTGCCGAGCTCACTCGTTACTTTTGCTACAGCATCTTCGCAAAAACCTGCATTTCCGATATTTCCGCTGATTAATATACATGTGCGTCCTTCTTTTTCGACCAATCCTTTAGTTGCTTCAGCATCATTATGTTCATCTAAGTAAATAATGGCTACGTCTGCACCTTCTTTGGCGAAATAGACGCTGACAGCTCTGCCTATTCCGCTGTCGCCTCCGGTAATCACAGCAACTTTGCCGTCCAGCTTACCGCTCCCTTTATAGTTGGGGTCTACATATTCCGGCAGTGGATTCATTTCGTACTCGTAACCCGGCTGTCTATCTTGATGTTGTTTAGGCTGGATGGGTTTCTTTTGATTATTCATATGCAAAATCCTCCTGGAAAAAGTAAGTTAACAGTAAGGTTGCCCAATAAGGAAAGAATTCAACCATAGAGGTTTTTGCCGAGTACAACGTCACTTTGTCAATTAATGTTCTAATTAATTTTACATTTCGTCCATTGATGTTGAAATATTCTGAAATTATACTTAATGAGTATAGGAAACAGAATCTTACAATTGAGGTGAAAAAATGGAGACAACTTTCTCAAAGTCTAATCAACTGTTGATTCAAAATTTTATTAATGGAGAATGGGTCGCTTCTGAAGGAGATCAAGTGGAAGAAGTACCAAACCCTGCAACGGGTGAAATCATCGCTCGCGTTCCCATTTCATCGAAGGATGATGTAGATAAAGCGGTAAAATCAGCAAAGAAAGCTTTTAAAAGCTGGAGCAAAACTCCGGTAACGAAGCGTGCACGAGTGTTATTCGAATATCAACAGAAGTTAAAAGAAAACCACGAAGAATTAGCGGAAGTTATTACTCAAGAAAACGGGAAGACGAAAAAAGACGCAATGGGTGAAGTCCAGAGAGGAATTGAGTGTGTCGAATTCGCTGCAGGAGCACCTTCCTTAATGATGGGAGAAATGCTTCCTGATATTGCCGACGGTATTGATTCTGGCATGTATCGTTATCCCATTGGTGTCGTAGGCGGTATTACACCATTTAACTTTCCAATGATGGTGCCGCTTTGGATGTTCCCGTTAGCGATCGCGTGTGGGAATACGTTTGTTTTAAAGCCGTCTGAACGCACGCCGATTCTTGCTAAATATCTTGTTGAGCTAATGAATGATTCAGGTCTGCCAAAAGGCGTGTTAAATCTAGTAAACGGGGCCCATGATGTCGTCAACGGCTTACTAGAACACGATGATGTAGAAGCGATTTCTTTTGTAGGCTCTCAGCCTGTGGCTGAGTACGTGTATAAGACAGCTGCAAATCATGGAAAACGCGTGCAGGCATTAGCCGGAGCGAAAAACCATTCCATTGTTATGCCCGATTGTCATTTGGACAAATCAGTGGAAGGCATCATCAACGCTGCTTTTGGCAGTGCAGGAGAACGCTGTATGGCATGCTCTGTCGTCGTAGCCGTTGGTGATGTAGGTGATCAATTAGTAGAAAAAATAAAGCAGGCGGCTGATGAGCTTAACGTAGGTGACGGATTGGCTGAAACGACGAGTTTAGGACCGTTAATTCGCGAGACTCATAGAGATCGTGTCGTCCATTATATTGAAGAAGGTGAGAAGGACAACGCCAAGTTGGTTAGAGATGGCAGAGTTGAACTGCGTGAAAATGAATCGGGTTACTTCTTAGGAGCGACGATTTTTGACTACGTGACAGAAGATATGAAGATATGGAAAGACGAGATTTTCGCGCCAGTACTTAGTATTGTTCGCGCTGATTCGCTGGACGAAGCAATTAAAGTAGCAAATAAATCAGAATTTGCGAATGGAGCCGTTATTTATACTTCAAGCGGGCAGGCGGTTAGACAGTTTAGGGAAGAAATGGATGCAGGCATGCTTGGTGTTAACGTAAACGTGCCCGCTCCTATGGCTTTCTTCCCGTTTTCCGGAGCGAAGAAATCATTTTATGGAGATTTACATGCCAATGGCAAAGATGGCGTGAACTTCTATACGAAGAAGAAAATGCTTACGCAGCGCTGGTTTTAAAGAACACAGTTAAAAGGCGGACTCCTTTCCGAGGAGTCCCGATCTTTTAAAACCCCCTTTTCTCATTTCAAAAATCTCTGTGAGATTATCTCACACACCTCAAAAATCCATCTATTTTAAAGAACAATTTTTTACAAAATGGCAAAATTTCTACTATGGAATTTAACAAAGTGTATAGTGGAAAAAATGTAAAAATAGTGTAAAGTATTAATTAAGTTACAAAATTTTCAGTAAATAGAAAAAATTCAATAAATTATAAAAGGGGCGGATTTCTTCCACAATCACTCTGGTTTTACACCTTCTAATTAAAAACTCTTACATAAGGAGGAATTCAAGTGTCAGATAAAGTACAGATTGGATTAATACAAGCTTCCCACGATGTAGATGGTAACGAACCGGTTGATGTTCACAAAAAGCATGCGATAGAAAAGCACGTGAAGCTCGTAAAAGAGGCAGCGGATAAAGGTGCTCAGATCATTTGCTTACAGGAGATTTTTTATGGACCATACTTTTGTTCAGAACAAAACTCAAAATGGTATGATGCGGCTGAGGAAATCCCAAATGGTCCAACGACTACACAATTCCAGGATTTAGCTAAAGAGTTAGGTGTAGTGATTGTATTGCCTATCTATGAAAAGGAAGGTATTGCGACCTATTACAATACGGCTGCCGTTATTGACGCTGACGGTTCATACTTAGGAAAATATAGAAAACACCATATCCCTCAAGTAAAAGTGGGAGACGAAGGATATGGGTTTTGGGAGAAGTATTACTTTAAACCTGGCAACTTAGGCTACCCTGTATTTGATACAGCTTTTGCCAAGGTAGGCGTTTATATCTGTTACGATCGTCACTTTCCAGAAGGGGCAAGATTACTTGGTTTAAATGGTGCAGAGGTTGTCTTCAATCCTTCAGCCACAGTAGCTGGTCTCTCAGAGTATTTATGGAAGCTTGAGCAGCCAGCCCATGCGGTAGCTAATGGTTATTACTTAGGGGCGATTAACCGGGTGGGTTATGAAAAGCCTTGGAATATGGGAGAGTTTTACGGACAGTCCTATTTAGTGGATCCGCGAGGCGGGTTTGTGGCCACTGCCAGCCGTGATCAAGATGAAGTAATTATTGGAGAGATGGATAAGAAATTTATAAGAGAAGTTCGGGATACGTGGCAGTTTTATCGCGACCGCCGACCTGAAACCTATGAAAATATGGTTGAACTGCTGCCTTAATCAATAAAAACACACAACGTAAAGGGTTTACATAGAGCAAAAGGAAAATATAATAATTTTCTCTATGTAGCCCTTTTTTATTAGTGAACTGATGGGAAATGCAACGAGAAGCACCTGCATAGATCGGATCTATACAAGGAGGGTAAGCGCATTGAGTCAGTTAAAAAGCAAAGGAATTTCATTAGAGGATTTAAATCTTAACTTTGAAGAGGTTCATCAGGGTTTAACAAATGCTGAAGCCACAGAAGAAGCGAATCGATGTTTGTATTGCTATGATGCACCTTGTATCAAAGCATGTCCGACTGATATTGACATACCTAAGTTTATTAAAAAAATTGCCTCAGGCAATTTAAAAGGATCAGCCACGACCATTATGTCCTCAAACCCTGTCGGTGCGACGTGTGCTCGTGTTTGTCCAACGGAAGAGTTGTGCGAAGGGGCGTGCGTGTTAAATCATTCGACCAAACCGATCGTTATTGGAGATTTACAGCGCTTCGCCACGGATTGGGCCATTCAAAATGAGCAGCTGCTATTTAAGCCGGGTGAAAAGAATGGCAAGAAGGTTGCGGTTGTGGGTGGTGGCCCGGCAGGATTGTCGGCTGCACGTGAACTCGCTCGTTTTGGATACACGGTTACGATCTTTGAAGCGGAAGAGCAGGCTGGCGGATTAGATACATACGGCATTGTTTCTTTCCGGCTGCCACAAAAAATATCGTATTGGGAAGTCGAGCAAGTTGAAAAGATGGATGTTGAAATTAGAACCAATACGAAGGTAGGACAAGACGTCAGTTACGAGGAGTTAATGGAGCAATACGATTCGATTGTTCTGGCGATAGGAATGGGAAGCGTTCCAATGCTTGGGATTGAAGGAGAAGAACTCGACGGCGTTCACGATGCGATTGATTTCGTCAAGAGTACAAAATCAGGAGAAATCACTGAAGAATTAATGGGTAAAAAAGTCGTCGTCGTCGGGGCAGGAAATACAGCCATTGATGCCGCAACTTGTTCAGTTCGTAAAGGTGCTGAAAACGTGAAAATTGTGTACAGACGTACAGCAAATGAAATGACGGCCTATGATTTCGAATATGAATTTGCTAAGCAGGACGGTGTGGAGTTTAATTGGCTGACCCAGCCGATCAGCATTAAAGGGGATGAGAACGGCAAGGTTCAAGAGCTTACGTGCATACAAATGGAACTGGGCGAACCGAGTGCAGATGGAAGAAGACGACCGGTCCCTGTTGAAGATTCCGAGTTTACGATCAAAGTTGACGCGGTGATTAAAGCGATTGGTCAGACGCGACACTTAGATTTAATTGAACGCTTTGGACTTGAACACGAAGGTGGAGTAGTAAAAGTGGATCCTGAATCGAGACAAACGTCGAATCCTAAAGTATTCGCAGCAGGCGACGTCATTTTTGGAAAAGGAAAAGGAGATGCGATGGTGGTAACAGCAGCCCAGCAAGGAAAAGAAGCAGCGCTTGCGATCCACAAACAGTTATCTCCAGCTCCAACGGCCACAGCGTAAGATCAGAACGATTCATATTTAAGGAGGCGTAATAGAATGGCAGATTTGAGACTAAATCTTGCAGGAATAGAATCTCCCAATCCCTTTTGGTTAGCTTCTGCTCCTCCAACGAACTCAGGATATCAAGTACAGCGTGCGTTTGAAGCGGGCTGGGGGGGAGCTGTTTGGAAGACATTAGGAGACCCCATTTTAAACGTATCTTCTCGTTTTGCCGGGGTAAGTTTTAACGGACAGAACATGGCTGGCTTTAACAATATTGAATTAATAACCGACCGTCCGCTTGAGGTCAACTTAAAAGAAATCTATGAAACGAAGAAACGTTTTCCAAACCATGCGATTATCGCATCTTTAATGGTTGAGCCAACCCAGGAGAAATGGCATGAGATTGTGAAGCGGGTAGAAGAGGTTGGAGTGGATGGATTAGAGCTTAACTTTGGATGTCCTCACGGGATGGCAGAACGCGGGATGGGTGCCGCTTCCGGACAGGTACCAGAACTTGTTGAGAAACAAACGATGTGGGCAAAAGAAGCGGCCGAAACGCCGGTTATTGTTAAGCTTACGCCAAACATAACAGATATTACCTTCACAGCCGAAGCTGCCGTTCGCGGCGGAGCGGATGCTGTAAGTATGATTAATACCATTAACAGTTTAGCGGGTGTGGATATTGACACGTGGGATACGATTCCAAACGTGGCAGGCAAAGGAGCTCATGGAGGATACTGCGGTCCAGCGGTCAAACCAATCGCCCTTAACATGGTCGCGGAGTGTGCCCGTCATCCAAATATCAACGTGCCGATCTCAGGAATGGGCGGTGTGTCAAGCTGGCGTGAAGCCGTTGAATTTATGCTTATGGGAGCTACGGGTGTACAAGTATGTACGGCTGCGATGCACCATGGATTTAACATTGTAGAGGATATGAAAGATGGATTAAATAATTATTTAGATGAGAAAGGCATTGGCTCTGTCATGGACCTTGTTGGAAAATCGGTTGAACGATACTCTGACTGGGGCAATTTAGATCTAAACCATCAGATCGTTGCGAAAATCAACAATGACGTATGCATTAACTGTAATAAGTGCCACATTGCCTGTGAAGATACGTCTCACCAATGCATTGATATGCTGAAAGATGAAAATGGAAACGACATCCTGCGTGTACGCGAAGAAGATTGTGTGGGATGTAATTTATGTTCCATCGTCTGTCCAGTCGATGGAGCCATTGATATGATCGACTACGATAACGGCGAACCGCCGATGACGTGGAACGAAAGACAGGCGGCTATTGGTGCCACTGCATCATGTGACGTGAAATTAGTAAAGTAATTTAGTTTCAACATATACAAGGAGGGCTACGATGAAGAAAATTATTAAAAATGGAGTTATTGTGACGGCATCCGATACGTTTAAAGCAGACATTTTAGTTGAAAATGAAAAGATTGTGTTAATTGGACAAGATTTATCCGATCCCGGTGCAGAAGTCATTGATGCAGAAGGTCACTACGTTTTTCCAGGAGGAGTAGATCCGCACACGCATTTAGAAATGCCTTTTGGCGGTACAGTCAGTAAAGATGACTTTGAAACAGGGACGATAGCGGCAGCATTTGGCGGAACGACAACAGTCATCGATTTCTGCTTAACGAACAAAGGGGAACCCCTTCAAAACTCAATTGATCAATGGCATGCGAAGTCGAGAGAAAAATCAGTTATCGACTACAGTTTCCATTTGATGATTGGTGAAATCAATGATGCAGTTATTGATCAATTACCGAGCGTCATTGAAGATGAAGGAATTACATCGTTTAAAGTTTTTATGGCTTATAAAAATGTCTTCCAGGCGGATGATGAAACACTTTTCCGTACGCTTGAAGAAGCGAAAAGGCTTGGGGCCCTGGTCATGGTGCATGCGGAGAATGGAGACGTTATTGATCACTTAGTGAAAAAAGCCCTGCAGGAAGGGAATACGGATCCGATTTATCATGCGCTGACACGTCCTCCTGAAGCAGAAGGGGAAGCGACTGGGCGTGCAGCTCAGTTGACGGGGCTGGCCAATTCGCAGCTTTATGTCGTACACGTATCATGTCAGGAAGCGGTTGAAAAAATCTCTGAAGCACGTAAGAAGGGGTATGAGGTATGGGGGGAAACATGTCCTCAATATTTAGTGCTTGATCAAAGTTATCTGGAGAAGCCGAACTTTGAAGGAGCCAAATACGTTTGGTCCCCTCCATTGCGAGAAAAGCATAACCAGGAAGTGTTATGGAATGCATTGAAAAATGGTGAACTTCAAACGTTAGGATCTGACCAATGTTCGTTTGATTTTAACGGGCAAAAGGATTTAGGCAAAGGAGACTTTACGAAAATCCCTAATGGCGGACCTATTATAGAAGACCGTGTGAGCATCCTTTTCTCAGAAGGGGTGAAAAAAGGAAGAATCACGTTAAATCAATTCGTTGATATTACTTCTACGCGAGTGGCGAAAACATTTGGTTTATTCCCTCAGAAAGGCACTATTTCTGTCGGAGCAGATGCTGATATCGTTATATTTGATCCGAAAGTAGAACGTACGATTTCGGTGGAGACAAGCCATATGGCAGCAGATTACAATCCATTTGAAGGGATGGAAGTGACAGGCCAGCCAATAAGCGTATTATCCCGCGGGGAGTTTGTTGTTCGTGATAAAAAGTTTGTTGGCACATTAGGTTCAGGGCAGTATTTAAAACGTGCACGCTATGGTGATTTTAAATTATCCTCCCAAGAACAACTCACTATTAAATAATAATTGATTTTTTAAAGATCCTTAAAATAGAAAAAACTGCTTGGCTTATCGAAAAAGCCAAGCAGTTTATAAAAATTTATAGGTAATAATTAGGAGGATTCCAGTACATGGACAAAAAAGATCAGCATTTAATGTCGCCCGATCTAATGCCAATTCCTCATCGTGAAAAGAAAATTAGTACGCTTGGTTTTTCGTTTATGTGGGTAGGTATGGCGGTCGTTTTAGCAGCTTTTGCTATTGGCGGCGCTGGTGTTCAGTCAATTTCTCTGATGGCCGTTGTTTTAGGAACATTGTTAGGTACGATACTTATTGGACTTGCCATTACGATGACTGCTGATATTGGAATTGAACATGGGATATCCTTTCCTGTTTATATGAGGGCTCCTTTTGGGACGTTAGGTACTCACTTTCCTTCTGTCGTCAGAGGGGTAGCAGCTTCCATGTGGTTTGGGATTAATACTTATTTTGGTTCGACTGCGATGAACGGTATATTAAATATTTTATTTGGATTCGACAGCTGGATCACTTGCTATATCATATTCGCTTTATTTCAATTAATAAACACGGCTTTAGGAATTAAAGCGGTAGAAAAATTTGCTGACTTAGCCGCTCCCGTTATTATCCTGATTGGAATATGGATGTACTACACGCTAGCGGGGTCAGCCACTGAAGCCGGAAGAGATATTTGGTCATGGGTGGAGAGCCCGGTCACAGGTGGCGCGGCGTTCACAGCGTTTGTTGTTGTAGTGGTTAGTAATATGGGATTTTGGGCAACATTGGCTGCAGACGTTTCTTCTATTTCACGGTTCATCAAAGCTCCTAAGTTTGAAAGAAACTGGTTTAAGCGAAATAAAGGGGCTATGGTAGGAAGTTTAATTGCTCTACCCCTTACGCAAACCTTTATCGTTGTGCTTGGTGCAGTGTCATATATTTCGGTAGCCAATTATGATCCTGTGGTCGCTTTGCAGGAAGCAGCCAGTGGAATTGTATTAGGAGTGCTGCTGCTGATGATTGTACTGGCTCAATGGTCTACGAACGTCTCTGCAAATATCGTACCGGCTGCTACCATTTTCTCTAATGTAGGAGGACCAAAGCTTCCGTTCTGGGGCGGAGTTTTTATTGCAGGATTGGTTGGCACGGTCATTCAGCCGTGGAGTGTATTCAACCTGTTAATTCCGGTCCTTCTCGTGGCCGCAGCTATTCTTTCCGTAATTGTAGGAATTATTTTTGCCGATTATTATTTGTTGCGTAAAAGAAGGATGAATGTTTATGATCTGTATAAAAAAGAAGGTCAGTTCTCTTATCAAGGTGGAGTAAACTGGGCCGGAATGATTTCCTGGGTAATAGGAAGTATTGCAGCTTACACCTTCAGTAACTACTCTTTCTTTGTTGGGTTTCTCGTAGGAGCGGTCTGTTATTACTTTCTGGCTAAGTACTGGTATTTTAAAAAGTATGTACAGGCGGAGATTGAAAATCCTGATGACAACGAATACCTCGGCATTACGGTGGGTCGTGACTGGGAAATTGGAGAAGCTTTTGTAGAAGAAAGACTGGGTAAGAAAACGGGCACAGAATCAGGTCCGACGAAAATCGACGCCTAATCTGATTAGGGTGAAGGAGGATGAGCATGTCATCTTATCGGGAATTTGCATTAGAAAGAGAAAAGATCGATTTTTTGCTAGAACAGGGATACGTCATGACGGCTGTGACTGAGAATCTAAGCGGGGCATTTATTGAATTCACCTATGAAGGAAATGACCCAAAAAAAGAAGAGAAGGAGAGACTTCAAGTTCTGCATCCAGACTCGCGAAAATATTTTTCTACAATTCTCTTTCAACAGCAGAAACAGCTGAAATAAAAAAATTTATAACAATAGGAAAGAAGAGACGGGAACCGCCGTCTCTTTTTCATGTGGTCTTGAATGCTCCTTCATATTTCATAGATTTTTCTGAATAATTATAGTACCTTTGAATAAGGGGTCATTCTATGAAGAGTCACTTTGCTTTTTCAATACATACCATTTTAGGGAGAGACCATTTTAAATGCGCCAGCGTCGTAGCAGGAAACAAAGGACTGGACCGCCTGGTCAAGTGGGTTCACGTATTTGAAATTACTGAGGTTAGAGAAAATTTAAAAGGCGGAGAACTCGTCCTGTCCACTGGGTTTGGCTGGAAAGAAAACGATGAGCTTTTCCTTTCGTTATTAGAGCAATTGATTGAAAGAAACGTAGCCGGCCTATGCATTGAACTAGGAAGTTTCATTCACAAGATTCCTGAGGCAGCCATTGCTTTGGCCAATAAACATGATTTTCCCATCATTACGTTTGAAGAGGAAGTATCTTTTGTAGAAATCACGCAGGATATTCATTCAGACTTAATTAATCAACAGTACGAGCTCATTACAAATTTAGAAGATTACTCGCAGCGATTAAATAAAAAGCTGCTCTCGATTGACAACTCTTTTGAAATTCTTAAATACTTACAGCAATATTTAAACTGCCAGCTCGTTTATATACCGAATGATCATCAGGTAGTAACGATACCAACTGTAAAAGAGACAGAACGGGAACAATTGAAAGCTGCTGTTGAAGAGGTTAAACCAGCCAACACTAAAAAAATTTTAAAGCAGACGGTTCAAGTGTTTGAAAGAGAATTTGCTACTATTTACTTGCTGTCTAATGAGAGAGACTTTGGTGAGTTTGAATCTCTTTTATTAGATCGCACAGCTACAGCTTTAGCTCAATATTCGCTGCGTGAACTTTACACGGAAGAAAAACGGAAAGCGGAAGAAACGGAGTGGATGCTCGAATGGCTGCAAGGCGTCCACAGCCTCGATGAAATTAATGAGCACCTTACTGTTTACAAAATGAACGGTGCCCTCTCAGGAGCCATTGTACTTATTGTTAAAATAAAAACGGAGAAGAATGAACCTTTACATACAGACGTGACTTACTTAAATATGTTGATCCAAAATGTATTTGATCAAAATGGATATTTTGTTTTTCCAGTAGAGAAGCGTCACCTCCTTACGTTTATTCTCTTAAATAAAGAAAGCGAAATAGATTGGAAAAGCCGAACGGCCAAAGGTATCGAAAGGCTGGAAAGGATATTGGAAGATGCTCATGTTTCTTCTTTTCAAATCGCAGGGGGCAAGTATGTAAGGCGTCTGGATGAGCTTCATAAAAGCTTTAATACGGCGAAAGAAACGTTATCGATTCAAGGGAAAGTCCCGTCCGGGCAGTCTAAATATTTCTATGAAGATATGCATATGTATCGATTAATCTCTATTGTACATAAGCATAGTGATTTAAACAGCCTTATAAATGAGTATTTGGAACCCATCATTGAATATGATCAGAAAAATAATACGAACTTGCTTCAAACCTTAAAAGTATATTTAGAATCTAATGGTTCCAAAAAAGAAACAGCTAAAAAGATTTTCGTCGTCCGTCAGACGCTGTACCATCGTTTAGAAAAGCTGGAGCAGCTGTTAGGCAAAGATTTTATGGAAGCGGAGAAAAGACAAGTAATTGAATTTACCCTCCTAGCTCACGAGTATCAAAAAACAATAAAAAAGTAATGTCTGTCCTTTCCGGGCAGGCTTTTTTTATGAGAAGCATCGAATGGAATATATTTGTAGTCATTATGTGAATGTTTAAAGTGATTTGTTTGACAGTATGTCTAATGATAATATCCGTCTGATATTAGATAATTAAGATAATTCTAACAATTATTTTAATTACTATGAGGGGGGAGCTCCGTTGACAAAAGCTCAAGTGACTCAAGACGTACTTGCAAAAGATGAGAAGTATGTATGGCATTCAATGAAGCCTTACACACCTGAGGCTACAATGGTGGCAAAAAGTGCAAAAGGTTCCTGGATTACTGATATAGATGGAAACCATTATTTAGACGCAATGTCCGGGTTGTGGTGTGTTAACGTCGGCTATGGAAGAGAAGAATTAGCAGAAGCAGCTTATGAACAGTTAAAAGAATTATCTTATATGCCGTTAACGCAAAGCCATGAACCTGCCATTCAATTAAGTGAAAAAGTGAGTGAGCTTTTAGGCGGCGATTATGTTGTATTCTTTTCAAACAGTGGATCTGAAGCAAACGAAGCAGCTTTTAAAATTGCTAGACAATACCATCAGCAAAACGGTGATCTACACCGCTATAAATTCGTTTCCAGGTACCGTGCCTACCACGGAAATTCTACAGGAGCTCTGGCAGCTACCGGCCAGGCTGAACGGAAGTACAAATATGAACCATTAGGAACAGGGTTCCTTCATGTCTCTCCGCCAGATACATATCGAAACGATCATAGCGAAAAAGACAGATGGGGCGCTGAGCCAATTGACCAAGTAATGACGTGGGAGATGAGCGATACGATCGCCGGAATGATCATGGAGCCGATTATTACAGGTGGAGGCGTGATTGTTCCTCCAGAAAAATATATGGCGGAAGTTCAAGAAATCTGTCAGCGTCATGGAGCCCTGCTGATTGCAGATGAAGTCATTTGCGGTTTTGGGAGAACAGGGAAACCGTTTGGGTTTATGAACTATGGGGTGAAGCCGGATATAGTGACAATGGCTAAAGGCATTACGAGTGCTTATTTACCTTTATCCGCTACAGCAGTGAAGCGGGAGATTTATGAAGCCTTTACAGGTGAGGAACAATATGACTTCTTCCGTCACGTCAACACGTTTGGAGGCAACCCCGCAGCATGTGCCTTAGCTTTAAAGAACATTGAGATTTTGGAAAAAGAAAAACTATTTGAGCGCTCCAGGGAACTGGGAGAAAGGATAAGGCAGGAGTTTACAGATCGTTTCCAGAACCATGAGAATGTAGGTAACGTTCGAGGAAAAGGACTGCTGATTGGCATTGAGTTAGTAGAAGACAAAGCAACCAAAGCCCCGCTTGAAGGAAGTAAAGTGAACAGTGTCATTGCGTACTGTAAGAAAAAAGGCATTCTTATCGGAAAAAACGGTATGACTGTGGCTGGATTTAATAACGTTCTCACGATTGCTCCGCCTTTATCGATTGAAGAAGAAGATCTCATTTTGTTAATCAATACGTTGGTTGATGGAATTAAACAGTTATAAGCTGCAACATGTCCCTGGAGGTGATATCCATGCGAATAGGCATTCCTAAAGAAATAAAAAATAGTGAAAACCGCGTCGCTATCACACCCGCTGGAGTATTGAGCCTTACGAACGAAGGGCACGAAGTTTTTATTGAAGCCACAGCGGGCACCCATTCCGGATTTTCGGATGAGCAATATGAGGTCATGGGTGCCAGAATCGTAGGAACTGCAGCGGAGGCTTGGGCGCAGGAAATGGTCATTAAAGTAAAGGAACCACTCGCTGAAGAATACAAATTCTTTTACGACGGCTTAATTTTATTTGCCTATCTCCATTTAGCGGCTGAAAAGGATTTAACGAAGGCCCTTGTAGAAAAAAATGTAACCGCCATTGCTTACGAAACGGTTCAGCTGCAAAATGGCATGCTGCCACTGCTCACTCCTATGAGCGAAGTAGCTGGACGCATGGCTACCCAAATTGGAGCGCAGTTTCTTGAGAAACCTAAAGGGGGTAAAGGTGTGCTGCTTGGCGGCGTGCCCGGGGTAAAAAGAGGGAAAGTGACGGTGATCGGCGGAGGTGTTGTAGGAACCAATGCCGTGAAAATTGCGATTGGTTTAGGAGCAGACGTGAACATTCTCGATCTCAATCCTGACCGTCTTCGTCAATTAGACGATTTGTTCGGAACGTCTGTAAACACTTTAATGTCGAATCCTTTAAATGTAGAGGAAGCCGTGCGGGAGTCCGACCTCGTCATTGGAGCCGTACTTATTCCTGGAGCTAAGGCACCTAAGCTTGTAAGTGAAGGTATGGTACGTTCTATGAAAGAGGGTTCGGTGATCGTTGACGTCGCAGTGGATCAAGGGGGGATTGTCGAAACGGTAGACCAGGTGACAACTCACGACGCCCCGACTTATGTGAAACACGGGGTGGTGCATTATGCCGTAGGAAATATGCCGGGTGCTGTTCCGAAAACTTCTACCATTGCTTTAACGAACGTTACAATGCCTTATACAAGTCAAATGGCTGACAAGGGTTACGAGAAAGCATGTATAGAGGATGAGGCTTTATTAAAGGGTATTAATGTAGTAAATGGAAGTGTCACGTATAAAGAAGTAGCCCTTGCTCATCAAATGGATTACGTTGATGTAAAACAAGCGTTACAGGTAAAGTCTATCGTATAAAGCCATCGTCTCACCGCAAGCAAAACGGTGAGACGATGGCTTTTTCAGTGGCTCAAAAAGGAACGGCAGCCCGCTGTTGTTAATGCTTCTCTAGTTCCTAAAGTGATATTCCTCTATTGATAAACTTGTTTTTGAGGAGCCAGACGGTAAATGAAGCGGAAGGCGATAAGTCCAATAGATCCTATGAGCGCAATATAGCCCAGCCACTGATAAAGCACTGAACCGCCAAACGTGTCGATAGTAAATCCACCAAATAAAGCTCCAATAATTCCAGAGAGACCAAAGCTTACACTTAAAAACAGCAGATGACCTGTCGACTGCAATTCATTTGGAACGATATCACTTAAAAACTCTAACGAGGCAACATAAATCACCGCAAAACAGATGCCATGAGTCACTTGAAGGATCAAGATTTCAAATGGCTGTGACGCAGCCGACATTAATAGCCAGCGGAAGCCGTACAGTAAGCTTGCAAAAATAATGAACGTAAGTGGCTGAAACCGTCTAAACCAAAGAGCACTAAAAGCAAAGACAAATGCTTCGCTCATGACCCCGATGAACCATACCCATCCAATTAAACTAGCGTCGCCGCCGATTTCTTTTACATACATGCCTATAAAGTTATCATTTGTACGATGTGTCGTTGTTACAAATAGTACGATGAGTAGAAAGGTGGCCAATTTTTTGTTAAATATGAGTTTTGCCGCATCGGTAAAGGCTACCGGTTTACTGCTGATGGATGCATCCCTTAAGGTGAATCCGACGAGAATCGTTAACGTAACGACGATAAGAAAAGGATATAACAGATTTTCGATGCCGATGATCGAGAGTATTTTACCACTGATTAACGACGTACAGGCAAAACCTACGGATCCCCACATGCGAATTTTTCCAAAAGGAATGCCCCTCTGGATGGATGTTTTCTTGGCAAGATTATCACCCAGTCCTCCAAGAGCAGACATAAAGAGAAAAAAGAATGCACCAATCACAATTAATGACGTAAACGAATTCATCTTAAATAAAAATAAACTGCTTATCAGCAAGCCTGACAAACATAAAAGGAGCGTTTTTTTAACTGTTTTATATTTATCGCTAAAATAGCCCCACATCGGCTGCGAGAATAACCCAATGAAAGGACCGATGGCTAGTAAGAAGCCGATCTCGGAACCTGTAAAGCCTTTATCATCAAAATAAACAGGCAAATAACTAATAATTAAAGTTATAATCGAGTTACTAAAAAATAAGAAAATGCAAAGTAAAAGAAGGGGTTTAGATTGAATCAATGAAGTTGCTCCTTAGTTTTGTAATGGGAATGAAGATACTTCTATTTATGGTACCATGAAATTTGTTATAATTCAGAAAATTAGCTTAACTAAGGAGGTCTTTATGAAACCTGCCGACTTTTCAAAGATTGCAGACGTTTACGACTATAATTCTTTTAGACATGAAGAAATAGGAGTAGATCATACTTTAAAATCATTTGTAAAGGATCAAACAAATGTGGCACCACTTCACGTCTTGGACCTGGCTTGTGGTACAGGCATCTATTTAAATCATCAGAAACGTTATTTTCAGAAGCAGCCAATCAAGTGGTATGGAGCAGATGCGTCAGATGAAATGCTGCATAAAGCGAAAGAAAAGCTGCAGGATGTTTCCTTGACTCAAGCTTTAGCTGAGAATCTGCCTTATAGAGATGAAGTTTTTCATTACATATGCAGCAATTATGCGTTTCACCATTTTACAAACAAGGAAACGGCTTTAGATGAAGTGAAGCGCGTATTGAAAAAGGGAGGAGTTTTTAAAATCCACAACATTAATCCATATATGATGAAGAAGTGGTGGGTTTATCACTACTTCCCTGAAGCTTACCAAGAAGATGTAAAACGTTTCTGGCAAGTCGAAGATCTATTTAATGAGCTTACCGAAAGAGGATTCGAAGTTAAGATCGAAAGCAGTTATCGAATGGAAAATGTACGCACGGCCGATTACTTGTCTTACGCAGAAAATCGGGATATCTCGGTATTAACTTTAATAGATGATAAAGCCTACGAGCGAGGGCTGAACCGAATGAGGGGGGATGTCCATATCAATCCTGACAAAAAGATCACCAATGATTTTGCTGAGATCTTTTGTATAGCGAAAAAAAGCGGTAAATAAGGTAAACTATCGTTTCGCTTCCTTATGAATAGGAAATATTCTATAGTAGGAACATACTGTATTTTTTAATAGGGAAATTCCTAAAGGGGGAAGCCATACGTGATCATTGCGATCATATTATTAATCTTTGTTTCACTATTCTTCTCAGGAAGTGAAACAGCTTTAACAGCAACCAATAAAATGAGGCTTCAAACGAAGGCTGGGCAACAGAATAAAAAGGCAGAGAAGCTTTTAAACTTAGTGTCCAGACCTCAAGAGTTTATCACAACCATATTAATAGGAAACAATATAGCGAACATTCTTTTACCTACACTCGTTACGACAATTGCAATTCAATATGGTTTTAGCGTCGGGCTGGCTTCAGCGATTTTAACTATCGTCATCATTATTTTTGCAGAAGTCATACCTAAGTCTGTGGCTGCCGCTTTTCCGGATCGAATAGCTTATATGGTATCACCTATTATTCGTTTCTTTGTCATTGTTTTTAAGCCGATTACGATTGTGCTGAATTGGCTGACGGGAGCCATTACACGAGCTCTTTCTAAAAATCAAGACGAGGAAATGTCGGTTTCTAAAGAGGAATTACGTACGATGGTGGATATTGCAGATTCTGAAGGAACATTTGATCAGACGGAATCTTTTCGTATTAAGGGAGCCCTTGATTTTTATAACTTAAATGTTAAGGATGTCATGAAAACGCCCCGCGTGGAAATTGTGGCGCTGCCAAGTTTTGCCACGTTCGAAGAAGTTCGCGATGTGGTCATTAATAACCCGTTTACCCGATACCCGGTTTACAATGAGGATATGGACGATATTGTTGCGGTGTTTCACTCTAAATATTTGATCTCCTGGTCAACTACAGAGGACAAGCTATTTAAAGAGTTTGTCGATTTTGACCCTTTAATCGTGTATGAGTTTCACACGATAGAGTATGTATTCCGCAAAATGACCAAAGAAAGAAAGCATTTGGCGATCGTCTTAGATGAGTACGGTGGAACAGAAGGCATTCTCACGCACGAAGATATTATCGAAGCCATGATAGGCTTAGAGATAGAAGATGAGATGGATCTTGAAACAGACACATTAGTTGAAAAGGTTACGGAAACAGAGATTATTTGTGACGGTAAAATTACGCTGCGTCGCTTAAATTCAATTTTTGATACCCAAATTCCTGAAGAAGAAGATGTACTTGCAGGGTACTTGCTGAAGGAATGCAATGATTTTCTTGAAGAAGGGGAAGTACTTGAAAGATTAAACCTTACGTTTAAAGTGTTGGAAATTGAAGGACGCATGATACGTAAAGTTCAAATCATTAAATAATTCATAAAGCCTGGTGAGTTTGTCTTGCCAGGCTTATTTCCTTGATTTAAAATTATGAAAACGGAACCAAATAATTTAGAACAAGTTGAAACATATGGAGAGTCCTAAAGGAGAAGTTTTGTATGATTAATTACAATAATCGAACGTTTATGTCAGTTGAAAACTCAGCAAGTGGAGAAGTCTCTTCACGCACCTATTTCCATTACTACCAGGAGGACAATATCGTTTACGCGGATTATGGCGGAGGGGATATTGTAAAGGGAAAGCTGATTGGCATAGTGTATCCTGATGATTCACTGGAGTTCCGCTACAATCATGTGAACATAAACGATGAAATTCGAGGCGGGCAGTGTACATCCATTCCAATGATAGTGGAGGATGGAAGATTAGAATTGCACGAAAGGTGGCGGTGGCTGGACGAGGAACAGACCACTGGGCAGTCGATTATCCAGGAAGTCAAACAGGGTTAAGGACGCTCAATTAAGGGCGTCTTTTTTTAATGAAGTAAATAGGTTTACAAAATTAATAATGTCCCTTATAATTTTAAAGCGTAATGATTACTATTTACGGCGTAAGATCATTTCTTTCCAACGAGAGATATTTTTTTGATCGTTTTTAAAACGTAATGATTACTCTTTATCTAGTTCTACTTACGGGATGAGTTAGATGAACCAACGTTACAGTTCTGCAGGTGTTTTTTCAATCAAATATTAAAAGGAGAGTGAATGGATCATGGCTAAAAAGTCAAAGGTCGCAAAAGAGAAAAAACGTCAGCAAATGGTAGCTAAATATGCTGAACGACGAAAAGAACTGAAAGCAAAAGGTGACTATGAAGCCTTACGCAAACTTCCGCGTGACTCATCTCCAACTCGTCTGCAAGGTCGTTGTGAAGTCACCGGCCGCCCACGCGGCTACATGAGGAAGTTTAAGATGTCTCGCATTGCCTTCCGTGAATATGCCCACAAAGGCCAAATTCCTGGTGTGAAAAAATCCAGCTGGTAAAAGGAGCGTGGCAAGATGTATCAATGGGTGATTGTCGGGGGAGGCATTCAAGGCAGTATGATCGCCGCCCATCTTCTCCATTACAAAAAAGTGAATAAAAATGATCTGCTCATTATTGATCCATTTGAACAGCCGATGACAAAGTGGAAGGCGCTCACGAAACGAGTAGGAATGTCCTATTTGCGCTCCCCTTCAGTACATCATCTTGATCCTGATCCTTACAGCTTAAAAAAATATGCAAAAAATAATGACTACGCCGGTGCATTTCTCGGTTACTATGGCCGCCCGCGGCTGGATATGTTTAATCAGCATTGTGACGATTTGGTCCATCGTGAAGGTGTGCAGGATTGCTGGAGGCAGGGTTTTGCTACAGGTTTGGAGAGAGAGTCAGCGCAATGGCTGATTTCTATAGATCATGCGGACGTAGTGGAAGCTGAGAGGGTTATTCTTGCGCTTGGCGTCAATAACAACCCTCATTATCCCGATTGGGCTGCTGATCTTTTACGTCATAAACCAACACGAGTGCATCACATTTTTAGTGAAAATGCGGAGACTCAGCAAGGTCGAATCACGATTGTAGGGGGCGGGATAACCGCTGCTCATATGGCAAAATCACTTGCCGAAAAAGCCTCTGAACCAGTGAATCTCATTAAACGACATTCGTTTCGAGTTGAGGGTTTTGACAGCGACCCAGGGTGGCTCGGACCTAAGTATTTACACCGATATCATCGAACAAGATGTTATCAAAAACGCCGTAACTTAATACAAGAAGCAAGGAATCGCGGCTCCATTACAAAAGGACTTCGCAGTGAGCTGAAAACTTTAGAGCAAAAAGGCAAATTAACAATTATTACAGATGAAATCAATGAAGCTGCTTATAAAAACAAGGAGATCAAATTAAAATTGATGCATCGTCCAGCTATTTACACAGAGAATCTTATTCTAGCAACAGGTGCCGAACCCTGCCTGCCGGGGAAGGAATGGTTAGAAAAAACGATTGTTAAGCACGACCTTCCCTGTGCCCCATGCGGATTTCCCATCGTTAATCAAAAACTGGAATGGGGAGAAGGCTTATTTGTTGCAGGAGCATTAGCCGAACTTGAAATCGGACCGGCCGCTCGTAATATCGCCGGTGGAAGGAAAGCAGCTGAACGGATCGTTCATGCGTAGGAGGATCATTTTATGAAGTCAAAAATACCGGTTACCGTACTAAGCGGATATCTTGGGTCAGGGAAGACTACCTTATTGAATCATTTGCTTTACAATCAAAGCGACTGGAAAATTGCTGTTGTAGTCAACGACATGAGTGAAGTGAATATAGATGCCAGCATGGTGAAACAGGGAGGATTTAAACGTACTGAAGAAAAACTGGTCGAGCTGCAGAACGGCTGTATTTGCTGCACGTTACGAGAAGATTTAATCAGAGAAGTTGAAAAGCTTGCGACTATGGACATCGATTATATTTTAATCGAATCAACTGGTATATCCGAACCCATTCCTGTAGCTCAAAGCTTTACTTATGAGGACGAAGAACTGGGTATTTACTTAGGTGAGAATTGTCGTTTAGATACGATGGTGACCGTCGTAGATGCCAATCGTTTCTGGGATGATTATGCTTCAGGGGAAACGTTGCTGGACCGTCAACAAGCTGCTGATGAAACAGATACAAGAGAAGTTATTGATCTATTAATGGATCAAATCGAATTTGCTAATGTCATTGTGCTAAACAAAATTGATCTCGTAAAGGCTGAAGATCGTGAAAAATTAAAAGCTGTTCTCCAACAGCTCAACCCCGAAGCACGAATTGTAGAAAGTGAGTTCAGTCGAGTAGCTCCTGAAGAAGTTTTGAACACAGGGAGTTTTGATTTTGAGAAAGTAAGTCAAGGTGCTGGATGGATGAAAGAGTTGAACGAGGAGCACGTACCTGAAAGTGACGAGTACAACATCTGCTCTTTTGTTTACCGAAGGAAGAAGCCATTCCATCCTGAACGATTCATGGCATGGCTTGAGAACTGGCCCGCACCTATTATACGAGCCAAAGGGTTTTTCTGGCTTGCTTCTCGTAATGACATAGCTGGTTTGCTATCTCAGGCTGGCTCTTCGTTATCGATTCAAGGAACGGGAGAATGGGTTGCGGAGCTTCCGGAATCTGAGCAACATGAGATTTTAACGGAAGATCCAGAATTACGAACCAGGTGGGATGACACTTATGGGGATCGTCTAACCGAGCTTGTATTCATTGGCATTGAAATGGACCAGAAGGAAATTGTAGAAACGCTTGACCAATGTCTGCTTTCAGAAGGAGAAATGGAGGAAGATTGGGAGACTTTTGCTGACCCTCTTCCTGAATTTACAGGTGAACACGCGCGATAAGTCGATAGTCCTTGGAATAGTACGGAGAAATAAATTCCTTTTATGGAAATAGACTCATTTTTTAAAAAGTTCATTGACGGTTTCGTTCCCAACTCTTTACACTGAATTAGTATTCAAAATTTTACAAAAAATTCAGTGGAGGGAAATATATGTCGATCAAAAAGAAAGTGAGCGCTACACTCGCTGCAGGCGTGATCTTCTCCGGAAGTATGTTTGCCTTAACATCAGAACACTCACCTCTATCAATAACCGCTGATGAAAAACGAGAATCAAACTTGGAAGTTGATAAAAAATCACCGAAGAATGTGATCGTGATGGTAGGGGACGGCATGGGCGTCGGTCAAATGGAAATAGCCAGACTGCTAGAGTCTGGAAAATCAGGTGACTTATTTATGGAATCTCTCGAAAATGTTGGAATGATGCGTACATATTCAGATGATAATTTTGTAACCGACTCAGGGGCCGCTGGTACTGCCATTGCAACAGGGAATAAAACGTATAATGGCGGTATCGGTGTTGATGCAGAAGGCGAAGAAGTCGACAGTATCTTAGATCTTTATCAAAGCGAAGGTAAAAAAGTAGGCGTTATTTCAACGAACACAGTAACGGATGCCACGCCGGCAGCCTTTACGGCGAGTGTATCTGATCGTGACGGGCAGGAAGAGATTGCTCGCCAAATGCTTGATCAGCAATACGATGTGCTGCTAGGCGGGGGAGCCGATTACTTTAGTCCTGACAACCAGGAGGGGAATGATTTAGTAGAAAAATTTAAATCGACCGGCTATGAGGTTGTAGAAAATGAAAGCAGCCTTGAAGAATCAGGTACGCCTGATAAACTGCTAGGCTTATTTAATGATTCATATATGAGTTATAAAACTGATCGTGATGAACTTAATAGCGAAGAGCCGACCTTAGAAGCGATGACTGATAAAGGGTTGGACGTGTTGTCTCAAGATGATGATGGCTTTTTCTTAATGGTGGAAGGAGCTCGTATTGACCATGCGGCACATGCTGCTGATGCCACTGGGGTTTGGCAGGAAACGATGGAATTTGATCGTACGGTTGAGCAAGTAGTGAATTGGGCGGAAGACCGTGATGATACGATGGTCGTTGTATTAGCCGACCACGAAACGATGGGAATGTCTGCTACGGAGCCTATGGATGTGGAAGGATTAAAAGACATTGAAGTCTCTCCAGAATACATAGCTCAGCAGCTGGAAACTGATGAAGAAACAGGTACATTCTCTGTAGACAGCGTGAAACAAGTATTTGCCGAGCATGCAGATATTGAATTGTCCGATGCAGAAGTTGATGAATTCCTAACAAACGTGGAGGATAACGATGGTGAAGTTTACGCTGAGTATCGTGTCGGCTGGGAAGTTGGTTCGATAATAGCTGACCACTACAAAGTAGGAGCTGTTAGCACAGACATTCGTGCAGAAAGCGGTACAGGCGGTCACACGGGCAACATGGTTCCTGTATTTGCCACGGGGGCTGGAAGCGAAGACTTTGAAGGCGTAATGGACAATACGGATATTATTGAATTAATTGCTAACTCAGCCAAATATAATAACGGGAAAGGTCCTGAAAACAGCAAGGGCAAAGGGAAAGATAAAGGAAAAGGACCAAATAAATAAATGGCAAAAGACCACCTTCTCTATGAAAAGGTGGTCTTTTTTTACTTTGGAAAACAATGGTACGATAAAGCTAGTACTTAATAAAAGAAGGGAGGATCCTGATGAAAAAGCCATTTGCTGGTTTCATTCTCTTAACTTTAATGGCGTGCGGAAACCCTCCTTTTACAGATGATAAAAAAATCCGTACTCTCATTATAAAGATGAGGAAATGATCGGAACTTTTTTGAAAGTGAATGAGAAGGAACAGCTTATAGAAGTCGATATTTCGGAATGGGCCAAGCGTGATTTAGAAGAACCTAGGACCGATGAAGGGTATTGATATAGAGGGAACTACTCTAGTGATACGGTGTTTCGTTATGAAGATGGCTCTTCTGCTTCGATCGAAGAGATGAAAGACGGGCAAAAGGTTTTAGTAAACCCTCCTGCACGATATAAATATAAGGGGAAGACTGAAGAGGTTGTTCTTCTCGATATGACGCATAAAGAGAAATACGGAGAAGTTCTATCTCAAAGAGAAGGTAAACTCAAAGTCGTTGTTATCTATGAGGATGGCAGAATGATGCCAAGTGAGTTAGATGAGCAAATGCTTGAAAATTTAAACCCCTCCCCTCTTGGAAGTTGGATTAAATACGAGGAGGATTACGTTGTGGACTATAAGGAAGAGTTTGAGATTAAAGAGTTGCCTGTTATTTTAGTTTTTGACCAAGAAGAACTGCTTTTTAAAACATATGAGCGAGAAGGGCTTGAACAATATTTTAAGAAACGCGGGAAATAGCATAAGGTATATGAAACAAAATAGCGGTCTGCTCGTATATATAGGAGGGTTTTGTTAACAGGAGGCAGATAAAGCAGTATTTTAATTAAGACAGTTGGGTATGGTTACCATTTCAATCTCTGAATCTGTTACCTTAACATTAAGGAAAAGAAGATATGACTGAAAAGGTACTACATATAATAGAAGAAGAAGCTTCAAAACCCTGTTTCTATAAAGGAGAGTATTATGGAAGATTGGTTAATCGGAATCATTGATGAATTTGGTTACATAGGAATTTTATTATTGATTGCAGGAGAAAACATTTTCCCGCCCATCCCCTCTGAAGTTATTTTAACGTTTGGAGGCTTCGTTACGACCACATCTTCCTTGAGTATATTTGGAGTAGTTATTGCTGCGACCGCAGGTTCAGTAATCGGGGCGCTGGTACTCTATGGAATAGGTCAACAGTTGGACGTGGTCCGTTTAGAAAAAATGGTTGATAAATGGGGACACCTGCTGAGGTTGAAGAGGAACGACGTTTACCGGGCAGATCAATGGTTTGATAAGTACGGTCCATGGACGGTTTTCTTTTGTCGATTCGTACCTCTTATAAGAAGCTTAATCTCCATTCCAGCAGGTATGTCCAACATGCCTCTGCCATCATTTCTTTCGCTTACTACGTTAGGAACGCTTATATGGAATGTAGTCCTCGTGAATTTAGGGGCTTCCGTCGGCGCTTCCTGGGAAGAGATCGTTCATTACATGGACGTATATGCGAAGATTATTTACGTATTATTGATTCTACTATTTATTATTTTAATAGGAATGTTTATTAGAAAAAGAAAGCGGAGAATGTAAAGAATTTAAAAGGGGGAATCCAAATGCGGAGCCGTTCTCTATTAATGCTGATATTATTTGTTATTATGATTTCCTCTATAACCAGCGGTATCGATGCAATTGAATATCATATTAAAACCTTAATTTATGGATTTTCTATGGTGGTTTTAATAGCTATTGGATGCAGCGCCCTATACTATAAGTGGAAAAAAGTGCAGTAAAAGGAGGAAATAAAGTCTTGGACGAGTATAAAGAAGAGCAAATCTTACAGGAATTACGAGAAATCAATCGGAAACTAGATGCAATGACTAACGATGAATTAGAAGTTCATAAAGAAAAACCGCTGCTGTACGATATTTTAAAGTCACTTGTTATTGGGACAGTGATTGTTGGACCTGTGTTAGCGGTGTTAATGGCTTTAGGAGGGGTCTTATCGGCAAACTAAGAATTGGACTAGCAGGAATGGTCATCATTTTAGGCGGTTACGGATTAATAACCGGGGATACTTCACTATCCTCATTAATGCTTTTTACAGTAGGACTTTTATTGCTGATGGATGGAGCTATCGAGCTTGGGAAAGATAAAAAGAGTTTCAGGGCATACTCTGGTTTCGCAATTGCAGCTTTTGTCTTTTTTGTTTCCGCTTATACGCTCTTTTCATAAGCTTATACTTTCGCTCATTTACATACGCTTCTAAATAAAATGAAGAAAGCCGTCTTTCCTATTATAGGAAGACGGCACTTTTCTTAATTAATCAAATAAAGGACTCACAGGTTCTTCGTTGTGCACACGCTTAATTGCTTCACTAATGAGCGGAGCAATCGTGAGCTGCGTTAGTTTATCGATTCGTTTCTCATCTGTTAATGGAATACTGTTCGTAACGATCAATTCTTTCACAGGAGAGTCATCAATTATTTTAATTGCTTCTCCAGACAGTACAGGGTGCGTACTGCATGCATACACTTCTTTCGCTCCTCTTTCTAATAGAGCTTTCGTGCCGCTTGTTATCCTTGTTCCTGTATCCACAATGTCGTCCATGAGAATAGCCGTTTTTCCTTCAATATCACCGACAATGTTAGTTTCACCCGGGAAATCTTTTCTTGGCTCACGCTTATCAATAATAGCGATCTGCGTTTTCAATCGATCGGCCATTTGGCGAGCTCTCTTCACGCTGCCGTGATCGGGTGAAACCACTACAATGTCCTCAAGGTTTTTCTCCGTAAAGTATTCAGTAAGTATTGGCATTGCAAGCAGCAAATCAACAGGTATATTGAAGAAACCCTGGACTTGCGGCGCATGTATGTCGATGGACATCATTCTGGTAGCACCAGCTTCTTCAATAAGATCAGCAACCAGCTTGGCCGTAATTGGTTCTCTGGAACGTGCTTTACGGTCCTGGCGGGCGTAGCCGTAGTATGGAATGACTACGTTGATGGATGCAGCGGAAGCGCGTTTAAGTGCGTCGATCATAATAAGCAGTTCCATAATATGATCATTCACGGACTCGCTCGTTGACTGAATAACGAAGACATCGCATCCACGAACGCTTTCTTCTATATTAATCTGTAATTCTCCGTCACTAAATTCATTTACTGCACACTTCCCTAAGTCTATACCAAGATTATCAGCGATTTCCTCAGCAAGTTCACGATTTGAATTCAATGAAAAAACTTTAATATTATCCTCAGCTCCTGCAAATGTCATGCCACAGGTCCCCCTTAAATAAAGCGATCTTAATCATACCTACTATTATCACAAAAAATACACCGAGAAACAAGAAACTTCCTTGTGAACAAAATAAGAAATCAACTTTGGACATACCTTCTAGTAGGGAGGCGGTACAAATGAAACGATAAAATAGTCGCAGCGCTTATGATTGTGGCAGGTTTGCTCTTATTCTTCGAAAGTTCCCTGCAAGAAGAGGATGAATGGACTTTACTTTTAGATGCAGTAGAAGAAGAAACCAAAGATTTTGAAACCGTAGAAGAAGTAAAGCTTAATAAAGAGCAGGATCTAATTATTATTGAAACATCGATTCAAGAAGGAAATTTTAATGAAGCGTTCACCTTAGACGATCAAATCGTAGAGAAGCTCCAACCGATCAATGATGAATTAAACATGACTTACTTCACTCAGTCGAATTTTAGTAATGGCACGCCCTTTGCTTCTAATAGCTTTCATAATTAAAGAATGACTTTTGGAAAAATAGGGTAAACAACTCCTGACGAACGTGTAAGGAGGTTGTTTATCATTAAGGAAAAAAGAAGGTGTAAATCCTGCGGCTGGGTCATTCCCTATCGAGAAATAAGGACGTCCAAAATGGACAACATTCAATGCCCTGACTGTGGAGAAATCAATCGCGTAGCTAAATCAACTCAATTTATTTGGTTTGCAGGCATCTTCGTATTACTTTTCATTGCAGCAATTATTAATAGTAAGGCGGATTTGAATTTTCCTCAAAAAATCTTATGGAATATGGTTATTATTCTTCCTTTATTCTATGGGGGATATTTCTCATTTTTAAAATTAGAAAGAGAGGAGGCGCATCATGGATAAACTCATCTTCAGCAGAAAGGGATTTGACTCATCGGCTGGACATGGCTACTCTCCTTATGATCCCAAAACCGGCAGATATATTGTCCTTCCGATCCCTGGAGACATTGTAAATAATAATGGATATAAATACGAGGATCTTCTCCTTAAACCAAATTATTTAGAAGGGGTTCAAGCGAATAATCTAAAAGAGCTTATTCATAATAACCATTTAAACTTCAGCAGAAAAGCCCGTGAAATTATTCACAGCTCTTATGCTCATTATGATCCGGTTCTAGGATCCCCGTCGTGGTTAGAAAACGGGCCGGCATTTGGGGCTTTCGGACAAGCAGAAGCAGCCGCCGGCCACCTGCGCAATCACCACGTGCAGGAAGGCAGTGTATTTTTATTTTTTAGTCGATTTAAACCTATTCAAAATCGGCTTCACCCGCTTGACCCTGAAGGTGGATGGAATAAAGGAGCCTATTTTATTTATGGCTGGCTGAAAGTTGGGAAAGTCATCACCTCAGATAACCTCTCAGAATTACCTCACGATATAAAAGAAGACCATCCTCATGGCTCAGATGAAGACTTTAGCCAAAGGAATCAAAATACAATATATATTGCATCTGACAAGTTATTTGATGACGCTGATATTCCTGGATGCGGCTATTTTCCAAGATTAAACTCGAATCTGCTGCTCTCTTCACCTGTTCATAAAAACAAACCGAGCATCTGGAAACTACCTTCGTTCTTCAATGAAGATCAATATCGGCCTACGTATTTAAATGTGGAAGATAAACGGAAAGATCGGTGGCTGGCATGCCCGGATGATGAAGACTATTGTTTTGTGCAGTCAACTGGACGAGGCCAGGAGTTTGTTTCCGTATTAAAGGATCAATCAATGGAGTGGCTTAAAACTTTATTTAAGGATAATTACTAAAGTTGGCTTTGCAGGAGGGATTTTATGGAGACTTCTTTCATTAAAATGTGTCTTTATACAGCTTGCTCGCTATTCATTTTATTAACTGCATCGGGCTGCTTTTGAGGGGAAACCTACAAGTTTGTTGGAGATAGTAATCATTGGGAAGGGACGTTAAACATTTCAAAGGACAGCAACACTGTGCAAAAAGAGTTTATCGTTGCCTATAAAGGGAGGGTAGAAGAACTTAGAAAGATAGAAAGAATTTCCTTTGGATATGATGCGGGGACTTCCAGTAGTGAGGAATCTCGAACATTTGATCGGGAACCGACTGAAAAACACTTCGTTACTGAAAGCAGCGCCGCGGGAGATACGCGAATCGAAGAAGGCGATGTGATTAAAGTAACCGTGCAGTGGGATGATCAGGAAGAAAGTTTTGAAATGAAAGTAGAATAGAAAAAATACTTCAGCTAAGCCCTATGGTTTCCGTTAACAAGTGCTGGTTTGTCTTATCATCATCTATGTAAACGAAATGAATGATAATTTATACACATAAACTGTGAGACAAACATATAATAAAAGACAACAAAATGGCGTGGTTTCCTATTCAATTAGAGGAGGCTGCGTCATTTTTTGTTTTACAACAAATGACAGCAATAGACAAATGATGTCAATGATTCTACGTTTACATACACTTTACCGTGGGAAAACCGAAGTATCGTCAAAAAAGGAGGAAGGCACGTGTCTGCTGATGTCATAGGTTTCAGCCTTCTTGTGATGGGTGTATTTTTAATCATAGGGAAGCTGATCCGCGTAAAAGTTAAATTATTTCAATCGCTGTTTTTACCCAGTTCCATTATTGGAGGGTTTGCAGCATTATTATTAGGACCGCAAGTGTTGGGTAACGCTCTTGCACCGCTGGCAGGGGAAGATTCTTTTTGGTCCTCAGGTCTTCTTACAGAAAATATGACTGTAGTGTGGGAGGCATTACCAGGACTCATGATTAATGTTATTTTCGCTTCACTTTTTTTAGGAAAAACCACCCCTTCTTTAAAGAAAATTTGGCATAACGGCGGGCCGCAGCTCGCTTTTGGATGGACGATTGGCTGGGGTCAGTACGTCATTGGGCTCTTAATCGCACTTTTAATTTTAACGCCATTCTTCGATATACCACCGATGGCCGGCGCATTAATTGAGATTGGTTTTGAAGGGGGCCATGGGACGGCTGCCGGGCTGCAAGGTACGTTTGAGGATTTAGGATTTCCTGAAGCCTATGACCTTGCCATTGGACTAGCTACGATCGGGGTGCTGTCCGGAGTGATTTTCGGGATTGTACTTATTAATATTGCTGTTCGTAAAGGAGAAACACAGATCGCACAAAAACAGAGTAAATTCTCTGATCTACAAAAGCTGGGCATTCGTGAATTTGAAAATCGTGAATCCGCTGGAACGATGACGCTGCGTCAGGAATCGATTGAACCCTTATCCTTTCATTTTGCTATGATAGGGATTGCGATCCTAATCGGCTATGCTTTACAGCAAGCATTTATAGGAGTAGAGGCGATTACATGGGGGCCGATGACAGACACTTATGTAATGACGTATATTCCCTTATTCCCACTGGCTATGGTTGGAGGTATTTTACTTCAGATGTTCCTTGATAAGTTTGACCGATTCAATACAGTTGACCGCCGAATGGTTATGAGAATCCAAGGGTTGTCTCTTGATATTTTAATCGTGACCGCAATAGGTACGATTTCATTATCTGTAATTGGTGAGTTCTTTGTACCATTCTTGTTATTAGCTGTTGGAGGTATTGGCTGGAACCTGTTAGCCTTTAAGCTTTTTGCTAAAAAGATGATTCCAACGTATTGGTTTGAACGTAGTATTGGTGATTTTGGACAGTCAATGGGGATCACGGCGACTGGTCTTCTGCTTATGCGTATTGTCGATCCGGAAGTAGAGACACCGGCATTAGAAGCGTTCGGTTATAAACAGTTAATTTATGAACCGTTCTTAGGTGGGGGGTTAGTGACTGCTCTATCCGTTCCGGTTATCTATTCCCTAGGGGCGGTACCATTTTTAATATTTGCATTCGTCATGGCCTTGATTGGCTGGGCTGTCGGTATTTTTTACTTTGGTAAACAAGCTGTTGAACCCAGGTAAGCATAGGAAGGACTGTCTTCATGTAGGAGACAGTCCTTTTAATTAGCCAACCTATTTAACAAATGATCGAGCTGCTGACTGCATTTGACTGTTCTTCTATCCGTAAGACCGTAGCGGTTACCTAATTCTATCATCTCTTTTTTCTTTACTTGTATATCTTTCGTTAATTTGTAGTGGGGTTCTATGATTTGATTATTCATAATGATTCTCCTTCAATGGGTTTTTAACAAACAACGTTAACGATTATCCTAATTTTGCAAATGAAAATCAATAGTTTCGTGAAAATATTCCAAGATTCGACAAAGCTTCTAACAAACTAACGATGCTCCCCATTTTTCGGAAAATTCGTGCGGATTCTTTCTGTTATGAGTGGCCAAAAATTTACAAAAGTGTGGAAGTTGTACATAAATCTCTTCAAATGCTCGTATTTTTGCTGGAGTGTTCATAAATTGCTCGAAAGATTATTCGTCTTTTGCTGGTACAGAAGAAAGAAATCCTTTTCTTTTTAATTCATATTCAACTTCTTTGAATTCTTTTACTGGAATAAAAGAGATGTTCTTTTCTTCAAGAATATTCTGTAATACGCCTTTGGCAAAAGTAAGGTCCGCATAGACCGCAGGATGAGAGTCGGGTTCGCTGTCGCCGGCAAAATGAATCGTTTCATACTCTTTCTTAAGGTCCTGTATCACTTGTGATTTGTCAATTCCATACCGCTCGGAAAAATGTCGATGCTTGGAATCTATATTCATATATACATTTTTATCCTGATAGTATCCCTCATTTGAAAGCACGGTCACCTGCCGGATATTATATTTTTCTAAAATGTGATGAATGTAATAATCTGTTCCTGCGCTCAATATGTAAAAGTCACCGCCATTATTTTGAATCGTTGAAATAAACTCAGGGACGTAAGGATCAATAGGAATTTGGCGAATCTCTTCGATGATCTGCTCTTCTTCCTGATCGATCGAAGAAAAAACGGTCGTTAAAAACTCGATATCTTTCATCTCACCTGCTTTCCATCTTTTAAACAGGTTCTTCCCTTCAGGAAAATACTTCTCAATGATGATCCAGTAAAAGTCTTTCGTAGAAATCGTCCCATCAAAATCTGAAACAAACGCCCATTTTTTCATGATTTCAGCCTCCATCGTTTATAGATTTAATATTCAGTTTAACAGATCTTTCGAAAAGTTTATCGTAAAACAATTTAAGTAACTGGAAACACTGGAAACAATTAATAGTAAAAGAAACACACCTCTTATGTTACCTTATAATAGATCAAATTTTAGGAGGTAGATTCAAAGTGTTAAAGAAAGTAGGAATGGTCGGAATTGCAGCTTTTTGTGCTCTTGCCTTTTCATTTCCGACGCAAAGTTCTGCCCATGCAAACACACATAACGTCCAAGAGGGCGATTCTTTATATATGATCGCTAAGGAGTATGGTGTACCAGCCAAGCAAGTCCAAGAGCTTAATGAGAAATCGAACACAGACATTCAAACAGGTGAAGAATTGCAGCTTCCAGATGGAGCTAGTGATTATGAAAAAGATCTTCTTGCTCGCTTAATAGAGGCTGAAGCAGAAGGGGAAAGCTATGAAGGAAAAGTCGCTGTAGCTACTGTTGTGCTAAACCGAGTAGAAAGTGACCGTTTTCCTGATACGATTCATAACGTGATTCATGATGGCTATCAATTCTCCCCGGTGTTAAACGGATCTATTAATCAACCAGCTGGTGAAGAGTCAAAGCGTGCAGTGAATGAAGCATTTGCTTATCAAGGATACGATCAAGAGTCACTCTTTTTCTATAATCCAGACAAAGCAGATAGCAGTTATTTAGAGAGTCAAGAAGTGACTACAATTATTGGCAACCACGTATTTTTAAGATAGTAAACACTGGCAAGCATCCCTGCTAAGGATGCTTGTTTTTTGTGAGAATTGGTTATAAACTATGTAAATGTTCAACTATATAAATAGAATGATGATCTGACCAAAAGGGAAATGCCACGGGGGCAAGGAGAAGAAGGAGAGTCGATAAGAGCTGCGGCTGTAAGGGAAACAAAAGAAAAGTGCGGGTTAACGCTCCTGAGTTCTGTATTTCTATTATTTACTGTTAGTTAAAATTGAAGAAAAAGATGCTGCGGAACAAGGCACAAAAAAACCACCCGAAAAAGCTCGGGTGGTTTGATGAAATAATGCTATTCTTCGTTTTCTTCTTCCTCTTTGTTAAACCATAAAGGATCATCATTGTTAATTTCACCGTTATAGTTAATTAAGATTTCTTCGCCTTCTTTTATATCCGTATAGGCATAGAAGTCAAACGAATTGTTATCAAAATTAATTCTATAGTCTGCATTTGGCTGATACGAATGATTAAACATCATGCCATAGCCTAAAAGAAAGGCTGTATGGTGCTCACCGTACTCAAATGCATAATCAGCAAGGTATGTTTTCTCTATATGCTTATGCTCCTCATTAGGGTAAGGAAGAACAGGAGCTTCGTGAATGAGTTCGTTCTTTGAAATATTACGTGTGGCGAAAACGCCTTTATCTGATTCATCATCTGTAATTGTAGAAGTTCTTACTTCGATCATAGGATCACCTGCAGTTCTTTTCATTTTATTAATCTTTTCTTAGTTTGACAGGTACGGGGGCAGAATGCAATTGTTCAAATATTCGCTCTCCTGTGCGTGCTGGATTAATCTATAGGATCAGCCGTTTTTCCATAGCGAATGCCATCATGATTCTTTAAACAAATGGCATTTGAAGGAATTTTCTTTTTCAATAAAATGAATATAAGGGTTGCGTTCTAAAGGAAAATATTGAATAGAGGATGGCAAGATCCTTAGTTTGTGAAACAACTGTTCATTCGAATGGATATCTTTAAAGAGGAAGCTGCAACCTTTTCCTTCTGAATCAATAAATTGTGCTTCGGTATATCCTTCGTTTTTCATAAACGGTAATAAGTCCACATGTATTCTCCTTAGCTTAAGGCATGGAACAACCTTAACATATATGAGGAACATTATCCTCCTATAACGATTGGTAAATGTCTCTATTTCCACCAGTAATGTTTATTTTTGAATGTTTATAGATTGAAAGATTGAAGTTCAGGGATAAACAAGATTGGGCTAACTTAAAAAGACCCATTCAATTTTGGATGTCACTGAAAAAGTCCTATCTAATCTTAAAGAGCCTCACGAATCGCTTTTCGGGGGATACTTTCCGCGGGCACGGCCTCGGCTAACTTGGTCGAGAAAATCACTTGACCCAATGGATCTTCGGCTCGCGCTGTTCCGCTTGCATCATCCCCGAAATGCCCATTGTGGGGTCCATCTAAAACCCATCGGTATGTTCAATTTTCTACTTCTAGAATCCCTCTATACGTTGTCTGGCTTAATCACAGCTCATGTGAAACGAAATCGTTAAACTTATGATGGGATAGAAGGCGCAAATCTCTTAATAGTTAGCAGAAAAGCGTCCTGTGTGGACATAAAATTCCACGCAGGACGCTTTTTAAATTCTATTTTTCATTCACCTTTAGTTTTTCAGCGGCATTTCAGTTTGAAGGGTCTTTCTTTTAGCATTACACTATCAGTTGTTTAGAAGAGACAGACCCTAATAGCTATCTTCCCGTTAATATTCGAATACCCATCCAGCTTAATGAAAAGAAATGACCGTCCTAAGGGGACGTCATTTCTTTTTTATGTCGAATGAAACGCAAAGCATAATAAAGAGTAACAGAACACTAGTGGATTGTGTTCTTAGAGTAAGCTTTATTTTTTATAGATCCATTAATAGCCCTTACCCCTAGTAAAAGAAGTACATAAGGTAATAGAGACAATGCTTGGGGGTGAAATAGGTGAACAGCGGAAATTTTAAAAAAACATCTGAAAAATTAATCGATATGCTTGTAGGTTCCACGCTTAAACGCCACAAGGTGGCATTAAACGGGGATCATCTTAGTAATGAAGAGAAGGAGCAGCTTCGAAGCCTGGTTGAAGAATTGAAACAAAATGTGGAATCTCTTCAACAAAAAGATAAGGAAGATAAATAGGTACTCTATCCATTCTACTATATAGTAGTTGATCGCCTTCGCCAGTAAGAGATTTCAGCATATACAAGTATATAAAGATAGAAGGGAGGCAGGATTATGTCAAAGTGTTCTAACACAAAGCCTGTTTATAACATTAGTAAAAAGAGCTGCCCTAAAAAGTGGAATGCACTCGATCCAAAAGTGTGTCATCCACTATCAAATGATGATAGTAATCAATCAGCAGAACAAAACATTAAGTCCACACAACAATCGTTTGAATCGATTATTATTAAAGATTCATGTGATGTAGAGGTAAGCACTACGGATACTCAAGCAGCTTTAAACGTTCAAATTGGACTTCAGGCTGCGATTGCATTAATTGTTAGTATTTCTATTGCCGACGGCGAAATTGCGGACAAAGTGACGCAGGATCTTCATGAAAAGATTAAATCAACTCAAGTGAACCAGCAGCAAACGTATATTGAGAATTCACGCGGGGTTCGAGTAACAACAACGGATACGGATATTGCTGTAAACGCTCAAGTTCTATTACAAGTATTATTGGCCTTAATAGCTAGACTGGATATTTTGTAATTTTTATAAAATCAAGCAGCACAAAATGAATTAAGCATAAAATAATCCGAACGATTTTATTAAAATCAGTTCGGATTATTTATGTTAAGGAGATTACACACCCTCGCTCCATCAAAAACTTTTGCTTTCCGTGGGCACGTTCTCAGCTTCCTCTAAAAGCAAAGGGTGCATTTCTGCGAGGAATCTTCGCATTTTTAATACACTCATGCTCGGCGTTTTACGAATATTCGTTTTTAACATCACTTCTTTATTACTAATTAAGTGAAGTACGTTGCAAAATGTTTAATCATAGTGGCAGTCGATGGCGTTCTAAATAAGTCAGCCCTTGAATATAAGGGCTGACTCGCTAAAGATTCGTCATTTCCATGCGTATGGTGTTTGCTGGTAAACATAGTAGTTGAGCCAATTAGAAAACATCAAATAGGCGTGCGAACGCCAGCGATTCAATGGTTTCTTCGTAGGGTCGTTGTCTTTATAGTAATCAAATGGAATATCAGGTTTAAGCCCTTTGTTCCGATCTCTGTGATATTCGTCCCCAAGTGTTGCAGCGTCGTACTCTACGTGCCCTGTAACCATTACGTGTTTTCCATCTTTGGATTGAATCGTAAATGGTCCCGCTTCTTTAGACGTGGATAGAAGAATTAAGTCATCATGAGCGAGAATTTCTTCTTCAGATACATCTGTATGACGAGAATGGGGAGCTTGGAACTCATCGTCCCATCCTTTGACGAGCTGAATATCCGGATGAAGCAAGTCATGGGTGAACACACCTGTACGTTTTTGGTGGAGCGGAAATTTCTTAATGCCATAATGATAATACAGGGCTGCCTGAGCACCCCAGCAAATATGCATCACTGAAGTCACGTGTGTTTTTGTCCAATCCATGATTTCCATTAATTCATTCCAATAATAGACTTCTTCAAATTTTAACTTTTCCACCGGCGCTCCTGTAATAATCATGCCATCGTATCGATGATCTTTCACTTGGTCGAAGTTTTTATAAAATTGGTCTAAATGTGACTTGCTTACATTTTTTGACTCATAGCTGGCCGTATGTAGAAATTCCACATTTACTTGTAAAGGAGAATTACTAAGAAGGCGGAGCAGCTGCGTTTCTGTACGCTGTTTCTCAGGCATTAAATTTAAGATTAATATATTTAAAGGGCGGATGTCTTGAGTGACCGCCCGCTGCTCGTCCATGATAAAGATGTTTTCGTCAGCTAAGATCTCACCCGCAGGTAAGTTCTTTGGAATGTTGATAGGCAATCACAGTTCCTCCTCAATGCTAGGTAATATTTTCATTATAATGATGTAGGTTTGATGGTGCAACGGGGTAAAGCGCTAAAAAAGTAATGTGTAAGAATATTCAATGTTCTTATCCTATCACATATAGAAAAATGATATCGAGTTAATCAGCTTATGGGCTTTATATCAGGAGGATGAGAGCCGATTGGTTATTTCCATTAATGAGCCATCGATCATGCAGGAAACTTCATCGATAGTGTCGAAGTTTATCATTAAAGAGGGGGTTCTTATGAGTTTTGAAAAAGAATATTTAAGAGTCGTTCAGGAGAGGTTCCGTAATGTGAAGGAACTTGGGGAAAAGACAATTACTCAGCTGTCTGAAGAAGAAATTTATTGGCATATGAATGAAGAATGTAACAGTATAGCCGTGCTCGTCAAACATTTAAATGGAAATATGAAATCGCGCTGGATTGATTTTTTAACTTCTGATGGGGAGAAACCGAATCGAAACCGTGACCAGGAATTTGTAAACACCCTCTCTTCAAAAGAAGAACTGATAGAGGTGTGGGAAGAAGGATGGGAAATTCTCTTCCATACATTAAATGCTCTAACGCCTGCAGATTTAACCAAATATGTTCTAATTCGAAGTGAAAATCATACCGTGATTGATGCGATCGAGCGTCAGATGGTTCATTACGCTTCTCATATCGGTCAAATCGTTTATATAGGAAAGCTTTTAAAGGGAAAAGAGTGGCAAACGTTAAGTATTCCAAAAGGGAAGTCTGAAGAATACTTTGAATATATGCGCAAAAAACATGAATAAGCGGTGGAGCGACCTGATTTAACTTAGTTATGCTTTTGAAATTATTGGGTTGAAAAGAAGGTATGAGCGAAAATGAAGAGGTTTTTGTGGGTAATTGCTGTTATTATTACATTTCCCATTGCGAGTTTTTGTTACAGCAAGGTCTATGGGAAAACGTTAAGCTTAATTAACAATTTCGATATTCCTCCAATCACAAGAAACCCCCCTACATACATTAAGAAAGTGTAAAAATAGGACCAATCGTCATTATAGGTTAGTGTTCCTTTTAAAAGGGCTAATCCTTCTAAACCTGTCATTCCTCCAATAAATAAAAAGTAAACCAAAAAGGGGTGAATGGTTTTGTAGACGAGCGCATAGGTAAACCAGGCTCCGGCTATGGTAAATATTCCTAAATCTAAAAATATGGAATCTAACAGCATAGCCTTTGGCATTGGGTGAACCTTCCATAAACCTATGTGAATGCCTGCCTGATTCAAGACCACCGCAATCAAAGCGGTGATGGGCGCCGTCGTAAAAAAGATTTTCGGTGCTTTCCTATATAAATAAATCCCCGTAATCCACGGAAGAACAAAACCAACAATAATAATAAAAGTCATCTCTATCACCTCGTGATAGTTTTTCAATCCTCACTTTTTTTATACATTCAGCAGTTAAATCACTATAACTTTTCTGTCAAACTTCGAAAAGGAAGCATATTTTTTATTAAAGGAGAGCAAACCAATGTCCCAAGCATTAATTTTTGATATGGATGGAACACTATTTCAAACAGATAAAATCTTGGAATTATCATTAGACGACGCATTCAACCATCTTAGAGAACTGGACCAATGGGATACAGAAACGCCTATAGAAAAGTACCGGAAGATTATGGGGATGCCGTTGCCTAAAGTATGGGAAACTTTATTACCCGGTCATTCATCCGAGTTAAGAGAACAAGTGAATGACCATTTCCTCGAACGTTTAATTAAGAATATAAATAGTGGAAAAGGGGCTTTATATCCTCATGTAGAAGAAGCTTTTAGTTATTTAACAGAGAAGGGATATTCGATTTACATAGCAAGCAATGGTTTAACGGAGTATCTACAAGCGATAGTACGTTATTATCGGTTGGAACAGTGGGTAACTGAAACTTTCAGCATTGAGCAAATACAAACGCTGGATAAAGCAGATTTAGTCAAAACCATTATAGAAAAGTATAGTGTGAAAAAAGCTGTAGTAGTCGGAGACCGCTTATCTGATATAAATGCAGCTAAAGAAAATGGATTAGCTTCAATAGGATGTAATTTTGATTTTGCCAGGGAAGATGAACTTTCTCAGGCTGATAGAGTAATTGATGACTTAATTGACTTGAAAACTATAGTACCTGCCTTAGATCAGTAGCTTGTAGTTAAACAAGGGCGGCAAAAATAAGAAAGACCCGCTCCTATTTGGTAAATGAATAGTTCGGGTCTTTCTCTATTTGTTAATCTTTCGTTTTTCAATAGCTGCTTTTACCCAGGCCCTACATGGCTTCTTGATAATCCTGGATACCTTGCGGGTGCAGCTTATAATACAGTGGGTACGCCCTCGTATAGCTATACTGAATAACGGGTCCCAGGAACAGCATCGGCGCGATCGTTCCTAATCCAACGGGGCCTCCTATAAGGAAAGCGAGAGTGGTCATGAAGACCGCTACTACGGATTGCCCCATTTGAATACTTAAGTTAAAACGAGCACTGACAGCTAAAAACAATTGATCGACCGGAGCCCGCGGAAATTGAGGGAGTATATAAATGGCCACTCCCAACCCGATGATTACTACGCCTGCTAACAAGGTTGAAACCTGTAACAAATACGGAGCTAGTGATAAATCAACATGGGAAAATACCACAACTAACCAAAAGTCTAATATTAAACTTTCTAACAGTACAGGTATAGCTGCTCTTACTTCAGGCTTTTGTTTCATTAATACGGCATTAACAAAAATAATAATGAGCTGAAACGTACCGTACCAAAAGCCTACCGTATATCCAAGGTGATCTGTCACTCCTATAAAGAAGGAGGTCCAAAAGCCGGCTCCAAGGGTAGCATTAATCAGCAGGGCAACACCAAAGAAGTTAACAAGCATTCCCAACAGGTAAATAAAGGAACGATATAGCAAAAGAAAACCCTCTAATCTATTTAAAATCGTGCTCATTTCATAGAACTATTCTCAGAAATGTGACCACATTTTATTAGCGATTTTTTCATGCGTCAATACGTAAAATAAAAAAGACTTTAGGAGATCATTTTTAGAACTTGAAATGAAACCTTTTTCATTATGAACCGTAGAAAAGAAAAGAAAGCGGGTGACGAATTTGAAAAATCTAATGAGTTTATTTCTTCTTTTATTGATCATCTCAATCCCCACTTCGGTATTCGCCGTTGATTATGATATTGAGGAAACTATTATTAATGCTTCTTTACAGGAAAATGGGAATGTGGAAGTAAAAGAAACCCATACGTATCGTTTTGATGGAGAGTTTAATGGAATTACAAGAACTCTTTTACCTAAAGAAAACACTTCAATTTCTAATGTCCGTGCTTCAGAAAGCGGAACGGATCTGAATATTGATCAAGAAGACCATTTATACAAGATTTATCGAAGTGGTTCAGATGAAACGATAACCATCGATTTATATTATTCGATCGAAAATGGAGTAAATGTCTACGAAGATGTTGCAGAATTTTACTGGCCGTTCTTTGATGACAGCAATGAGTCTACTTACGAATCAATGTCTATAACGGTTGAACCCCCAGGAACGACTGAGGTTAAAGCGGCTTATGGTAAAGATGAAGCCTACGGTACAGCTCAACCCAAAGATGATGGTAGTGTGACATTCGACCTGGGGGAAGTACCGAGCGGAAAAAAAGGAGACATTCGTGTTGCTTATGAGTCTTCTTTGTTTTCTGAAGCCGCTATAACGAGTGAAGCCCCTATGCTGGAAACCATTCAAGCTGAAAAAGCGGCATTAGATCAGGAAGTGATGGCTAAAGCGGAACAAAAAGAACGATGGGGAGCCTTAGCTCCATTTATCATAGGCGGGTTAGCCTTGATTGCTCTCATCCTTATGATAGAAGGCTGGAGAAAAAGAAAGGAAACCTTGCGTGAAGCAGAGCGACAGAGCAGTGGAGGTGGAAGCTTTCCGAAAGAGACGATGAGCCTTCCGGCCATGCTTGGGTTTATGAACCACGGTATTCTTTCTACATCCACATTGACCGCTGCATTACTTGATCTTGTCCGTAAAGGAATAGTAGAAAAGGTTTCGGATAAAGAGTTTAAACTGGTTAAGCGTCAAACTGAATACGAGCATGAAACGATTTTGGTGACCTGGCTGTTTGATAAAGTTGGGGCAGACGGAAGATTTCATGTCCAACAGTTAGAGGAATATGTCCAGCATAAGGAGAACCACAGGGATTACCAGAAGCACTTTAATGCTTGGCGTCAAGCCGTCAATAAAGAATCACGTGAACGTAAATTGTATGAGAAAACAGCTAAACCCCGCTGGTTATCCGGGATTGCAGCGTTAGCGGCAATACCTTTTGTTATTCTCTTTCCCTATTTTGGATTGTTTGTTTGGATGACTGCTGCCATCGTGTTATTCGTCTTTTTTGTTCTCTATGCCATTTTTTATCAGCCGTTAACGATCGAAGGACAGAGGATAAAACGCGAACTTCAACCTTTAAATCAAGGAGACGAGTGGAAAACATGGGGGCAGGAAGACCAGGTGCCTGCTTTACTTTACCAGATCGGTGCAGGTAAACGTGATCTATTCTCCAAACCACCGGCTGCTCTTTCTTCATCTAATGAGGATTGGATGATTTATTTATTGATTGGAGCGACACTGCATAGCAGCTTTCGATCAGCTGATCAGCATGCGACTGCTTCCGCTTCTTCAGGCATCGGGCCAGGTGGCGGCGGTACAGGTGTAGGAGGAGGCGGTGGAGGATCCGGAGCTTTTTAAGAAGCTGATTTCTAACAAAAGAAAAACCACGAAGTAATTTCTTCGTGGTTTCATTTTGTATAGGGGGAGTCAGGTCTGCACCTTGCCAAGTATTAGGATTTCAAATCAGGGTTTTCATTTTTAGCCTGTTTTACTTTAGGCTTGCGATAACCCCCGGCTATATCTGCTTGTTTAAATTCTTTCGCGTAACGAACTTCCTGGGCATCTGATAATTCGATTCCATTCCCTTTTATAGGCTGATACTGTGTGTTTCTACTCATGGTACTCATCCTTTCTTTCGGAATTGGATCACATAATACTGTATCACTTATTACAAAACCTTAAACTTTCTCATCAAATGAATGTTCTAAAATTTTACTTAATAAATGAGGCTCGAAGTTCGGGTTTTTTTGCAATATAATTGTGAAAGAAAAATTCTCCTGCTCCAAGAACAATACCAGCTAAGACGCCTGCAGAAATCCAGGATGATTGGTCCGGACTTCCCATTATGGAACCTACGATGGCAATGATGATGATTGAAAGACCTACATCTGCGGTGCTTGCTACCATGTTCGTTGTTTTCGGATATAATAGAAGATCTCCAAATACATATGAAATAACCCCAAGAACAACTGTGATGGCTAAAATGGTCATTAACGAGACGCCAAAACCTAATCCGAGTACTAAATAAAGACCTACAATAGTCATAAGACCTTTAATGGCCAGCGCTTTTACATGCTCCATCATTTTTCTCCTCTCCTCATAATAAGATAAAGTAGAAAACAGACAAAATCTCATTAAAACATTTGTATATTACAACTATTCCCATAAGTCAGACAGCTAAACTTCGTTAAGTGGGTTAATCATTGATGATTACTGCGGTGCCCATGGGAGCGTTGTAGGATTGAAATTAAAGGAGGGATATTTTGAACGTATTCGATATTTTAATCGGGGTAGGTCTCGTGTTCTTTGTCATTTTCACCATAGCTGTTTACTCTGCTTTTCGAAAATAAACGAAGAACATTCTTTCATACGTTTCATATTGAACCATAAAGGTTAAATAAGTGGTGTAGCTTGTTTATCCATTTTTTAATCTACTGGAGGTTTTTTAAATATGAAACATCTTATTCAGGGAAAGATCGGTTTTGGTACAGCTCCCTTAGGTAATATGTACCGCGATATACCGGAAGAAGAAGCGATGGCTACGGTAAATGCAGCCTGGGATCATGGTATTCGGTATTTTGACACCGCTCCCTTCTACGGTGCAGGACTTTCAGAGATTCGTTTAGGGGAAGCATTATCCGATCGTAATCGTGACGATTATGTGCTCAGTACGAAGGTTGGAAGATATATGGAATCCGAAAAAGAAGAAGCAGAACAAGGAGAATTGTTTGAACACGGCCGTAACAATAAAGTGGTAACTGATTATAGTGGGGATGCCACCCTCCGCTCCATAGAACAGAGTCTGGAACGGTTAAAAACCGATCGTCTCGACTTTGTCTATGTGCATGATATTGCGCAGGACTTCCACGGTGATGAATGGCTGGCTCAATTTGAAACAGCCAGAACGGGGGCATTTAAAGAACTGACTCGTCTGAGGGAAGAAGGAGTCATCCAGTCCTGGGGATTAGGTGTAAACCGAGTAGAGCCGATAGAAATCGCGATGGAGCTCGAAGAAGCCAATCCAGACCTTTGCCTCATGGCCGGCCGCTATACATTGCTGGATCATGAGAAAGCATTACAGCGAGTACTCCCTCATGCTGAAGAAAAAGGTTTGAGCATTATTGCAGGAGGCCCGTACAATTCAGGCGTCCTTGCCGGAGGAAGTCATTTTGAATATCAAAAAGCGCCTGAGGAAATGATTGCGAGAGTTGAGAAATTAAAAAGCATCGCCCAGCGCCATAATATAAGCGTTAAAGCAGCGGCTCTTCAATTTACACTAGCCCATCCGGCTGTTGCCGCAGCTATTCCAGGAGCCAGCCGTCCGGAGAGAATAGAAGAGGATCAGGCTGCACTTGAGACAGTGATTCCTAATGAGTTCTGGAGGGAATTGCTTGATCAAGAACTGATAGCTCCTGAGGCCCCGCTGCCGTATAATAAACAATAATCAGCTGGGTCTAAACAGTATAAGGCATAATATAATCCGAACGATTTCACTGAAATCTGTTCGGATTTTTAATTGGGTACCAGGTACCAAAATTGCTCTTTTACAGCACTAGGTACCTGATACTATTACGTCGGTTATCAAGACGTATAGTGATGATCGATTTCATCCATATGGTAGATGACCTGGTCACGTCCATGATAAATATGTTCATGCATAGCCGCACGGGCGCGTTCTGTATCCTGCTGTTCGATTGCTTTAAGGATCGTTTTATGGACGTCTAAGGAGTGGCGGAGCTGGTATTCGTCAAACCAGTAAAAAGAACGGAAGATAAGAGGGACCACTACAACTTTAGACATGTGAGAATGGATGTGTTGGTTTTGAGAAGCTTTAATAACGGTATCATGAAATTGCTGGTTAATATCAAGGATGTGATCGATCGTTGTGCTGCCTGAGTCAAAGTAAGAGGTTATCGCGGTTTCATATAATTCATTCGCCTGGTTCATTTCTTCTAAATCTTCTTTTGTACGATGGAGCGCTGCTTGAGCGGCTGCATAACCCTCTAATAACACCCGCAAGTCGTAAATTTGTTCTATATCTTGTTTCGTAAAATGACGCACGGATACCCCGCGTTTTAACGATACAATTAATCCTTCAGATTCAAGCTGCCTCAATGCTTCTCGAATTGGTGTACGGCTCAAACTTAATTGGCTCGCCAAGTATTCCTCTGTTAATCGCATTTTAGGCGGGTAATCTCCGTGCAAAATAGCTTTCTTTATCGATTCATATGCGTTCATTAAACAACACCTCTGTCTTATATTGTATCCAAATTAATAAGTAAACTTCAAACTTGAACATTCATTGTATACAAAGCATGGGTGATTTAGCCTTAAAATTAAATTTTTATAAGTAATTATTGAACTATTGTATACAAGGTGTTATTGTTATAACAAGATTCAGAAAGTTTTGATATTAAATGTATGCAAAGACTTCCAGATAGGGAGTTTATTTTTTTATATTATTATAAAGCGTTTTCAAAAAAAGAGGTGGGACAGCAATGGTACAAAGTTTAGAAGGTGTAAAGGTTTTAGAAATGGGTAGTTTGATTGCCGGCCCTTTTGCAGGAAGGTTAATGGCTGAATTTGGAGCGGAAGTTATTAAAGTAGAACCTCCAAAAAAAGGAGACCCCCTGCGTGAGTGGAGACATATTTATGATGGCACTTCCCTTTGGTGGAGACTGCAGTCAAGAAACAAAAAGTCGATCACAATCAACTTAAAAAGTGAAGAAGGTCAGAATCTTGTTAAATCACTTGTTGAGCAATGTGATATTGTCATTGAAAACTTCAGCCCCGGGACTTTAGAAAAGTGGAACTTAGGCTATGAGCAATTAAAAGAAATCAATCCAGGCATTGTAATGGTACGAGTGTCCGGCTACGGTCAGACCGGTCCTTATCGAAATAAACCTGGCTTTGGAAGCATTGGCGAATCAATGGGTGGAATTCGCCATATTACGGGTCACCCTGAGCTCCCGCCGCCAAGAGTAGGGGTAAGTCTTGGAGATTCTTTAGCTGCGATGTACTCCGTAATCGGGGCGATGATGGCTCTTTATCATCGGGATGTTCATGGTACGGGAAAAGGTCAGGTCGTGGATGTCGCGCTTTATGAAGCCGTCTTCAGCTTATTAGAGGGCTCTCTTCCTGAGTTTGACAAGCTTGGAGCTGTGCGGGAACGAACAGGCTCTTCTCTGCCCGGTATTGCACCGTCCAATACCTATCAATGTAAAGATGGCAAGTATATCGTCATTGGTGGTAACGGGGATGCCATTTTCAAAAGACTGATGGAAGCCATTGGCTATCCAGGACTGGCTGAAGATGAACGTTTTCAAAGTAACAGCGGCAGAGCTCAACATGCCGATTTTCTAGATGAAACGATAGAAAATTGGACAAAGACGATGAACTTAGAGAATGCACTAGAAGTGTTGGATGGAGCAAGAGTGCCTGCAGGACCGATATACAGCATTGAAGATATCGTGAAAGACCCGCATTACTTAAGCCGTGAAATGATTCAAAATTTTAAACTTAATGACGAAGAAGATCTCAAAATTCCTGGGGTAGTACCGAAAATGAGTGAAACACCAGGAGGCACGAAATGGCTGGGGCCGGAACTTGGTCAGCATACCGAAGAAGTCATGAAGAACTTGCTTACTTTTGATGAAGAAAAAGTTCAACAGTTAAAGGATAAAGGGATTATTTAAGAGGAGGGAGAAGTTATGGAGCGAATTTATATTCAGGAAGTAGCGACGAGAGATGGTTTCCAAATCGAAGACCAATTTGTCCCGACAGATGAAAAAGTAAAATTAATAAACAAGCTCAGCTCAACTGGCTTAGACAAAATTGAAGTCACATCCTTTGTATCTCCTATAGCCGTGCCGAATTTAAAGGATGCGGAAGAAGTTATGAGACGGATCGACCGACACCCTGGCGTAACTTATACGACATTGATTCCAAACATCAAAGGAGCAGAGCGGGCGCTGGAATGTAAAGCTGATGAAGTGAATTTAGTCGCGTCAGTGAGTGAGACTCACAATAGGAAGAACGTGCGTAAAACGCCGGAAGAATCTTTTGAAAACTTTAAGGATATATCCTCTTACTTAAGTGGAACGAATGTACAAATGAATGGAACACTTGCTACGACGTTCGGCTGTCCTTTTGAGGGCAGTATTGATGAAGGAAAGGTGCTCCACTTGATTGAACAGTACGTAATACTGGGCGTGGCAGGAATTACATTAGCCGATACGACAGGGATGGCGACACCGAAACAGGTCTATCGATTAAGCGAAAAAGTACGTAACCGCTGGCCTGACCTTCCGATAACTTTGCATTTTCATAACACACGCGGGATGGGGTTAGCCAATGTGATGGAAGGGATACGGGCAGGAATTGATCGTTTTGATGCTTCGTTAGGAGGGTTAGGAGGCTGTCCTTTTGCGCCAGGAGCTACTGGGAATATTTGCACAGAAGATCTTGTTCATATGCTGGCCTTTATGGATTACGACATGCGAGTTGATTTAGATGAACTCATTGACACATCCAAATATTTAACATCGATACTGAATCACGACGTGCCCGGCCAGGTCATGAAAGCAGGGAAAATTTCGGACTTATATCCTGTATCTTAGTCAAAAGTAAAATGCCAAACAATGAAAAGGAGGGAATGAAATGAAAAAGGCAAAAAAAGAACCCATTAAGAATGGGAAGATTTGGATTGTGCTCGGTTTATTATTCGCGATGGTGAATCCATGGTATTTTCCTGAAAGCTTCGGAGAAATTCTCGTTTATGGCGTTCCGCTTTGGGCTATGATTATTATTATCGCCTCAGTATTATTGTCGGCTTTTCTCTCTTACGTTTTAAAGTACCATTGGATGCTTGAAGAAGAGGAAGAAGAAGCAGAAAAGAAAGGAGTGAAATAAATGGAATTAGCATTTTCAGGCTGGGAAGGTATCGTCATTTTATTGGTGTATGGCTTTATTATGCTAGGCGTCGGAGTCGTTACGTATTTAAGAAATCGGAAGATACACCAGAGCTTAGATGAATACTATCTTGGAGGCAGAGGTCTTGGGGTAATGGTCTTGTTCTTCACGTTTTTTGCGACTCAATATAGTGGGAACACAGTGGTTGGGTACCCTCCCTCTGCGTATCGGATGGGATATGAATATTTAGTGTCCGTACCTTTCTTCATTATGATTATTATGGCATATTTATTATTCGCACCTCGATTGTATTCTTTAGGAAAGAAGTACAAATTAGTTACTCCAGCCCAGTGGTTTGAGAAGCGTTTTAAATCAAAAGCCGTAACGATCCTTGCTTCACTGCTGATGCTGTATGGACTAGGAAATTACCTGCTTGAACAGCTGGTAGCGATTGGTCAGGGAGTGTATGGGTTAACGGATGGTACTGTTCCTTATCATGTAGGAGTCGTATTTTTCGTCATTATCATGTTGATCTATGGGTGGCTGGGCGGTATGCGCTCTGTTGCTTATACGGATACAATGCAAGGGATTGCGCTGCTTTTTGGTGTATTTATGCTTCTGCTCGGTTCCATTATTTACTTTGGTGGTTTACCGACATCTGCAGATTACATGAAGGCGTATTCTCCAGAAAAGTTAGGTGTGCCTGATGGACCTGGTGTCGTTAACTGGTTTAGTTTACTCGTCCTTATTGGGATAGGTGCAGCAGTCTATCCTCATGCGATTCAGCGGATTTTTGCAGCAAAAGATGAACGAACGTTAAAACGTTCCTTCAGCCGCATGGCCTGGATGCCCTTTTTAACAGCCGGTGTCGTATTTGTTATTGGGATTATCGGCATCAATGCGTTCCCTGACTTATCCACTGCAGAATCGGAACAGCTCGTAGGAATGATGGCAAGTACTGTTGCGAGTCAGAACGTTGTTTTTTACTGGGCTATGATTCTTCTGTTTGGAGGAGTAATCGCGGCTATTGTTTCTACAGCTGACTCGGTGCTGCTTACTTTTTCTTCGATTATTTCGAATGATTTATATGGAAGTTATATCAATCCTAATGCATCTGAGCGTAAGAAACTATTAGTAGGTAAATTAGTAGGAGTCGCAGCTGTAGGTATTCTAATTCTAGTGGCATGGTTTCCTCCGGGTACGCTCTATCAAATTTTTGTGTTAAAGTTTGAAGTACTAATCCAAATTGCTCCGGCTCTCATTCTGGGACTCTATTGGAACCGCCTGCACACGAAAGCCGTATTTGCCGGTATGCTGGCTGGAACCATTGTGGCTTCAGTAATGACGATCTTAGGATGGTCGTATTTAGGAGTGGCAAATGGGTTGTGGGGTCTTCTGCTCAACCTCGCGATCTGCGTCGTTGGAAGTTTTGTAATGAGTGTTTCTGTAGTAGAAGAGGAAGAAGCGAAACAAGTGATTGGAATGTAGTTTTATAGAAAAGAGATGAATTGGAATGAGAAGTTCTGCCATGGATTTAGCGCCTTCTCGCACATATAAGCCCTGGCGTATGCTTTTATGGCTTCTAATGGCTCAAATTATGGTTGCTTTTATCGGCAGAAGCCTGGGGCCGCTTGGCGTACTCATCGAAGAAGATTTACAATTAACTAAAGCTCAAGTTGGTCTGCTGCCGTCTGCCTTATTTTTAGGGCAGGCGGTGGCTTCAATTCCTACAGGTTTCTTAGCGGACCGCTTTGGATCTCGGCCGCTATTGCTGGTGCTGTCCTCATGTTTAGGAATAAGCTTCTTACTCATGACCTTTCAAACCTCATTTTTGTTTGTACTGCTGCTTATCGTGATTGGCGGAATAGGTTATGGAGGGATGCACCCTACGACGAATAGAGGTATTGTTTTCTGGTATGATCAGAAACAGCGGGGCACGGCGATGGGGATCAAGCAGATGGGGATTACGTTTGGTTCTGCATTGGCAGCTATTCTGCTACTGCCTTTAGCGGAAACGTATGGATGGAGAATTGTTGTCTTAATTGCATGCATCGCACTAGTGGCGGCTGGGTTGGCTGCATATTTCCTTTACAGAGACCCTGTAGAAGAAAAAATGAAAAAAGCTGAAAAAGCTGCAGCAGGTTCTACATTTGCTGCGATTGCCTCAATGGCGAAAAATAAACCTTTACTATTAATTAGTTTAAGTGCAATGGGGATCAACGGCTCGCAAATGTGTTTAAATACGTACCTCGTTTTATTTACTTATGAACAGATCGGCATCAACCTCGTACTGGCCGGGCTTTTATTAGTTGTTTCAGAGGTCGGCGGTTCTCTCGGCCGAATCGGGTGGGGCGTCATTAGTGACCGTGTCTTTGGAGGGCAGAGACTGACGGTGATGGCAATCATTGTAACTATCACTTTATTTGCCAGTGCAGCCGTTGCTTTTATTCCTCGCGGCACACCTTATGGCTTGTTGATTCCTTTGTTTTTAATTTTTGGATTTTCTGTTTCCGGCTTCAATGGGATATGGATGAATTTGGCATCTGAACTAGTTCCCAAAGAGCAGGCCGGCTTATCTAGCGGTTTTAGTATTACACTCGGTTCACTAGGGGTTATTACACTGCCTCCTTTATTTGGCTTGATTATTGATAAAACGGCTGGCTATACTTATGGCTGGTTAATGATCTCAAGCATTATGGTGATCGTTATGCTTATGCTAAGCCAGTTGTATAAGATGAAACAAGAGGAACAATACGCCCAATAATTCTGTGAAGAAAGGATCTTGAAAACGATGAAATTTGATCCAGCGGAACATGAAACAAATCAAGTATACAAACTTTTATCCGGCTCAGTCGTACCACGGCCGATTGCCTGGGTATCTACTCAGTCCCCGGACGGCGTAATGAACATCGCTCCCTACAGTTTTTTTACTGTCGCTTCCAGAAAACCGCCTATGTTATGCATTTCGGTAGGACCGGGGGTAGGGGAACGAAAAGGGACAGTGAAGGATACGTTAGAAAACATTCGCTCCACCGGGGAATTTGTCATTAATATATCTTCTACTCCTTTAGGAAACGAAGTACAAAAAACGTCAGAAAACTTTCCAAGTGAAGTCGATGAATTTGCTGAAGCCGGACTCACTCCTGCCTCTAGTGAAAAAGTAAAGCCGATGCGAATTAAAGAAGCACCTATCCAGATGGAGTGTAAGTTAGAGCAAATTGTAAAGCTCGGTAGTGATCATTTAGTGATAGGTGAAATGGTCATGTACCATATTCAGGATGATTATTATGAGGATGATTATAAAGTTAACTTGGATAAGCTGAGGCCTTTAGGACGTCTGGCGAATAAATTCAGCGAGATTGAAGGCTTGTTTGAATTACCTAATGATGATTTAAAATAACAGTTCGAGATCAGGACATAAAACAGGGATGTCAAAAACGAACGATTGTATACACGTACCTCATTAGCGTAGTCAAAACACGCAGACTCCTGTGGGAACAGCGCGAGTCGAAGATCCCGCAGGTAAGCGCTCTTTGCTTGCCGAGGAAGCTGAGGCCGTGCCCACGAAAAGCGGAGTGTTTTGACGGAGCGATGGTGTGGAGTCTCATTAACATAAAATAATCTGAACTGATTTCTCCATAATCGTTCGGATTATTTTATGTTTTATTTAGTTATGTCCCAGCCCCATTTTTCCGCATGAAAATTTTAATAAGGAAAAACACATCCAATCCCAATGTTTTTACGTAAGCTGTACATCACGCGAAGAATCTTTCCATGAAATATTATATAATATGGGTACTATTGATAAAGGGGATTCCTCAATGAACAAACTAACGGACGTCGAATTGTATGAGAGAATTCGGTCAAGAGACAAAGAGGCACTGGAATTGCTGTACGATCGTTACGAAAAACTGCTGTATTCTTTTGCCTATCGATTTACCAAAGACACGCAGATGGCTGAAGAAGTGATGCAGGATGTATTTCTGAAGCTGTGGAGAGGGAAAGGTGCCGGCACTTATGCCGAAGAACGGGGCAAGTTCTCAAGCTGGCTTTTAACAATTGTGAGAAACGGATCCATTGATCTTATACGGAAAAAGAAAGTCAAAGAGGTCGAATGGGACAATCGTGATTCGCTTCGTGAAGATCTTCCCGGCGTAGAAAAAGAGATAGAAGACAAAGAAGAACGCGATGCCCTAAGAAAAGCCATACATACCTTGCCGGATGCTCAGCAGCGAATGATCTGCTTATTTTATTTCCAAGGGATGTCTCAGAGAGAAATTGCAGAGAAATGTGATATTCCGCTAGGCACGGTAAAAGGAAGAGTGAGGCTGGCATTAAAGAAATTACGAGAAAACTTGGAACAGAAAGGGGGGATCGACGGTGAAAGATTATAGATGCGATTGGGTACTAGATTACATCAATGATCAGTTATCAGAAGAAGAAAGACTCCGATTCGAACAGCATCTACATGAATGTGGAGAATGTCGAGAGGAAGTTCAAGAAATTGAAAACATGATGGCCGACATTTCATCACATGGAGAACAAGTTGATCCCCCTGAAGGAATGAAGGGAAGAGTGTTTTCACACGTATTTGCTGAAGAAACGCCTGGAGCTGAGACGGTTACTCCATCGAAGAAAACTTTTGCCACCCGGTCAAAAGTATGGACAGGAGCATTAGCAGCTGGACTACTTCTATCAATCGGCGCCAATATCATTCTCGGAACACAGCTGCAACAGCTTTCTTCTGATAATGAAAACTTAGAATCATCCCTATCGGATATCCAAGTGGCATTATCTGAACTAGAAGAAGAGCAAAATAGAAATGAACTCGCAACTGCTTCCCCATTTGAGAGAGCTTCCTTATCACCAACAGAAGGATTTGGCGGTGGAGGACTGGCCACGATGACACAACGTGAAACAGGATATGAATTACTCGTCCAGGTGCAGGAAATGGAAGAGCTGGAAGAAGAGCAAGTGTATCAAGTATGGCTTATTGAAGGAGAAAATCCTGTTCCGGCCGGTGCATTTGTAACTGACGACCAAGGAAATGGGGCGGTAACTTTTGAAATGAATGAAGAAGACCAATCATGGGATGCGATTGCTGTGACGAAAGAGTCCCAGCCTTATAATGATCAACCTGAAGGGGATATTATCTTGCAGGCGGAGTTGTAAGTGGAAGACTGGTCGTTTTTTGACCAGTCTTTTTGTATTTAGGATAAGAACATGGGTGAAGCATAATCTTAGTAGGAAAAAGTGATTTTTTCTATGGCAATCAAGTGTTCCATAGAGGGGGAAAGACTCATAGGCAGTTTGAGACTAAATTATTTTGTATCAGATCTTCTTAATCTTTTTAATCGGCTTCAGGATAAAAAGAAGGACGTAATGGATACGGAATCATGGTTGATTTGATCTGATTGATCAGGAACAACCCCGTACATCGATCTCTTAAATGGAAGGCTTCATTTAAACTTTTTTCCACTAAAGATTCGGATACTCCCAGTTGTTGAATACGGCTGGGACCTCCTGTCTGCTCCAGGTAATCGCGTAATACCTTCGCATCAGGCAGGGCTTCAATTTCAGTTTTAATAGAATACCAGTGTTCGTTCAGTTCTTTTTCGTACCTCTCTCCTTGGGACAGTAGATCGGGATTGAAGTTCTCAGCCCATTGTTTATATAAATCGGTTATTATTGATGCGGCTATTCCTACCTTCGCTCCATGAAGAAGCTGTGGGGCATCTTTTTGTAAAAGATCCATTTCCCAGTAATGAGATAAATGATGCTCGCCGCCTGAGGCTGGTCTTGAAAAGTCCAGCAGCAGCATGACGAGCCCGGATTCAATTAAAGCTTCCATTAAAATGGTGAGCCCTTTTTCATCGGCTCGTGCGATTTTTTCTGCATTCTTGACACACCTCTCAAGGGAGTTCCGCGTCATCTTTGCAGCTGATGCACTATATGGTTCATCTGCAACAAGCTGAGAAATCTGCCAGTCCAGCAGCGAAGTATATTTACCTAATATGTCGCCGAACCCAGCCGCTGATAGGTCTTGCGGGGCTGCGCACAGCACGTTTAAATCGGCAAATACTGCGATCGGCGAAGTAGTTTGGATCGTCTTTTTTACTCCTTTTAAAATAAGAGGAGCTCCTTTGGAAGTAAACCCGTCAACAGAAGCGGCTGTTGGGATAGAAATAAACGGGAGGTTCATTTTCTCACTGCAGAAACGGGTAATATCGTGTATGGTTCCAGACCCGACCGCCAGCAGAACATCAGTCTCGGAAGGAGTGTCCACCATTAACTGTATAATCGTCGGCTCATCAGCTATAATTTGCCCATGAGAATTGGGGGCCAGCTCTACGACCGTTGCTTTAATCCCTTCTGCTGTTACATATCTGTACAGCGCATTACCTGCTGCTTGTTTGGTATTCTCATCTATAACGAGTACCGCATGCTGAAACCTTTTTTCTTTTATAAACTCAGCAGACTTCAACAGGCTTCCAGCACGAATATCCAGTTTGGGCAACCGTTCAGGATCGACGCGCACTTCTTCTGCTAATTGTAGTAGATCATCTGAATATTGCATGAAACTCTCCCTTTTGTTGTAGAGTACATTCTCTAGTAATTTCCAATTTTTATGTACGTGACTAAAGGTTAGCACTCCCTGAATGATTAGTCAATAAGTCAGCGTTATTTTAATCATTAACTTATGCGTACATATAATATTTTTTCCTTGAGGTAGGGCCCTATCCTTAGTTCAATGAATGATAAACTTCTCCATGACACAAAAAAAGAAAGGCCGCAGCCTTTCTCTGTCTGTCGGAAAAGCTAAGGTGTACTTCATATAAGTATGGAGAAAGGAATAAGAAAAAGCGCCGCTTTCCGCGGGGCAAGACGGAAAACCCCTCGATCATTTCACTGCGATCTCCAGGGCTTCTCCTGACTGCTCGTCCCGCAGGAGTCGGCACTTTTTTCGTTCCATTGACGAAAATGGAATTTTGAAACCTGCGTAATGTGAGGCCCTATTGTAAACGCTGTTTTCATAAGGGCACAGCTTGAATAAAAGATTTTGCCAGTGATCTATTTCGAAAAAGGGTTTGAGGAAACGGCGAGACTCCTGCGGGAAATGGGAATAAGGTGGGACCCCGGAGGGCTGATAAAGCCCGAGGAGGCACACCATTCGCCCGCGGAAAGGGAGTCGCTTCCTCAAACCCTTTACACTCTCTAACGAAAGGAATTTTACACTCTTTTAGGTTTCTCTACAAGCTGAGATAGGCCGCAGCCTTTCTTTTGATTACTTAATATTTTCTAATCCTTTACCTTTAACCGTAATATCCTTCGTAGAACTGCGCACAACTAGTTCCGTAGGGTAGAGCACACTCTTTATTTCTTCTGCTGATTCATTATTTTTCTGCTGTGTCCGAATCAAATCTAATATAAGTTTTCCGGCTGTATGTCCGAGATCAGCCTGTGGATGATGAATAGAGGTTAACTTCACCTCTGAAAGCTCTGTTAAAAAGGAGTTATCAAATCCAACGATAGAGATGTCATCGGGGATTTTCACTTGATTTTCCCTTAATACATTGAGAAGTTTAATCGCAAGCTCATCATTATAACTGACGATGGCTGTTGGCTTCTGGCCCGTTTGGTTCAGGTAGTGCTGTAACTTTTCCACGGGTTTTTCATCTTTCTCTTCAGTTTGATAAGTCGTAATATACTTTGGATTAATAGGGACTTTATACATTCTATGAGCTTTCAAATAACCTTTCATTCGAAGGTTACCCTGCATATCATCGGTTTTAAAGAAGCCTAATATGTCCCGGTGACCCTGATTGAGCAAATGTTCCGTCTGCAGGAATGCTCCTCTTTCATCGTCTACGAGCACGCGTAGCGGCTCTAATGCTTCATAATAGGCATTGATCATTATATAGGGGATGTTCAACCTTTCCAAATTCAAATAATAATTGATGTTAGGATTGGCATACGCACTTTTCGTCGGCTCGATAATTGCTCCGTCAAACCCCTGGGTAATGATCATCTCCAAATATTCTCTTTCTTTTTCGTGATCATTATTCGTACTAAACAAGCTGACATGATAGCCTTGCGCGCTTAAATGAGCTTCCGCTCCGCGAATAATAGAAGGGAAAATATAGTCAGAAATATACGTCGTTACGATGGCAATGTTTTTGCGGGAAACGATGCCGCTATGTGCCTGGTGCGTCGTCCGATCCGCACAAAACGTCCCCGCGCCTTGTTCCCTGTACAGCCAGCCTTCACTTACAAGTTCGCCAATGGCAAGCCGGACCGTATGACGGCTGACACTGAACTGTTTCATCATTTCGCTTTCGGATTGGATTTTATGGTGAGGTTCATAAGTTCCATCTAAAATTTTCGATTTTATTGCTTGTTTCACGATTGAGTATTTCGTCTGCATATACTTCACTCCAGATTCTCTCACATATTCGTATAAGTTAGCATATCACACTTACATCATTTGATGAAATTGAATAAAAAGAAAGACCAGCCGTTAAAGCCAGTCTTCTCCTTTCTCATTTCCAAATCAGTTGATTGAAAGCAAGCTCTTTCCTGAATGTTTTTAGTTGGGTTTCTTCATCTATTGTCACACATTCGATACCGATCATTTCTGCATAATCTTCAAGCTGTTCAGCGGTTAAACTAAAAGATAGAGCCGTATGATGAGCGCCGCCTGCATATATCCAAGCTTCTGTAGCTTCACTTAATGAGGGAAGAGGCTTCCACAACACCTTTGCTACAGGCAGCCGGGGGGTGTCGACTTCAGGCTGAACAGCGTCCACTTTGTTAATGACCATTCGAAAGCGGCCGCCTAATTCAATTACTGAAACATTGACTGCTTTGCCGCCGACACCGTCAAACACAAGCCTGGCCGGATCTTTTTTATCCCCCATACTTAAGGGATGCACTTGAACAGCGGGCTTCGTCGCTGAGATAGACGGACAAATTTCCAGCATATGCGAACCTAATATCAATTCGTTTCCTTCTTCTAAGTGGTACGTATAATCTTCCATAAAGGAAGTTTTCTCATTTCCAGCCATCACTTTCATCAATCGGACGAGGGCAGCCGTTCTCCAGTCTCCTTCTCCCGCAAAACCGTACCCCTTTGCCATCAGCCTTTGAGCAGCAAGTCCCGGCAGTTGTTCCATGCCATGCAAGTCTTCAAAGTTTGTTGTGAAGGCATGATAGTTTCCTGCTTCTAAAAACTCCTGTAACCCTAATTCAATCCGTGCCTGTTCTTTTATAGCGGCCAGCTGCTCCTCATTTTCAGGGAAGTCGTACAGGGTGCGGTACTCCTCCATGAGATCATTTACGGCCTCTTCGGTTATCGTGTTGATCACTTCGACGAGGTCTCCGATCCCGTAATAATCAACTGTCCAGCCGAATTTGATTTGTGCTTCAATTTTATCCCCATCAGTGACGGCTACATTCCGCATATTATCACCGAATCTAGCGACGCGGATTGAGTGACTTTCATTAAAGCCGGCCGCCACCGTCATCCAGGAGGCCACTCTTTTTTGAATGGTTTCACTGCCCCAGTAGCCTACGATCACCTTTCTCGCTTTATGAAGGCGCGTTCCGATAAATCCGTATTCCCGATCGCCATGGGCTGATTGATTCAAGTTCATGAAGTCCATATCGATTGTTTCCCATGGCACTTCCTTATTGTACTGTGTGTGCAAATGAAGCAGCGGCTTCTGCAGAGCTTTCAAACCGGCAATCCACATTTTTGCCGGTGAAAAGGTGTGCATCCACGTAATAATACCAGCACAATCAGCTGACTCATTTGCCTGTAGACAGACCTCGTGAATGTCAGAAGAATTCGTCAGGACTTGCTTAAACTTAATCGGAAAAGGTAAATGGCCGCTCTCATTTAATTGATGAACGAGATCTTTCGAGTTCTCTTCTACTTGCTTTAAAGTATCATCCCCGTATAAATGCTGGCTTCCTGTAACGAACCAAAAAACATAAGGTTTCATTGTAAGCATAATTGTTCCTCCTTTATTTCTGCATCGTAAACTTATTTTCGGTTTGAGAGCGGATCGCTTTTAATTCTTTCATAACTTCATTTTCTCCACGGCCGAAGTAGTCATGGAGTCGTTCGTATTCATTGTACAATCGCTCGTAGAGGTCGACGTGGGCAGGAATCGGTTCAATCACTTCTTCTTTTACTCGCGACATTTGACCCGAAGCAGCTAAAATAGTGTCATAGCCGCCTGCCTCACCGCCGGCAGCTACAGCTCCGAACATGGCGGCTCCTACAGCCGGCGTTTGAACCGAATCTGCAATTTTGATGCTTCGATTTGTCACATCCGCATAAATCTGCATGAGTAGTTTATTTTTTTGCGGCAGTCCTCCACACGCATACAATTCATCTACTGAAACCCCTCTTTGGTGAAGGGCGTCAACGATCTTGCGTGTGCCAAAGGCGGTTGCCTCAAGCAATGCACGGTACACTTCTTCAGGTTTCGTTTGCAGCGTCATTCCGGCAATCATACCGCCTAACTCCGTGTCCACGAGAACAGAACGATTGCCATTCCACCAATCAAGCGCAAGAAGACCGGTTTCACCCGGTTGATATGTAGCCGCTTGTTTTTCCAGCCATTGGTGGACATTGATTCCTTCTTCTTTTGCTTTCTCATGTACATACAAGGGGACTTGCTCGTTAACAAACCAGCCAAAAATATCGCCAACAGCCGATTGACCGGCTTCATACCCGTAGTAGCCGGGGATGATTCCATCTTCTACTACTCCGCACATGCCCTCCACACGTTTTTCTTCTTCCCCAAGCAGCATGTGGCAGGTCGATGTCCCCATCACCATTACCATTTTTCCGGGTGTGACGACTCCCATCGCCGGCACAGCTGAATGGGCATCCACATTCCCAACGGCTACGGCCATGCCTTCACGCAGTCCGGTTGCCGCGGCCATATTCTTCGTTACCCCGCCAGCTTTCGTACCAAGAGAATATACGTCACCCCTTAGTTTAGTATCAGGTAAATCCTTCATAAGGGGATGGAGCAAGCCAAAAAATTCATTATCCGGATACCCTTCTTTTTTATTCCAAATCGATTTATAGCCTGCCGTACAGCTATTCCTTTTTAATTCTCCGGTTAACTGAGAAATCACCCAGTCAGTTGCTTCAACAAATTGATCGGTTTGTTCATAAATTTCCGGCGCCTCTTCAGCAATCTGCCAAATTTTAGGGATCATCCATTCCGAAGAAATCTTACCCCCATAACGGGCAAGGAATTCTTCTCCCCGATTGTCAGCAATTTCGTTCAAACGATTCGCATGGTCCTGGGCGGCATGATGCTTCCATAGCTTAACCCAGCTGTGCGGATGATCTTTAAGCAAAGGATCAAAACACAGGGGCTGCAGATTTTCGTCAATCGGCAGCATCGTGCAGGCAGTAAAATCAATCCCTAACCCAATCACATCGTTTTTGTCGACACCTGAAATTTGCAGGACATCAGGAACAGACCGGCGAATAACTTCTAAATAATCGTCCGGGTGCTGCAGCGCCCACTCATAACCTAACGGAATATTCTGATGAGGAAGTCTTTCCTCTATGACACCGTGAGGATAAGGTGTGACGCTCTCTGCTATTTCTTTTCCATCTGATAACCTTACTAATACCGCACGACCTGACTCTGTTCCATAATCAATTCCAATCGAGTACTTTGAATGCTTCATCGCTTTCCCTCCTAATTCGTTTGTCCATAATAAGCAGCTGAACCATGCTTCCGTAAATAATGTTTATCTAATAAAGCCTGATCCATATCTTCCACTCGCTGGTCAAGCTGATGAGAGAGAAGAGCCATTTTCGCCACTTCTTCTAAAACGACTGCATTGTGGATGGCTTCGGACGGATCTTTCCCCCAGATAAATGGAGCGTGCTTATGCACAAGTACTCCCGGGACGTGATTGTAATCCAGCTCTTTAAATGTTTCTACAATCACATTTCCCGTTTGTTCCTCATAGTTTTGATTAATTTCTTTATCTGTCATTGTTCGGGTGCATGGGATGGAGCCGTAAAAATAATCAGCATGTGTCGTACCTAAGGGCGGAACTGCTTTTCCGGACTGAGCCCAGGACGTTGCCCACGTAGAGTGAGTATGAACGACCCCTCCGATATTCTTAAAATGTTTATACAGCACTAAGTGGGTCGGGGTATCTGACGAAGGATTCAATTTTCCTTCCACCACGGCTCCGGAAAAATCAACCACGACCATATCGTCGACAGTCAGATCGTTATAAGCAACCCCGCTCGGCTTAATAACGACTAGTTCTTCATCTCGGTTGACACCGCTTACATTTCCCCACGTAAAAGTTACCAGGTTGTGCTTAGGTAAATCCAAATTAGCTTGTAGTACTTGTTCCTTAAGTTTTTCTAACAAATAAATCATCCTTTCTACTTGTACGTATATTTTATGTGATTAAATCGATAGTACAACAATCTATACGTATATTCAAATTATTTTTATTCACATCAAATAAATCTACATCACATTGCGTAGAAAATTAATTCCTCCTCAAACATTTCCGCCTTCTTTTATTACGTGATCTTTTTATCACATAAAAATCAGACCTCACCCTCTTTAGACAATTTCCGTTGAACTGAATCTGCCTTCCCGAGAGCCTTAATTCAAGGAATATCCTGATTTCAAAATAAATTGTTTAAATCTTCAAATTTCTAATTGCCAAGACTATACTTTTGTTTTAAGATAGACGTACGTATAAGGTGACTACATATAAAATTATTCTTATACGTACCTAATCTTCAGCGGTAAACACACCGGTATTTATGTAAGCGTTAACAAATACTTTGTGGTGTTTCCCTAAGTAATTTTACAAGGAGGATGGATAATGAAAGGTCTAAAGTGGACGATGTTCCTTATGCTGTTAGTGGCTGCTGCTTTAACAGGATGCAGCAGTGATGCCGGTAGTAGTGGGGATGGAGACGGAAATGATCAGACTGTCGGGATTGCGATGCCGACTAAATCTTCAGAACGCTGGGTTAAAGATGGTGAAAATATGAAGGCGGATTTTGAAGAGCTTGGCTATGATGTGGATCTTCAATATGCCGAGGACGTAGTGGAAAACCAGATCTCTCAAATTGAAAACATGGTAACAAAAGGCGTAGACATTCTTGTAATCGCTTCCATTGATGGAGAGGCTTTAACGGATGTTCTGACGCAGGCTGAAAATCAGGAAATTCCAGTGATTGCGTATGACCGTCTTATTATGAACAGTGATCATGTCAGCTATTATGCCACGTTTGATAATTTTCAAGTCGGCGTCCTGCAGGGTGAGTATATAGAAGAACAACTAGAACTGGACAGTACAGACGAAACTTTTAATATTGAGCTTTTTGCAGGTTCACCTGATGATAATAACGCTTATTTCTTCTGGGATGGCGCCATGTCTATCCTTCAACCTTATATAGATGATGGGACTCTCGAAATTCAAAGCGGGCAGGACAGCTTTGAACAAGGCGCTACATTACGCTGGGATGGATCAAAAGCCCAGGAGCGAATGGATAACTTATTGAGCGCTCACTATTCCAGTGAAGATGTCGATGTCGTGTTATCTCCTTTTGATGGCATCAGCCGTGGAGTCATCTCTTCATTAAAAGGTGTTGGATATGGTTCTGACGATAAACCGATGCCGATCGTAACCGGACAGGATGCCGAACTGGCTTCTGTGAAGTCGATTATTGCTGAAGAACAAACGCAGACGGTGTTTAAAGATACCCGCGAGTTGTCTTTAAAAGCAGTGGATATGGCCGACTCTGTCCTAAACGAGGAAGAGCCGGAAACTAATGATACTGAAACATATGATAATGGAGAAAAAGTTGTCCCTTCCTACCTGTTAGAGCCCGTATCTGTTGATCTCGAAAACTATGAAGAAGTACTAGTAGAAACGGAATATTACACAGAAGAGGAATTGCAATAGATAATTTGTAAGTTGCTCTGGTTTATCCTGAGCAACTTCTTATTTTATTTAGTAAAGAGGTGATTGAACTTGTCTGAATCTATATTAAAAATGCATTCCATAACGAAAAAATTTCCCGGTGTTAAAGCATTAAGTGATGTAAATTTAAACGTTAAAGCAGGGGAAATACATGCGCTGATCGGGGAAAATGGAGCGGGGAAATCTACATTGATGAAAGTCCTGAGTGGTGTTCATGAGCACGGTACCTATGAAGGAAATATTATTTTTCAAAATAAAGAATGCACTTTTAAAAATATCAATGAAAGCGAAGAAGAGGGCATTGTTATTATCCATCAGGAGCTGGCTTTAATTCCTGAGCTGTCCATTGCCGAAAATATCTTTCTAGGGAACGAAAATAAAAAGAAAGGAATCATTAACTGGAATAATACGATCGTGGAGACAAAAAAACTTCTTCAAAAAGTCGGCTTGAAGGTGAGCCCACAGGAAAAAGTCAAAGATATTGGTGTCGGGCAGCAGCAATTAGTCGAAATTGCCAAAGCCCTTTCTAAAGACGTAAAACTCTTGATCTTAGATGAACCTACAGCTGCCCTCAATGAAGAAGACAGCGAAAATCTATTAAACTTATTACTCGAATTTAAAGAGCAGGGTATGACCTCCATCCTCATTTCTCACAAATTAAAAGAACTACTGAAAGTATCAGACAGCATCACCGTTTTAAGAGATGGAGAAACCATACGCACGTACCACATGAATGAGGATGAGATCACACAAGCCAAGATTATTAAAGATATGGTCGGTAGAGACTTAAAAAATCTCTATCCGGAAAAAGCTGACTCAATCGAGGAAGAAATCGTATTCGAAGTCCGCAATTGGTCCGCTTACCATCCTGTAGATTCTGAGAGAAAAATTCTCCATGACATCAACCTCCATTTGAAAAAAGGAGAAATCCTAGGGCTTGCAGGTTTAATGGGCGCCGGCCGTACAGAACTTGCGATGAGTATTTTCGGCCGCTCTTATGGCAAGAAAATTACAGGCGAGATTTATAAACATGGCAGAAAAATAACGATAAAAAATGTAAATCAAGCCATTACGCAAGGATTGGCCTATGTATCGGAAAACCGAAAAGAATACGGATTAATCCTCATGGACAGCGTAAAAAACAACTTAACCTTGGCCAATCTGAAAAATGTTTCAAGAAATTCCCTGCTCGATAAAAATAAAGAAGTCACAGAATCAGAAACACTCAGAGAGAAAATGAATATTAAAACACCATCCATAGAACAAAAAACTTTGAACTTGAGCGGGGGGAATCAACAAAAAGTCGTATTAGGAAAATGGATGTTCACAGATCCGGATATATTAATTCTGGACGAGCCCACTAGAGGAGTGGACGTAGGAGCGAAAGCGGAAATATACAAGATCATCAATTCTCTTGCTGAGCAGGGCAAAAGCATCATCGTCATCTCGTCTGAACTTCCCGAGCTATTAGGTATTTGCGATCGAATTTACACCATCTCGGAAGGAAGAGTTACCGCAAACATCGAAAAAGAAAACGCCAATCAGCAAACGTTGATGGAACATATGACTGATAGTTGGGGGTCGTAATTTATGGAAAATGTAAAATATCTAATAACGAATAACGTCAGGAAATTCGGTATGATCATTGCGTTGATCGGGATCATGATACTCTTCCAAATCCTTACCAATGGAATACTTCTTACACCACTGAACATTACAAATATTATTATGCAGAACAGCTACATCATTGTACTAGCGATCGGCATGATGCTCATCATTATTACAGGGGAAATCGATCTGTCCGTCGGTTCCGTTGCTGCTTTTGTTGGGGCTGTCTCCGGGGTTTTGTTAGTATCCTGGGATCTCCCTGTACTCGCAGGGATTCTCCTCTGTTTAGCATTAGGTGCCCTGATCGGAGCGTGGCAGGGATTTTGGGTCGCCTATATGAATATCCCATCTTTCATCGTTACTCTTGCGGGAATGCTGATTTTTCGAGGATTAACGCTGATCGTATTAGACGGCCAGACGATCGCACCCTTCCCAGAAGGTTTTAGAAGTTTAAGCTCTGCTTTTGTGCCAGATATATTCGGAGGAGAACTGCAGATCCTAACCATTTTAGCCGGGGTCGTCTTATCAGTTATTTATATTTTTAATGAACTTAAATCACGAAGAAACGCTCTTAAATACAACTTTGAAACTGCTTCTTATCCATTATTTATACTTAAATCAGCCGTTATGCTGGTCGTCATCAACGTGTTCACTTACGTCCTCGCTTTGTATCAGGGTCTGCCTTATGTGCTGATTGTTTTATTTGCCCTGATTATCGGCTATACCTTCGTCATGAATAAAACCGTGCTCGGCCGTCACGTCTATGCCGTCGGCGGCAATGCTAACGCTGCTCAGCTCTCCGGTGTAAAAACGAAAAAAATGAAGTTTCTTGTATTTGTTAATATGGGTGTACTGGCTGCTTTAAGCGGGTTAATCTTTGCCGGCAGACTGAACGCCGCCACCCCGCAGGCCGGTAATCTTTTTGAACTTGATGCCATTGCGGCTGCAGTAATCGGCGGAGCTTCCTTCACAGGGGGAGTCGGTACCGTATTCGGTGCAGTAATCGGAGCCCTCGTTATGGGTGTTTTAAACAACGGAATGTCTTTAATGGGAATCGGAATTGATTGGCAGCAAGCGATCAAAGGCCTCGTGCTTTTGGCAGCTGTAGCTTTTGATGTATTAAGCAAAAACAGGTAATATTCACAAATACTTGTTCGTAGAATCTAAAAGCTTTAAGATAATAAATGAATAGACGGTATAGTTTCACCAACTTAGCAAGGTATTTATTGAAAAAACGCTCTGATTATTGGAATCAGGGCGTTCTTCTTAAGTTCACGGATTTGTTGGGTAGCCACTCGTTATCCTGCGTAGATGACAGCAAAGCACCTCATACTGGCAACTTTCCTGTGAATAAGAGTGCTTTTCCATTTAATATTTTGATAACACAATTGAGTATCTATTTAGATACTTATCTATATAAACCCAGTATTTCTCTTGCTCTATTTTTAACTTTATCAATTAAATTCAATGGGGAAAGAATTTTTACTTGATTACCAAAACCAACTATAAAATTAACAGCTTCATCTTCAGTATTGAAAGTCAATTCTAGTTCTGTCCAGTAATGGTCTCTAACTTTCCCATCATCTGCTTGAACGAAGCGACCAGTAAACCTAATTCGTTCAAGTGCCCAAGGAGAAACTGTCACCTTCACACAAAACTCAGGTAGACTCTGCACGAATTGCTTTTTGGATTCCTCCCAATGGTCAATAAGTTTAAAATCACGAGGCCTGTTAAATGGTTCATTTATTAATTCACATTCAGTAATTCGAGTGATTTTATAGTTTCGCAATTCATCATAGCTATTCATTGATACGACATACCAAGTGCTTGATTTGGCAACTAGTCCTAGTGGTTTAATTACATATTCTATTGTTTCCTCATTTGCTTTGTGGTAAATAATTTTCACTTTTTTATTATTCATAACTGCTTCTTTCAATACTTTCATGGCGGGGTTTATTTCAATTTTAGTATTCCTCCAACTGCCCATATCCACATGGACTCTTTCCCAAAGTTTTTCCGCACTTTGCTTGGTTTCTTCTGGTAATGATAACAGTAGTTTATCCCTGAGATCCTTTGAGGAAGGACCCATATTTAAATCATTAATAATCTTTTCAGCATGAGGCAAAAATAGGGATAGCATTTCTTTTTCTTTCAACCAACTTAATCTTTGTTTCCAGTTATCGACAAGCCGCCACCCTCCTGCTTGTCCTCTTTCAGCATAAATTGGGATACCAGCAGCGCTTAATGCTCCCATATCCCTATGGATGGTCCTTTCGGAAACCTCAAGTTCTTTTGATATTTCTCGAGCAGATACGATTTTTCCATGTTGTAAAAGAAGTAAAATCTTAATTAACCTTTCAGCTCTCATCAGATATTCTCCTTAATCTTTTCAATCATGACATTACATGTCATATATCTAATTTAATATATAGGTACACTAAAAGAAAGGAAGGGATGCACTAAGAAATTAGAAAATCACACAGATATGTTAATGATTAAACTCTTGCCGGATAATTTATTAAAGCATGAAGGGATTTATAAGCTTATGAAGGGATGAAGAATTATGTCCAATAATGGAAGACAAAGAAGAGTACTTTTAGATTTAGCAGTCACTTTAGATGGTTTTGTGGAAGGAGAAAATGGTGAAGTAGATTGGTGCATTATGGATCCGGAGATGGAATTCACAAATTTTTTAAATGAAATTGATACAATTTTATATGGGAGAAAAAGCTATGATCTGTGGGGGGAGTATCAAGCGGAAGAAGGCTCTGAGTCAGAAAGAGAATTGTGGGAACTGATCCAAAGCAAAGAAAAGTATGTGTTTTCGAGAACACAAAAAGGGTCACAAAATAAAGCAATATATATAAACGATAATATTTTTGAAGAAGTGAATAAATTAAAAAATAGGCCAGGAAAAGACATCTGGCTTTATGGAGGAGCAAGTCTTATTACAACTTTTGTGAATTTGGGGCTTGTTGATGAATTTAGATTATCTGTTCATCCTGTTGTTTTGGGAGAAGGAAGACCTTTATTTGTAGATATAAAAAAGAGGATCAACTTAAAGTTGGTTAATTCAAAAACGTTTTCATCTGGAGTTGTACAACTGATTTACGATATTGATGAAAAGTAATTATAGTAATGTGTTTTATATCTAAATAAATTATCATTAAAGATTCTCCAATATTTCCAATACGGGAAGCCAGGGGACGGTTCTAGCGCTTGCGACAAAGGCATATGAATCACCCGCTGGTCGAATCATAAAATAAGGGGGCGTTCTCTAACAGGGGATCGATTCCTTTTTTATTAAAATGGATCTGGATATTGGAAGCCTCAGTTGATATTTAATAAATATGGTTATATTTTCCTTGTTTATATGGATCTGATATGGTTTAGTTAATTCCCCTTAGTCTAGAAAAAAGGAATGTAAGGGCATTTTTTCTGTCATATCTCCTTTAGAAATTAATCATTAAAGAGATTATTCTCTAGTAGATTTTCTAAACGCAAGGATGCACAAGTCAGGAGGTTTTCAATGTGCCAACTTGTCAGGAGTGTAAAGTTGAATGGTCTTGGTATCGGACAATAAAACAAGCACTGAAGTTGAAGTCTAAAATCACTTGTGGGAGCTGTGGTCAAAGGCAGTATTTATCTGAGAAGTCTCAATTTAAACATGCCATGCTATCAGTCAATTTAAGTATTATTTTAGTATCGGTTTACATTACAACTGATGCATCAATTATTCTGAATATAGTTTTTTTTATTATAGGTATTACCATTTTGAGTATAACCTCTCCATTTATAACGGAATTATCTAGCAATAAAGAGCAATTATAACTTACCTCGAAAGCAATTTTTTCGTTAAGTTAGTAATTCTGTAATTAAATGATCCGATTGAAAGTTTAAATTATTAGCTGAGACTCTTTATAATGGTGTAAATGCGATAGAACAATTCCATCGGTCAAATTATTCTTGGTAAAGTGATAGAATAGCGATTAAAGGATAAAGCCCTTGGGTATGGAGGTGTATTATGCAAAAGGCAATCACAGTTCATTATCAATCTGATAAAAAGAATAACTTAAGTGAGTTAAATGAACTTCTTCAAGAGGGATGGAAAGTTGTATCCCAGAGTCCGGTTGGATTAGTGCCAATGGTATCTTCACTTGTTATTTTGGAGAAAAATTAGGGAACAATACTTCGGAATTCATTGATGATAAGGTGTACTATAGGTTGAATTACCGCCTTTGCAAAGGTAGAGGCAATACAACATTTAAATGATAGGACAGCCTTGATTTGAAAGGTGAAACAGAGAGGGAAGTGTTATGTTATTTTAGGTTCTTTTTATTCTTGATTGCTGTTTTTTTCACCCCTTTCTTTGGTATAGCTTGGGACTATGTGAACCCTTCTGGTCAGGTAAAGATGGCATTGATATCCTCGATTGTTAACTTTATAATTCAAATACCATTTTGCTTAATTCAAAGATACAACAGGCCTAGACTCTTTACCATTAAACTTGCATTAAAGGCGGATCTGGTTTAATCATAAATTACAGCTTTTCCTTGTTCACGTAACTTTTTTAAGGATGCTAGCATATGGTTGATTTCTTCTATAGAATGTCTTTCCCACGAGCTTAATTCGGCAATAATTTTTAAAGGTGATTTAGATCTATAAGAACGCGTGGGGTTTCCAGGAAATTTTTGGTCGGTTAAGTTCGGGTCATTTTCAAAATTTCCTAGTGGTTCTACAACGTAAATCCTTTCTTTCGAGTTAGATTTTGCTAATTCAGCGCCCCACTTAGCAGCATCTAATGATGCGGTGAAATAAATATAATTTGATTTTTTGTCTTGGTAATTTGATAAGTGGTGTGGTTTTAGTAACTCTCCAAGTTTTAAATGTACTTTTGTCCCATGAAAAAAAGGTCCTTTATCTAAAGCATTTTTTTGGTCATTCATACTGAGACCCTCCTATATTTTTATATATATTAGTATAGGTCAGGAGTGATATAAAGGGTAGTCTATAAATAAATAACAATTAATAGTATAATGAAAGTAGAGAAAAGGATTTCGAACGCCGGTAATCATACATTAATTTTGAATTTATGGAAGGTGGAATCTTCCACAGTCCGTGCCATTATTTTTATTTCTTATCAATTCGGACCTATGCAGAAGTTTCTGTTCTAAACTTCTCTGGAAATTGCTTCACAACTGCCTCAGAAATAGCATCTGCCATTGTAATAATATGGGTGACCCCATCATCAATCGCCGCAATTCGTTCATCCCACTCTTTTTCTAAGCTGGCTGATAAGTCATCCGCTACCAATTCCAAGTGCATATACAGCATTTCTTTTAAGTCTTTATTTTTCAAATGAGGGTTGGCCTCGCTTAGAAAAGCAGCTATATCATCCGCATTTCTATACCATTCTTCGTTCAGCTGAGTAACCATGTCTTCCTTTCCATTCTTGGCTGCATCTACAATTTTGTCAGCAATCACGATATGTTCTTTTAGTATAGCTGTAAGTTTGTTCCCAGCTTCTTCTCCGTATACCGACTTAACAGCATTTCCTATATCCTCCTGATTTTTTAGAAGTCTTGATAATACTTGTTCTTGATCCTCAGCGCCTGCTGTTGTGGCACTGGCAATGTAATTACTTGTCCATAAGACATGATCGATCCAAAGCCTTCAGAAATCATTTTGGAACTTCACTTCTGATGCAGTAATTCCATGTTCCTGTGTTTCAGATTGAGCATGAATGGCTCCAGGCAGCATACTTAGTATGGTTACCATAATTAAAGCCATCAATAATAATTTCTTCATTATGTTTACTCCTTCCGAAATAAAAAGTTCTTTCATATTTTTGTTAGGAGCTGTTTTTTCATTCAACATATTTAATGATCTTAAGTTAATCGAGCAAATTCATATAACAAATGTAAGAAAGGAAGCTGATTATGACTTATGTCGCTCTTCTTCGAGGGATTAATATTGGTGGAAGAAATAAAATTAATATGAAACTGCTTAAACAAACATTTGAAAAAGCAGGGATGCATAATGTTGTTACATATATCAATACAGGAAATATTATTTTTTCAAAGGAAGATCATTCCAAAAGTGAACTAGCAACTATTTTAAAAGAGGCGATACATGAAGATTTTGATTTACAAATTAAAGTTGTAGTTCGTAGTTTAGATGATATCACAAGGATCATTAACGAAATTCCTGAGAAATGGAAAAATGATAAAGAGATGAAAAGCGATGTTTTGTTTTTATGGGATGAAGTGGATAATGAAACAGTACTAAATAATTTGGTCATTAAGCCAAATATTGATACGGTGAAATATGTTCCGGGCGCAGTTTTATGGTCGGTAAATAAGAAGAATGTAAACAAAAGCGGAATGTCAAGAATTGTTGGCTCAAAGATTTATAAACAAGTTTCGGTAAGAAATGTAAACACAACTCGTAAGATATATAAACTCATGCAAGAACAAAACAGTGAGATGTGAAAAAAAGCAAGTCCGAGCTGGAAGTTTGTGGACAACTAATTGGAAAGCTAGAATGAAAGGTGAGAAGGGAGATGATTGCATGAACGAAGAACAGATTTTTCAACAGATTGACCTGGTAAGAAAAGGAACATTGAAGTTAGCAGACGGAGTTTCCGAAGAACAGGCTGATAAACAGCCGGAAGGTTTTAGTAACACGATTCGCTGGAACCTGGGACACATTTATGTAGTGCAGAACTCATTAATTGCTAAGTACGGCGGCAAACCGATCGAAACACCTTCCCGCTACCTGGAACTTTTCGCACCAGGAAGTAGACCGGCCGATTGGCAGGGAGACGTTCCGTCACTTGCTGAATTAAAGCAGGTTCTTGAGGAACAGCCACCCAGGCTAAAGGAAGTGCTCACCGGACAACTGGAAGATGAAGCGGCTGAAGAGTTTTTATCCCTGCCTACAGTGGGAGCGCTCGTTAATTTCACGTTGTACCATGAAGGGGTACATACGGGTACGACTAAAGCATTGAAAGCAACTACGTCAGAATAAAAAGGGAAAGCCGGCTAAAGTGACAGCCGGTTTTTTTGTTGCGAGTAGAGCACAAACTGAATTGAATGAGTTACAAATAAAATTTATTGTTTATCCATATAAAAAGAAGGAGGATGCCCTATTATAGTCGAAATTTTGTGTAGCACATGATTTGAAAGATAAAATAATGACCATTAGGGGATGTGTATGATAGCAAATATAAAAAAATGGAAAAACCCATTATTATTATTGTGTTCGATTGGAATTTCGAGTATAGGGGACTTCATTTATTTAGTAGCCATTAATATTATTGTATTTCAACTTACTGGTTCAGCAGCCGCAGTTGCGGGTCTTTGGGTCATAGGGCCGTTGACGAATATTGCAACTAAATTCTGGACAGGTAGTTTTATTGAGTATCGGAGTAAAAGAAAAGTAATGATAGGCACGTACATAATTAGAGCAGTTTTTATTTTCCTCATTCCAATTGCACCAAACATGGCCGTTATTTATGGAATATTGGTCATTTTAAGTGTGGCAAAAGCATTCTTTAATCCATCATCAATGACGTACGTGACTTTGCTTGTTCCAAAAGAAAAAAGAAAACGTTTTAATTCGATTCGTTCATTTGCGAGTTCAGGTGCTTTTATAGTCGGCCCTGCCATTGGAGGCTCACTTATATTAGTAACATCTGTTGAAATGACGCTATGGGTGAATGCTCTATTCTTTATAATTTCAGCTGTTTTATTATCTTTTCTTCCTGCAAAAGAAACCATTGATAAAGAATCAATTCCCACATTGACGATAGCTCAAGTAGTACGTGACTTTACAGACGTTCAGAATTTCATGGTAAACAATAAATACGTATCATTTATCTATCTTGGCTTTATTATGATTATGGTATTTTCCTTTGCCATGGATGCTCAAGAGGTCGTTTTTACCCAGCAAGTGGTGGGGCTTTCTGAGTTTGAATATAGTTTGTTGATTAGTATAACGGGAATCGGTTCTGTTGCAGGAGCCCTCTTATTATCGGTATTTTCCAATAAAATCTCACTTAGGTACATGATTACGATTGGTCTAATCATGACGACGATTGGCTATATCATTTATGCTTTTTCTTGGTCGTTTACCTCAATCGTAATTGGTTTTGTCATCTTAGGATTCTTTAATGTTTTCTTAAATGCAGGAATGATGACTTTTTATCAAAACAATGTTTCTGTTGAAATTATGGGAAGAGTGACAAGCATTTACGAGTTAATACAGAGTGTTATCCAGGTGATGTTTATTTTAGCTATTGGATTTGCAGCAGATCTTGTATCGTTACGACTTACTATTGTTGCTTTAGCAATGGTGATGCTGCTATCTTCTGTTGTTTATTCAATTTCTGTTTTACATCCAAATAAAAAGAGTTTTTATCGAGAAGGTGATCAATCGAAACCAGATTTAAGTTTAAAAGTAAAATAAATTTAATGTGGTAAAGTAAGGCAGCCCTTAAACGCTAAAGCGGGCTGCCTTGCTTAAGAATTCTTATTCGAAAAATTCTTTTTCTGATAAAACCTATACAGGTCAAAAGGTGTGAAAACCAGGACAGGTAAAATTCCGAGTATAATTATCTTAGATTTACTTGCGGGGAGCAATAGGTATAGTAGGAGCATAAGTAAGAGAAATACCGGATACAACTTAAAGAACAGCTTAGGGTTATAAAATAACATTTCTTCCGACCTTTCCTAATGTAACAAAATCTTTAAAAAGACGTTGCTGCCATTTTGGTTTACCTCATAAGATACGCCACTCATGATTCAGAAAAATAAACCGGCGTTCTTTACTTATTCTGGCTTCTTCACCCATAAATTCACTTGTAAATTAGTAATCGTTATCTCTATGAGAGGGTCTTCTTTTAAATCCATATTTCCCTTTTGGTCCTGAGGAAATAAATAAAATCCAAATTCGTCGCCATCACGGTAATTTAATCCAGAAGAGCCAGAAGGAGAGGACTCATACGTTTCGTCTTTATACACGGCTTCGGCTTCCGCTTTGAAATGACTCGTAAAACCGTTATGATTACGTGCGTGTTCCAAACCAGAAACTAATGTCGCACCACCTGTGTCATAACTTCCACTTGATCTGAAAGTTACTTCGTAATCTGAACCATTATGCATTACTTTCGTTACATAAATTTTGTTTTCACTATTCTCAAAGAGCACTTTTCCTTCATTACTTTCTAAATCACTTAAATCAAGTTCCACGGAATATTTTCCTTCCTCAGGAAAGGTTTTATGATAGTAATCCTCTATGTTATTCGTTATATAGCTGATGCCCTTGGATTGTAGATTGATGCCTTCGCTTATTCGCGGAATGAGCAGGAAGCCGATGACAGTGATTGCCATGAGGATATATAGCGTATTTAAATTAAACAATTTTCTAATCACATATATTCCCTCCTCATAAAATCTAGGGGTCTGTGAAAACTTACGTTCATGTTACCATAAGATCACGATATATCTTTATGGTTTATAACCTAAAGTCATACTAAAGAAAAAGGCGTACACGATAAGCAGTACTAATATAGCAGCAAAGAATAGGAGAATTAGTAATTTTTCACCTAATACTTTCTCTCTTTTGATCCAGGAGAAGAACAAGGTGAAGATGATAACTACTGTTGGAAGTAAATAAAGAACCAGCCCTGTCTCACTCCAATTTGAGTTTTTCTCCCAAAAAATATCGGGAATGGGCGGGTGTTCATAAAGGTAACTGATTCTTTCTCTTACTGTAATAAAGACTAATGTTAGTATGAAAAAGTATCCTAAACCTATATTTCTAACAATCTTAGAGAAGCAATTTGAACGATAGAGCACAGCAATAGCTGCAAATAATAATGGAATCAAGATGAAATAATCTGCCACTGCCTGCCCCCCTTTTTCTCTAAATATCTCCGCATCCACTTTACCATAAAAATACATTTTGAAAAGTTATATTTGAAATCCTTCAATAGCTTAGTGTTACTCATAGATAAATAAGGCAGAGAAAACAAATCCGAGGGTTTAATCCACTTGGCTGAATTTGTTTTGATAGGAAGATTTTTTATGAAAGGCTAGTAAAAGTGTCATACCAATGATGCAGCACATCCCTGCCCACTGAAAGATTCTGAAAGTTCCTTTAACCAAATAACTATAGTTAATACGGCAGATAAGGGTTCCAGGTTGCCTATTAAACTTGTCTCTTTAGGTGACAGTTGCTGAAGGCTTTCAATGTAGAACCAGAACGCAAACATCGCACCGAAAATAATGACAAATATAAGGTAGATATACTTCTTTTATTAGTTAGTTCCGAAGCAGAATGAAAATGACGCCTTTTGCTTTTAAAAAAGAGTTTCGTAAGGCTTAAATGGAGAAGTAGTCGTATATAAAAGAAGGAGGGAAGATATGGATTTTCATCGTATCGCTGAAAAGTTTTCCAATTTCGCAGTTTATGAATGTAATGGTTCAAGTGAGCTTTACATGAAGCTTTCCTTACAGATTAGTAATGATAAAGATGTATTAAAGTTATGTCATTCTGCTCGAGAAGGGCAGCCAATTCCGAATTTGCTGCTTGGCGCCGTACACTATTTGCTGCTTAAGGGCGTAAACCATCCACTGAAGGAATATTACCCGAGTATAGTCAGTCAACCGAAGAACGACGATCACTTGTTTGAGGTATTTAAAGATTTTTGTTTTGAAAATGTAAACGAAATAAAACCAATTTTGAGAAGTAAGCTTGTGCAGACAAATGAAGTACGTCGCTGTGCTTACCTTTATCCTCTTTTTTGTTATATTCATCACCGGACTAGTAAGCCACTTTCTCTTATAGAAATAGGTACGAGTGCAGGACTGCAGCTCTTATGGGATCAATATTCTTATTCGTATGGAGATGAACACATCTATGGCAATAAGAAGTCCCTTGTTCATTTATCTTCCCGCGTACGGAAAGGAAGCCTTCCAGATCAAATAATCTCTTCACTACCTCCAGTAAATGATCGCCGAGGCATCGACCTCCACGTCAGTGATCTTACAGATGAAGAGGATTATCAATGGTTGAAAGCTCTGATATGGCCTGAACATAAGGAGAGAATGGTCATCTTTGAACATGCGGTTACGCAGCTGAAGGAATCACCTCCACCTCTCCTCGCAGGAAATGGGGTAGAGTTACTGACCGATTTAACAAAGGAGATCCCTGCCGAGACCACAATTTGTGTATTCCATACTCATGTAGCAAATCAAATGACGGCAGTTGTAAAAGAAAAATTGATAGACCAAATAAACAAAATAGGAGAACAAAGAAAAGTTTTTCATATCTACAACAATATGGAGGATAGTATGCTTCATGTCGATGTAGTGGAAAAGGGAAATGTGGAGAAAAACATAGTAGGTGAAACGGATGGACATGGCCGGTGGTTTGACTGGAAATTCACTTCCCAAAATTATAATTATTAAATGAGTTAGTAAGCGGTGAGTGAAAAATGCTGTGGAAACAGTGAATTTAACTGATTTTGAGATACGAGTTCACAATTGGTATGGTGTAGTCTTCCAAATTGAGGGGGTATTTACTGCTGCAAGGCCCCCGACACTAACTGAAGAATGACAAAGGCTGTCAACGGAATAGCTATCCCTATGCCTCTGTACATAAAAAGTTGCTTGTCAGAGACTTGTTCCCTTTGTTGATCTTTCCAAGCTGGATAAAAAAATCCTAATACAATAGCAGCAACGAGAGAAATTGACATTATAATCGTTCCTATAAAAAAACATTGAAACACCTACAATTGTATATACTTTCCACAGAAAAGACTGATCAAAACGACTTAATGCCTTCTCTCCCCATTACATGGGATACTGAAAATTAAACTGAAGTGATTCGTAAATAGGAAGAAGGGGTTAAGTAAGGAGGACGCGTTTTGAAGGATGAAAAATTTTTATACATATTAGGAAGTTTGGCTTACATTACCTGGCCCCTCTATTTCTTATTGTACGTATCACGTTATACAAGTGCCGAGATTATTGAAGCCATGATTGTAATTACCATTATGATTGTTTGTTATTTTTGTGGAGTAAAGTTCTACTTCAGCTAGAAAAGTATTTTTAACTATCAATTTTCCCCGTTTAGGAAATGAATGTAATGGAAAGAGGGGGGGATTGCGAAAAGTAAAAGTGTTTTTCATAGTAAATACAATCATTAGTGGCGTGTTTGTAACTTTATTGCTGTTTTTGCTTAAGGTGCGATTGGAGAGAACTATACTGACCAAACTTATGCAGCTCCAGAGTTTTTAATCATTTCTGCTATATGAACGATCGGTTTTTTAGTCGGATTCGGCATTTATATTAAATTTTTCTCGACGTTATTTTTAATATTATCGCTCCTAATGACGTGGGGGGCTATATTGTAGGGAATCAAATGTGCAAAAAAATTACTTAATTAGTGGGGTTAAGTAATTAAAGCGGAAGGATGATAGGGTGAAGAACAAATTATGGCAATTCTTTAAAAACCCGTTAATTTCGCCTAAAATCGATAGATTCTTAATTATTCCCGGCATAATTATAGGGGTTATCGTTTCTAAATATGGATCAAGCTGGGGGTTAAGTATTGTAGAAGAGCTTCTTCTCCTCGTCGGCATTTTGTTTGTATATATTGTATTAACAGGAGCTGGCGGCAGGTGGTGGAGAAGGAAAAAGGAGAAGTATCATGAGAGGAAATAGAGTGAACAGCCATTTCTCACTAATGATATAATATAAATTAAGCTATTTACTTCAAAATTTAGGAGGGGATAACATGGAAGTTTTTGAGGAATATTTAGAAGGCATAGATGACCCTGATAACCGCGAGCGTCTGCAAGAAGTTTTTACATGGGTGGCTGAACGTTTTCCAAACTTAGAAACGGTCATCAAGTGGAACACACCCATGTTCACTGATCACGGTACATTTATTATCGGTATTGATGCGGCGAAGCATCATATGAGTTGTGCACCCGAAGGAGCAGCAATGAGCCGTTTTGCGGAAGATATTGCTCGTGCTGGTTACAGTTCAACGAAAGGCCTGTTTCGCATTCGCTGGAATCAAACGGTAGATTACAAATTGCTTGAGAAAATCATTGAATTTAATATTGAGGATAAAGCTGATTATACTAAGTTTTGGCGGGAATAGGTGGTTGACTCTTATATATAGAAAGGGTGATTTCCATTAATAGAAAGAATCCAAAGGTTGATGAGTACTTAAAAAATGCCGACAAATGGAAAGAAGAATTTGAAAAGTTAAGAAAGATCGCTCTTGCCTGTGATGTAGATGAGGAAATGAAGTGGAACCATCCTTGCTACACCTTCGAGGGCAAAAATGTTGTTTTAATTCATGGATTTAAAGAATACTGCGCATTTTTGTTTCACAAAGGGGCCTTGTTAAAGGATGAGCAAGGGATTCTCATTCAACAGACGGAAAATGTGCAATCAGCGCGACAGGTCCGATTTACTAATGTTAAAGAAATCGTTGAGCGGGAAGACGTTTTAAAATCATATATCCATGAGGCGATTGAAGTGGAAAAAGCCGGGTTGAAAGTAGAAAAAAGTAATGAGTTGACCATTCCTGAAGAACTTCAGCGAAAATTTGATGAAATTCCTGACTTGAAATCTGCTTTTGAACAATTGACGCCGGGCCGTCAAAGAGCTTACATTCTTTATTTTTCTAAGGCGAAACAATCAAAAACCCGTGAGTCGAGAATTGAAAAGTGGAAGGGTCACATCCTCGCTGGGAAAGGGTTAAACGATTAGAATTCGTTTAGCAACTTGAATTCGCCGTGCTCTTCTAAATTACACTTATTGTAATTGTTTTTTGTATAAGGTAAAGCGTTTCAAGGAGGAGGTATATCAGTGGTCCAAACAAAAGTAATAGCGATTGCTTCCGTTTCAGGTGGTGGAAAAACGGCCATAACAAATGAGTTAAGGAAAAGTCTGGAAGATTCTGAAGCTTTATTCTTTGATGATTACAATTTTAATGGAGCACCTGATGATCTTATTCAATGGGTTGAACAAGGCCTGGATTACAACCAGTGGAACTTAAGACCTCTTGCTGCGGATATTAAATTATTGTTGGGTGATAAAAATCCTCCTCGATACATTATCCTTGATTACCCCTTTTCCTATAAAAATGAAGAGCTGAAGAACTATATTGATCTATCGATTTTCATTGAAACCCCCCTCGACATTGCAATGGCTAGAAGACTTTTAAGAGACTATGAAAATTCCACATCATTTGAAATACATAAGGATCTAAATTTATATTTGAGAAGTGGCAGAGTCGGCTACTTAGAAATGGAGAATATTATTAAACCAAACGCTGATATCATTATAGATGGGGCATCAACCGTCAGTGAAATAATAGATACTATTATGCAAAAAGTAAGAACGGACAAGATTATTAAGGAAAAGCGGCACTGATTCCAATGTGAGTCAGTGCCTTTGTTTGGCAATAGTAAATATATTTAACCATATTATGGAATTTAATTAAATCCCATAATATGTTATTTTTGGTTAAGTAGTTTTGCATAATAAGTCAGTCCATGAATAGGAGTGTAAAAATGATCGAACTACTCTTAGCCGGCATTTTGGTGACACTAATAATCATTGCAAGAAACATTAAGTTAATTGGAGAACACTTAACGAGCAATCCCAAAAGAAAAAATAATTCTTCAGAGGACGACAACTAAATGATTTACAGATATAAATTTTCCGCGTGAGTACTTCTATAAGAGAAGAGGGGAAAGACCATGTCAGTACTAGCTGAATTGTTAGATTTAATTCTTTATTTATCCTTCTTGAAGGTAAGGGAGGAGGATATTGAGAAAAATCTTAGATATCTAAAAAAATATACATGGTTTCAAAATTACCTTCAAGATCGTACATATAAAGCATTAATCATATATGATCCTCATGTCCGGAAAGTAATTGGCAAGTTTAAAAGTAAAAAGTTCACTAGTGATTCTTATCAAATAAGATGTCAAAGAAAATTACATAATATCCTAGTTAAGAGAGAAATATATCAGAATTAAGGATATAAGCATTTTCTGAAATTACTTTTTATGTTTTACGCTTAAGAGAGGAAGCTTATGCCGACTGGGCGTATCTTTTTTCTACTCTAAGGAAGGTAAAATAACTTATTATAAAATTATTTGAATATGAGTGATCCAATCCTCCTTTTTTTACGTTAGCTGGTTGAAAAATACTAATAAGGAGTGATTGGAAATGACAGTAAATTGGAAGAAAACGTTTGTAGCATTACCTTTATCGGCAGCTTTACTCGTACCGGGCACAACAGTTTTTGCAGATGATCACAGTGATCACGAGAAAATGGAAAATGTTTCGGTATCTACGCCGGCAGCGGACTTACGAGCAACTCTTGATCAGGCACTTTCCGAACACGCCTATTTAGCGGTTGTCACGATGCAAAAAGGGATTGATGGAGCGGGAGATTTTGATCAGGCAGCAGCGGCTCTTGAAATGAACACTGGGGATTTGACGGAGGCAATCACTTCTGTCTATGGCGAAGAAGCTGGAGCGCAGTTTGAAGAAATGTGGTCGCAGCATATTGGATATTTTGTCGACTACGTGAATGCAACGGCAGAGGAAGATGAGGCAGGCCGTGAAGAAGCGCTAAATAACTTAGACAATTACCGTGAGGACTTTTCAGAGTTTCTAGAAACTGCAACCGAAGGAAATTTGGAGGCTTCAGAGCTTGCTGAAGGACTTCAAATGCATGTGGATCAATTAGTTGGGGCTTTTGACAATTATGAAGAAGGCAGTTTTGATGAAGCTTATGATCAGCTTCGTTCAAGCATTGAACATATGTACGGAGTAGGTGAAGGTCTGTCTACTGCCATTACGACGCAGTTCCCTGAGGATTTTGATAATACAAATCCAGCTACACCTGCTGCAGATTTACGGGCAGATTTAAATCACCTTCTTTCTGAGCATGCGGCTCTGGCAACGCTTGCCATGCAAAAAGGCGGTGACGGAGCAGAAGACTTTGAAAACGCTGCCGGAGCTCTCGAAGCGAATACGGAAGATTTAACGGCAGCTATTTCCTCAGTGTATGGTGAAGATGCCGGGGAAGAGTTTAAGATGATGTGGTCCGAGCATATTGGCTACTTTGTAGATTATGTGGAAGCGACAGGTGAAGAGGATGAAGAAGCAAAAGATGAAGCTCTAGCCAATCTTGATGATTATCGGGCGGATTTCTCAGAATTTCTTGATACCGCTACTGAAGGGGGATTAGAAGCAGAGCAGACAGCAGAAGGGCTGCAAATACACGTCAATCAATTGACCGGAGCTTTTGACAGCTATGTAGAAGGTGACTATGAGACAACTTATAATCAAGTTCGTGAAGCTTATGCACACATGTATGGAGTAGGTGAAGGACTTTCAAGTGCGATTGTCGATCAGAACCCTGAAGAATTTACAGATGAAACACCTAGTGAGATGCCTAAAACAGGAATGGGTGGAGCAAGTGATCAGTCTGGTGTAAATGGTTGGATGATTGCTTTTACTAGTATGGCAGCAGCACTCTTTGCTTTAGTTATTGGGGTACGCCGTAAGGAATCATAGTTTAAGAGAGAATGATCTTTTACCGCTTTCACGAGAATGAGGTAATTTAGAGAAAGGACAGGCTGCTTTTGCGGCTGTCCTTTTTTAAATTACGTTAAAGTTACATCTAACTAGTTCATGTTTCGTCAAGGGTGGTGGAAGGAACTAGAACCATAGGAATGATAAACGGGATTCTTGATAGATTTTATGACAACAGTGTAGGAAATTATTCTATGACCATGATACGATAAGATTCATCTAGATAGTGGCTGTTCACTAAAGAAAGGAGAGAGAAGTATGAAAGGGAAGTTACCATATATTACGTATTGGGTTGTTTTTACTGCTGGTTTGCTGTCCCTCTCTTTTTCTTTCCTTATAGAATACGGATTCATTTACGCTGGATTCCTTGCTTTCTTGTGTGGTTTCTTTGGGGCTGTTCTGGCCATTGGGTTAAAAGAGCGAACATTAGTGGTACTCAGTGTCCTGTTAGTATTAAGTCCTTTTCTAATGCTGTACTTCATTGACACGATTCAAGGTTATCTGTCTAATTTACTTTAAGCTGAACTTTACAAAAGTTCACCGTTTCTTTACAAAGTTGAGGAATACTTTTAAACGGGAATTCGTACGATGAAAAAGTGATTGATTTCACAATCCCAAGAAAAAGTAACGTAGGAGGAACGCCCATTGTTTATAACAAATGTGAAAAATCTTCAATATTACAGCCAGCTATCTTTGAAACAGGTAGAAGATCGTGTGCTTATAACGGCCGACTTTCCTAAAGATTTAAGAATGGAATATGACTTAGATGAGCCGTTCTTATACGTCACGCTGTACGTTCGTGGAGGAGAGAGAATCAAGCTTATTGATGAAGGAACAGTCAGAGTATATAGTTTAACGAAGAAGGATTTTGATCCGAATACGTATCATGAGATCGTCCAGTTTGCTAAAGAACATGCACCTCAATTTAAACATAAATAAAAGAAGGCATTTTGACAGGAGATAGTGCGATGATAGTGGATAATGAAAACGGCCTGCTGCTTCTGCGTCATGATCAATTGGGGGAGCGCCAGTGGCGGAGTGATGATTGTTATAAGTTGATTTTCTCTCCTTATGGAAAAGGGATTTATCAAACATTGGAAGGAGACCAATCCATTGATCAAGGATCCTTTTTTATCTTCAATCCTGAGGATAAACATAAACAACTGAAGGTTCATCATGAAAAGTTCCTAATTGAAATCCAGCCGTCCTTCTTGATTGAGGCGGCAGAGCAGATAGGAATAGGGACGAACGCCCCTGAGTACGCGAGCGTGTCCTATCGACACCCACAAATGGAGCAGTGGATGACTTTTGTACGAGGATTTCTCATGACGCAGGAAGCTGCAGGAGCTTCTCGTCAGCTTTTTCTTGATCATAGTTTAACCCAGCTCGCTATTCTCATGTTGGAATATGGTGCTGGCTCCCACCAGACCTGCTTTCCTTCTATACATATAAAAGGTCCAGTGAATGTAGTCATGCATGCTCTAAAAGAAAGTTATAGAGAAGAGTGGACGCTTAATGAGATGGCTGAGACAGCCGGAATGAATAAGTTCCAGCTGGCTCATCTTTTTAAGGAAGAGACAGGAGTTTCGCCGTATTTGTGGTTACAGGTATACCGGTTATTTCGCAGTCAGCCTTCCTTGCTGCACACGACAGAGCCGATTCTTTCCATTGCGTTGCAGCATGGATTTACCAGTGTCTCCTCCTACAATCAGTTATTCAGGAAAGTTTATCGTAAAACGCCCACGGAATTTCGACGCATTCACTGTTCTCGTAAGTAACCCGCCTATACTAACGATGAAGATGGCAAGTCCACTTGCCATCATTAACCATTTAATCGGGATGAAGGAAACGAGTGTGCCGTATAAAGCTAATGAAAGGGTATTGGATAAGTATAAAAGTACAGCATTAAAGCTGAACGCCCGCCCGAGCTTATCTTCAGGTACTAAAGTCTGGATTAAATAAACACGAGCAAGTCCGGCAATAGGAAGTCCGACGCCAACGATCGCACAACCGATAAAAAAGTGTGTCACTTCGTATAATAGTCCATAGTACAAGATGCCCATTCCCCAGGTGCAAGTACCGATTAAGTAATGAATCAATGTCATTTTTTTAACGAAATAGGGAAGGATAATGTTCGTAAGTATGACCATAGCCCCAAAAACACTTTGAAGTAAACTATATAATTCCTCACTCTGCGCACTTTTCTCTGCTAAAGCCAGCAGGAGTCCGACTTCCCAAACCCAGGTATTTAAAAATACGGTCACAAATGTAAAGGTGAAGAGTCTGCGAATGGTCGTTTGAGTTTTAATCCACAGGGCTGTTTCCTTGATTGAAAAGAACAAGGCAGCCGTTGATTTGTCGGATACATGCTTTTGATCCTTCATTAAGACACGACGCAGGCAAAGTACGCTGACCAGGTAGGTAATGGCGTCGACTGTAAAAAAATGAATGACACCATACGTGTTTAATAATCCTATGGAAAGCACGGGACTAAGCACAATTACGCCTCTCGTTAACGTGTCATTCATACTGTTCGCACTCGTGCGTTCCTCAATAGTAGTAATCGAGGGAAGAATCGAACGATGAGCAGGGTTAAAAAAGCAGCCTATGCTTTGGATTAAAAAACTAATCGTTACCAAATACGCGTAAGTCAGCATGTCTAAGTAATACAGAACAACAACAGATAAAATGAGAGGAATGCGTAAGAGGTCTAAGGAAATCAGCCACTTTTTCTTTGGGACCCAGTCAGCGATCACACCGCCTATTAATCCAAACAACAAATAGGGCAATGCTTCTGCAACTGCCATCCCTGTTGTTAACATACTTGACTTGGTTATATTGTAAGCCAAAAACAAAAAAGCCATGCCGGACAGAACATCCCCCAGTCGAGAAACACTGCCGGCTAGTAAGTAATAGCGGATATTTTTATTTTTCCATAATGCTCTATACAAAACGATCACCTCGTTTTCATCGTAAAAGAAAATCAGGTGAACGTCTTTCATGATATTGGTGGAATATGAAGCAATTTTCTGCTATTACGTAAGAAACATAATACTGAGAAATCCTAAAAAACCGATCAGCCATGATAGAAAACTGAACAGGGTATAGGAGTGAGTAGCTGCTTTTCGCCTGAACCGTCGGTTGATAGTCAATAAGACAGAAAAATAAACAACGCTTGAGATAGCTGATACCAATACGTGATAAAGCAGCTTATCCTCATCTAAGGCAGGTTCTGTTATCCATCCTGCAGCGTCCCCAATGTAAACGATACTCGTTACCAAGGACGCGACCACTAAATAGAATAAACCTCCAAATATAAAATTGATCCCATAGCCTATGTACATCGTTTTCATTTTCATCACCTGTTTCGATCTTTTTTAGAAAAATTACGTATTTGAGCTTCTAAGAGGGCCTTTCTCTCGGGCAATAATTATCGGCATTCCTGCAAATAATCAATAATTTGATTTTAATGAAAATTCACTGAGTTGCTAAATAGTTTAACATGAAAAATACATCCAGCGTAGCTGCTTACCGGATCTTAAATACATGCTCTCTTTATCCCCAAATACTCTTCTCTTACATATGATGGTGTTATGTTATTGATTGGGAAGGGGAATTATTTCGTGTACAACATGTATCACTATCCTTATCATTACTATTATCAGCCTTATTATTGGGGTGGCCGTCAGTACGAATCGATAGATCCTACTCTTTTGACGGAGTCGGCTGCTGAATCGAGGAAGTTAATGCAAGATGCGAGTAAGGTGCTTGAGAAGTTGGCAGAATCTAAGGAGTTTGATGCTCAACTGATGCAAGCCGCTCAGCAGTCAAATGATGAAGAGGTAGAGCGACTCATCGCCTCAATCGGCGTTACTTCTGAAGTAGATATTCATTACAATCCGGATGGACTCCGTCTGGAGTTTCGAAGGTCAATCGATGGATATGAATGCTGTAAATTGCAGATTGCGCTGCGTTGGAGGTAAAGAAGTTGAGAAGAAAAAGTGCCGGATCGAAAAAAATCGGCACTTTTTTTAATTTTTTTAAAAATAGTAACACCGGATTGGTCTCTCATTTCGATTATAGTAGTAAACAGATGAAATAAGGAACGTTTTATGGAAATTGAACAGATTCGCAGTTTACAGACATTTATGAGTGTAGAGGAAATGGACAAGCATGTAAGATCTTTTCTCTTCCGGATGAAAGCCGCATTATCAGAAGCTACACAGAAGGTATTAAAATTTATTTGGAGACATTCCGTGAAGTACAGAGGCGTTTCTTTTGCAAAAATTGAAACGATTGAAAAACATACGCAAGTCAGCCGGAGGACGGTTATTCGAGCGATCAATCGTCTGGAAGAAGAAAAGCTTCTGGAGCGGGTTGAGACGACAAGAGCTAACGGCAAACGCGGCGCGAATATATTAGTCATTCTCCACCAGGAGGATCTTTTTTTACCGGACGATGTCACCCCAGTTGACACCCCACATGACACTGTATCAACGCCTTCTAAACCCTCTATAGATCAACCCTCAACAGCTGAAAATTTATCCGAAGCAATGAATAAGCAAAGCGAAAGCTCTTCTTGTATGTTTGTACCCCTTGATCACACGTTTATCCCATCATTTATTCCTAAACCTTTCGTACAAGCTGTGCGTCCTTTTCTTAATCCAACAGAGACATTAAATGCCTGGAGGACAGTTGAAAGTGCTTATCGTCAATGGAACATGCGCGACCCGCTCGAATGGTATATTGATTCAGTCATAGAGGTATTTAAACAAACCGTATTTGCACAAAAACATCGAATGATACATAAAACATTTATGGGATATTTTTATGGCGGATTAAAAAATCGCTTAATGCAGACGGCTCGTAAGGAAACGTTAGAGGATCCAACAACCCTATATTATGACTGGTTAAATGAGTAACGCTATTTACATATTTAGGGAAGTACATTACAGTGAAAGTTATATTATTCTGAAAAATAAGGGGGTCACGGATATGAAAAAGAAAAAAATTGGACTTATACTCATTTTAACAACGATTGCACTTCCGCTCATCTTCTTATTTGCCTACGAACCTTCTTTTACAGCAAAAGGGGCAGTGGAGAAGCATTTTGAATATGAGAACGACCTTCGCTATATAAATAAAATTGAAGCGGGACAATTTCAAGCCTGGTTATTTAATGATGAAAATGAAAGGGAATATAAGACTTTTCTTGTAAAAAAAGACGGCTTTTTTTATGAAAGCCCTCTATCAACTTATATCGAACACCAGCCGGATGCTCCTTTAGAGACATTATCATCTATAGATTATGCAGATGAGACAGATGTTTTAACGCTGTTTGTTGTTCAAAGTCAGGATTCAGAGGTAGCTAAGATAGAGGCAGGGGAAGAGACGAACCGTCAAGAAAAAGAGGTAGAAGAAGGAGAAAAGGCTGTATTCTCCTGGGATCGCAGCATTTCATTTGATGAAATGAACGCTGCTGCCTATGGTGAGCATGGAGAATCATTATATTATTTTGGAATCGAACAGGATAACACAGCGAATGTTGACAATGTGGGATGGTTTGAAATAGAAAAATAGCTGGAAAATTGAAACAAATACGGGGTGGTATTCGTATACATAGTAGCAACCCTTAAAGGAGATAAAAACGGGATGGATTTGTTTATTCTCTTTGGTGTATGGATAACTGGCACGATTATTACTGTGCTTAGTATCTTCATGATCATTGGGAGCAGGATCACCGGTCCGCGCAAAGATTTGGAACAAAAGGTGCACAATCTGGAAAGAGAAGTGAGCATTTTAAAAAGCCGGAAATCAAAGTAACCACATTGTTTCAAGGAAGGTGATTTAAGGTGACCGCATTATGGGTGCTGTTAACGATAATTGGAGTATGCTTTATGCCAATGTTTATTGGGATAATTTTTACCCGCCTCGGGTTTAAAAAACGTCGTATTAAAAATGAAACCGTTGAAAGATCAAAAGTTGAATCAGATGCTCAAATGAATGCCAGATCTGCGATAGCAGCTGAACAAATGAAAAATAATAGTTATCATGGCGGTGGCGGACCTTTCAGCTGAGATAACGGCAGTGCCTTCCATCGTTAAGTTCGAAGGCGCTGCTTTTTTAGAAAACGGTACATAAAAAAACCTGAAGCATCGTTTGGAGATCCTTCAGGTTCCTCGTTTTAAAACTCGTCTATAACGTTTTTTAACTCTTCTTTCTGCTTATCGATTTGTTCAATCGCATGATTCATGTTGCGGATAAATAAACTGATAATACTTTGACCGTAAGTGGTACCAGGTACCGCCCATTTTCCGTTCAACTGCGTCCATGTTTTGGCGCTGCCCCTTGTGACAAGGTCAAATCTTGGGTCGACTTTATCATATTGCTCAGGAATTTTTTTCGTAGAGGAATACGCGTACAAGTGTTGAATGTGTGCGTGAACACCATCTTTTGGAGTGTTGAAGCTGTTTCCTTTGTTATCAGGACCTGTCGCGCCAATTCCTGCATAATTGTTTTGGTCGGCATCTACCACTCCCGTGAAGCGGAAGTAGTCGGTTTCGTGAATGGCTTGAGCATATGCGACATCAGCTCGTATGCCGTAGTCTTTACCAAACTTTACATAATGTGCCCCTAATTTAGGAGCGCGTGGGTTGATAGTTCGCACGAATTCATCAAGCTGGTGTGCGAGTAAATGTGTTTCTCCCTCAATCGTATACCGTTCGACCGGAGTCGGAGGAGTCGGGGCAGGTACGGGATCAGAGCTTTCATCATCTGTAATAATAAAAGCATCACGTATGCCGGCATTGTTTAATCTTACCACCTGTTCATCTGCTCGTGACTTCTCAGAGAAAGCACCGGCCTGGACGCGATAAAATACGTCACCGCCAATTGTGGCTGTACGGATAAATGAATCGATGCCGCGTCTCGAAAGATCCAGTACGCGCTGTTCGGCATTATCTCTATTTTTGAAGGATCCAGCGATGACGCGGTATAAAACGTTCGGAAGTGATTTCCTCGGTAAACTGAGGGCATCCGCAACTCCTTGTGCGATCGCAATCGATACTTCCTCAATAAATGCCGGGTTTTTTAACTTCGCCAGGTCACTGGCATTGTCCACAAATAACACTTCAAGCAAGAGAGCCGGCATTCTCGTTTCTCTTAATACGTGAAAATTAGCACGCTTTTTCCCGCGATCTCTAATGTTGTATTTCGAGCGAACAGCATTCATGATTTTGTCATGAATGACATTTTGGTAGGTTCGTGTTGGAGCAGAGACGGTTCCATTAAAAATATAGCTTTCAAATCCTTGTCCGCCAGCTGCGTTATTGTGAATGGATAAGAAGAAATCAGCATTGGCATTGTTGGCACGCTGGGTACGCGCACTTAAAGATAAATTGACATCTCTTGTTCGAGTCATAATAATGTTAGCTTCATAGTTTTGCTGCAGGTGACTTTGTACTTTTAAAGCAATTGAGAGGTTGAAGTTTTTTTCAAGACTGCCTTGAAACGAAGCGCCGGGATCTGTACCACCGTGACCGGCGTCTATAACGACAGTTTTCATAGTTTTAGCCTCCTTTAAAGACTACAATATTTTATGATAGTCTAGCAGATTAAGTATGGACAATGATCTCAGGAAAGAGAAGTATTTATCTTAAGGGAGGGAGGAGAGAGAGCATGATTAAAGGCTTAAACCATTTTTTATTTACTGTATCAGATTTGCAAACTTCAATTGATTTTTATGAAAAAGTGTTCGAAGCAGAGCTTCTAGTAAAAGGGAAAAGAACAGCTTATTTTGACTTACATGGAATGTGGCTTGCGCTGAATCAAGAAGATAATTTAACCCGCCCATCATCTTATACACATATCGCTTTTTCCATTGAGGAATATGAATTTGACGACGTTCTTAGAAAATTAGAGAAACACAATGTTAATATTCTTCCAGGAAGGAAAAGGGATGAGAGAGATAAGAGGTCCATTTACTTTACGGATCCTGATGGGCATATGTTTGAGTTCCATACGGGAACGATTGAAGATCGCATAAATTATTACAAAGAAGAGAAAAGCTATATGGATTTTTATTAAAAAAGGAATCGATTTGTCAATGGAGTTTAAAATGAAAGAAAAAAGTTTTATGCCTGGCAGAGATTGATCGACTTGCAAATGAAAATAATATACCGATTACAAAACTATGAAACCATTTTCGAATTAATTCGTTCAATGTATACAAGACAAACATTAGACCGTGACTCGTTGTGTATTTTCTAGTAAGGAGGGGAGAAAGTTGAAAAAATCTTTAGTCCTGGGGTTAGTACTCCTCTTTTGCATGCTTCTCATTATGAAAGTTATAGCAGTTTCCTTTCCTTATCTCGCCAGTTTTATTATTGCTTTTCTCGTCTTTGAGATAAGCTGTTACCACACCGTTGGGAAAATGAGGTGTAATCGTAAGTTGAACTAGTATTTTGGAGTTTTTTTACATTTCCACCTTGTTATACGATGTACATCGTTATACAATAGTTGTAGAAAAATGTGGAAGGTGCGTGGATCAATGGATCGCGAAATTATGAAGGGCAGTATCGATATCCTTATTCTGGGGCTCGTTTCGAAGCAGGATATGTATGGCTATGAGATGGTAAAAAGCTTGAAGGAACAAAGTAACGATCTTTATAACATGAGCGAGGGTACACTCTATCCAGCATTAAAGCGGCTGGAAAAAAAAGAGTGGCTCTGTTCCTATTGGTCTGAGACGTTAAGCGGCCGGAGGAAATATTACCAAATAACAAATGAAGGTCTTACGATGCTTCAACAAAAGCTGGGAGAATGGAAAAGTGTCCATGATCTGATCATGAAGACGTCGGAGGACTTCTGATGAATAGGATGGAAAAGCACGTCAATCAAGTTTTACAGGAGATGCAAAGTCGTAAAGAAGAAAGAGAAGAAATTAAAAAAGAGCTTCTTTCTCACTTGGAAGAAGCGAAATCGTTTTATATGCAACAAGGAGATACAGAGAAAATAGCAGAAAAGAAAGCGGTTGAGGAGTTTGGAGGATCTAAGCAGATTGGTCATGGCTTTCAAGAAGCGATGTACCCGTATCAACGAAGTTTATTGTATGTCATTGGACTGGCAACTATCCTGTTTGGTGTAATCTTTCATTTATATTTATCCATTACTTTTGGTGGAGAAGAGCCTGTGTGGCTGCTTATTCAGTTTTTATTTGGAAGTCTCGTCGTGCTTACAGGAATCAATATAGCTTTTGTCGGCCGCCATTTCTGGTCGGTTAATGTACTCGTGCTCTTAACTGCTATGTGGAACGGTGTTGGGCTCATGATGGTCAGTCAGGTATATCCTTTTCAAATGATTATGTTTAGTATTTACCTTCTGGTTATTATTTTGATTTCTATTATTTTTGTCATTCGGCATTCTTATTACGCCTCGAATCCTGAACAAACTTCACCGGAAAAGCGAAAGATACAAAAAGTGAGCTATGTCGTTAATATCGTGTACGGTGTAATGCTTTTCACAGCTGCTTTATTTATTACATATGGAATGCTCATTTTTGGAGGTATGGGATGGCATGTTTTGATTCCTCTTTCCAGCATTTTTGCCTGGCTTCTCTTTTATAAATTTCAAATGAAATTGATCCAAAAAAGACCGGTTATTGCTATCTTTGTAGGACTTGCCTTTTTATTTCTTGTGGCCGCTGCACCATTTGCTATTTCAGGGTTTATTCGGGGGTGAGGAGATGGTAACTTTCTTTCAAACAGCGGGTTGGCCGATTATAATATTATTTTTCCTTATCCACTTTACTTTATTGCTCATGAAAAAGAGGCAGGCCACATTAGTAACAGCTGCCCTAATCGCTGGCTGCGGGGCGCTGGTAATGATAGTGGGTTTATTCTCGATTTTGATTATAGGAATGTATGGAGCCATTACAATGCTCCTCGGATTGGTGTTGTATGTATTAGCAAAGGATCGTCTGGAAGGCAGGTGAATAAATGTCATTGAAAAAGAAAAACTTTATTTTTATTGGAGGGGTGGTCCTTCTATTTGGGCTGATTTACTGGATAGGAATTTCAGCTGAAGGACCACCCGGACGGACAGGGCTGGGGAATCAACCTGATTTATCTAAAGATGATGAAACAATCGTTTTCCCTTATTATAAAGACGGAGCTGCCTCCCTGTTTACCAGTGCGGCTGTTGGTGGAGAAGCGGAGGTACTCGCTGAACCGGAAGAGGGTGCATCTTTTATCAAACCCGCTTTTTCACCGGATGGGCATCAGGTCGCGTTTATCAAAGAGTGGGAGGAAGAGGGGCGGCTGCAGAGCCAGCTTATGATTCATGAACGTTCTACGGGAGAGCATCGATCGTTATTATCTACGGAGCATCTTGTAACGGAAGCCGTTTTTGCTCCCAATGGAGAAGAGCTTTATTTTATAAAATCGAGTTTATCTAAAGAAGAACTCGAGAGTGACGAAGAGCGATCGCGAGGACTGGATGTCTATAAAATGAATGTTGACACCGAGGAAGTCGAACGAGTAACTACAACTTCCTCCTTTAGTATGAATTCTTTACAGGTAACTGAAGAAGGAGATCAGCTGCTGTATTATGTATATAACGGAAGTGATCAAATCAAAAGTTATGATCTTAAGAGCAAGACTACAGAATCGATTCGTCCGGAACCTTCTTATCGTTCCGGTGCTTCTGAAGGACCTATGCTGTCAGAGCCAAGAATGTCACCAGACGGTGAGGTCGTTGCATTTTCAGACGTAGCCTCTCATTCTGAACAAGGAACTTTTCAATACGAAGTGTTTCACATGACGAGGGAAGGTGAAGATGTTGAACAGGTAACGAACGTCCACGCCTTTGCAGGAGGGACTCTTTTCTTTCGGAAAAGTAAACAGCTTCTCATAACTATCGATCGTAACTTCGCTGGTAGAGATCAAGACTTGGAATATTGGATCTTTGATCGAGATGGCAGCTCTTCAAAAGAAGTTATTATTAACATACCTGAGCAGCGAGAAGGAGGCCAGTGATGGATTCTATCATTCTTTTGTTATTTTTTGCTGCGTTACTTACTGTGAACGTTGTAGCTTATCACCTTCAAAAGAGAGAACGCCTACCGTTATTTATATCAGGGCTTCTGCTGATGCTCTCGTCTCCAGCAACAGGATTTTTTACAGGTTACCTTTTCTGGGCAGCTGCTGATCCGGGCTCAACAAAAGAGGGAGCCGGTATAGGAGGGGCTATGCTCGGACTTCTTACTTTGTTTAACGGTCTCCTTGTTTTAATGATTGGTGTGATTACAGCAGTCGTAAAGCGCAGGAAGAAACGGAATGAAGAACAAATTCAAGCGATTAGTGTGGAGGAAAACAAATGATAACATTTAACAACATTCATAGAATCGGACACCATATCTACGAAAATGAGACCTATCATCACTATCATTATCCAGAAATGCTTGCCCGGTATGATAGTAACTTTTTGCAGTTTAAAAAGCTGCCTGCACTTGAAGAATTTAAAGAAGCTTATTCCTATTTGCATAATTTTCATCTTAGGAAAGGGCAGAAGCATGTGAAATTCTATCTCCCGGAGAACGAGAAACCAGACAATCCGCTTTTAAACTATTTAAAAGATTTCAAGTTTGAAATTGGGTTTCAAGAATTATATAAAATTCAGCCGGCTGAGTTTCCAAAAGCAGATCCACCAGCTGATATAAAACTAGAGCTTATATCTGAGAATAATCTTCGTACGTTTCTCCTTCTCCATTATGAACAGGACTTGGAATTTGGAATTGATTTTGCCGACCAAAAAATCGATCTTAATCGCACGTTATTCAACGATCCTGCTATTGAGATGGTACTTGCTTATTGGAAAGGGGAGCCTGCGGGATCTGTTACACTTATTCACGCGGAACATACTGTAGAGATTGACCATTTAGTGGTAGAGGACAAGTTTCAGAGAAGAGGCATAGGAACTCAACTGCAGGCCTTTGCAATGAATCGAAACACCGGTAAAACGATTATTCTAGTAGCAGATGGGGAAGATACGGCGAGAGATATGTATCGAAAACAAAATTACCAGTTTATTGGATTTAAGTATGAAATTCAGAAGATTGACTAAAAGCCAGGGGACCCGGTCCTGGCTTTTTTGGTGAGAAAATGTAACTGAAGGAATGGATGTGGTTTGTTTACCTTCTAGTATTTAACATAAGCTGTTCCTACAATAATCAACAAAATAAACAACACGACGATCAGCGCAAAACCTTTTCCTTTTCCGCAGCCGCCATAGCCGCCACCATAGCCGCCACCAAAGCCTCCTAAACCGTTAAAGCCACCATAATAACTCATACTTTCACCACCTTTTTGTCTAATACTCTACTCTATGTAGGAAGAGTAGAAAGTGGAAAGGCTTTCGACTCATAACGACGGAAGTTGTGTTAGCTCCTATATAAGTTTCGTATTCTACCTATATGCTCCACCTGCAGTAACTTATGGATCCCCTGCTGAATCAGCCTCATATCTATTATTTTTCCCTCTTATTTTAGTGCGTAAAAGCAATATCACTTTAAATAACATTCTTGAGAGAAAATTTAGATAATTCTAAACTGAATTTGGTACCGTTTTTTTACAAATGGAATGAAGGAGGAAGAGATATGATTGAGCCCCGTCCACAGCTTAAAGGCATTTCGATGTATTCGCCTGGAAAACCAGTTGAGGAGTTACAGAGAGAGAAAGGGTTAACAAAAATATTGAAAATGGCTTCCAATGAAAATCCGTTCGGTTGTTCGCCCCATGCAGAAAAGGCGATTCGAGAAGAAATGAAGGAAATGACGAGGTATCCAGAGACGACGTCACCTGCATTAGCACTTAAGCTGGCAGCAAGACTAGGGATATCTTCAGAACAGTTCATTTTTGGCAACGGTTCAGATGAAATCATTCGCTTGTTAACCCGCTCGTACATAAACCAGGGAGACGAAGTTGTAATGGCGAGCGTGACATTTCCGCGCTATAAAACGAACGTCCTCATTGAAGGAGGAATCCCTGTTGAAGTTGGCATGAAGAATGGAATGCATGATCTTGCAGGACTGCTACGTGCGATCACCTCCAAAACGAAAATGGTATTCGTGTGCAATCCAAACAATCCTACAGGAACGATTGTGGAACGGCAGGCTTTGATGGATTTCATTGAACAAGTTCCTTCAAACGTCTTGCTCGTTATGGATGAAGCTTATTATGAGTATGCTGACAGTAAAGAGTACTTAGAAACATTACCGCTGCTTGATGACTATCCCAATATGGTTATATTACGGACATTTTCAAAAGTATACGGATTGGCAGCTCTTCGAATTGGATATGGAATCATGCATCCTGAGATCGTTCATCAGCTTAGAAAAGTGAAAGATCCATTTAATGTGAACCGGCTCGCGGAAGCGGCAGCATCTGCTTCTTTGGAAGATGAACCATTTTTGATTGAATCGATTGCAAAAAATAGAGAGGGACGGCGATATCTTACGCGTCACTTTGAAAACATGGGGTTAAACTACTTCACGACGCAGACGAATTTTATTATGGTCGACGTTGGATGTCCATCGGAAAAAATATATGAAGAGCTTTTAAACGCCGGGGTTATTATACGTCCGGGACATCTCATGGGCTATCCAACAATGATTCGAGTAACGATCGGTCAGGATGAAGAAAATGAATGGTTTATTCGTGAACTAAGGCAGGCTTTAAATAAGGAAGTTTTACCTTTAAAAGAGGAACAAGGAGGATGAACATGGGTGTAGAAAATCAATTTCCGATCGTTCAGTACGTGAATGAAAAAGGCGTACTAATGCATGAAGACACGCAACTTGATCAGTCCAGGCTTAATGAATTTTACCGGAAGATGCTGCGTGCGAGGATGATGGACAAAAAGTGTTTAAATCTTCAACGACAGGGCAGGATTGGCACGTATGTTCAGTATGAAGGTCAAGAGGCAGCTCAGGTCGGAAGTGCTTTAGCCGTAGAGGAAGGGGATTGGATGTTTCCCACGTATCGCGATCATGCAGCCACGATGACGTTTGGTCATTCACTCCGTTATTTGTTTCTCTATTGGAAGGGGCGGTTAGAAGGGAGCATCCCACCGGAGGGTAAGAACATTTTTCCACCAGCCGTGCCGATTGCTTCACAGCTGCTCCATGCAACAGGGACAGCCTGGGCGGAGAAAAAGAAGAACAGCGACCGGGTGTCAATTGTTTATTTCGGTGATGGGGCGACATCAGAAGGCGATTTTCATGAGGGGTTGAACTTTGCCAGTGTGTTTAACACACCTGTCGTATTTTTAAATCAAAATAACGGCTTTGCGATTAGTGTACCTATGGAAAAACAGATGAAATCGAAAACCATTGCTCAAAAAGGGCTGGCTTATGATATACCAAGTCTTCGCGTGGATGGCAACGATATAGTAGCAGTTTATTATGAAACAAAAAAAGCGGTGGCACGGGCTCGAAATGGAGAAGGACCGACACTCATTGAAGCCGTAACGTGGAGGTATGGCGCTCATACGACGGCAGATGATCCGTCAAAATATCGGGACCAGCAAGAGAGTGAATTCCGCCGGGAAACAACGGATCCTCTGCTGCGCGTGGAACGTCTTCTCAAAAACCAAGGCTGGTGGAACGACGAGGAAAAAGGGAAGATGGAAGAAGAGATTACTAAAGAAATCAATCATGCGCTCAAAGAAGCGGAAGACTTTAAAGTGGCTGACATCGATCAACTGTTTGATCATGTGTTTGCTGAACCGACATGGACGATTAAAGAGCAGCGAGACCAGCATAAGCGTATGAGCAAGGAGGTAAGCCAATGACAACTGTGGCGGCAAAAGTGAAGAAGCTGACGATGGTGCAAGCCATTACTGATGCGATGCGGACGATGATGCGAGAAGATGAGTCTGTCCTTGTGTTAGGTGAGGATGTTGGAGTAAATGGCGGAGTGTTTCGAGCAACGGAAGGCTTAGTACAGGAATTTGGTGAGGAACGGGTCGTAGATACGCCGCTGGCTGAGTCCGGTATTATCGGAACTTCAGTGGGGCTGGCAGTGAATGGATTCAAACCAATTTGTGAAATGCAATTTTTCGGCTTTATTTATCCTGCGTTTAATCAAATTATGACGCATGCGACGAGGATGAGACAGCGTTCACTTGGCCGTTATACAGTTCCAATGGTCATTCGCGCACCTTATGGAGCAGGCGTAAAAGCGCCAGAAATTCACTCGGACAGTGTGGAAGCTCTTTTTACCCATATACCAGGCTTAAAGGTCGTTACTCCATCGAACGCGTATGATGCGAAAGGACTCTTGATCGCAAGCATTAAGGATCCCGATCCTGTTTTATTTATTGAACCGATGCGCTGTTACCGTACAGGACGAACAGAGGTACCAGAAGACAATTATTCAATTCCATTAGGAAAAGCTTCTACAGTAAAAGAAGGAAACGATGTCACAATTTTAACGTGGGGAGCTATGGTCCAGGATACTGTGCAAGCCGTGAAAAAATGGGAGTCCACCCATGAAGCCACCTGTGAAATCATTGACTTGCGTACGTTGTATCCGCTAGACAAAGAAGCGATTAAACAATCCGTGGAGAAAACGGGCAGAGTTGTTGTCGTTCATGAGGCTCCAGAAACCGGAGGCGTGAGCGGTGATATTATTTCAGTTATTAATGATGCCGCTTTTTTTTATTTGAAATCCCCTGTGCAAAAAGTGACAGGATTTGATACGCCTGTTCCTGTATATTCGTTAGAGCAGGAATACTTGCCAGGTGCACGTAAAATCACAGCTGCTGTTGAGGAAACGCTGAAATATTAAGACAAGGGGGATCCGAGGAATGGAAGTTAAGTTACATGATATTGGAGAAGGTATGCATGAAGCGGAAATATTACATTATTACGTTAAACCAGGCCAACGGGTAAAAAATGATGAACCGCTTGTTGAGATTCAAACGGACAAAATGACAGCTGAACTGACCGCGCCAGCTGATGGAGTAGTAGAAGAACTTCGGTTTAATATAGGAGACGTAGTCGAAGTAGGAACAACAATCCTTTCGCTTCAAACGGCCAGCTCTCATACAATGCACACAGAACGCGAAGAGAAACAGCCGGCACTTGCTGCAGCTGTTGGAGCAGCAACGAGTACGAAACCCTATAAAACGGAAAACCCAAATAAACGAGTGCAGGCATCGCCGCATACTCGCCGAATTGCCAGAGAACATGACGTGAACATTGAAGATGTAACAGGCACAGGACCATCCGGCCGTATTACGGATGAAGACGTTTTCCGATTTTTGAAAGCGCATACATTAACGGAGGAGATGGTTGGAGAATCAGCGGATCCCCAGGTAGAAGATGCAGCAGAATCGGATTTTATTCCGTTTCTGGGACGCAGAAAGCAAATTGCCAAGAAAATGGTGCAGTCCCTTTATACAGCGCCCCATGTCACTCATTTTGATGAAATAATGATGACTGAATTACTATCCTTAAAGGATAACCTCAAGCAGCAAGGGGTGTCCATTTCTGTCGCTGCATTTTTTATAAAAGCGATTCAGCTTTCGTTACAAGAGCATCGCATCTTTAACGCCAAGCTTAATGAAAAAGAAGGACGTATTGAACTTGAACCTGTTTATAACATAGGGATCGCCACGGATACAGATGAAGGTCTCATCGTGCCGGTTATTAAAAATGTAGAACAAAAGGCTGTGGAGCGTATTCATCAGGACATGAAAGAGTTAACGAGAAAAGCAATGGAAAACCAGATAACTGCATCGGATGTATCCAAAGGAACGTTTACGATCAGTAACGTCGGTCCTCTCGGAAGTACCGGTGCGACACCGATCTTAAACTATCCGGAAACAGGGTTGATGGCTTTTCATAAAACGAAAAGGGCGCCTGTCGTCATTAACGAAGAAATTGTCATCCGTGACATGATGAATGTATCCTTTACGTTCGATCACCGTGTGGCCGATGGCGCGAAGGCCGCAGCTTTCGTCAATCAATTCATGGATTATATACATCATCCGGAAAAAATGCTCGTGAAGTTAGTGTAGTCGTTTGTTATAAAAAGTGAGGAGGCGTATTGTGGATAAAAGAACACCTTCGTTTGCCATGTCGCTCATCGTTTTCTTAACGGTTGTGGCCATTCTTGGCGTCAGCATTCTCGTATTTGAAGCTGCACCCCACATTCCGATTGTCCTGGTGGCTGTTATTGTTACGATTTATGGATTTAGGCTTGGTTACACATGGAAGGAATTGGAGAAAGCCATAACTAAAGGCGTAGCCCATGGCGTACCGGCTATTTTGATTCTTAGTTTAATTGGAATTTTAGTTGGGGTCTGGGTGCTTAACGGAACGGTGCAGACGATTACGTTTTATGGACTGCATGTATTGTCGCCTTCTATTTTTCTCGTTTCAGCTGTCATCATTACAGCTGTAGTTGCTACGATGACAGGAAGCTCTTGGAGCGCCATTAGTACGATAGGGATTGCCCTGATGGGGGTATCCTACGGTATGGAAATCTCACCAGCTATGACGGCCGGAGCGATTGTATGTGGTGCTATTTTCGGAGATAAAATGTCGCCGTTGTCAGACACAACGAATTTAACAGCGGCCACAGCTAAGGTAGATATCTTCCAGCATATAAAACATATGCTATGGACGACAGTGCCGAGCCTTCTAATTACGCTGGTCATATTTGGAGTCATTAGTTTTATGACGACACAGGATACAGCAAGTACGGGTAATGTAGAAGCTATGATTGAGACACTGAACAGTGAATACAATTTGACGCCTATTGCTCTTATCTCCCCCTTATTAATTATTGTACTTGCCTTTCGACGAGTCAGCTCCATTCCTGCTTTAGTGATTGGACTAATGGCAGCTGTGGCTACGACGTTTTATACCGTTCCAGGCATTACGTTCGGCGAGATTATGAGTACCGCTCACTTCGGATATACCGCAGAAACAGGAGATGAAGCGATTGACAGTCTGCTGTCATTAGGCGGTTTGGATAGTATGTTGTTTGGGGTGTCCCTTATTTTAATTGCCTTATCGTTTGGAGGCATTATTAAGGAAATCGGCATTGCTCAAGCCATTATTGAGGGCATGCGGAACTTCTTAAAAAGCAGGGGCAACGTCGTACTATCAACAGTCCTTTCATGCTTAGGCGTTAACGTGGCAGTAGGCGAACAGTATTTATCGATTATTCTGCCTGGACAGATGCTTGAGGACAGTTATAAAAACGCCAACCTGCATCCAAAAAACTTATCCAGGACATTAGAAGATGCAGGAACCATTATTCACCCGCTCATTCCATGGGGGGTCACTGGTGTGTTCATTATGTCGACTCTTAATATTGGTATGGGATATATACCGTACGCCTTTATTTGTTTCATTACGCCTGTCATCGCCATTATTTATGGATATACAGGTTTTGCCCTGCCTCCACTAAATGAAGATAAGGTTTTATATGAAGAACCAAAACTAGAAAAAGATGCATGATCGGAGAGAATAGCTATGAAATCACACGTAGAAGTGGCCAAAGATACCATCCCATCTAAAGATGGAGAGCGAAGTTTTTACTACACGCTTCCTTCTGCCCAGGGAGATTTGATCCCGCTTGTATTCTGCTTTCACGGAGCAGGAAGCAGCGCCAGGCAGCATATGGGGCTGACTCAATTTCATGAGCTGTCTGAAGGAGAAAATGCCTGTTTCGTTTTTCCTGAAGCTCTGCAGTTAGATTCAGAAGACCCGATGTCTAAACAGTTTAATGAAGGACGGAAGAAAAATGCCGCTTACCAACTCAGAGTGGATGATGTCGGGTTTGTTATGAGCATGATCGATTACTTCCGTTCATTAACGACGATAGATGAGGAACGCATTTATGTAACGGGCTTTTCTAATGGCTCAGCCTTCTCCATAAAGCTCGCGCTGGAATACCCCGAATTGTTCGCTGGTGTCGGAGGCGTAGCAGGACCCGTCGTAAGAGAAGTTGCTGAAAAAACAGACTGGAAAAAATCTATGCCATTTATCTTTTTTATGGGAGAAGACGATCCTGTTGTTCCTTATGATGGAAAAGAAGATCCAAGATTTTTGATTGACCAACTGTTGTCAGCGGAACAAACCGCGATGTTGTTTGCCCGCTCACTTCCTTTTCCTGTAGAAGAGGAGATTACCAAAGAGGGAAGCATTATACGGAGAAGGTTTTACTCCAAAGACGATACAAACGAAGTCGTTTTTTATTCATTGAAGGATGCTGGTCATACATGGCCGGGCGGCCCTGTAAAGCAGGAGAATTGGCTGGCCGGAAAAGTATGCCGTGAACTGAACGCCACTAACGTAATGTGGGAGTTTTTAAAAAAGCATGTGAAAAAGAGGCAGCGGCCATAAGTAAAACAGTGATTTCAAAATACAAATATTCGTATAAATGAAAATCATAAGCTGTAAAAATGGACGTCGTACCTTTCTAGGAAATTATTGAAGGACATATTGATGGTTATAAGTATGAAGTATTTGAACATACGAAAAGGTTTTGTAATTTGAACTCTAGTGATCCAACAATGAGCGTTTGATGGTGACGCCTGGTCGATTAAAACCGGCCAAGTCCTGTGGACAACATCGACACTAGCACGTCCGGTGCGTCTCGGGAACAGCGCGAGTTGAAAATCCATTTGGTCAAGTGAACTTCTTGACCAAATCAGCTGGGGCCGTGACCGCGGCAAGCACCATTCGACAAGCGATTCTAATTATTAGGTTAGAAAGAACTTTTTAAGTGGCCACAAGCGTTTTGAAGGAGCGGTGATGAAGATACTTTCTCGAACATAAATCATCCGAACAGATTTCTCCAGCATCTTACGGATGATTTTGTGCTTTATTCAGTTTTGTCAAAGTGTTTTTAATATGTTTTTCGTATGGTTTCTAAAGTTTATAGATATTTTATATATAAATGAGGGAGTGTTACTTTTAAACTATTAATATTTGATAACTGAAGGAGGAATGAGGATGAGTGTAAATGTACGCGCACGAATAAATAGCCGCCATTACGATGAACTGCTTTCTGCTTCTTCAAGGGACGGTATGCTTTATGTAGACGACGCTTCTATAAAATCCTGGGCTTCACCTGTTATCGGCACGGTCTATGGTACCCTTTTAAATGATCGTAAAGTGCTAGAAGCGATGGGGAACCAATTGAACGAAGCGCCTTACAAACAACCCCCGCAAGCACCTGTATTGTACATAAAGCCTATGAATACGTTAGCAGGCCATCAATCTGTTGTGGAACTCCCCGGAGATGCTGCCGAGCTTCAAGTAGGCGCAAGCATCGGAATTGTGATAGGAAAGCAAGCTGCTAAAATCAGTGAATATGAAGCCTATGATTATATTGAAGGGTTTACGCTCGTCAATGATATCAGCATCCCTCATGACAGTGTGTTTCGCCCGGCGATTAAAGAAAAAGCCCGAGACGGATTTTGTCCAATCGGCCCGTGGGTCGTTTCACAGACAGACGTTAAGCAGCCTGAAAGCTTAGAAGTTAACGTTTACGTTAATGGAGAGCATAAACAACAGTTTTTAACAAGCAGCCTCGTTCGACCTATACCAAAACTGCTTCAGGATGTAACGGAATTTATGACGCTTTTTAAAGGGGACGTATTAATGGTTGGATGCGGACACGATCAGCCCAGAGTCACAGCAGGAGATTCGGTTAGAATTGAATCAGCTGAACTTGGTGTTTTGGAAAATAAGGTCAGGAGGGACCAGTCATGAAAACGGCACGTGTAGCTTATGAAGGAAATATTTTTCAAGCTGCGTGGATCAAGGATCGCCTTAAGCTTTCAAACGGAAAAACCGTTGCTGAAGAAGAGGTAGTCTGGCTGCCTCCGATTCAGCCAAAAACGTGTTTTGCATTAGGGCTGAATTATATGGATCATGCCAGTGAACTCGAATTTCAAGCGCCTGAAGAACCACTTGTATTTTTAAAAGGACCGAATACGTTTATCGGTCATCGAGGCCGTACGAAGCGTCCAGAAGATGTGACTCATATGCATTATGAGTGTGAGCTGGCTGTAATCATTGGAAAGCAGGCGAAAAACGTTGAACAATCTGAAGCCTATCATTATGTAGCCGGCTATTCGATTGCCAACGATTATGCATTTCGTGACTATCTCGAAAACTATTACCGGCCGAACTTGCGTGTGAAAAACCGGGATCACAGTACACCTCTTGGTCCCTGGTTTGTTGATGCTTCTGATATTAAAGATCCGATGAATTTAAGGCTGCGTACTTTCGTTAACGGCGAAAAAGTACAGGAAGGATCTACAAAAGACATGATCTTTGGAATCCCCCGATTAATCGAGTATTTAAGTGAATTTATGACGTTACACCCAGGGGATCTTATCTTAACAGGGACGCCGAAAGGCACCGTAGATACCCAGGTGGGCGATGAAGTGATCACAGAAATTGAAGGGTTAGGTACGCTGATCAATACGATTGAATAGGGGGAAGATGGGTATGCCGCATATTATCATTGAGTATACGGATAATTTATCTGCTCATATGGATATAAGGAAACTGCTGGGAAATATAAACAAAGCGGTTATTGATCAGAAAGGCGTGTTTCCTGTTGGAGGGATTCGTAGTCGTGCCTACGAGGTGAAAGATTATTGTGTCGCGGATGGAAGAGAAAATGATGCTTTCGTCCATGCCAAGATTAAGATTGGTAAAGGTCGAAGTGACGATGAGAAGAGCAATGTGTGTGAATCTATTTTCCAAGTGATGGAAAACTATTTTAACGCCTATATGAGTGAGCATTACTTAGCTTTATCGCTTGAGCTCGCTGAGTTTCAACATGCCACTTATAAATCAAACAACATTCATCAGCGTTTCTAGCATGATAGGAAAAAACTGAATAAAGCCTAAAATCATTTGTCGGGGGATGCCTGCCGCGGGCGTCTTCCTCCGAAGGCTCATTGTGGCACTAACAGAGATCATATTTAAACACTCAATTAAAACGATGTCTGGCTAAATCACAGCTCATGTGATACAAATTGTTAAACTTATGAAGGAATAATTGGAGCAAATCACTTAATAGTTAGAAGAAAAGCGTTCTGTGTGGAATTTAATTTCCATACAGGACGCTTTTTTAATTCTATCTTTCATCGACCTTTAGTTATTCAGTGACCTCATAATAGTCCGCTTTTCGTTGCCGCGGCTTCAGCTTCATAGGAAAGCAAAGAGAGCTTTCCTGCTTGAGTCGGTTAGTGATGCTCTCGCAGGATTCTGCCCATTTTGACTATATTCATTTTTGAATGCCTTCTTCTTTTTAGGTGACAATTATCCTGTATGCCTACCCTTTATTTCATCTATATGAATTTCGTACTAGAAAGCAATATTATTAGTATTTATCAAATAAAACAGACAGTGATACTCTTTAATTGTTTCATATTTCTGACTATTTAATTTTGAAAGCGTTTACTATTTATCCGATAAACTTTGAATTTATAAAAGGGAGGAAATGCTATGTTTGGTTTTGATGATTTCTGGGTGGGGTTTGTATGGTTTGGAACAATTATTGCTCCCATCGTCTGCGTTCTATACGGCACTATGATGTGGAATAAGGGAGGGGAAGAGGAGTGAATATATCTATTTTACTCCCACTGGTTCTAATGTATATCGGCATTATGTCCTTTCTAGCCTATTACGGATATAAAAAGACCGTCACGAAGGAAGACTTTCTCGTCGGAGGCAGGAACACGAATCCGATTATCATGGCCCTGTCCTATGGAGCGACGTTTATTAGTACGTCAGCTATGGTTGGATTTGGAGGTGTAGCTTCTGTTTATGGTATGGGTTTGTTATGGCTGGCTTTTTTAAATATTGTGTTAGGAATTTTTGTAGCGTTTGCGGTGTTTGGTAAGCGAATTCGCCAGATGTCTTCCAAGATGAATGCAACCACCTTTCCTACATTTTTAGGAAAGCATTATGACTCCAAATTTATTACTGTTTTTTCGGGTATTATGATTTTTATTTTTATGCCGGCGTACACGAGTATTGTTTTGATAGGAGGCGGACGATTTTTACAAGAATCCCTCTCTCTTAATTTTAATGCTGCCCTGCTCGTCCTTGCTTTCATCGTTGCCGTTTACGTTATTTCCGGGGGAATAAAAGCGGTGATGTATACGGACGCGTTTGGAGCAGTAATCATGTTGGTTGGGATGTCGATCTTTCTATTTGTAACGTATCATGCCGTCGGCGGCTTATTTGACGGTCATCAGGCACTTCAGTCTATGAAATCGATGGTTCCTGAAGAGCTGGCAGCTGATGGTCACAACGGCTGGATGAGCATGCCGGACATGGGGTCCCCGATTTGGTGGACACTCGTTAGTACGATGATTTTAGGTGTCGGAATCGGGGTATTGGCTCAGCCGCAGCTAGCGATGAGAAGCATGACCGTGTCGAGTAACAAATCTCTTTATCGATCCGTCATCGTTGGTGGGATTTTTATTTTCTTTATGGCTGGAGCGGCTTACATTATCGGTCCCCTCAGCAACGTTTATTTTATGGAAAATAACGGACAGCTTGCTATTCAAGCGGCGGAAGGAAACACCGACCTTGTCATTCCACGCTTAATCAGCGAATTAATGCCCGAGTGGTTTGTATACTTATTTACGCTTACATTAATTTCTGCCACATTATCTACAGTCAGCTCATTAATTCACGTTCAATCGTCTGCATTTGGAGAAGATATTTTACGGACGATGGGGGTGAAGAAAGTGTTCTCAGGCAGAATCAGTCCGAACCGTCTAGGTGTAATTGTGGGTGTAGTATTGGCGGTTTTCCTGGCGTACGTTTTACCTGGCGGGGTAATTGCGCAAGCGACCGCTTTTTGGTTTGGGATTTGTGCTGCTGGATTTTTGCCGGCTTTAACTGGAGCATTGTTCTGGAAAGGAGCTTCAAAGCAAGGGGCTTCTGCAAGTATAATTGTTGGATTTTCCGTTAGTGTATTTGGCTTCTTGTTTTTAAAAAGCTCTCAATCTACGGCGTTTGGGGTTTCACAAGCATTGTTTGGCCGCGACTTTTTGCTTCCCTATCCTTGGACGCACATTGATCCTTTAGTTTACGCTCTTCCTTTATCTACACTAGTGTTTATGGGCGTAAGTGTGATGACGAAGTCTAAAGGAAAAACGGATTGGAAAAAAGAAAAAATAGACGCGGTGCAGTAATAAGAAGTCAAAATAAAATAGAACACAAATAATGATCCGAACGATTCTTATGAAATTCGTTCGGATCATTTATGTGCCGATTAAGGACTCTTCCCATCGCTCCGTCAAAACGCTTCGCATTCCTGTGGGATCTTCGACTCGTGCTGTTACGTTTTGACTACGCTAAGAATCTGCAATTATATGGATTCTATTGTTTTTCGTAAAAAAAGAAGGGATACCAGAAATCTCCTTTTGACTTTAAAGCAATTTGCTTCTCAAACCCGTTAAATCATACATAACAAAATTGATCTTCAAATGTCTGTATGAGTCGCTGGGAGGCTTTTGTTAAATAGCGGTCTTTTTGCCAGATGACAGCTGATTCTGCTTTGATCTTTGCCCCGGAAAGGCGATAGCTTTTCATATTGTGTAAAGCAAAAGCTTTCAGTGTAGATTCGGGCACAATGGTAGCTCCTACTCCACTCGAAACGAGAGACAATAACATCGTCGCGTCTGGACATTCACACGTAATATGTGGTTCCACACCGTGATCACGAAACTCCTCTACAATTAATTCAAATTGGCCTCTGCCGCTGATTCGGTGCAGCAGCATAAGCGGTACATCGCGCAGTTCCTCGAAATCTATCACATCTCCATTGCTGCTGATGTTCCATGACTGAGGTGCTACGAGTACATAGGGCTCAGAAGGAAGCCTTAACATGTTAAATTCTTCTGACTGCATCGGCATACGAACAATCGCAAGCTCGATTTCCCGGTTTTTAATGCATTCTTCTAAAAAATAAGTATCTCCCTCGCGAAGCTGATACGTCATATTAGGATGCTGTATTTTAAAGACGTTCAGCGCCGTACTTAAATACGAAAAACAAGACTTTGTTGAGCCAATGTGCATTTTTCCACGCATGCCTTCACTTGTTTCCCGGACTTCCACCAGCGTTTCATCAAATTCAGTCAACAGGCGTCCGGCTTTCTCGAAAAGGATTTCACCTGCTTTCGTCAACTCCAGCTTTCGTCCCTGACGGTCAAACAGCTTCAAGTTTAATTCTTCTTCCATAAGCTTAATTTGCTGGCTGAGAGGCGGTTGGGCCATGTGCAGTCTTTTGGCGGCTTTCGTTACTTGCTGCTCCTCTGCAACCGTTCTGAAGTATCGCAATTGTTTTAAGTCCAACGTCAAACCCCTTTCTTTTATTTATACTTTTTATGTATAGAAAGTAAATATTATAGATATTTTCCATATACTTTTTGATGTGATAACTTGAATATACAAAGTTTATCGAATATTTGCAAACTTTTTTGAAAGGGTTTGCATTTCTAAAAACACATAAAGTAAACGCTATCATTATTAAAGGGAGGATCATTTATGAGTGACTTGCATATAGCGACAGATGTGAAACGAAAGGCACTGGCCAATGTTCAGGATGTTCAACTGTACATAAATGGCCAATTCCTAAACGCAGACTCAAATCAAACATTTGATAACATCAATCCATTTACGAATGAAAAAATCAACAGTGTTGCCTCAGGAGGAAAGGAAGACATCCATAAAGCAGCTATGGCGGCGAAAAAAGCATTTAAAGGCGAATGGGGGAAGATGAAGCAAAGTGAGCGTCTTGTTTATGTTTATAAAATCGCAGACTTGATTGATGAGTACGTAGAAGAACTAGCGCCTTTAGAATCTTATGATACGGGCTTGCCGCTTAGCATTACGAAAAAAATGGTGAGCCGTGCTTCGCAAAATTTCCGTTTTTACGCTGAGATGGTATCAAGCCGCATGGTAGGTGATGCTTATCAGGTCGATAATGAGTTTTTAAATTATACGATTCATAAGCCGGTAGGCGTGGCGGGGTTAATCACGCCGTGGAATGCACCGTTCATGTTAGAAACATGGAAAATTGCTCCGGCGCTTGCTACAGGAAATACAGTGATTTTAAAACCGGCCGAATGGTCTCCGCTTACGGCGAATAAACTTGCTGAAATTATTGATCAAGCCGGCCTTCCAGATGGAGTGTTTAATATCGTTCATGGCTGCGGGGAAACAGCGGGGGCTTCCCTTGTTGCCCATGAAGACGTACAGCTGATTTCTTTTACGGGTGAAACGACGACAGGCTCTGAAATTATGAGAAACGGAGCTGATGCGCTCAAGCGTTTCTCCATGGAACTTGGCGGTAAATCTCCTATTATTGTTTTTGAAGATGCCGATCTTGATCGAGCGTTAGATGCTTGTACGTGGGGGATTTTCTCCTTTAACGGTGAGCGCTGCACGGCGAATTCCAGACTTTATATTCACGAGGACGTGGCAGATGACTTTCTTGCTAAGTTAAAAGAACGCGTTGATCATATTAAAGTTGGGGATCCGCTAGACGAATCAACTCAAGTCGGACCGTTAATTCATAAAAAGCATAGTGAAAATGTGAAAAGCTATCTTGAGCTTGCGAAAGAGGAAGGGTGCGATGTATATCAGGGGAGCGTACCTGAAGAGTACAGTCAAGGCAACTATGTTCCGCCGACTATTTTACTCAATGCTGATAACTCGATGCGTGTGGTACAGGAAGAAATCTTTGGCCCGGTTTTAGCGGTGATGACGTTCAGGGATGAAGAGGAAGTGATTGAATTAGCGAACGATGTACGTTACGGATTAGCCGGTTATGTATGGACAAAAGATATTCAGCGCGGTCACCGTGTCTCACAAGCAGTTGATGCGGGGATGCTCTGGATAAATTCGCAGAATGTCCGTGACTTACGAACACCGTTTGGCGGTTCGAAGCATAGCGGCATCGGACGTGAAGGCGGTTATTATGCGTTTGAATTTTATACAGAAATGCAAGTTGTTCACGTTGCACTTGGAGACCACCGCATACCGCAGTTTGGTAAAAAATAAAGGGAGGAATTTACGATGCCTGCAAAAACTGGAGCTCAATATATCGATCGATTAAAGAAAGCGAAAAACAATGTGTACATTGGCGGCGAGCGAGTGGAGGATCCAACGACACACCCGGCTTTTAAAAATGTCATTCAATCGATGGCGAAGCTTTACGATACGCAGTATGAAAAACAAGATAAAATGCTGTATACCTCTCCAAAGACAGGTGATCAGGTCGGGATGACGTTCTACCGTCCGGAAACGATAGAGGATCTGGTTAAAAGAAGAGAAGCCATTCAAGAATGGGCTCGTCTGTCCGGGGGGATGATGGGGCGTTCTCCTGATTACTTAAACGCTGAAGTCATGGCAATGGGTGTAGCGAATGACTTATTCGCTGAAGATGATCCGATGTTTGCAGAAAATGCGAAAAATTATTATGACTACGCGCGTGAAAATGACATTAGTTTAACTCACACGTTAATCCATCCTCAAGTGAACCGTCAAAAAGCACAGCACGAACAGAAAGATGCGAATGTAGCCCTGCATTTAGTAGAAAAACGCAGTGACGGTATCGTAGTGGATGGTGCCCGCTTATTGGCAACGCAAGGCGGCATTACGGATGAAATTTTAGTCTTCCCTTCCACTGTGAAAAAGGCGGGAGAGCTTGATGATCCGTATTCACTAGCCTTTGTGGTCCCTAATAACACACCAGGCCTTAAATTTTTCAGCCGTGAATCGTTTGACTACGGAAAAAATGAATGGGATCACCCGTTAAGCAGCCGCTTTGAAGAAGGGGATGCGATCGTCTATTTTGATAACGTTTTTGTGCCGTGGGAGAAAGTGTTTGTATGCGGCAATTCATCGATTTGCAACCGGACGTTCCTGGAAACGAATGCTGTTGTTCATATGTCTCATCAAGTCGTCGCTAAAAATATCGTGAAAACGGAATTTGTGCTCGGTGTAATTTTAAGCGTTATGGACTCCATCGGCATTGATAAGTTTCAGCACGTCATGGATAAAGGCACAGAAGTGATGCTGATCTTGGAAAATATGAAGTCTCATCTATACAAAGCGGAGCATAACGCGAAATTAGATAAATGGGGAACGATGACCCCTGACTTTGAAGCGTTAAATGCCGCACGTAATTGGTACCCGAGAGTGTATCCGCGTATGACGGAAATTCTTCGTATTCTTGGTGCTTCCGGTTTAATGGGGATTCCTTCTGAAGCTGATTTTCACCATGAAGAAATGGGGCCATTACTTGACCGCGCGCTGCAATCTAAGAATCTTGAAGGCTATGATCGTGTGAAGCTTTTCCGTCTGGCTTGGGACGTAACAATGAGTGCATTTGGCAGCCGGCAGACTCATTATGAATATTATTTCTTCGGCGATCCGGTAAAAATGGGCATGACGTACTTTGAACAATTTGATAAAGAGCCGTATAAAGCGTACGTACAGGATTTTTTAAATAAAGTAAAGTCTTCAAAACCGACTAATGTGTGAGGAGTGAGAATGTGAGCTTTGATATTATTCGTTCCGGACGCGCTGTGTTACACGTAACGGACCTGGAAAAATCCCGCAAGTTCTACGATGCGCTTGGTTTTATTGAAACAGAATCAGACGAAGAGCAGATTTTTCTTAGAGGCTTAGAAGAGCATAACCATCATAGTCTGCTGTTAAAGAAAAAAGCTGAGCCGGCACTGGAAGTTATCAGCTATAAAGTACGCTCAGAAGCGGACCTGGATCACCTGGCAGCTAAGCTTGAGCAGGATGGCTATGAAATAAAGTGGATCGATCAGCAACAAGCGCTTGGCCGTGCTTTCCGTTATCAAGACGTGTCCGGGCTGCCAGTTGAATTTTATGCCGCCATGGACACTGTGGACCGCAAACTGCAGCAGTATGAACTGTATAAAGGGGCGAAAGTACAGCGTATCGATCATTTTAATTGTATGGTGCCTGATGTGGAAGCGGCCCAGGATTACTATATGAAGGAACTCGGATTTGCCTGCTCGGAGTATACCGCCGGCGAAGAAGATAAAGTGTGGGCTTCGTGGCTGCATCGTAAGCCAAGTGTTCACGACGTGGCCTTTATGAACGGGGAAGGCCCGCGGCTTCACCACGTCGGATTTTGGCTGAAGGATCCGATGAGTTTAATTGATGGCTGCGATGTACTTGCCTCTTTAGGCTATGGTCCGAACATTGAGCGCGGCCCGGGCCGTCATGGTTTATCGAATGCCTTCTTCTTGTATTTAAGGGATCCTGACGGTCATCGTATTGAATTGTACAATGGCGATTATTTAACGAGTGACCCGGATTTTAAACCGATCCGCTGGGACTTAGACGATCCGATGCGTCAAACGTTCTGGGGGCATGAAGCGCCTGACTGCTGGTTTGAGGAAGCGACAGAAGTATTGCATGTCCATAAGGAAGAGAAAGTGGGACTAAAAGCAGCGAAGTTGAAAAAGCGTAAACCAACCTTTGTGATCTAAAGACCAGGCTCAGGCAAGAGTCAAATCAATAAATGAGGTGATCAATAATGGATGATCGTATGTTCCGGACAGCTATGGGGAAGTTTGCCACAGGGGTCACCGTCATTGCTTCCGAAGCTAATGGTGACGTGCACGGCATGACGGCTAACGCCTTTATGTCAGTTTCACTCGATCCTAAGCTTATCCTTATATCTGTCGGAAAAAACGCCAAGATGAATCAAACGATTCAAGAAGCCCGGAAGTTTACCGTTAATATTTTGTCTGATGCTCAGCAGGAAATGTCGATGATTTTTGCAGGCCAGCTAAAAGACCGTGATGTAGCTTTTGACACGTTCGAAGGAATGCCGGTTATTGAAAATTCGCTCGTAAGCCTGGCGTGCAACGTCTACGATTCTCATGAAGCAGGAGATCACATGTTATATATCGGGGAAGTCGTTAACTTAAGTGTACAGGATGGCGAACCGCTGACTTTCTTTGAAGGAAAATACAACAACCAAGTGACTTCTTAAACAGGGAGGAGTGGAAAAATGGAGCAGATTCACATCAATTTTCCCATTCAGTCGGAAATACAAGTAGCGAGTGATCCGTGTGTTATGGCTTTGGGCTTTTTTGATGGTGTCCATCTTGGGCATCAGGAAATCATTAAACGGGCAAAAGCCATCGCAGAGAGGAAAAAGCTGAAGCTGGCGGTGATGACCTTTTTTCCACACCCTTCGTCAGTGATTCCAAAAGGTCCTAAAGTCACGCATTATTTAACACCGTTACCTGTAAAAGCCGAGATCTTTGAACAGCTCGGTGTCGATCTTATGTATGTCGTAGAATTTAATCAACAAGTGGCAAAAATTCCGCACGAGCAGTTCGTGGATGACTATTTATGTGGGTTAAACGTGCAGCATGCTGTGGCTGGGTTCGACTATAAATATGGATTTAAAGGAAAAGGAACAATGGAGCAGCTCACTTTAGACAGCCGCAGCCGTTTTGCCGTAACGACGGTTTCTAAACTCGAGAAACATGAACAAAAAGTTGGGTCTACGCTGCTGCGTGAATTGATATCCACAGGCAGAGTAGAGAAGGTGAACGATTACTTAGGGAAAGATTATGAGATGTTGGGCCGGATGAACGGACACGGCAAATTGATTGAAGTAAAGATTGATCCGGCATATTTCCTGCCGTGTTCTGGATCATATGAGGTAACTGTTGCTTATCAAGGTTTTTACGCAAAAGGAATTTGCGAGATCAGTTCGCAAGCTGCAAATGATCAACTAACGATACGTCTATTTCATGAATCCTTACTCGGTTACGACGAACCTGTGGTTGTAACATGGAACAATTTCATTGCCGATTTCGAAATGCATGATTTTCATGCCCAGGGAGACATGCTGGACGTACGTTTATAAAAGTGAAGGAGGAAGGAAAGTATGGCAGTGGATTATAGTGAAATTAAATCAAGGTTAAGAGGATCGATTACCCCAGTCATTACACCTTTTAAAGAAGACGGAGCGATTGATTTTGAAAAGATGAGTGAACTCATTGAATTTCAATTAGCGAACGGCACACATGGAATCTCGGTAACAGGAACGTCTGGAGAGCCGAGCTCTTTAACATTAGAAGAACGTGAGCAAGTGATGGAGAATTCGTTGAAAACGATTAACGGCCGTGTTCCTTTTGTACCGGGCACTGGATCGACAAACCATGATGAAACGATGCACTTAACGAAAAAAGCTGAGAAGATCGGTGCTGATGCTGCAATGGTTATTGTTCCTTATTACAATAAACCCAATCAGCATGCGCTTTATAAACACTTCAAAACGGTTGCAGACTCTGTGGAAATTCCGATTATCATTTATAATATTCCTGGACGCACAGCTCAAAATCTACACGTTGATACGTTAGCTCAGCTGACAAAAGACTGCCCGAATATTATTGGAGTGAAAGAGTCGAACAAAGATTTTGAACATGTCAACCGCGTTCTTCAACGGTGTGGACGAGATTTTCTATTGTTCTCAGGGATTGAACTGTTATGCTATCCAATGCTTTCAATTGGCGGTGCAGGTTCAGTCAGCGCTACTGCAAATGTCTTGCCTGGTAAAGTGGCTGAAATGCACGACGCCTGGTTCGACGGTGACGTAGAACGGGCACAGAAACTACATTATGAATTGATGGAGTTAAATGATGTTCTTTTCAAGGATACGAATCCTGCCCCTGTAAAAGCTGCCCTTGGCATGATGGGTAAAATAGAACCTCACTTACGTCTGCCCATGGATGTACCATCTAACGAACTCCAAGAAGAGATTCGTGCGACATTGCATAAATACAATATTGCTTTACAGTACGTATAAGCAGAAGAAGTACAAAACGTCCAGCCGAGTTTTGTACTTCTTTTTTGATATACTGAGCTTATATAAAAAGAGAGGGTGGATCAGATGGATTTACATTTACAAGGGAAGTCGGTAGTCGTAACGGCAGCAAGTAAAGGACTGGGGAAGGCAACAGCTCTGGAATTTGCTAAGGAAGGGGCCAGCGTGCTCATTTCAAGTCGTAATGAAGAGGAGTTAAAACGTTCAAAAAACGATATTATCGAACGAACAGGGAACGAAAACGTCGCCTATGAAGTTTGTGATGTAACGAATCCTGAGCACATTAAGAAGCTGGTGCAAAGAGCGATTAGCTGGAATGGGAGTGTTGATGTTCTGATCAATAATGCTGGAGGGCCTCCAGCCGGGACGTTTGAGGATTTTTCTGATGGAGATTGGCAGCATGCTTTTGAACTTAACCTTCTAAGCTTTACAAGAACTATTCGTGAGGTGCTTCCATCTATGAAAAAGCAGCAGAGCGGCCATATTGTTAACATCGCTTCTTCTTCCATTAAGCAGTCACTCGATCATCTAATTCTTTCAAATACATTCCGAGCTGGAATTGTAGGACTATCTAAAAGCTTATCTCAAGAATTAGCAGCCGATAATATATTGATTAACACCGTAGGGCCGGGAAGAATTGCAACGGACCGTGTAGAAAGTCTTGATCAAAAGAAAGCAGAATCACTGGGCATCTCTGCAGAAGAAGTGAAAGAGCAGAGTGCTCAATCGATTCCAATGAAGCGTTACGGCGACCCAGAAGAATTTGCCAGAGCTGTCGTATTTTTAGCCTCTGGAGGCAATACATACGTAACGGGGCAGGCGCTAGTCGTTGATGGAGGGCTCGTAAAAGCTTTGTAATACAAACGGATTATAAGTAATGCAGGGAGGACCAAAACAATCTTGGTTAAGCGCAGACAAAATACGCAGACTCCTGGGGGAACAGCATGAGTTGAAGATCCCGCAGGAAAGCGGGCTTTGCTTTTCGAGGGAGCTGAGGTCGTGCCCACGTAAAACGGAATATTTTGACGGAGCGATGGTATGAGTTCTCTTTAAGATAAATAATCCGAACTGATTCAGTTGAATCGTTCGGATTATTTATGCTTTATTCTGTTTGGTCTCAGCCTGTCTTTAATGGTTCTTCTTTTGTTGAGCTATCATTCCGAATATTTTTCGCAAATAATGAAAACTAAGGTAACCAAAACCTATGATTAATAGTACACTTAACGCCATCCAGAAGTAGCTTAATAATTGCGGTAAGAAAAGAGTGATTAAAGTAAAAAGAACGATGCCAATCATGAAGAATGTGATTAAGCGTATCACCATTATGACCCCTCCTGATACCTCTAGTATAAGATAAGGAAGAATCCGTTTACAACCTTCCTCTGTATAAAATTCTTCACTCAAGGGAAAGATTAAATTTTTATGAATGTGTGTGTATGTATTGTCTTTTGTGAAAGATGTATAGTATATTATTGACTCATATAGTGACACTTTTGTGGAAAGAAGCATGAGGGTCACGAAAATATTATAGAAATCGACCCATATGTTGATATGTAGTTGACTCTTAGCGTCAGTGATGGTCTTTATAGATTGTGAGGGTTATACGATGAACATTCCATTACAGGAACCAGTCATTATTTTTGGTTTAGCTGTATTGATCTTTCTGTTTTTTCCTATCTTAATGGGAAAACTAAGAATTCCTGCTATCATCGGGCCGATTGTAGCCGGTATTATTATTGGTCCTAACGGATTAAACTGGTTGGCGAGAGATTCGACCATCGAGCTGCTGGGAACGGTGGGATTACTGTTTATTATTTTTATAGCTGGGCTTGAACTGGATATTGACGGGTTTAAAAAATACCGTAACCGAAGTATTGTCTTCGGATTATTATCCTTCTCAATCCCTTTAACACTTGGGACGCTCGTAGGCGTTTATCTAGGATTTAGTATTCCAGCTTCTATTTTACTTGGATCCATTGTCGGCTCCCATACGCTGCTGGGTTATCCTATTGTAAGTCGTCTTGGAGTGACGAAAAATAAAGCCGTGACTACAGCAATAGGTGGAACGCTGCTGACAGATACATTAGCGATGCTTGTTCTTGCGGTCATTACAGGAGCGGCTGAAGGGCAGCTTTCTGTTACGTTCTGGGCCCAGCTCATCATAGCAACGGCTCTTTTTACTGCTGGAATATTCATCGTCACCCCCTATGTGTCCCGGTGGTTTTTTAGAAACTCCAACAATGACGGCGCCACGGAATTTAATTTTGTAATGGCGATTTTATTTGTAGCGGGCAGTATTGCCCTATTTGCTGGTCTGCAGCCGATCATCGGTGCTTTCCTGGCTGGTTTAGCTTTAAACCGTTACATTTATGACCATGGTCCATTAATGAATCGCATTCGTTTTACAGCTAATGCTTTATTTATTCCTTTCTTCTTATTATCCGTTGGAATGTTAATGGACTTAAGTGTGTTAATTTCTAATCCAGAAGCCTGGCTGGTTACAGCGCTAATTGCTTTTGCTGTTGTGTTTGGTAAAGCAGCTGCCGGTTTTATTACGAGTAAGATATACGGTTATACAGTGCAGGAACGTAAAATCATATTTGGTTTGTCTATTTCTCAAGCAGCTGCCACTTTAGCATCAACGCTCGTAGGGTATGAAATTGGTTTACTCAATCAGCAGACGGTCAACGCAGTGATCGTCATGATATTAATGACCTGTATTTTAGGACCTTATTTTTCAGAAAAATATGCCCGTAAGCTATCTACCTCTCCCGAGCAGGCACCGCAGACGGAAAGTATGCCGGAACGTATTTTAATTCCGCTGGCTAATCCCGGAACCATGGAATCGCTTATGGACTTGGGGTTTGTCATTAAAAAAGCAAAAGGAACGGCAGAACCGCTTTACCCGCTCAGTGTGGTACAAAAAGACTTAAAGAAAGCAAGCACTGAGGTAGCACAGGCTGAAAGAATGCTCGGTCACTCGGTGATCTATGCATCGGGAGCAGATGTCCCTGTGAAACTTTTAACACGCGTCGATCGAAACATCGGACGCGGGATTGAACGTGCAGTCGCAGAAGAGAGGATCACAACCATCATTGCCGGTTGGAACGGTCAACGAGTAGGCAGCCAAAAAATATTTGGCGGGATTATCGATAATTTCTTAGAGCACACCTATCAGCGTTCATTGATTACGAGAATACGTCATCCGTTAAATACGACGGAACGCCTTATAGTAATCATCCCTAACAATGTTGCCTTTAAGCCCGGATTTGAAGACTCCATTTCGATTATTAAAGACATTGCCGCTCAGCTTAACGCTTCGCTGAAAAGCTATGTAGTCCGTGATAATTTAGACACATATGAGGCCGTCTCTAAACGCATACGCCCTAATGTACCGATTGATTTTTATTCTTCTGAGAGCTGGGAATCCTTATATGAAGAAGATTTAACAGGAATTAAATCTAATGATCTCGTTATTCTTATCAGTGCGCGTCAAGGGACAGTGGCCTGGCACCCTGAACTAGAAATACTTCCTAAAACACTTGCTGATATGAACAAAGGGAGTTTAATTGTCTTCTATCCAACGGAAATGAAGGAAACGGATTTACGCGGAACAAGAGGTACAGAAGTACCAAAAGAATTGTTGTTTAGAAGCGACTATCATGATTAATTACGGAAAGCGAACCTCAAAGAAGTATTCTATTTGCTTGTAGAGAAAGTATGTTTTTCTCTACAAGCATTTTTTTGACTTCATGAAGGTGGGGAAAATAAAAGATTCTTTCCCTGTGCAACTAAAATGTTTTTCCGAGTCCAGGTTTTATCTGTAGTCTGCGGTCAACTTTAGTAGGTGCTCTACTTAAAGGCGGGAACGTGAAGTCAGCGTGAAAAAAGCAAATGTGATAAAATTTAATTATTATCCCTCTACCCTTCACGTATTTTAAATCCCTCGTGATTGACTGTTTTTATCAATTTTATTTATCTGCTTAAATTCACCACAAGGAGACTCAAGCGTATATGCTATTTGAATCATTTGGAACAGACTCTTTTTTACTAATTACCGCTTTGCTCTTTTTCAGCGGCATATTAGTTGCCCGCTTTTCAAGCCGGTGGGGCATTCCGTCTCTTGTCTTGTTTATTTTAGTTGGAATGCTTGTAGGCAGTGATGGGCTCGGACTTATTTATTTTGATAATGCACGTACCGCTCAAATTATCGGTGTATTTGCTCTTGTCATTATTTTATTTGAGGGTGGTTTGCATACGAAATGGACAACTGTTCGGTCCGTAGCCGGAGCCTCCCTTTCGCTTGCTACCCTTGGTGTATTAATCACATCCACTGTCGTTGGTTTCTTAGCTTATATCATTTTAGATATTACACTGCTGGAAGGGCTGCTATTTGGAGCGATCGTAGGTTCTACTGATGCTGCCGCGGTTTTTGCCGCTTTAAAAGAACGAAATATTAAAGCCAAAATGGGAGCCACTTTAGAAGCTGAATCTGGAACGAACGACCCTATGGCTGTCTTTTTAACATTATCTTTAATTGAATTGATCATTATGGAAAACAGCAGTATATGGATGATGATTCCGAATTTCTTCCTTCAGATGGGTTTAGGGTTGGTGCTGGGCTTTGTTTTTGGAAAAATAGCTTCATTTTCCATCAATCACATCAAACTCGATTCGAGTGCTCTTTATCCGATTTTTTCCGTAGCCTTTGCTTTAATTACGTATAGCGCTACGGCTTTCATTGGAGGAAGTGGATTTCTGGCTGTATATATTGCCGCACTTGTCATCGGAAATTCTGAGTTGACGTACCGTTACTCCATTTTTCAATTCAATGAAGGATTTGCCTGGATGGCTCAAATTTTAATGTTTATTATATTAGGTCTGCTGGCATTCCCTGGGCAGTTATTTACAATGGATATTATGGTGAATGGACTATTATTATCGGCTATTTTAATTTTAGTGGCCAGACCGGTCGCCGTTTTTATATCAACGATTAAAATGAAGTATACAATTAAAGAGAAAACATTTATATCCTGGGCAGGACTGCGGGGAGCCGTTCCTATCGTATTGGCTACATTTCCAATTGTAGAAGGGCTGGAAAATAGTCAAACCCTTTTCAATATCGTGTTTTTCGTTGTTTTAACATCAACGCTTGTGCAAGGTTCGACCATCTCCTATGCAGCTAAGAAACTAAAGCTCGTAGGACCAAAGAAAGACATCCCACATCATTCGATTGAACTTATCTCCATGGGGAAAGCTTCGGCTGAGATGGTACAGTATCAAACGAATGCCGAGTCAGCAATTGTAGGGAAAAGGTTACATGAAGTATCTTTTCCGAATCGTGCTAACATCAGTGCGATTATAAGAAATAATCATGTAATTACGCCTTACGGGGAAACCGAAATAAAAGAAGGCGATTTCCTTTATATCTTAGTAGAATCGAAATATAAAGAAGAATTAAAAAAGGTGCTGGAGAAAAAAACAGTGAAAGAAAAGAGTTCTTAAAAGTATAAATCAGCTTCCCTTTCCAAATGCTATAATGACAAACTTACGAAAGGGAGGATGCAGATGGCGAAAAAAGATAAAAAAGTCGATAATCAATTTAAAGAGAATAAAAATCACGGGGAACATCGTAATGGCCGGTTAAGTCAGTTTAAGAATCATAATAGCCAGGGTAACGAAGAACCTGACGAATATGTCACGAAAAGAGAAGAATAAAGGCTTGTACAAAACGAAATAAAGCATAAAGTAATCCGAACGATTTTATTAAAATCAGTTCGGATTACTTATGTTTAAAAAGTGGATGCTTGCTGCTGAAACAGTTTTATTCTAAGGTAATGTCCGTCCATATCTGGACCACTATTTTTATCGATAATTTTTATGTCATCTGATCTAAACGTGAAGCAGACCAGCAGATCCGGACCAATATGCACTGCCGTAGGTGCTTGAGGCTGAACCGGATTTCCAATTAAAGGAATGGAGTTACTACAGGAGAGCCTTATTTGTCTTCAAGAAATATCAAACAGCTAAGTTCTCTCTACTATTGCGCAACAACGAGTAAGCCGAGATCACCGCGCCTTGTATGCTTCCGTTTACTGTTCGTCATTTCAATTTCATAACGTTCTATGCCACGATGAGCGTTCGGTGGCCGTGCCCGCGGCAAGCAACCACCGAAAAGCTCGTGAGGCTCATTAAAAATAGACAAGGCTTTTTTAGTGACCTTGAGGGCACCATAGCTTCTGGCAGAAGAAAACAGGAGTCTCTCCCCAAGCTGACGAGAATGCGGCCACTCTCATTTTCTATATATATTTACCCATTATCATATAAAAAAGAGGTATATTTTTACGACCTGCCGCTTATACTGACTAAATATAGATGATCGGTAAAGGAGAGATGATCGTTGGATCGAGCTTGGTTACATGAACAAGTATTAAGTGTAAAGGGACAAATTTGCTCTGGAGAATTACGGTTTAAGTCTCAGGATGATTACTTTCTGCAGCAGCTAGATAAAGTAAAAGAATGTGAAGATGGATTAGTGGATATGAATACGGTATCCCCAACATTAATGACTTTAATTCATGCTATTAATAAGTCTTAAGACTCCCTGATTAAAGGGAGTCTTTATTTTTTTGAGAAAAAGTTTCTTATAAAGGAAGGATTTTGTATAAATTTGTCGAATTAGTCCGATAGAATAGGTATAGGTTCGGGGTCTATTAGGTCATGAGGAGGGAGTCATATGGCTGAGTCTTTGCAACTTGATTTTCATTCGTACATTTTTTCCATAACGGATCGTTATGATTGCGAATACTGCAAAGGCCGTTCCATGGGACCGAGACATGTGTCATTTACAAATAAAAAGTTGGCAGATGTGTTGATCCAATGTAAAGAATGTGCGGCGACTGAATATATAAAAATAGTAAAGTAGGTCGCAGGCAATAAGACAGTAGAGATAAATGGAGGTGTCGGATTGTTTGGAGAGGTAGCTCATGGTTCTATAAATAACATGGTGTTCCACCTATTCTCTTTAGGCACCTGTATGATTGTGGCTGGTATGATAAGCGCCATGTTACTCAAGGAATTAAAACTTCCTTTAAGAGTGACAAGATCGATTGCTTCATTGTTGTCGATTAGTGTGGCTTATGTTTATTATCAAACCTTCTTTTAGCATCAAACCAGCTGAAGGAAATTGAGAATGAAAGGACAGATTGACCATCGAACCGATTAAAGAACTATACTTTGGTAAAAAGAAATTGAAAATCAGTGGAAAATTTAGTGTGAGAATTGATAATACAATCGTCATTGAGCCAAGCACGGCGCCAGAAGCGAAAATTAATCAGTACATAATAGAAAATAAAAAGGCTGATAAAATCGCTGTAAAATCCTACTATGGAGTACCGCCGCGTGAGTTAACAGGCCCATATGTTATGAAAAAGATGCACGGACTTCTCGTGCTCGGAAAAGAATAAATTGCCCAAGTGACAGGCTTGAAAGGGTCTTTAACAGGTTAAAATCAATGAACCTTTCCCAAGTCGAAATAGCAGGAATTCCTCCATATTTTGGTGAATCTGTATACAGAACCAAAATAAAGGAGGAATTTTTTATGAAGTGGAAAGGTTTAGCTACATTGTCACTGGCAGTTACTCTGTCATTGATGCCGAATGCAGGAGAAGTTTCAGCTGACAAAAAATCCGAACTGCCTAAAGTGGAAACGAAGTCTGAAGTGAGCAACGGGGATTATGTCAAAGGAGAAGTTGTAGTTAAGTTTAAAGAAGGAAAAGGGAAATCGGCAGAAAAATCTGCTATGCAGGGAGCAAGCGCTGCAGAAGTGGAAGATAAAGATGTGGTTGAATCTGATTTTAAAGTTTTAGAAGTTGGTAATGTAGAAAAAGCAGTAAAAGCTTTAAACAACAATCCAAATGTGGAATATGCTGAACCTAACTACGAATTTGATACTACATGGACACCTAATGATACTTATTACAGTAGTGTACAATACGGGCCGCAGAATACAAATACTGAAGCAGCCTGGGACATAACGAGAGGGAGCGGCAGTCAGCAAATTGCGATAGTAGATTCAGGAGTGGACTATAACCATCCCGACTTAGACGGAAAAACAATCCGCGGCTATGATTTTATAGATAATGATTATAATCCAATGGATGAAAATGGACACGGGACCCACGTAGCAGGTACGGCAGCTGCTGAAACGAATAATGCCCAGGGGGTCGCAGGCATGGCACCTAATACAGAAATTTTAGCGGTCCGTGCCCTTGATGCAAATGGGAGTGGTTCACTTGCCGCCATTGCTGATTCCATTCGCTACTCAGCCGATCAAGGTGCTGAAGTTATTAACCTCTCTCTCGGATGTGATTGTGATACACAAACGCTTGAAAACGCTGTAAATTATGCGTGGAATCAAGGCTCTGTGGTTATAGCAGCAGCAGGTAATGACGGGGTATCTACTACATTCGAACCTGCATCTTATGCGAATGCAATTGCTGTAGGCGCTGTGGACCGCTACGATAACAAAGCCTCGTTTTCTAATTACGGCACTTGGGTGGATGTTACTGCCCCAGGTGTAGATATTGCTTCAACTGTACCAAATGGCGGCTACGCCTATATGTCAGGAACATCAATGGCTTCACCACACGTTGCTGGCTTAGCGGGATTATTAGCTAGTCAAGGCCGCAGTAATTCTGACATTCGTGCTGCAATTGAAAACACAGCTGATTCAATTGCTGGAACAGGTTATTACTTTAATGACGGACGCATTAACTCTTACGCGGCTGTAAACTATTAATCTATTGAAAAATAATAAGCTGACTCGTTAAAGGTGGGGGCCTTTATTGAGTCAGCTTTTTTAATTGTGGTTTAAGACCCGTTTATTCTTTTTCTTTCAAAATTTCTTTCTCCAGGCGGAGCCTTTCCACTTCAAGCTTTTGATGTTCCAGTTCAATTTCCTTTGTTTGTACTTCACTGCTTTTCTTCTTAATATATCCGTTATAAGTAAGGGCAAGGGCAACAATAATCGTGATATAGAAAAATAAATCCATTATTTCTCCACCTCCTTATTTTACGGTTATACATATGCCTTATTTCAGACAGATAGAAGACTTGCACCAGGACAGAGAAGGATTGCTGGATAATTATTTTGATATAATTACGACTGCGAGTTGAATTGAGTTCGAATGACGGTAGATGAGTACGTATATAAGATTATATGTGGATATTATTATGAAATATCTCGCTCTATCTCTTTCTAGCTGGTTTATTTGGTTTTTATTTTAATTTTCCTAAAATAGTAGTTTAATCGATGACACAGTGGGAAGATATAGCGTACGTGGGGAAGTTTTTTGAAAGTTTACAACAATGAAAACGGCTTCGGCGAAGAAAATCTTTACTTTTAATAAGGAGTGTTTGATTGTGAAAGATCTTTATCCATCCAGACAAAATAACCGACCGGAAATAATGGAAAGAAAGGATCCTGTGATTCACACGGATCGCTCTAAAGATAGTGAAGCACCTGTTTCAAGTGAACAACTCGACTTTTATGAAAAGAATGGCTTCCTGCAAATTGAAAACTTTTTTTCTGACGAAGAAGTTTCGCAAATGCAAAAAGGCATCTTTGAGCTGCAAGACGACAGTAGAGATACTTTTTCTGACAAAGTGATCCGCGAACCGGAAAGTGATGAAATTCGCTCCATTTTCCATGTGCACGAGGATGACAATTATTTTAAAGACGTAGCGAATGATCAGCGTATTTTAGATATTATGAATCACCTGCTAGGCAGCGATGTTTACATCCACCAATCCCGCATAAACTACAAGCCAGGCTTTACAGGCAAAGAGTTCGACTGGCATTCAGATTTTGAAACATGGCATGTTGAAGACGGGATGCCCCGCATGAGGGCTGTGAGCTTATCCATCGCCCTTTCTGATAACTATACATTTAACGGGCCTTTGATGCTTATACCAGGGTCCCAAAACTATTATGTCAGTTGCATAGGTGAAACGCCAGACGACAACTATAAAGAATCTTTACAAAAACAAAAGCTCGGAGTTCCCGATCACGATAGTCTACGCTGGCTCGCTGAAAAAGGCGGAGGGATCTCTGTTCCAACTGGAAAAGCCGGATCCATTACACTTTTTGAAAGCAATACCATGCACGGTTCCAATGGGAATATCACCCCATACAGCCGAAATAACTTGTTCATGGTTTACAATAGTGTTGAAAATCAGCTCGTCAAACCGTATTCTGGCGGGAAAGAACGTCCTGAATTCATTGCTGTACGCGAAGGAGCTCGAACTTATAGTCATAACTAAGAAGTATAACTTCCCCACATTTAAGATTGCGCGAGAATCGGATCGATGATTCTCGTGCTTTTTATATTTTCTGAAACTGTAATTAGATGTCAATCGTATAAGAGACAGGAGCCTATATAGCAGGAGTTGATAATGATTGAACAACATGGAGTGGAACCAGCATTCTGGCTTGAGTTTTTAGTAATGATGGGGACAGCTGTCTTTCTTATTGAAGGTATTCCAAACATTCTGAGACGGAGAACGGGTGCAGATCAAAAAAAGCTTATCTTTCCTAAACATGTTAATGATTTTCATGAACGAGGAGACTGGGTTTTAGGCATTTCTTTCGTTGTTATTCTATTAGGCAGTATGGCTTTCATCCAGCCGAATTCTTTGTTCTTTCTGTTAGCCTCGTTGTTATTCCCTACGTTCCAACTTATTTTTCAGTTGTATGTAGAATGGAGATTTTCAGAGAATAGGACAAACTATAAAATAACGATTGTGCAAATTGGATTGGTTTTTGTTAGTGCCATTGGGATCTTACTGTGGCTGGAACCATACATAAGATAAGTAAATTAATTAGTGGTGAACCTTTCATTGTATTGCTAACATTTAAAAAAGCGCTGAGAGAGTTACTTCTCAGCGCTTTTTTAACAAGTGTTATTAAAATGGATTTGTTGCCCATTGGAGAGAGGTTTTAATAAAGATACGCTGGTGAAGCTTTAACTGGGCCACCATGTATTCAGCTAAATCTTCAGGCTGCATGAATTTTTCTTTATCTTGTTCGTCCAGCTTATCTCCGAAGGCTAATTCCGTCGCAACTAAACTAGGGTTCATCGTAAATACTCGAATGTTATTGCGGCGGACTTCCTGCATGAGTGCTTCGGTCATACCCTGGATGGCAAATTTAGAACCACTGTAAGCTGTAGATCCAGCTGTTCCTTTTAGTCCATTACTGGAGGAGATGTTAATAATGTCTCCTTTGTCCTTTTCAATTAAATCCGGCAGGACCGCGCGGGTAACATGGTACGTGCCGAATACGTTAACTTCAAAGGTTTTTTTCCAATCTTCAGGTTCTATTTCAAGAAAAGAACCTTTAGAACTAATAGCAGCATTATTTATTAAAACGTCAGCAGCCCCCAGTTCATTTCTTATATGAGAGACAGCTTCATCTACTTCTTTCATTTCTGCAATATCAGCTGTGGCATAGCTTGCTTTCACTCCGAGTGCTTCAGCCTCTGCTGCTACTTCTTTCAACCGGCTCTCCGTTCGAGCGATAAGCCCGACGTTTACCCCCTCACGTGCAAGCTCAAGGGCTGCAGCACGGCCGATCCCGCGTCCAGCGCCAGTAATATAGGCGTTTTTACCTTGAATGTCTTGTGACATGATATTCATCCTTTCTCTTATTTTACCTACTATTAGTGTACCTCTTTTCTTTTCATAGAATCAAAGCATTGGTTTTGTTACGAGAAATTAATTAGGAACCTAAACAAATTCCTTTCGATTAACGAAATAATATGTTACTATTTTCTATTGTATAAAGAGTTTAGAACATATCTAGAAAGAAGGAAAAGAGATGGAGGAACGACTGAATACTGAAGAAAAAATTAACCGTGGACCATTAATGCTCGTTCTCATTTCTGGTGCTTTTGCTGCTATTTTAAATCAAACATTATTGGCTACAGCTTTACCACATATTATGAGGGACCTAAGTTTAGATGCGAGTACAGCCCAGTGGCTGACATCCATTTTCATGCTCGTAAACGGGATAATGATTCCAATTACGGCTTTCTTAATTGAAAGGTTTACGACACGAGCCTTATTCTTAACGGCAATGGGGTTATTTGCAGTGGGCACAGCTATTTGTGCGATTGCTCCCAACTTTTCGATTTTAATGGTGGGAAGAATTACCCAGGCCTCAGGGGCCGGCATTATTATGCCGCTGATGCAGACGATTCTTATGATGGTTTATCCGATTGAGAAACGCGGTTCAGCGATGGGGATGTTTGGCCTTGTCATTTCTTTCGCCCCAGCGATTGGGCCGACTTTATCCGGGTGGCTAGTTGAACAATTCCCTTGGCGAAGCTTGTTTTACGTCATATTACCTGTTGTTATTATTGATTTTATCGTCGCTTATTTTATTCTTAAAAATGTAACTAAACAAACCTTCCCTAAAGTGGATGTATTATCTATTATTTTATCATCGCTGGGTTTCGGCGGCTTGCTGTATGGGTTCAGTACGGCGGGAAATGCAGGCTGGGGAGCACAGCAAGTTGTAGTGGCGATGGTGGTTGGAGCTATTGCTTTGACATGGTTTATCTTAAGACAATTTCAACTCCAACAGCCGATCCTGGAATTTAGAGTGTTTAAAATTAAAGTGTTTACATTAACGACAGCGTTGGGAATGGTGATGTTTATTGCCTTAATCGGCGGTGCCACCATCTTACCGCTGCTCATGCAAAATATGCTGGGTTTCACTGCGTTTGAGTCAGGATTAATGCTGTTGCCGGGAGCACTCGTTATGGGCTTTATGAACCCGATTACCGGCCGGCTTTTTGATAAATTTGGTGCAAGATGGCTGGCGATCATCGGACTTGTGATCGTAACGATTACCACGTTTATGTTTACAAATCTGGATGCTGAAACGACCTTTACGTATTTAGCTGTCGTGAATGCGGCGAGGATGTTTGGCGTGGCGATGGTAATGATGCCGGTGACAACTGCTGGACTGAACCAGCTGCCGACTCACTTGATCCCGCACGGCACAGCGATGAACAATACGATGCGTCAAGTTTCCGGAGCTGTCGGTACAGCGCTTCTAGTTACAGTGATGGCAAATGGAGCAATACCTTCTGAAGGTGTAGAAGGCATGATTCATGGGGTGAACGTTTCCTTCATTGTTGCAGGTATTTCAGCATTGGCCGGGCTCATTTTATCCTTTTTTATAAAAAGAAAACCTCGTGAACAAGAGGGGATACACGTTAGCCGTACGGTTACAGATGCCAAATAGAAAGGAAGGAAGCTGTCTTCGATGAAGGCAGCTTTTTTGTTAAAAAAGTAATTCGCGGCTAAATAAAGAAATTCGCTGCCAAAATGCAAGAAACGCGGCTAAGTTTAGAAAACCGCGGCGAAAAATCCAAAACCGCGGCTAAATAAAAATTTTCGCTGCTAAAATTTTCACGATATGAAGGATGATGCTTTGCTAAACTGAAAGTACCAAAGGATGCAGAAGTGAAATATTACAGAATATTGAAACTAAATATGCAGTTAAATCGTTAAGAAAGAAGGAACTGATTGTATAAAATCAGAGCTGAAGCAAGAGACGATTACTTACCTATAAAAAAACGAAGAATCCTATATGGTTAAGGAATTGTAAAGCAGTGACTTAAATGACGTGAATGGAATTGTTCGTTATCCTGCTCCGTTTTCAGCTTAGGATATTAATGCTTCACTCAGCAGGCATCAAACGATAATGAAGAAAAGCGAATTAAAGAGAGATAGGGGGAAAATATGAAACTAACAACTAAAATACCGGAGTTTAATGACCAATATCACCAACATCTTATGGAAAAAGGGTGGACCCCTTTAAAGGAACCTAAAAAGTTAATCACCTCGATCTTGCTTTCCATTCCATTTATGATCATAAACGTAATCATAGCGATCGGCATCATACATTTCTCAACCGGTATCTACTTCCGGGATTTTGGGTTTGATTCAAACTCCTTCACAATAACGATAAATTTATTGAGTCTCGTCTTGTTCTTCGTTCTGCTTATTATTCATGAAAGCATTCATCTCGTCTTCGTTCCGAATTTCATAAAGTCTGATCGAACATTTGTAGGAGTAAACTGGCTCGTGGGTTTTGTTTATACAGAACAAAGTATTACAAAAAGTCGTTTTCTGCTCATTGCACTGGCTCCATTTCTCATTTTATCTATAGTGCTGCCGCTTATTTTAGGAACCTTTGGTCTGTTGACCAGCACGTTCAAACTTTTAATTATTATTAACGCTGCTGCCTCTTCCGTTGATTTGTTCAGTTCTACAATTGCAGCAATTCAAGTTCCCAACCAGGCAAGGATAATAAACAATGGGGTGAGGTCGTATTGGAAGAAAGGTGAGGAAGCCGGTTCTCATACTGAATCGACTGGGTAAAGTTCTTAATAAGAGGAGGGGGCGCATAGTGAAGTCTTATTTTAAGCTTTTTTTAATATTAGGGTCACTAGCAGCGATGATGACTATATTTATAGCAGTGATCGGTTTTATAGCGGAAACATCACCGCCAATTATGGCCTACAACATGGCAGCTATTGCAGTTATCAGTTTTTGTCTTAGTTACTTGTATCCCATTTTTAACGAAAAAAACGAACGCAGGCAGTGGATTCAACAAAAAGGAATGACCTGCACAAGTGTGGCCGTTCTTTTGTATGTAAGTTTTTTTATGTTAGGTGTTCAGTTTGAATGGATTCGTTTATCTATTGTTGAAGTGCTGGCACTCGTAACGTCTTTAGGCATCTCAACCTTATACATATCGTTCGTTGTACTGGCTAAAGTATATTGAGGAAGTGGCGATATCTGTATTGGATCCATAACAGCAGTAATCGCACTTGGTCTTAAGGATGGGGATTGCAATAACAGTCTTACATAAAAATAAACCTGCCGGCTACTTGTTGTCCTTCTTTCTGCCGTTTTAATTCGGTATTATATTTCAAGTTTCCCTGCTGATTTACTTAGCACCAATTCCCACAATTAGTTTGGCGATATCCCACATTAACAATCAGCATTAAATAAATAACGAAAAATTGCATTGAAAAATGTACCAGGTACAGCAAATTGAATCATGTGTACCAGGTACAAAAGAGAGGGAGAAAGAAATTGTACGCTGATAAACCGTTTAATCTTTCATTAGGACTATTTATTATAGGCATCGCTTTATCTATCATCATTCATCCGTTCTTCGGTTTGGTCACGATCTACGGAGGAGTATTATTTGGATATTCACTTTTCTCTAAGCAGCGAATGAAGAAAAAAGGCGGCAAACTTCTTTATTATGGAGGATTTACTTACTTATTTCTTATCATGTCCGCAGGTTATATCTTCGCAGTTCTTTATTTAGAACTTTAGGTACCAGGTACACGAAAGTCAGTTTTCTGTACCTGGTACACAAAAGGAGGGTGTGCAGGGTGAGGTTTTTAGTTTCTGTTGGGTTTTTGTTATTGGCGGCTTGTTCTTCAAATCAAATGGATGAGCCTCCAACGGGGACGGTGCAGGTGAATGATCAGGAGATCGACCTTAAGAGTGGAGCTTATCAGTGGGACCAAGGCACGCTTTTCTTTAAAGAAACAGAGTCGACAGATTCAGAATCTCCTACCGAAATGGCTGAATCGATGGATAAGAAGAAAGTGCAGGCCGAGGCAGAGGCGGAGATTTCGTTTAGTGAGCAGGCAGAAGATATTCAGGTATATCTATGGAAAAACGAAAAGGAAATGGAGCACATTTCGGAAGAGGGAAGATGGATCCTGCCTTCAGAATCTGGTGAATATGTATATGAGATGTTAGGTCAATGGCCGCAGGGAGAAGTATCGTACACCCTGGTTGTTGTAGTGTAGTTCTTTTCTACAGCAAATGTTTTGCACGGCAGGACCGGAAGCGGTTATACTGACATTATTCTAATAAAAGGTATGATCATATTACTAACATTTTAAAAAAGGTGTTTAAGCAGGAAAGGTGCTGTATCTGTCGTAGGAAAGCGAACAAACCCAGTTATTATTTAGATGATCAGGGGGAGAAAGTAGCGGTTTGTATTCAATGTACCCCCTACGCAGAACGACGGGCTTTAAGAAAAGATTAGCTCCCCCTTTAAAAACCATTACATTCGCGTTAGAATAGACAATAGGAAAAAGGCAGAACACTTTTTCCCTAATCCGTACGAAGGTCAAATAAATGAAAGACTAAATTTGAATAACCATTGGTGGAAATGAACTAGACAATAGAGCTGGACATAAGCCAAAAAAGATACGAGTCCCGTACCTTTTTTGGCTTTTTTTAATGGAAAAATTTTATAATATACCAGATGTACTTGGTATCCTTTGGAGGCATTCTTATGAAACAAATTGATAAATCAACGTTTGACAAGTCGTTACTCGGGTTGACGGGTATCCATTTTGCAAAAAGGAGTATGGAAGCATATCATCATGCGAAAGATATGGTAGAAAAGGACTCGCCTATTGCAAAAGAAATTTGTGAAGCGTGTGCTCAAATTTGTCATGATTGTGTTCATGATCTTAAGGAAATAGGAAATAATGAACTGGAAGAAGTTATTGAGATTTGTTTGGCAAACGCACTGCTGTGTGAGCAGCTGTTAAAGAGTATTAAGAATTAAAGTTTACGATCTCTAGATTAGTGGTAAAAAAAATCATGACCCAAAAGACAGTTCTTTAGCTGTTAAAAAGGAATGAGATCTATGGAGAAAAACTCAATTCAAGCAGAAATTGCAAGCTACACAGGCAAGTTATTTCGTGATAATTTCGGAAAAGGGCCTTCCTCTGTGTACGTGTCCATTGAGCATCCATTTATTACGATTTATTTAAGTGATTTTCTTGCACCAATGGAACGGGTATTAGTTGGTCAAAAGAATTTTATGAAAGTTGAAGAAACACGTGACTATCTTATGCAGGAACTGATTCCAGAAATAAAAGCTACGCTGCGTGTGACCGCAGACATTCACGTGGAAAATATTTATTATGATTGGTCGTTAAAAAATCGCTCGGGTATCATAGTTGGAGTGGTTAAGGAAGAGAGTGATGAGGAAGAGCTTCTTTCTCTCAAGGACTATCCCAATAAAGATAAAATTCATGATGAAATTATTAAGGTGAGCGAACAAGCTGAGAAGGCTCCCGAACAAGTGGATTCCCTTTTTCTAAACCCGAGAACCCTGGTTATTGATCGGAAAGGTATTCTTGTTCGTATTGAGAAGGAGCTTATTCAGTCAGGCTTCAGTGAGCAGTTGCGCTTAAGTAAAAGGCAGCTGGAAAAACGGTTATTAGATCCAACCGTTTTTGAGTCGATTTTAGATACTCAAGTCATGGATATTTTTGTAGACTGGGATTTTACTCTAGATAAAAGTTATATTATTTTAATTTTAAAACCAAAAAAATCATAATTGGTGGAAATGAGCTGGACAATTAGAGCCAGACATAAGCCGAGAAGGGCCGAGGGTCCTTTTCGGTTTTTTTATTGGTAAAAATTTCATTTATTTGTTCACGGTACTCTTTAACGATTTACACGATCAGTTAACAAACTTTCAACAACATGCTCCGTTGAGTGAAAAGTGGATGTAGAAGCTTATGAATAGAAAGGAAGATAACATGACCTTTAAAATTATTGCACATGACTCCAATGAGACAATGGTTGAGTTTGCGAAAAATAATGTAGAACTAGTATTTGCCAGTTATAATGAAGCAGAAAAATTTGCGAATAAAATTAAAGATGAAAATAGGTGGGCGGCTGGCTATGAGTTTTCAATTATTGAAAGTAAATAACCCTTAATGAAACTGGTCTAAAGAGTTGCTTAGACCAGTTTTTTTTTTCGAGCATTTTTTACAAAAAAAGTATATAAGCTGTGGTACGATACATATACGGAAGGGAGAGTTTTTATGGAATTTAAAGAAGTAAAATTACATACGAACAAGTTTGACGAATTACATACATTCTACTCAGCCGTGTTAGGGTTTCCGATAGAGGAAAAAAGCAAAACCCATATTACGCTTAAAGCAGGGAAAAGTCGTTTAACATTTGTAAGAAGCGATCAATCAAGCTTCTATCATTTTGCTTTTAATTTGGCTGTCGATCATTTTGATGAAGCAAAAAAGATGATCAAGCAGCTCGTAAAGCTCAATGAGGAAGATGGTAACGATGAGATTTATTTTAGCTATTCTAACGCACGTGCATTTTATTTTCTGGATCCTGCAGGCAATGTCGTCGAATTTATTGAGAGACGTAACTACAGTGAAAAAATTAAAGGGGGTTTTTCTGTGCAAAAAATACTTGATATAGGAGAGGTAAGTTTTACTTCAAAATGCGTCAACGAACACGCTTCCCAATTAATAAAAGCGGGGATATCGGTTAGAGATGGCGACCACCTGGAGGAAGATCAGCTGAACTTCATGGGAGAGCAGGGCCGCTATTTGTTAGTGGGTCCGCCGGGGAGAAAGTGGCTGTTTTCTCATCAAAACGCTGAGTCTCATCCCTTACACATTCATTGTGCCAGCGGTCTTGTACTTGAATTGACGCCAAATGGGGAGTTGGAAATCCGATGACTTAGTTACGAGAAATGATTGAAACGTCCCGCGGTAGTTTTGAGATTTTCACAAAAGGTTACGGAAAACCACGGGTCGTTACTCACTGCTATTCAGAGTTTAATGCTGCATGAGATTATTCTGCTGATTGTTTCACCCCCTTACATAAAGTATATTTGGTGAATTTAAGAGAAGCAGGTCACTCTGCAAAAGCTGAGGAGGCCCACCAATTAACACTTGTTGAATCGATTCTCGATTTGGAAGCCATCCGCGAGTCTTTGGCTTTGAAGCATTGGACCTTTGCACGTCATTCAACGGGCGGCATGCTAGGAATTCTATATTCTGTTTTATTTCCCAGCCGCATTGAACTACAAATTATTGTAGGCGCGGCAGCAAGGGATTACACTTATTCATCACCTTCGTGTCTATCACCACGGCCACCCACACTATAAAAAGATGCAGCACATATTAGACTAGTTAAGGAGCCTGGATCTAACAGCTGAAGAACGTAAATCCCAAACAATAGAACGGACGAAGCTCTCACTTTACCATCCTGAAAAATCTTATTCAATCGATCTATAAGAAAATCTCTCCGATTCGTTTACTTGTCTTTAGTCGAGAACTCCTAGTCTTTGATATCACGAAAAAGTTATCTTCTTGTTCGGTGAAAAGTTTAATTGTTTGTGGTGCACATGATGTTCAATGTCCCCTTCAATTTTCTATAGAGATGGGTGGACAGCTTCCTCATTCCACGTTATTCACTTTTGAACACAGCAATCATTATCCCTTTCTAGAGGAGAAGGAAAGGTTTATGGATGTAGTAACCCATTATTTATCAACGAAAGGAGTGTAAATATGAAGGTGCAAGAAACCGGTCTTATTCTTTTTGTAGAAAACTATAACGCATGCGTTGATTATTACGAGAATAAATTGAAAATCAACAAGCGCAGTGAAAAAAAGGATCTTACGACATTTGATATTTCCACGGGTTATTTAATGATAGAAAGAGGAGGCGTGAGTTCTAATAAAGAGAAATCCCGCGGCCAAAACCCAACGGTCCTTCGATTCGATGTTTTTTCGCTCGAGAGTGCAGTCCTTGAATTAAAAAGCAGAGGGGTTGAATTTATCGAAAATCGTTTAGACTTCGATTGGGGGAAAATCGCGGTGTGTAACGATCCTGACGGCAATCGAATCGAAATTGGTGAGATCAATCAAGCGAGCGCTTCTTACATAAAAGTGAAGGAGTGAACAAAGTGAATATAGAAAAAGTTCTGAAGTTATTTCATAATCAGCTGCGGATTGAATCGACACCTCCTGGCTTTATAAAGGAAGAAACGGACCATGTAGTCCGGCATGTTTCGAAGTTTAATGAAGATGGATTTATTTCTGCATCAAACGTCAATAACCAAAATGCCGGGCAGGTTATTCAGGAAGAGTTGAATTACTTCTCAAGCTTAGGGCAGCGTTTTGAATGGAAAGTGTTCAGCTATGATCAGCCTCCTCATTTACTCGATCTTTTAAAGAAGCGAGGGTTTCAGATCGAAGAAAGAGAAGCTTTAATGGTTATGGAATAGATGGGTCCCACTCTTTTTTAAAGAAACTCACCCCTTTCTATCTTAAAGAGATTACCGATGAATCTGGAATTAAAGAAATGATTTCATTAATCGAACAAATTTGGAAAGATTCCTTTTCGATGCTTGGACCGTTTGTGGCGAGACAAACAGGATGATCCTGATTCTTTGTTTTTATATGGAGTGTATGAAGAGGGGAGACTTGTTAGCGGAGCGTGGATGTATGTTGAAAAAGGAACCTCTTTTGCTAGTTTCTGGGGAGGCGCAACACTGCCGGAATATCGTGGGAAAGGATTTTATTCTTCTTTACTTGCCGTTCGTGCTGGAAAAGCCTATGAAAAAGGCTGTCGTTATATGACAGTCGATGCGAGTCCCATGAGCCAGCCGATTTTAGAGAAACACGGATTTACTTGTTTAGCGTACTCTTATGGCTGTCAGTCCCCTCAACCTGCTGATCGGAAAGGGAGCAAAGAGAATGACTGATGTGAAGTTGACCTTAACGGGAGAGGAAAAGCTAGCTCTTCAGCACAGCAAGATCAAATTAAAAGAAGTCCATATGTGTAAAGCCGTAGATCTAGCGGAGAAGCTTGATATCTCAATAGACAGAGCGGAGCGGTTGATTTCATCTGCTTATTTTCAACAAATCCCTGGCGTTGGACCGAGTTTTGCGAGAAACATTACCGATCTTGGTTTTACTAAATTAGAACAATTAGAACCATACAAGGGACCTGAACTGCTCAATCGGTTAGAAAAATTGTATGAGTGCCAAATCGATCCCTGTGTAGAGGATATGCTTTGGCAGATTACTTACTACGCCCGGACACGAGATTTAAAAAAGCAGTGGTATGATTTTACGAGTAAAAGGAAAACGTACCGTAACGAAAATGGTTATCCAAAAGACCGGCCAAAGCGGAAAGGGTGTAAACATGTTCAAAGGAGAGCGGATTAAACTGCGGAAGCTGGCAGATACGGATATTGACACCTGCCATAGTTGGCGTAATAACGAAGAAGTGATGAGGTATACGAATCCTTCATTAGATAAGTACACATATAGTGAAACCCGGGAATTTGTAGAAAAGATTACTCAATCTCCGACTTCAAAAAGTTACATGATCGAATTAATTCAGTCTAGAAAGCCACTGGGCATCACCTCTTTAATTAACATTGACTATAAAAATAGAAATGCTGAATGCATTATTGATATCGGCGAGCATGAGTACTGGGGAAATGGCTATGGAACAGAAGCTTTGCAATTACTCATTCAATATAGCTTTGTAGAGCTCAATCTTCATAAGGTTTATCTGAGAGTATTCTCTTTCAATGAAAGAGCCATTTCTTTGTATGAAAAGATGGGTTTTCGGATTGAAGGGGAACAGATTGACCAACTGTTTAGAGATGGTGAGTGGCACAACGTCGTCCTGATGGCAATCTTCCAAAAAGAGTTTTTCGCCGCGAAGAGCTGATGCTGTTCTTGCTGTTGGTTGAGACCCGGGCGGAAGTATTGAATCTAGAAGATCCCACAGGAAAGCGTACTTTATTCATTAAGTCTGATTCAAGTGATCAAAAAAATAGGAGGCTCATTGATTTACGTGGCAATCTTTTTTGTCGAAGCAGCAGAAGTGAAATCGAACGATGGCGGGAATTGGAAACCACCTGAAAGAAGGGTGAAGAAATTCATCTATTTTTATAAAAAAGCAGCTAATAAAGAAGGGTTCTCTTCTATTATAGCGAAATATTAATAGAAGAGAATTGCAGTTGAGGAGAGATGAAATGACTCAAACAAACACCGTTGTTTCAATCCAGGAGAAAGAGGAACTATTTAGGCAGATTACGGAATATTCTTTTGCCCCGACTGTGGTTCATGCGGATCATAAGGTGCTATATGTAAATCAAGCAGCAGCAGAATTTTTAAAAACCAGCAGGGAGGATTTAATCGGGATATCTGCATTACGAATTTTTAAAGAAGAGAACAAACCTGCCATCTTGAATCGAATGAATGAAGTGAAAGAAAAACGTGAACCTGCGGATTTGATTGAAATCACGTTAGTTAAAGGAGACGGCAGCTTTGTTGATGTTGAATTAACATGTGCACCTGTAACATTTGGTGATAAGCCTGCCATTCAATCAGTGGTCCGTGATATTACATACCAGAAGATTACAGCCAGTGAACTCGACGAAATGCGTCATGAAATTTATGAGATTGCCACAGCTATAGTACCCGTTTCGGATGGAGTTTTTATTCTTCCCCTTGCTGGTCGAGTGGATGAAACGAGAGCGGACCAAATGTTAACGACCATTCCTCTAAAATTAAAGGACTTTGAGGTTGACCATCTTATTATTGATTTTTCAGGTATCTATCGCTTAGATGAGATTGTCGTCAGCTTCCTCTTTCAAATCTATGATATTATTCGTCTGCTTGGCATTCACCCCATATTTACAGGGATACGGCCTGAGCTTGCGAGGAAAGCCGTACAGATCGGACGCGATTTATCCCATATGGATACGATGGGGACAGTCAAACAGGCTATTCGAAAAATTAATAGCGCCCAATGAAAAACTGCTGCTCCAGCAGTTTTTTTATGTCTTACAGGCGTGCTGAGATGTACAGTTTTTTGCTGATGGGTGAACAAGTAGATTTATTACTATACTTCATAAATGATATAGTAATAGATAGTTGTAAAATAATTCTATTCATAGAAGGAGAAGCATATGGAATTTACCATCGAAGCTAGTTCCTTAAGTGAGGTTTTACGAGACATAACTCGTTCCACCTCTAACAAAGCTGTGATTGACATCCATTCAGGTATTAAAATAGAAGCAGCAGAAGGTTCTATATCTGTTGCCGCTGTGAACGCTGAGTATTACGTGCAAAAATGTATATCTTCAGTTGAGGTTATCCAGGAAGGAAGGATCGTTCTTCCAGGAAAACTTTTTACAGAGGTCGTCAAAAGAATGACAGGAACCCTTTTAGTAAGATCTGATCAATTCCGAACTGAATTCATTTCTGAGGATCTAAAGACGTATATGAATGGCATCGATCCACAAGAATTTCCTCAACTTCCGCAGCAAGAAGGTGAGACCACCTTTTTCTTATCCCATAAAACAATTACGGATCTAATTGACGGGACAGCGTTTGCCGTCTCTACAAATGAATCTAAACCTGTTTTGACAGGGGTGCGATGGGATGTAAGTGAGAGTCACATTCATTCAGTCGCCACTAATTCGCACCGCCTTGCGCAGCTGCATAAAAGTGTAGAGGGTAACAAAGAAGTGCAGGCAACCATTCCAGTGATGACATTAAAAGAATTAAAGAGACTGATGAAACAGGAAAAGGATATAGAAGTGTCTGTCGGATTAACAAGCGTGCGATTTTCCTCAAAGGAGTTTATACTGCATTCTCGAATCATTGAAGGAATTTATCCTTCCGTTGATAAATTGTTTCCTAAAGAAGTAACCACCCGATTTACGATAAATAAAAATAATCTTCATAAAAGTGTTGATCGTGCTACATTATTTGCTAGTGAATGGCGCCACTGCAATGTCCATTTTGAAATTGCTGCAGAAGGAAAGCTGCGAGTCTACGCTAATGCTTCCGAGCTTGGTGAAACGGAAGAGTTTTTATCCATTGAGCAGTTTGAAGGGGAGTTGATAAAGATCGCCTGTGATGGAAGGTTTTTCATGGAAGCTCTTCAGTCGATGCAGTCTGAGGACGTTCAAATTAGTATGAGTGGAGACAAGCGGCCGATTGTTATTCGACCGACGAATGGTGACAAACATGTTCATCTGATATCACCTGTGAGAAGCTGAAAAAACGTGTAGTAATCCTCATGTAACTACCTTAACCATGTAGATGAAAGGAGACACTTATGTACGACGTAACGATCATCGGGGCAGGAGTAAGCGGTGTTTTGCTGGCTTACACTTTACTGCAGAAGAATGAAGATCTATCTGTTCATGTGATTGATAAAGGGAAAAAACTAAGTGAACGTTATTGCGGCCTTGATGAAGGAAAATCGTGCACTTGTTCAGACGGGTGCAGTAAATACCTGGGCTTTGCTGGCCTGGGTAAATCAGAGGGCAAGTTTAACTATACCAATGATTTTGGCGGCGAACTGGCTCAGAAGATTGGTGAGAAGGAAGCAGTACAGTTGATGAATGAAGTCGATTATATTCTTTGTACTTTCGGAGCTGATCAGGTCGATACTTATAGTACGAAAAATGAAGCATTAACAGATAGAGCGGCCCGGTACTCGCTGCGTGTGTTGAGCACGGAGGTGCGTCACCTCGGTACAACTGTCGCCAGTGACGTTTTTCAAAAGATGTATGAACAGATGAAGGATCGAATGACGTTTACTTTTGAAGCGAACGTAGAGAGCATCCAAAAGAACGATATGTTTCATATTGACACGAACAAAGGCAGCTTTATAAGTGAAAAAGTGGTGTTAGCCACAGGAATGAGCGGCAGCCAATGGTTAAAAAAACAAACTAATGCTTTAGGATTGTACCCTGAGAAAACACGCCTTGACCTTGGGATCCGTGTTGAAATGAGAGGGGATCAGCTGGATCCGATTCTTCAGGATACCTTTGAAACTAAACTACAGTATGCCGGTAAAGATTACTCAGCTACAACGTATTGTATGAATCCTCGAGGCAGGATTATCCGCAAGCATCAGCATGGATTTGTAATGCCCGACGGTCAAAACCAGCATGAAAAAGAAACACCGAGTAATAATTTGAACTTTACGTTATTTGTGCCAAAATACTTTTCTACCTATGAGGATGCCATGTATGAAGCTGAGCAGGTAATCGGGGGTATTAATAAAGGCACTGATAGAATTGTGGTACAGCGGTTAGGAGATTATATGAATCATGAAACTTTGGAAAATCGTAAAAGCCATGCAATTATGCCTTCCCTTGAGGCCGAAGAAGGAAAGTTAAACGAAGAGGTTCCAGCTGTGTATTTAAAAGCTTTACTCGATTTTTTTAAAGCGTTAGAAGGGCTGATTGGTGAATCAATTGACCCGGATACTTTATTATACGGCATCGATGCGAAATTTTACGAACCTAAATTGCATACAAATGAAAGGTTTGAAACAGAAGTGCAAGGTTTATATCTTATCGGAGATTGTTCAGGGGAGACCCACTCACTTTCGCAGGCAGCTGCAAGTGGAATCTACTTAGGGAGTAAAATATGCTCATTTAAATAAAAAAATACTGCTGAAACTAGGTATAAAAGCTCGCTCCCCTTCTTTGTAAGACCATAATTTGGTTTTATTACTATATACTTGAATTGAGTTCTTTGGACCTATATTATAGTACATAGAGTTTTGCATGAGGGGGGAACGTATGTATAAGAAGATATTTGGTTTATTAGCCGCTCTAATATCCGTCCTTTTGCTCGGGTTTGGGGTGCTTATTTTTGTTGATCTAATGGAAGAAGATACACCTGCTTCTTCTGCAGGGAAGGACGAACAGAACGAGGAAGAGGAGGTTCACGAAGTAAATGAACTTTCTGATAAGAAATTTGAAGAAAATGAAAGTGAAGATTTGAACCCTTTTGGGGATGCTGTTGAAGCTTCTGACATGCGCGATGGTGATTTTCAGGAATATATACATAAGATGTCACACCAAAAAGTAGTGGCCAATGATAAGTGGGGCTTCTATAAAATAACAGAAGAACGGATTAATTGGCTTTCTTCCGCGCTAAATGAAGCGGAACTTTCTCATAAAAGTGTTTATGAACAAATACTTAATAAGTGGTCGCAGGGAGATTTTTCCTCAGTAGATGAGGATCATAATAAAATGTGGAGTTTACAAGGCGGAAACGTTGGTAAGGCGACAGGTATTCTTTCAGAATCCGAAGAAGAAGAATATATTAATAGTGCTGAGTAATATTAAAAAATACAGCTCAGTGACTCCATTTAACTCGTGGAAAACCTCCTGTTTTTCCTTGCCGCCAGTAGCGAAGGACCCTTCCCTTTCCGCGTCCGAGCGTCCGAGCTTCCTCGCGAAGACCACGCTCGGCGATCTCGCACACTCGTTCTTCCGCAGGAGTGGAAGGGTCCTCCTTAAGGCAGAAAAGGAGTCTCCTTCACTACCTCACCTTTGCTCGATGAAGGAAGGGGAAGTATTTTGATGAGCGATAGTGCACGTTAGATTTCATATAAATAATCCGAACTGATTTCAATCGAATCATTCGGATTATTTTTGCTTTATTCCGTTTTGCCCCGGATTGTTTTACTCTTTATTCAGCGGGCGGTCCAAATTTACCATCATGAAAATCACGGTAGGCTTGTTTAATTTCTTCCATTGTGTTCATCACAAACGGTCCATAAGGAACAATGGTTTCTCGAATGGGTGTTCCAGAATAAACGAGTACTTTTGTTTGGCGTTTGTTAGATTTTATATACAGGTCACTCGTTCCATTTGTATCTCCTTTTTCATTAAAGCTGAGAGTCGCTACACCATGTTTTCTAAGGTTAACCTTAGAAGTGCCTGCATCTAAATCGCCAGCTAATACATAAAGGAAAGCATTATGATTCTCAGGAATCTTCAGATGATACTCCGCACCTTTAGCTAACGTTATTTCTGTCAGTGTTATTGGAACAATGGATTGCATCGGGCCATGCACACCCGCTACATCTCCGGAAAAAACTTTAACATGTCCTCCTTTAAAGGAAACGACGGGGGCGTCTTCCGAATAGACATTTTGATAAGTGGTTTCTGTGTTTCTTTTATCTTTAGGCAAGTTAAGCCATAACTGAAGGGTGTGGGCGATATCATCCTCTACGCCATCTTCAGCATGACGGGCAGCCCAGCCGGCATTCATATACTGCACATCACCAGGTTCGAGAATGTCCCGGCCTCCGGCGTTATCAATATGCTCAAGTCTTCCGTCGATCACATAAGTTACGGTTTGAAATCCCCGGTGCGGGTGGTCAGGGAACGTTCCTTTTTTAAACCAGTCTTCTGCCATCAGTATAAAAGGATCGAACTCAGCCCAGCGATCAACTGGAAGCACCCATCCTTTTTGAATGGATGGGAAAGACATTTCGTTATACTCTACGTACCAGTGGTCTTTCACTTCACGCTGAAAGTTATTTGGCATTTCCTTCATCCTTTCTTTCGTCCTGTTTTTCAATATTTTGATTCATTTTCGAAAGAAGACGATCTAACTGTTTCAATTCACCTTGAGTAATTCCTTCGCAGACAATGTCGTTAAAATTCTCAGCAACAGGCAGTATCTTTTCCTTTAATTGTTTTCCTGAAGCTGTCAGATAAAGTTCCAGCGAGCGACGGTCTGACGATGAGCCTTCCCGTCTTATAAAGCCTTTATCTTCAAGGTTGGATGCCATACGCGCTATGTTCGTTTTATCTTTATTTAATTGTTTGGCCAGTTGGTTTTGAGAAAGTCCATCCTTCTCCCACAGCAGCATCATAATCAGGTTCTGCTCAGGTGCGAGGTTATATGGCTTAAGCTGACTTTTAATAAAACTAGTAAGTTTTAAATCTGTCTTATGAATTTTAATGCTTATATAGTCTTGAAAAGTTAAATTCATGCTTTATTCCTCCCCTGCGGGAAAATAGTTGCTATACATACTACTTTACAAGTAAAGAAGGTGAAAAGTCAATAAAAGGGAACGTATAGAACGTTGTAAAATAGATATAAGAATTTATATTGTAAGGAGGAATATAAGTACGAGAAGTAGAAATAAAACGTACTGAAAGCAATATACTCAACTCTCTTTCATGACATAAGAAAGTGGCACTCAAAGAGATAGAAGCGTAAACGTTGGAGCGGCATCAAGGATGACCTGCTTTAGATAAAGTAGCTAACTTTTATTCCCTGCATGCTTGACCCTGTAGTGCACCTTAAGGTTTAAAATAAGAGGGGAGGGAGAACATGTATAAAATTAGTGAGTTTGCAGAGATGACAGGTCTTACAAAAGAAACACTGCGTTATTACGCCGAGGTTAAACTGCTGGAACCTGCTTATGTTCATCCTGAAAATCACTACCGCTATTATGATGATGGAAGTTTTTTCCTAGCTATGCTGTTAGTGAAATTGAGAGAGTTTGAGTTTACGATTCAGGAAATGATTTCAGTAATGGAAGACGAATCATTTGCAAATCTTGAAGCACTACTGCAAAAAAAGCGGGATAACATTCAACTGCAAATCAACCATCTTCACTCAAAAATAAAAGATATTGAAGGTTTTCTTGCTGCAGGAAGGGAGAATGAGGAATGATCGAATGGAAAGAAGAAAAGGTGATTGAAACCAACATAGAAAACGTGTGGGAATTGTTTTTAGATCAAAATATTAAACGGATTATGCCTAAAGTAGAAGAACACGCGCTGATCGAAAAAAGTGAAGATGAACCGGGTGCTAAGCACAGGCAGACGTACCGAGAAGGGAAACGTTTGGAAACGTACATCGTCGATACACTGGCTTATGAAAATAAAGAAGACGAAAAGTATAAAAAGGTAAGTTTTATTATAGGAAAAGCCTTCGAGATTACAGTATCCTATCACCTCATAAAGCTGGATGATAATCGGACAAAGCTTATTTATGAAGGGCAGAACGAGGGAGTGAATTTTGTAGGCAGGGCGATGCTGAAGCTTGCCAATAAAAAGGGCAACCATGATGTTGTAACAGAGTTTATGGACCGCGTTGAACAAGAAGCACGGCGGCAGCAATAAAAGCAGACATATTATTCCGGATCAAAGGGAACAATGAATGTAGTTTGTCAAAGCTTGAGAGGAGGGGGGCATCCTACGATGCATGTGCGGATCGAAATGACATATAAGACACCGAAGCGAACGGAGACACATTTTACTTCTGACGAGATGCGGGCAGGTCAAGCGCTGCTTATTGCAGAGGATCTTGAAAAAACGGGGAGAGCGAAAACGATCACTTTCATTGACCGCTCTGAACGTACATGGAATACAAAGGAACTAAAGCAGTATATGAAGGGCATCGAAACCGAGCCGCATAATATCATTATTTATTTTGATGGCGGGTTTGATCACGATACTAAGCGTTCTGGTTTAGGATGTGCCATTTATTATGATCAAAGTGGTAAATCGTTTCGTTTAAGAAAAAACGCCCAAGTAGACCAGCTGCATTCTAATAATGAAGCTGAATATGCTGCGCTGCACTTTGCTTTGAAAGAACTTGAATTGTTAGGCGTACATCACTTGCCGGTCACTGTAATTGGAGATTCTCAAGTGGTCATTAATCAGCTGGATGGGGAGTGGCCTTGTTTAGAAGAGGAGTTATCCAATTGGGCCGACCGCATTGAACGAAAAATGAAAGAAATGGGCATACAACCGGAGTATGCAGTCGTTTCCCGTAAATCGAATCGAGAAGCGGATCGGTTGGCTACTCAAGCCTTACAGGACATTGATATTACGAGTACGAGTGAAGTAAATTAAAAAGGGTGCTATGCAGCGCCTTTTTTTGATGCATGGAAAAGGTTAAAGAAAAAAGATCGCTAATCCAGTTAAAAGCAGCAGGATGGATCCAGATAGGAGAGCTATTCTAGCGGGACGGTTGGTTTTATGGAAAATGCGAAAGAACATGAACCTCACCTCATTTCTAATATAAATACTGATGACCTATTATACGAAGGACGCAAGAAAAAGGATTCACATGACAACATATGAAGTCGGGATATATAATAAAAATATCCGGATAATTTATTATATATCCCTATAGAACTTGAGAGCACAAAAAGGAGGGAGATCGATGGATCCATTAGATATTGTAAGTCATTTACATAAGATAAAACCTGTCTACCAGCCTGTTATCAGTGCAATTAAGCATGATGTTGCAGGCTATGAAGTACTGGGACGTTTTTATTACAACAACGAGTGGAGAAGCCTCGGGGAGTTTTTTCATGATGATGAAGTGCCTGAAGAATTTAAAGTAGAGGTTGATCAGCATTTATTATATTTAGCTCTTTCTGATATGCTTTCGTATCAGAAAGAAGGGTATTTATTTATCAATCGAAATGCCAAGCAGCTCATGATTAATGATGGAGAAGATTTGTTAGAAACGTTACTACTTTTTGAACAAAAAGGATTTGCGATGAATCGAGTGGTCATTGAAGTCACCGAGCACGACTTTGATGAAGAATTTGAGGAACTCAGTCATTTGCTGCTTTACTATAAGACGTTTGGCATCCAAGTGGCGATCGATCATGTCGGAGCAAAGAGCTCTAATATTGATCGTATCCGCCAGCTGGAGCCTCATATATTGAAGATTGATACAAAATCTATTCGTACGCATAATGCTGATGGGTTCCAGGATATCATGTATTCATTATCCATGCTCGCTCAGCGGATAGGGGCCGCCCTGCTTTTTGAGAATATTGAAGAGGATTTCCAGCTGCACTTCGCCTGGAAACATGGAGGACGTTACTATCAAGGATTTTATTTAGCCAAGCCCAGCTTTAAGCTTTTATCTAAAGAGCATTTGACTTTGAATTTAACGTCTAAAGTTGCTGCCTATATACAAAGAGAGAAATCACTGATCGAAAGACGTCTTACCTTAGTTACTTCCTGGGAACAAAAGGTGAAAAAAATTTTATCGAAATGGGAAGGACCAAGAAAGGCGGACTCTTTTATCGATTGGGTTACGGATCAATTTGATAAAGAAAGCTTTCGAATGTTCGTATGTAACAGTGACGGCCAGCAGGTTTCTTCAAACTTTAGAAAACATGAAGCAAGCTGGGAGCTCGAGCCCTATAAAAAAGGATCCAACTGGGCGTTTCGACCTTATTTCTTAGAGAATGTAATGCAGATGAAAATTTCTAATAAGGGCATGCTTTCGGAAATCTATTCAGATATTGAGACAAAGGATATGATCCGAACCTTCAGCTATCCATTGACGGATCAGCATTTTCTGTTTATCGATCTTCAGTATTCATTTATGTATGACCACGAATGCTTACTCATATAAAAGTACAATAAAGTGTTCAACCAGGAGGGATGTAAGTGGCTGAAAACAAAGTGGAAGTTTGGGTGGAAGGTAGAGACTTAGTTATCGAGCGAAATTTTAATGCTCCGCAGAGTCTCTTGTTTCAAGTGTTTTCACAATCTCACCATTTGGAAGAGTGGTGGGGGCCGCAAGGGTGGGAAACTGAAAATAAAACATTTGAGTTTAAACCAGGAGGTTCGTGGCATTATTGCATGCGCTGTGTGGATAAAACGCAGGGAGACTTCTATGGGCAGGAATCGTGGGGGTTAGGAAAATTTCAGGAAATCTCAGTTCCGACAAGTATTACTTATACTGATGTTTTTTCTGATGAAAAGGGAAACCCATCAGAGAGTATGCCGCAAATTGTAGTTACTTTAAATTTTTATGCACAAGAGAATGGCGTCAAGCTGAGAACTCGTAGTGAATTTGCTACTGTGGAGGATCTGGAAGCCGTGAAAAATATGGGCGTCATTGAAGGCATGGCCTCTCAATTTGAATGCCTTGATGCTTACTTAATTGAAATTCAGTAATTCTAATGAATGTCGATATTTTAGCATTCTAAGTACGTAGAAATAGCCCATGTTTTTAGAAATAGAATGCGCAAATCTCTTTAAAATCGGTTGGTCTGGAATTTAAATTCCAAACCAACCGATTTTTAAAATTCTACCTTTTATAGATCCCTTGAATCCTCCCTTACTTAAAACAGAAACTAATGAAAAGAGGATTGAGTGCGCCCCTTCTTTTTGAAATAATTGTAAGCATATATAATGGTTAGTTTAGAAAAGGAAGCGAAGTGAATGATCTTTAAACCGATTCAATTGCCGAGAGACCGGGCTGCAGTTATTCAATTTCAAAAAGATTCATTTTACGTAAGCTTTGGTGAGGAGCAGCATTTCAATGAGGAAGAGTATGTAAACTGGCTTAGTGAGCAACTTGCTAAATACCCGGAAGGATGTGTGTTAATTGAAGAGAATGGTAAACCGATAGGTCAAATAGAATTATCGATTAGAGAGTATAAAGGAGAGCGGATCGGCTACGTTCATCTTTTTTATTTAATAGCTGGGGAGCGGGGGAATGGAAAAGGAAAATGGCTTCAGTCCTTCGCGGAAGATTTTTTTCGTCGGAAAGGTCTGCGGCATTATCATTTAAGAGTTTCGCCCACCAACCTGAAGGCTGTGAAGTTTTATAAGAAAAACGGATTAGTTGAAATTGGACCTGAACTATATGGAAAAGTGATACGAATGATGGGGGTGGTGCCTTAAAAGTTAGGTGTAAGTTCTCTTTACTATGGAAGCGCCTCGCAGGGTATTATTTTGATATAGCGACCGGTTATTATACAATGATGAGAAGGTTGGAGAAAATTGTTTGAATTTGCGTTGTACAGGGTAATTTAAGGCTGAGCATCAGGTTAGTGGTACGTAGCGCTGGAACAATTTTTCACTAAGAAACTAATACATAAGAGGTGGACCCATGAAGAGAGTAACAACTGTTTTTTGGTATGGTCTTGTTATATGCGGGTTATTTGTTCTTTGGGGTGTAATTGCTCCAGAGAATTTAAAAGAAACGACCGCAGAGGCCACTGCTTTCATTTCCACGCGGTTTGGATGGTATTACTTATTAATTATTATGTTAATGCTCGTATTTTGTGTGTACTTAATGTTTTCTCGATTCAAACATATTAGACTGGGCAAGCAGAATGAAAAACCTGAATTCAGCTTAACGGCCTGGTTTGCTATGCTTTTTAGTGCAGGAATGGGAATGGGACTTGTTTTCTGGACAACAGCTGAACCTATTTCTCACGCTTTTATAAGCAGTCCGCGTGCTGAACCCGGAAGTGATCAGGCAATAAGAGAAGCCCTGCAATTTTCTTTTTTCCACTGGGGGATCCATGCCTGGGCTGTTTATGCCCTTGTCGCCTTAGTATTAGCATATTTCAAATTTCATAAAGGCTATGCCGGGCTGATCAGTGCTACGCTTGTACCCGTGTTCGGTAAAAAGCGTATGGATGGATTGGCAGGCAGAATGATTGATACTTTAGCTGTAGTGGCCACAGTGGTTGGTGTTGCAGCTACTCTGGGTTTTGGGACTGCGCAAATTAATGAAGGGTTAGCATTTCTTTTTAATACTCCGGCTAACTTTGGCGTACAATTAATTATCCTCATCGTTGCAACGGCTCTGTTTATTTTTTCAGCCTGGTCAGGAGTCAGCCGGGGTATAAAATATTTAAGTAATATTAATATGCTCCTTGGGTTTATATTAATGATTGCATTGTTAATTGTCGGGCCGACTTTGTATATTCTTAATATGTTCACGGACTCGCTGGGAGGATACATTACAAACTTCTTTCATATGAGCTTCCGTATTGCGCCATTGAATGAGGAAGGCCGTACCTGGATCGACAGCTGGACCATTTTTTACTGGGCCTGGTGGATTTCCTGGTCGCCGTTTGTTGGTATATTCATTGCCAGGATCTCAAGAGGACGAACGATCAAGGAATTTATGATGGGGGTATTGTTTGTACCTTCGCTCGTCTGCTTTATCTTTTTTGCCGTATTTGGGGTGTCAGCTATGAACCTGGAGCAGGAAGGGATAGCTGCAATCTCAGACTATCCAATGGAAACGGCCACCTTCGCTATGCTTGAACAATATCCGCTTGGTATGGTGATGTCTTTTGTAACAATTGCAGTAATTGCTATCTTTTTTATTACATCTGCAGACTCGGCTACATTCGTCTTAGGGATGCTTTCTACGTCAGGAGCAATCAATCCGTCTGGAATAGTAAAGATTGTCTGGGGATTAAGTCTATCAGCCATGGCTGCCATTATTGTGTATTTCGGCGGTACGCAGGGATTGCAAAATGTGCTCATTATAGCAGCTTTTCCATTTTCAGTCATTGTACTTCTAATGGGGTATTCTTTCTTTAAAGCTGCCAATCAAGAAGTTAGAGGAACCAAACGAAAGTCTTCGAAAAATATTTAGAAGTTTACGTTTATTTTCTCAGGTATGTAGGTAAAAGGTAATAAGAGAGTCTAATTAACTTTTATTAAGCAGTTGAAAATAACTGTGAGCTTATATATCATAAAGTTAGTACTCACAGTTTTATAGAAATGAAATTCCTTAGAGGAGTGACCACATGTTAAGAGAAACGGACTTTCCTTCAGAAGAACTTAAAAAGCAATGGATTAAAGTGCGCAACAAAAAATTAGAAGAAATGGCACAGTACTTTAGACCTTATTTTCATTTAACTAAGGTTAGAGAAAACAATAACAGCTATGAGGTTCAGGGCTATTTTTATCAGCCGGGTTTCGGTGAAGTGAAAATGGGTTTTGAATTCACTCATGAAAATGTTGCTAAATATACAGATTTATTTGATGAGCCAATTGAAGGTTAAGTAAGAAGAAAATGAACCCATTGTGGACACAATGGGTTCATTTTTTCGTACCAACTCTACCGAACATTGAATACAGGTACTTACCCTGAGAAGAGGAGTGGTAAAACTATGGATATTTCTATCCTTGTAGCGATATTTATCATTATACTAGGTGCTCTAGGCGGAGGATACTATAATCATAGAAAAAAGAAATAACCGATACGAACGTGTACGTTTGCGAAAACCTTCCCCACACCGATTGGCATAGAGGAAGATTATCAATTTCTTATTTTATAAAACTCTTTTCTAATTAATATCGCAGGTGAAGGTGAGAAGATCATTCTCCAAATGAATTTCTTTCGTGAGACAGGTACTTACCCAATCTAATACACGGTCAACGTTAATACAAAGGTTTTCATGAGGTTGGGAATCTAAGAAAGCTTCTATGCTTACCGTAGTATTGTGTAAAGATTGGATAGTAAGGTTTAAACTTAACTGAGGCAGGACAGAGCTTACGTTTCCTACGCGGCATTGAAGGTCTGCGCAGCAGAATATATCATTTATAGTACACGTAATCCTGGATCCATCAGGTGCGCACAATAAAGCCTGAGTGTAAACCGTCTGCTGAATCGGATCGCTGGTGCAAGCGCCATTTTCTCCTTCAACTTCAAGTAGGATCGTAAACGATAACGCAAGTTTAACCAATTGTAATACCGTATCTTCTCCATTGATCTGAACAATAAAGCTTTCCCTGTCTTCAGAGTTAACCTCTTGGCAGCTCATGTTTTCAATTGTGCACGTGACTTCTCGATTCTCAAGTAAACAAGGGTTTCCTTCTTGCAGCAGTTCAATTCTGACGAAGGTAGTCTCCCCATTAAACACTTGGATGGATGCGGTTAGTGTTTCGTATCCTAGGGCAGAAATGCGCAGCCGGTACGGTCCTTCGGGAACGTCTTCAAATCGGAATAAACCTTCTGAATCAGTTGCTGTCTGATTAATAATTTCCCCATTCTCGTTAATTAATTCAACGAGTGCGTTTGAGATAGGGAATGTGGTATCTTGATCTACAATCTGCCCGATGATACGGCCTAACGAAATGGGTTGAAGGGTAATTGTGAGTTCAAGCACTTCGTTAGGTGCGAGGATGATAGCTGCATTCTCAGAGAAGTAATTCACTGCTGCTGCTACAACTCTCAGTTCACCCGGTGGCAGCCCGGTAAGAACCACGACTCCATCGCTGTCCGTGACTCCATCACCTACCTGTCTCCCATCGGGAAGTAAAACGGAAACACCAGCTCCAGCAATCGGTTCTCCTGTAACCCGGTCTCTAACATTTACAAATAACGTCGCAGGCTGAACGCCTAAAATAACCGTAATGGAAGTTGTCAATCCGGCCTCAATGGAAAAAGGAACGATCGTGGATTCATAACCTTGCGTGGAGACTGCTGTTGTGTAGTTTCCAGGCGCCAGGTTGAGAACTGAAAATTCTCCTTGATTATTGGCTAATAGGGTGATTATTAAACGATTTTCCTCATCAAAAATTCGAACACTCACCTGTTGGTCAGTGATAGGATCTCCTTCTGTATCCCTCACTCGACCTTCAAGTCTGCCGGTTAGAGACGTTAAAGGGATGTTGGATTCTTGAATTTCATCGGGTGCCACTACGACAACTATAGTATTCACAGCATATCCATTGGCGCTTCCACTAACGGTAAACACTCCTGGCGACAATCCTGGAATGAAATATTTTCCATCCTGGTCACTGGTGGCATTTGCAACGACAATGGATGACCCTCCAATGATTCGTCGGACAACTACATCTGCTCCAATAATCGGCTGGCTGGTTTGGGTGTCGTATACGAGGCCGGCTATCGCTCCAGGATTTGGGTAAAGTACAGCATTGACGACTTCTTCTTCACCAACAGTCAAAGTAATTCCTCTATATTCTGTGCCAAAGCCTTGAGCACTGAATACAACCGTATGCGAACCTTGAGGAAGATTCCCGATAAAATAGGAACCATCTGCTGCCGTCAGTGCTGTCCCCAGCACCACTTCATCCTGAGACACAATTCGAACGGATGCTCCTTGAATCGGGCCTCCTTCAGAGGAGGTGACGGTGCCGTTTATAGAGGCTGGATCAGGAATTAAAAATAAATTGGCTGTCGTGGTTTGCCCGGCTGCTGCTGTCGCTCCTACAGCTGCACGGGCATAACCCGCAAAAGAAGCGGTGATAATATATTCGCCCGGCGCAACTCCTGGTAAGTAATAAAAGCCGTTGTCATCTGTCACTGCATTTGCTATAGGAATTAGGCTTTGAGACGGGAAAAGTTGAACAACCGCTCCAATCAGTGGAACTTCTTCAAATGCATCAAACACCTGACCTTCAATCCTGCCAGGGTTTGGTTGAAGTGCGGCATTAACAGTTGAGGTTTGATTAGCAATTATGACAGTACCGATTGTTGCCGTTTGGAAATCTGGATGGAAAAAGGTAATCGTGTAGCTTCCCGGTCTTAAGCCCTCAACCTGATATCTTCCTTGATTGTCAGTTTGAACGGTAACGACAAGGATCCCGTTATCATCGAACACGGAAACCCTGACATTAGATAATCCCGCTCCTGTAACCGAAGAAGTGACCATTCCTTCAACCGTACCTGCATTTGGCAGAAGTTCTAAGGTGACTTCAGTTGTAAGGTTTGCATTTACTTGAACAGAGGCACTTTGAGAGCCGAACGACGGAGTAAATGCAGTAACGGTGTATGCTCCCGGTGTTAAGTTTTCAACTAGGAATTGACCATTACTGTCGGTCGCGATGGTTTGGATGATCGGCCCTGTAGGAGAGAACTGCCTGATCACAACTGTAACACCAAGCAAAGGTTCTCCCGTAACTTGGTTGATTACTGTACCTCGAATACTTCCTGGATTTTCAACAAGTGAAAAGGTTGCAGTTGTTATCTGATTAGAAGAGACCGTTACGTCTTGAAGTGCAGTACCGAATCCAGCCGCTGAAACTACAATCCGATAAACCCCTCCGGATAAGTTGGTGAAAGAGTATAACCCATTTGGATCAGTCGTCAATGTGACTACTAAGGCTCTTGTTTCATCAAAGATTTGTACAGTAGCTCCAGAAATTGGCTCACTTGTGACAGCGGATGTTACAACCCCCGTCACTCCGCCGGGTTGTGGAGTTAATGCGATTGTCGTAGATACAGTAGCTCCTGGTGATAACAACACAGCCGTTGATGCAGATCCATACCCCGCTGCTACAGCCGACACAATTACAGTTGTTGGCGGCAGACCTCCGATTAAAAAGTTTCCATTAAGATCCGTTACAGCGTTCGTAATTGGGAGTCCATTTACATCCGATACAGTTACGATTGCTCCAGAGATTGGATCACTAGTTACAGAATCAACGACTTGCCCTGTAATTCGTGCTGGATTCGATGCTAACGGGATCGTTAGAAACGTATCCTCTCCAGCCTCCACAACCGCACCAACCGTTTGGGATGAGAAGCCTTGCGCACTAATCGTAAGCTGATAAGACCCTGGGTTAAGTTCTGGAATTGTAAATTGTCCATTTGAATCAGCTAAAACGATAATAATTAAATTCCCTGCCTGGTCGAAGACTTTTATTTCTACCGCTGTGTTTGTGAGGGGATCGCCGTTTTGGTTCGTTACAAGACCAGAGATAGATCCAACTATTGGAGATAAGCCGATATTGACTGTAGTTGTCTGGTCACTTTCAATAATAGCTCCTACGACAGTCGTTCCATATCCTGTGGCCGTACTTGTCACAGAATACGAGCCAGGCGCTAACCCTTCAATTAAATAATTTCCATTTTCATCGGTGAAAGACGAAGCAACCACAACCGGGATTCCTCCAACTGTTCGGACGACGGTAATAGCGCCTGTGACAGGTTCACCTGTCAGCGTATCTGTTACCTGACCTTGTATACGTCCCGGGTTGGCAGTTAACTCGAAATCTAAGTTATTTATAATATCTCCCGGTCCTAAAATAACTCCTCCGACCACTGCACCAAATCCTGGAGCACTAATAATGATTTGATGATTTCCAGGCGGGAGGTTGGTTATGGCATAATTCCCAAATTCGTCCGTTACTACAGTGGCTAATACTGTCTCATTTTGATCGACGACCCTTACTGTAGCATTCGTAATCGGAACCCCCGTGGATGAACGGATTTGACCAGTAATAGTTGCTGGGTCAGGGAAAAGAATAATCGTTGAGCTGGTTGTTTGATTAGAAATAACCGTAATCCCTGTTTGCCCAGTTGAATAATTTTCATAGCTTACTGTTAATACATAGGCGCCTGGTGCTGCCCCTGATAAATTAAAACTCCCGGTTCCATCTGTAACTAAAGTAGCAATGGGTAGTATTCCTAATGCCGGAAATACTCTTACCGAAGCACCAATTAATGGATTGGACTCATTATCTAAGACGACTCCTGATAAAGTGCCTGGATCTGCTGCTAACCTAGCATTTACAGTGGCAGTTTCTTCAGGCATTGTCGAAAAACTTAGAGATTGAGATTGATAATCATGCTGAGTGAACGTCAAGATGTAAGAGCCAGGGGTAAAGTCTTCAATCAAATACGTGCCATTTGGATCGGTTTGAAAAGAACCAATCAATATTCCATTGGTATCCAGCAGCTGAATGAGTACGTTGATTAAAGGCTCACCTGTGCCCGCATCGGTAACGGTTCCTGTAACGGAAGATACCAATTGGGTGAGAATGAAGTCTCGAATAATGGTTTCTCCCGGCTCAAGCAGAACGGAGGATGCTTGCGTTCCGTAATTTGGTGCTGTGGCAATGATAGTAAAAGATCCTTGTGGTAATCCCGGAATAAGGTAAAATCCATCATCATGACTTAAAGCTGTAGCAATAATCGGTCCTGCCGCTGTAAATTGTCTGACAATAATTTGGGCACCGGCTATCGGCGACCCGTTATCATCTGTAACCTGCCCGGTTAGAGTAGAAGGATTGGGATCCAAAGCAAAGCTGGCAATCGATGTTTCATCTGCTGTCACTGTGAGACTGATTAATTGATTGGCATATCCATTGAAACTTGATAAGACGGTATAAGTTGCTGGAGACAGTCCTGTAGCGATATAATTTCCTTGAGCATCCGTATTTGTTGAGAAGACAAAAGCTCCCGTCTGGTCAAATACCTGTACACTTGCGCCTGCGAGAATGAAGCCGGTAATCCTGTCAATAACAGTTCCGGTAACCTGACCAGGATTTGAAGCAAGGGAAAGAATAACGGTTGATTCGTCTCCTGCTGTTAATACGACTGCTGTCGAGGCAGATCCAAAATTGGATGCAGAAGCTGTAACGTTATAGGAACCAGCCGGAAGATTTTCTATACGAAATTCTCCTGCTTGATTTGTAAAACCACTGCCCAGGATAGAACCTGTTAATGGATCAGAAACCGTTACTGTACTTCCAATAATTCCCGTGCCAGATTGCTGGCTGATCACCTGACCTGTTAAAACCGCTGGGGAAGAATCTAATTGAATGACACTTTGCGTAATCGCATCTGCTTGAACCAAAACCCCTACATTTTTAGACTGAAAACCGGGGGCAGACGCCTGAATGACATATGTGCCAGGCTCAATATTACTAAATACAAAGCTTCCATCTGGATTGGCGAGTATGGTAATGATGGTCACATTTAAATCATTTAAAAGCTTCAGCTGCAGATTTGCTCCTGTGATCGGATCTCCGTCAGCATCGATCAGCTGTCCTTCTATGGATCCTGCTAATTGAATTAAAGAAATGTTCGCATTTGTTGTAGTATCACTGACTACTATAGCTCCAACAGTTATCGTTCCATACCCCGGCAAAGAAGCCGTAACGGTGTAACTTCCAGGTGAAAGACCGCTGACCGTATAATTTCCAAACGGACTTGTGGTGGCGGAAGCTACAATTTGGTCTGAACTCCCCGCTTGACGTATAACTACAGATACGTTGGCTAATAAATCATCAGTTATTGCATCTATAACCAGCCCGCTGATTGCACCAGAATTTGCGGCAAGCGTGAAATCGACATCTGCCTGTGATTCACCCGGCTGAAGAATGACACCTGATATCACCTGACTAAAACCAGGCGCAGTAACAACCACAGTTAAAGCCCCAGGCGGAAGATTTCCGATGGAATAATTCCCCTCGGCATCTGTTCCTGCAGTTCCTAGAGAAACTTCATTAGAGTCAAATACTCGAATGGTCGCATTGGAAATAGGATTAGCATTTTCATCAAATATAGTACCTGCAATGGATGCGGGATTCGCCGTTAGATTGATATCGACCGTCGTCGTCTCGTCAGAATTAACAAATGTACCTGTAGAAACTGTAGAAAAGTTCGGGGCGCTGCCAGTAACAATATAACTACCCGGGGCTAGATTCATAAAGGAATAAAAGCCATTCTGATCAGCTATAACACTAGTGATGAAAACATTGTTGGTGTTGTAAAGCTGGACAATGTTATTAGGCTGCACCGGCGTGACTGTTCCATTAATTGCGCCTGGATTAGCGATAAGCATTAGATCGACGGTGGAGGTCGTACCAGCTAGTATGATTGCTCCGCCAACCTTCGTTTGGAAATTAGCAGCCGTTACAACCACATTATAGTTTCCAGGTGGAAGTCCGCCTGCCGTGTACTGGCCGTTTTGATCCGTTAATACGGTTTCGATTAATACATTTTCTGAAGTGACGACTTGCACGACGGCTCCTGCAATCGGGCTTCCTGATGCTGCCGCAGTAATTGAACCTGTTAATAAGCCGGGATTAGGAGTCAGGGCGATTTGAACCGTTTCCTGCCCGCCTGGAGGCACGGTAACCGTTGCAAAATTGGTCTGGAACGACAGAGCAGATGCTACAACCGTATACGTCCCCGGCGCCAGTTGATCAACTAAGAATTCACCGAAGTTATTTGTTAATACATTGCGGATCACTGTTCCGTTCACATCGAGTACTCTGACTTCAATCTGTGCGCCTTCGATCGGATCTCCAGTCTGTTGATTTATCACTGTGCCATTGATGGAAACAGGGTTAGCCATTAAAGTGAAATTCAAATTACTTATGGCGTTTGGTTCGATTACAGTCCCTAACGTGGCCGATTGAATGTTATCGGCTGCGGCGGTCACAGCGTATATACCCGGCGCCAGCTGGGTGAGAATATACTCACCGTTCTGGTCTGTAATTCCTGTCCCTGCCACCGCGCCGCTCACACTTTCCCTTACTGTTACAATTGTGCCTGGAATTGGGTTATTTCCTGTATCCACTACTGTACCGGTAAGAGTACCTGGATTCTGCGCCAGTGAAAAGTTAATGGTTGTCGTTTCAAACGCATTGACTTGTGCACCGAGAGCCTCCGTTTCGAAATTATTGGCTGCAGCTCTTACTGTATAGTTGCCGGGTGTTAAATTTGCAAAAGTGTACTGACCCATTTCATCAGAGAATGAAGAAGCGATTGAGATTCCATTTTGAAGCAGATGTACGATGGCACCTTCGATCGCCTGCCCTCCTGTTGATTGGACAGTCCCGGAAATTCTGCCAGTGATTTGATTCATTTGAGCGTTGAGAACGATGACCCCATTTGGCGGAATGATAATTCCTGAAACTATAGATGCATACCCAGCCTGGCTGAAGGTTACAGTATAAGAACCTGCTGGAAGGCTGGGTATCGTATAGTTGCCGCCGGCATTTGTTTGTGCGACGGCTACAGTTATGCCGCTCTGGCTGATTACCTGAACGGAAGCTCCTTCAATCGAATCGCCGGTTTCGCTGTCCGTCACTTCCCCTGAAAGTGTCCCTGGCTGAGCAAGCAACGTCACATTCTGAACGGTTGTTTGATTGGCCATGACAGAGAAGCCAAGCAGACTCGTTTGATAACCATCTGCCCTCGTTCGAAGTGAATAGGTGCCAGGAGCAAGCTGGTCGATAGTGTAATTGCCTCCGACATCTGTTACTGCAGAAGCGATTACATTGTTCCCTGCGTCCAATATTTGAACAGAAGCATTTGGAATGGGTGTATTTGTCTCATTCTGTACTGTGCCGGTAACTGTTCCCGGGGAATCCTGCAAAATGAAATTTTCATTTGTTAGTGTATTAGAATGAATGGTTACAGCTCTTGTCTGTGATTGGAAAGTAGATGCACTTACAGTTAACGTGTAGAAACCGGGAGAAAGGTTTGGGAAAGTGTACATCCCTTGAGCATTCGTTGTTTCTTCTCCTAAGACGGTATTGAATGAATCAATAACCCGTACAATAGCTCCTGAGATTGGCATAGCACCTGTCGTTTGGACAGATCCCGTTAAAGTACCAGGATCAGGTGGAAGAATGACATTTACAATCTCGGTTTGACCTGCTGCGACTGCAGTTGTTCTCGTTGTCAACATGTAATTGGATAAAGAATACGTAAGGTTGTAAGTACTTGGAGTTACATTCGTGAAATTATAATTTCCATTCCCGTTTGTAGTGGTAGATGCAATCAGCACGTTTCCTGCATCTCTTAATTCAACAGTTACCCCGGTTAAAGGCAGCCCATTGAGACCTGAAGTTACTTGCCCGGTAATCGCGGCCGCTTGAATAACATTAATTGAATTTGAATCGGTCCGAACCGGGAGTAGTCCACCGGTAAAGTTATCAATTCCAGACGAGGTTACCGTATTTAACGTCCTCGTGCCTGAAGAGGTGAAAGTGCCGCTTACAGTATGCGATAAATTTACTGTTTCGCCAGGGTTTAAATTGCCGATGTTCCACGACAATGTATTCGTGGATTGATTAAAAGCTGTACTACCCAAAGAAGCGGACACGTTATGGAGGCTTGTCAGCTGATCCACTTGAATGACATCATTTATAAAAAGCTGACGCGCTAACGAAAGACCGGTGTTGGTTACCGTTACGGTCTGATTCCATGTGCCTTCAGCTCCATTTAATATACTTTGAGGACCTGAAGCAATCGATTTACTAACGGCAAGATCGGCACGTACATCCACATCTTCAGGAGCTGAAGGATTAGTTAAAGCATTTACAAATTGAAAGCCTTCACTTGTCCGCAGGGAATCCTTGTTATAGTTGTTTGCATTTGCTGAAGTAAAGATGACGGTTCGAAGCTGGGTGCTCTCGTTAATGCCGAGCGTTTGAAAAAAAACATTTGCCGGAAACTGAAAGTCTATAAAGTAATCAGGATTTCCACCGAAATTCGAGCCGTCACTGGTTAGAACTGCTCGAGCCGTATCAAAATTGACGATCGGCCTGGAGTAGTTCGGGGCCCCCTGTCCGTTCGTTCCTTCGGCAGGGTCATTCCATGAATTGAATTGCCTTTGTGTATTTTGAACTAAATTAATCGTATTATTTAAACCGTTAATATTCGCCAACCAATCGTACACGCCTGGTGTCCCGGACGTGTTAATCAATACGCCCCATGTGAAATTTCGAAAACCTGTTAATTGGGCGTTGATGGGAGTTGTATTCAAACGGATGCGGAAATATATATTTTGCCCGTCATAAGCAAAATAAGCAGCTGGAAATTGACTGTTTCCCACGATGTCTGTTGAGCTGGGCGACTCATCTCCTACCACGTCAAAGATTGGTTGAGCGCCTAATAAGATCGGTTGAAACTGATTATTAGACGGAAAAACCATAGTTGTTCGTTCTCCTCCTTAATTTTACATAACTATAGTTTATTAGGATGGAATGGTTAAGTGAGTGACTATGCCTAGAGGTTTTACAATAATGCAGATCGAAGCGTATTCCAATTCACCCGGTAATCCTACCTGCCTCTTTTTCATGATTCTTTCTCTAATTGCATAAAATTGATATCGATAACTAAAGGGAGGTGTACCCCTGTGATGAATCATTATGGATTCCCACCACATCCACACTACGACTTTTATTACAGAAGCGGGCCTTCGTTAAATTCCAATCCTTATCAACATCCTCACACTTATCCACCACATGTCCAGCCTTACTACCATCCAGTACAATTACCACAGATGATGGGAGATAATCAGTGGCGTGTAAGCTGGAAGCCGTGGGAAGATCTTGGCGCACCGCCTAATGGCTTTCGAGGAGCACCGGCTGCAGCGTCCTGGCAGTCGAATCGGTTAGATTGTTTTGTGCGAGGAAGAGATAATCGGATGTGGCACAAGTGGTGGGACGGTTCGAGATGGAGGGAATGGGAGGATCTTGGGGCGCCGCGTGGAGGGGTTAGAAGTTCCCCGGGAGCGGTTTCGTGGGGACCGAACCGGATTGACTGTTTTGTTAGAGGAAGAAATGATCGAATGTGGAACAAATGGTGGAATGGGTCACGCTGGAGTGAGTGGGAAGACCTTGGCTCTCCGCCTCCAGGGTTTGAAGGAGCACCAGCCGTGGCCTCCTGGCAGTCCAATCGCTTAGATTGCTTCGTTCAAGGTGATGATAACAATTTATGGCATAAATGGTGGAATGGAGCGAATTGGAGTCAATGGGAAAACCTCGGCTCACCGCGCGGCGGTGTCAGAAGTTCCCCTGGAGCGGTATCCTGGGGTCCAAACCGCATTGATTGTTTCGTGAAAGGAAGAAATGATCGAATGTGGCATAAATGGTGGAATGGTTCCAGGTGGAGTAACTGGGAGGATCTTGGCTCACCACGCGGTGGCTTTGATGATGCCCCGGCTGTGTCTTCGTGGGCTAGAAACCGACTGGATTGCTTTGTTCGAGGCAGCAACAATGAACTGTGGCATAAGTGGTGGAATGGTTCCAGGTGGAGTAATTGGGAAGACCTTGGAGCTCCAAGGGGCGGCGTTCGATCTGCACCCAGTGCTGTGTCCTGGGGGTCAAACCGCATTGACTGTTTCGTCAGAGGAAGAAATGATCACATGTGGCATACGTGGTATTCATAATCTTTATTAGAAAAGCAGTCTGTGCGGGGTTTAATTTCCTGGCAGACTGCTTTCTTCTAATTTAAGAGATTTAAGTCTTCCATTCCTTTTTAAGTTTAAAGCTTCGTTTTCCATTTGCTGTTGAAATAGTCAACGCATCTTGAGTTTTCATGTTTTAATTCCAATTAGAAGATCTTTTGTTTTAAGACGTTTGTGACGGAAGTAAGCTAAAAGGCTGAGAACAATAAGGGCTCTGTAGCCATAGGAGGCAAGCATCAACCGCCAAGCGATTCGTGAGTTTAAACAAAAACTGGAACTACTCTTTTATGTAAATGACTTTTTCAGTAGTCTTTGACGCGGACTGCTTTTATGGAAGCGCCAAGGAGTAGGAAAAGGAGATATGTAACGATCGAAAAATAAATAAGTTAAGGTCATATGCCTTAACTTATTTAATAAAGAATTATATTACTTATAAAAAGAGGCTCCAACAATAATTAAAAGAATGAACAATACGACGATCAAAGCAAAACTGCCGCCTTTGTTGCGACCATATCCGCCATATCCGCCATATCCGCCATATCCACAACCATAGCTCATTTTCTCACCACCTTTTTGCTCGTTAACGATAGCTTATGAATAAAAAGAGAAAAGAGACAGGGCTGAAAAATGAAATTATAGCCACCTTTGTTGTGAATATTGATAAAATTTGAAATAATTACTTACATAAGCTGGGATTCTCATGCAGGGATACTTATTACCCTTAAGAGAATGTCTTTTAGATAAAAATTACAACAGCATGGTGATGGTCTTGAAGTTCATTTATTTCGTTCTCGCTTTATTCCCGTTTCCTTTTCTTTTTCACTATTACGAATATGAACAAAGAAAGGTATTAGAAGAAGAGGCAGATTTCTTACTTATTGGAACTATATTTTTTGTACTGGTTACCAGCATCTTCTCAAAGGCCGTAAAGCTTAGATATTTTCTTATTGTAAGCGTTGTGACTACTCTCCGTTCGTTATACTTAGCGATCAATTTCCTGCCAAACGATGGAGCCTGGTTTAAACCTTTTGGAAGAAATAAAGTAATTGTATTAACCGGTATTCTCTATGGAACAGGGCAGCTCATTAGAAAGGGAATCATTTCTAGTATCAAACAAGGAAACAAGATGACTTAGGATTATTTTTTAAAATAGAAGGGGGTGGAAATATGATCATTTTACAGGAAGCAAAAGCTGAGGAAGAATATATTTTACACAACCTGATGCAATTTTACATCTATGAATTTAGTAAATATATACCTTCAATTCAATTAGAGGAAGATGGTTCATACCAATGGTTTAACTTAGACAAATATTGGGAGAATGATTATTTTCACGCTTATTTCATTAAGCATTACGAAGAGTTGATAGGTTTTGCTCTTCTAGAAAGTCAGTCAGAGCATGAGCCGAATACGATTGAAGAATTTTTTATTATTGCAAAGTACCATGGTCAAGGATTTGGAAAAATAGCTGCCACTCAGCTTTTTCATAAGTATCCTGGGGCGTGGAGTGTCCACCAAATGGAGAAAAACGTACCCTCCCAGGCTTTTTGGAAAAAAGTGATCAGCCGACTTACTGACGGATATTTCATAGATAGGGTGGAACAAGGCAAACATATTCAAGAATTTCACACAAACTCTATTAAAAAGGTTTATAGAGGAGGGTAACGGTGAGAAACCGAACAGAGTTACAAACGGGAGTAACAGAAAGGGGTAAGGCAGGGACTTTAATATTGTCCGGAGGAGGAAATGGTGAGCAGTCGCGCATTATAAACGTTTACTTTGCCGAATTGATTAACAAAGAGAAGCCGGTATTATATATCCCTCTGGCCGGTGATCCTCATGTTAGACCGTATAAGGAAAGCTTTGAGTATGTTGGACAAATGTTTCATGAAGCCGGAATTAAAAAAGTTGTAATGTGGACAGAAGTATCTCTTAAAACGCGTCAGGATTTAGAAGCTTTCTCAGCGATTTATATAAGTGGAGGCGATTCCGGTCGACTATTAAACATAGTAAAAGAAGATGGGTTTGATGAAGTGTTAATAGACTACTTTCAAAACGGTGGGATCATTTATGGACAAAGTGCTGGAGCTATTATATTCGCGAAAGAGCTTACCCATTTAAAAAATGGACATCCTGTCGCTGGACTTAATTTAATAGAAGGCTGCTCAATTTGGTGTCACTATACGCAAAAAGACGATGAAGCGATACATAAACGCGTGACACAACTTCGCCATTCGGTTTTATTACTGCCGGAAGGAAATGCTGTGCTTTGGAACGGCAGCCATATGCGTTCGATGGGTGCCCGATCCTCATTTTTAATAAATGAATGGTTGGAGAAAGAACCGGTTGAGGAGTTGGATGATGAAGCATTACATTCGAAAAGCAACAGCGGCTGATGCTAAAGAGATTGCGAAAGTCAGTACAACCAGCTGGAAATCCACATATGAAAATATTCTTCCTGACTCCTTTTTAGCTTCTCTTGATCCAAGTGATAAAATATCCAAGTGGGAAAATTTTATCGCTAGAGATGATGAGAATTTTATATTTGTCGTTGAAACAAATGAAGGAAAAGTCGTTGGCTTTTGTCATGGCGGTTTAGAACGAACAGGGAAATACCCTTTCAGAGGTGAATTGTACGCCATATATTTTTATAAAGAGGTGCAGCGAGCTGGTCTTGGTCAAAAGCTTTTAGGGGCCCTGGCTCGTAAGCTTTACAGTGAAGGCATGGTGTCGATGCTCGTATGGGTGCTTGAAGACAATCCTTACCGTCGGTTTTATGAAAAGAGAGGTGGAGCGGTCATCGATGAAAAGACAATAACGATTGATGGTTGTGAGCTTAATGAAGTTGCTTACGGGTGGATGGATATCAGTATAGTAACCCATAACTAGAATAGATGAGGTGAGTAGAGATGAGCAGAACAAAGTTAAATTTAGAAAAGATTATTTTTATTGGAAGAACATACGAAGAGTATCTGGATATGTTTTCGTTAAAGGAAGAATCGTTAATAGGGAAGAAAATTCTTGATTGTCCTTCGGGTGCTTGTTCGTTTACGGCCGTTGGCAGATCAAAAGGGATAGATATTACCGCAGCTGATATGGCTTACGATCATGCCGGTGAAGTTCTTGAAGAAAAAGGAAGACAAGATTTACAGCATGCGATGGAACATATGGAAGAGGCGAAAAGCAATTACATATGGAGTTACTTTCAAAATATGGAGGAGCTAAAGAAGTATAGACAGAGTGCATTAGAAAATTGTACACAGGATTGGAAAGAAGCCAGCGATCGTTATGTTCCTGTTGTGCTTCCTGAACTTCCTTTTAAAGATGAAGAATTTGAGCTCGTCCTATCCGCTCATTTTTTGTTTATGTATGCAGACCGCTTAACCTATGAATTTCATCTGAGTTCGCTTCAAGAACTGGTGAGGGTTGCTAAAGAAGAAGTCCGACTTTTTCCAGTCGTTGATTTAGAGGGCAGGCGCTATAAGAGAATGGAGGAAGTCATTGACCACTTAAAGGCTCAAGGGTATACAGTGAAGGAAGTAAGTGTGTCCTATGAATTTCAAAAGAATGCCAACTCGATGCTTGTTATTACTAAAAATAAAACTGGTGAGAACTAAATGATCACCACTTTATCGTGTTGATGAAGTGATTAATACGCAATTTAGTACTTATTCACTATCCTCGAAGCATTCACGTTAAGTTATATTATAATAAATAAGTATGGAGGAGATCTGTAAATTAATGAAGAATAGGCGGTAAAGCAATTGAAGAGAAAATCAGCAGTTTTTATATTCATTATCTTGCTGACGTTACTTATAGGAATTCAAAAGGTTCAGCCACCATCGTTTGGCCCCCTGGAGGAAAAACTAACAGTTCAATATACAGTTGCCGCTGTGTCACATCCACCTTCAACCCTTTCTTTGTCGAGTGAAGAAGCCTATGAATCGCCGGTTCCTTTTATAAAAAAAGCTTTATGTCCAATTTTTGTGCCAAAAAATAAATATATAGAACCTCATTCTGTGTACTCTATTTTTTATCAAGAAAATGAAGGCTTTTATCCGTAATCCTTTCCATTGAGTTTGAAAAAATAGGAAAGGAGAAGGATAATGAGTACTGAACGAAGAGAAAGCCTTGAATGTGCTGGAATTACTTTCATTATTCTAAGCTTGTTTTTTGGCATGATGATTGTGGCAGGAATCTTCTCAGGTGTGCATTGGTTGGAATTACTGCCGGGTTTCTCGAAGGATTATGTAAATGTAGAAGTGTTCCTTGACCTCCTTGACTTTAAGGAAAACTAAAAAGATTTGACCTCTATGAATAGCAGATTCTGTGTATTAGCGGGTGCTTCGGCTATTTTTGCAGGGGAGGCAACTTTACATTAGATAACGCCTTAACGAAAAAGATAGAGACCTATCTGTAATATTTTCAAAAAAAGACGAAGGCAGCCTGGCTGCCTTCGTCTTTTTATTAGTCTAATGCTTTTTTCAACTGATCGAGCATTGTCGTGTTTTGTGTTGCTGTGCCGGTATAATCTTCAACTTCAAAGCTGGCAGCGATTTCGCCACGAAAGTTGAGGTCCGATGGGTAGCCATTGGATTTCAGGTAATCCACAACACTACGCTTCTTATCCCACCCCTCGAGTGGTGTGGCGTAGTTCAATCCGCCTTCACCTTCCCAGGAAATGTGATTATCCTTATTTTTTTCCTTATCGCTGTTCGACTCTTCCTCTGTTATACTGCCAAGCTCCACTCCCATAGCGTCAGCCATTTTTTTCGGAAGATCGGTATTTTCAACTAATCCGGAAAAGTCATCCGAGGATGGGCCATAAGCATAAATGGGGACATCCACACCGGTATGTACTGAACTCGTCCATCCTACGAGGGCCCGGTCACTCACAACGTTATTGATGGCTTCGTTTGGTTTTTCTGCTGAACGAATCGTTTCTACTTCATCATCCGTTAATTCTAACCCAGTATACTCCTCTACGACTTGTGCGATATTACTCTTATCCTCATTCAACTGCTCAGCCATGTGGTCTCCTGTAGCACTCACACCTTGAACGACCTCTTGTTTAACGTCATATTCCCCATTTGAACCAACCGTCATTCCGCCTGTTTCGTGATCACCAGCAATCACTACGAGCGTTTCTTCATCCTGCTTGGCATAATCCAACGCATCTTCTACGGCTTTTTCAAAAGCCTGCGTATCGTTCATCGCCCAGGCCGCATCATGAGCGTGGCCTGCCCAATCTATTTGACTGCCTTCGACCATGAGGAAGAAGCCATCTTCATCTTGAGAGAGAGAGTTAATGGCTGTTGAAGTCATGTCTGATAAACTAGGCTCGTTGGTTTCTCCCCGTTCCAGTTCAGGACTAAGAGCTTCATCAGCAAATAAGCCGAGTATTCTTTCATCACCTTCTGCATTAGCCAGTTCGTCTTTGTTTTCTACAAAAGAATAACCATCTTGCTCGGCTAGATCTAATAGATTATTTTCTCCCTGCAGACCTCCTTTTGATTCAGGTAAAAACATTTCTTTACCTCCACCCAGTAATACATCTACACCACTTTCAAGCAGCTGAGGAGCAATTTCTGCTTCATTGTCCCTATCCTTAACATGTGAGGCAAAAACAGCGGGGGTAGCATGAGTTATGGTAGAAGTAGCTACAAGTCCAGAAGATTTACCTGCATTCTCCGAAGCTTGAAGAATACTGTCGAGTTCTTTTCCATCAGGGGTAACACCAACCATGCCGTTGTTAGTTTTCTCCCCGGTGGCCATTGCTGTTCCAGCAGCTGCTGAGTCAGTTACCTCTGTGTCCTCTGAGTACGTCTTCATCATTCCTTTTAAATGAGGATCAAATACGGAATCTTCTCCCTTGAACCAACGATAATTCGTAGCATATCCTGCGGAGTAACCATCTGGAATCATATAAATAACGTTTTTAACTTTATCTTTGCCGCTCTCATTTTCACTAGCAAAAACCTGTTGTCCCTCTCCTAAACTGATGCCAGAAAATAAAATGGTTGAGCTGACTAGCAGTGCTGCAGATTTTTTAAACATAACCGTTCTCCCTTCGAAAATTTGTAGTGGGGTGTTACAACCGCAATACTAGTGGTAAATTGTTAATAGAAAGCTAATGCTGTGTAAATCTATTGAAAATATAGAAAAATAAGTATATTGTCATAGATCATTTGTGGGGGGGCGGGATGAAACTTATTAGTAATGGATTCGTATATGAAGAAGTGGGAAGTCTATGAATGGGAGTTATTACAGTATTTTACTGGTGAATGAAGTCACGACAAAAATAGTGAAATGCAAGAGGTAATGCTCTGAAAAATAGATTTAACTTTGAATTCAAGGAGAGAGAGTATGAAGAATAGCATTAGATGCCTGTTTACTTTCGCACTACTGTTCTATATTCTATGGATCAATATAGATCAAAGTATAGTTAAACCCATGATATTGTACGTGCTGACTGCAGGGTTTTTCTTTACACTCATCGCTTCGTTATTTCGTAAGGATCAGTGGGAAAATACAATATTTATGTTCGTTTCCTTATTTATTTTATTAAATATATGGACGATGCCGCTTGCTGAATTAATCTTGATTGACTGGTGGGGGCTTGATTAGTGGACGGGAAGAAAATACATATTATTGGTTCTGTAGCGAGCGGGAAAACGACGTTAGCTAGAAAACTGTCTGTTAAACTTGATATCCCTTATTATGAGCTTGATAACGTGGTATGGATAAGAAATAAAGATGAAGATATCCGAAGGAGTGAACCAGAAAGGGAAGAGTATTTATATCAAATTCTCGGTTCCGAGTCTTGGATTTTGGAAGGTGTACATTACGAGCCCTGGATGAGGAAAAGCTTTCAGGAAGCTGACGTCATTATCTTCCTGGATACGCCTTATTCACGTCGTAAGTATAGGATCATTAATAGGTTTATTAAACAAAAGCTGGGCTTAGAGAAAGCTAACTATACTCCGACTTTTTCCATATTTATTAAAATGTTTAAATGGAATGCTTCATTTGAGAAGAACAGTAAGCCTGTCGTTTTGGAGAAGCTGGCTGATTATGAAGAAAAGCTGTTGATGATTCGAAATGATCGTACGTTTATGGAGGAGGAAAATTCATGCAAATCCGAAATGTGACAGCCGATGATTATGGTGTGATCTCGCCTTTAATTAATGATTGGTGGGGTGGACGCACGATGGCTGCCATGCTGCCGAAGTTGTTTTTTATTCATTTTAGAGAAACGAGTTTTGTGGCAGAAGAGAATGGCAAAATCATCGGTTTTCTTATCGCCTTTTATTCGCAGACGTATAATGACGAAGCTTATGTCCATTTTGTAGGGGTTGATCCTGCCTATAGAAGAAAAGATATTGCCAGAAAGCTTTACGGTGAATTTTTCAATGTCGTCAAACAATCAGGGCGTTCTATCGTTCGTGCGGTGACATCTCCGATCAATAAAACGTCAATTGATTTCCACACGAAGATTGGATTTAATTTCGACCATGGAGACAAAGTGATAAATGGTGTTCCTGTGGTCACCAATTATGATGGAAAAGGACAAGAGCGCGTTCTTTTTATCAAGCATGTAAAATAATTTTATCCGAAAAATTCATCCTTCGTGATAAGCTAATGAGGAAAGTCGTTTCAAGGAGTGAGGGCATGAAGGAAAATCAAAGATTGACGGTCAGCGGTGCACTAACCGTTGGAGATTATAGAAGACACAACAATTACCATATGAAAAAAGTAAAACTTATTTATTTCATTGCGGCGTTCGCATTGTTCTTTTATGTGAGTTATCGATCTATGGAGGGGTCATGGCTTATCTCGTTAATCGTGACGAGTGTCGTCTCTTTTCTACTCGCTGGATTCGTATTGTTGTTTCTTATTCTTATGATTAATGTGAGATCCACTAGAGAATTTAATAAAGATCGCAGACTGCAAAAGGAAATCACTTATACGTTCCGCTCTATGGATATTAAACAGAAGTTCGAAAAATCTGTGAACCAATATAAATGGTCTGATGTCGTGGCTGTACAAGAGCAAAAGGATCTCTTTCAATTATATGTATCTAAGCATCATGCTTTAATTCTGCCCAAGTGGTTTTTTGATAAGGAAGAGGAAATCGATATGTTTAAAGCAATGATTAATAAATATGCCGATACGAATCAAATTAAATTTCTTTAAGCAGGAGAATGGATCCAAGCATCGAACTTTTTATATAGACAGGCGATAAAAAAGGAAAGGAGCTTAGAGAAGAAATGAATCTTTCCCTTTCGAAAATCAGTCCTAATTTATGGTTCGAGGACCAGGCGGAACAAGCGGCGCAGTTTTATGTTTCCACCTTCTCTAATTCCAGGATTCTTAACGTGGCTTACTATGGCGATGCAGGGCCGGGACCTGCTGGAAGTGTGATGACCGTTTCCTTTGAAATTGAAGGAACGTCCTTTATCGCTTTAAACGGCGGCGCCCATTTTTCATTTACACCAGCTATTTCTTTTCTAGTTGATTGTGACACCCAGGAAGAAATAGATGAACTTTGGGAAAAGCTTTCAAAGGACGGAGAGGAAGTGGAATGTGGCTGGCTGACTGACCAGTTTGGTGTGTCGTGGCAAATAGTTCCTAAATTGTTACGCGAACGATTAAATGATCCTGATCCAATTAAAGCCCATCAAGTGATGAATGCCATGCTTCAAATGAAGAAGTTGGAGATTAAAGAATTAGAAAAAGCTTATCATCAATAAAAGAAGGGCAGATCCGACAAGATCTGCCCTTCTTTTATATTTTAAGTATACCATTCTTCAGAGGAAAAAATCAGACTATTCATTTTCTTATAAATTGGTAATGTTAAGAGGTGTAAAGGGGGGAGGGCAAAAAATGATTCATTACCAAATCGAGCCGTTAGAAGGGTATTCACCTAAGGTAGGAGAACTTGTTTTTATGCTAGAGCATACTAGAGAAGTTACGCTAGAAGAAGTAGCGGGTTTAACTGTAGAAGAACTAGATGCTTTACCACACGACCGGGGGAACTCGATCGCAGCGCTATTATATCATATAGCGGCGATTGAGTTTGTCCATCAAGTGATTTCATTTGAAAACCGGGATTTAACTTTACGTGAAAAATCAAAATGGGGAACTGCTCTAGAGTTAGGAGAGACGGCTAGAAGCAGGATAAATCATAAAAACCTTCATTATTACATCGCATTACTACAAGAAGTTCGATCGGAAACCTTAAAACAACTGAAAGTAAAAGATGATAAGTGGTTATCAGAATTGAAGCACTGGACGAATGGAATACCACATAATAACTATTACTTGTGGTATCACGTTATGGAAGACGAGATTAATCATCGAGGGCAGATAAGGATGGTAAAGAGCCTGCAAATTGATAAAAAGTTATAATAAAAGCTAAAATAAGAATCGGGGAAGAGGCTGGGACATAATTAATGCAGTGATTTCAAAAGTCGAACATTTGTATAAACGCAGATTATTAGCATAGTCAAAATGCGAAGACTCCTGTGGGAACAGCAAGAGGCGAAGATCCCGCAGGAAAGCGCTCTTTGCTTTCTGAGGAAGCTGAGGCCGTGCCCACGGAAAGCGAAGCATTTTGACGGAGCGATCGTTTAAATTCTCTTTAACATAAAATAATCCGAATGATTTCTACAAAATCATTCGGATTATTTTATGTTTTAGTTTTGGCCCGTGCTTCTTTATTCACGGATTAATTTTGGACAGATTTTTCGTCTTCCCAGGCAATTAAAATTTTCCCTAATTCTTTCTCAAGACTAGCGAGCTTCTCTTCTTCCGCTTCAGAAAGGCGGGCTAAGTGATAGTCGTTGCTGTTCATGTAAGTAGAACCTCCTTAAGGATTTCTACTTTCAGTATTTGCTGAAATGATTGTCCTATACACCTTATCTTGAGACAAATTTATTGTCCGTTACCCAAAATCTCCATGGAAAATCACGTGCATCACCTGAGTTCTCAATACCGATTCTTTTTCCTTGTGAAATTCGAGCAGGCTTGAAGCCCTCCTTAATATAAAGAGGAGGAGTGTCATAAGGTCGCCCGTAATCGCTGCGAATAATACCTAAAGCTTTCGTTAGTTTCCCGGGTCCATTCGTTAAATCCTTTTCTTTTTTATCTCCACGTCTTGCATACATTAAATCGATTCCTTCCACCGGCTCAACCGCACGGATGAGAACAGCTTCCGGGCTTCCTTCCTCCCCGCTGACCACATTAACGAGACAGTGGGTATGCATCACATACGTGTAAGCGTATCCGGCAGGGCCGAACATAACCTGTGTTCGTTTGGTTCTTTTGTAATTGTAGCTGTGAGCCGCTCGATCGACCGGACCGATATAAGCTTCCGTTTCTACAATATAACCTGAAGCTGTACCTTCAGTCGTTTCCTTGACAAGCTCGCACCCTAAAAGGGAACGGGCGAGTTCTAACGTCGGCTGCTCGTAAAAGACTTTTGGCAGAACATTCATCGTTCGTCACACCTTCTATATATTTGGTTCTATTACTTATTTTTATATGATAATCTTTAACTACCAGTATTTTCTATAGTGTATCTAATTTTCCTTTGAATTCAAGGTGCGGACTTGAGGGTGAATTACCACTTTATTTGTACATACAACTTAAAGGTTTTGCATCTCTTTCACCCTTCATCGCCGATAAACTAAAGGAGGTCGGCCGGAAATGGAATTTTTATTAAATGTAGTGCCTGGGATCCTGATGGGTATAGGCTTTGTTTTCATGCTCTACCTATTGTATCATCGCAAGTTTGCTTTTGCTTTATTATTGATCGTGTGCCAGGCGGGGCTGGCGGTTTATTACTATGGATTATTTGTAGTTCGGCGTTTTGAAGGTATGGGCGTAAGCTTACTGGGAGCTAGTATATTTCTATTTGGGTTGATTGTTTTTCTCCTCATGTTGTCGATTAGAATGATTAACTCTAAGAGAGGAGAGAGTAAATGAACTTAACTACAGAACGTTTATACATGCGGCCATATAAGCCGGGGGATGAAGATTTTTTACAATCGATGCTGTCTCATCCTAAAATGATGCAGTATATAGGTGATGGAAAAGTGAAGGATCAGGAGGGTATGAAAGCTTTCCTTCATTGGATTTACGATACATATGAACAAAACCCTGATTTAGGGCTGCATGTCATTTTAAGAAAAGAGGATGACGCTAAGATTGGTCACGCCGGCATCGTGCCACAGCGTATTGACCATGTAGAAGAGTTAGAGCTTGGTTACTGGATTGATCAACGCTACTGGAAAAATGGGTACGCTACTGAAGCTGCGGCAGCGTTAGTGAATATCGCCTTTCAGCAATTCCATTTAGATAAACTGATTGCTCTTATTCAACCTGGAAATGAAGGGTCCATCAGCGTGGCCAACAGAGCAGGGATGGAATTTGAGAAAGAAATTCAGCTTGAGGCGAAAAAAGTGCTCGTCTACTCCATGAGTAAGAGGTTCCGCTGATAAATTTAAAAAATCGCTGATATTGTTCAAAAACTGCTGATAAAATAATTTATTCGCTGATATATCTTTATAACCGCTGATATACTTCAATTTCCGCTGATAAAAATAGCTGGTTCAATTCTAAAATAACGTAAAAGAAAAGCGCTTATCTCCCTTTTGATAAGCGCTTTTCTATTGCCAAAATTCTCTCCTGTGAAAAAAACTCTTTCCAAATTAAAGAAATTGGACTATAATCTTAACTGTAATACATATATTAATACAGTTAATACAGATGAATAAAAGCTTGGAGGTGTATACATGTTTGAACTGGATGTTAGAAGTAGAAAACCCATCTACGAGCAGTTGGTGGAAAAATTGAAGCAGTTAATTATTACCAATGTTTTAAAAGAAGATGAAAAGCTTCCTTCCGTTCGGGAATTGGCACAGCAGTTGACGATCAATCCTAATACAATTCAGAAAGCCTATAGGGAGCTGGAATCACAAGGTTATATTTATTCCTTAAAAGGAAAAGGGAGCTTCGTTCATCCTGTAAAACCATCAGAAAATGAGGAGGAGTTGAACAAAATGAGGGAAGAGTTGAGAAAGTTGTTTGCAGAGGCGATTTATCTTGGGATGAGTTCAAAAGAAATTGAAACACTTCTTCGGGAAGTGGAAGGGGGACAGGGGAATGATTGACGTTGGTAAGGTTTATAAGTCATTTGATAACGATAAAGTACTTCATGAAGTGACCTTTCATGTAAATAAGGGTTCTATTTACGGTTTATTAGGATCCAATGGAGCTGGAAAGACGACACTGATGCGCATGATAGTCGGTATATTAAAGCAGCAGTCAGGTAAGGTGTTGGTCAATGGGGAAGATGTGTTTGAAAATCAAGATATAAAGCAGCGTATGGTCTTTCTTCCGGATACCCTCTATTTTCTGCCTCAATATACCGTAAAGCACATGGCAAATTATTATAGAGACCTTTATCATTCATGGAATGAAGATCGTTACCAAAAGTTAAAAGACGTTTTTCAATTAGAGGAAAATAAAAAAATTAATCAATTTTCAAAAGGAATGCAGAGACAAGTTGCTTTTTGGCTGGCGATGTCATGCATGCCGGATGTTATCGTTTTAGATGAACCGTTCGATGGATTAGATGCTGTTATGCGTAAAAAAGTCCGAAGCCTTATCATTCAGGATGTGGCGGAGCGTAACATGACGGTATTGATTTCATCACACAATCTAAGAGAAGTTGAAGATATTTGTGATCATGTCGGTATTTTACATAAAGGAGAAATGCTTCTTGAAAGGGATTTAGATGATTTAAAAGCCGACGTTCACAAAATCCAGGTGGCTCTCTCAGGAGATCAGGAAGCTATTTTAAACAGTGATCTCAACATTCTCTATCATGAAAAAAGGGGAAGTGTTCTCCTTATGATTGTTAAAGGAAACGACCAGGACATATCAGCTGCTATTCATAAATATCAGCCGGTAATTTTTGATCGCCTGCCTTTAACATTAGAAGAGATTTTTATTTATGAGCTGGGAGGGGCGGGCTATGCCATTGAAAATATCCTCGTTTAAAAAAGAATTATTTAAGCAGGATTTTAGAAATGTCGGATGGATTAGTATTGTTTATTTTATCGGGCTGTTGTTTACACTGCCTTTACAATTAGTTATGGCTCTTAGTGATGAAGTGATTGAAGCAGGAAACTATGGAATGTTTCCTCATGAAACAGGGTTATTTTCGACGACATTCTTATTCGAGATTCAAATGATTCTTTTGTTCGGGCTGCCGGTGTTTATGGCGGTGTTCTTGTTTCGTTATTTACACGTCACGTCGTCTTCAGACTTCGTTCACAGTCTGCCGATCCGTCGTGAGACGTTGTTTAATTACCGAATAATGAGTGGATTTATTTTTTTACTGGTGCCGATCCTATTGATCAGCTTCATTATGGCACTTTTTATTGGGTTTGCCGATGTCAGTGAATTTTATCATACATCTGATCTTGGAAACTGGCTGTTGTTAATGATCATTGTATCGATGTTCGTTTTTATGGCTGGGGTATTCGTTGGAACGTTAACGGGACTTTCGGCTGTACACGGCGTATTGACATTCATTCTGCTATTATTTCCGATGGGAATTGTCGCCCTCGTCTTTTACCATATCAGCTTTTACGTTAATGGTTTTTCAGGCAGTACAGTGCTCGAACAATCAATCCCGCATTTGTCGCCGATTGTCGATGTAGCTGATGTTTCTAGTACAGGTGCAGGAGGGAGCTTAATACCCGTAAGTTACCCGGCTCTGGGAATTTATTTACTCATCACGGTATTGTTTTATTTTATTTCCAGGTTTGTTTATAAAAAGCGGCAGCTCGAGTCAGCATCGCATCCCATTGCTGTTTCCTGGCTCAGACCGGTTTTTAAATTTGGTGTTACTTTTTGCTTCGCATTATTTGCCGGCATGTATTTTGGAGAAACACAAAATACGTATGGATGGATTATCTTTGGTTATTTCTGTGGCGGAATCGTTGGGTTCTTCTTATCTGTTATGCTGCTTCGTAAAACGTGGAGAGTGTTTTCTGTTCCTCAGTGGAAAGGACTTGCTGTATATGGAGCAGCGGCTGCTGTATTGATTTCTTTCATTCCGCTCGTGCTTATCAATTATGAAAATTACGTGCCGGCCAGCGAAGAAATCAAAGGTGTCTATCTAGGTTCCAGCTACTATCAATATGACGATTATAAAACAGGCGAAGATAATCAGATGATCGAAGCTGAGGATACGATTGAAACGGTTAAACTTTTACATGAAAAACTTCTTAAAGAAGGAGATCCGCTGAAGCGAGATGGGGAGAATATTTTCATTGCCTATGAATTAGAAAACGGGGAAGAGACGTATCGTTCGTATCAAGCAGACTCGACTTCCTTACAAGAAGAACTAACCGCAATTTCAAAAACGAAAGAATTTAAAGAAATGAACCATCCGATCCTTAATGTCGATATGGATCAAGTTGACCGCGTTAACATACATGCTCCTTCTAATGGGAATCATGTAGAAATCGTAGAACCGGATAAAATCGCGGGGTTCTTGGGAAATGTAAAAGAGGATATTTATCAAATGCCTTATCAGGGGATAAATGATTCAGCTGAACTCGGTTCTTTTGTCGAGGCAACACTTAATGGGGAAGAGCCTGTACATTTTTCATTAGATCTTACGTATTTGAATGCACAGGAATGGCTGAGAGAAGAAGGACTTCAGGAGCAAGTCATGTTACAAGCCGAGGATGTGGAATACGTAGAAGTTTATGAGTGGCAGCATTCCCGTGATTTACCTCCAGACTTGGCTATTGAACAAATGAAATCTTCAGGCAAAGTGCCTCTAAGGATTGAAAGCAATGAGCGTATCACCGAAATGCTGGAGACTCGCTCAAATCCATCCAATGGCACTTACTTAGTCGGTTTTTATTTAGAAGAAAACCGGGGTTACGTCCATACAGTCATTGGGGTTCATGAAAATGATGCTCCAGCGTTTCTTTTAGAAACACTGGGAAATAAGAAGTAGCCGAGTGGTACAAAAATGAGTGCTTACACTATGATATAGGGGAAGGGTGGACCAGGCGAAAGCTGGTCCACTTTTTTGTTGAATTGTGTCTATCCAACTACCTATTTAATTTATGTCCTTTTATAGCGTCCTTCGTTGAATAATGTCGTTTGCTAGTCGAATGGAACCGTAGAATCTTATGATTCGGTGAATGCCCAGCTATTAGTTAGCAGTAATTAGGAGGTATCGTCTATATAATGTATTTCGAATATTCTGTAAAATGTAGAACAATATAGAAAGGAGGAGAAATCGTGAACGTAAACCGTAATCGCTTTTTTTCTTGGATTGTTATGTTTGTTCTGTTGTTCACCATGTCCTTCCCAGCAGGAACCCTCGCGAAAGGACCCCAGCAATCAAATGACGAAGTAGCGTATGGAGCAGAGGGAATGGTGGCTACTGCTCACCCGGCAGCATCGGAAATAGGCGCGGAGATACTACGTAAAGGCGGGACGGCAATGGATGCAGCGATTGCCATTCAATTAGCCCTTAACGTAGCTGAGCCTATGATGTCAGGGATTGGCGGTGGCGGATTTATGATGGTATATGATGCTGAGAAAGATGATGTATCCATTATTGATAGTCGGGAACGTGCTCCAGCCGGGGCAGAGCCTGATATGTTTCTTGATGAAAACGGAAATGTGATCCCTTTTGCAGAACGACATATCAGCGGAGATGCAGTCGGTGTTCCTGGCACGTTAAAAGGGCTAATGACCGCCTATGAGGAATGGGGTACGAGGCCTTTTAATCAACTCATTAACCCTGCAATTAAACTTGCCAAAAAAGGGGTAGAGGTAAATAATGTTCTTGCGGATGCCATCGATGATAATCAGTATGAATTAGGCAGAAGTGCAGCGAAGGATGTGTTTATGCCAAATGGTGAACCATTACAGGAAGGCGATTTATTAGTGCAGGAAGATTTAGCTAATACTTTCAAAGAAATAAGGAAAAGCGGGCTTGATGCCTTTTACGGTGGTGAAATTGGTCAGGCGCTGGCAGACACCGTTCAAGAGTTTGGCGGGAGTATGACCAGCCAGGATTTAGCCAATTATGAATTATCGATTGATGAGCCTGTAACGGGCACGTACCGGGGTTATGAAATTGTTTCGATGCCGCCGCCAAGTTCAGGCGGACTGACGGTACTTCAAATGTTAAAAATGTTAGAAGGCTTTGACTTTAGTGCGTACGATGCAAGGTCCCCTGAAAAGTACCATCTACTGGCAGAAGCAATGCACCTCGCCTATGCCGATCGAAATGCATATATTGGAGATACACAATTTGTGGATGTACCTATGGAAGGTATGTTGAATGAAGAATACTTAGCAGAACGTGCTTCACTTATTGAATTCGGCCAGGCAAATGCAAATGTCGAACCTGGAGATCCATGGGCTTATCAGGATGGAGAACCTGAAGCGACGGTGCAAGAAGAGGATGACCGTGAAATTGGCGAAACGACTCATTTCAGTGTAGCTGATAAATGGGGAAATCACGTGTCCTATACGACAACGATTGAACAAGTATTTGGTTCTGGCATAATGGTTCCTGAATATGGTTTCATGCTGAATAATGAGATCACGGACTTCAGCGCTGTGCCAGGCGGTCCTAATCAAGTTGAGCCAAACAAACGTCCAATGAGCAGTATGACCCCTACGATGGTATTTGAAGATGGCGAACCATTTATGACACTCGGTTCACCAGGCGGGCCAACCATTATTACTTCTGTCCTTCAAACTCTCGTAAATGTCATCGATTATGATATGGAGTTAAAAGATGCCATTGAGGAGCCGAGAATCTATAGTGCTTCTCACCCTCAGATCAGATGGGAAGAAGGTGTACCAGCTGATGTTCGAGCTACTATGGAAGAATGGGGACATGAATGGCAGTCCAGTCCAGGAGAAATTGGTAATGTCCAGGCTATAAAGATCCTGGAAGATGGAACCTATAAAGGTGCTGCCGATTCCTCTAGAGCGGGTACGGCAGTTGGTTTAGATAAAACCGCAGGCAAGCCGGTGAAGAAATAAAATATTTCATTAAAAAAGAGAACCGCATTGTACTGCGGTTCTCTTTTTAACGTTGTGATTCTTTTAAGGCATACAACGGAACTTCTTGTATTATGTTTGGCTGATCCATCGGGTGAATTCGAGCGGTTTCATTTCTTTCAATGACTTCTTCAATATAGACGTGTCTGTCCTCATGGGTGACATCGATCATTTCAGGGGAGTGGAAGATTTCTTTTGCTCGTTCTTTATTCATACTTAATGTCCTCCTTTACCAAGTCGTTATGTTATTCTCACCCGAACCTATAGATCTATTCGTGAGGTGGTAAAGATTATAAGGAATTTTTACAAAGCGTTTCTATATGATAAGTTAATGTTCGGATCATTTTCTCATACATGAAGGTGGCAGGATGTAACAGATGGTGCAGTGCCATGCCATCAACTAACGCATGTAACCGATCAATTTCAACATCTAGATCGAGATTTTCTTTAAGAAGGTCAAGAGAGTAGAGGAGCTCGATGACATTCCTTAATCCTTGATGCATTTCGGAATAAACGGTTTCACTTAGTGCTTCAAGCTTCGCATCGACGAGCGTTTTGGCAGAAAAAACAAACCATACCTCCATTTCAATTCGCCGCTCTTCATCCACAGGCAATAACTCGCATATCGCTTCAGTTACCATCTCCAGCGGGGAGCCCTCATAATTTTTTCCTTCAGCTCGTTGTTTTACGCGTTCAGATACAAGCTCCATCGAAAATAATAATAACTCTGATTGAGTTGAAAAGTAGTGACGTAAAGCACCTACTGATAATCCGGCTGTTTTTGCAATTTTTCTTACAGTAGCTTGTTCTAATCCATCCTCTACAATCACTTTCCAAGTGGCTTCTGCTATTTGTATTTTTCGTTTATCATGATCAACTAATTTTGGCATAGATATATTTTAACACAATTGTATTAAATAAATAAATCTGGTATTATTTAATACAGACGTATTATAAAAAGGGGTGCTGATTTGATTGGTTGGTTGATTATTGTCTGTGAAATAGGTTTTTGGGTATTTGTCTTAGCAGGGTTAATTGCTAGATATCTTTTCAAGAAAGAGAAGCTGGGCGCTTTGCTGCTTATCTGCACCCCCATCGTAGATATTATTCTGCTAGCTGCCACTGTGGCTGATCTTAAAAATGGGGCTGTTGCTACTACCGTACATGGAATTGCAGCTGTTTATATCGGTATTAGTATTGCATATGGTCATCAACTGATCCAATGGGCAGATGAGAGATTCGCTTATTGGTTCGCAGAAGGGCAAAAACCAGATTCAAAGAAAAAATTTGGGATTGAACATGCGAGAAAGGAACGGCAGGGCTGGTACCGCCATGTTTTGGCGTGGGTCATTGGAGGAGCACTATTAGGAGCTATTATTTTATATATTAATAACTCTTCTCAGACGGAAGCGCTGTTTCGCACGCTGCAGGTATGGTCATTCGTTTTAGTTATTGATTTTGTTATTAGTTTCAGCTACACCTTAATGCCGAGAAAAGAAAAAGGGATAAACGTTTAAGTTGAATCTGGGAATATATTTGAAAAATAAATAAAATCATCCGAACGATTTTTAGAAATCTGTTCGGATGATTTATGTTAAAGGATATACATCAGTGCTTCGAGAAAATACTCCATATGCTGTAGGTCTTCGGCTCGCGAAGGTCCCACAGCAGTTTGCGGCACGAGCTGCGAGTATACAAAAGCATGCCTTTTATTCTTTCAATCCAATTTCTTATTTAATTTTTATTAGAATGTAACATCTTGACCGTAGTAAGCTGCTTCGAACAATTTCTTCATTTCTTCTAGAGACGTTTCTCGCGGATTCGTTCCTGTACAAGGGTCTTCCAAAGCATTCTCTGCCATTTTATCAACGTGTTCTTTAAACAGTTCTTCAGAAACGCCGAATTCTTTAAGTGTATTGGGTACATCCATTTCGCGATTCAAGTCACGAACCCAGGCGATTAATGAATCGACCAGCTCTTTATCTGAATTTCCGGATAAGTCAATTCTTCGTGCGATCGCTGCAAAACGTTCTTCAACTTCACTGCGATTAAATTGAATGACATAAGGTAAATAAATTGCATTCGCACAACCGTGTGGAACTTCAAAAGTCGGCCCGCTTTTATGAGCCATGCTGTGGACATTACCCAGTACGGCATTTGCGAATGCCATGCCTGCCATCGCTTGAGCGTAATGGACTTGTTCACGAGCTTCCTGGTCTCCATTATAGGAGGACAGCAGGTGATCTTTTAAAATTTCAGCTGCCTCGATTGACAACGAATTCGTAAAAGTAGTACGCGGTTTAGCTACATAAGCTTCGATGCTGTGAGTTACTGCATCCATTCCGCTGTAAGCCAGTACTTTCTTAGGCATTGCTTCCACCATTACGGGATCAATGATGGCAAGGTCAGGGGTAAGTTCAAAGTCCGCCAGGGGATATTTTACTCCAGTTTCTGAATCTGTAATCACAGAAAGGTTAGAAATTTCAGAAGCCGTTCCACTTGTCGTAGGAATACCGGCGAATTTTGCTTTTGTTCGTAACTCCGGTAAGGTAAACGGCTGAGCCATATCTTCAAATGTTAAATCAGGATGTTCGTAGGAAATCCACATCGCTTTCGCTGCATCCATTGGGGAACCGCCGCCGATTCCAATGATCCAATCAGGCTGGTACTCATTGAGAACAGGAAGATGATCCTGAACGAGCTGAGTAGAAGGTTCTTGTGTAATTCCTTCAATTACTTTTGTTTCAATGTCAGCTTCAGAAAGATTTTTTTGAATTGTATCTAAGTTGCCGTTTTCTTTGACGGAGCCCCCGCCAATTACTAAAACAGCTTTTTTACCTTTAATGGATTTTAATATATCTAGCGCATCTTCTCCGAAATAAATATCGCGTGGTATAGTAAATCGATTCATGTTGACTGCCTCCAGTATTTCTAGTTTATGTGCCGGTATTGGCCGGGCATATTACGTTGTCATTCACGAGAATTAGAATAGTTAAACATACGGATCGTCTTTTTATTGGTAAGAGGAAGGCTGAATAAGCTCAAGTTCTTACTAGAAAAGCCTGCAAATTTTTAATGGATCATGTAAAATTGGTGCTAAGTATACCTATGGAAGTGATTAACGTGTCTAAGTTTATCGATTTAATAAGAGAATCTCATTTTTTAGGGGGAAGAACCTTAAAAACGGGAATATCAGTATTTGTAACCGCACTGATCTGTGGTTTTTTTAATTTACCCGTGGTATTTGCTGTCATTACGGCTATCGTAACTATCGAACATACAGCCGCTGATTCGATTAAAAAAGCAGCCATTCGCTTTCCCGCCTCAGCGATTGGTGCTCTTCTAGCTACTGCTTTTTATGCTGTATTTGGGAAAAGTGCTCTAACATTCGCTCTAGCGGCCATGTTAACGATTGCCATTTGTCACAAATTAAAGCTGGATGATGGGATATTGGTTGCTACGATTACAGCAACGGCTATGATTCCTGATTTTCAGGATCAGCATATCGTGTCGTTTCTGACGCGTCTAGGAACCACATCGATCGGAATTGTCGTTTCAACAATCGTAAACTTCTTCTTGCTGCCGCCAAATTATACTTCGCGGATTTTTCAAAGCATAAATGATTTGTACGGACATTCAGCTCAGCTGCTCGAACGGATCGTAACTGCAGAAAAAGGAGCATCTCAGGAAAAGACCAGACACATTAACCGTTCTTATCGTCAGCTCACAGCTCATTTAGAAAAAACGTTTCAATTGTCACAGTATCAACGAGAGGAATGGAAGTACCACAAGCATACAAATGAACAAATGCGGGCTTTTCAATTTTCGCAAAGAAAGCTGGGTGCTTTGCAGCAGATTGTGTTTCATTTAGGCAACCTTCAATACGTACAAGCGAACCTTTCAGAATTTAAACCTCATGAACGCAAACTGATTGAGAAAGTGACCAATTCATACACGGAGATTTTAAAGGATCCAGCCCACCACATGAGTGAAGAGCATTTTACAGCCGTTGAAAAGCTGGATGATTTATTTTGGAAATGGAAAGAGAACCATGTGGAGCAGGAAAATCACTTTAGACAGCATCTGCCTCCTCAGACTATTTTAATTTATGAACTATTGAGCTTACACGATGTTCTTGAGGAGATAGCAGAACTGTGTCATTCAAACCAACGTATTATTAATCGTTGTTACATAGAGTAAGTGGAAGAGGGCCAGTCTCATTGGAGGCTGACCCTCTTCTTTTATCCTCTTAGCCGTCTGGTCATCTTTTTGCCTGTTCAGTTTTCCAAGGGCTGTATTTTTAAGAGAAATGAGGTTTTTAACAAGTATTCTTCTTCATTCGAATAGGCATGTAGTAAGGTGCAGCAAACTTTTGAAAAGAGAGGAGGGACGGGATGATTCAAGTGGCAGGGGTTGTTTTTCAACCGAATGATTTAGGGACGATGGATAGCAGGGAGCAAATGATTATTAGGCAGATGGTGGATTCACCGAGTATGTATACTTATGGATCCAGGGATGAATTAATATTTGAAATCAAACTGAGGAAAGAAATAGTAAAGAGTGCAGAATTAATGAACGACAGTCAAGTTGAATTTGCTACTTTTGAAACCACCCGCAGTAATCCTGATTACTGGTTGTTCACGGGTTATGGAGCGCTGCGCCTGAGACCAGGTGTACGGCCTTCTGATGCGATAACGGATATTTTTACAAATAGCAGGCTTTATGCATTTGAATGTGCAGGAGCTATGCTGATCATCTATTATCACGCTGTATTACAAGTGATCGGAGAAGCTGCTTTTAATCGTATATTTCCTGACCTTTATATTTATAGCTGGCACGCGGATAGTGATCTCGGGCTTTATCCATCGTACATTAATCGCTTTTTACCAGGGGATGTCGTTTACTTTGATAATCCAGCTTTTGACCCCAGTGCCCCTCAATGGAGAGGGGAAAATGCAATTGTGGTCGGGAGGGACCTTTACTTCGGTCATGGAATTGGGATCATGACAGCGAAAGAAATGATAGAGACGCTGAATCGACTAAGACGCGAGGGGGCCATTCAGTCCGCGTACTTGACAAATTTAGTCGTTCGCCCATCCTTCAGGCACTTACAGCAGTTTGCAGTTATGACGAGAAATGGTCCTGTACGAAAATATCAGCCTGCAATGATTTTACATGATGAGAACTCGATTTCATATGATCGATACCGTTATTTCTTTAGTAAAGTGTTTAAACGCTGGTAGATGACCACAAATTATAAAAAAAGAGAAAACATAATTGATAACTAAGAAAGACCCAATCAAATTCAATTTGATTGGGTCTTTCGTATTTTACCCTTCTAATTATCCTTTGCTAGACTGTAACTTTTGTTCGATTTCTAATCGGATATTGTGCGCGGCTTTTACCATGTTCGTAAGGGCTTCCGTTGTTTCACTAACACCTCTTGTTTTTAGACCGCAGTCCGGATTCACCCAGAACTGGCGCGGGTCGAGTACATTTAATGCACGAAGAATGTACTTTTCCATTTCTTCCGCTTCAGGGACTCGGGGACTATGAATATCATACACTCCCAGTCCAATTCCTTTTTCATACGATTGCTTTTCAAAGTCAGCGATCAGTTCTCCGTGACTTCTTGCCGCTTCAATTGAAATAACGTCAGCATCCAATGCATCAAGTGTATGCATAATTTCCCCAAATTCGGAGTAGCACATATGCGTATGAATTTGTGTTTCATTCTTAACAGAAGAAGTGGCTAGTTTAAAAGCGTAGACCGCTTCATCCAGGTATTGCTGCTGTTTCTTAGGTTTAAGCGGCAAGCCTTCCCGTAAAGCAGGTTCATCAACTTGTATCATATGAATATGGTTTTCTTCTAAAGCTCTAATTTCTTTTTGCAGCGCTAAAGCAATTTGCTTGGTTACATCGAATTCGCTGATATCCTCGCGCACAAAAGACCAATTTAAAATTGTAATCGGCCCTGTGAGCATTCCTTTAACCGGCTTTTTGGTCAACGATTGAGCATAACTGATTTCCTTCACGGTCATCGGCTCGGTTAAAGCAACATCACCATAAATAATAGGAGGCTTCACGCAGCGCGAACCATAGGACTGCACCCAGGCATATTTTGTAAAAGCAAACCCCTCGAGTTTTTCACCGAAGAATTCGACCATATCATTTCGTTCAAACTCTCCGTGTATTAGAACGTCAAGTCCAATTTCCTCCTGACGTGCAATCCATTCTCTCATATTTGCTTCAATAAAGCTCTGATAGTCAGTATCCGTCCAATCTCCTCTGCGCCATTTAAGACGTCCTTGTCGGATTTCTGTTGTTTGCGGCAGACTTCCAATTGTCGTAGTGGGCAGTAAAGGAAGGTTAAAAAAGTTTTGATGAATGGATTGGCGCTCAGAGAAATGTTGTTCGCGTGTTGGTTCAACGCCTTTCCAAAATTCGACTTCCTTTTGTACATCTGTGTTATTTCTGATCTCAGACTGCCATAATTGTTCGCGGCATTCGGCTTGGAATGTCAGTTTTTCTTCAACCGTTTTTCTGCCTTTATTTAAGCCTTCTGTTAAAAGTTTAATCTCTTCCAGCTTTTGGTCGGCAAAGGCCAACGCATTCTTTAGTTGCGGATCTAATTCAGATTCCGTTTCAACCGTTACGGGTACATGTAATAAACTGCAAGAAGGTTGAACAATTAAGCGATCCTCATTTACGAAAGAACGCAGCGTTTCCAGCAGAGTCAATGAAGCAGAAAGATCATCTTTCCAAATGTTTCGCCCATTGATGACGCCTGCTGCCAACGTTTTTTCTGCAGGAAACCCGAAATTCTTTATTGCCTCCAGGTTCGCCCCTTGATCATGTACGAAATCAAGTCCAATTCCAGCTACGGGAAGAGATACAACTTCTTCATAATAATCAATGGATTCAAAATATGTTTGCAGTAATACGTTCAGACTGGAAAGTTTACGATCGATGGATTGATAGACATTCTTAAATACATTAATTTCATCCTTAGTCAGTGTTGTGGCTAAAATTGGCTCATCGATTTGTACCCATTCTGCTCCTGCTTTTTCTAGCTGTTGCAGGACTTGTATGTACAACGGTACGAGTTTCTCAACTAATCTCTCAAAGTCTTTGTCCTCAAAGCCTTTTGATAATTTTAATAAGGAAACAGGACCGAGAAGGACCGGTTTTCCTGTAATATCGAGCTTTTCCTTTGCTTCTAAAAAGTAGGGAAGCAGTCGGTTTTCTACTAGTTTTGGCTCCGAATCTGATGAAACTTCAGGAACGATGTAATGGTAGTTCGTGTTAAACCATTTTGTCATCTCTGAAGCTACAGCGTTTTTATTGCCACGAGCGATATCAAAATAAGTATGCAGGGAATTTTCGTCTTGCTGCTGAAAACGTTCAGGGATTAAGCCAAACATCACAGCTGTATCCAGGACATGATCATAGAGACTGAAATCTCCAACAGGGATTAAATCAATGCCCAGATCTTTTTGTTTCTTAAGGTCATAGAGTCTTAACTTTTCTAATTCAGTTTGAAGCTCTTGCTCACTTATATTTCCTTTCCAGTACTGTTCTAATGCTTTTTTCCATTCACGCTTTTCTCCAATTCTTGGATAGCCTAAATTTGAACTTTTTGTCATCCTGGTTCCTCCTTGTATAATAAAAAATCCATAAAAAAATCTCCCTTCTTAAAGAGAGATTGTTATGACAGCATATTTAAAATCGTCTGTTTAGACAGACTGATCCCATTACTTGTCCTAACACCTCCCTATTACCCGTAGGTTGTAGTGCGTCATCACCAGGCAGGTCTCCTGACTTAAGATCTTCACATTCCTGCGTCTTCCCATCTTTTATTCAAAAGAAAGTGACTTGCTGCAGGATGCTCCCTCTAACAGTGGCGGGACCGTGCCGGATTTTCACCGGACTTCCCTTTTAAGCTGAATAAGCTCTTATGAACTTAGCCAACACCTGAGTGATTTAAGATATTTAGTTTATCTAGCATGTGTATATAAAAAACCTCTCGGTGAGAGAGGTTTACACACGCACCTCTCTTATTTTTCAAAGCCTTCGCTTTGCTGGAATTAGCACCACAATCAAGTAGATCGGTTGCCGGGTTTCACAGGGCCAGTCCCTCCACCTCTCGAAATAAGAGATTCTATTGAATTGATTATAAGACTAGCATGGGAGGATGAAGCTGTCAATGGAGCATCAGGGTACCTGGTACCGAAAAGCTGTAAAAGAGCGAAGTGCCAAGTGGGAATTTCGGTACCTGGTACCCGGTACGCTCTTCGATTTTGTCCCAAGCTTTTAAAAGAATTTACATCGCCACTTCTTTTCCAGATTTTCTCGTTTCTTCTTCCTTTACTGGCTGAAGTTCGGTGATATGTGCTTTGCCTGGTTCGTTTAAGAAGAAACAAGCGATAAAGCAGCAAAACGCCATAATAGAAATTCCAAAAAAGAACAGCGAAGGATTCAGTACGCCAAGTACGGCTAGAAATAAAACAGAACCTACATTTCCATAAGCACCAACCATCCCGGCGACCTGTCCAGTCAAGCGTTTTTTCACAAGTGGCACCATCGAGAATACAGCACCCTCGCCAGCCTGTACAAAAAAGGAACACGTCATTGTCAATAGAACAGCAGCTACAATCGACCAATCGGACCCGATCTGAGCCATTCCAAGATAAGCGACGGAGGTAGCGGCCAACAAAATAATGAGAGTCTTCTTACGGCCAAATTTATCACTGAGCCAACCGCCTCCAGGACGGGCGATGAGGTTCATAAAGGCAAACGAACTGGCGATCATTCCAGCTCCGGCTACTCCCATACTAAACGTAGCTTCAAAAAACATCGGCAGCATAGAAATAACGGCTAATTCTGAGCCAAAAGTAATAAAATAAGCGAAGTCTAAAATAGCCACTTGTTTAAATGAATACTGTTCTTCTTCAGGGACGCCTTTTCGTAAATGATCACGGTTCACTATCCAGATTTTATATAAGTTATAAAAATACACAGCTGCAAGAACCACGTAAATGAACACAGCGATTTGGTTTGATATGAGTGAAGTATTGCTTAATTGCCACGTGATTAAAGCAAGCGCGGCATATAGAGGAATAGACATGAGCATAAGTCCAATCATGCTTCTGTAGCTGGTTACTTCCATCGCACCACTTCGCTTAGGTCTCTTAAATTCTTTACCAGCAGGCGTGTTCTCAACGGACCTGAAATAAATAAATGCATACACAATACATAAAAAACCAGTTAGAGCGATGGCCAGGCGCCAGCCATTTTCACCGCCAAATAACATAGCAAGAAGCGGCAGGGAGAAGGCGGCTGCTGAAGAACCGAAGTTTCCCCATCCTCCGTATATGCCTTCAGCAAGACCAAGATGTTTTTCCGGAAACCACTCGGATACCATTCGAATTCCGATAACAAACCCTGCTCCTACGACCGATAATAATGCCCGCGCCATAAACAACTGCCAGAATGAATTGGCAAAAGCAAACCAAAAACAAGGAATACTAACGGAAAGCAATAAAGTAGCATACACGTGCTTCGGTCCAAATCGATCGACGAGCATACCGATGATAATTCGGGCCGGAATTGTTAAAGCGACATTGATTGACAGCAGGACAGCAATCTCTTCATTGGATAATTGCAATGTTTTTTGAATCGTAGATGCGAAAGGAGCCATATTAAACCAGACAACGAAGCTTAAGAAAAATGCGAATGTTGTCATAAATAAGATTTTCTTGTTTCCTTTGTATGTAACCTTTTCCTCAACCATAACCAAGCCTCCAATTTGTTAATAAACTGATTATTTCAAAAACAGAGAGCTCTGTCACAGTTTATGTCAGGTTTTCTTACATGGTATCTCGAAAATACTTCGTTTTTACTATTTGAATAGAAGGGTAAGAAAAAGATGGAAAAAGCGCAGCCAATGATAGAGGTATGGAGTTTTTAACACTTTAAAGCGTATAAATCGATAGCCCTAAATACATAGAAAAAGTATTGACTTTCATTTTTGTGACCACTAAAATTCATTAGGTGTTTATATCACTATTTAGATTGAGGTGCCGTGAAAATGAATCGTTTATATAGATTCGCTGTTTTATTTGTGTGTTCGATTGTGTTAGGATTTGCTTTTAATTTGTTCTTGCTGCCACATGAAGTATTATCCGGAGGAATTACAGGTCTGGCAATGGTTTTCGGCTTATTGACGCCTGTAAATACAGGGATCTGGCTCGTTATTTTAAATATTCCTATATTAATTATTGGCTGGATGAAACTGGGGAAAGAATTTATATGGAATAGTGTATTTTCTGTGTTTATTACTTCGTTTGCCATGCAGTACATCCCGGTAGTTAAGGTTACAGAAGATGCGTTATTATCTACTGTATTTGGCGGAGTTATCGCCGGAATTGCTATAGGTTTTATTATCCGATTTTACGGCTCGACTGGTGGTTTCGATGTGATCGGGTTGGTACTGACGCAGAAGCGCGATATTCCGCTCGGTGGATTAATTTTCAGCTTAAACAGCGGCGTTGTTTTTATCTCAGGATTTATTTTCTCCTGGGACTTAGCGTTGTACACTATGGCGTCGATCTACATTACAGGGATCGTTATTGATCGTGTGCATACCCGCCATATTAAATTAAACTTAATGGTGGTAACCGATCGTGGAGATGAACTGAAAAATGAATTGATCGGGAATTTAATACGCGGTATTACCGTGATGGACGGCCAGGGCGGCTATTCTAATACAGAGCGAAAAGTTCTTTATACCGTGATTTCAAGATATGAACTGGCGTTTGTTAAGTCTCTTATTACAAGTGTGGATGCACGAGCCTTTGTCAGTATTAGTGAAACGGTGGAAGTTATAGGGAATTTTAGAAGGTAATTAAAAAGTCGTTTATCAGTGGGATAAGCGACTTTTTCCAGCTTGTAGAGAAACGTGGAAGAGTGTAAAGGGTTTGAGGAAACACCCCCGAACGCTCATCATAAAATCAGTAGAGAACAATCTACAAAACCGTGAAGGTCGCTTTGTGAAAAGCGTCTTTCAATCGAAACGTCGCTTCCTTGACGAGGCACACACCTTACTAAGGTAAAATCAAACATCTCCTCAAGAAGTATTGCTTAACTGTTCCACTTTTTAAATTAGAAGAAAAGCGGTCTGAGGGGGAATTAATATTTCCCTCAGACCGCTAATTTAAATTCTATTTTTCATGGACTTTCAGTTTTTTCAGTGAGCTTAATGTATAACGGAGTAATGTCAAGATCGTTTCTTGAAATGCAAATTGTCTGTACGCCTCAGAAAGTTAAGACTCCGAAGGCTTTCTCGTTAGTGTAAAGAAAGTAATACATCCTATGGAAGACGTTATAAATAACGTCGCTCCCATTGGGACAGCAGTCGTTTCATTAATACCAACAAGCGGAGAAACCATTGAGCCGAATAATAGGGGAAGCATTCCAAGGACCGCACTGGCGCTTCCAGCACGATGTCCCTGATGTTCCATAGCAAGTGTAAACGTACTCGTTAAGACCATGCCCATAGAGGTCATATAGATGAAAATTGGAATGACTAACGAAGGCAGTGGTCCTTCAATAATTGTCATCACAAGAAGGAATGATGTAGCCGTTACCGCAGTAATAATCGCGGTCCGAAGCAGACTTCGTTCATGAATAATGCCTCCTAGGCGGCCAATAATAAAACTTCCAGAGATAATGGCAAGACCATTAATACCAAACAATATACTAAAGACTTGGGGAGAGACACCGTAAATGTCCTGATAAACAAAGGGAGTTCCTGATACATAAGCAAAGCTGCCCCCATGTACAAATCCAATGGTTAAGGCATATCCGATAAACGAGCGATCTTTAAATAAGCTTCCTATAGTACGGAGAGAGTGTCCAATCGTGCTCGGGATCCTCTTCTCCGGCGGAAGTGTTTCTTTTAACTTCAGCGAAATTACGAGCACAATTAAAAGGCCAAGTAAACTTAAAAAATAAAAAATGGTGTGCCAGCTGGAAAACGGGAAGAGCAAAATGGCTCCGCCTGCCATGGGTGCAATCATTGGAGCTGTCGCATTGATCACCATGAGCAGTGCAAAAAATTTCGTCAGTTCTCTTCCGCTGAACACATCGCGTACAACAGCCCGTGATAGGACTACTCCTGCTGAAGCCGTAAATCCTTGAAGAAAACGGGCTGCTATTAGCGTCGTAATATTTGGAGCGAGAGCACAAAGAAGAGAAGCTACCGCAAATAAGAAAATTGAAATCATTAACGGTTTTCTCCTGCCCTGCGCATCACTGATGGGACCCACAACAATTTGGCCTACAGCAAGGCCAATCAAACAAGTAGTTAGACTAAGCTGTACGAGAGAAGCACTCGCATTTAAATCGCTAGCAATGCCAGGAAAACTCGGTAAATACATATCGATATTAAGAGGACCAAGAATGCCTAGCATTCCTAATAGAAAAGCCAGACCTAAGCGCTCTTTTCCTGTTGGATTATGAATCATATATATAGCACCTTTCTCTAAATAAGCTACGAATTCTGCTTTATTGTTTGCTGGATTATATTTGTCCGTGTTCAACTTATTTTTGAACCAATTCACTATACAACATATAATGGTAAAACGAAAGTATAAGAGATGGAGATTAGTAGATTTGAGAGAGGAGTTCTGCAAGAAACTGAGCACTAAAGGAATATCTACCTATGATTGGTTAAGATTTCTATAACATTTGCGACAAAGATATCTTTATTTAAGTTCAGGGCTATTCTTGAACATTGAGGGCCGAAGCAATTACTTGATGCTGGCCGGAAGTCAGCGATGCTTTCTCCGTAAGCGGCGGTGCCTTGATGTTCAACTATAACTTCCCTTTTTTTGTATTCAAATAAACCGCTGATGTCAAGGGCTGCCATTAAAGCTGCAAGGTCATGCATCGGTGTGCCTGGAATCCCGGGTTCAAGTTGCTGGTAAGCTTCAAAATAGAAATCTAGTATTGGTTTAATAATTTCTTCTAATGCAGAGTCTGATCGAGCATCGATGAGGTTGACTTGCCGTGGTGTTAAAATAGCATCTCTCGTTACGTTAAGAGGAATAATCGTCAGGTTAGCTGCAGATTGACATATATAGTTAGCGGCAATCGGGTCTCCGTAAAAATTTGCTTCCGCTACTTCGGTGGCATTTCCTGGTTCGTTGAAAGCACCACCCATGACGAAAGTTGCTTTGACATCCTGCATAACTTCAGGACTTAAATAATGGGCGATGGCAAGAGATGTACATCGCCCCACATTTACAAGGATTACCTCTTTACGATGCTCCTTAATCAATTGGAACAATTTACTAAAGTTCGTTCGGTTGGCAAAGCGCTCCTCTGCAATAGGCGGGTCTATCGGACCCAGCCCTTCGCTGCCGTGAATCTCAGGGAAATACACAGGATCTTCTCCATTCAGTGGGCGTGCAGCCCCCGCGATAACAGGAATATCTGTACGCCCCGCCAGCTCTAATAAGTATTCAACATTTCTAATAGCTTTTTCCCGGTCGATATTGCCATAACCGCTGACCACTCCAAGCAGGTTTACTTCTGGGTGTTTCAATGCATAGGTTAGTGCAATAGCATCATCTATCCCAGTATCGGCAAATAAAATTATTTTTTTCATATTTTCACCTCAATCTACCATATGAAAATAGACTAGAACTGCTTGTATGTTTGACCGATTGGTATAACGATAGGGGATAAAAATGAAAGAGGGAGGGGAAGGTGTTGGACAAGTTCGATTCAGCGCCACCCGCCAGCCTAATCATTTTTCCTGACCGCCAGGTAGAGCTATATTAGCCGAAAGTAAAGGTAAGAGGGGGAGCGGCTGAAACGTCCGATCTAGATATCGAAAGCAATAGCCGGGCTGAATGCTATTTAATAAAAAATCATCCGCACGGATTTCTAAAGTATCTGTCGGATGATTTTTATTTTGTTTCAATTTATCTGTGCAGGGTCATGAACGTTAAACTGTGGTCAAATACTGTTTAGACAAGTCAATAAATTCCCGAACAGCGAAGGGCAGGTATTTATTTTTTTTCCAAACCATGCCTAGCTCAAGACTTAAGGTCGAGTTTTCAAGCGGAATCGCTTTAATTGCACGATCTTGAATGGTAGTGGCTATTTCACTTGGCAGTAAAGCGATACCCACTTTAGCTTCGACCATTTCAATCATAAAGTCTCGATGCGAGCTGTGGCATACGACATTTGGATAGAATCCTTTGGTGCTGCATTCTTCAATGATCCGATCATGAAGGGAAAAGTCCTGTCGATAAAGGATGAAAGACTCACGATCTAGTTCCGTTAAATTGATTTTAGATTGTTGAGCCAGTTCATTATCTTTATGGACGAGCAGCATAAGGGGATCATTGATGACTTCCAGCACTTCCAAGTTATCTTTTTTTACGGGGACGTTGCACACAAGGCCAATGTCGAGGGAGCCGTCCGCAACGCCTTGTTTAATCATTTTAGAACCGACTTCACTTAACAGGATTTTGACTTGAGGATATTGGTCGCGATAATAACTGATCAGTTTTGAGAAAAAAGCAGCTCCGGTTATCGGGGGGATCCCGATTTTAATTTCTCCTTTCTTTAATTCAATAATATCGCTTAATTCTGAGGTTAAATTGTGAAAGGCGTCTAATACATTTATAGCATTAGCGAGCACAGCTTTTCCGGCGTCCGTTAATTCCACTTTCTTCGATCGGTAAAATAAGGGGACACCTAATTCATCTTCCAACTGCTTTACCGCTTTACTAAGGGATGGCTGGGAAACGTGCAACGTTGAAGCGGCTCTCGTAAAGCTTAATTGTTTAGCTACTTCTGAGAAATACTCTAAATGACGAATGTCCATCTGATTCACACTCCGTTTCGCTGAATTTTCTCATATGTCCGCTTGTAAAAGGATTATAACTAAAAGGAATACTACTCATTCTAAATATGTATTTTTGATATGGTAAATTTTATTATAAGATAAATAACAACAAATAGATAGAATGTTGCGACAAAATCTGTAAGCGTTTTAATGTCAATCATTCTTTAATTCATTCAAGGAGGAATGTATTGTGAAAGATTATGTAACTGTAGGTAATGTAAAAGTGGCACCCGTATTGTATGAGTTTATTAACAAAGAAGCCATTCCGAACAGCGGCGTTACCAGTGATGATTTTTGGTCAGGGCTGGAGGCGATTATTCACAACCTTGCTCCAGAAAATAAAGCTTTGTTGAAGAAAAGAGACGACCTTCAAAATAAAATTCATGAATATCACCAGCAAAATCCCGAGATTCAGGCTGAGGCTTATCGATCATTTTTACAGGAATTGAATTACATTGAGCCGGATGTTCAAGATTTTCAAGTGTCCACTGAGAATATTGATGATGAAATAACCGTACAGGCGGGTCCTCAACTCGTCGTTCCCGTAAATAATGCACGTTATGCGATTAATGCAGCAAACGCTCGCTGGGGAAGTTTGTATGATGCTTTATACGGCACGGATGCCATTAGTGAAGAAGATGGCGCGGAGATCAAGGGAGATTATAACCCTGTACGTGGAGAGAAAGTCATTGCTTTCTCTAAAAAATTCCTCGATGAAAGGGTGCCGTTAGCTGAAGGCTCTCACAAGAATGTAGAATCATATCAATTTTTTGATGGTCAATTGGTCGCTAAACTGAAAGACGGAGAAACGACAAGTTTAAAAGATGCTGCTCAGTTAGCTGGTTTTTCAGGACAGCCGGAGGCTCCAAGGGCGATTCTGTTAAAGAATAATGGTATTCATCTGGAAGTTCAAGTGGACCACACTCATCCGATCGGCCGTACGGATGAAGCAGGGGTGAAGGACATTCTTGTTGAATCTGCTTTAACCACGATTATGGACTTTGAAGATTCTGTTACTGCAGTGGATGCGGAAGATAAAGTTGAGGTCTACAGGAACTATTTAGGTCTTCTCAAAGGAGATTTATCGGTAACGTTTGCTAAAGGCGATAAAGAAGTAACGCGGGAGATGAATCCAGACCGTACGTACACCACGCCGGAGGGAGGAGAACTAACGCTTCCGGGCCGTTCCCTCATGTTCGCGCGTAATGTTGGGCATCTGATGACAAGTGATGCGGTCATTGATCAAAATGGAGAAGAGGTACCTGAAGGGATCATTGATACTGTAATTACCGGACTGCTTGCGAAGCACGATGTGTTGAACAATGGTCAATACCAAAACTCTAAAAAAGGATCCGTTTATATCGTGAAACCAAAAATGCATGGATCCGAGGAAGTCGCTTTTGCAAACGATTTGTTCAATCGTACCGAGGATTTGCTCGGCTATAAACGGAATACGTTAAAAATTGGAGTTATGGATGAAGAACGCCGTACAACATTAAATTTGAAAGCATGCATCAATGAAGTGAAAGAGCGCATTGCTTTTATTAATACAGGTTTTCTTGATCGGACGGGAGACGAAATCCATACGTCTATGGAAGCAGGTCCAATGATTAGAAAGAACGTTATGAAAGGATCCGCATGGTTGAATGGCTATGAGAGATCCAATGTACGTGTCGGTCTTGCCAGCGGCTTTCAAGGGAAAGCCCAAATCGGTAAAGGGATGTGGGCGATGCCTGATTTGATGGCTGATATGCTGGAAACAAAGGACGGTCAGTTAAAAGCAGGGGCCAATACAGCCTGGGTTCCATCGCCGACGGCTGCTACCTTACACGCTCTTCATTATCATCAAATTGATATCGCACAAGTACAAAGTGAGCTGGCTAAAGACCGAACGGATGAGCAGGAAGCTATTTTACAAATCCCGGTGGCGGAGAATTCGAATTGGAGTGATGAGGAAATCCAGGAAGAACTGGATAACAATGCGCAGGGTATTCTAGGGTATGTTGTTCGCTGGGTGGAGCATGGAATTGGTTGTTCTAAAGTTCCGAACATTAATAACGTCGAGCTTATGGAAGACCGGGCCACACTCCGTATTTCCAGCCAGCACATGGCGAATTGGCTGCATCACGGTATTGTTAATAAAGAACAAGTGATGGAAACGTTAAAACGCATGGCCAAAGTGGTAGACGAGCAAAATGCTGATGATCCGGATTACCATCCGATGTCAGCTGATTATGATAAATCCATCGCTTTCCAAGCCGCCTGCGATTTAGTTTTTAAAGGGTATGATCAGCCGAGCGGCTACACCGAGCCTATCTTACACCGCCGCCGCAGAGAAGTGAAAGAGAAAGTGTACGCAAATTAATATTGTTCAAGTCATGACAACCAGAGCCATTAACGGAAAGTTAGTGGCTCCTGTTGTATCACGTTTGTTTTAATCTTAATTGCCGGCCTGCGGGATTACTTGTCAGATATGTGATTACCGAAAGGGGTGGGGCTGCTGAGAGTTGAAAAAATTTCTACTAAAAAAGTATCTGAACGTGTAGAAGAGCATTTAGAAGCCTCCATTCGTTCCCATAAATTTCAACCTGGAGAGAAACTGCCATCAGTCCGCGAATTATGTGACCTTTTTGGGGTTGGAAGATCCGCTGTAAGAGATGCGATCACTTCGTTAAAAGGAAAAGGTCTGGTTGAAACCAGGCAGGGTGAGGGGACTTATGTCTGTCGCTTCGACACCGCTAAGCTGCTTCATCAATTTTTACTTTTATCTAACCAACAATCTATCGAAGAATTGTTTCAAGTGAGGGAGTTATTAGAGCCTGGGATGGTAAAACTGGCAGCCCAGCGGCGGACCTCCGAAGATCTACAAGCAATGGAACTGGCCATGAACGAGATGAAGACGAAGGAAGGTGAGGGGCATGAGCAGTCTGATTATAAATTTCACCTTCATATTGCTGAGGCTTCCGGTAATCAAATTCTCTATAGGTTGATGGATTTTATTTCCTCATCTATTAAACAATCAATGGTTGAATTTCACTGTTCGATCGTATCGGATCCATTGATTTTAGAAGAAGTCATCGAGCAGCATGAGCTCGTTTTTGAAAAAATTAAAGCGGGGGAAGCTGAACCTTCAAGCGAAGCTATGTTGAATCACTTGGAGTTTGTACGGAACCTTATGCGAAAGTACGATCAGGAGAAATCTCTGGATATTGGGAAGTAAAAGAAGTTTATTTATGCATAGTAAATCCGTTCTTCTTAATTAACAAACAAAAAGAGGTGAATGAAGTGGATTTTCAAGCGTCACATCCGGGACAGCAGAATGGTTCATCGGTTTCTTTAGTCGATCGATTCGGAAACAAAGGGGCTGCTGTAGTTACACCCAAAAGTGAAGATGAAATCTCAGTAATCCTTCAGAAGGCAAATCAAGAAGGGAAGAGCGTTTCCATTGAATCTGGGGGAAGTAAACGGGGATATGGAGGGATAAAAGAGAATTATGATTATACCCTTTCGATGGCAGAGTACAAAGGAGTAGTAGAGCATAACGTTGGAGACATGACTGTGACTGTTAGAGCCGGGACAACGATTACAGAAATCCAGTCTTTTCTAAAGGAACATCATCAAATGATAGCCATCGATCCGAATTGGCCTGATCAGGCCACCATAGGAGGAGTCATCGCCGCAAATGAAAGCGGTCCCAAAAGGGTGAAGTACGGTTCGGCCAGGGATCTTGTGATTGGTTTACGAGTGTTATACCCAGACGGGCAAATCATTCGAACAGGCGGAAAAGTTGTTAAAAATGTAGCCGGTTATGACATGAATAAGCTGTTTATCGGAGCGATGGGCACGTTAGGAGTCATTACAGAAATCACCATGAAACTACGGCCGATCCCTAAATATGAAAGTCTTGTGCAAGTATCTGCTTCAGAGGACCGGATTGATGAGTTAAAGCAGCTGGCTGTGAGTGTCCAGGATTCTATGATCGAGCCTGCCTCACTGGAACTACTGAATCCCGCTTTATCGAAAAAAATAATCAACCGAGAAGCGTATACACTGCTAATCGCTTTTGAGGATGTAGAGAAGTCGTGCCGTTATCAGGAGGAGTGGATCGAAAAGCATAAACCTGATGGATGCTATACGGAAGTGCTCACTCAAAAGGAAGCGCAGAATTTTTGGAAAACGTTTAGTGCGCATGCTCCTAACAGCCTTACCGATAAAGCTGCTGAAATTACACAAGCAGTGGTCAAGGTAGGAAGTAAAAACATGGATGTTTATCAAATCATGAAAGAGACCAAAAGCATTCAGATGGAACATGAGGTGAGTGTAGAAGCTCACGGTGGTCTGGGGCATGGAATTAGTCATTATATATTGTCTGGAAAAGAAGAAGAAGTTATGGCAGCTGTATTACATCTGCGCAGGATTGCGGAAGACAGGAAAGGGTATGCCGTCGTAAAACACCTTTCGTATGGCGTGAGAAATCAAATTGATGTATGGAGCGGAAAGACGTCGTACTTCTTTTTGTTTGAAGGAATCAAGCGCACGATCGATCCAAACAATACATTGAACCATCAACGGTTTGTAGGAGGGATATAAATTGCTTAAGGAAATGGCAGCGTCCGGCCAAACTGCACCCTGCTCATCAGCAAGTATAAGCAATTATTTCAGCAGCGATCATCCGGATGAAAACAAATGGATGGACTGCGTCCACTGCGGCATGTGCCTAGAAGCCTGCCCTACCTATTTGGAAACAGGACAGGAACAGCACTCCCCGCGCGGGAGAGTACATTTGATCAAGTCAGTAGCGGAAGGAAAAATTCAACTGAATGAACAATTCGCAGATCCTGTTTTTCAATGTTTAGACTGCCGTGCATGTACAACGGCCTGTCCTGCCGATGTCGATGTCGGAGGCTTAATTGAGGAAGCTCGCGGTCAAGTTCGGCAGGCAATGCCTCTTAAAGGATGGAAAGGCGCAGTCAGCACGTTTTTCTTAAAAGGTTTATTTCCTTACCAGGAGCGAATGCATACACTCAGCGGCCTGCTTAAGTTTTATCAGCGCAGTGGCATGCAGAAAGCCGTTCGAAAAACCGGGGCGTTGAAGGTCATGCCTGATCACCTGGCCAATATGGAGGGAATTATGCCGGTCATCAAGCCTTCGATGCAGAAGAAATATAAGGATGTGGATGTGGTTCCAGCCAAAGGAGTTCCAAAGGCAAGAGTTTCGATGCTGACGGGCTGTATTATGGATGTCATGTTCGCAGACATTAATCAGTCTACGATAAACGTGTTAACCCACAATGATAATGAAGTAACCATCCCGAAAAATCAGACGTGCTGTGGAGCTTTACATGTGCACGCAGGGGATCGTGAAACGGGAAGGAAGCTTGCCAGGCAGAATATTAAAGCTTTTAAAGACTCGGAAAAAGTGGTCGTCAATGCTGCAGGTTGTGGATGCGCGTTAAAAGAATATCCGGAATTGTTCAAAGATGATCCCCAGTGGAAAGCGGAGGCAGAAGCTTTTTCAGAAAAAGTGGAGGATGTTTCCAAATATTTATATGATACGGGGTATGAAAAGCCGCGCAGCCCATTAAATAAAAAAATTACGTATCACGATGCCTGCCACTTGGCCCATGGACAGGGAGTGCGTCATGAACCGCGGCAGATGATCAAGGATATACCAGGTGTGGAGTACTCAGAGTTAACCAATGCTGATACTTGCTGCGGTAGTGCTGGAATCTATAACATTACCAATCCTGAAATGGCTGAAGCGGTATTAGATCGAAAAATGGAAGATGTACCACAAGAAGTAGAAATGATCTCTATGGGGAATCCAGGCTGCATGCTGCAGATGGCTATTGGCGTGCAGAAGTATGGACGAAAAAGCGAAATTGTTCATACCGTTCAATTGCTGGATTGGGCTTATCAAAAAGACAAGCAAAAGGTCCAGGGGGATATGTCAAAAGAGAAAAGGGGTGAAAGTGATGTTTAAAAACAAGAAGAAAAAGAAAAAGCAAAGCGATCCGCATATTAACAAGCTGATTGAGATTGTAGGGGAGAAAGAAGTTCTTTATGAAGATGTGGATCTGTTGTCCTATGATAGTGATGGCTTCACGGTACACAGGGCAATGCCGAAAGCCGTTGTTTTTCCAGAAAATACGGAAGAAGTGGCAGCCATTGTCCGCTATTGCTCCGCCAATGACATCCCTTTCCTTGCACGTGGAGCGGGCACAGGCTTAAGCGGAGGGGCTATTCCGCTCAACCGTGAAGTGATTATCAGCTTGGTGAAAATGAAGCATTTGCTCAGTGTGGACTACGAAAATCGTCAAGCTGTTGTCCAGCCTGGATTCGTCAATTTGAAATTGACAAACTCAATTTCGGACAAAGGGTATTATTATGCTCCTGATCCATCCAGTCAATATGTATGTACCATTGGTGGTAATGTAGCGGAAAACGCGGGCGGTGCCCATTGTCTAAAATACGGGGTGACCACGAACCACATTTTAGGTCTTGAAGTCGTTTTGCCAAATGGAGAGATTATTGAGATTAGCGAAGATGGAGTGCCGGACAGCCCTGGTTATGACGTGATGGGACTTTTGACGGGTTCGGAAGGGACGCTTGGCATCGTTACAAAAATCACTGTACGGATATTGAAAAATCCAGAAGGGAAGCAGACGGTACTTGCTTACTTCGACCATATTGAAGATGGAAGCCGTGCTGTTTCCGATATCATTTCTGCCGGCATTGTACCTGCTGCACTTGAAATGATGGACAAGACAGCGATTGAAGGAGTCGAAGCCGGATCTTATCCTGTTGGGCACCCGTATGATATTGAAGCACTTCTATTAATTGAAGTAGATGGAATTTTGGCGGGAATCGAGGAACAGATTGACCAAATCCTTACCGTATGTAAGGGAAGGAACGTTAGAGAAGTGAAAGTGGCAGAGAGTGAAGAAGAACGAGGAAGATGGTGGGCGAACCGTAAAACAGGGTTCGGAGCAATGGGAGCCATTTCAAGGGATTACCTAGTCCAGGATGGCGTGATTCCGAGAAGTAAACTTCCAGAAGTGCTGCAGAATATTTCAGAAATCAGTAAAGAATCTGGATTGAGGATAGCAAATATCTTTCATGCAGGAGATGGTAATCTTCACCCATTAATTTTATTTGACTCCAGCAACCCCGGGGAAACGGAACAAGCGTTAAAAGCGGGAACGGCCTGTTTGAAAGCCTGTTCAGACGTGGGAGGATCCATTACTGGGGAGCATGGGGTCGGCATTGAGAAAAAAGAAGAAATGCGGTTTGTATTTACAGATGAAGAATTAGAAGCGCAAATTAAAATTAGAGAAGTTTTCAATCCGGACGACTTGCTGAATAAAGGAAAACTTTTTCCAACGCCGAGCCGCTGCATGGACGTGAAGAAAATCGTCAAAGACACGGTAGCCGTTCAATAATAGGAGGAGAGACAATTATGAAATTTGCTAGATTTACGCACAAAGATGAAGTTCAATATGGCGTCGTTACCAATGACGACATCAGCTTGATCGAGGGAGACATCTATGGGGATTGGGGCTATACAGGAGAAGTTCTGGCACTAGATCAAGTGAGTTTGCTAGCTCCCGTCGTACCGGAAAAGATCATCGGCATCGGAGCGAACTATGTGGGCAGTAAAGAAGAAAAGCCGGATCAATTGCCAGAGATCCCGGTCTTCTTTTTCAAACCTGCTTCTTCGGTAGTAGGAACTGAAGAAGAGATTATAATGCCACAAGGAATTGATGAGGTTAAATTTGAATCAGAATTGGCTGTCGTTATTGGAAAAGAAGCTAAAAATATAAAAGAAGATGAAGTGCTGGACTATATTTTCGGATATACAATCGGAAACGATGTGACGGCGCCGCAGCTTTTTCATGAAAACGGCCATTGGACATTAGGAAAGGCATTTGATACCTTCACGCCGATTGGTCCATACATCGAAACGGACCTGGACCCGTCCAAGGTATCGGTCAAAGCTGATATCAATGAAGTGGAAACGCAAAATAGTCCGACGGAACTCATGATAGTATCTCTTACGTACATGGTCTCTTATTTGTCGAAGGTGATGACACTGAAGCCGGGCGATTGCATTTTAACAGGCAGTCCTTTAGGAGCTCATTTTATAAAAAACCAGGACGTTGTGGAATGTAAAATCGATGAAATCGGCACATTGAAAAATCGATTAGTAAAGGCCTCCGTTTCTGTAGAATCTTAGATGAAGAGCAATTACTCTTCATAAAAACATCCTTACTCCCTAAATGTATGGCTATGTTAAAGGTGGTTGACAGGTAAGTTATTCAACAATCTGGGTTCGTTGCCGAATGAGAGTCAGGGGTGGTAGGAAGCAGCTCGTTTTCCTGCATAAGATAATTTCGCAACATGTGTGGTACTCGTCTTAAGCGTTTAAGTTTATTCTTTCTGTTACTCACCTGGTTATGACTCCCTATATGTATAGAGTTGATGCGCGTCTTACACTAGCCCTGTTGAAAGTAACCTTTATGATTAGGATTTTCTCGCTTCTTACGTGTCGCATTCTTGTCATTGGAGTTTCCGTTCTACTCATAATCGTAAAGAGCTCCGGGAAATTGCGAGACTCCTTTTGTAAAAGCGGAAGCGCTTGGTCAGCGGCGTGTGGACTGGACTGAGCTGGCGGAGATAAAGGAAACACGAAGAACGGAGTGATTCGATGTTGACTTATCGTACAGAAGCGAAGGAAGTCTCATCAGCCGCTAAGCGCTGGAGCTGGATCGTTCCCCCTGAGGTTGATGAACAGGTTAATGCCCAAGATAAATTTAAGTGTAAGAGAGTGGGAAAAGAGTACTTGGTGAGATCCCGCAGGACGGGACGTCCGAGGAAGCTCACTGCACTCCCACGGAAAGGGAGTGATTTCCCCGGAGCTCTTAGCACTGTTAAACGTAACGGAAACAGACCCAAACATCTAGGAACTGAGTCTTCAGTATAAGGGAGCTTATATGAATATCAACACGGAACTTTAACAAAGCCAAATATATAAATCGAACAGGGAGTGAGGGAGTTTTTTTTGGAAAAGATGGTAATTGGGCAACGAGATGTTCCAGGGGGATACAATATAGATTTGAATCTGCGGAACAATTAAATAGTAAAAATAATCCATTCGCATGTCTGTATATATAACTATTACAATATTTGAATAGTATTGAAAAAATTAGGAGTCAACCTTATAATAATTAGAAAGCGCTTACATTTCTGTTTTGAATGGTAATTGCACCCATGTTTTGTCAAAAGAAGCGAAAGGAGGGAAGGAATATTTCACCGGAAGCATTTGACAATAAAATCAATGGAGGGTGAATCATGAATACCGGAACATTAGCACTTTTATCACTTTTACCGATCATTGCAGTAGGGATTTTTCTCGTAGGTCTAAGGTGGCCGGCAAGCAAGGCGATGCCCATTTCCTACATAGTAGCTGTTTTACTCGCGCTGTTTGTCTGGCAGGTTCCTGGAGCAACAGTAGCTGCTGCTTCTGTCAATGGGTTAGTTGTGGCAGGTACGCTCTTATATATCATTTTCGGAGCGATCTTGTTATTAAACACACTGCAGGAGAGTGGAGGTCTTAAGACGATCCGGCAGGGATTTATTGATGTATCACCTGACCGGCGCATTCAAGTAATTATCATTGCCTGGTTGTTTGGTGCTTTTATTGAAGGGTCAGCAGGGTTCGGAACCCCGGCAGCGGTTGCTGTGCCGTTACTCGTTGGGTTAGGGTTTCCAGCCATGGCTGCTGTAATTGCCGGGATGGTGATTCAAAGTACCCCTGTCTCGTTCGGTGCAGTCGGGACCCCGATTCTTGTCGGTGTTCAGTCGGGTCTGGCAGCTGACGCCAGCATTACAGATAACTTCCTGGCTTTAACAACTATGGTCGGCGGGCGTGTCGCTATTCTTCATGCCATTGTCGGCACACTTGTTCCTTTATTTGTCGTAGCGCTTATGACTCGCTTTTTTGGTAAGAATAAATCATTCAGCGAAGGTATTAAGGTTTGGAAATTTGCTTTGTTTGCAGCTTTTGCAATGACCATTCCATATGTAATTGTAGCTAATGTGCTCGGTCCCGAGTTTCCTGCCATGATCGGTGGTCTGGTCGGACTGGCGATTGTTGTACCGGCTGCTAAAAAAGGCTTCCTCATGCCGCCTAAAGAGGAATATTGGGATTTTGAGGAACAGTCCAAGTGGGATCCGTCATGGACCGGGAAAATCGAGATTAAGGATATTGCTCACAAAAGTGGAAAAATGTCGATGTTTCAGGCATGGATGCCTTACATTTTAGTCGGCTTGTTCCTGGTGATGACACGATTGACCGTCCTGCCTTTAAATGAATGGTTAACCGCGGTGAATGTGACGATGCCAAACATTTTTGGTACGGAAATAACAGCAAGCTTCCAGCCGCTCTATTTACCAGGCACCATTTTTGTTGTCGTGTCATTGATCACGTTTGCGATTCATCAAATGAAATTCACGTCCTATAAGAAGGCATTAACTCAATCCGGGAAAACCATGATACCGGCCTCCGCAGCTCTTCTTTTCACAGTTCCTATGGTTCAAGTGTTTTTGAACTCCGGGGGAGGAACAGCAGGTTTTGGAAGCATGCCGATTGAGCTGGCTAATGGAGTGGCTGCATTAACCGGTGACTTGTGGCCGTTGTTCTCTTCCTTTGTTGGCGGTCTTGGCGCTTTTATCGCCGGAAGTAATACAATCAGCAACATGATGTTCTCGCTGTTCCAATATGATGTTGGTGCTCAAATCGGAGTTGATGCTACCTGGATTGTTGCTCTGCAGGCGGTTGGAGGAGCAGCCGGTAATATGATCTGTGTGCACAACGTTGTCGCAGCATGTGCCGTAGTAGGATTAGTCGGTAAAGAAGGGGATATTATTAGAAAAACAATCTTTCCATTTCTTTACTATGCTACTTTTGCCGGAGCTCTCGGGTATTCGATCGTATGGACAGCAGAGAAAGGGATATTCAATATCGGTACGATCATTGCAGCAATCATATCAACTGTAGCTGTTTATATCATCGCTACGAATAAAAATCGTGATCCATTAGCTAACCTTCAGCAAAAACGAAAAACCGTGTAACTATAAAGAGGGCCGAGTACCATCACACCTGGCACTTCACTCTTTTACAGCTTTTCGGTACCTGGTAGCCTTATAAGGTGACCGATAAATACAGAAAGACCCGAACCAATCACACGAATGAAAGGTCCGGGTCTTTTTTGCATTTTTTCCAGCATCATATTAGTCTATTGAAAAGATTTAACGCCTAGATAGTGATCCTGCCAGTAGTCGATGCTCATATCGGCTACCTCAACTCCGTTACTGCCAGAGTGGATCATTTTATTATCCCCAATGTAAATACCACTGTGAGATGCGCCTTCTGTGTTATATGTTCCTTCGAAGAATACAACGTCCCCAACACTTGGAGATTCGACTCTTTCGCCGTCGTATAACCACATGTCACTTTCTTTTCTGTTTAAGTCAATGCCAACCTGGTCGAAAACATATAGAATGAACCCGCTGCTGTCAAAACCGTCTGGTGTAGTTCCGCCCCATACATATGGTGTGCCAATTTGATCTTCCGCGATTGAGACTACGTCAGATTGGGAAGCTGATTCATCAGAAGAAGGTTCTTCTGTCGTCGGCTCTTCTGTTGTCGTTTCTTCAGTAGTGCTCTCTTCAAGGTTAGAAAGCGCAGATTCTGTTTCTGGTCCTACTAGCCCGTCGACTGCCAGTCCTTGATCAGCTTGGAAATCTCGTACGGCATCTTCTGTAAGAGGTCCGAAAATGCCATCAAGAGTAGATGTATAATATCCTTCTGCCTCGAGATCAGTTTGTACGGCTTTCACGTCGTCACCTTGATCTCCATTGCTTAATATCGATGTTTCAGCGGAACTGCCGGATTCCGTTGCTGTAGGATCTGCTTTTGCAGAAACGTTTTCTGTTAAAACTGGTGTAAGTGCTAAAGTCGTGACTAGTGCTGAAGAAATCACATACTTTCGCACAGACTGAGATGACTTGACCATGTAAAATCCTCCTAGAAATTGAGTTATTCAGTTTGAAGTCATGAAAGCAGATAGCTCAACAATTGAGGATCATATGTAATCCTTACTTAAATGAATTGCAGCTTACTATGTCATTCACGGGATCTTTCAAACTAGATCCTAGTCTATCAGACAAAAGTCGACAGCAGGTTTCAAACAGATTAAGCTGACTTTATATTCTTTTTACAAACAATTAATATAATTCTGTTGTTGAAAATGTCAGGGAGGAGGTGATAAGTGTATTATAATGGAAAAATAATCCTTGAATTTGGGGGGGGAGTATGAAAAAAGCCAATGTCTTTTTTATGTTTGCTTCGGGTTTATTAATACTCTATAACTTTATGCTATCCGTAACTGGAGTTACAATGACGCCCGCTAATGAATTTACCATTTTAATGATAGGAGTTATTCCGGCAATGATCTGGATTGCTGTTTTCCTTTTGTCAAGAAGAATGAAAGAGGTAATTACGCTTCCTATTTATTCAGGATTGACCTTGTTATTTGGGGTGCATTTTTACTTATTGACCACCAATCAATCATATGGAATAACCGAAATCATAGAAAAATTGACAATGTAGAGAACCGTGAAGTTGTGGGGAAAAGTAGGTTTGATAGTCTAAAAGAAGAGGCGGGAGAAGGGTGCCAGGTACCGAAAAGCTGTTAAAGAGCGAAGTGCCAGGTATGAATTTCGGTACCTGGTACCCGGCGGGGGATTTTGACGGAGCGGCACTAAATCTTCTTCAATAAAAATCATCCGAACGATTCTTTAGAAACCCGTTCGGATGATTTTATGCTTGATTCGGTTACGTTCAAGCCTGGATTCGAATCATGGATTTACAAGTGACTTCAGGCGGCCGTGTTACTTATGATCCCATGCCGGAAGCATATGACTGAGAGCTTTATCTTTTCGGTAGCCTAGCACATATTCAGCCTGCATAATGGTGTGGATTTCACGTGTTCCTTCATAAATGACGGGGGCTTTTGAGTTACGCAGATAGCGTTCAACAGGATATTCATTGGAGTACCCATATGCCCCGTGAATCTGTACGGCATCGTCAGCTGTCTGATTAGCGAAATCACACGCCTGCCATTTTGCAAGTGATGTTTCACGTGTATTACGCTCACCTTTATTCTTCAATTCCCCCGCACGGTAAACGAGTAAGCGGCTCATCTGAAGACCGGCTTCCATCTTCGCGATCATCTGTTGTACAAGCTGGTGCCGCCCGATTTCTTTGCCAAACGTCTCCCGGGCATGGCAATAGTCTATGCTGGCTTCTAAGCAAGCCATAATTTGACCGCACGCTCCTGCAGCAACGGTAAATCTTCCATTATCTAATGCCGCCATTGCAATTTTAAAGCCGTCTCCTTCTTGTCCCACTAAATTTTCTTTTGGCACCTTCACTTGGTCAAAAAATAGTTCACCTGTATTACCAGCACGTATTCCGAGCTTGCCTTTCGTCGCTTTAGAGGAGAATCCTTCCATCGTTCGTTCGACAATAAAAGCTGAGATCCCGTGATGCTTTTTACTTTTATCTGTATAAGCAAAAACGAGAAAATGATCAGCGGTGTCACATAGAGAGATCCATGTTTTCTGTCCGTTAAGCACATAATGATTTCCTGCCCGCGCTGCTGTTGATTGCAGTGACGCTACATCTGAACCGGCCCCAGGCTCAGTCAACCCGAAGGCTCCGATTTTCTCTCCCTTCGCCTGCGGGAGGAGATACTTCTGCTTTTGCTCCTCCGTTCCCCATTGCAGCAGCGTCATACTGTTCAAGCCCGTATGCACAGAAACTGCTGTACGAAAGGCCGTATCGCCTCGTTCCAACTCTTCACATACAATCGCAAGCGAATTGTAATCCATACCGCTGCCGCCATATTTCTCCTGGATACAGACACCCATCAATCCTAAATCGGCCAGTTTTTTTAAAATGGTTTTATCAAAAAAACCGTTCGCATCCCACTCGCCGATAAAAGGCATAATTTCTTTATCTGTAAAATCTCTTACTGTTTTTCGAAGCATCACTTGCTCATCTGTAAATTCGAAATTCATAGCTACACTCCTTAAATCGTGTTCATGTTTCGCAAATGCTCAATCAGTTTTTTCTCATAGCCCAGCGCCTGCAGGATTTCATCTGTATGTTCACCCGGCTCGGGAGGATGACGCTGTACATCTACAGGTGTCCGCGACATTTTAAGCGGACTGCCAATCATTTGAACCTCTCCGGCTCGGGGGTGCTGCGCTGAAACAAACATTTCTCGAGCTTGCAGCTGCTTATCCTTAACGACATCCTCTACCGTTTGAATGGCACCAAATGGAATATTGGCAGCTTGACACTTTTCTTTCCAATAGTCTGTCGTATTTTTTCCAAACGCTTCTTGTAAAATTTCAGCGAGTAATGCTCGATGGGCGACCCGATCAGGATTCGTGCGAAAACGTGAATCTGCAGCTAATTCAGGAATTTGTATCACCTTACAAAGGGAGGTGAACTGCGTATCATTACCAACAGCAACCACCATCTCTCCATCAGCCGAATAAAAGGTCTGATAGGGGACAATGTTGGCATGATGATTGCCTAATCTCTCAGGCAGGCGTCCTGACATTAAATAATTGCTGCCAATGTTGATCAGTGAGCTGACGGCTGAATCATAAAGGGATAAGTCAACCTTTTGCCCGAGACCCGATTGATTCCGTTCCAGCAATGCCGCCTGAATCCCTATACATGCGTAAAGTCCCGTTAGAATGTCCGTTATGGCAACACCGAGCTTCTGCGGACCAGAGACCCCGTTACCTGTAATACTCATCAGGCCGCTCATCGCCTGAATGATAAAGTCGTACCCTGGTAAATTTTGATAAGGCCCTGTCTCCCCAAAGCCTGTAATGGAACAGTAGACGATTCGAGGGTTAATCTTTCTTAACTGCTCATAATCAATTCCAAGCCGTTCCATTGTGCCTGTTTTAAAGTTATGAAGGATCACATCGCTTTGTCTGACGAGCCTTCTTATAATCTCTTTGCCCTGTTCAGATTTTAAGTTAACGGTCAAGCTTTTTTTATTACGGTTGGCACATAAATAGTAAGCACTTACCCCTTCTTTAAAAGGAGGGCCCCACTTTCTCGTTTCATCACTTCCTCCCGGCGCTTCGACTTTAATTACTTCAGCTCCAAGATCACCTAAAATCATGGAACAATAAGGTCCGGCAAGTACCCGCGTTAAATCAAGTACGGTAGTGCCTCGTAACGTCTCCGACAGTTTGATCACACCCTTTCTCTCTAAGGAAAAAGCCAGCTGAACCCATACAATGTATGAATCCAACTGGCTTGGGGTCTGCTGGGATCAGGTTGGTAGAGGAGTTGTCCTACATTACACGTTATTCCTGACATTAAGAAAATATGATCACTAGTTCAATAGAAGGTAAAAAGATCTATCATGAAACGAAATGCAGGCTAATAGGATAGAACAGTGGGACAACCCGTTAAGTAAATTTGAATGATTAATTTGATTTTAGGGGCTGAAGAAATGCATTACGGGTCCAGACAAGTGAATAGTTTACCACCCTATCTTTTTTCCGTATTTCAACAAAAGAAAAAAAAGCTGCAGGAACAGGGAATCGACGTGATCGATTTAGGTATTGGCGCCCCCGATTTGCCAACCCCGCCTTTCATTATTGACCGGCTTGTGGAAGAAGCCGGTAAGCCGGCGAATCACAAATATTCTCCTTACAGCGGCTGCTTAGAGTACAAACAAGCTGTGGCTCATTTTTATAAGAAGCACTACAGCGTCACATTAGATCCAGAGACAGAGGTTCACGCGCTGATCGGTTCTAAGGAAGGAATTGCCCATTTTTTAAGCGCAATCCTTGATCCGGGAGATGGCGTGCTTGTGCCAGACCCCGGTTACCCCGTCTATCAGTCAGCAATTCACTTAGCTTATGGCAAGGTTCTTCCTTTGCCGCTCCATGAAAAAAAGGGGTATGTTCCACAGTTTGAAAAAGTGAAAGCAGCAGATTGGGAGCAGGCAAAGCTGATGCTGTTAAACTATCCAAGTAATCCAACGGGAGGGACGGTTGAACGTAACACATTTGCTGAGGCCGTTTCTTTAGCCAAGAAGCATAATCTCTGCGTGGCTCACGATGCAGCATATGATCTCGTTACATTCAAAGATTACAAAGCCCCAAGTGTACTGCAAGTGGCGGGGGCAAAAGAGGTGGCTGTCGAGTTTGGGTCGCTGTCTAAGAGCTTTAATATGACAGGCTGGAGAATCGGCTATGTAGTAGGTAATCGTGATCTTATTCGAGCATTATCCATCGTGAAAAGTAATATGGATACGAGTCAGTTTTTAGCGATACAAAAAGCTGGAGCAGCTGCATTATACAGCGATTTTTCCTCTATAAAAGCAAACAATGAGATCTATCAAGAGAGAATGAAAGAAATGATCCCGGCGTTAAAGCAAATGGGGATAGAAGCAGCTGAGCCAAGAGGAACTTTTTTCATTTGGGCAAAAATACCGCACGGGGAAACATCCCGGACGTTTTCGGAGAAGGTACTTGAGAAAGCAGGAGTTATCGTTACACCAGGTACGGCTTTTGGAAGCAGGGGAGAAGGGTATATTCGTATTTCTTTATCGGTTCCTACTGAACGGCTGCGAGAAGCTGTTCAGCGATTGAAAAAAATTGAATAGAGGAGGGTCTCCTTGAAGGCTCATAATCAACCTCAGCTGTTAACGAGTGCTCAAGCCATTGTGAAATGTATCAAGATTGAAGAGATACCAAATGTGTTTTGTGTTCCCGGTGAAAGCTACCTCCCTGTTATGGATGCCATTTTCGATGAACCGAGTATAGAATTGATTTCCGCAAGACATGAAGGCGGTGCAGCTTTTATGGCGGAAGGGTTTGCGAAAGCCAGCGGTAAGCCGGCGGTCGTTCTGGCTACAAGAGGAGTAGGCGGAGCCAACCTCGCTATAGGCGTTCACACGGCTTACCAGGATTCGTCACCAATGGTCGTGTTTTTAGGGCAGGTGCATAGTCAATTTAAAGGGAGAGAAGGGTTTCAGGAGGTTGATTTGGAGCGATTTTTTGGACCGATATCGAAATGGACCATTGAAATTCAAGAGCCCTCAAGAGTGCCTGAGCTCGTGCAGCGGGCGTTTAGAATCTCTCAAACGGGTCGTCCAGGTCCTGTGGTTATTTCTTTACCTGAAGATTTGTTAAACAAGAAAGCGGAGATGGTGTTTACTCGTGCTGCCGTAAAGCCTGCACCATGTCCTTCATTACGTGAAGTTCACGAGATCGAGCAGATATTACAAGAAGCAGAGCGCCCTGTCGTAATTGCCGGTGGAGGAGTGAAACATTCCGGTGCCGAAGAGGAATTAATCAAGTTTGCCACTACATTTAGTCTTCCCGTTCTTAGTGCTTTTCGCAGACACGATGTGTTTCCAAACAACCATCCACTTTACGCTGGCCATCTTGGATTAGGAGGAGATCGTACGATTGTCGATACAGTTCAGGGAGCGGACACGGTTATTGCGATTGGCACACGTCTTTCTGAAGTTACGACGCAGGATTATTCTCTCCTTGGACGAGATCAGACCCTCGTTCATATTGATATTGATTATGAAACGCTAGGAAAAGTGTACCCTCCAGACGTTGGTGTTGTCTCTGACGCAAAAGAAGCGTTGCAGCGTCTAACAACCATCGAGGTGAAACCTAAATGGACAGCCTGGTCAATAGCTCGCCGGCAAGTTTATGTGGATTCTACTCTTACTATTAAAGAAAAAGAAACGACGAACCAGAAGATCATATCCATTCTGCAGAACCGTCTGCCCTTTGACGCGATTCTTACAAATGATGCAGGTAATTTTGCTGGCTGGCTGCATACCTTTTATCCATTTAACCAAAAGAACACTTACATTGGACCTACCTCTGGCGCAATGGGCTACGGCATGCCTGCGGCTTTAGGTGTGAAATTCGCACAGCCTGACCGGACCGTAGTCTCGCTGTCTGGTGATGGAGGGTTCATGATGACGATGCAGGAGCTGGAGACAGCTGTACGCTATAGCATCCCAGTTATCAGCATTGTGTTTAACAATAGGATGTACGGCACGATTCGCATGCATCAAGAAATCCATTTTCCATATAAGAAGATTGGTACAGATTTAGGTAATGTGCCTTTTTCAAAACTGGCTGAAGAACTAGGAGCGATTGGATTTTTTGTTAAAACTCCAAAAGAATTTGAACAAGCTCTCACTAAATCTATGTACGTAGAAAAGCCTGTCGTTATTGAAGTGGAAAGTGATCCAGAGCAGATTTCGGTATCTTCAACGATACAACAAATAAGAGATCGCTCGAATTAAAGGAGGAATGAAAGGATGACCCCAAAATTGATAAAAGAAGAAAAGCTTAGAAATTTTATAAATGGAAAGTGGGCGGCCCCTTCAAGTGAGAAATATGCAGATGTCGTAAATCCGGCGAATTTAGCTACCCTCGTCCAAGTCCCATTATCCAGTATGCAGGACGTTGAGAAAGCGACATCAGCAGCAAAGAAAGCTCAAAAAGACTGGGCGCTTGTTCCTGCCCCTCAACGTGCTGAAATCCTATTCCGTGTGGGTGTCCTTATGAAAGAGAAGAAGGAAACATTGTCGCAGCTATTGACGATGGAAAACGGAAAAGTGATTGAAGAAGCACGCGGGGAAGTGCAGGAAGGCATTGATATGGCTTTTTACATGGCAGGAGAAGGCCGGCGCTTATTTGGACAGACGACGCCTTCTGAACTTAAAGATAAATTTGCGATGAGTGTGCGCGCTCCTGTGGGTGTGGTCGGTATTATTACGCCCTGGAATTTTCCGATTGCCATTGCCACCTGGAAGTCATTCCCTGCCATAGTTGCTGGCAATGCCGTCGTCTGGAAGCCGGCTACGGAAACGCCGATTATGGCGTTTGAATTAGCGAAGATCTTTGAAGAAGCAGGGTTGCCGGAAGGTGTTATTAATGTTGTTTTTGGTTCAGGATCGACCGTAGGGGAAGCGATGATTGAACAAGATGACATCCGTGTTATTTCTTTTACCGGATCGAATGAAGTTGGACGCACGATCGCAGGAAAGTGCGGTCAGCGTTTAAAGAAAGTATCACTTGAAATGGGCGGGAAAAATGCAGTGATCGTCATGGATGACGCCGACCTTACATTAGCGGTTGAAGGAATTTTATGGAGTGCGTATGGGACAAGCGGCCAGCGTTGTACGGCCTGCAGCCGTGTGATGGTGCATGAGAGTGTCAAAGAGCAGCTGGAGGATCGTCTGCAAAATGAAATTGCCAAGCTCACGATTGGAAACGGATTGGATGAATCAATTAAGGTCGGTCCGATTATTAATAAGAACGGCCTGGAAAAAATCAAAAGCTATATTCAAGTAGGTAAAGAGGAAGGAGCTAAACTGCTGAGCGGCGGTCACGTGCTGAAGGATGGTAACCATGCGAAAGGAAATTACTTTGCCCCTACCCTATTTACGGACGTAACTCCAGATATGCGTATCGCTCAGGAAGAAATTTTTGGACCTGTAGTTTCCTTGATTCCGGTAAAAAGTCTAGAAGAAGCGATCGAAATCAACAACAGCGTTGAATATGGTTTATCAAGCTCTATTTTTACAAGAGACGTCAATCAAGTGTTTGCGGCGCAGCGTGATTTAGATACAGGAATTGTGTATGTGAATGCCGGCACTACAGGGGCTGAAATTCATCTGCCATTTGGAGGTACAAAAGGCACTGGTAACGGACACAGAGATTCAGGTGTAGCTGCACTTGATGTATTTACCGAGTGGAAAGCGGTGTACGTTGACTTCAGCGGAAAGCTGCAGCGTGCGCAGATCGACGTAGAGTAAAATTTTGTTAGTGGTTTAAGAAGGAGGCGGACTATGAAAGTAGCTGTTCTAGGATCCGGTTTGATGGGAAAAGAGGCGGCCCGGGATTTAGTCCAGAGTAATGGGGTGAAGATGGTCGGGCTAGCTGATTTAGATGTAAAAAGAGCAGAGGCAGTCTGTCAATCGATAAGCTCTTCAAAAATTCAGGCATTCAAAGTGGATGCCGGGAATGAAGTGGAACTAGCCGCATTTTTAAAGTCATATGATGTCGTGATCAATGCTCTATTCTATTCATTTAACGAAATTGTCGCTCAAACGGCGATTAAGGTGGGCGTAAGTTCAGTAGATTTAGGAGGTCACATTGGTCATATTACTGACAGGGTGCTCGATTTGCACAAGAAAGCCAAAGCGGCAGAAGTGACAATTATCCCCGACCTTGGCGTAGCGCCAGGAATGATCAATATACTATCAGGTTACGGTGTGAGTAAACTTGACGAGTTAAACTCTATTCGACTATTTGTCGGGGGAATTCCTGTCCATCCAGAGCCCCCGCTTGAATATAATCACGTGTTTTCGATGGAAGGGCTGATGGACCATTATACAGATCCTTCTACCATTATTCGAGGAGGAAAACTGCAAGAAGTCGACTCATTGAGTGAAGTAGAGCGATTATATTTTGACAGGTTTGGTCCGTTAGAGGCGTTTCACACGTCTGGAGGAACCTCTACACTTTTGAAATCGTATCCATCGATCGATACGCTGGAATATAAAACCATACGTTACCCCGGACATGCTGAAAAAATGAAACTGCTCGTTGATTTAAAGCTGACGAGAAATGACTATGAGGTGGAGATCGACGGGGTTAAAGTGAAGCCACGGGAAGTACTGCTAAAAGCTATTGACCCCATCGTATCTTTAAAGGACAAAGACGATGCCGTGCTTCTTCGTGTCTGTGTAGGCGGTATGAAAGACGGGAAAAACACCACCTATCAGTATGAAATGGTCACATACAAAGACAGGCTCAATCAAGTGACGGCGATGGCACGTGCAACTGCGAATACCATTTCAGTTGTTGCTCAAATGATCGGGCAGCAAGCGATTACAAAAAAAGGGGTATTTCCACCGGAGCAGGCGGTACCTGGAGATCTATATATAGCTGAGATGGCGAAACGAGGCGTCGTCATATCGGAAGAGTTTTTCCGGGAGAAGTAGGAACTTCATAAACAAAAGCAGACCAGAACTCTGTACGGAGTTCTGGTCTGCTTTCTATCGGGTACCAGGTATCGAAATTCACCCTTGGCACTTCGCTCTTTTACGGCTTTTCGGTACCTGGTACCCTTATGAGTCTGTTACCATTATAAATCTACCAATGCTTTAATTTTGCTGTTTCGTTCTTCTTGTTCTTCTACAGAAGATAAATCGTATTTTTTTAATAAATGGAAAAGCTCATTTAATTCCTCTTGAGAAGGACTTCCGTCTAAGAACGAGCTTGATTCAGTATACAGGTTATCAGGCAGGTAATCCTTCTGACTTTCCAGCTTGTTTTTCGTATCTCCCACGGTATGATCGATGTTACATGAACCCACAGGCTGCACCTCCCTCCTTAATAATTTTTGATCTTATGCCAGAATAACTCGTTCAGGATGAGAATAAACGTTAAATGAGCTGCCGCGGATAAAGCCGACGGCTGTAATGTTTAAATCTTCGGCCAGCTGGACAGCTAAATCAGTTGGTGCTGACTTCGATAATACGATACCGACCCCGATCTTGGCGGCTTTCGTTAATACTTCAGAAGAAATTCTCCCGCTGAATACAAGTACTTTATCCTTTACAGAAATATGATTTAATAAACAGTGCCCATAAAGTTTATCAAGCGCGTTGTGTCTGCCAATATCCGTGCGGCCGACAACCATTTCATTACTTGTGCAGATTGCCGCATTGTGTACACCGCCTGTACCTTTAAATACATGGCTTTCTTCCTGCATTTGCCGCATCAGCTTGATGCACTGGTTTGCTGTAAGTTTCGTTTCGGACATTGACGTTTTAGCTGTCTGCACATCATTTTGAAAATAAAATTGACGGCTTTTACCACAGCATGAGCCGATGAACCGTTTCGAAAAGTCACGCTGGTTATGAATGTCTTTTCCTTCAGCTAAATCGATGTAGGCAAACCCTTGTTCCTCATCGATCTTGAAATCTTTTATATCCTTTCGAAAACGGATCACGCCTTCAGAAGCTAAAAAGCCGATAACCATCTCGTCAAGGTGGGCAGGCGTGCATACCATCGTTGCAAACTCTTCCTCATTAACGAATATGGTCATAGGGAATTCAGTGACGATCTCATCTTCTATATCATGAAAGCGTTCTTCTTTAAATCTGATAATTGATTTTTTAACGCTCATTTTTTCGTTCAAGCGAATCACCTCACTTCTCGTCCTAATCAATGCTACCTTACTAAAAAATGAATGAAAAGGAAAGAACGAGGGCTGTGTGAATCATTTTAAAAAAACAATTGAAATTTTTTTCGAAAACAGATACGATCAATAATAGATTCATATATTTGTCACATTTAAAGTGCGAGACAGCGGACCTGTCGTCGACTTAAGTGTTTGTATGTGTAAGCGATTACTTGGTGTTAAAGTAGTGAACCTGCTTAAGCTAAACGTCGTCTCTTTCTTTTGCACGGGGGAAGTTCCTCCGCAGAGGAAAGGGATCGGCGTTTTTTTATTGGAAAAAGGAGTGGATGAAATGGAAAAAACTAAAAATCGGTGGTTGATTGCTTTGTCTGCGGTAGGCATTCATCTGTCGATAGGTTCGGTTTACGCATGGAGTGTGTTTACAAACCCATTGATTGATCAGTACGGATGGAGCCTCAGCTACGTATCGCTGACATTCAGTATAGCGATTTTGTTTTTAGGCTTATCGGCTGCTTTTATGGGACACTTTGTAGAAAAGCACGGGCCGCGACGGTCGGGAATCGTATCAGCTGCTTTTTTTGGTATCGGAATGATGGCGTCTGGCGGAGCTGCAGCGCTTGAATCAATTTGGCTTCTTTATGTTACATACGGAGTGTTAGCAGGTATTGGTCTTGGTATAGGATATATTACTCCGGTTTCGACACTCATTAAATGGTTTCCGGACCGCCGGGGACTAGCTACAGGATTAGCCATTATGGGTTTTGGTTTCTCAGCTATGATCGCAAGCCCGATTATGGCCGGCTTAATAGAATCCGTGGGAATTCCTTTCACATTTTTAATTTTAGGTATCGTTTATTTTGTAATTATGATGGCTTCTGCTCTTTATCTTGAACGGCCTCCAGTGGGTTATATGGAAGACTTTATGGAAGAGAAAAAGAAAGTCCCCGATCTATCTCAGTTAACAGCAAATGAAGCAGTGAAAACGAGAAGATTCTGGCTGTTATGGGTGATGCTCTTCATTAATATTACATGCGGGATTGCTATTTTATCGGTGGCTTCCCCGATTGCTCAGGAAATAGCTGGACTTTCGGCAGGGGCTGCAGCCACAATGGTCGGGCTCATGGGCTTTTTCAACGGAGCAGGAAGAATTGCGTGGGCATCGGTTTCAGATTATTTGGGGCGGCCTAATGTGTATACGATGTTCTTTTTCATTCAAATTGTTGCTTTCTTTGCATTGCCTGGCATTACACATGCTTTACTGTTCCAGGCGGTATTATTCTTAATTATTTCTTGCTATGGCGGCGGATTTGCATCTGTCCCGGCGTATATAGGGGATTTATTCGGTACGAAGCAGTTAGGAGCCATCCATGGTTATATTTTAACAGCGTGGGCAGCCGCAGGATTAGTCGGACCTCTGCTCGTTTCCTGGATCCGGGGGGCTACAGAGAGCTACGTATTAACTCTATCTATTTTTGGAATAACATTAATTGCTGCTCTGCTTGTTTCCCTATGGATCCGGGTGGACATGAAACAGCTCAAGCAAAGGAGCGAACAACAGGCGGTTCAGAAGTTGTCTAGTTGACTTTTTATGGATACACTTATAATCTTTTAATAAATAAACAAGAAAAAAGGTTGAACAGCTATGAATAAATACGAAGCGGAATTTAGTAATCTCGTAAAATCTTTTCGGAAAAAGCATATGGGTAAAGGGCCAAGGAAAATTAGCACGACGTTTTGTAAGAACTGGGCGATTTGTGAAATGGAGGGCAATTTATCTCCAGTAGAGAAGTTTATCGCAAACGGTCAAGATGGAAAGCAGATGCTGCGTGCTGCACGCACTGAAATGGTGAAGGAAATGTATCGTAACAATCATCCTGTCGAGATGGAGGAATTTCTTCAAAGTGAGTTTGTAGATCTTTTCGTAGATATTGACATAGAAAAAGATTTTGGGATGTCCATCTTTGTGTTTAACGATGACATCGAACAAAAGTTTTCAACAATGAAATAAGCGGTTTGGCACTTCGCAGCGATCCTGCTAAAGACTTAACCACCGGCACAAGCTCTTCGCACCATTATGTGATGGGTTGTACGGTGGTTTTTTTATGGAGAGAAATCTTGAAGGAGGTTATCAAGTCATGGGACAAACAAAACATAACGGCCCTATAAAAAAAGCTAAAATGCCGGCACCTAAGCATTGGGTAAGCCCAATACCTTTTGGGTTAGGCAAAATTAAACCCAAACATATCCGCGATACGATGAAGGTGGCATGGGACAATAAAGATAATATCGGGTATGCCAAAAACATTATTACAAAAGGAGTATGTGATGGGTGTGCTTTAGGCGTATCAGGTCTTTACGATCAAACGTTAACCGGGCCGCATATTTGTACCACACGATTAAACGTGCTTCGTTTAAATACAATGCCGGCGATCAATAAAGAAATTCTGCATTCCGATATTGAGGAACTGCGAAAGTATTCCAGTACTGAATTAAGAGAGCTGGGGCGGATTCCTTACCCGATGATACGCCGAAAAGGAGATAGAAAATTCTCGCGTCTTACGTGGGAAGATGCTATGGATATGATTGCAGATAAAATGAAACAGCTTAACCCAAAGCAGTACAGCTTTTACTTAACTTCGAGAGGCATTACTAATGAATCCTATTACGTCGCTGCTAAAGTTTCTCGATTTCTAGGCACGAATCACGTGGATAACGCTTCCCGTATTTGTCATTCCCCTAGTAAAACAGCACTCAAGCGTTCCGTTGGAGTTGGTGCATCCACGGCTAATTATCAGGACTGGATCGGTACGGACGTATTGTTATTCTGGGGAAGCGTAGCATCGAATAGTTCACCGGTTTCTACAAAGTACATGCTTGAAGCAAAGAAAAAAGGGACGAAAATTATCGTTATTAATCCTTATCGAGAACCAGCTATGGATAAATATTGGATTCCATCGAATACAGAATCAGCGTTGTTCGGAACAAAAGTGGCCGATGATTTTTATCAAATTAACATCGGCGGGGATATTGCTTTTATGCACGGAATTATGAAACATTGGTTTGACATGGAAGCAGACGAGTATGGTTCTGCGGTTAATCATGCATTTGTTGAGCAGCACGTCAACGGGCTTGATGAATTAAGACAAAATGTAAGTGATCAATCCTGGGAAGAAATCACTTTTTCTTCAGGGGTGACGAAGGAACGGATCATTGAGCTGGCAGAATTGCTGGCAAACAGCAAGAATGCTGTCTTTGCCTGGGCTTTAGGATTAACAATGCATTCATTTGCTACAGATAACATCTCCCAAGTGGCCAATCTTGCTTTATTACGTGGATTTTTGGGTCGAAAATACAGCGGGCTTATGCCGTTTCGCGGGCATTCAAGTGTGCAGGGAAGCGGAGAAATGGGAGCAGATCCATTCGTACTGCCAGGCGGAGACTTTAAAGGAGAGAACATAAAACGGATGGAAGACCTTTGGGGATTTGAACTGCCTAAATGGCAGGGAGATGTGGTAGGCGTAACTCTTGAAAATATTCTTCTCCCTGAAAATCATGAACGAAAGATCAAGCTTTATTACTTATCTGGCGGAAACTTTTTGGAAACAATGCCAGATCCGGATTATGTCGAAAAAGCGCTCTCGGCATTAGATATCCGTGTTCATCAGGATATTATCTTGAATACTTCAACCCTGGTAGATGCCAAAGAAGCAGTGATCGTTTTGCCGGCTAAAACGCGTTATGAACAAGAAGGAGGAGGAACTTCCACTTCTACTGAACGAATGGTGTACTTTTCCCCGGAAATTGAAGGAAATAAGAATCAAATCGAAGAAGCGCGGGCCGAGTGGAAGATTTATATTGACCTTGCTAAACGTGTTAAGCCAGAGACGGCGCATTTAGTAGAATTTAAAGATGGCCAGGCGATTCGGGAGGAAATCGCTAAAGCAAACCCAAGCTATGAAGGTGTGCAGCACTTGAAAAAACAAGGTGATGTCTTTCAATGGGGCGGTGCTTGGCTGTGCGAAGGTGGAATTTGTCCGACACCAGATGGGAGAGGAAACTTAATTCCAGTAGACATTCCTGACTTACAGAAGAAGCCGGGTGATTTTTATCTGACCACACGACGCGGTAAACAATTCAACTCCATGGTTTACAAAGAAACCGATCCGTTAAACGGGGCTGAGCGTTATGATGTTCTGATCAATCCAGAGGATGCCCGTGACTTAAGAATTGAAAATGAAGAAGCCATCGTTTTATACAATCAGTATGGCATTTTTCAAGGTCGGGCGAAGATTGATCAAATCGCAAGCGGCAATCTTGGCGTTCATTTTCCAGAAGGGAATTTTCTTTTACCGAAAGGCCGTTATGAAAAATTCTCCAAAATTCCGGACTATAACGTTGGAGTGAAAGTAGAGAAAGCTGAGAAATTCAATGCGAGAAAAGATACACAGTACCTTGAAAAACGGATTGATGATTTGGAAGACACCCCTGGAGCGTGAAAAACCTCGCCTGGAATGATATTCCAGGCGAGGTTTTTTCGTTAGAAGGGCCTTAATAGTACGGTGAGATCATCAAATAGACGATTACACCAGTCAAGCTCACATACAGCCAAAGCGGCATTGTCCAACGTGCAATCTTTCGGTGTTTATCCACCTTCATGGCTAACCCGCGGAACAGCGTTAGTAATGCCAGAGGTACAATGACCGCAGCAAGAACAATGTGAGTGATCAGGATGAAATAATAAACTGCCGCAACGAAGCCTTCTCCTCCAAACGACGTAGACGAAGACATCGAATGATACGTCAAATAAGAGATGAGAAACAAAGCAGTTGTTGTAAAAGCTGCAAAAATAAATCGTTTATGCCACGTAATATTTTTGCGGAGAATCATAAATAAGGCAGCTGACAAAAACACAAACGTAAACGAGTTCAATATGGCATTGAGTAGAGGAAGCAGATGAATATCAAAGCTTGTCCCCCCCTCAATTTCAGGGATGAAAAGCAAGGTAACAACAATGGCATTTATTGCAATAGAAAGCCCGATCACCCAGGGCACGTAGTTAAAATTTTTATTAATCTGCACAAACTTTCACCTTCTTTTTCTGTAGTGGTTCAAGCCTAGTATAGCTGAAAAACTTCGTAAATTCATTAGCTTTGAGAACGGAGCAGTGACGAATTTGTTAAATTTAATATTACAATTCTTTTAAAATTAGTAATTACCAAAATATAAAACTCGACAAAAACCCCCTTTTTGCGACATAATTCTAAATAGAGAAAAAAAGAGTATGAAGACGACTGACTTGACCAAAAGGGAGTGAGAGAACATTTTGTTTGTTAGACAATCTGTAATAATCATAATGATCAGCTTTTTGCTGGCTTCCACTCAGACGATTACCGCTTCAGGAGAGACTACTACAGAGCCCCCTGAACTATTAAGCGAAGCAGCCATCGTCATCGATGAGGAATCTGGATTGACTTTATTTGAAAAAAGCGCAGACCGCCAAATGTATCCCGCAAGTTTAACTAAAATGGCTACAGCCATCTATGCGATTGAAAAAGGTCAATTAGATGATAAAGTGACGGTTAGTGAAGAAGCCACCAATGTGGAAGGCACGCGAGTCTACTTAGAGGAAGGAGAAGAAGTTTCTCTTAAGAAACTCGTCCAAGGGCTATTAATTAATTCCGGAAATGACGCCGGGACTGCTATCGCGGAGCATATGGCTGGAAGTGAGGAACGCTTTGCAAAAGAATTGACGACTTATTTAGAAGACGAAGTAGGATTAGAGAACACCAACTTTACAAATCCGCATGGTTTATATGATGAACACCATATGACAACAGCAAGAGATTTAGCAAAGTTAACAAAATATGCACTGAAAAATAAAGAGTTCAAGGAATACTTTGGTACGAAAGAGTTACAGTGGGAAGGAGAATCATGGGAAACTACCATTATGTCCCACCACAAGTTGTTATTAGATAAAAATTCCTCCGACGTCACAGGAGGGAAAACAGGCTATGTTGATCAATCGGGTACTACACTAGCCACTTCTGCGAGTAAAAATGGACGAGAAGTGATTGTCATCACGTTAAAGAGTGAAGCTCAAAACATCGCATACACAGAGACACGACAATTAATAGACTATGCTTTTGAGAACTTTCAAATGCCAGATCAGCATAAAGATTATTTATATATGAAGTATTCCAAAATATTAAATGTCCTGCACCCTTCTTAAAAGGGCATTCCAGGCGGGAGTGAAACTGAATAATGTGTATAATAAACCGAACGATTCTACTGAGAGTCGTTCGGTTTATTTATGTAAAAACGAAGGTACGTCCTCGATCCGTCAAAATAATACCATGAAAAAAAGCACATAAGATATGAAAAGTCTTAGATAAATAAGAAAGCACAAGGCAATATGCCTCATGCTTTTAGTTCTCTTGCAGTATTTTCTTTTTACGTGCTTTTTCTTTTTCAATTTGTTTACTTCTCAATTGTCCGCATGCAGCATCGATATCAGTACCGTGTTCCGTACGAACACCACACTTAATGCCGCGGTCCATTAACGTTTGGTAGAACGTAAGAATGGACTCTTTCTCACTTCGTTCATAAGGGTTGTCTGCCACGGGGTTGTACGGAATTAAGTTCACGTAGGATAAATGGCGTTTATCCTTAAGGAGATCCGCAAGTTCTTCCGCTTCTTTCTTATGGTCATTCACATCTTTTAGTAAAATATATTCAAACGTGATCCGTCTGTTTGTTTTTTCTAAATAGTAATCGATCGCAGGCATCAGCTTTTCTAATGGATATGCGCGATTAATTTTCATGATTTGTGTACGAAGTTTATTGTTTGGCGCATGGATCGACAGGGCAAGGTTAATTTGGATCCCCTCATCAGCAAATTCGTACATTTTTGGTGCGATGCCGCTTGTAGAAACGGTAATGTGACGAGCACCAATAGATAATCCTTTTTGATCATTCACGACTTTAAGGAAGTCAATTAAGTTTTCATAATTATCGAATGGCTCACCAATGCCCATTACAACAATATGGCTGACCCGCTCATCTTTTCCCTGCTGGTCAAGGTGCTGCTGCACTTGCATGATTTGCTCAACAATTTCTCCGCTTGATAAGTCGCGGTTCTTACGCAGCACACCGCTGGCGCAGAATGAACAGCCGATATTACAGCCTACCTGCGTCGTTACACAAACGGAAAGTCCATAGTTAAAGCGCATCAATACGGTTTCAATGACGTTGCCATCATGTAATTTGAATAGAAATTTAACCGTTCCGTCTTTCGATTCTTGCTTAATTTCTTCGTTGAGCGTTTCGATCGTAAAGTGTTCCTTAAGAAGATCGATGCAGGATTGGTTAACATTCTTCATTTGTGAAAAGTCCGTAATCCGTTTTTGGTAAAGCCAGTCCCATACTTGCTTTGAACGGAACTTCTTCTCACCGTGCTCCAAAATCCAGTCTGTCAGTTGTTCAAAGGTCAATCCGTAAATGGATCGTTTCATAGATACGCTCCTCTTTAAAAAAAATCACTATTCCCATCATAATGGATTTGTAATCAAGAAACAAGCCTTAATATGTTTTCTCTATAGTAAAACTAAATCTTGAGGCGAAACCCATGTCTAAAATGGTATGAATTAAGTGGAACTTCGGCTAGCGCTGGACGTCCCTTCGAACGCTCAGCAGCATCAGATTTACCTAAAACTCATTCGTTTGTTAAAAATTATGCTCCTCACAGCTAATGTGAAATAAACCGATAAACGTAGGAAGGAATAGAAGATACATACCTGTTAAAAGATAAAAAGCGGCCTGCGTGGAAGTAATTTTCACGCAGGCCGCTTTTTAAATTCTATCTTTCAAGGGTCTTTTTATCAATGGACTCCAAAATACTTCTCCTGCCAAGAGCACGGCCACACACTCCCCAGAAAGCAAAGACCACTTTCCCGAAGGATCTTCAACTCGAGCTGTTCCTACACGAATCTTCGCACTTTGACTCCTGATCATCTGTGATTAAACTTATGTTAGTTCTATAACATCACTGCTTTACTCTTCTGTTTACTGAAATTGTTCTTGTATTTCGGATAAAGATACTTCGAGCTCATTCTCTGGATTATTCAACGTGTAAATTCTTGCTGTTTGTTTTTCCTCATCGACATGTTGAATGTAGATGGGGGCATTATTGAACGTTACGTTTGCCATGACGGGGGAAGCTGCAATCTCTTGGGCGCGTTGTATGTTCAAGGTAAGGACCTCCTTTTTGATTAACGTGTGCAGGAGGGCCTTCATCTATTCAGCCCAGTATTTACTGCTTCCTCTTATTTCTCTTAATTTTCTTGCTTTTCCTGCCTGCGGCGCTTTTGACGATAGCCATAAGTAGCATTGAGAATCGTTTCTTCACTTTCAAGTCCGGCACCTAAAGAGCCTGCTAAAGTAGCAACCGAACTGGCAAGCCAGGCCAGTAAAATGTAAGTGATAACCCCCGGGGAATGACCTAAAGTCTGTTCAAGTATGTTTCCTGGAACAAAAAGAATAACTGCTAAAAGAAAAAGTACGAAAATAACGAGATAGTAAAACAGTACGGCGACTGATAAAGTGAGCAGGGTAGCTGAATTATAAAGGGTTACTAAATACTTCGAACTCTCACTGTTTTGTTTTTCCCATAAATTATGGGCCACAATAATCCAGACGACCATCGCGATCATAGCTGTGATCATTAAAGCGATAAATCGTAAAATACTGTACCCATCACTAAGCTGCCAAAGTGTTGGGAAAATAAGTCCATAAGAACCAGTCGCAAAGGCAACTGCAATAACACTTTTGAATGAAGAAAATATGGTCCAGGGACTATTAGCTAATGCCATTCCCGAAAGAAGTCTTATGCGTCCTGTAGATTTATGCTTATTGTAAAAACGAACGCCATTATCATCTTCGTCTTCACTAAAATGCGTTTTCTCTATAGGAGACAGTCGTTCGGTCAGACTTTTCCCTACGAGACGGTCGGTCTCACGCTGTTTACGCATCTGGCTTCGTGTTTTCTTTTCTTCCTCTTTATTATCTTCAGGAGCTGGACTTCCATAATGAATCTCACTTGTAAGTTGAAAAATGGATTCACGCAGACGGCGCTGCAATGGAAATGCTCCCAGAGAAGGGAACGAAATGAAGCCCGTCTTTCGTTCATTACTAGCTTCAGCAACCACCATACGGCCTTTTGAAACAATGGGAAGGTCGGTGATGCAGATAGCATAATCCCAATTATGGTCTTCTTTAAATTCATTGGTTTTTTCCATGATTTCCTCTGCATCTTCTGTTCCGCCAGTCAGAGGATCGGTCAGTACTTTAATCTCCCATTCAATATGCTCATCAATGTGATCATTTAACAAATTTGGAAGGTTATCCGCAAGCTTGTAGGCGAATTTCTCTGCCAATTCGGGTGCAGGGACCAGGCCTAATATAATCGTTTTCTCATCTTTAGGTGAACTCTCATCTTCTGTATAGGTTTTTTCGTGTTCTTCATTATGAGGATGAGTAGTAGATTGTTGAGTAGACAAGAGCTTTTCCTCCTTTTGCTGGCATATTTCGTTTTAGTATGAGGCTAAACCTATATCATTCATACCCCTTTTGTAAACAATCAACACACCTTTTTTAAAAAATGATACTTCTAATAAGAATTACTTCACATTGGCATATTTTTAATATTCCTGTAAACCTTTGGGGTCCTCAGCTCGAAGCCGAATTGCGGTAAGGGTTTTAAGTTAGCAATATAAATGGCGAGTTGGGTAATACCAAAAGATGCAGTTGGCTTTAAAGGAATTTCAACACGCAGAGTAGAAGTAAATGTATAGAGAATCAACTAGTAATAAAAAGATGAGCGGATCCGGAACTTCATATTTAAGCTGTTTAAGTAAGCCGCTTAAGATGAAGGATTTTATATATTATAAAAAAAGATAGGAGTTCATTCAAATGACAATAATTAATCACAATCGCTCAGCCTGGGATAAAAAAGTAAAAGATCAAGCAACCTACACAATGCCTGTCTCTGAAGATATTGTTGAAAAAGCAAAAAGAGGAGCTTGGGAAATTACGGTAACTACTGAGAAAATTGTGCCTAGAGAATGGTTTCCTGCTTCATTAGAAGGAGTGAAAGTTCTTTGTTTAGCCTCAGGTGGAGGACAGCAGGGGCCGATATTGGCAGCAGCTGGCGCTGAGGTAGTAGTCGTGGATATTTCAGAAGCTCAGCTGGAGCAGGATAAATATGTAGCAAATAGAGATGGATTATCAATTGAAACTATTCAAGGGGACATGAGCGATCTTCACTTTTTTGAGAATGAAGCGTTTGATCTAATTGTCCATCCCGTCTCGAACTTATTTGTGGAACAAATTTTACCAGTGTGGAAGGAAACCTATCGCGTGCGTGTTAAAACCAAATGGCACACTTATTTCAGGGTTTACGAATCCTCTTTTATTTATCTTTGATGAAGAAGAAGAGCTGAAAGGTAATCTAGTGGTTAAACATTCTGTCCCTTCTTCAAGTTTAACAGGTTTAACCGATAAAGAAGTGGAGGCTGGATTTGTGATTACTGGTTTTTATGAAGATGATTTTGGCGGGAACCGGCCGCTTGACCCATTTATTAATACCTTTATGGTAACAAAAGCTGTAAAACTAAAGGATAGTTAATGAAACAGATGACAGTTACATAAATTTTATTGAAGACGTGTTTTAAAAACAGACAAGGAGTTGATGAAAAAATTATTGTAGAAAACAAAAGAAAGGTTTATCTAGGTTTAATCTTTTTGCTTGCCGCAATGTTTATTAATTTTCCATACCCTCATGAACGGTCTAATGTACTTTTTGAAAATGAGACCATGAATTTCTTAGCCCTTATACCGCTGGTACTGCTTATAGTAGGTGTAGTTATCCTGATACAGGCGTTTAATAAATACAAGGTACGTATGATTCTTCTTATTCTAATTATTTCAAGTTTCGTTCCTTCTCTAACGATTTTAGGTGTACAGCATACGGTAGCTTCTGGTATATATGCGGTCTCTTATGACAAGGAGAATAGTGAGTGCTCGTATGAAATGATTGATTCGACCACGCTGGAAACGGAATGTGAGTTGAACTTTGAAAACCACAGTCAGGAAGAGGTGGATTTTGAATTGGAATTTCAGCCTGAAAGGTATGAGGGCTTTCCTGTAGATGTTTTTACATTATTGAATAAGGCAGGTCCTCATCATATATCCCTTGAAGCGGGGGAAAAAGAAACGATTTGGGTAAAAGAAATGTTTTCACTGCCGTCTCGGACAGATCATTTTGGAGGGCAGAGTTCATTAATGGATGTAAATATAAAATCAGGTGAACGTGAAAGAAGGTTATGAATTATAACAAACCGGCTCAAAAAATGAAACAAAAGCATCGTTCATTCGTATAGAAGTAGAGAGAATGAACGCAGAGGAGGAGAAGATTGGATAAACAAACAAGAAACATCAACCCAGAAGCAGCTAGAAAGATGAAAAAGTTGGGCTCGTTCATCGGTAAGTTAATCGGTGTTTTATTGGTCCTGGCTTTCATCGGCTGGCTGTCCGTCTACTGGATTACAGATTACATATGGATGGATACGCACGGTTTTAAAGATGTGTATATTACGATATTAGGAAGTAAAGTGCTGCTAGGTTTAATAGGCTTTTTCTTGTTTTTTATCAGCACGTATTTTACGTTGTCCTGGATTAGAAAAGCTTATATGACTCATTTTACCCCGACTCAGCTGCCCGCTTTTATCCGTGAGAAAAAATGGAGCCGGCTGACCGTCGCTGGTCTTGCGATCTTTGTAGGGCTGGTAGGGAGCAGCATCGTGCAGGGTGTAGGGTGGGAGCTGTGGTTAAAATTTCTTAACCATGCCTCGTTCGGACAAACGGATCCGCACTTTTCCATGGACCTTTCCTTTTACATGTTCCAACTGCCATTCCTGCAGTTTGCTGTTTTCACACTTTTAGGATTAGCGATCTTTTTGCTGCTTGTTGAAATGGGTTTTTATTCTACCTTTCATATGTACCGCCGCAGCCGGCTCGCTCAGGTTCATATGGGGGCCACAGTAGGGGTTATTGGACTGTTGCTGGCTGCCTCCCATTTGCTTGAACCTTACGAAACGCTGCTGACGAATCAAGTCAACATGGTGCAGGAGAGTGTTGTGCACGGATTAAGTTATACAGATTCGATCGTTAATATCCCTGCTTCTTATGTTATGGCAGGTACAGCGGTCATCGGTGCGATTTGGATGATTATTTCACTAATTCGTGGGAACTTAAAATCTATGCTCATTCCGGTAATTGCTTATTTCGGGATTGCGATTATAGCGCAAGGGGCGTCGATCGTTGTACAAAATTACGTCGTATCCCCAAATGAATTTTCAAAAGAAAGTCCTTATCTTCAGCATAATCTGGATTTTACGCGCGCCGCTTATGAGCTGGAAGATATTGATGAACGGGAGCATCCTGGGAATCAATCACTTGATGAAGCGATGACTGAACGAAATGAATTAACCATTAATAACGTAAGAATAAATGATGCGCGTCCTATTCTGGACATTTACAATCAATTGCAGACATTTCGAACATACTATCAGTTCAACGATATAGATGTGGACCGATATGAAGTGGATGGAGAGTACCAGCAGGTTTTCCTCGGGGCAAGAGAACTGAATACTTCTGATCTGCCCTCCCAATCTAAAACGTGGGTGAACCAAAATTTAAGGTATACACACGGGTACGGCGTCGCGATGAGTGATGTGAATGAAATTACTTCTCAGGGTCAGCCGGAGTACATGCTGCAGAATTTACCGCCTGAAGGAGATATAGATATTACCCGGCCTGAAATTTACTTTGGCGAAGAAAACTCTCGTAATGTCATCGTCAATAGTGAAGTAGATGAATTTGATTATCCAGCAGGCGATGAAAATATGTCTACACGCTATGAAGCGGACACGGGAATACCGTTATCTGGCATCAATCGTTTGTTGTTCTCAATCAATGAAGGATCTTTTCGTATGTTCGTGTCAGATCAACTTTCTAGTGACAGTCAGTTTTTAGAAACACGTAACATTATGGATCGCGTGGAAAGAATCGCGCCGTTCTTTGAATATGATGAAGATCCATATATTTTCGTGCGAGAAGACGGCAGTTTAGCCTGGATGCTTGATGCCTACTTAACAGCGGAACGTTATCCTTACTCAGAACCGTATGAAGGGGATAACAGCTATATTCGAAACTCTGTTAAGGTGGAAATTGATGCCTATACGGGTGAAGTTAACTTTTATGCTGTAGATCCAGAAGATCCTTTACTGCAAACGTACGACCTCATGTTTCCTGAGCTGTTTACAGAGGAAATTCCAGAAGATGTGCAAGCTCACTTCCGTTACCCGATCGATTTATTTAAAATTCAAGCAGATATGTACGGAACGTATCATATGACCAACCTGGAAGTTTTCTATAACCGTGAAGATTACTGGCAGTTTCCAACTGAAAAATATTTTAACGAAGATATAGAAATGGAACCATATTATATTACGATGCAGCTTCCTGAATATGATGAGGAAGAATTTGTGTTAATGGTTCCTTACACACCGAGAAACCGACAAAATATGGTTGCCTGGATGGGCGTTCGAAATGATGGGGGAAATTATGGAGAAACGTTCGTCTATCAATTCCCGAAACAGCGTAACGTGTATGGACCTCAACAAATTGAGAACCGTATTAACCAGGACAGCACAATTTCTCAGCAGCTGAACTTGTGGTCTCAAGGCGGCTCAGAAGTGATTCGCGGCAACCTGCTTGCGATTCCGGTTGAAGATACCGTAATGTACGCGGAGCCGATCTATATTGAATCTTCTAATGAGACCTCATTACCTGAAGTGAAGCAGGTGATTCTTGCTTACGGTGATGAAATTGTTATGGAGCCGACGTTTGATCAAGCGCTCGAGCGGATGCTCAGTTTAATTGATCCGGACGTGGAAGTTGATGAAGATGAACTAGAAGAAGAAGCACCACCTGAGAGTGGGGAAGCGATTCAAGAGTCCGAAGAGATTTTACAAGAAATTTCAGGATTATTCGAGCAGTATCAAAGTGCTCTTTCCAGTGGTAATTGGGAAGAAGCTGGTTCTATTATGGCTGAGATTGAAGACCGTTTAGCAGAAAATGAATAAGCAGCAGGAGGCTGAATAACTCACAAAATAATCCGAACGATTTTATTGAAATCAGTTCGGATTATTTATGTGACAAAAAAGGATTTTAACCATCGTTTCTTTTATACACGGATTTCCAAGGGAGTTTTGATTCCCGGTGTTCCCTCAGGATCGTGCGCAGTTTGACTTCGATAATACCCTGCGTGTCCGATTCTATTGTTAGTATTTAAAATAAGAGAGGAGAAGTTGATATTAATGGAATTTTTCATGGTGGGTATAACACTCCTGCTCATCACTGCAGCGATTATTTTTATTTATAAGAAAAGAAAAAGCGTGAATGCAAAAGGCGGACCGAGAAGTTACGTGGCCCCGGCGTCTTTTTGTCCATCCCTATCCTCTCATTACTCGCTTACTTATTTGATTTTGTTGGGTTAATCAGTTGGGTGCTCATTTTTGTGTTATTTTTCGTAGCCGCTTATTATACGAAATACTTGCCTCGTCCTGAGTAAGCAGACACATCTATCAATACGATTGATGCCGGAGCACATTATAAAGGCATAAATCATAAAAACATCCGAATGGTTTTAAGAAAACCGTTCAGATGTTTTTATGAAAGCGAATGTACTCCGCTCGGTCAAATTGTAGGGCACGACCTCAGTAGCCTCGGAAGCAAAGAACGCTTCCCTGAAGGAGTGTCGATTCATGCTGTTCCCCCAGGAATCTTCGGTATAATGTTGAGTTAGTTATTCTCTCATTTACTTAGAAAGGTTGTGAGAACGAAATTATAAATCATTAACCCTAAACCGTTTTGGCTTTTTCTAGGGGTGTATGGATACTCGTGTTCCAATTGGAATCGTTTGGGCTAATTCTTCAACATCCTCATTATACATACGTACACAACCGAGGGATACAGCTTTTCCGATGGAGCTGGGATCATTTGTCCCATGAATTCCGTAGTACTGCTTCGACAAACTCATCCACATCGTTCCATAAGGTCCTCCTGGGTCAGGTGCTTTGTTAATAATGACAAAATCTCCGACAGGTGTACCATGAAGCATGCGGCCAACCGCAATTGGATACTGCTTCACAACTGCTCCATCTTTAAGCAGCTTAAGCTGACGGTTATTAATAGAAATATCAATCGTATAAGGAAGAGTGTCTGGTTCTGGAAGACCGGGGATGGTGATCGTTTGACCTGGATAAATCATGTCTGGGTCAATTGTAGGATTTGCTTGAATAAGTAAGGGAAGAGGAGTGCGGTAGTCCCTTGATATTTGGGATAATGTTTCTCCCGTTTTAATAGTGTGAATCATTTTCATGTACCTCCATATGTGAAATCATACGGTCATCGAAAATCATTAGAGCTAATACGCTGACGATATTAAAAACCGCTGCTAATATCACTTTTGCGCTGATCAACAAATGAACTTTTCGTCGAATGTGCATAACTGGATTTCATCTCGAACAAACTAGCATCAACACCTCTCGAGGAGGAACGAGATGAAAATTAAATATTACTGCCGTCAATGTAATCGGCAAGTAGGCGAACTGGATGCAAAACAATCGGATGTTTCTCAACTGGGATCTGATGTTCTAAATGATGCGGATGAGGCGCAAACCGTTCAAATGGAAGGGGAACATGGTTTGGCGATTCGTACCATTTGCGATAATTGTAAAGAAGCAGAACGATCTTCCGTACGTTATGACCCTAATATTTTCAGTTAGAAAGGAACGTCCTTACGATTTAAACGTAAGGGCGTTATTTATTTAAAGCCAATCATGCCTCTTCTCGACTCCCCAAAATCGTTTTGATCACTACCTATAAAATTTTATTCGTACTGTTATCTTATACGGTAATGGTGTACTTTGTTCTCGTATCATTATTAACTCATTATTTTGATGAAATCTTTTACAAAAAAAGATGAATCAAAATCCACGACAATCGTATGGATAGGATCCTTATCTAAAGTTTTAGGGTTAGGACGAAAATCGGCATGTGTTAATCCCCTCGAAGGACCATCTACTGTGACATGTACTTGCCGATTCACAGTAAAATACCGATCTGGATTTAACAAATAGGAAAAAAGAGTAACATCATGCAGCGGGGCGCCATTGATTCCGGGCATAATAGTTTCATACTGCTTACTGTAATAGCTCATAATTGGTTCTAAAATAGGAGTGTAAGGAGAACTGGAGTTCTGTGCAAGGTAATCAATAACCTCGTTGGTAATAATAGCGCGGTTGCTTACATTTAGAGGGATAAAGGTTAAATTACGTCCATGCTTTGCAACAACTTTGGCGGCTTGAGGATCGCCGTAAACATTGGCCTCGGCTAGGGGTGTAACGTTGCCTGGTACGTGAAAAGCTCCCCCCATAATGAGCACTTGATCCACTTGATCCAAATTATTTTCAGGATGTAAATACATAAGAGCTAGAGTACTTAGGCGGGAGAGATTGGCAAGAGTAAGATCTTTACCGTGCTCATCTATCAATTCATATACTTTTGTAAGGGGATACACCTTTATGGAAGCGGGAGAGTCAGGAATGAGTCCGCCCAGGCCATAATTACCGTGTACATCGTAAAAATATTGAGGCTCTTCCCCGGTTAACGGTCTGTCGGCACCGAGAATTATCGGGATCTCCTCCAGATCTGCAAGATCCAGTAAAAGCTTTGTATTGCGTACAGTATCTTGTTGACTAACATTTCCATAGCCCGACACAATTCCTACCACTTCTATTTCAGGATGCCGGAGAGCATACATTATAGCAAAGGCATCATCTACACCAGGATCACCAATAATCAAGACTTTTTTCATGAAAAAGCCTCCTTCTAGCAGTAGATCATTTTTTATGGAAAAATGTATTTTTTGTAAAAGCAGCCATCTCCAGCTCTTCAATCGTCTCGCAATACGTCTTCTCAATATCACCGCTTAGTTGTTTAATCGGTTGTTTCACGAAATGAAACATCTTCTTATTAGGGTACCAATCACCCGGCTCAGCTTTGTTGTGCTCCCAATCCTTCCAAACAGAAGGGAGGGAAGGACTATAGATACGTGAGGCTTTTACTTGCAGTGAACATGGGCTGCTTTTTAATTCATGCACTTGTCCGGGGGTGGATTCTTTCACATCATTAAAAAGGTCGGGCCAGTAATCTTTACGTGAACCTGTATGAGGGTTTGTCTCGGCCCACTTGACGGTCTGAGTCAGCCTACTTTGAACTGAAAAAAGTAAATCGTATAATCCTTTCCCTAAAGTAATTCGGTCTTCCACTGATGAAAAGTGATGTACCGTTCCACCAACCAGTTTTGTTTTTTGCTGCAGAGGAGTAGTGTATGGTATAAGGATGTGATTGAAGTCTAAAACGTCCTGCAGTTTAAACATGATCGTATCGAGCACTTTATTTTTGTAGTGTGTATTATGGATCACCCGTTTTTCAATATACTGCTGCTCATTTATGATTAGAGCAATGGTCAACTCTTCTTTCCGTTCATTAGACCACATATTCTCCCAGAAAGGCTTCATAAACTTAGAAATGTTAAGCGGGTCGAGCAAGTGGAAGAGTGGACGCTTCTGTTTCTTGCTTTCTTCATATAACAGTAATTGAGGATAAGCATCCTGAAAGATGAGCCAATTGCCCCGTTCTAAGAAAGCGAAGAAGTCGACTTGTTCTTGGTCGGTTAACAACTTTGGTAAATACTCTCCTTTGAGATCAGTCATATTCCATCCGGCATTACGTGAGACGAGGTGAGCCAGCAGTGCCCAATGGACTTCAGGATGGTTTTGATAAAAGTTGAAATAAGCCTGGGTTCTCGTAATATTATTTTGATTATTTGCCGCTGCAGCTTTTCGAATACGTTCAATGATGTTTAATTCATCTTGAGGAAGCGTGGGACGGCCAGGGGTGTTCAATGACTGGGTGATGCTTCTTTTTAATTGTTTAATATGTTTTCTCGTTCGTTTGAGCAAGGTGGAAGACCTCCTTTCACGTATTTCCTATAAATAGTATATGGGGGAATTTACCTTATCATGTTTTTTGGTAAAATAATGTAATCGTTAGTTTTTACATATAGCTTAGTTGTTATACAGGCATGGTTTGACCATTTAGGTTTGATTACTTTTAAAAGAAACATTTGCAAAACGACGGTAGTGTCGTTATAATAATAAAAACGACATTGGTGTCTTTATGGGGGCGGTACGGGGATGAAGTTAAGTAAAAATAGGGGATATGTAACGTTAATGACTGCGCAGGTGATTTCAAGCCTCGGGGACTGGCTGAGTATTGTAGCCATCATTACGCTGGTAGGTTTAAAGTGGGAAGCTACACCAATGCAAGTCTCACTCGTTTTTTTATGTCTGGCGTTACCTATGGCTCTGCTTGGTCCCGCAGCAGGCACAGTTGCAGATCGAATGAACCGGAAACTGCTGATGATGATGTCAGATCTCGTGAGGGCTGGGCTGTTTCTAGTGCTTGCTTTTGCGGAAACATTGTGGCTCGTTTATTTATGTTTGTTTACTATAGGCGCATTTTCAGCTGTTTTTGTTCCAGCGAAAAATGGTAAGTTAAAAGAGCTGGTAGCACCTGAGCACATGAAAAGTGCGATGTCGGTCACTTCGATGATTGATTCTAGTACAAAGGTTATGGGGCCTCTTCTCAGCGGTTTATTAGTAGCGGCTTTTGGGGCGAAAATCGTTTTTTTTATTGATTCAGCTTCTTTTTTTCTCTCCGCCATATTTATTTTTCTACTGCCAAAATCTTTGGAAACTTTAAATGAAGAACAAGGGGAAGAAGGTCATCGGTTCACTTTTAAACACGAGTTCCTCACAGGACTTTCTTTTATCCAACGAGACTCCTTTATCGTGATGGGCTTAGCCTTTTTAGGAGTCAGTTTATTGATTTTACAATTAGCCGATTCACAAATTATTATTCTCATTCGCGATCTGTCCACCGCCTCTCCAGATTTATTCGGCTACATTGTTACAGCGTCAGGGCTCGGGATGTTCCTTGCAGGGTGGCGGCTGGCGAAAAAAACGGATTATCGAGCGTTTCCTAATATGTTAGCCGGTGTAAGCGGGTTGGGAATCAGTTTTGCCATGATGGGCGTTTGTACTTATTTTGACGTTGCCTTTTCTATCTTATGGGGTCCTTTGTTTGGCTTGACCGGAGGGTTTGCGGCCAGTCATATTTTTGTTCCTTTTCAGGCAACCGTTCAAGTTGAAACACCTGTTCACATGACAGGGAGAGTGTTCGGCGTGATAAATAGCGTAATGACAATAGCTACAATTATTGGTCCTTTACTTGGGGGATGGCTCGCTAGTCAGTTTGGAGCGGTCCCAACTTTTATCGTCACGGCCTCAATTCTCGTTCTTATTTCGTTCACAGGGTATTTAGCGAAAAATAAAGTAGAAAGGGGAAGAGTCCATGGCACCGAAAGTCAGCCAGGAACACCTGGAGCAACGACGAGCTGATATTTTAGCAGCAGCCAAAAAGGTGTTTAGCAGGCAAGGATATACCATAACCACAATGAAAGATATTATGGAGGAAGCGAAAGTCAGCAGGGGCGGTCTTTATCAGTATTTTTCGAGCAAAGAAGATCTATACGAAGCTTTATTAAACGAGGAAGTAAGTGATACGTCCCTAAAACTAGAAGATGAGGAATCATATTGGGATTTACTGCTGACGTACTTATTTGGAGAAGATCGGGTGCCCGATAATCAAATGGATCCGCTTGCTCCTAGTAATTTAGAGTTTTTTATTACCGGGAGAAATGATGAGCGACGAAGAAAATTCGGTCAGCAGCGCTATGCTTCCGGGATTACTCTTTATGCGAATATCTTTGAGGCGGGACAGAAAAGCGGGGAGTTCAGTGATCGATACGACAGCGAAACGTTAGCTCGTTCACTTATTGCTCATATTGACGGTCTGGCTCTCGATCATGCTATATTACCCGCTTCAGATTTAAAGTTGAAAGAGCAATCTGAAATGCTCGTTGAATTTTTGAAACTGGCACTTAAAATTGATTAAAAAGACTGCTCTAAAAAAGAGAGGCTATTAAAACACCTCCCTTTTATTTAATGGAATTGTTGACGCTTGCCGCGGGCACGGCCTCAGCTAACCTGGTCAAGAAATTCACTTGACTAAGTGGATCTTTGACTCGAGCATAGACCCGGATATGAGGATTCCTCCTTCGGGTCTCAAAGGCATCCAACTCAACGCGCAATGGCGAGTTTCACAGCTAATGTGAAACGAATCCTAAAACTAATTAAGGAATAGAGGGTACAGGTTTCTTGGAATTAAAAGAAGAGGCTGGGACATAAGTAAAGCTTTTATTTCAAAAAACGAATGATAAAAGCTGAATCGTGTAAGCGCAGATCATTAGCGCAGTCAAAACACGCTAGACTCCTGTAGGAACAGCGGCCGCAGGAAAGCGCTCTTTGCTTTCCGAGGAAGCTGAGGCCGTGCCCACGGAAAGGGAAGTGTTTTGAAGGAGCGAGGGTAAAATCCTTTCCTAGCAGATAAATAATCCGAACTGATTTCCATAAAATCGTTCGGATTATATTATGCCTTACTCAGTTATCTCCCAGCTTCTTTTGTAATCTGCCTCTCATAAATCTTCAGTATTTCGTGGCCTCCTTAAAAGAGGCAGTCTTTTTTATTGAAATACTTTAGTGGTCCAGCTTTCACAGTTCCATACATCTGTAACGATGTCCTGATAAAATTCAGGTTCATGGGAAATGAGAAGAACACTGCCTTTGTATTCTTTTAAGGCACGCTTCAGTTCAGCTTTCGCATCCACATCTAAGTGGTTAGTCGGCTCATCAAGCACAAGTAAGTTCGTTTCTTTATTAATAAGCTTACAGAGGCGGACCTTTGCTTTTTCACCGCCGCTCAGTACTTGCACTTTACTTTCGATATGCTTCTTAGTGAGTCCGCATTTTGCTAAAGACCCACGTACTTCCTGCTGGGTAAAGTGACGAAATTCTTCCCAGATTTCTTCAATACACGTGCGGTTAGATTCTTCTTTTAATTCCTGTTCAAAATAACCAATGTGAAGGTGTTCTCCTAATTCTACGGCTCCTGAAACCGGCTGAATTTCACCCAGGATGCTCTTTAGTAAGGTGGTTTTCCCAATCCCGTTGGCACCTGATAAAGCAATTTTCTCCCCTCGTTCCATGGCTAAATTTAATGGTTTTGATAAAGGTTCACCATAACCAATAACCAGATCGTTCGTTTCAAATAGATATTTACCAGGCGTTCGTGCCTGCTTAAAGCGGAATGATGGTTTTGGTTTTTCAGAATCAAGTTCAATGATGTCCATTTTATCAAGTTTTTTCTGGCGGGACATTGCCATTCGGCTCGTTGCCGCGTTCGCTTTATTACGAGCGACGAAGTCTTTTAAGTTCGCTATTTCTTTCTGTTGTTTCTTAAATGCTGCTTCTTTCTGCTGCTTTTTCATTTCATACACACGCAAAAACTCGTCATAATCGCCTGGATAACGTGTGAGTTCCTGATTTTCCACATGATATATCAAATTGACGACACTGTTTAAAAACGGAATGTCGTGAGAAACAAGAATAAATGCATGTTCATACGCAATTAAATAGTTACGCAGCCAATCAATATGCTTGACATCTAAATAGTTGGTCGGCTCATCCAGCAGTAGGATATCAGGCTTCTCTAGAAGAAGCTTAGCTAATAAAACTTTCGTTCGCTGCCCTCCGCTCAAATCGTGCACATCACGGTCGAGACCGATTTCATCCAGTCCAAGGCCATTAGCTACTTCGTCGACTTTGGCATCAATTGTATAAAAGTCATTGTTCGTTAAAGCCTCCTGAAGGCGTCCTGTTTCTTCAAGTAATTCTTCCAACTCTTCAGGACCTGCTTCTCCCATTTTAGCAAAAAGACTATTCATCTCTTGTTCCATATCAAATAAATATTGAAAGGCTGTGCGCAGTGCATCACGCATCGTCATGCCCTGTTTTAAATCAGCATGCTGATCTAAATAACCTATTCTTGAGTGTTTCGCCCAAGAAACCGCACCTGCATCCGGCTCTAATTGACCGGTTATAATATTCATAAACGTAGACTTACCTTCACCATTGGCTCCAATAAGTCCAATATGTTCACCTTGAAGCAAACGAAATGATACGTCATCAAAAATCGCACGGTCGCCAAACCCGTGACTTAACTTATTCACTGTGAGTAAACTCATGATATACACCTATTCCTTCGTAAAATTCTGCTTCTCCCATTATAAAGGGGAAGGCAGAGACAATAAAGCCTTTTGTTGATAAAATAAGGGTGAAGGAAATTGTTTGGAGATTGTATAGTCCGTGAATTACCAAAATCAATTCTGCATGAATTTACTTCCCGCTGTGAAAAATAACAGCGAGGGAGGTGGCAATACCGATGGCTAAAGACGTCTTGTGCGAAGTGAATAACTGTAAGTACTGGAGCAAAGGCAACAAATGTACGGCTGAAGCAATTTATGTAGTCAGTCATGCCGGGGATCAAGCGACGAAGAAAGAGGAGACTGATTGTAAAACTTTTGATCCGGAAATATAGGTTGCTCAGGGTAGTCGCTAGTCGGCTGCCCGTTTATCGTCGCCAATGATTCTGAGCAGATTACAAGGGGGAAGGTAGTTAGGAAGTCGTGCGGGACATAAACAAAAAGAATTGGTAGCTAAGCACATATAAGATCGCTGTTAAGACGGGACAGACGAAAAAACTATCCATTGATTCTGAGGATATAAGAAATAAAACATTAGAGTTGTTCGAATAAGAAGAAGACCCTGCATATTGTAAAAAATATGGATCTGTTATAGAAATGCACAATCATTACATCATTTTAAAGGGATCGTTCATTTTACGTAGAATTATTCAAGATAAGGAGGAGTTTATTTGATAAAAGCTGTGCTTTTCGATTTAGATGGGACATTGTTAGACAGGGATCAATCCTTAATAGCGTTCGCAAAGTCACAGTACCGAAAATACAGACAGCTGTGCCATATTGGTGAGAAAAAATACATAAACCGATTGGTTGAATTAGATGAAAAAGGATATGTCCCTAAGGAAGTGGTTTACCCTAAGCTGGTAGAAGAGCTTCATATTCGTGGGTTAAGGGCGGAAGAGCTTATCAAAGACTATTTTAGTTACTTTCACGAGTCCTGTATTGCTTTTCCGAACGTAAATAAGGTATTAAAAGGTCTTAAAGAAAGTGACTTTCAGCTTGGCATCATTACTAATGGAAGAGACCCTTTTCAACTTGATAACTTGCAGGCTTTAAAAATTGACCACTATTTTGATGTTATTCTTATATCTGAAAAAGAAAGGCTGAAAAAACCGGATCCGCAAATTTTTCACCGTGCATTAAAGCAGTTGAACGCTAGAGCGGAAGATAGTCTTTTTGTTGGTGATCACCCTGAAAATGATGTCAAGGCTGCTATCCAGGCAGGCATGCAGGGGGTATGGAAAAAAGAAGACTATTGGGGAAACGTAAAGGTTGAACATTCCATAGGGAAAATAGAGGAACTTCCTGTCATGATTGAACAGACGTTTTAATTGAAGGAGCCTTTTCGTTTGAACAATAAACCGTTAAAGAAAAGAGGTTTCAAAATGATTACATACATACCCCCGAAAAGCGTCTCTTCTACAAGGGAAATGGCCATTCAAAAAGGGAAATATATAATCGGTTACATGAGCCGGTATTTTCAGGATTGGGAAAGTTTAACAGCATCTCGTGAACATAAAGAAGTGAATCTCGAGGTCCTAAGTGAAGAAACGAATCAAGAATATACGATCCAGCAAGTATCCGGAGATCGGTTGCGAGGACTTGAGTGGACAATCTTTCAATGGGGAAAACCAATCGGAAAAATTGGGGCATCAAATGGTTCATCTAAGAAACACAGAATTATAGCAGAACTCTTAGACCACGAACCGATTAAGGTTGAAGCTACCTGGAAGAAGACAGGTCGGATTAATAAAAAGGGCTCCACTGTTATTAAAGGTTTTTTTCAACATAAAGTGCAAATAGAATCAATGCAAGAATTAAAAAGCTTAGACGCAGCTCTGCTGGCCAGCATAGTACATATATTTTGGAGCTCGAATGCAGAAGGTAAATAAAGGGCAGCAGGTACCGAAAAGCTGTAAAAGAGCGAAGTGTCAGGGGTGAGTCTCGGTGCCTGCTCCCCGGTAAGCGTGCCGGTTGTTAAGAGATGTGAGCTTTTCGTTTTTTAATGGATCCTTCTGTCATAGACTCATCCACTTTAGCAACATAAGGCATAAAGAAGTGGATGATCACACCGCTGAAGAGAGTAATGATAACAGTCCCTACTCCTATTGGCCCGCTAAAAAGAAAGGCTATCGCAGCAAGGACAACGCTCACTAATGCTCTCGATAGAGAAACATTTAAACCTGTCAGCTTTCTTACAACGAGCATCGTTCGATCAAATGGATTAGGTGCGAAATCGGCTTGCAAATTTATAGCAATTCCTAAGCCTGCAAAAAAGAGACCAAACAATAGACAGATCAACTGCATGACCGGGGATTCTGGCGCAATCCATCCTTCTGTAGAAAACACCCATACGTCAATGAAAAAGCCGGTAACGAGTGCTGTGATGATGGCAAAGTATTCAGGCTTTTTCTTTTCCGCGACTGCATTAAAAATGATTAACGTAAAGGCTACAACGACTTCCCAGCTGCCTATTGTAAGACCGAACGTACGAAATAATCCGACAAGAAGGGCATCAAACGGGGAAGTACCCAGGTGAGAATGAATGGTTAGCGCAATGCCGAACGTCATGATAATAATGCCCATCGTATAAAATAAGATTCGTTGTTTTGTACGAATACTCACTGAACAGCCCTCCTCTCAAATGTTATCGAACCACACTCCTTCTATCATAACCGCTGATCCCTCAATTTCCAATATATACAGTTTGAATTTATATTTAAAAAACATATTTAATATTGGCTGAAAAGTGTGAATAGTAGTACTATGTCCATTTGCGCATCTAACCCTTGTCACATTCCTTGCTTTCTTGTAAAGTAGGTCTAGATTTTAAATGAATATCGTTGATTTTCTTATCAAGAGAAGCGGAGGAACCTGGTCCTACGATGCTTCAGCAACCACTGAAAATTCAGTAAGGTGCTAAGTCCAGCAAGTGTTAACTTGGTAGATGAGAAGGGTATTAAAAGAGCCTTCTCCTAAGTGAAGGCTCTTTTTTTGGATTAACGAAAGACAAGGAGGAATTTGAATGGATCAAGATATAAAAGCCAATCCGCTCGCACTTATTCCATTTGGCGTGTTTATTATTCTATTTATAGGCTCTGGCATTATTACCGGGGATTTTTATCAAATGCCGGTACTAGTCGCGGTCTTTGCCGCCATTCTAGTCGGCTTAATGATGAATAAGAAAACGGATTTTCAAACAAAAGTGACGCAGCTGACTGAAGGAGGAGGCCACCCGAATATTATTTTAATGGTCGTTATCTTCCTGCTTGCCGGGGCCTTTGCTTCAGTAGCTGAAGGGGTGGGTGCAGTAGATTCAACTGTTAATTTAGGATTAAGTATTCTTCCTGAAAATTTACTGCTCGTCGGTTTGTTTATTATTTGCTGCTTTATTTCGATCTCAATGGGTACATCAACAGGAACAATAGCCGCACTGGCTCCCATTGGCCTCGGTGTAGCCGATCAAACAGATATTGGACTTGCATTAACGATGGGGGCCATTGTGAGCGGCTCTATGTTTGGAGATAACTTATCGATTATTTCAGATACCACCATAGCTGCCGTCCGCACTCAGGGCACGCAGATGAAAGATAAATTTAAAGCGAACTTTTTTATCGTTTTACCTGCTGCCATAGTCACGGCTGTTATTTTTAGTATATTAACAGCAAATGCGGCCTCGGTTATGGGTGAAGATACAAGCTTTCAGTTGATAAAAGTTCTTCCGTACATTGGGGTCCTCGTTTTCGCCGTTGCCGGAATTAATGTCATATTCGTGCTCATCGGCGGGATCATCTTTGCAGGCGTAGTTGGATTATCGTTAGGTGACATTGCCCTGGGAGAATACGTTACCCTTATAGGTGATGGATTTGCGAACATGCAAGAGCTGGCGATGCTGGCTATCTTATTAGGTGGTCTCGTGGAGCTAATTCGAAGAAACGGAGGCATTGCCTTCTTGATTCAGATGATCAGCCGAAAGATCTCCTCTTATAAAGGTGGAGAACTTGGTATTGCGGGCCTCGTCAGCCTCGTGAACTTTTCGACTGCTAATAACACAATTTCTATTATTACTGCTGGACCTTTAGCCAGGCAAATGGCTGAACGCTTTGACATCGATTCCCGCCGTTCCGCAAGTTTACTTGATATTTTTGCTAGTGCTGTGCAGGGGGTTATTCCATATGGCGCTCAGCTGCTAGCTGTTGCAGGGGTAGCAGGGATATCCCCGGTTGCGATTACACCTTATTGTTTTTATCCGATGTTGATCGCGCTGGCAGGGCTTCTTGCCATTGTCTTTGGATTTCCAAAGTTTACGGTAAAAGGGAGATAAATAAGTCGCTAAAGAAGAGAAGAAAAAATCTCAAATAATGGCTTTAAAGACGCCGAGACATAAGTAAAGGGGCCGGTTTTAATCGACCAGGCGTCAACCTCGAACGCTTATCGTGGCACCAACAGAGAACCATCTAAACCTATATGTTCAAATATCTGCTCCTAAGAACCATCTATACGTTGTTCTGGCTAAGACGATATAAGAGTGAAATGAAGAACAGTAAACAGAACCAAACAAGGTGCGATTTTACAACTAATGTGAAACGATTCGTTAAACTTATGAAGTGCCGCTTTTTACATTCTATCTTTCATGGACTTAGTTTTTTAGTGACTTCATGTATTTTGACGGAGCAATGGTAAAGTCCATTCTTCACACATAAATAATCCGAACTGATTTCAATAAAATCGTTCGGATTATTTTATGCTTTATTCAGTTTTATCCCAGCCTTTATCCTACTCATATGATGCTTTTGACAGAGGAAGTTCTTTAAATTCTTCTTTACTTCGAACAATACTAAATACATAATTCCGCAGCTCAATTAGCTTCTGTGCATCATGAGTAGGTTCACAGTAAGCTCCTGAAACAGAATGCGTGATCGTTTCTCCCTCTATAATAATTCTCCATATGTCCTCTTCGTGTGGTTCCTGCGTACAAATTGTTTCGCTCACTTGTTCAGGGGTCAATTTTTTCTTTTCTACTATATTCATTTCTTTCATTTTTTCATAAATTTTATCGTTTTCCTTAGGTGAAAAGGCTATATCTGCTGTGACTGCACCTTCGGCTATTAAATCCTTGGTTACTTGATCTTCAAACGAGTTCACTTCATTTTTATAGTTCACTCCGAATTGCACAGAAAATCCAAAGTCATCGGGCTTCTGTTCTGGCATCATATGCTTAATGAACCCGATTTCTTTTGTGGAAGAGTGAAGGCCTACATTGGAATCTATTTGTGTTGCGTCACAACCATCTAAGAGTAAAACGAATGAGATTATAATGAACCATTTTTTAAACAAAAAGTCACCTCACTCACTATTGTTTAGTAAATAATTACAAATTAACTTTAGCATAGGTAAGATCTCCTGGGGGAGGTAATTGGTGTAAGCGGAAAATTAAATCGAGTCAGAAGGGAAGTACATTACATCTTTAGGGTCAAAAAAGCTTGTAGAAAAACCCGAGGTTCTCTACAAGCTAAAAGTCTTTTATTATTGAGCTTTAGATACTTCTTGTTGAGCACTGACATACTCCAATCCATTCTCAAAATCCCGGATTAAATCATCTGGATTTTCCAGTCCTACAGATAGGCGCAGCAGCCCCCCTGTAATGCCGCGCTTTAACCGCTCATGTTCAGGCATTGCCGCGTGGGACATTTTTGCCGGATAGGATAGAATTGATTCCACGGCTCCTAAGCTTACAGCAAACACAGGCAATTCGATATGCTGGCTGAATGTACGGACGGCCGCTTCGTCTTTTAACCGAAACGATAAGACCGCTCCTGCTCCGCTTGACTGATAGGCATGGATAGAGGATCCAGGGTGCGAACTGAATCCAGGATAGTAAACTTCCTCTATAAGCGGGTGTCCAGCCAAGTAGGTTGCAATTACTTCAGCAGACTCGGATGACTGTTTCAAGCGGCAGTCTAGTGTCTTTAATCCCCGTAACACTAGCCAGCAATCATGCGCTCCCAGGATGGAACCAAAGGAATTTTGCAAAAAGCCTAGCTGTGCTTCAATTTCCGGATGGTTGGTTGCGGCTAGTCCAGCTACTACGTCACTGTGTCCCGCGATAAACTTCGTTGCACTGTGCAGGACAAGATCCGCACCTAACTCAAGCGGTTGTTGTAGAGCAGGAGTCATAAATGTATTATCAACAAAAGTCAGGCAGTCGTTGGCTTTCGCAAGCTTACTTACAGCTTGAATATCGGTGATATTTAATAAAGGATTGGAAGGTGTTTCAATATACAATACCTTTGTATTCGGTTGTATAGCAGTTGCTACCTCGTGAAGATCTGTCATATTAACAAACGTATGCTCAATGCCAAAACGACCTAAAACATCATGAATCATTCGAAATGTACCGCCATATACGTCTTCTGAAATAACAACGTGATCGCCTTTTGATAGAAGCATGAAAGAGGTTGAAATGGCTGCCATTCCTGAAGCAAATGCAAACCCGCGTGTACCGCCTTCTAGATTAGCAATCGTATCTTCTAACGCTTCCCTTGTAGGATTTCCGGAACGACTATAGTCATAGATACCCGGGTTATCAAAGTCAGCCTGATGGAACGTGGAAGCTTGCTGAATCGGCACACTTACCGCCCCGGTTTCCCGGTCAAATTTGTGATCATTGTGAAGCAGACGAGTTTGAAACGTGTGATGATTAGTCATGGTAAATTTCCTCCTTTTTTAAGCTGGCCAGTGCTTGTTCTAAATCCGTTTTTAAGTCATCGACATGTTCAATTCCTACTGAAAAACGTAACAACCGATTACATACCCCGTAGCGCTGACGTGTCTCTTCTGGTATATCAGCGTGTGTTTGCGTGGTTGGGTAAGTGATGAAGCTCTCTACGCCTCCAAGGCTTTCAGCGAACGTAATGACTTCTAACTTTCGTAAAAATGGATCGACACAATACTCAGATTTCAGTCTGAACGAAAGCATGCCGCCGCGTCCCGGGTAAAAGACGTCCGTTATATCTTCATGCTCTTTTAAAAACGCTACGAGGAAAGCAGCATTCTTCTCGTGTTTTTCCATTCTTATAGATAACGTCTTCATTCCTCTCATAAGCAGCCATGAATCAAAGGGTGATAGTACGGCCCCGGCCGTATTCTGAAAATAACCTATCTTTTCACTCAATTCTTCATTTTTAGCAACCACTAGACCAGCGAGGACATCGTTATGGCCGCCTAAGTACTTCGTGGCGCTGTGAATGATGATGTCGGCACCTTCAGTAATTGGCTGTTGAAGGAGTGGAGTATAAAGCGTATTATCAACAAGCAGTAAAACATCATGTTTTTTAGCAATGATCGAAATAGCCGGTATATCTGCTGTGTGCATGAGTGGATTCGTAGGCGATTCAATGTAGAGCGCCTTCGTTTGCTCCGTTATGTAGTTTTCAATTTGTGAGAGCCGCTTACTGTCACAATAGATGAATTTCAGGCCATATTGATTGGAGAGATAGTCGAAGAATCGGTAACTTCCACCGTAAACGTCTTCTGAAACGACAATTTCATCCCCTGTTTTGAAAATGGATAAGGCCCCTTGAATGGCCGCCATACCTGAGCTGAAAGCGAAGGCTGCATTTCCTTTTTCTAGATCTGCTACGGATTGTTCAAGAAGCGTACGTGTTGGATTGCCTGTTCTTGTATAGTCAAAGCCAGTGGACTCCCCAAGCCCTGGATGTTCATAGGCGGTGGAAAAGTGAACAGGTGCGTTAATTGCTCCTGAAGCATCCCCGTTATTTTTTCCTGTATGAACTAATTTTGTTTCTGCTTTTCTACCACACATGATCATTCCCCGTTTCGTTGAAAAATAAAAAAAGCCTTCTTATAAGAAGAAGACTTTGTTGTTTAAATCCTTCTTCTTATCTTCCAAGTTGACGAATCAACTTGCTGGAGTTAGCACCTTACTGGTCGTACCAGTGGTTGCTGAGGCTTCGACGGGCCAGTCCCTCTGCCTCTCGTGATAAGAAATCAATATTCGTTATTTAATTCTTTCACCCTAATGTACACTACAGATAAAGGTTTGACAAGGGTATAAATAGAATTTTGCGAATTTTATATAGAAATTGAATCAATATAAACCTATATAGAAGGATATGTTACTGGATTAGAAAGTTATGAATAAATTTTGCCTTTTGAGGAAAGTTGATAATTATTGCAGGGTAATGATTAAACGGTAAGTGTATCTTATAAATAAGGAAAAGAAACAAAAATCCGATTGCTACTTCTTGCACAAGTTGTCAGGGACTATGCAGAATTGTTCATAGCAGTTAAAAACCAATCGAAAATTATCCGAAATGAAACCATTCTAATTGTAAAAATAATGGAGTTATATATAATAGGAAGAAACTCGGATTTTAAGGAGGAAATATTTTGGGATTTTTAGACGGTCTTATGGGCAATGCCAGTGAAGTGGATAAAGAAAAACTGAGCAAGGAATTAAAGCACGTTTTAATTAATGACGAAATAGTAGAAAGCGGATATAAGGTAATAAGGGACTCATTCATTTTCACAAACAAACGATTAATTCTAGTAGACAAACAGGGAATGACAGGTAAGAAAGTCGAGTACCACAGTATCCCTTATAAAACCATTACACACTTCAGTACAGAGACGGCGGGCAGCTTCGACCTTGATTCTGAATTAAAAATTTGGCTTTCAGGTCAGTCCGCTCCGATCGAAAAACTGTTTAAAAAAGACAGTCCGATTGAAGACGTACAGCGTACGCTTGCTCAATATGTACTGTAATAATGAGCTTTAAGAATAGAGTAGTCCCTTTCAATTGCTGAAAGGGAAGTTTAATAAAAGCTTGCGTCTAATATGGCGTAAGCTTTTTCTAGTTTCTACTATTGTAAGGCACTCCTCATTTTGTTCCTTCATACATTGGAAGGAGGGAGGGGGGATGTGTATGGCAGTGACTGAATTATTTACCCTTTATGTCATAGGGTTGAGCGGCTTTGTATCAAAGAGAGCAGGTTGGCTGCCACAGCAAACGGAACAAGTACTAGCTCCGCTGGTCTTAAATATTACCCTTCCTTGTTTGATCTTAGCTTCCATGAACTTCTCTGAGGAATTACATATTTTTGGGGATTTTTTCATGCTGATTCTGCTCTCCGGCTATGCTCTTCTCACAGCTTATCTACTTTCACTAAGTATTAAGAAACGAACAAAAGTTGGGGAGTCAAGAGGAGTTGTGTATCAGTCTTTAATGTTGTTTGGAAATCAAGGCTTTATCGGTTATGCGGTGTGTTATGCCTTATTCCGTGAGCAAGGCATAATGTATGCGGCAATTTTCAATTTATTATATTTACTTTTAATATGGATATATGGTATTTATCTCTTTGTCGGGAGAAAAAATTCCTTTCGTTTGAGAGAAGTGTTTTTTAACCCCGGTATTCTAGCTACTGTATTCGGTGTGCTGATTATGATTACACCTGTTCAACTTCCGAACATAGTGGAGGGAGTGCTTACCTATTTAGGAAGGCCCACTATTCCTTTGTCAATGCTAATGATTGGGAGTATTCTTGCAGACTTAAAATGGCAGGAATTCACCCAGGTATGCAAAAACTTGCATACCTGGGTGGTCGTATTTGTAAGATTGCTAATAATTCCATTATGTCTGCTCCCATTTACCCTCCTGTCTATCCCTACAGTTTTAACAGCTGTGGCTCTTCTTATTACAGCTGCTCCTTCCGCACCTACCGTTTTTCTTTATGCTCAAAAATATGGGGGAGATGTTTCCTTTGCAGCGATCGGTGTGGCTTTAACAACAATTATATCGATTATAACTCTTCCTTTTTTATATTTTCTTCATCAGTTCCTCGTATCTGCTTTATAGGAAACTCAATCGGTTTCTATAACTTCTACTCAGTCTTTTAGAATGGTTAACCATAATAGGGTTCCAGGGTGCACGTTTGTTCTAGTCAACTTTTATCATAGGCGTGCTGCCAGTCAGTTTCATTTTTTCGAGACCATTTTAAAAATAGGCTCGAAATAGGCGGTTTTATAGGTTCTTTGCGACATTAAACATTCATTTTTCAGATAAAAAAGAAAAAAAGAAAAAGTGCAACTAAGCAGAAAACTCAAGTATAGCCTGTATGAAAACGCTTTCCAAGTTAACTCAATAATCGAACTAGTCAGAAAACTTCACAAAAACCTGTTGACCTTTTTCTGAAATGGCGTTAAAGTAGTCCTCAATCAACTACATCGCATCCGAAACCAATGGCCGCGCAAGTTGATTCATGTGGAAGATTGACCTTTTGACCTGAACGTGCAGGAGTGCATGCCTGCACGGGGTCACCCTTAAACTAATATGTATGTTAAACCAAATCTAAAAAGAAAGGAGTGCTTTAAATGAGCAGCCAGTGGATTTACTTAAGCGGAGAATACGTTGATAAAAGTGAGGCCGTAGTAAGCGTCTATGATCATGGTTTCTTATATGGCGACGGAGTGTTCGAAGGCATTCGTGTTTACGAAGGCAACATCTTTAAACTAGACGAACACTTAAAACGCCTCTACGATTCAGCTAAATCAATCATGCTTCACATCCCATACGAAAAGGAGGAATTGGAGCAGATTATTGCTGAAACAGTCCGCAAAAATCAGCTGGAAACGGCTTATATCCGTGTCGTTGTATCTAGAGGATCAGGCAACTTAGGTTTAGACCCGTCCAGCTGTGCAAATCCGCGCGTGGTTGTCATTGCTGAAGCACTTGCTTTATTTCCTAAAGAATTATATGAACGCGGCGTTCGTCTCGCTTCTGTATCGAGCAGAAGGAACAGACCAGACGTACTGCCACCACAAGTGAAATCTTTAAACTATCTCAATAATATCTTAGTGAAACTAGAAGCAAACCAGGCAGGCGTAGACGAAGCACTTATGCTGAATGATCAAGGCTATGTGACAGAAGGCTCAGCAGACAACATTTTTATTGTGAAAAACGGGACCATTTATACACCTCCTGTTTATTTAGGAGCTTTAGAAGGAATTACACGCAACGCTATCATTGATCTTGCTGAAGAACATGGTTATAAAGTGAAACAGGAACCATTTACAAGACATGATGTATATGTAGCTGATGAAGTATTCTTAACAGGAACTGCAGCCGAAGTTATTGCAGTTGTAGAAGTAGATCAGCGTAAAGTAGGCGATGGAAGCCCAGGCGCTGTGACGAACCACTTATTATCCGAGTTTAGAAAAATTACGACGACCGACGGCTACCAGGTTTATTCTACAAAAGGAAAAGCTCAGGTCAGCTGATCATTCATACAATTGAATCTGTGAACTCTACGACAGGAATAAAGGAATAAGTTCAGGCATTTACAGAGAGCCGGGGTTGCTGGAAGCCCGGAAATGCTCCTTATCTCCGACATCATCCTTGAGTGTCCCGACTGAACGAGAAATCAAGTAGGTGGGATCAGGTGTCCCTAAGATCACACCTGTTATCAAAATGGAGATTACTATTTTAGTAAGCTCCCTGAGGCGTACAGTTTTGTGCGCAAATGAGGGTGGTACCGTGGAATAACCAAGACCTTTTCACCCCTCCGTTCTTTCTACAAGTGTCTATTTGTAGAGGAATTGAGGATGAAAAGGTCTTTTTATATGTAATTTAGGAGGGATTAAAAAATGAAGGCTGAAGCAGCTCAAAAAGTTAAGACAGCGCCACGTACGGGAGCCGATTTGTTGGTAGATTCATTAATCGAACAGGGTGTTGACACTTTATTTGGGTATCCAGGAGGAGCGGTTCTCCCAATCTATGATGCCATTTATCGTGCTGAAGGATCATTTGATCATGTACTTCCACGTCACGAACAAGGAGCGATTCACGCAGCTGAAGGTTATGCGAGAGTGTCAGGACGACCGGGGGTAGTTATTGGAACCTCTGGCCCGGGAGCTACAAACCTAATCACAGGAATCGCAGATGCGATGATGGACTCTCTGCCTGTTGTTATTTTCACAGGTCAAGTGGCAAAAGGTGTGATTGGGACAGATGCTTTTCAGGAGTCAGACGTAATGGGAATTACAACGCCAATTACGAAGCACAATTATCAAGTACAGCAAATAGAAGAGCTGCCCCGAGTTGTGAAGGAAGCTTTTCATATTGCGACAACCGGACGTCCTGGACCCGTTGTTGTCGATATCCCTAAAGATATATCATCTACGGTGCATGAAAAAGAAGTAGAATCCACCTTTCATTTACCGGGGTATCAGCCAACGGTTCATCCTAATCCATTGCAGATTAATAAATTACACGAAGCAATGCTTCAAGCGAAAAAACCGGTGATTTTGGCCGGAGCCGGCATTATTCACTCCAAAGGCTCAGAAGAATTGCAGCGTTTCGCTAAGAATTACAACATTCCCGTTGTGACGACATTGCTTGGACTTGGAAGCTTTCCAGGAAGTGATGAACTTTCCTTGGGAATGGGCGGAATGCACGGAACGTATTCAGCTAATATGGCTTTATACGAGTGTGATTTACTCATCAATATTGGGGCACGATTTGATGACCGTTTAACGGGAAACTTAGAGCATTTTGCTCCGAACGCAAAAGTGGCTCACGTTGATATCGATCCAGCTGAAATTGGTAAAAACGTGCCGACTACAATTCCGATTGTATCGGATGCGAAAGCAGCACTTGAAGCTCTTAACAAACGAAGTATTTCTCAGCTTGACCATCAAGAGTGGCTGGATAAGACAAATGAAAACAAAGCACAATATCCGCTTTGGCATGATGATTACGAAGATAAGATTTCACCTCAATGGCTGATGAAAAAAGTGCATGCTTATACGCAAGGAAAATCTATCGTAACGACTGATGTCGGCCAGCACCAAATGTGGGCTGCACAGTATTATAGCTTCCATCAGCCGAACAAATGGGTAACATCAGGCGGGCTTGGCACAATGGGATTCGGTTTTCCAGCAGCGATCGGTGCGCAGCTTGCCTCCCCTGAGGCCAGCGTAGTAGCCATTGTAGGCGATGGTGGTTTTCAGATGACGATGCAGGAGCTTTCATTACTGCAGGAAAGAAATCTTCCTGTGAAAATAGTGATCGTGAACAATGAAGCCCTGGGAATGGTAAGGCAATGGCAGGAGAAGTTTTATGAAGAGCGTTACTCTCACTCTCTTGCTCAGTCACAGCCGAATTTCGTTAAATTAGCAGAAAGTTATGATATCCCTGGCTACAAGATTGAAACAAAAGAAGATTTAGAGAAGGTTTTACCAGATGTATTGAATAACGATCACCCGGCTGTCATAGACTGCCGCGTGATGCAGCTGGAAAATGTGTATCCAATGATTGCACCTGGCAAAGGACTTCATGAAATGATTGGGGTGACTCGATGAAACGTATAGTTACTGCTACCGTTCATAACCGCAGCGGGGTGTTAAACAGAGTGACAGGGCTGCTCTCTAAACGTCAGTTCAATATCGAGAGTATCTCTGTCGGCCGTACGGAAACCGAAGGCGTTTCAAAGATGACGTTCGTTGTAGAAGTAGAAGATGAGCGGAAATTAGAACAGCTGACGAAGCAGCTAAATAAACAGATTGATGTTTTAAAAGTATCCGACATTACAGATAAAGCGATTGTTGCTCGGGAACTGGCGATGGTGAAAGTGCTCAGCAACCCGCAAATCCGCAGTGAAATTCAAGGGATTATTGAACCATTTAGAGCAACCATTATCGATGTGAGCCGTGAAAGTATGACGGTTCAAGTGACAGGAAATTCGGATAAGGTAGATGCATTGATTGATCTGCTTAGACCATATGGCATAAAAGAGCTTGCAAGAACAGGTCTGACAGCCTTTACAAGAGGGCATCAGCCGCAAGTAGCCGAAATCAAATCTTATTCACTACTAAAATAATTTATTAACGAAAGGGAGATTAACATGGCACAAGTTTATTATCACAACGACATTCAAGATGAGGTACTACAAAGCAAAAAGGTAGCAGTAATTGGATACGGCTCCCAGGGTCATGCTCACGCACAGAACTTGAAAGAGAGCGGGCACAATGTTGTTGTAGGACTAAGACAAGGTAAATCTTGGGAAAAGGCTGAACAAGACGGATTGGAAGTAAAAGAAGTAGCAGATGCTGTAGCAGAAGCGGATGTTGTAATGGTTCTGCTTCCAGATGAATATCAGCCGAAGGTTTACGAAGAACAGATCAAACCAAACCTTAAAGAAGGAGCAGCTCTGGCATTCGCTCACGGGTTTAATGTTCACTTCAACCAGGTGGTTCCTCCAAGCAACGTGGATGTATTCCTAGTAGCTCCTAAAGGACCAGGACACCTTGTACGTCGTACTTTTGAAGAAGGCGCAGGCGTACCGGCACTATTTGGTGTGGAACAAGATGTATCAGGCGAAGCCCGTGAAGTTGCACTTGCTTATGCGAAAGGCATCGGTGGCGGACGCGCAGGCGTTCTTGAGACTTCTTTCCAAGAGGAAACAGAAACGGATCTATTCGGTGAGCAGGCTGTACTTTGCGGTGGACTATCCAGCCTTGTAAAAGCAGGCTTTGAAACATTGACTGAAGCTGGTTATCAGCCAGAAGTTGCTTATTTTGAATGTATGCACGAACTGAAACTTATCGTAGACCTTATGTATGAAGGCGGACTAGAAGGTATGCGCTACTCCATCTCCGACACGGCTCAGTGGGGAGACTTCGTATCCGGGCCTCGCGTCGTAAATGAAGATACGAAAGAACGTATGAAAGATGTGCTGACAGACATTCAAACTGGTAAATTTGCGAAAGGCTGGATCCTTGAAAATCAAGTGAACCGTGCAGAATTTAATGCTATTAACAATCTTGAAAACAATCATCAAATCGAGAAGGTGGGTAGAGAATTACGTGAATTAATGCCTTTTGTTAAGAAATCTCAATCTAAAGAAAAGGAAGTGGTCAATCATGGCTCGCGTTAATGTCTTTGACACTACACTACGGGACGGGGAACAGTCAGCCGGCGTTAACTTGAATCGTCTTGAAAAGATTGAGATTGCTAAGCAATTAGAACGATTTGGTGTAGATATTATGGAAGCGGGATTTCCCGCTTCCTCCCAAGAAGACTTTGATGCAGTGAAAGAGATCGCTGACACGGTGCGTAATTGTTCTGTAACCGGGCTGGCCCGTTCTTTTAAAAGTGATATCGATGCAGCATGGGACGCGTTGAAAGGTGGCGCACAGCCGAGACTTCACGTTTTCCTGGCTACTTCTCCCATTCACATGACTCATAAATTGAAAAAGACTCCAGAAGAAGTCGTGGAGATCGCAGTTGAATCTGTAGCCTATGCTAAAGAGAAAGGTTTCCCCTACGTTCAATGGTCGGCAGAGGACGCGACCCGGTCTGACTACGATTTTCTAGTTCACATTATTGAAAAGGTAATCGACGCAGGCGCTGATGTGATTAACCTTCCGGACACTGTTGGTTATACCACCCCTGATGAGTACGCTAAGCTTTTCAACTATGTAAAAGAGAATGTTACAAACATCGAGGGCGTCATTTTATCAGCTCACTGTCATGACGACCTGGGAATGGCTGTAAGTAACTCTCTGTCTGCCATTGAAGCAGGAGCAGGGCAGATTGAAGGTACAATTAATGGCATTGGTGAGCGTGCCGGGAATGCAGCGCTGGAAGAAGTATCTGTAGCTCTTGAAATTCGTAAAGACCGCTACGATTATCAAACAGGACTCGTTCTTAAAGAAATTAAGCGCACAAGTGACCTGGTAAGTAAGCTTACAGGCATGCAGGTGCCAGGCAACAAGGCAGTCGTAGGACGCAATGCTTTTGCCCATGAATCTGGTATTCACCAGGATGGAGTATTGAAAGAAGCAACGACTTATGAAATTATCACACCGAAGATGGTTGGAATTGATTCTAATAATCTAGTGCTCGGTAAACATTCTGGTCGTCACGCATTTAAACAAAAAGCTGAATCATTTGGCTTTGAACTATCTGAATCTAAGTTAAAAGAAGCATTACGTGCTTTTAAAGAGCTGACAGGTAAGAAAAAAGAAGTTACGGATGAAGATTTATTCGCCATCCTTGCTGATAAACAAACGGAAAACGAAGACGTTCCAAAATACGATTTGAAAGCTTTTCAAGTGCAGTATGGCAGTGTCAATCGTCCAACGGCCACGATCTTGCTTACTCGCCCTGATGGAGAGGAAGTAGAGAAGGCAAGCACGGGTGAGGGAAGTGTTGAAGCTATCTATAATACTCTCGATGAATTGCTGGATGAAGAGGTTCATTTACAAGACTATCAATTGAGTTCCATCGGTAAAGGCAGAGATGCTTTAGCTGAAGTGTACGTGCAATTAACGGTAGACGGGCAAAAAGCTTCCGGACGGGGTTCTGCTCAAGACGTACTTGAAGCCTCCGCTCACGCATTTTTAAACGCTGTCAATCGTACCTTGCATATTAAACCAACAAACGTTAAAGAAGTCCAACTATAGGAGGGGAAAGGTATGGAAAAGCATATCGTTGTATTGCCTGGTGATGGCATAGGTCCAGAAGTTACCAAAGCAGCTAAAGGTGTTCTTGAAACAGTAGCTGGACAATTTGGGCATAGCTTTACATTTGAAACTCATGATATTGGTGGGTCTGCTATTGATAACCATGGCACCCCTCTACCTGAAGATACTGTAGCTGCTTGTAAAAAAGCAGATGGCATATTGCTGGGAGCTGTAGGAGGACCTAAATGGGAAAGCCTGCCTGGACATATGCGTCCCGAGAAAGGATTGCTGGGTATTCGCAAAAAACTAGGTTTGTTTGCGAACCTGCGTCCAGTTAAAGGCTTTGATTCCTTACTTCATGCTTCACCTTTAAAGCCTGAAGTCGTAGGAGGAAGCGATCTATTAATCGTTAGAGAACTGACAGGCGGTTTGTATTTCGGGGAACCAAGGGAGCGCCGCAACAATGGCCAGGACGTTGTTGACACCCTTGCGTACTCAAGACATGAAATGGAACGTATCGTTGAGCAGGCATTTCAGAGTGCTCAAGTACGCCGGAACAAGCTCACTTCCGTGGATAAAGCAAATGTTCTTGAATCAAGCCGAATGTGGCGAGAAGTAGTAGAAGAGAAAAAGACTGATTACCCCGATGTAGAAGTTGAGCATATGCTTGTTGATGCCGCAGCGATGAAGCTTGTGACAAACCCTGGCTACTTTGATGTTATTGTAACCGAGAACATGTTTGGTGATATTTTAAGTGATGAAGCCTCTGTTCTAACGGGGTCCCTGGGTATGCTTCCATCAGCCAGCATCCGTCAAGATGGGCTAGGTCTTTATGAACCTGTTCATGGTTCCGCACCTGACATTGCAGGCGAAGATAAAGCTAATCCGCTGGCTACGATTCTGTCAGCTGCGATGATGCTTCGTTATTCTTTTAATATGAACGTGGAAGCCGATGAAATTGAATCAGCTGTGCATGCAGTCCTTAATGAAAAATACCACACGGCAGATTTAAAAATAGAAGGTGGAACGCAAGTGAGCGGAAGCCAGCTTGCAAAGAAAGTTTCTGAACACATGAGTTCTAATGTTACGACAGAGAACATTATGAGGTGTTACGCATAAACGAAGAAAGGAGAGACCATTATGGGGCGACCTAAAACGATTATTGAAAAAGTATGGGATCAGCACGTCATTCATCAAGAAGAAGATAAGCCGGAATTAATTTATATTGATTTGCACCTGGTCCATGAAGTTACCTCTCCTCAAGCGTTTGAAGGGCTGCGAATGAAAAATCGCAAAGTGCGTCGTCCTGATCGTACGTACGCTACAATGGATCACAATGTGCCGACATTGCATCGCCATATTATTAAAGATCAAATATCTAAAAAACAAATGGATACACTGAAAGAAAATTGTGATGAGTTCGGCATTCGTTTAGCTGACATCGACCACCCTGATCAGGGAATTGTTCACATCATTGGTCCTCAGCTGGGACTTACTCAGCCAGGGAAGACAATCGTGTGCGGAGATAGTCATACGTCCACACATGGGGCATTTGGCGCGTTAGCCTTTGGTATTGGTACAAGTGAGGTAGAGCACGTCTTAGCAACTCAATCTTTGTGGCAGGCTTCACCGAAAACGCTTCAAGTGAAAGTAGATGGTGAACTTGGAACGGGGGTTACAGCCAAAGACTTAATCTTGGCGATTATTGCTAAGTTCGGCGTACGTTTTGGAACTGGATATGTCGTGGAATATACAGGGGAGGCCATTCGCAAACTTTCCATGGAAGAGCGGATGACCATTTGTAACATGTCGATTGAAGCAGGAGCTCGTGCCGGATTAATCAGTCCGGACGAAACAACAGTGGACTATCTAAGAGGCAAACGTCACGTTCCTAAAGGCGAAGAATTTGAAGCTGCTGCCAAGGAATGGCTTTCACTTGCCACTGATCCAGGCGCAGAATATGATGCTACTGTTGAAATTAATGCTTCTGAAGTAGAGCCACAAGTTACATGGGGTACAAACCCATCTCAGTGTGTACCTGTTGGAGCTGCAACCCCAGACCCATCAGTACTCGAAGATGCTCAAGATCAGGACAGCATACAGCGTGCACTGGATTATATGGGACTTGAACCGAATCAAGAAATTCAATCAATTCCGGTTGAACATGTGTTCATTGGTTCTTGTACAAATTCACGTATCAGCGACTTGCGTAAAGCAGCTGAAATTGTTAAAGACGGCAAAGTGCATGAAGGAGTAAGAGCATTGGTAGTCCCTGGTTCATTCTCCGTAAAACAACAAGCTGAGGCTGAAGGGCTGGATACGATATTTCTCACCGCTGGATTTGAATGGCGGGATGCAGGCTGCAGCATGTGTCTCGCGATGAATGATGACATTGTTCCACCAGGTGAACGATGTGCCTCCACATCTAACCGAAATTTCGAAGGACGTCAAGGAAATGGAGCAAGAACTCACCTTGTGAGCCCGGAAATGGCAGCCGCAGCTGCACTAGAAGGCACTTTTGTAGATGTACGAAAATTCGGCGCGACGGTAGGAGGGTAAAGAATGGAACCTATTAAACAGCACAAAGGGTTAATTTACCCGCTTGATCGATCGAACATTGATACAGACCAAATTATTCCGAAACAGTTTCTCAAACGAATTGAACGCCAGGGATTCGGCCAGTTTCTTTTTTACAACTGGCGTTTCAATGATGATGGTACAGAACGAGATGATTTCTCCTTAAATGATCCGATGTATAAGGAAGCTTCCGTTCTTGTTGCCGGCGAAAATTTCGGCTGCGGTTCTTCCAGGGAGCATGCGCCCTGGGCCATTCAAGATTACGGCTTTAAAGTCGTAATCGCCACAAGCTTTGCCGACATCTTTTACAATAATTGCTTTAAGAATGGAATTCTGCCGATTGTACTGCCCAGGCACGAAGTCAATGATTTACTAGAGCAGGCAAAGGAAGAAAAAGTAACTATTGACGTTGATTTAGTTAATCAACAAGTAAAAAGTGATCATGGTTTAGTATCAGCATTTGATATTCAACCTTATCATAAAGATATGTTGTTAAATGGCTGGGACGAAATATCTGTGACGTTGAATTACGCTGACGCCATTGATCAGTATGAAACAGAAAAAGCCAAATAATTTAAAACAAGGAGTGAAGACGTTGGGGATTTCTTAACGCTAGCTAAAGTCTTTGAAGCCAAAGAACAATTAAACGATGTGGTGCACCAAACACCGTTTAAAACCTCTGAAACATTTAATCATTACACGGGACAGCAAGTGTACTTGAAGATGGAAAATCAGCAAAAGACAGGAGCATTCAAAGTAAGAGGTGCTTCTTTTAAAGTCTCCCAGCTGACGAGTGAAGAAGCAGAATGTGGAGTCATTGCTGCATCCGCAGGAAACCACGCCCAAGGTGTAGCCCTCGCTGCAGCCAAACGAGGGATAACTGCTCAAATCTTTATGCCAGAGGGAACTCCTCAAGCTAAAGTTCAAGCAACAGAAGCTTATGGAGCAAAAACTGTACTAACAGGAGAATCTTTTCAAGAAGCCTATGCAGCTGCCATGGAAGAGCAGAAACGCTGTGGTGCTACGTTTATCCATCCGTTTGACGACGTAGATGTTATGGCCGGGCAGGCAACAGTAGCTGTAGAAATGCTGCAGGAGCAGCCTGATCTTGACACTATCGTCGTTCCTATCGGCGGGGGAGGTCTAATTGCGGGTATCGCCTATGCGGCGAAGCAATTAAAACCGGATATTAAAGTTGTAGGTGTTCAGTCTGAAAAAGCACCATCCACGTACAACTCGTTTTACAAATGCGGTCCGAAAAAATTGACCTCCGTCTCTACTATTGCTGACGGCATTGCTGTTAAACAGCACGGGACGAAAACGTTCCACTATATCCGTAAGTATGTAGATGAGATTGTAACAGTGGAAGAACAGCAGATTGCAAACTCTATCTTAAAGCTGCTGGAACGAGAGAAGACGCTCGTGGAAGGTGCAGGAGCTACGGCTCTTGCCGCAGTGTTAGCCCAGAAGCCAGCTTTAGCTGGGAAGAAGTGCGGTGTTGTCGTTAGTGGAGGAAACATGGATGTTTCCAGATTGCCACACGTTCAACAGCTAGCCTTAACAAAAAGAATGGTCATGGTATAAGAAATGAGGAATGGAGCGTCAATCTATGCGGTTGACGCTCATTTTTTGTGGACGGAGAGGAAGGGATTAAATGACCAGGATTAGATGATAAACATCTTTTAAACCTAAAAAACCTCCTCAAGAAAGGAGGTTCAGGCTGTCGATATATAATATAAGATTTTAGGGCGGTTCCTCCACATGGGTATGGAGAATAGGAAGAGGAAAAAGAGCCGGTCCCTCGGTGCAAGACGTAAAATTTCCTCGGTCTGTGACCTGCAGGGCTACTACTGTCTGCTCGTCCCGCAGGAGTCGGCACATCTTCCTTGACAAAAGTGGGATCTTGGAACCATCGTAGAGTGACTACACTGTTGCAATAACTGTTTTCATAAGGACACAGCCGGTGATCTATTACCCTATCTTCTTCCTCATGCAAGAAATGCTAACACAAAGCTGATAGACTAGGACAAAAGTAAAGCAGGGATGTCAAAAAACGACCATTTGTATTAACGCAGATCATTAGCGTAGTCAAAATACGAAGACTCCTGTGGGAGCGCGAGTCGAAGATCCCGCAGGCAAGCGCTCTTTGCTTGCCGAGGAAGCTGAGGCCGTGCCCACGGAAAGCGAAGTATTTTGACGGAGCGATAGTGAAAATTCTTTTTTACATAAATAATCCGAACTGATTTCTATAGAATCGTTCGGATTATTTTATGCTTTATTCAGTTACTACAACCCTGTTTTAAGCCATTACTTCATTTTTTTGTAGTCTACCTTTTCAACATTTAATCCATGGCCGAGTGAGCCATATAGATTTCCCTGGTCAGGGTCGATTAATTCACGATTATCAAAGTATACTCTTGGTGTTTTCCATAAGGCAAGCAGCGCCTTGCTTAATGGCATTTCATGGTAACGCTCCGGCCAGAGTTCTTTAATTTTTTGTTTGACGAGCGGGTAATGCTTTGAACTCATCCCTGGGAACAAGTGATGTTCCGTGTGGTGGGAAAAATTAAAGTGAATGTAATCAACCCATTTAGGAACAGTCACTGTTAAACTATTAGCCAGTGGATCATTGACAGGGACAAGCGGGTTTAACCGGTGGTTGGTCGATATATATCCCATGACAATTAAGTTAGCAACGAGCAGAGGAATGAAAAAAGCGAAAATCCATTTTTCTATACCAATGAGAAAAAGCAGTCCGATCCAGCTTGCCCACGGCAGTACCATCTGCAGCCAAACCTCTGGTTGTTTTTTAGGTTTAAAATCCTTAATATAGGCAAAAAACATTTTTAAAGAGTGAGCTGTAAATTGAACGGCCAGTGAAGCGAATGCGAAAAAAGAGCGGACAAACAAAGGCAGCTTATAAACCCATCTGAAAAACTTGGATTTACTTAAGCGCTCGAGTGTCGGCCAGGCATCCGGGTCATTTTCTTCGTGCTGTGTATGGATATGGTGGTTTAAATTGTGCCATTTCCTCCATAGCTTCGGTCCTGTACTTAATGGCCAAAAAGCTATCGCTCCAAGCAGATCTCGAATCCATGGCTTTTTGACAACTGTTCCATGTAAAATTTCATGTCCTAAAAACCCCATACCTGCAAAGCTTGCTCCAACTATAATGGAAACCGGTAAATAAAAGAAGGGGTGCCACGTTGTAAGACTGATCAAGAGCAGTCCAGCGATGACAATGGATAAATAAGCTAAGCCGCCCCACAACCGTTTAGGCACAGGCTTAAAGACCCCTTTAGGCATATATTTAGCCACACGTTTAGCGTACCAACCGTATGAATGTAAGTCTTCCATAACAATCTCCTTCCATATCTCATGATGCACGAATTTAATGTATTTTAATCGTAGCAATCCAACTTATATAAAGTCAATGGAGAATTAATACCAGGTATTAATATTAAGTCGTATATAAGATCAATTGAGAAAAGTTTTCATTGACATTCGATTGTCAGACAAGTAAGATAATATTGTGATAATGAGAATCTTTATCATTTAAAGTTTCTTTATGTATTACATAGAAGCAGCACATAAAGGAATGGAAAAGGAAAGGAAGAGATTGGATGAAGAAATTTTATTTGCTTATGCTTATTTTACTGACGGCTCTGTTAGCGGCCTGCAGTGGAGATAATGAAGAAGAGGCTGAAGAACAAGATTCCTCCCAAGAAGATTCTCGTTCGGTAACTGTGGAAGATGCTGCCGGTGAGAAAACGATTGAAGGAACGCCGGAAAATGTGGTTGTGTTAGAATGGTCTTACGCGGAAGAGCTTCAAGCGCTAGGTATGGAGCCCACAGGAGTAGCAGACCTTGATTCCTACGGGGACTGGGTCGATGTAGGCCAGCCTCTGAGTGATGAAGTTGAAGATGTAGGGACTAGACAAGAGCCTAGTCTCGAGGCGATTTCGAGACTGGAGCCTGATCTGATTATCGGGGTGGATTTCCGTCATAGTGAAATTGCTGAAGACTTAGAAGAAATTGCTCCTACATTAATGTTTGCTCCTTATTCGGAGGAGAGTGCTGAGAATCAATTCGACAGTATGCTGGAAGAGTTTAATACAATTGCTGAAGTAGTCGACCGTGAAGATGAAGCAGAACAAGCTGTAAGTGATATGGAGAACACATTTGAAGAGCAGAGATCGCGTTTAGAGGAAGCTGGACAGGAAGACATGAACTATGTCATTACGCAGGCCTTCACGGCTCAAAACACACCGACACTTCGTTTGTTTACTGATAATTCGATGGTAGCTAATGTGATGAGTGAATTAGGAATGTCCAACGATTATGAATCAGAAGAGCTGGAGATCTACGGGTATACGGAAACAACTGTAGAAACGCTGCAGAACTACCAGGATTCTAATTTCTTTTACATCGTTCAAGATGAAGATAACATTTTTGATGATCAATTAGCTGGTAACCCCGTATGGGAAGAACTCGACTTCGTACAAGATGATCGGTTATATCAAATGCCAGGAAGCACGTGGACGTTTGGTGGACCACTATCTGCTGAAGTACTAGCTGAACAAGTTGTTGATTCTGTCCTGGAAAAGGAAGATCAGGACGAATAAAAGGTCGTGAACATAAATGAACCCGAACTATAGAAAAGTATTAATAGGAGCTCTCACCTTTGGAGGTGGGAGCATCTTATTATGTTTATTAACGTTTATACATATTAATCAAGGGAACGTATCGCTTCCTTTATCTACAGTCTTACAATCCATTTTTAACCCTATGGATACGATTGAGCACCATACGGTTCGTGTGATGCGCCTTCCTCGTGCTGTCATAGGGATACTGGCTGGCGGCGGACTTGCAGTCTCAGGTGTTATTTTACAAACCGTAACGAAAAATCCGCTTGCTTCTGCAAGTACGTTGGGCATCCATTCGGGAACCTATTTCGCTGTGGTGGCTGCTACGATTTATTTCCCGTTTGCTGCGGTGGCCAACGGAGTCGTTACAGCATTTATCGGAGGCATTCTTACTTTCTTGTTTGTTTACGTGTTATCAGGAGGGGGAGACGCGACTCCTGTCCGTATGGTGCTTGCTGGGATGATTGTAACTTTTCTATTTTCATCATTAACGTCGCTTCTGCAGATTTTTTACGAAAATGAAACTCAGGGTCTATTCCTTTGGGGTTCAGGCACCCTCGTGCAAAACGATTGGAACGGCGTACAGTTTTCCTTACCGTTTATCATTGTATCCTTCATTATACTTCTGATTTATGCACGTAAACTTGACACTCTTACGCTTGGAGATGATGTAGCCACAGCTCTCGGACAAAATATCAAGTCGGTGAAACTGGTGACCATCCTGGCTGCTGTCCTGCTTACTTCTGTCACTGTAAGTGTCGTTGGGCCAATCGGGTTCGTCGGTCTTGTAGCACCTCATATTGTAAAGTTATTAGGATTTAGAACCCATACTTCGCTTCTCATCGGATCTTTTATATGGGGGGCGAACGTCCTGTTATTTGCTGACGTGATGGCTAGAGTTATTGATCCATCCTTTTCTGAACTGCCTGTTGGGGCCATCACAGCACTGGTAGGCTCTCCATGGCTTATATGGCTTGTCCTTCGTATGAAGCAAGAAGGGAATTCGAAAGAGACAGGATCTGTAATGGCTGGAAGAGTGGCTGTAAACTTGCCGCTTGCAAAAATTGTCCCTCTATTAGTTCTCGTCATTATTGTGACAATAGGGATCAGTATGTCATCAGGAAATTATGGATTTGAACCGATCGTTACCTACGAGGCTTTAATGGGACAGACGAATGAGTTTATGCGTAATTTTATTTTGGAATTACGGCTGCCAAGATCGCTTGTAGCTTTATTAGCTGGTGCAGTTCTAGCAGTAAGCGGCCTCATTTTTCAAGGGGTATTACGTAATCCGCTGGCTGACCCCTCAGTAATTGGAATTACATCAGGAGCGGGTGTCGGAGCGTTAACGACGATTTACTTTTTCAGTGTATCAGCTTTCTGGGTACCGATTGGTGCTATGGCAGGAGCGCTTCTCTTCTTTTTAGTTGTCATGGCCTTAGGAGCTAAAGCGGAGTTTCATCCTACAACACTTGCTCTACTAGGTATAGGGATTTCTGCATTCGGCTCAGCGTTTATACAAATTATGGTCGTACAAGCGGAACTAGGGGTCTCTGCTGCGCTGACTTGGTTATCGGGTACGACTTATGCAAAAGGGTGGTCAGAAATTCTCAAGTTTCTGCTATGGCCCGTCCTTTTATTTATACCGCTTCTAGCTTTTCACATTAAAAACCTGGATGTGCTCTCACTGGGAGATGACGCCGCCAAAGGGCTCGGACTCGGAGTGATATCTGTACGCTTTCAAATGGCACTGCTTGCTACATTATTAGCTGCGTGCAGCGTGGCTGCTGTAGGGGCAATCGGTTTTGTCGGGTTGATCGCGCCACACTTTTCTCGACTTCTCGTCGGCAGTGCAAACCAGAAGCTTCTTCCAGTAACCATGTTAATAGGAGGATTTTTACTAGTAGTCGCTGATTTATTCAGCCGAACACTGCTTGCACCAAATGAAATTCCTTCAGGGATCTTAGTAGCGCTCATTGGAGCACCATATTTTCTATGGCTTATGAAACGTCGTTCTGTATAATAGGATAGAATATGCTATGATGGTGTTAAAAAAATGGGGGAGAAATTATTATGTTAGAGTTTATTAAATGCCATGGATCAGGTAATGATTTTATTTTAATTGATGAAATGACCCATAACTATACATTTACAGAAGATGAACGCAGAGATCTGTCTTTATTATTATGTGACCGAAATAATGGTGTTGGATCTGATGGAATTCTCTTTGTGATGCCCAGCGATAAAGCTGAAGCGCGCATGCGAATGTTTAATTCGGATGGAACAGAGGCGGAAATGTGCGGCAACGGTTTGCGCTGTGTAGCCCGTCATGTAATAGAGCAAGCAGGGCAGTCGAATGTGAACATTGAAACACAAAAAGCCGTCCTCGCCGTTGAGCAGACAGCTGAAATATATGATGGCATCGATACATTCTCTGTTGCTATTGAACCGGTTTCTTTTGAAATAGATTCCCTGCCAATGAATTTTGAAAAGAACGAAGTACTGGACGAAGTCATTCCGGAGTTATCGTCCAAGCTTACATTTACGGCGCTAAGTGTTCCTAATCCTCACATCGTCACGATCGTCGATGAAGTAGATCAATCGGTACTTAAAGCTGACGGTGAAAAAGCAAATCAACTCAAGAGTGTATTTCCCCGGGGAGTTAACGTCAGCTTTGTTCAGATCCTAGAAAAAAACAAGATCTTTGTGCAAACGTATGAACGAGGGGTAGGACTTACAAATGCCTGTGGCACCGCAATGTCTGCTTCAACTCTTGTGTCTACAATTCTAGGTCCTAATGATTTAGACGTGCCGATCGTAGTTATTAATAAAGGCGGACTAGTAAATTGTGTGGTCGAAAAAGCCGAAAGACGTTATACCATTCAATTAAGAGGGAATGCAACAAATGTATACACCGCTGCCATAGAGTTCGATCTGGTTCACAAACGTTGGGATTGGATCGAATCGAGCGTTCATCAAAATGAGATCGATATCTATGAAAAGCTAAAAGAATATGCGGCATCTCAAGTCTGACAGAAAGAGGTGAGTTGATGTTTACCACGATTCCAGTAAAGACTAATAACCATGACCAAATGATTGATATTACCGATCAAATTTCAAGCTGGATTCAAGAACAGGGAGTAAAGAGCGGGGCAGTGATTGTTTCTTCTACACACACTACCGCTGGTATTACAATTAACGAAAATGCAGATCCCGACGTCAAGACAGATATGCTGCGCAGATTTCGCGAAGTATATCCGTGGGAGCACCCGGAAGATCGTCACATGGAAGGCAATACAGCTGCACATATGAAAACGAGTACGGTAGGCCACGCCCAGACCATTATTATTCAAGACGGAGAATTAGTGTTAGGAACATGGCAGGGTATTTACTTCTGTGAATTCGACGGGCCTCGATCACGTAAAGTTCACGCTAAAATTATACAATAAAAAAGTGAAAGGCCTTAAAGCCTTTCGCTTTTTTTATTTCTTCTTTTTTTCTCTGTACCAGGTACGCAAGTATGTTTATCTCCTTAAAGTAATACAGATGTATGAATTTGTGATGCATAGTTTCTATCAAAAGAGGAAGACTATATAACTCTTATAACTTTTTTGAAAAAGTATGGTTATTCATCAAACAAACAGGGAAATGAGAAATACGAATACATAAAGGAAGGGGATTGAAAATGGAAACCAAGAAAAAAGAATGGCATGTCATATTTTTATTAGATAGTAAGAGGGTTGTTACCCACGACCTTGATCTAAGTGAGGAAATGGATGAAAGAGAAACGATGGAATTCATCGTCAAGCAGCTTGACCGTGGAGATTGGTGGTTCCTTGAAGAAGGAGTGGCTGTTCACACGTCAAGTGTCGAAAGCTTTTATTTAGATAAGCGAGCCCACCGCACACGTTTTTCAAGAGAATAAGTAAAAGGTCAGTCCCAAGGGACTGACCTTTTACTTATGATTCTAGGATTTCAACTTCAATTTGCTTACGGCCATAATCCATTGCCTCACCATTTTCTTCCATAAAGAGGTCGATGCGATGACCTTGAATGGCTCCGCCTGTGTCTCCTGCAATAGCTTCACCATAACCAGGTACTCTAACTTTAGATCCTAAAGGGATGATATCCGGATCCACGGCAATTACTTTTTGGTCGGCGTCCTCTCTTAAATCTATTCCAGTTTTCGTTATTCCGCTGCAGCCTTCACAAAAAGCAGTATAGGCAGTCGCTTCTACGCTAACTGTTTTTTCCACTTCCGAATCTTTCTCGTCATCCTTATCAGCAAACCTTGCAAGGTCAGCTGTTTTTTCACTTAACGTAATAGCTTTGCGCTCTCCGTTAGATTGTTCATCTGCTTGTAACGTATCAGGGTTGAATCCTGCGATTCCAAAAGCATAAAAGGCCATAAAAGATAAAATTATAAGTGCTTTTTTCAAGACTTTTTACCCCTTTCTTAAATATCCTTAGAGGATTATAACAAGGGTGAATGTAATTAACAAATACAAACCTGATACAAAAGTATTACATTTATGTGACTTATTTCTGAGTGAATAGTCCCTGGAAATGTACTGCCTCTTATTCGTTATGGTTTTCTTTGAATTAAGGGTTTTCATAGGATTTTCCTCTTCACAAAGTTCTTTATATACGTTAATGTGTAGGAAGATATTTTCTGTACTACGTTAACATACTAAAAAACAACAACAGGAAGGAAGAAGAAAATGAGCCGTGTACCCTTACTTGGCAGAATTATTTTAGCAATTATATTAGGCACTTTTATAGGGTTAATCGTTCCAGAAGGGGTCATCGAACTATTTGCTACATTTACAGGTGTGTTCGGTAATTTCTTAAACTTTGTAATTCCTTTAATTATCATTGGTTTTATCGCTCCTGGTATTGCTTCAATCGGTAAAGGTGCAGGTAAAATGCTGGGAATTACAGCAGGGCTTGCTTATGTATCTACCGTATTAGCCGGGGTGGCCGCTTATCTTGTTGCTCGCAACTTGTATCCTTCCATCTTGAGCCGCCAGGATGCCGGTGAAATGACTAATCCGGAAGAATCTTTAATAGAATCGTCATTTACTGTGGAAATGACTCCGATTATGGACGTCATGGCTGCTTTAATTTTCTCCTTTTTATTAGGGGTCGGCATGACTGCTGTAAAAGGTGACACGTTATACAATGTGATGGGAGAATTTCGAGCTATCATCCATAAAGTAATTGAGAATATTATTATTCCGTTATTACCATTTCATATCTTTGGTATATTTGCCAATATGTCTTATGCAGGACAAGTGGCTACGATTTTAAGTGTATTTGCCAAAGTATTTGTAATGATTATTATTTTGCACTTGATTTATCTAATGAGTGTATACGGAATTGCAGGAGCCCTTCATCGTGCCAATCCTTTTCATTTACTGAAAAAATTGGCACCGGCTTATTTTACAGCTCTTGGGACTCAGTCTTCAGCAGCTACAATCCCGGTAACACTAAAGCAGACGAAATCTGTTGGAGTTAGAGAAAAGGTTGCCGACTTCTCCGTACCTTTACTGGCTAATGTCCACCTTGCAGGAAGTACCATTACAATTACAAGCTGCGCTATGGCTGTGTTGTATATGCAGGGACAGGCGACTACGTTTATGGATGTGCTTCCTTTTGTTCTTATGCTTGGAGTCACGATGATTGCAGCCCCTGGTGTTCCAGGAGGAGCCGTAATGGCTGCTGTTGGTCTTTTAGAAAGCATGCTTGGCTTTAGCTCAGTAATGGTGTCACTTATGATTGCTCTTTATTTAGCACAAGACAGTTTCGGTACTGCGACTAATGTTACGGGTGATGGTGCGATCACTACAATTGCTGACCGTTTAATAGGAAAAAAGAAAGACACAGAAGCGGTCCGTAATGAACAAGCTGGTTAATACGAAAAAGGCCGCACATAGTACTGTGTGGGCAAACCTTAAGTGTAAAATTTCTCGCGTTTGTAAAGTGTTTGAGGAAACGATTGAGGTCACTGAAAAAGTCCTGTGTGAAAATTAAATTCCACACAGGACTTTTTTATCTTTCATTGACCCTTCGTTTTTCAGTGACTTCAACGACTCCCTTTCCGCGGACGAATGGTGTTCCTCCTCAAGCTTTATCAGCCCTCGGGGTCACACCTTATTCCCATTTCCCGCAGGAGCCTCAATTTCGAAATAGATTAAGGGCAAAGCATTTACTCAAGCTTTGCCCTTAAGGGTTTGCAAAAGAGCGTTAACAGAGCGCAGGTTTCAAATTCCTTTATCATACTGTAATTTCGAAACCCTTGGATAAGGAAATACCTAATTATCACAATGTTTCGCAATATCCCGGCTTGTCTGCCACTTTCTCCTTTCTGAAGAAGCTGAAGCCCTACTGAATGAAAGTGATGTATATCAACAGAACAATGTAAAGACGTCTTAACAAAAATAATCCGAACTGATTTCTAGATTATCGTTCGGATTATTTTTGCTTTATTCAGATGTGTTTAGCTTTCTTTCGTGCGTTTTTTTCCGCAGCATGACTTTTTCCTCGGACGCGAACCCTTTTGTTCTCTCTTATTGTTCAATCGTTCTCGCATTCATGAATGCTCCTCTCCATGTTTTTTATAGTTTATGCACATTTTGTAAGAGTGGCCGTGCGTTTACATAGTTCAAAGAAAAAAGCTGAAAATCCATTCTCAGTTGATTATCAAATCATGATATAATGAGAAATGGATGGTTTCGTTCCAATAATTTTCCAATTCTATCATTGAAGGAGGACGGGCCCATGGTGATTTGTCGTGAATGTGGTAGTGAAAATAATTCGGGTTCCCGTTTTTGCTCCCATTGTGGTGAAAAATTAAGTGAAGAATCATTTGAGGAGTTAGGAACTGAGGTTGACTCGTCTATACATAAACGGAAAAAACTCTGGATGTACATATTACCGGGAACCTTATTCCTTTTCATAGCTACAGGATTAGTTTTTTTCTATAACCACGCCAAACAAGTTAATCAATCTGTTTTAGAAGATAAAGAAAAAGCGGAAGAGTTAGCTTTAGAAGGAGACTATGAAGAAGCAGGGAAGCTTCTTGAACGTGCAGCCGATAAACGGCCAAAGTATCATGCATTAAAAAGAAACCTATCCGCCGTAAACCAGGTGAAAGCTATGGAAAAAGATTTAGATGGGGTAGAAACGTCTATTGAAGAAAATGAGTTAGATAACGCTCTTCAAGAGTTATCACAGGTTAATCAAAAGATGGCGGAGCAAGAGAATCGTTTAGTGGCTACACTGATGCCAAGAATAAACGAGCTTGATTCTAGAATTACGGTTGGGAAAATTAATAATGAAGTGAAGGATTTAACAAATATTGATGAACTGGCTGATAAATTGAATACATTGTCTCGCCTTGATTTAGAAGAAGCTGCCCGCGCCCGCGAGAAAATAACAGAAAAGATCGTTTCTATAAGTTCAAAACAAGCAGAGGAAGCAATGAAGGAAAGACAATACAATGAAGCCATAGCAGCCGTAGATGAAGGATTGCAATATGTGATTAATCATAATAAGCTTCTTCAGTTAAAAGACCGTGTGGAACAAGAAAAGCTGGCTTTTGAACAGGAGAAGCAGGATCGAATGGAACGGGCAATGGAGAAAGCTGCTATGGAAGAAATGATGAATCGAAGAGAAGCCGTTAAAGTGCTGTCGGTTAAAGCTTCTAAAGATGAGTTTGGGGATGTGACCATACAGGGGGAAGTTCAAAGCGAAGCGACAAGCATAGTCAGCTCCATTGAAATCACTTACGATATTCTTGATAAAGATGGGGGAATTTTGGAAACTGATACGGCTCAAGTGTACCCCATGTATCTAAATCCAGAGGATACAGGAAAGTTTGAACAAAATTATTATGATTTTGAGAAAGAAGAAATTTCAGTAGATGTAACAAATGTCCAGTGGTTTGTAGAGTAGGGGGTACAATGTGAAACGTGCATGGCTGACAAGTTCAATTGTAATGGCAGTGATCCTGACTGCAGGGGTTGCATTATTTGTATGGATTCAGCATCAGGTGCCTTCTCAGCTGGAAGCAAGTTCGGTTTTAGATAAACCTTTGCCGAAGGAAGAAGAAGGAGCCGTGACAAAAAGTACGCAGGAAATTATCTATGAATCTCAAAAGCTCGTTGTGCAGATCGAGCTTGATAATGGAACAATTGGTTCTGGTTTTTTGTATAACGATAAAGGGGACGTCATTACGAACGCCCATGTGGTTGCTAATACGGAGGATGTACAAGTCATTAATGTAGATTCTAAAGAAATGTCGGGTAAAGTTATTGGATCAAGTCGCAGTACAGATATAGCTGTGGTACGAGTCCCTGATTTAGAAGGAAAAGAACCTTTAAAAATGCAAGAAAGTGAAAATGCTCCTTTGTTAACTGAGGTATTAGCATTAGGAAGCCCTTTAGGTCTTCAAAACACAGTTACCCGAGGAGAAATCAGCGGACTGGATAGGAACTTTGAATTAGATCCTTTCACGTATGAAGATGTCTATCAAATCTCAGCACCCATCTCCCCTGGGAATAGCGGGGGGCCATTACTTAATGCAGAAACAGGAGAGGTCATTGGGATTAATTCGGCGAAGTTAGGAGATGAATCCATCGGTTTTAGTATCCCAGTACTGGATATCCTGCCTATGGTAAGACAATGGTCCAAATCTCCAATGGAGGAGCTTCCTGAATATCCTGAACTCACTGATGGAAGTAATGCATCCAACGAGCAGACGGACGCTGACCAGGCGACGTATTTGGTTCAATACTTTTACGACAGTATAAATCAAGGGGATTTTGTCACGGCCTATTCTTTACTCGGAAGTGAGTGGCAAGAAAACAAGAGCTACGAAGAATTTAGAGAAGTATATTATAATACGTTATCTGTTTCAATTGATAAGATAGTTGCCGACCCAGAGGGTGAGGAGGTAGCTGTGAATTGTGTGATTCAAACTGAGGAGACAGTTGAGGGTGAAATTGAAATGAAAACGTATAATATGAATTATACGTTAGGCTATGAAAATGACCAAATGATGATCATCTCAGGAGAAAAAAAGGAAATAGACTAGCACAAGCGACTTTATTTCGAATGTACTATTCGAAATAAAGTCGTTTTTTATGGGTCAAAACTTACCCATGCACATAAAATATAACTAAAACAAAAAAAGTTGCACAGAGGAAAGATTTGAATTAGACTATGGATAGACAGAGAATTGGAGAAGGAGAGAGAAGGAATGGAAAATGTGTTATTTGCCTTTGGATTAACATTAATGGCCGGATTAGCAACAGGGATAGGCAGTGTTCTTGCTTTTTTCACCTCAACAACGAACACGAGATTTTTATCGGTAGCATTAGGTTTTTCTGCAGGCGTCATGATTTACGTGTCCATGGTGGAAATATTCTTTAAAGCGCAAGATTCACTAGTCAATGCCTTAGGGGAAGGATTAGGGAACTGGATAAATGTAGCGAGCTTCTTCGGAGGAATGCTCGTCATTGCACTGATAGATAAAGCAATCCCTCAGCAGGGAAATCCTCATGAACCAAAAAAGGTTGAAGATATGTCTAAGACACCAGCTGAAGTTCAAAACAGCCATTTATTAAAAATGGGGACTTTTACAGCTTTAGCGATTGCAATTCACAACTTTCCTGAAGGTATCGCTACGTTTACCTCGGCATTGCAGGATCCAACATTAGGGGTTGCAATTGCGGTTGCAATTGCGATTCACAATATCCCTGAAGGTATTGCCGTTTCGGTTCCTATTTATTTTGCTACAGGGGATAAAAAGAAAGCATTTAAACTCTCTTTCTTATCGGGTTTATCAGAGCCTGTTGGAGCAGTGGCCGCTTATCTGATTTTAATGCCATTTCTTAATGACGTGATGTTCGGGGTATTATTTGCTGGTGTAGCTGGAATTATGGTATTTATTTCTCTTGATGAACTACTTCCGGCGTCACGCAAGTACGGTGAGGCCCATCTATCCATTTATGGTGTTGTAGCCGGAATGGCTGTAATGGCAGTTAGCTTGTTGTTATTTATTTAACTATCATAAGGGTACCAGGTACCGAAAAGCTGTAAAAGAGCGAAGTTGCCAAGTATGAATTTCGGTACCCGGTGCGCATTAACAAAAATAATCCGAACTGATTTCTACAAAATCGTTCGGATTATTTTATGCTTTATTCTTTTTTTCAGAAGGATATTTAATAGGATCTTTCTTCGATTAAATCTTCAATCACCGTTTGAATGTCTTGTTTCGAACGCTTGATCAATCTCCAGTTCAAGTATAGGGCATTTCCTTCTTTCCACCCTAACCTGTAATCATCAGCTGCACTGTTTACTGCAAAATCGTTCAGTTTTTCATCAGCTTTAATTCTTACCCACTCGTCTGCTTTTTTTTCGAGAGTCACTTCGATTTCTTCTGCAGTTAAAGAAGCCGGGTAGGTAAAGTGGAATTTTCCTTTATAAAAAGAGAACGAGGAAGCATCTTGATTGGAAGTATGCTTTATGACTTTATATTTTCGTCCTAAATAAGTCACCTTCTCTTCCTTAAGATAATTCTCATATAAGTCCCCATGGATTTTTTTCCATTTTTCTTCGATCCACTCTCTTTTTTTATAAAGGAAAGCCTCTACATCTTTCTGAGATTTATGTAGTGGAGCTGTCACGCATATCCCGTTCAAGTCATCCAAGTAAATTTTTACAAAATAAATATCTTCAGCTTGATTAAGCTTATAATGTATAGCGGTTTGTCCACCTCGTATACCGTGCATGGAATCTCCTCTCTTTCTATCAATCTTCCTTATTGTATTAAAAGCTGTGACTACCGTCAAAATGTAAATAAAAGACCAGGGGGGTGGAAAGCTCCTGGCCTGTAGAGAGAAGAATTATTTGTAAACGGAAGCACCAACAATGATTAATAGAATGAACAACACGACGATAAGGGCAAAGCCTCCCGCGTAGCGTCGTCTCGGGTACCCACATCCATAACCTCCATAGTAGTTCACATCACTCACCACCTTTTCTCTTATACCATACATTATGAACGGGCGTTTGATATGGAAGGGCAGATGTCTACGTAGGCAAATGTAATTTTAATGGATTAATCGAGACTGGAAAAAGGGTATGGACCCATGAGGATCGAAGTTTTACTAGAGAAACGGAGGGTGAGATATGAAACCGACCGTGATTATAACCGGGGCCTCAAGCGGCTTCGGCTATCTCACAGCTATAAAATGTGCAGAAAAAAATTTGAATGTAATTGCTACGATTCGCAACCCCCACAAAATGAATGTTTTCAAGAAGGCTAGTTTAGATGAAATCATTGCTGAGAACATTACAGTTTGGCCGCTAGATGTCACTGATGAAGACTCATTAACTTTTTTTCAAAAACAGGTCAATCAATTAAAACGAGTGGATGTGCTTGTTAACAACGCCGGCTATGCGGTCGGAGGTTTTCTGGAACAAGTGCCACTTAAAGATTACAGGCGCCAATTTGAAACCAATGTATTTGGCGTAATTCAAGTGATACAAGCCGTACTTCCAAAGATGCGTCAGCAAAAAAGTGGAAAAATTTTAAATGTGAGCAGCGTAAGCGGACTTATTGGTTTTCCGGGTTTGTCAGCTTATGTTAGTTCAAAGCATGCGCTAGAGGGATTGTCGGAAAGCTTGCGGTTTGAAGTGAAGCCCTTTGGCATCGATGTTGCTTTAATTGAGCCAGGTTCTTATGAAACGAATATTTGGTCGACGGGTCTTGATCTTCCTCAAGTTGTGTATGATCCTAATTCTCCATATCACGAGTATACTAAAGGCTTATGGAAGGCATTAAACCGCGAAGTACATGAAGATCCTGGAAAAGTAGCGGAATTAATGGCCTCTCTGGCTGACCGTTCTGTATTAAAAAAGTTGAGGTACCCGATCGGACCAGGGGTAAGGATGAATCTTCTGCTAAAAAGAATCCTCCCCTGGTCTGTCTTAGAACATAAGGTACTTAAAAAAATTATAGGAAAAAAGGAGTTGGTATGATGGAAGAATATCCTGTATTAGAGGGAGCACAGCCGATCTATTTTGAAGGAAATGAAGTTGGAATCTTAGTCTCACACGGATTTACGGGAACCACTCAAAGTGTTCGGCCGCTTGTGGAAGCTTACGGTAAAGAGGGCTATAGCGTGGCCTGCCCCCGTTTAAAAGGGCATGGGACTGCACCTGAAGAAATGAAAACAACTACGGCTCAAGATTGGATGGATTCTGTAGAGGAAGCATATGCCTGGTTAAAAGAACGATGTTCGAAGATTTTTGTAGTTGGGTTATCTATGGGGGGGACGTTAGCACTTCATTTGGCAGCAAAGTATGAGGACATTGCAGGAGTGATTCCTATTAACGCTGCGATTGATATACCTTCTATGGAAAACATTGTCGAAACCACAGACGACCGATACATTGCTGCGATTGGTTCTGACATAAAAAAAGCAGGAGTTACTGAATTAGCGTATGATAAAACCCCGGTAGCTTCTATTGAACATTTAATTTTAATGATGACTCGTGTGCACGATGAGCTGGCTAAAATTCATTGTCCAATTCTTGTCATTGTATCTGAAGAAGACCATATTGTTCCCCCGGAAAACTCTGAAATGATCTTCAACACAGTTTTATCCGAACATAAAGAACTGATTCACCTGGAGAATAGTTATCACGTAGCTACATTAGATACAGATCTTGATTTGATTACTGAACGCAGCTTAGAATTTTTCGTCATGTATTCCAATACGAAGTAAAGCCCTCTTAAAGAGGGCTTTACTCATCTTGTATAGAACCCTTAAAGTTAAGTGAAACGACTCCTTTGCCGCGGGCGAATGGTGTGCCTTTTCGGGCTGTATTCCGCCCTCCGGGATTACACCTTATTCCCATTTCCTGCAGGATTCTCGCCGTTTCCTCAATCATTTAATCAAGCTGTGTTCTTATGAAAGCAGCGTCTGCAAAAGGCCATTCACATTACAAAGGTTATTCCATTTTGGTCAGAGGAACGGAAAAAGTGCCGGCCCCTGCGGGAGGAGCAGACAGGAGAGGCACCGGAAATCGCAGTCGAGCAGACTTTCGGCCTGCCCGGCGGAAGCGGCGCTTTTTCCTTTTCTCCAGACTAATGTAGGAACCATAAGAGACAACGTGTACATCTAACCAGGCTTTTTCAACTACCTGTAATACAAGTTGGTAGAGAGGACTATAAATGATCTGTTTGTGGTTTAATTTATAAAATGACTTGCCAAGAAGGATTGAGAACGCCTTTTCTTACCTGAAATCCTCACACTACCAGTTTTTTTATTGCTCCTTTCATCACCCGGGAAATAATTGGCTTTCTCACCTTTCCTTCTCATGCGTCTTAATAGATTATTGGATGAAAAAATCTGTTTTGCTCCCTGCCTGTATACTAACAAATAGAGGAAAATATTAAGCAAACAATTGCGAATGAAGAATTTCTACGGAGAGAAACCATACCGTCTGATAGAGTTAGAAAGACCGCATGGCATATGATAGAGACGTAAATCGATCCTTATTATGGAAATCACCAATATCAATGATACGAGTATTCATTATTGAGTGAAAATTAAGTATAATGAAGGTGAGGAGGGGGTTGTCATGAATAAAAAAATACTCGTACCTTTTGACGCATCACCTAGTTCGCTCCGTGCTCTTCAGTATGCCGTTCCGTTTGCGGAAGAGGTAGGATATGAATTAATCATTTTAAACGTGCAGTTCGACTATAATACGAGAAATGTTCGGAAATTTGCAGGGCAGCATCAAATCAAGCAGTACCAGGAAGAGGCTGCACGACAATCCTTTGAAACAGCGGAAGAATATTTAGCTGACTATGAGGTGACTCCTACCTTTAGAAAAAGGATAGGGATTCCCGATCAAGTCATTCTCGAAGAATCAGCAAATGAGGACGTTCGTTTAATTGTAATGGGAACGCGGGGAGTAGGACGTGTAAAAGGCGCCATCCTTGGGAGCGTAAGTTATAATGTGCTGCAATCTACTAAAGTTCCTGTTACCATTGTGCCCTGACTGTAAAGTTTGTCAGGATTCTAAACATCATTTATAATGACCATATAGCAAGAAAAGCAAACGAAATATGAAGCCTTCAAGGGGAGCCTCAGTGCTGAGAGTGAACAATATGTTCTGACCCTTCGAACCTGTCAGTTAATACTGGCGTAGGGATGGTGGCTTTTTTGATGGCGATGCACGGGATTCCTCCATCAGGAAGCTTCCCTTTGGCATTGCTTTTTTTGTGTCTTTAAAAGGAGAGATGCAAACATGAGAAACATACGAGTGTTATTTTTAGTAGAAGCGGCCATTTTTTCTGCTTTAGCCATATTATTGGATGTTTTACCGTTTTTATCATTTAAGTTATGGGCCCAAGGTGGATCAGTTTCATTTGCAATGGTACCTGTGTTCATTATGGCTTTTCGCTGGGGCGTAAGTGGAGGGGTCACCACAGGCCTGTTGCTGGGCTTCTATCAAATATTAATCGGCGCTTATATTGTTACACCTGTTCAGACCATTCTTGATTATATTGTAGCTTTTGGTGTTATTGGACTGGCCGGTATGTTTGCCAAGCCGGTTTGGGAGGCAGCAGCTGCACGGCATTACAAGCGGTTAGTCACCTGGATTGTCATAGGGGCATTCGTAGGCAGCTTATTCCGCTTTATAGGCCATTTTATCGCTGGAATTGCTTTCTACGGAACAATGGCGCCTGAAGGCACACCCGTTTGGCTGTATTCTTTAACGTACAATGGTGGCTACATGCTTCCCACATTTATTTTATGTTCGATTGTATTAGGGTTATTATTTGTTCAACGACCATCTCTGCTAATACAGCGAGCATCATAATCAGGCAGTTCGCGCTACCCGTGGCGCGGCCTGTTTTTTTATTCCAGGTTTCGTCGTTTCCTATTTAGTGAATCATATAAGATAGCTAAGAGGGGGCACGAGATGAAAAAACTAAAAAACCTACATAAGAAAAAGTGGTTTTGGGGGCTTGTTGGATTTAATATTATTCTTGCGTTTGTTATAGCCTTTCACACGTCGTGGAAGAGTCTTCCTGAAGGGATGGCTTACGAAGGCCAATACCGCAACGTAGAGGATGTCGAATTTTATAAAGATTTGACTTATGAAGACGAAAATGGAGAAGTCGTTCATGAACTCGAAATATTCGAGGAGATGTTTGATACGATCGCAGAGGCGGAAGAATTTATCGTCATCGATATGTTTTTATTCAATGGATATAGTGATGATGGAGAAAAATTTCCAAACATAGCTGAGGAACTGACCGATCGTTTAATTGAACAAAAAGAAGAGCATGAAGATTTACAGGTCGTCTTTATTACTGATGAAATTAACACTGTTTATGGATCCTATGAATCAGAAGAAGTCGATCGATTGCGTGATCACAATATTGATGTCGTCCTCACGGATTTAAATCGCTTGAGAGATTCTAACCCCGTGTATTCAAGTATATGGAGAGTGTTTTTCAGCTGGTTGGGCACGAGTGGAGATGGATGGATTGCTAATCCATTTGCTAGTGAGGCCCCTGACGTCACCCTGCGCTCTTATTTAAAATTATTAAATGTAAAAGCTAATCATCGAAAAGTGCTTGTCACTGAGGATGCAGCGATGGTATCCTCTGCAAACCCCCACGATGAGAGTGGATTTCATGAAAACGCAGCTTTTAAAATGACCGGTCCCATTATTAAGGACATATTAGAAGCTGAAGAAGCGGTCGTTCGTTTCTCTGGAGAAGCTGATTATCCAGAATATGAGAACATGGATTTTGGTGAAGAAGAAGGTGCTCTGGAAGTTCAATACATTACCGAGCAGAAAATAAAAAATGCCGTACTCGAAGAGCTGGAAAAAGCAGAAGAAGGAGATCGTGTATGGCTTGGTATGTACTACTTAGCCGATCGTCAAATTATTGATGGTTTAGACAAAGCTGCTGATCGTGGAACAACGGTAAATATTGTGATGGACCCTAACAAACAATCGTTTGGACATGAGAAGTCAGGCCTTCCTAACTTGCCAGTCGCGGCTGAGATGAATAATTTGGCTAATGACAACCTAAACCTCAAATGGTACGACGTGAACATGGAACAATTTCATTTAAAAACGTTGTATGTTGATCGTAAGGATGAAAATGTAATTGTCAGCGGATCAGGTAACTACACGAGAAGAAACTTAGCTAACTTGAATCTAGAAGCGGATGTAAGAATTAAAGGGGGGCCGGATGAAGAAGTATTTACTGAAGTGAATGATTATTTCACAAAGATATGGGAAAATGAAGACGGAAATTATACGGCCGATTATGAGGAATACCAGGATAATTTAAGCACTGTTCGTTACTTGACGTACCATTTACAAAAATGGACTTGGTTTACTACGTATTAATCGAACGAAATGAGAAGAAAACGTATAAAGCGAACTCGTCCGAACGTAACAATTCAACTACGTTCGGATGATTTATGTTAAATCACATGTACGGCACACCGTCAATATACTCTGCTTCCAGTGGCCACAGCCTCAGAATCCTCGGTGGAAAAATCAATTTCTTGAAGGAGCTTCAATTCGTGATGTGTTCCTACAGACGTCTTCGCATTTTAATCATGCTCATAATCTGCGTTTATTGAATCATTGCTCTACTTATACTCCTGCCTCTTTTTTTGTGAAAGGTTTTTATATTATTCTGTCGAATTAAAAGGAGGAAGGGGTGGTGGATTTGAGTAAAATTATTGCAACATTTTCTATTGTAGGAGCTGATCCGGACACAGGTGAAGTAGGTGTAGCAGTCCAATCTAAGTTCTTAGGAGTGGGTGCTGTGGTGCCATGGGCGAAAGCTGGAGTAGGTGCAGTCGCTACTCAGGCATTTGCGAATCCTTCTTATGGTCCAGATGGCTTGAAATATTTACGTGAAGGTCTATCTGCTCAAGAAACGGTTGATAAACTAATTAAACTCGATGAAGGGGCAGTCCACCGGCAAGTTGGAGTGGTGGACGCTGAAGGAAATGCAGCTACTTTTACGGGTGAATCTTGTTATGAATGGGCAGGAGGCGTAACAGGCAGACATTACGCTGCGCAGGGAAACATTTTAGTTAATAAAGAAACGGTTACTAAGATGGGTGAAGCATTTGAAAAAAGGAAGGGCAGCCTGGCTGACCGTCTGTTGGAAGGATTAAAGGCAGCACAGAAAGCTGGAGGAGACAGCAGAGGGAAACAATCAGCTGCCCTATACGTTGAAAAGGACAAAGCAGGTTACGGTTCGTTAAGCGATGTATTGGTAGACCTTCGGGTTGATGACCACCGAGAGCCGATCGAAGAACTACAACGTATTTATAAATTACATCAATTGTATTTCGCAAAATCCAAGCCTGAAGAGATCGTAGTCTTAACAGGAGCCTTGAAAGAAGAAGTAGCCGCTCAGTTAAACAAAGCAGGTTATTTAAATTCGGTTAAGGCTGACGAGCAAGAATTTTTTGAAGGGCTGACAACATTCCTTCATACAGAGAATTTCGAAGAACGAGAACAAGAACGAGGCTATATTGACACAAAAGTCTTGGAGTTTTTAAAGCAATTGAATGCGTAAATAGAAATAGGCCTGAAAAAAGTTTTATGACTGTGGACATGGAAGCATCATATAGTGCAAGACATGCTGAATTTTCTAAATGCAAAAATTGTCATCGGAAAAGGGTTTTAGGAAATGCTGAGATTTCTATGGGAGAGAAGAATAAGGGGTGACCCAGGAGGCCGTAGCCCGGGGGACCCGTCATTCACCCAAGGAAAGGAAGCGTTTTCTAAAACCCTTTCCTCTTCCTAATGCAAGAAACCTTTACATTCCTTAGGTGAAAAATACTTGTAGAGGAAACTGTGGTGGAGCTAAAAGCTTATAATTGTCTTCATAAAATATTTTGACAAAATAGTGTAGTTAGATTACTATCTAATTAGATAGTAATCTAACTTATGAGAGGGTGAAAATTATGCAATTAGATAAAATGGTTAATTTCTATAAGTCTGTCGGGGACCCCACGAGATTACGTATTGTTTCACTACTGAAAAATGGTCCTCTCCACGGACAGGCAATTGCTCACAAACTCGGTTTACGAGCTCCAACTATTACTCATCACATAAAAAAACTTAGAGAAACGGGTATGTTATATTCTCGACGAGATAAAAATACGATTTACTATTATTTAGACGAGAAAAGATTAGAGTTTATGGCTACAGCAATTTTAAGGCTGGGGGGAGATGAAGTGAAGCAGAAAGAGCTTGATGTTACTGATTCAGAGCAAGTGAAAATATTGCGTAACTTTGTGAACCAGAATGGTACGCTGCGTCAAATGCCGAGTCAGTTAAAGAAAAAGCTTGTAGTTCTTTCTTACTATGTTCAAGGCCTTGAGAAAGGGAAAATCTACAGCGAAAAAGAGATAAACGAGTACATTAAAGAATTTTATAACGATTTTGCGACAGTCAGACGAGAGTGGATTATGCAGCAATTCATGTATCGAGAAAACAATCAATATGAACGAAACCCAGAAGAAATGTGGCCTGTTGTAGTTAAACGGTAATGCCTGGCGGTACTAAGCCAGGTTCATTTTTTGTGATCTAATTAGATATATATCTAAGGAGTTTGTGAACTATGGGAATATTTGTTCAATACCCTTCCTACCTTTATTTATTTCGTGCTGGCATTGTGAATGGAATAGGGATCGATTCAGTCAAGTTGCCGTACTGGCACTTGTTTTAGAAATCACAGGGTCAGGAGTTCTAGTAGGCTTTGTTATGGGGATAAGAGTGATTCCTTATTTATTTTTTTCACTACTAGGCGGAAAGCTTGCTGATCGGTTGAATCGACGACTGTTAATGAGCGTAACAGATTTAATCCGATTTCCATTTGCTTTAACTTTTTTATATATTGAAACCACTGACCAATTATGGATTCTTTATATAGGGGTTGTCGTATTATCCTGTGGAGAAGCGTTCTATCAGCCAGTGCGGAAAAGCACCATTGGTTCTATTGTTAAAAAGAATGATTTATCAAAAGTAAATGCTCTAGAACAAGTAATAGTAGGAGTGGTTCTTATTTTAGGGTCAGTATCAGGTGGTGTCGTTGCTTTTCTCTTAGGCGGAAAAGTCTCGTTTATTTTAAATGCCGTGTCATTTCTAGCCGCTGCTTTTTTTCTTAGAAGGCTGCCAGATGCTCCAACTACTCCATCGAATATAAATAAGGAATCAGGCGTAGTGAAAAGCTGGGGTCAATTAGAACTAATCGTTTGGATTGTTATTATCATTCAACTATTAACTTCTATGACTGACGGAATATTTAATGTGTTAATCAGTTTATATGGGGCCGAGACATTTCAACTGGGAGATTTAGGGATTGGTCTATTATATGGAGCTTTAGGTGCAGGGCTCGTCCTTAGTTTTTATATGACAAGACTAATTAAAAAGAGGGTACTGGTGTTGGCCGTTCTTGCTGTTGCTATGGAGGGTGTCCTGCAGATTACAGCAAGTGTCTCCCCATCGATCTGGGTGGCTGCGATTATTTTTATCCTTATATCTGCGGTTGGTGGAGTAAGTGCGGCTTGTCTAGACACGGTCGTAATGAGTCGAACCAAGAGTGCACACCAAGGCAGAGTTTTTGGACTATTAGCATCAGTGACTAATATCCACTTAGGGTTATCAATGGTGGCTGCAGGTGTCCTTGTGGACCTTTATTCACCGCGATGGCTGGGCATGATGGGAGGTTTTTTGAATATTGCTATAGCACTATGTGTCGCCTTCCTCTTTATAATGAAAAAAGGTTTTGGCAGAAAAATCTAGTATTCTATAAAAAAGTTTACGAATTAAACCGATATAGAAAGGAGTAGTTACACAAAGGGGGAAGCAAGTTGAGAAAAGAAAAAACAGGGATCAAAGATTTTTTTACAAAAAGAATACAGCGTCAGTTTCTTTATCCATTTCTATTGTTAATTTTGTTAACTGGAGTTGTAGTAGCTGGAACAAGTTATTGGTTTAGTTTAAACAATACTACTTCAGCTATGACGGATAACGTAGAGCAACAGATGGAATCGATGAGCGATTCATTTGATACGTTGTTTGACAGCATTAGTCACAATGCAAATCGATACGCGGAAGACGAAACACTACAAAGTCCAAATGAAAATAGTGAAGATATTTTGAATCGCTTTGGAGAGACTCAAGCAGCTAATCCTTATATTTTAAACATTTACATGGGGGAAAAAGAAACGCAAAATATGTTTATTTATCCAGAGGCTGACTTAGGAGATGATTATGACCCTACCACTCGTCCATGGTTTACCTTAGCAGAAGAACAAGCAGGTGAAGTCATCTGGACAGAACCTTACGAAGATGCAGCGACTGGGGATACAATTGTGAGCGCGGCACGGGCCATTGAACAAGATGGTGCCACCTCCGGGGTGTTCGCAATTGATTTTACCGTTAATACGTTGTTTGAAATGATTAATGATGTAAAAGTTGGTGAAACCGGGAATGCTATGCTTTTAAGTGATACGGGGGTATATCTTGCTCACCATGACGAAGAGTTAATCGGCACCAGCGCTGAAGGAGAACCATTTTATAAAGATGTGATGGGGAATGAATCTGGCTCCTACCAATATGATGACGGAGGCGAGCAAGCCGTAGCTTATGCAACCAACGAAAAAACGGGATGGAAGATGGTAGGAACAGTACAAGTGTCTGATTTCGTAGCTCAAGCCAATTCAATTATTTTACCCATTGTACTTGTCCTGATCGGAGTGATTGTGCTTTCATTAATTATTGCCATTTTATTAACCCGTTATTTAACAAAACCTATTAAACAACTACAACAATCAATGAGTGAGGCTGGTAAAGGTAACTTTTCTATCCAGGCGAACATTGAGCGAAATGATGAAATTGGGGAACTGTCCAGGGATTTTGATCAGATGATTCTGTCCATACGCTCTCTTATTCATCAGGTGAAGCATTCATCTAATCAGGTAAGCAGTTCGGCTGAGAATGTGGTCGCTAACTCTGAAGAAAATACAGCAGCTGCTCATGAAATATCCAGAGCTATTCAGGAAATTGCATCAGGAGCTCAAAGTCAAACGGAAATGATGGACTACAGTGTTCAGTCTTCTCAAACGCTGGCTCATACCATTAAAGGCGTTGTTGGTCAAAGTAAATCCATTAAAGTCAAATCAGATCAGCTTTTGAATCAGTCGGAGGAAGCGAAGGAAATTGTTGAAAAACTTCGGAATCATTCGAATCAAACAACGTCAATGACGAGTGAAATGCGAGAGTCGATTAAAGATTTACAAAATAGTTCTGATAATATCAATCAAGTGGTAAGTACTATTTCAGGCATTGCAGGACAAACCAACCTGCTGGCTTTAAATGCAGCTATTGAAGCAGCACGGGCCGGTGAAGCAGGAAAAGGCTTTGCAGTAGTGGCAGAAGAAGTTCGGAAACTAGCTGAACAATCAGAAAAAGCATTGACAGATGTAGCTTCAATGATTGCTCATATGCAAGATCGTACAAAAGATATTGTCCGTTTAATTGAAGAAACAGGAGAAGTAGTAGCACATCAAGAAGTATCGGTTAATGAAACGGAAAAATCGTTTACGGAAGTATTTGAAAATGTATCAGGTAATGTAGCTGCGATTAATGACATTATTTCCTCTATGAAGCAAATGGATAATCAAAAGGAACAGCTCTTAGAAAACATAGACGGGATTAGTACAGTGACAGAAGACACAGCGGCAGCTGCTGAACAAGTTTCAGCCTCCGTTCAAGAGAGCAATGCGGCTATGGAACAGCTTAATCATTTAGCTGAAGATCTAGAGAAAGTAGCAGCTTCAATGGAAGATGAATTAAAGAATTTTCAACTGAATGAATCAGTGAGCCAGCCCGCTTTGTTACCTATGAATCAAGAAAAAGACACTTTTGGTGAACAGAAAGCAGGTTAGCATAAAAAATTCCAGTTTTTCTGTGTTTTTATGTGAGAGCGTTTCTATCGTTCGATAGAATAAAGGGTTTTAGGAAACGACTCCCTTTCCATGGGTGAAGGGTGTGCCTCCTCGGGCTTTATAGCCCTCCGGGGTCACACCTTCTTCGTCTCTCCATAGGAGTCTCGTCGTTTCCTAAAACCCTACTCCGATAATCGATCACTAGGCAAATTGTACCCTTATAGAAACAGTGTTTTTACAAGACATTCACTCTACGAAGGTTTAAAAAGCCCCTTTGGATCAAAGTAACTGAAAAAAAAGACCGCTTTATGCGGGATGAACACACAGGAGACTTTCTGTCTTGCCTCGAGGAAAGCAGCGCTTTTTCAAAAGCCTGAAAAATTACAGTCTATTTTTAGATTGTAATTTTTTCAGCTCGTGGCATCAACAGAGATCAATCTAAAACCCACCTATACGTTGTCTGGCTAAATCACTAATGGGAAAACGAATCGTTAAACTTATATAGGAATAGAAGGTACAAAACTCTTAATAGTTAGAAGAAGGAACAGAACGAAAAACTTATGGTCAATTTTTGGACTGTAAGTTTTTTTATTGTAATCAAGTAATGATGTTTGATAATGAGAAAAAAAGGTTAAATGTTACTATATGCGAAAAATAAGGGGGGAAATGACGAAAGAGAGAAAATTGTTTGAAACATAAGACTTAGCTTACATAAATCAGCATCTCAAAACTTCTATTTAGGTGACGCAACAAGCCGGACCCTTACATGAGCGAGCATTCATTATTTTCCCTGCTTTATGAAAGCGCTCCATAAAGAACGTCATCATAAGCATTTTTATATTTGAGCACAGAAGAAATTTGCAGCATAAAGAGTGAACGGTCAAGAATAAAGAAAGATTTATTGGGAGGGGTTAATTTTGTTAGAGAGAGATCACACTGTAGTAACGATAAATGGAAAGGAATTCTTAGCTGATCCAGGACAAAACTTGCTGGATCTTATTAATTCCTCTGGTGAAAATGTACCGCAGATTTGCTACAACGAATCACTAGGACCTATTCAAACGTGTGACACGTGTGTCGTTCAAGTGAATAGAGAAATGCAAAGAGCTTGCGGATTAAAAGTAGAAGCAGGTATGAAAGTGCAAACGGAACTTCCACAAGTACAAATGGCTCAAAAAGAAGCGCTGGATCGCATTTTGGAAAATCACGAGCTGTATTGCACTGTATGTGATTACAATAATGGTGATTGTGAAATCCATAATACGATGGCGGAATTTGGATTAGAGCATCAGTCCCGGCCATTCCAAGAAAAGCCTTACAACCGGGACGAATCGGGGGCATTTTACAGGTATGACCCGGATCAGTGTATTTTATGCGGCCGCTGTGTAGAAGTTTGTCAGGATGTTCAAGTGAATGAAACCCTGACCATTGACTGGGAACGCCAGCAGCCACGAGTCATTTGGGATAATGACGTCCCGATTGATCAGTCATCTTGTGTAAATTGCGGACAATGTTCTACAGTGTGCCCTTGTAATGCCATGATGGAAAAAGGGATGGAAGGAGAAGCCGGATTCTTAACGGATCAAGAACCAGGGCTGTTAAAGTCGATGATCGAACTAACGAAGAAAGTAGAAACGGGTTATGGTCCGTTATTTGCAGTCTCTGATTCGGAAGCGGCTATGCGTGAAGAACGAATTAAGAAAACAAAAACAGTATGTACTTATTGTGGGGTCGGGTGTTCATTTGATGTTTGGACAAAAGACCGCCAGATTTTAAAAGTAGAGCCAAATGCAGAGTCTCCGGCAAATGGTATTGCTACATGTGTGAAAGGGAAGTTCGGCTGGGATTACGTCAATAGTGAGAAGCGGTTAACCAAACCTTTAATACGTCGTGATGATACGTTCCATGAAGTGGAATGGGACGAAGCTATTTCCTATGTAGCGGAAAGGATCACTGAAATTAAAGAGAAAAAGGGTTCTGATGATTTAGGTTTCATCTCTTCTTCCAAAGCTACGAATGAAGAATCTTATCTTATGCAGAAGCTTTCCCGCCAAATCATTGGAACGAACAATGTAGACAACTGCTCACGTTACTGCCAATCTCCTGCAACTAAAGGTTTGTTTAGAACAGTAGGGCACGGCGGTGACTCAGGAACTATTGATGATATCGCCAAAGCAAATTTAGTCCTTACAATCGGTTCAAATACAGCAGAGTCGCATCCTGTACTTGCTTCCCGGATTAAACGATCTCAGAAATTATTTGGTCAAAAATTATTTGTCTTTGACTTACGTAAGCATGAAATGGCTACACGAGCCGACCGTTTTTATCAGCCTAAATCCGGCACAGACTTGGTTTGGCTTTCAGCTGTATCAAAATATATTCTTGACCAAGGGTTGGAAGATAAAAACTTTATTGAAGAATGGGTGAACGAATTTGACGCGTATCGCGAGAGTCTTGAACCTTACACAATGGAATATGCTTCTGAATTAACTGGAATACCAAAAGAAGAGTTAATTGATGTAGCAGAGGAAATTGCAAAAGCGGAAAAGGTATCAATCTGCTGGGCAATGGGTGTAACACAGCATATGCGAGGCAGTGATACGAGTACAGCTATATCAAACTTATTGCTTCTTACAGGTAACTATCGAAGAGAAGGCTGCGGAGCTTATCCACTGCGCGGGCACAACAATGTACAAGGATGCAGTGATTTTGGCAGTATGCCAAACTTCTTCCCTGGCTATGAAGAAACGCATGATGACGAAGTTCGCGCTCGCTATGAACAAGCCTGGAACTGCACGATTCCTAAAGAGCCTGGAAAAGACAATCATCAAATGATTGAAGCTATTCATGCAGGAAACTTAAGTGCGATGTATGTAATAGGTGAGGACACGGGCATTGTAGACGCCAATATAAATTATGTGACAGAGGCCTTTGAAAAGCTTGATTTGTTTATTGTTCAAGATTTGTTCTTGACGAAAACTGCTGAATACGCAGATGTAGTGTTACCAGCAGTGCCTAGTTTAGAAAAAGAAGGGACATTTACGAACACGGAGCGTCGAATCCAGCGTCTCTATCAATCACTTGATCCTCTTCCAGGAGCAAAGCCTGACTGGGAAATCCTTCAGCTTATTGCTCAAGAACTGGGAGGAGATTGGCACTACGGGCACCCTTCAGAAATTATGGCTGAAGCAGCTAGTTTAGCTCCATTGTTTGCCGGCGTGTCATATGAACGCTTAGAAGGATACAACTCATTACAGTGGCCGGTGCATGAAGACGGCACAGATGAACCTCTTCTTTTCCAGGAAGGATTCCCATTTGAAGATGGCAGAGCAAGGTTCTTTCCCCTGGAATTTGAATTGGAGTATGACACTTCAGAGAAGTACGATCTTCATGTAAATAATGGCCGGCTTCTTGAACATTTCCATGAAGGCAATATGACCTATAAAGTAGAAGGTATCGCTCGAAATACCCCTAATCCATTTGTTGAAGTCTCTCCTGAGCTTGCTAAGGAAAGAGATATTCGTGAAGGTGCGGAAATAAAACTGGTTTCTGAAGCCGGAGAAGCGACAGGGGTTGTTACAGTTACAGACCGCGTAAGAGGAAAAGAATTATTTATTCCTATGAGCGCAAATGGAAAGTCGGCTGTTAACTTCCTTACCGATAACCGTGTGGACAAAGACACAAATACGCCGGCATATAAAGAGATTGCAGTCCGGATGGAAGTTATGAAAAAAGAAGGTAAATCACCGATTCCGCCAAATAATCACCGTCGAGGGAATCCTGTGCCGCAAATAAGCGTTAATGTTGAAAATAAGTGGGAGCGTAACGACTATGTGTTCCCAGGGGATCAGGTGAATAAAGATGGCTAAATCAATAACAAACATTAAAAAGTTAGAAATTCCCAAGGAAGAGCAGCAAGCACGAGATTTACAAGAAGTAAAAGAAGCTGTAACTGAAAATAAAGAAGCTATTTTAAAAGGAATTGAGTTATTAAGCGCATTAGATGAAGTTGGAACATTAGATACAGCTTATGCCTTTTCTCATTCAAAGAAAAAAGCTTTAAAATATGTAGTGGATGAGATTAGCAAAGATCAGTATGCACAATTGCTTGAGAATCTTCCTGAAATTGTGTTTATGCTGGGAGACTTAGACGTCAAAACCGTACGAGAGACTACCAATCGTCTTAATGAAGGAATAAAAGAAATGAATGAAACAGCAGCAGATCAAAAAACGACTATTTTTGATCTGGCTAAAGCCTTGAAAGACCCTGAAATTAACCGCAGTATTACAATGATGATGCAGTTCTTAAAAGGGATGGGACGAGAATAGTAAGAAAGGCGCTTCCATTGAGGGAAGCGCCTTTTATATTACGATATCCAAACTTCTATAAAGAACCAGACAATCATAAATGATTGAATCAAAACTTTAGCGGCACTGCCGCTTAAGAATCCAAATAAAGAGCCTAGAGCTGCTTTTCCAGCCTCTTCAGCCGATCTTTTTTGCAGAAGCTCAACAATTAAAACAATGACAAACGGGACAAGGACAATTCCAAATGGAGGAAAGATAAATGACCCTGCAATAACTCCGATCGCTGCCGCACGTTCCCCCCATTTACTGCCGCCATATTTTTTCACAAAATAACTATTGGCGATGATATCTGACACGATTAACAAAATGGTTAATAGAACCATGGCTATCCAAAATATAAGGCTGAGGCCGGCATTATTAATGAAGAAATAATAGGCGAGAAAGCCGAGCCATAAAACGAGAGGGCCTGGAATAATGGGGAAAATTAAACTGGCGAAACTGGCAAGAAACAAAAGTAAGATGATTATCCATATGACAAAATCCACACGGTCCGCCTCCTATCTCATACATCATACAAACTATTAATTTTATTTTACCAAAAATAGATGCCCGAACTTTAGAAAAAGCTCGGGCATGTAACAATTATAGATCTTGTTTTGTAGGGGGAGCCATAAATTCGGGACCCACAGGATCTTTAATGTTTTTTTCTAAAATTGCATCGATATCTTTCATCGTATCTTTATCAATGGTAAAATCGCTGACCTCGTCTACTGGATCTAATTGATCTGGGCGCCTTCCACCCATTAAGGCAATTCCGGAACCCGGCTGCTGCAATACCCATTTAATGGCTAAATGGATAACTCTCTTATTAAAACGATCCTTTGCTAGTTGGTCTAGTTCCTCTACAGCATTTAAATATTGTTCAAATCGCGGCTGCTGGAATTTAGGATCATTGTTTCGAAGGTCATCTCCTTCAAAAGAACGATCTTTCGTCATTTTACCTGAAAGAAGACCACGACATAGAGAACCGTATGAAATGGTTGTAATGTCATGCTTTTGCGTATAAGGGATAATATCCTCTTCTATATCACGCTCAAATAAATTATACGGCGGCTGCAAAGTATGAATAGGAGCTGCTTCTCTGAAAACATCCATTTGTTCTGGAGAGAAATTGCTCACTCCTATTGCTCTTATCTTTCCTTGTTTATACAAATATTGCAGGGCTTCTGCCGTTTCGTGCAGTGGTGTGAGCGGATCCGGCCAGTGGACTTGATAAATATCAATATAATCCGTTTGAAGTCGTTTAAGAGAATCTTCGACTTCCTGATGAATTCTTTCTTTCGTGCCATTACGAAAAGGCTGTTCATTTTGCCAATCTAAAGCTACCTTAGTGGCTAAAATAATATCTTCGCGCTTTCCATACTGCTGGACGGCTTTACCCACGATTTCTTCGGATTCACCGAAACCGTAAACAGGAGCAGTATCGATTAGAGTAATGCCTTTATTAAGGGCGGCATGAATCGTTTCTATGGATTGCTTCTTATCAGTGCCACCCCACATCCAGCCCCCAATGGCCCATGTGCCCAGGCCAATACGGCTGGCTGTTAAATCAGCCTGACTTACATTTATATGTTCCACTCAAATACCTCCATCATAAATAGATTCATAAGGAGTCTACCCTGTGTGAAGGGTGTTTAACCTTCGGGTGGATACCGGGCAGGTTCTGTGATTATTAATAAACAAAGGGAAAAGAAAAAACATTCAATATAAAAGGCTGGGATTTAAATGAATTTTGCTTTATTCAGTTTCGTCCTGGACTATATTTATCTCAGTTTGTAACTGAGGAATCAGCTCGCTTAAATCTCCTAGAATGACTTGATCAAAAAGCCGATCTTTTATCGTTGCTTCTTTATTCATCAGAGTAGATGCGAGGTTCCGGCTAGATGCATATTCGGGTAAATAGCTAAAGGGTGTAACTTGCAAAGATGTGCCTAAAACGAGTAAGAAATCCGCCTCATCGATTAGTGCTTCGGCTTCGTCATGAGCTGTGATCAAATCGCCAAATAAGACAACGTTCGGTTTTAACACACTTTTACAATCTTCGCATTGCGGAGGATCATTAGAAAGAACATATTTCATCGTATAAGTTTCCTGACAATGAGGACAAGTCGCTTTATCTAAGGAGCCGTGATACTCTACTACTTTAGAACTTTTCGCCTGGGCGTGAAGACCGTCCACATTTTGCGTAATAATGGAGATACGGCGACCTTTCGTTTCTAACTGTTTAAGAAAATGGTGAACGACGTTTGGTTCGTATTGTTGCAATAGTTTGATGCGGAAAATTTCTTTATATTTTTTCCAAAAATCAACTGGATCAAAATGAAAGTAGTCAATAGACATATAATCTTCTCTTCTAAAGTCTTGTTCCCATAATCCTTCACTTGATCGAAAGTCAGGGATGCCGCTCGCTGTAGAAACACCTGCTCCTGTTAAAATGACCACATGCCGAGCCTGTTCAATCTGCTCAGCCGTCTGCTTCAATTGATTTTTCATTAAGAAAACACCAGACTTTCTTTACCGTTTATTAAATCCTTTTTTCTGAACAAGGTCAGTCACGTCCATGCGCATCGTCTTTTTAAAACGTCGATGCATTTGTTCAGTCCATGTATCACTCCGGTTATTTGACGATCTGGATTGATAGTATTCAGCGATCTGATCATCAAACTTTTCAATAGCATCTTCATGAGGTGTATACTCATTTTCGAAATAAACTGCGGATATGGGCAATCGCGGTTTACGATCAGGCTTGTGGGCGGGTTCTCCAATCGCCATACCAAATAAGGGAATCACATGAGTGGGTAAAGCGAGCAGCTCATCGACTCGTTCGAGATGATTCCGTAAGCTTCCTAAGTAGCAAATACCCAATCCCATTGACTCTGCAGCAATCGCAGCGTTCTGGGCAGCTAGTGCAGCATCAATCGCAGATACGAGGAAATGCTCACAATTTTCAAGGTTTTCGAGCATTTGTTTATAGTCTTCACTTGTGGCGGTGTGAGTTTGACGATGTAAGTCAGCACAAAATACGAGAAGGTGACCATTGTCTTCTACGTATGGTTGACCGCTCACTTCAGCTAAAGCTGCCTTTTTATCTGCATCTGTTATACCTATAATTGTATAAGCCATCATGTAACTGGAGGTCGAGGCTTGCTGAGCTGAGCGAATAATGTAGTCAAGCTGCTCATCGGTTATTTTCGTATTTTTAAATTGACGAATACTTCGGTGGTTCAGCAGTGTATCGATGGTTTGATTCATTCAAAGAACTCCCTTCGTTCATTTCGTTGATAGAATAACACATCATTCTCTTAAAAATCTTCTCTTATACTTTGAATATTTTTTATCGCTATAAAGGATTTCTGTCGATTGAGGTAGAATTATTATTATAATGAGAAAATGATAAAAAGAGAATAAAAGGGGTGGGGGAAATGGCAGATGTATTTGACTTTGATCAATTCAAATCAAAAAAAGAAATGAAAAAAGTAACGAAAGAAAACATTGTTTATGAGATTTTTTTGTCCACTGTTACATATATTCAACGTCATAGTGTGGTGTACTATGACAATCCTCTTGAGTATATTACGACTGATACGTCCCTTTATGAATTGTTTAAAGGGGATCAAACCTCCTTTTTTGCTGCTTTTGAGGCTTTACTTCAATATTGGAACCTCAATATTGAAGTTAAAGAGATAATCTCCTCAGAACAGGAGTTTGCAGGATTTTCAACTATTGGAGATGTATGTATGTTTATCGAAAGGAGAGTAGAAGGATCAAGCCCCTGATATTCTGCTTTTTTATTTGGTTAAAAATTCAAGTCAAAGTCAAAACTCTTTTTATAAGAATTAAGTCTGATATAATGAGGGGTAACGTTGAAAAAGGAAGCTAGGAGGCTGTTGCGATATGAAAAAATTAAGAAACTGTTTCCTTATTTCTTCTTTTCTCTTGCTGATCGGCTGTTCAGATAAACCCAATCCTGAATCTACGGTTGAAGCCTATATGGAAGCGTGGGAAAATGAAAAATTTGGAGAAATGTATGATTTACTGAGTGAGGAGTCTAAAGACTCAATCAGCGAAGAGGAGTTTGAAGAAAGATACTCGACAATTTATGAAGGTATTAATATGAACAATCTGGCGATTACATATAAAGCTCCTGAAGAGGAACAGGATTTCAATGAGGAAGACACGCCCGCTTACGATTATGATGTAAGTATGGAAACATTGGCTGGAGAATTGCAATTTTCTCATCAGGCTGAACTTGTCTATGAAGAAGGGGACGAAGAAGATACTTGGGCTATAAAATGGGATTCTTCTATGATCTTTGCGGGGATGGAAGAAGGAGATAAAGTCAGTGCCCAATCAATTCCAGCGGAAAGAGGCGAAATTTTTGATGCAAATGGGGAACCTTTAGCTGAAAATGGTGTCATTCAACAAGTGGGACTGGTACCGGAGCGTATAGAGGATGAAAAAGAAGTAAAAGAAGATCTTGCAGAAATATTGGATATTTCTGTTGACTATATTGATTCTCAACTCGATCAATCCTGGGTCCAATCTTCTTCTTTTGTACCAGTCGGTGCTGTCTCAGATGACGATGAGGAGAGGATTAAAGAAATTAAAGAGTTAACCGGCACTCAGTTTCAAGAAACCAATTCTCGTGTATATCCGGCTGAAGAAGCAACAGCACACATCATTGGCTACGTAGGTGATATTACAGGTGAACAATTGGAAGAAATGAGTGACGAAGGTTATACGGCTTCAGATCAAATTGGCCAAACTGGTTTAGAAAGTCTGTTAGAAGAAGATCTGCGCGGCCAAGCCGGTGGAAAAGTGACGATAGTTGATGAAGATGGTAATGAAAAAGAAGTACTTGCTGAAAATGAAGCGACGAATGGAGAAGATGTAGAGCTTACCATTGATAAAGAAGTTCAAGAGACAATTTATGAAAACATGGAAGGTGAGCCAGGTTCTTCTGCAGCAGTCAATCCGACGTCAGGGGAAGTAAAAGCTTTAGTAAGTTCGCCCGCTTATGATCCTAACGAATTTGTACTAGGGATGAGCAGTGAGCGGCGAAGTGAACTGCAAGAACAAGAAGGTGAGCCTTTATCCAATAAATTCAGTAGTAACTATTCTCCTGGATCAACTTTTAAACCGATAACTGCATCCATTGGTCTTAAAACAGATACGATAGATCCAGAAGAAGATATGACGATTGATGGTAAATCCTATACACAAGACGGATGGGGAAATTATTCAATTACAAGGGTGGATGGCGCGAATATCGATAACAATGTCAACCTTAGAGATGCACTCGTAAGATCGGATAACATTTATTTCGCCCGCTCGATTTTAGATATTGGTGGAGAAACCTTCCTTGAAGAAGCGGAGAATTTTGGCTTTTCTGAAGACCTCCCATTTGCTTATCCTATCTCAGCTTCACAAATTTTAAACGAAGATCAGTTTGAAAGTGAACCCCTTCTTGCGGACACGGGATATGGTCAAGGTCAAGTTCAGATGAGTTCACTTCATCTTGCTTTAACCTATACTCCGTTTATTACCGGGGGAGACCTGTTGCAGCCTACACTCCGATCAGACGAAGAAACTGGTCAGGTTTGGAAGGAAGATGTTATAAGCGAAGAAACAGCTGATGTAATAACTGAAAACTTACAAGCCGTCGTTAATGATTCTCAAGGGTCTGCTTATGAGCCTCAAATGGATGACCTGAATTTAGCGGGTAAAACAGGGACAGCTGAGTTAAAGCAATCTTTAGATGATGAAGATGCTCAAGAAAATGGTTGGTTTATTGCCTGGGATACTGACGAGGAAGACTTAATCGTCTCCATGATGATTGAGGATGTCGAGGATGGCAGCGGAGAAGTTGTGCCAAGAGTAAAAAAAGTTTTCAGTGATCTAAATTAGTCAAAAACATCAAGTAAAGGGAATTTCCTTTACTTGATGTTTTTTTTATAACGTTTATATATAATAGAGGAAGATAAAGTAAAGGAGCTGATGTGTTATGAGAAAATTTTATTTCGTACAAAACATTTACCATCTATCACAAACAGGAGGACACATCAGCTAAACGTGAGCGTCCTCCCATATTAGGAGGATTTTAGTGAAAGTAAAAAGTTTGCCAATAGAAGTAACTGATCAATTAAAAAGTGGTGAGCAGGCAGGGCGTATAGCACGCTCATCTTCAAGTATTTTTACACTATGGACAGAACAAGGAACACTTCAAGGTCATTTGTCAGGAAAATTCCGCTATAAATCACCGATACGACCAGTGGTAGGGGATTGGGTGGTCTTCGAACCTTATGATCAAGGAAAAGCTCTTGTACACGGAGTGTTAACAAGGAATACAGTACTGTCTAGAAAAGAACCAGGCAGGCAGCATAATGAACAGGTAATTGCTGCGAACATGAATGTTGTGATTATCTTAACGGCGATGAACTCAGAATTTAACTTGCAGCGTTTGGAAAGATATGTTTATCAAGTATATGAGAGTGGAGCAGCCCCGCTGATCGTTTGTACAAAAAGGGATTTGTGTGAGGCGCCGGAAATTTTTATTCATCAAATTGAACAAAGAATTCCAGCTGTACCTGTTTACGGAGTAAGCAGTGTATCGTTAGATGGGATGGAAGAGTTTATGAAAGAGCTGCAATCTGGTTACACCTATGCATTAATTGGCTCTTCTGGAGTGGGGAAATCCACGTTAATTAATTTCTTGCTTAGGGAGGATGTACAGCAAACAAAACATGTTCGCTCCCAGGATGATAAAGGCCGCCACACCACTACTCACAGGGAAATGTTCACTCTTGATAACGGCTTGGTGTTCATTGACACTCCAGGTATGAGAGAGGTTCAGTTATGGGGTGATGGAGAAGGTGTGGAAGCGGCTTTCTCAGACATTGAAAAGCTGGCTTTGACTTGTAAGTTCCGTGACTGTAAGCATGAAAGTGAACCGGGGTGCGTCGTTCTGCAAGCGGTTGATTCAGGTAAGCTGAACGCTGAGAGAGTAAAGAATTATCATAAATTAAACCGAGAGCTTCATCGGCTTGAGTTAAAAGAAAAGTATGGCACACATCGCACAAATCGAATTCTTCATGGACCTCGTTCAGCAAAGTAGTGAAAAAGCATAAAATAAAGAAAGATTGAAAGTCGAGTAAAAAATCGTAGACGTTTTTTACTCGACTTTTTAATATCTCAGGTTGGTTAAATTCAATTAATTACCATGCAGATACACTAAAGAGTCAAGATAAAGACTTGTCCATAAATAGTTCATTCACGAAGATGGAGCATACTAGAAGGAGTGGTAAACTGCGCTGCACAGAACCTTACTTACCAAAGCTCATTCTTTCATAACGGCCCCGTGTTATTTCATAGATACCATAAAGAATAAAACCTAGCGCAACAATGCCTAACAGCCATTGGCCAAAAGGCTGTTGAGAGACTTCGGCCAAGGCACCATCCAATCCTTTAGATTCATCCGGGTTGGAAGTCATAGCCGTCTGCACGAAGAAAAATCCTATAATAGCCAGAACCGCGCCTCTAGAGATTAATCCCATTTTCCCAGACTGCTTAGCAATTTTTCTTTCATGTTCATTCATTTCATGATGATTAAATTTCTTTAAAAAATGGTTAGTCGCTCCGCTATAAAATTCTGTCACTCCATATCCAATAATAATAAGCCCCAAAAGACCGACCAGCCCTGGTCCAAATGGTTGACCTAATAACATCGCAGATATGGATTGCTCGGAGTTACCGCTGCTTCCGGCATGCATGGCAATTTGAAAAGCGTTTAAAGCAAGGGCACCATAAATGCCCCCTCCAACGAGATATCCAGTTCGTGTAATTAAACCTTTTATATCTCTTCCTTTATTGGAAGTGTCATAAATAGATTTAATGATTACCCATGTAAGATAACCGATAAGGCCAATGCCTATAATCCAAAGTAAAACTTCGCCAAAAGGCTGGGAAGCTAGTGATCGAAACATACCTCCTGTACCAGTTGTTTCACCGCCTGCGCCAATAGCTGCCATAAAAGAGAGGACGCCTACTAGGCCGTATACTGTTCCTTTCATCATATGTCCGAAGCGGCCGAATCTTCTGATCCAAGGTTTTATTTCTTCAGAATTATTATTATTTTGTAATTTTTTCTTGCGCTTCGATATAAAAGTTGTACTCATCGTCCTGACTCCCTCTAACGTAATGGTTAAACATAACTTATTAGTTCCCTGGTTCAATTTTTGCAAACCCTAAAAGAAACAACAACTTAAGCTGCTGTTTCTCAGCTTGAAGAGAAATCTTAAAGAGCGTCACGAATTGCTTGCCGCGGGCACGGCCCGCTCGCGCTGCACCGGACGTGGCCGGTTTTAATCGACCAGGCGTCATCCGCGAAAGCTCCTCGTGTCATCAACAAAGATCAATCTAAAACCTATCGATATGTTGTCTGGCTAAATCACTAATGTGAAAACGAATCGTTAAATTTATGTAGGAATAGTACATATTTTAATTGTTAGAAGAAAAGCGTCCTGTGTGGAAATTAAATTCCACGCAGGACGCTTTTATAATTCTATCTTTCATCGATCTTTAGTTTTGGATGGCATCAAACGACTCCCTTTCTTCGGGCTAATGGTGTGCCTCCAAGGACTTTATCAGCCCTGTGGGGTCACACCTCATTCCCATTTCCCTCAGGAGTCTCGCCGTTTCCTCCAACCATTTTTCGAAATAGATCTTGAGCATTGATTTACTCAAACTGAGCCTTTATGAAAGCAGCGTTTGCTAAAGGACATTCACATCGAGAGTCTCGTGGTGGCCATTTTTATAGGATTCTTAATACTTTCTAACGATAGAAATTTTCCCATTCATAAAAGACCGCAGAGAAATGAAGGTTTCTTTAAGGTGCCGCTTCCTATTTATCTTATGGTTTTAAAATTACTTTGATGTTTCCATCTTCTTTTTTATCAAAAACATCGTAGCCTTTTGCAGCATCTTCGATATTCATGGTATGCGTAATGATATCTGTAGGATCAAACTCATTGTTTTCTACCATATCGTAGAGTTTCGGCATTAAATGGATGACAGGGGCCTGTCCCATTTTTAATGAAATGTTCCTGCTGAAGAAGTCGCCGAGTGGAAACCCATTGGCTTCCGTGCCATATACACCTGTTAATTGTACTGTACCGAATTTTCGAATCGCTTGTGAGGCTGTAATAATCGGGCTTATTGTTCCAAATTGATTATCATGCTCCGAACCAAACTCTTCTTTAGGAGAGACTGTTCCGTCCATACCTACACAATCAATAATGACATCGGCTCCGCCTTTAGTTTCATGAAAAAGCAAGGAGCCTATTTCATCGGTGTTTGAAAAATTAAACGTTTCCACATTGTTCGTTCGTTTGGCGTGCTCCAATCTGTGGTCCACGTGATCAACGGCAATAACACGTTTGGCCCCCTTAAGGGCAGCAAACTTTTGACTCATTAAGCCGATAGGGCCGCTTCCTAATACGATGACGGTGTCGCCTTCTTTAACACCGCTGCTTTCTACACTCCAATAGGCAGTAGGAATCACGTCAGATAAAAACACTACTTGTTCATCATCCAGTTCACTTGACTCGGGTACTTTAAATGAAGTGAAGTCAGCATAAGGAACTCTTAAATATTCAGCTTGTCCCCCCGGGTAGCCTCCAAAAGGTTCTGTAAAGCCGAAGAGACCGCCAGCATCGCTATGAGGGTTCGATTCATCGCACTGACTTTCCATTTGGTTTTTACAGAAAAAGCATTCTCCGCACCCTATATTAAACGGGATAACGACGCGGTCTCCTTTTTGTAAGCTTTTCACATCACTTCCTACTTCCTCTACTATTCCCATAGGCTCGTGACCTACAATGTAATCTTCTTGAGGCTCGATACCGCCTTTATATAAATGAAGGTCTGATCCACAAATACCGCTGGCAGTTATTCGAACAATCATGTCACCACTATTTTGCAAAGATGGAGCCGGCATATCTTTAACGACCATTTTCTCTTTACCTTGATAAGTTACAGCTTTCATCGATGTCACTTCCTTTTTAACGATTTAATGGTCTATTTCCATTATTTAGCTTCTTTAAACAATAGATTTTATATGGAGATAATAGACGTATAGTGGAATTTCCCTTATAATCGGAACTGGAGTTGTAATTACATATTGTGAGGTAAAGGAGAGGTTATCATGTCAAAGAAGCTCGTTTTTGGACACAAAAATCCAGACACGGATACGATTTGCTCAGCCATCGTTTATGCTGAACTTAAACATAAGTTAGGTGAAGATGTAGAAGCTGTTCGTTTAGGAGAGGTAAACAGTGAAACGCAGTACGCACTGGATCATTTTAACGTAGATGCACCTAGAGAAGTTCAAACTGTAAGCAATGAAGTGGAGCAGGTGATTCTTGTCGACCATAATGAACGCCAGCAAAGCGCTGAAGACATTGACGAAGTTCAAGTAACTGAAGTGATTGATCATCATAGAATCGCAAATTTCGAAACAAATGGGCCGCTTTATTACCGGGCAGAACCGGTAGGCTGTACAGCTACAATATTAACAAAAATGTTTAAAGAAAAAGGGCAGGATATTTCTAAGAGTACAGCAGGCTTGCTGCTATCATCCATCATTTCAGACTCTCTTTTATTCAAATCTCCGACTTGCACGGAAGAAGATGTAGAGGTTGCGAAAGAGCTGGAAGCTATTGCAGGAGTTGAAGCTGAGGTGTACGGCCTTGATATGCTTAAAGCTGGTGCAGATATCAGCGACTCTACGGCTGAGGAACTATTGTCTTTAGATGCAAAAGAATTTTCAATGGGCGATGCTAAAGTAGAAATTGCCCAGGTTAACACAGTAGACACACAGGAAGTACTACAGCGGAAAGCTGAACTTACGAAAGCTATTCACGAAACAGTATCTTCAAAGTCTCTGGATTTGTTTGTGTTTGTCATTACGGATATTCTCACAAACGATTCCACGGTTATTGCAATTGGTGATCAATCGAATGCGGTTAACCAGGCGTTTGGAGTTGAATTGACAGATAATCAAGCTGTTTTAAACGGTGTAGTGTCACGTAAGAAGCAAATCGTACCACCGTTAAATGAGCAACTAGGTTAAATGTAAAAGAGAAGGACTCTATCCAATAGAGTCCTTCTCAGCTTGTAGAGAAACCCAGCCTGTTCATTCTTTTTTTTGCTTCATCCCACTCTTCTCTTAGAATTCCCATTCGAATAGAGTCATAATGTTTACCTTCATAAATTCTGCATTTTCGCAAACGGCCTTCCAGCTTCATTCCTAATTTTTCTCCAACTCTCATCATTCGTTCATTTTTTGACCATGTAGTTATACCAACCCTGGCGATAGGAAAGCTTGCAAACATGTGATCAATCCACATTCGTAAGGCTTTTGTTCCATAACCACCGCTCCAATAAGATGGATTATAAATGCCGATTCCCACCTCAAGCCATAAAGAAGCTTTATGCTCCCAATAGTAAGAAACCGTCCCAATAATAGTGTTGTCTACTTCTATCACCAGTCTTGAATCAGGTTCCTCGTTTTTTAATCTTTCTTTTCTGGCGTTCTCGTGACTGCGGTACGTATCGATCGTGTGGGGTTCAAGAGGATAGTAAGGAGCGTCCCATTTTTTCCATTCAGGATCTGCATCTCCATAAATGAGATGAAATAAAGAAGGGATATCCTCATCCGTTATACTTCGTAACTGGAAGGTGTCACTTTTTAATAATGTTTTCGTTGCACTCATAAATATCCCCCTTATTAGGGTATCTTATCTCTATCCTATCATATAAAAATAAAAGAGCAGATGTTTTAGTTCAACGTAAACGGGTAATTTAGGATCGTAAGGAGAAAGGTGATAGGATGTTAAGAATTTACGGATATTCAAAGACGGAAGGACTGCAGCATTTTTCCGAGTTGGCAGAATTAACTACTGCCAACTACGATTGGTACTGGGTGGATTTTGAAAAACCTACACAGGATGAAGTGGGTTTGCTGCGTACATATTTTCAATTTCATCCGCTGGCGATAGAAGATTGTCTCCATGACTTGCAGCGGCCAAAGATTGATTATTATGATGACCATACGTTTTTTGTGTTTCACGCGCTGCATAAAAAAAGCTTAGATCGAAGTGAGATTAACCTGTTCCTTGGGGAAGACTTTGTTGTTACTTTTCACAAGCAGCCATGTGAGGAAATAGATTCAGTCGAAAGGCTGTTAAAACGAAATAATGGTCAAAATAATAATCTAGATGAATACTTTATCCTCTATCAACTGCTTGATAACGTGGTGGATCATTATTTTCCTATTGTTTATGAAATTGAAGATCATATTAATGAAATTGAAGATAATACGAAAAATCTCACTATGGAGCAGTTGTTAGAAGAGTTATTTGATCGGAGAAGCGAACTATTAAAAATTCGACAAACTATTCATCCGATGAGAGATTTACTTTATAGGATGTTGTATACACATCCTCTTGAAGGGGTTCAGGAGAGAAGAGAATACTTTGCTGACGTTTATGACCATTTGATAAAAGCAGCGGAGATCGTCGCTTCTAACCGAGAGATGACACAAGATATAAGGGATAGTTATTTATCTTTAAACTCTCACCAAACCAATAGAACGATGCAGATTCTTACTGTTATTTCTGTTATTTTTATGCCGTTAACGTTTGTGGTAGGTGTATATGGCATGAATTTCGTTAACATGCCTGAACTAGAAACAGAGTCCGGTTATTACGTCGTTTGGTTCATTATGATTGCTATGGTTGTCACAATGGTCTTCTGGTTTAAGAAAAAAGGATGGTTTGATTAAAAGAAGAGGTTGGACCATAACTGAATAAGGCATAATATAATCCGAACGATTTTATTGAAATCAGTTCGGATTATTTATGTGCCAAGAAAGAATTTTACCATCGCTCCGTCAAAATACTTCGCTTTCCGTGCCCGCGGCAAGCATCCACCGAAAAGCGATTTTCCTCTACAAGCTGTGTTTCTTTACTTAGAATTTGATAAGACTCCGCGTTGATATAGGTCATTGAAAATCTTTTCATTTAAGGATGTCATGGTCTACATAACGTTCTCCATTTAATTCACTTATAACATTAACCGCCACTTTTGCTCCATCACCAGCTGTGATGATCGTATGCACACTCACTCCAGCTACAGTACCTGCTGCCCACACGTTCGGTCGGTCTGTTCGGCCTTCATCATTCACCTCAATTATTTTTGCAACTCTCGGCTCTGTGCCGTCTATAACTGTAAGACCAAACGACTCAGCGAGCTTAGCGGACATTCCAGTAGCAAAGATAAGGTGATCTGCATCGTAGGATTGCTGCTCTGTTTCTACGGTCAATCCGTTATCACCTTCTTGGACTGAAATTACATTTTCTTTCACCAGTTCTGCGCCAAATTTAGTAGCTTGGCTTTGTCCAGTTTTTAATAGTTCTGGACCTTCCGTTTCTTTTACACCATAATGATTTTCTACCCAAGCTTTTGCAGTAATGCTTTTCCCGCTATCAAAAAATATAACCTGTTTTCCTGCTTTGGCAGCAAATAAAGCTGCGCTGGCTCCAGCTGGCCCCGCCCCAATAATTGCAATATCGTACATGAAATCTCTCCTTTACGTTCGTTTCTTTTATTATACTGAACGATAAAAAAATAGTAAAAAACCCCATCATTTATAGGCGATGACAGGGATTAGCGTTTAGAACAGGGGTAGAAATACGTAAGTAGTAACAACCCATAATACGGCAAGGAAAATAACTAAGTAAATGATGTATTTTAGACGGTATAACAGTGATTCAGAGCTCTTATATCGTTTCTTATCTTTCGAATGTAAAGGCTCCATCTTCATTGACCCCTCGATTTAAATTACACAGAAATAGATGTTTCACTATTCATATCCGCTTCATTGTATTGGGAACGAATGTTAATGTCAGCGATACAGCCGCTGCATTCTTTTTGAATCATTTCGTATACTTCTTCAATATTTTCTCCGTCGATAATCATTAAAGCCGGCTGGTCGATATCCACAAATAGAAAAAAGGATAATAGCTTTGTTAGATGAGCGGCGTCAGCAATAAGATGATTTTGATGTAAATAGATGTTTCGATTATTTTTTGTTGAGTATTTATAAATATTTACAAGTTGGTTGGTGGATAATGGTTGGTTAAAGTATATGTGATAAGAGGATAGTTGCCCCATCTCTGTCACCTCCCATGAAAAAGTATCTTACAATAACACTACCCCCCCTTCTTTTAAAATAAACATGGATATATAAAAGGCCTGGCTTGTGGAGAGAGTTCAGTAATGGTATATTTTTTTGAAAAGAGAGGTGATTGAATGCCGAAAGTTACGTTAGTAGACGTATTTAAACATCGTATTACGCAAAAATACCTGAGACGTTCAGGCATTCATCATGCAGTTACTGTGGCTCATCACGCGTTTAACTTAGCTGTGAAATCAGATGTGTCCCCAGATTTAGCAACGAAATCAGCGCTGCTTCATGATATTGGGCATTATGAATGGTATAAGGATGGCAAGTGGGATTATGAAGAATATCGAAAGCACGACATCCATGCGATTAAAGGAGCTGAACGGGCTCATAAATTATTAATTCGTTTAGGAGAAGACCGTTTAGTGGCAAAAGAAGTTTCCTTAGCGGTATTGCTTCACACGGATAGTTATCTGCCTTTTTCGTTAACCAAGCAGCGAACCCCGCTGCAAGAAGTGGTGGAGGAGGCGGATCGTATGGATGAGCAGCCCCAGGGTCTGCATCATTACAATAAAATGTCTCCAAGTCATGCGATTAAACTGCTAGGTCGTTTAGATAACAAGATCTCTGATTATTACAACAATAAAAAAGTGGAAAAAGAGCACACATAGTCAGCATGAAGGCCGCATAGTTTAATTTTGTGGTTTTATAAAATCACAGCGTTATGCTAGCTTCTGAAAGAAAGGAAGAGGCCTTATGACTATCCATTTTTTTGATTATACGATTGATGTGTCTATCCAAAAGAAGAAAAGTAAATCGAATAAAGCCTTTAATAAAGAGGTGGAAGAGAAATTATTAAACCGTAAAGCTGCCTATCGGAATTTGTATTAATAACAGCCCTCTCTCGTTCTACGGGAGGGGGCTTCATTTATAAGTTTTGTAATTTCTTTTCATTTTCGTTATTGTCAACTTAAGCCCATTTTTATGAAAGAAGGATTGCAATGAATTTACATAGAAAACCTATTCGTGTAGAAGAGGCTGTACAAAGAGTTATGAACGTGGCCTCATCCACAAAAACAGAAAAAATCCCACTGGAACATGCGGATGGCCGCATACTGGCTCAGGAGGTTACAGCCACGCATGCTATTCCACCTTTTGATAAATCTCCGTACGATGGTTTTGCTATAAAAGCTGAGGATACAACACATGCAACAAAAGAAAATGCAGTGACTTTCCGTGTAACAGAAGAAATCGGTGCCGGGCACCGAGCAAGCAAACCTTTACAACGAGGAGAAGCAGTGCGGATAATGACGGGGGCTGAAATTCCTCAAGGGGCTACATGCGTTGCGATGTTCGAAATCTGTCATACGCATGAACAAGATGGGCAGTCCTATATGACAATTAAAAGAGAAATGAAGCCTGATCAGAATATCATTAAAAAAGCATCAGAAACGAAAGAGGGAACACCATTAGTTGCAAGTGGTACTGTAGTTAACCCAGGCGTTAAAGCTTTACTGGCAACATTCGGTTATGCGGAAGTTAAGGTTTGTAAAAAACCAACCGTGGGCGTATTTGCTACAGGGACTGAATTGTTAGATGTAGATCAGCCCTTAGAACCTGGAAAAATTCGCAATTCTAACGCATACATGGTAATATCTCAAGTTAATAGAAGTGGAGGAGAGGCAAAGTACTTTGGCAAGCTGGCCGATGACTTTGATACTTGCTATAAAGCGATAGCCGAAGCATTACAAATAGTGGACGTACTAATTACGACAGGTGGAGTATCTGTAGGGGATTACGATCTTATGCCCCTCGTCTATGAAAAGTTAGGTGCGGAGGTCTTATTTAATAAGATTGGTATGAGACCAGGAAGCGTAACGACTGTTGCAAATGTCAATGGTCAACTGTTGTTTGGGTTATCAGGAAATCCATCGGCTTGTTATGTTGGATTCGAACTATACACGTATCCGTATTTACAAAAATTATTGAATAGCAGCACACCTTATCACCCTGTAATAGATGCTGCTCTCGGAACTGATTTCGGAAAACCTAATCCCTTTACTCGTTTTATTAGAGGGTACATTTCTTACGAAAGAGGAAAAGTCGTTGTTTATCCAGCAGGCATGGACAAATCGGCAGTGGTTACTTCTTTGGCCAAAACGAATGTTCTAATCGTTTTAAAAGGAGGTACGAGGGGGTATCAAAAAGGGGAAGATGTTCAAGCCGTCTTGCTTGAAGATAAATCAGGCTCGGAAGAATTTTTACTAGAAGGGTAAAAGAAAGGGGAAACTGATCTATGGTTGACTATGTTTTAGACAAGCACGACCGCCCAATGAAGGATTTACGCATATCGGTCATCGATCAATGCAATTTCCGCTGTACGTATTGTATGCCGGCTGAAATTTTTGGAGATGACTACCGGTTTATGCCCGAATCAGAACTATTAAGCTTTGATGAGATCATCAGGCTTGTTAAAATATTTGCTCAGTTTGGCACGGAAAAAGTAAGAATAACGGGTGGAGAACCTCTAATGAGAAAGAACATGGATCAACTCATTGCACGAATTAAGCAAGTAGAGGGAATTCAGGATGTAGCCATAACAACGAATGCTGTTTTCTTAGTCAAACAGGCTGAAAAACTAAAAGCAGCTGGTTTGGATCGTGTGAATATCAGTTTAGATGCGATAGAGGATGAAGTGTTTAAAGAAACCAACGGCCGGGGGATAAAGACGAAGCCGGTGATTAAAGGAATTGAAGCCGCAAGAGAAGCGGGACTTCCTATAAAAATAAATATGGTGGTTAAAAAAGGCATGAATGAAGATCAAATTCTGCCGATGGCTCGATATTTCAAAGAAACAGGGGATACACTTCGCTTTATAGAGTTTATGGATGTAGGAAATCATAATGGCTGGAACATGGATACGGTTGTCTCTAAAAAGGAAATTATTGAACAAATTCATAAAGAACTGCCTTTAGAGCCAGTGGACCCTCAGTATTATGGTGAAGTAGCCAACCGATACCAGTATGAGGATGGTTCCGCTGAGATTGGTGTTATTTCCTCTGTGACTGATGCGTTCTGCAGTACATGTACGAGAGTTCGTCTATCTGCAGACGGTCACTTATTCACTTGTTTATTTGCCTCAAAAGGTTATGATATTCGTTCCATGCTGAGAGATAATGAACCAGATGAAGCCATTATTTCAAGGTTGATTCATATTTGGACGAAACGGGACGACCAATATTCGGTCGATCGTAAAAATGGAAAACCGACGCGTAAAAAAATCGAAATGTCCTATATTGGAGGGTAACGGAGCGAGCTCATTATTAGAGCTCGCTTCATTTTCTGTCGTATTCTTTTGCAAAAATGAAATACAGCTTTGCTCTATTTGCTTTCGTCCTCTATAATAATGATAGAATTCCAATCGGAGGTGCTAGAGGCTGTGAAAACATTCAAGCTGGTTTCCCTTGATATTGTGGAAGAGAAAAATGAGGACATTACGCAGCGCCGCATTAAATTAAATGACGGATTAATTATTAATCGTGAAGACGATCGAGGCCGCTGGGTCATCGAGGCTTACGTAGATAGTCAATATGAAGACTACTTTCATCAGATTTTAACCAATTCGGAAGAACTGCTTATTCAAGTGAAAATTACGAAAAGCAGTAATCAGCCAGCCACTTTCTTAGCGAATGTGATTGATACCAACATGATTGGAAATGATATGAATGTAATATTTATGTGTACGATGGTGGATCGTAGAAGAGAGCACATTGAAAAAGTTTTAAAAACTCTTTTAGATGAAGGCTATCAAGGTGAAGATTTATTAGAAGAGTTTAAAAGACGAGGCGAAGAAGCAAGTACGTAATTCGCTAATACATAAAAGAATGTAAAAGGGGCTTGTGTTTATGTTGTGGGTGAGAAAGCGAAATTGGAGATGGATTAATGAATTATCTCCTTTCCAATTAATCGCATTGTTTTATTTGTTTGCAGTAACCATTTCATCCATATTGATTGCTCTTCCTGTTGCACACAAGCCTGGAGTAGAGTTATCATTTATCGATATTTTATTTACTGCCGTTAGTGCAGTCAGTGTAACAGGTCTAACTACAGTTCCAACAGCTGAAACGTTTAGTACCACTGGCTATTTCATATTAGCATTCGTGCTGCAGTTTGGCGGGATCGGAGTAATGACGGTAGGTACGATGATCTGGCTTATCCTGGGGAAGAAAATTGGTTTAAGAGAGCGACGGTTAATTATGGCGGATCATAATCGATCTTCTTTTCAGGGCATGGTTCGTATGGTTAAGCAGATTGTGATCGTTGTTTTAATTATAGAATTTATCGGGTTTCTCACATTAGGCACCTATTTTCTGCAGTATTATGATCCTGGAGAAGCTTACTTACAAGGATTTTTTGGGGCCATTAGTGCGATGACGAATGGCGGTTTTGATATTACTGGAGCGTCACTCGTTCCTTTTCGTAATGATTATTTCGTCCAATTTATCAATATGATTCTTATTGTGTCTGGGGCAATCGGATTTCCTGTTTTAATCGAAGTAAAGCAATATTTGTTTAATAATGTAGAGGAACAGACCATTCAATTTTCCTTATTTGCAAAGTTGACCTCGTTTACTTTCTTCGCATTAATTGTATTTGGTGCGATTATGATTGTTTTACTGGAATTCAACCATTTCTTTGCAGGTAAAAGCTGGCATGAAGTATTTTTTTATGCTTTATTCCAATCAGTAACGACGAGAAGTGGAGGACTCTCCACCATGGATGTGAGTGAATTTGCAGAACATACGCATATATTTATGTCTTCCTTAATGTTTATTGGAGCTTCTCCAAGCAGTGTAGGGGGAGGTATTCGGACGACCACCTTTGCTTTAGTCGTTATCTTTATCTTAACCTTCGCACGCGGAGAGAATAACATTCGTGTTTTCCGCAGGGAAATTCATCATGAAGATCTAAACCGGGCAGTGGTAGTTACTATTATGGCTTTATTTACGGTATTTCTATCCGTATTAGCACTATCCATTACTGAGAATTTTTCATTAAATGCGATTATTTTTGAAGTTTGTTCTGCTTTCGGAACGGTAGGACTTTCCCTGGGGATTACCCCGGAGTTATCATCTTTTGCCAAGCTTATTCTCATGGCTTTAATGTTTATCGGACGAATAGGGATCTTAACATTTCTATTCAGCTTCCATAATGATAAGAAAAAATCAAATTATCATTTTCCTAAAGAGAGGATTCTTATCGGGTAGTAAAATAGCTGTCTCCAACATCATGGAGACAGCTATTTTTTTACTATTCAGTTTAGCAGTAGAATGCCGCACCTACGATGATTAAAAGAATGAACAACACCACGATTAACGCAAAGCTGCTGCCGGGTCTAGGGCATCTGCGTCCGTGTCCGTAGCCGCCGTAAGGACTGTTTGCATAAGGACTGTTTGCGTAAGGACTGTTTTCGTACATCATCTCACCTCCTGAATGATTACTCTTTAGCCTATGCAGGCAAATGGAGGTGGTATGGGGATATACCCAGATTGAGGTCTATAAATCGATAAAAGTGTAAACGGCAATGGTGACAATTTTGCAAGGCTCATTTAAACCGTGCTGCAGCTTATGTTGGACATGTTTATACTCTTCTTCGAGTTCATCGTGCCAGTGGTTAATGTGTTCCTCTCTTAATTCGCCTAGTAGTAATGGGGCTCTTATGTCTTCTTGTAAAGATGATATTCTTTGGTTATTCATATCGCCTGTCCTCCTTCTTCTTATCTTGTACAAAACGACGTGTACTATGACTTCAAATGAGCTTAAATTAGGAGGAAGAAGGGTAAAGTCAGGTAGCAGGAATCCCGCGGCACATTGAAAGAGTGTGATCATTTGATAAAAGATACATATTCTTTGTATACTTTTTGTATAAGTTTTGTATGAGGAAGAAGGTGCGTGATATGACGAAAAAAATAGCAATTGTAGGAGCTGGCCCTGGAGGATTAGCATCAGCCATGATTCTTTCTAGTGAAGGACATGATGTACATGTATTTGAAAAACAGTCGTACGTAGGGGGAAGAAATGGGCATTTCAAATTAGGCGAATACACATTTGATATTGGTCCTACGTTCTTAAGTATGCCTCACATTGTTGAGGAGATTTTTTCTCAATCAAAACGAGATGCTCATGATTATTTAGACTTAGTCGAGCTATCCCCAATGTATGAACTTCAATTTTCTAATAAACGTATACCAATGTACCGTGATGAAAATAAAATGATCGAAGAGATTAAAAATCATTTTCCCGGTAATGAAGAGGGATACGTTCGATTTATGAACGATACAAGGAAGAAAATGAAAGCCCTGATGCCCTTATTGCAGACGCGGCATCACCGCTTAAGGGATTACGTAAGTTTACGCGCACTTAAAGCATTACCGCAGCTGTCCTTAGGGAAATCCGTTTATGATGTGCTTTCCCAGTACTTTACAGATGAAAAATTGAAAATTGCTTTTACGTTTCAAGCAAAGTATTTAGGCATGTCGCCCTGGGAATGTCCAGGTGCTTTTTCTATACTATCCTATATGGAACACGAATATGGAGTTTTCCATCCCATTGGTGGAGTCAACCAACTTTCAAAGGCAATGGCTAAAGTGGTAGACGAATACGGGGGCACTATTCACTTAAATGAAGGTGTTCAAGAATTTAATTTACACGATAAAAAAATAACGTCGCTTACATTACAATCTGGTGCATCTTTTGAAGCAGATGAAGTCATCGTTAATGCAGATTTTGCTCATGCGATGAACCATTTTATTAAAGGAGACGTATTAAAAAAATATTCTCAGCCGAAGCTTGAAAAAAAGAAATATTCTTGTTCAACTTTTATGATTTATATTGGAGCAGACAAACTTTACGATATGCCACACCATACAATTTTGTTTGCTGAGGATTACAAAAAGAATGTAGAAGAAATGACGAAGGATCTTGTGCTTTCTGAGGAGCCGTCCATTTACATTCATAATGCCAGTGTCACAGACGATACATTGGCTCCTGCTGGACATTCGGCCATCTATATTTTAGCACCTGTACCGAATAATTATGCTGCAATTGACTGGGCGGGTAAACAGAACCAATTTAAACAGCTGATTCTAGAAGAAGTGGAGAAAAAAACGGGGTTTAATGATTTAAGGAAGCACATCGTAGAAGAAAAAGTACTCACCCCGATGCAATGGGAAACGGATCATTTTGTGCACAAAGGAGCGACCTTCAGTATGGGGCATCAGCTTTCTCAAATGATGTATTTCCGCCCGCATAACCGTTTTGAAGAATTAAGCAATTGCTGGCTTGTAGGTGGAGGAACTCACCCAGGAAGCGGGCTTCCCACCATATTGGAATCCGCAAGAATCACAACCAACTGGCTCAATGAAGAGGAGGCGGCACAATGAATAAACCTCATATAGCTATTGTGGGCGGTGGGATAGGCGGCTTAGTTACAGCTTTATTATTATCGAAAAAACAAACCCATAACATTTCGATTTTTGAAAAGAATAAACAGCTGGGCGGTCGATTGGCCTATGAAAGGAACAAAGGTTTTAAAATTGATCAAGGACCTACCATTATTCTTCTTCCGGACATGCTTATGGATATTCTTGCAGAAGGTGGAATGAACAGAGAAGATATTCCAATTCAACAATGCGATCCTTTGTATCATATTCATTTTAAAGATGGCTCCACCTATACGAAATATGCCGATAAAGAAAAACAAGTAGAGGAACTCAATAAAAAGTTTCCCGGGAATGAAAAAGGCTATGAACGCTTTTTAAAGGATATGAAAATTCGTTTTATGGAAGGGAAGGAACAGTTCTTAGAACGCTCTTTTGTCGATAAGAAGTCCTTTTTTACAAGGAAGAACATTCAAACTCTGATAAAACTAAAGGCCTACCAAAATGTCAAACGGATGATGCGGAGTTACTTTAACGACGAACGGTTGGTTGAAGCGTATACGCTGCAGACGTTATACATTGGCGGACACCCTGAACAATCACCTGCGATGTATTCACTCGTTTCTTATAGCGAGCATACGCATGGCATTTGGTATCTAAAAGGAGGGTACGCTCACTTAGTTGAATTAATTGAACATGAGCTAGTAAAAAGAGGGGTAAAGATCCATACACAAAGTGAGGTTGAGCAGCTTCCTGTTAAAAATAAGAAGGTGGAGAGCTTACAAGTATCCGGAAGAAAGCTCTCTGTTGATCAAGTAGTATTGAACGGAGATTTCCCCATCATGGATCAATTGTTAGATATGCCCCATAGGAATAAGCGGGCGTATACGCCGTCTTCTGGATGTCTGCTGTTATATATGGGACTGGATAAAAATTATCCGAATGAAGCCATCCATCAATTTTTTATGTCAGAGGACTTTGATCGTCATATGAAACAAGTTTTTTCTGAAAAATCTTTACCTGATGATCCATCCTTTTATACGTTTCATCCGTCGTTAGTGGACGCAACTTTAGCCCCGGAGGGAAAAGGAGTACTCTATACACTTATTCCAGTACCTGTGGGTAAAACGGTCGACTGGAAACAACAAAATCTGCTTATTGAAGCAGTGATCGATGAAATGGAAGAACGGGGATTTCCTGACTTAAGAAATCATATAGAATGGATGACTGTTAGAAACCCGGAACAAGCAGAAAAAGATGGGTTATTCGCAGGAGGCAGCTTTGGTATTGCACCGACCCTGTTCCAGTCAGGCGTTTTCCGCCCGCAGCTGCAGCCGTATCCAATCGATAATTTATTTGCGGTGGGGGCTTCCGTTCACCCAGGCGGCGGTATACCAATCGTTATGCAAGGAGCGAAACTGTTGTCCGATCATTTGCAAAGTGAAGGGATGACCAGGCATTATTATAAGCGAGGTGGATGACGATGACGGAAGTAAATACAGCTTATGACTACTGTAAACGTGTGATTGATCAACATTCTAAAACTTTTTCTAAAGCCTTTTCACTTTTACCTAAAGATCAAAAAAGAGCGGTCTGGGCGATTTATACATTTTGTCGCCGCGTTGATGATATTGTAGATGAAGGAAAAAATCCCGAAACAGAACTCACTCAATTCGCTGAAGAATTTAATTTATTCCTGGATGGAAACCTGCAAAGCAGTCATCCTGGGTGGATCGCACTTGAAGACGTTTTTATTAAATTTTCCATTGATCCTGCGCCTTTTCATGAAATGATCGAGGGGCAGTGGATGGATTTACGTCCCTCTTTGATAGAAGATAAACAAGACTTGCTTCATTATTGCTATCATGTGGCTAGTACGGTCGGCCTCATGCTGCTGCCTGTTATTGCACCAGGGAAAGAGAAGGAACTCAGACGAGGGGCGATTGAACTTGGGTATGCAATGCAAATTACAAATATTTTACGTGATGTAGGAGAAGACCTTGAACGAGAACGTATCTATCTTCCAAAGAAATTATTAAGAAGGTATCGTTACTCTACGAAGGATCTCGTTGAAGGCAGGGTCAATGAATCATTTATGGCTTTATGGGAAGACTTGGCACATGACGCAGAGGTTTATTATGCGAATGCATTAAGCACCCTGCCTCTCTATCCTTTGTATTCACGTACACCTGTAAAAGGTGCGGCTTATATGTATCGCGCTATTTTGAATTCTGTCCGCGATAACCACTATGAAGTATTTAGAAAACGCAATTATGTGTCTGATCAACAAAAAAAGCAAATTATTGCTGAAATGCAATAATTTGCTTTTTATTATTCAATTGATCGTAATTTCCCAAGAATCTTATCCGCTACGTTCTTTCCACTTAAGACCACCATCGGAGAGCCTCCTCCTGGATGTGTGCTGCCCCCGCAAAAATACAAGTTCTTATAATCTACGGACTGATTAAAGGGTCTTCGAAACGCTTGTAGCTTTGAGTTTGAGGAAGGCCCATAGATTGCTCCGTGAAATGCGCGGAAACGATATTGGATGTCCCGTGGTGTATAGGTCTGTTCAATTTTTACATGTGAAGACAAAGGAAAACCAGCTTCATATAACTTGTCATAAATCAAATCTCGATAGGTAGTAGCCGAGGGGGCGTCGTTGTCCTTTTGATCAGCCGGTGCATTGACGAGAATAAAGCAGTTATCTCCTCGCGGTGATACCTCGGGATCTGTTTTTGAAGAAGTACTTATATAAATCGTAGGATCAAAACTGTATTGTCCTCGTCTCAGGGTACGAAACTCTTCATAATAATTAGAGGAGAAAAGGACATGGTGATGGTTAAGCATATTGAGACGTGTATCTAATCCAGCTGTAATAACAAACGCTGATGTTGATGGATCAATGGAACAGATTTTTTTATCCTTCAAAGAGGGGCGTTCCTCTTCCGTAAGTAACGCAGGAAGGGATTCTAATAAGTCTCCGTTCACAATCACACGGTCTGCTTCAACAAACTCTCCGGTAGAAAGCTTAACACTGGAAATACGGTCACTTTTTACGTTGAATTTCTCTACCTCCGTAGAAGAATGGAGGTGAACGCCTAATTTTTTTGCTGCTTTTACAAAGCTGTCTGCGATTTTGGTATTTCCACCTTTTACATAATAAACCCCTTCATTTAACTCTAAATGAGCAATCATAGCAAAAGTAGCTGGAGAAGCGTAAGGACTAGAACCAATATAAGTGGCATACCGGTTGAGTGCTTGTACCATATGCGGATGATTGAAATAGTGTTTAAAAAAACGGTCCATGGATTGGAGGGGGCGCACTTTTCTCATCGCCCGCGCAAGAGAAGGGGATAAGTAATCCCTCCAGCTCGAAAAGGTTCGATTTAAAAAATACCGGTTCGAGAGGTGATAAAGCTTTTCAACTTCTTCTAAGAATTCGTCATAGTGCGAAGCAGCTGTAGGATCAATTTTCCGTAACTGTTCTTTCATAAAGTCGGGATTTGAAGAAAAGTCGATGGTTGTTCCGTCAGAAAATTGATTTCTTGTATGATTTTCAATCGATAAAAAAGGGAGTTCTTCGTTTGGATTCAGTCCAGCTTGAAACAGGACGTCTTTAAAAACGTGAGGCATCGTAATCGTATTGGGTCCAAAGTCGAAATGGTAGCCATCTTGATCAACCGGCATCATTTTACCTCCGAAATGTTCATTCTTTTCAAAAAGATGAACATCACCCCCTTCTTTAGCGAGATAAACAGCAGCAGATAATCCTCCAAGACCCCCTCCAACAATAACAGTCTTCATTCGTAAGACCTTCCTTTCCATTGATACGTTTTGCCGCGAAGATGCACCATCATCGATGCAAATAATAAAGCAATTAATAATGCCGCAGAGATGGGCAGCAGCCATGATAACCATAAGGGATGACGAGTTCGTGCGTCCACATACATCTTAAAAGTAACCGTAAGTAAAAACGGAAGGAAGTAAGCGATTTGTCCGCTAATGATTCCATATACACCTAAAGCAAAAGGAAAGAGAAATAAACCGATATATAAACTTGTTAAAAATACCACCATGACCGGAGAACGTCCAATTCCAGTGTAAATGTTTTTTTTGAAACCATCCCATGTCTCTTTAGAGGAATCATACATGTAAGAAACAACACTATCTGTTATGTTGCAAAGAATCATGGAAAAACCATGTTTTTTAACTTCTCTTGCAATATGTACATCCTCGACGAGGGAGCCTTTCACGGCTTTATGACCTCCTATGGCATCGTATGCTTTTTTTTCTATAAAAATAAAGATGCCGCATGCTGCTGTGAAGGCAGGAAGCCTGGTGGAATTAGCTACTGCTAAAGGTAAATGTAAAAATACAACCATGTGTTGAAGCGGGACAAGTAAATGCGAAAGCACATGACGATTCGGATAATGGGGGAAGCCGCTTAACATCGATGCTTTTCGCTTCTGAAGCGTGGCGAGTGAACGTTCAAAAATCGAAGGGTTTACCCTGGCATCTGCGTCGAGAAATAAATAATAATCACCGCTGGCATGCTGTGATAATTGATGGCAGGCATGGACTTTGCCATTCCATCCTTCAGGCAGCGGCTGCCCTTGAATAATAATAAAACGAGAGTCGTTCGACGTCTCATTTAACAGCGCTTCGTAAGTACCATCCCCGGAGTGATCATCTAACAAAATAAATTCTACGTTTTCATAAGTGACAGCTTTGAGGCATCGAACGAGTTCAGCTACATGTTCAATTTCATCACGAAGCGGTACGAGAAGAGAAACTTTTTGTCTGTATTTTATTGTTGTTTTCTTTTGTAGTTTCGGTAAAAAAAAGCTATTAGCAATGGTCCATACATTGAGCAAAATGGTTATAAATATAGCAATCGTAAGGAACATGCGCTCATCCCCCTCAATAAATCGAGAAAGGTTCTTTTTTCTCTTGAATGACTAATTTTTTTAATTCATTCAGCTGTGCGGTAACTTTCTTCTCAAACAGTTGTGTTTTTTCTTTCCTGGAAAGGCTTTTGTATAACGACTGATCAATAGGTCGACCTATAATCGCATATACGTTTGGCTTTTTCATGTGTTCTAATGAGTAATAGAGCGAGACAGGTATAACGTGGACACCTTCCGCACGTTCTGCAATATAAGAAGCTCCATTCGAAAATTCCAGCGGCCTTTTCTCTAAGTGCTGTTCATCTCCTTGGGGAAACATCCATACCGTTTTGTCTCTTTCCAGCAGTTCTGTACTGTAAGATAAGGATGAGAGTAAGTGTCGCCGGTCTTTAGAATTCATGGAATAAACCCCTATTTTTCTAAAGAATGGGAAGCGTCTGATCCCTTCTTCATGCATCATGCCATACGCATCTGATTGAACAACTTGATCATTTAAAAAGAAAATAATAAGAGCATCCCACCAGCTGGAATGATTGACAATAAATAAGCTTTTTTTAGAAATAGAGGTTGAATTTAGATTACATATTTTAATATTGTTAAAATGATGGTGGAGGAATATACGGTTAAAACGCGTAAACCCCCACATCATCCAGGGACTTTTATTAGCTTTTAACATCATGCAGCCTCCAATAATATAAAGCGTACCAAACAAGGGCAAGTACAATGACTAAAACAGCAGCTCCATAAATTCCCCCTGTAATTGCTAAAATACTAAACATAAAAATAATCGCCCCGAACATAAAAGCCATTCTTTTCTGCCATACGGGTGAGCTGGTTGATAATTGACGGGAAAAAACAAAATGCAAAGCGTGAAAAATAAAAGCTAAAATAAACCACCCGGCAAAATTAGAAAAAGGAATGTCATAATACACACCGGAACCTTCCCATAACCAGTACTCTTGTACGTGGTAGGCAACAGGATCCAGGATCAAATCCATCGTTACAGCAAGGAGGCTTGCTAAGATTAAAAAGGACGCCCACTTCAACCATCCATTTAAGGAAACGGTAACGCCTCTGGCAATTTCATGAGAACAACCAATGATAAGCAGCCAGGCGAATCCTATCGTAATGGGCGTATCTGCAATTTTTAATCCGAAGTTTTCATTATAGAGGTACTCTCCAAACAGGAATCCCGTTTCCACTCCTAAATGCTCTACATAGATGCTCACAACGATAATCAGGAGACTATACCCAATGCCTTTAATAACGCTATAGAGTTGAGTGAAGTAAATACCGCCAATGACACCGGCAGTTATAAGGAAAACACTATTTGCCCATTCCAGCCATGGGGGAAGCCAGTCAAACGTTAATAAAATAATGCCGCATATGTACCAAAATACAAAAAAGCGAAAGATCCAGGTTAACATGGTGCACCTCTTTTAAAAATAATTAAAACTATTGTAGATGAATCTTGAAAATATTGTATAATGATAAGCAATCATCTATTACTAAATACCTCTATTGAAGAGGGATCAAACTAAATGAATGTGCCGAAAGAAGGAAATGTATGAGTATTGCGTATGAATATTTAAAAGAAACGCATATTCCTCTGCTCAAAGAACTTGGCAGCTCAATGAGCGACTGCGTGTTTCTAATGAAAGTGTCAAATGGACAGTTCTATTATGAATTCCTGAATGAAGCGGGTTATGAATTGGCTCGATTAAACCCTAAGAATTTAGGGGGCAGCCTGCATGAGTGCCTTCCTGAGAGTGAAGCAGCTTTTCTATCTGAACAATACCACAACGTGTTAAAACTTCAAAAAAAGACCTCTTACCATGATACCGTTATTTTCCCTAATGTTCAGTACTTGGCTGAAACCACATTATTTCCGCTGCGTAACGATAATTCTCAGATTTCTTATATTTTAGCTATTACAAAAAATATTTCTGTTTACACTATGAATTCGCCTGAAGCACGTTATTTAAACCGGATTTTCTCTTCTTATATTGAAAACACCGAAGAAGCCTTTGCTTTATTTGACTTAAATTGGAACTTCTTAAAAATCAATGAATCCTTTTATCGGATCTTCGGCTATCAAAAATCTGAACTCTATGACATGAATTGGTTTGATATGCAGGTAGAACTTCAACCCCGTTTCCAGGAGCTTTACTCTTTACTGGAAAAAGGGGAAAAGCTTAAACGATTTGATCAGCAGCTTTATCGAAAGAACGGAGAAGTTATGATGGCTTCTATCGGTTTAACTGCGATAGTGGATGAGGAAGGGAAGTTTATAAGAGTAGTCATGACTTTAGATGATATTACTGATAAAGTACATACAAAATTGAAACTAAAAGAGTCAGAGGTGAGGTATCGATTAATTGCAGAGTACTCTCAGGATCTTATAAAAATTATTGATCGGAATGGGTATATTCAATATGCTTCACCTTCTCATTACCATGTAATAGGTTATTACTCAGAAGAGATGGTCGGGATACATTACACAGCTAATGTTCACGAAGGAGATAAAGAAATTGTTCAAGAGAATGACCTTTCTTATTTACAGCATACCAGTGAGCTTCGTTACGAAGTGAGAATGAGAAAGAAGAATGGAACGTATCTGTGGGTGGAGACGAGACTCACCCCTGTAAAGGATAAAAAAGGTTACTATACGAAAGTAGTAGCTTCCAGCAGGGAAATTACGAAACGAAAGCAAGCGGAGGAAAAGTTAAAACAGATGGCGTACACGGATCACTTGACGGGACTGACGAACAGGAGAGTATTTGAGGACCAGCTAAAAATGGCGGCTCAACCTTCCTCCACTCGGAAATTTGCTCTCTTGTACTTGGACGGGGATCAGTTTAAACAAGTGAATGACGAGTTTGGTCATAATTTTGGTGATGAACTTCTCATCATGATAGGGGAAAGGTTGAAAAGTACCGTAAGAAAAGAAGACGTGGTTGCTAGAATGGGAGGCGATGAATTTGCGATTCTTCTTTCTGATGTGCAATCCTATCAAGATATTGAAGAGGTGGCTGAGCGGATTATTAGTCGTATTCATCACCCCTTTCTTATCCAGGGATATAAGTTTTCATTTTCATGCAGTGTAGGAATTAGTATATACCCTGATGATGCTAAACAAGTGTTTCAAATGAAGAAGCACGCTGATCTCGCATTATATGAAGCGAAGAAAAGAGGCAAGAAACAGCACGTTTTCTATTCTGCTATAACAAACCAAAACGAGCTATAGCTGATCAGCTATGCTGGAAGCTTGTAGAGAAACCTTTAAAAGTGAAAATACCTTACGTTAGAGAGTGTAAAGGGTTTAAGGAATAGATCACTGTCAAAATCATTTACTGAAGCTGTGCCCTGAGGAAGCGGCTTTTGTAAAAGGGCATTCACATCACGAAGGTTTTTCCATTCAGGCCAAAGGAACGGAAAAAGTGCCGACTCATATCGGACGAACAGACAGGAGAAACCCCGCAGGTCGCAGTACACAGACCCAGGAAATTTTCCGTCTTGTCCACGGAAAGCGGTGCTTTTTTCCTGTTCCTTTCTCCATACTTATGAAGTACATCGTAGCTTTTTCGACAGACTGCCAGCATAGCTGATGAAGCTATTCTGAAAACTTAACTTATTGCTGTTTTTTTATAAAGTGAATACCCTTTCCTTTTTAATACGTCCACTGCGTAATGATCAAGACCAATACGACCTGCATTGGCGCCGGCAGCTAAAATGAGTGCCCCTAGAATAAGCATTTCAGGATTTGAGCTAATCGTACCGCTTAATAAGAAGGCCATGTTCATTAACATTCCGAAAAAGACACCCGTTTTTGTTAACAATCCAATGATGAGTGCTATTCCTACAAGAACTTCCCCCCACATGACTAAAAAACTGAATAAACTGCTGTTAGGAAGAGCGAAGGTTTTTAAAAATGAAGCCCACCACCCCTGTACAATCGCTTCCTCTCCTTGAGATTTGAAGATAGCACCTTGAAGATAACCACCCGCATCAAAATCTCCAGTTACTTTGCCAATACCAGAAGTCAGCCACGTATAGCCTAAATAAATACGAATTCCTAATAAAATAAATGCTGCACTCACATGCTCAGTAAACCACTGCTTCATGTAAAATTCCTCCTTTATTATGTTCAATGATTCACAATCTTTTTACATCTTTATTGTACAATGTTTTATGGTATTATTGGATAGATTGTTCAATGATTCACAATGTATTCAATAATGTGTGACTTTTATGTGAACTCTAGGGTATGGTAAAATAAAATCAATAATTTTTATTCCTAACTTAAATGAGAATTAGCTTCTTGGTAAGTGATATAATAAATGAAGTTATTACATTAAATATTTGATAAAATAGGAATGAATGAAGAGGGGGTGAAGGTATGACAGAGATTGTTATGTTCCTTGTCTGTCTAGTCGTTTTGTTTAGTTTTATAGGGTTCTGTATTTTCGACCGAGGCTAAGTGATATACCATAAGGAATAGGATTTAAATACACAGAAATCGAAAAAGTGAGCTCCCTGACGGGAACTCACTTTTTTCAGTTTGTTTAAAAGGGTACCATACTTCGCTCTTTTACAGCTTTTCGGTGACTGGTAACCTTATTATTTCTGTTAAAAGCTTATCACTGACCCTTTCTTTATAAAATTTGTAGAAATCTTTAATTTAAGTAACACCTCTTTTATACTTTTTACGATTATAGAAGTGAAAGGAGGTGATTCACATGGCAGTCACAGCAGATATGGTTAACAGTCAGCTGCAGCTCGTGTTTGAAAACGGAACAGACGATAAAGGAAATGTAAAGTATCGTCGTAAATCATTTAACAACGTAAAAATGGAAGCTACTGAAGAACAGCTCTATAACATCGCTGTAGCGATCGAAGCACTTCAGGAAAACTTGTTGTCAACCATTGAACGGAATGATCGTTCTGTTTTAGTCGACCTTTAATCAAGAGAAAAAACTAAGAGAGGAGGGGGATTATGAAGAAGCTGGAACTTAAGTTTTTAAATGAAGAAGAAAAAGTGGTGACCATCTCTATTGACCACCCTGTTGAACCTGTGAGCGAAGCAGATGTAAATGCTGCTATGGAAGCGATTATTGCAGAGAATTGTTTTTACTCAAGCGGCGGGGATTTAATCGAGAAGAAAGAAGCTCGCATTGTTGAACGTAACGTAACCGCTGTGGAACTTTAATGATTGAAAAAGCCGCTTTTACAGCGGCTTTTTGTATAAGAGGGGGAATGAAAGTGGAAGGCTGGCTTCCTATAGTTACTGATTTAGGTTTTCCGATCGCGGTTACTTTTTATTTACTTCACCGCATTGAAGGAAAGCTGGACGTACTCATAGAGACGCTTCATCAATTTTCCGGTCGAACGTGAATAAAGCGTCCCTACCTTTAGCAAGGTGCGGGACGCTTTATCATTTGGTTAAGCTGATTTGGTTAAAAGGATAAATAATAAGTTCGGTACGGCCAATAATCTCATCCTCACTGACGAAACCCAGTCCATTTCGACTGTCTTTACTAACGGAGCGGTTATCACCCATTACAAAGTATCTGCCTTCAGGTACATCAACAGGTCCAAAATCTCTGGTCCCGGCTGTTGACTGCTCATTTAAATAGGTTTGTTCTTGAGGCTGGTCATTCACATATAGTTGATTATTCTTAAATTCAATCGTGTCCCCGGGTTGACCAATCACTCGTTTTACATAATTTTTAGTTGGTTTTTCTATAATTACTATATCCCCGTGGTTTGGCTCATCTATATAATAGATAATTTTATTGAACATAACTCTTTCTCCGCTTTCTAACGTAGGGTTCATACTCGCCCCCTCAACGATTGACGTGGCAAAGAAAAAGGTGCGTAAAACAAAAGCAAGTGCAATCGCTATGGCAATGGCTTTTATCCACTCCAACCACTCTCTTTTCATTTGTTCAGACAATCTCACTCTTCCTCTCTTACAAAGCCATAGTAATCCAATGGTTACATCCCTATTTTACCATAAGAATACTCTAATTCTTTAGAAGATGTCCGTTTGTCACTAAAATTTAATGAATTTTTACAAAAGGTCAGCTCTTTAAATATTGTTCTAACCGGTCAAGGCCTTTCTCCAGAGTTGATTTACTATAAGCATAAGATAATCTTACATATCCTTCACCATAGAAAGAAAATGCACTTCCAGGAACAAGGGCTACTCCGGCTTTTTCCACTAAATCCACGGCGGCTTTAAACGTTGATTCTTCAGAAGAGAATTTTGGGAAAATGTAAAATGCGCCATCAGGTACGATGTATTCTAATCCCATTTTATCCAGTCGATTCATTACATATTCGCGTCTTTCTTGATAAGCGTTTTTCATAACCTCTGGGTCATGCTTTCCATTCAATATAGCTTCTAGTGCTGCATATTGGCTGATCGAAGTGGCACAAGACACATTGTACTGGTGCACTTTAAGAATTTGTTGAGCCAGCCATTCAGGGGCCAATAAATAACCAATCCTGAACCCCGTCATTGCATGAGACTTAGAAACTCCATTAATGACAATCACGTGGTCCCGAATGTCCGTAAATGAGGCGATGGACGTATGAACTTGATCATAGACTAATTCACTATATATTTCATCTGCAATCATAAAAATCTCGTGATCCTGAATAATCTTTGAAATGTCACGAAGCTCCTCTTTTGTTAAGGATACTCCTGTAGGGTTTGAAGGATAAGGAGTAATAACACACTTCGTTTTTTCTGTAATGGCTTCTTCAAGTAGATCAGCTGTTAACTTAAAGTGATTCTGACTCGTGTCTACATATTTTACTGTAGCGCCTGCAAGTTTTATTAATGGCTCATAACCCGGATATATAGGAGCTGGGAGAATAACTTCATCTCCAGGCTCTATAATTGTACGAAGCGTAATATCAATGGCCTGGGACGCTCCTACGGTTACTATGATCTCATTAAGAGGGTTATACTGTAAGTTGAAACTGTCATGGACATAGTCACTGATCGCGCTGCGGAGTTCTGCAATGCCTGCATTATGAGTATAAGTCGTGCGATCATGTTGGATAGCATGTATCGCTGCGTTTTTTACATGATCGGGTGTAGAGAAATCTGGCTGGCCTATCGTTAAAGAAACGACATCTTCGTATTGCCCGATCATATTAAAGAATTGCCGTATGCCTGAAATCTGAATATCTAAAAGCTTATGATTTATTTTTTTCTGCATTATACTACCTCCACAATTGTTAACAAAATGTTCAAACAATTTTGATTTATCTTTTATTTTTTCTGTTACAATGAAATTGAAGTTGAAGGAAAGGAGTTTTGATCATGAGACCGAACCGAATCTCATTTGAAGAGCTCGTCGATCAGAATAAACAAGAATTATTAAATGATCAACAAGCCTTAGACAAAATCGATGACCAATTAGACGAAAAAAGAGTAAAAAACACAGATAAAAACGAAATGATAAACTGATCATATCATAATGAAAAAGCAGCCGCATTCGTGGCTGCTTTTTTTCAGTTCGTGGTAAACTAATAGGTAGAAAGGATGGGGGTTATGGAGCATACTGGTTTAGTGTTAGAAGGAGGAGGAATGAGAGGAGCTTATACAGCAGGTGTACTCGATTATTTACTCGATGAGGATATTCATTTTTCGTATGTAGCAGGCACCTCAGCGGGAGCTTGTAACGGAAGTTCCTATGTGGCGAAGCAGAGAGGACGGAATTACAAAGTGCTCGTCGAATACGGCGATCACCCTGAATACATATCGTTTAAACGAATGATGACCCACAAGCAATTGTTTGGGATGGATTTTATTTTTGACACACTGCCCAATCAATTAGTGCCTTTTGATTATGAGTCGTTTATGAATCGATCCACTAACTTTGTAGTAGGCACGACGAACATGAAGACAGGCATGCCCGTTTATTATAACGATTTTCCAGATCGTGAAAGTTTATTGAAAATTATGCGGGCTACAAGCTCACTTCCTTTAATAGCTCCTAGTATTTCTTATTTAGGCCATGAACTAATGGATGGTGGCATTGCAGATCCCATCCCTATACAGCACTCTATAGAATTCGGTAATAAAAAGCATGTGATTGTGTTAACAAGGAATGATGGGTATATTAAGCCGAAGATGAAGTGGAATTGGTACTTCCAGCGGAAATATAAAGACTATCCTAATTTTGTTCAAGCTTTGAAAAACCGCCATTCATTTTATAACAAAACGATGGAAACTATTCGACATTTAGAAATCTCACAACAGGCGTTTGTCATTCGTCCCACTCAGCCTCTAAAGGTGAATCGGATTGAAAGAAACCGTAATAAGCTTCACCATTTATACCAGCTGGGTTATGAGGATACCAAAAATAGAGCCAGTGATTTAAACTCTTTTATTGTTTCTTGAAAGGGAGAGGGCAGATGAGTAGAAGCCATGCTATACATGAATCAATTGTAACTGCATTTCAAGCAAATCGAAATGAAGATCAGCGATTTCGAATGGAACAATATATGAAAAATAAATTTTCTTTTTATGGTATTAAAACACCTGAGCGAAAAAAGATTATCAAAGAAGTGATGGCGCTCTTTCCAGAGAGAAGTTATGCAGAAACTGTGGAAGTGGTGGAACTTCTTTATAAAGAGGAAGAAAGAGAATGCCATTATGCCGCTTTAACCTTACTAAACAGCTATCGTCGTTCTACTCCTATATCATCTATAGGCATATACAAGGAGTTAATCTCTCAACATTCGTGGTGGGATACGGTTGATATGATCAGCTCTCAACTATGTGGTAATTACTTTACATCCCATTCACAGTATCTTCATCCTTTAACTATACGGTGGTCTCGCTCTTCTAATTTATGGGTGAGAAGGGCGAGTCTGCTTTTTCAATTGAAAAGTAAAGAACACACAGATGAAGAACTGCTTTTTCAAACGATTAGAGAGCTTAAGCATGAAAAAGAGTTTTTTATTGAAAAGGCGATTGGATGGTCGCTGCGTGAATATAGTAAGTCCTGCCCGACAGCAGTTGCGGCATTCATCCAAAATCACGAAATGCGCCCGCTCAGCAGGCGGGAAGGACTGAAATGGATAAAGAAAAAAGGATATGAAGTCAGCTTCAACCCTTAAGTATAATATTTAATGCCGGTGTCTAAAATGATGAAAAGCAAACGTAAGGGAGAATTTGCGATGATTGACTTTTCAATATTAGACGCTGTTTACAATTGGTTTGATGAAGACTTGCTGCGGATTTTTGGGTTAGAGGCCTGGCATTTATTGTTTAGTCTCGTTTTTATTTTTATGGCAGGAACTATGTGGATAGTTAAGCCGTTGATTGAATGGTTGGCAGCAAAGAATTGGCTGGTCCTTTTAAGCTATGTAAATTGTATCTTTGTGGGATTTCTTTTTCTACAGTTAATAGACCGCTATTCATACGAATCACAGACTGCGAATTTACCTGCTTATTTCTGGTCGATCAGTCTATTGGCTATGAGTACGTTTGGGCTTTTACTCGTGTTTGTTAAAAGTGTGAAAAAGATGGCAACCATCATAAGAAAAAGGTCGAAAAAAGCCGCATAAACTGAAACGTTTCTTTTCACTTTCTCGTATATTATAGAGGAGGTGGAAGAATTGGAAATAGGAATGTTTTTTATATTATTTATATTATTTGGTTTAGTTCTTTTTATATTAAATATAGTGACAAGTGTATGGGCCTATCGTGATTCTATTCGAAAAGGAAAAAGTCAGGGCTATACATTAGTTGTTCTTCTTGGAACATTGTTTTTCCCAGTCGTCGGGTTAATCGTATACTTAATTATACGTAATGATTAAAGCGGTCTCCTACCAGCTTGGGCGTAACCATGGGGATTTCTATATGTTTTTGATTTTTCCGTTAACATACAATTATATAAATTGGGTAATAAGACAGTTTATGAATTTTTAATTTTTATAGATTCTAGTAAGGATGGCATGCGATAACATTTAACTAAGATAAACACAGCTCATTAGCATAGTCAAAATGCTGCCACAGTGGAGCAGATGGGGGCTCTTAAACATAAATCATCCGGATGGATTTCTCCAAATCGTTCGGATGATTTTATGCTTTATTCAGTTTTGTTTAAGACTTATTTTTTAATTAACTATGCCAAAAGAACCATTTATTTGTCATTTAGTCGTTCTTAGGTACTACATAAGAAGAGATTGTGGTATCTTCTAAAGATAAGCATGTAATGAGGGAGAGGACGAATCACATATGCAGAACCAACAAGGAATATTATTAGAAAGTGGAACGAATGAGTTGGAAATTGTAGAATTCAGCATAGGAAACAATAGATTTGGTATTAACGTCATTAAGGTAAAAGAAATTCTTAATCCTTTACCAGTTACTGAAATCCCGCATCCTCATCAGGCACTGGAAGGGATTATTGAAATTCGTGGAGATGTTGTACCTGTTGTGGATGTAGCTCATGCCTTAGGATTTGAGACCTCAACTCATCCGGAGCAGGACAAATTTATTTTAGCCGAGTTTAATCAAACTAAAATTGTATTTCACGTACATACTGTTACACAGATCCACCGTATTTCTTGGGAATCAATAGAGAAGCCGGGGAAAATGTATCAAGGACTCGAAACACAAATAACGGGTGTTATTAAAAAAGATGAAGATTTGCTGCTCTTGCTGGATTTTGAAAAATTGGTAGCTGATATTAACCCGAAGACAAGTGTTCATTCTGAGCAAATCCAGGAATTAGGGAAAAGAGAACGCTCAAATAAAAAGATATTGATTGCAGAAGATTCAGGATTACTCAGGGGTCTGCTGAAAGAAACTTTGAATGAAGCGGGATACGTTCATACTACTTGCTTCGAAGATGGAAAGGCTGCTTATGACCACTTAATTCAACTAGCAGATGTGGGGAAAGAGGCACTCGAAGAATATCAGCTTATCATTACCGATATCGAAATGCCAAGAATGGATGGACACCATTTTACAAAGCTCGTAAAAGAGCATGAAAATTTGAAGGAAATGCCGGTTGTTATTTTTTCTTCTTTGATTACTCAAGATTTAAAACACAAAGGAGAAAAAGTAGGCGCAGATGCTCAAATCTCTAAACCGGAAATAGTAAACCTAATCCAAACAATTGACAGCCATATTAATTAGAAAATCCTGGGAATTTAAATAGCATTGATGTCAATAAATGAACGAACGTATAAACGCAGTTCATTAGCGCAGTTAAAGGTGGAAACAGTACAAGCCGAAGTTCCCGCCAGGATATCGTTTCTTTGCTTCTTAAGGAAGCTGAAACCGTCCACAGGGAAAGTAAAGGGTTTTGATGGAGCGGTGTACATTTTACTTTAACATAAAAAGTCCGAACTCATTAGCTATAAAATCGTTCGGATTTTTTATGCTGTATCCTCTCGTTTTTGAGGCTGGTTATTTATCTTTTTCCATTCTTTTAAATAATGTATCGTGCCATTGGTAAACCTGCTTAGAAATCACTTCTGGACTATTTCCATCCGGGTGGGACTCTAAGATAATTTTTTTTTCATGATCTGATAAATGTTCGTACGAAGATCTCATTTCTGTTGTATATTCCATATAACGCTTTAAGTGGTAAAGAAAATCGTCCATAGCATTCATTGTCATATTATCCCCTCCTACTGGGGTACATACCTTTTTTAAAAGCGAACGAAACATAAGATAAGCAGTCCAGAATTCTGGACTGCTTATCGGCGTTTATGTCGTTGATTCCACGGGGTGATATTCTGTTGACCTAACAACGAAGGGGAGGATTGGTAAGAAGTTGAAGTGGTTCTTACTTTTTTTTGGTCCCAACCTAAATAATCATAAAGTACTCGTTTCGCTTTGGATAATGACAGCTTAGGTTTTGGATTTCGGTAGGATTGGTCAACGGAGCCTAAATGCTTAAGCTGATCAAAATCTTTTTTTTCAGCTGGAATATGAAAATAATACCCGCCTATTTCTATGAGCAGGGTCGAATGCTGTTTACTGAATTTTGGATGCTCAGAGAAATGAAGGCCTACCTTTTTGGCTTTATTTTCTTTGAGCAGCTTGGAGATGGCTTGTTTTTTTATATCGTATAAATGCTTAGGCTGTGGTGCTGTTTTGGCATGGCGGTTTACTATAAATAAAGATTCTGCTAATTCGCGGTTTGTATGATCTGAGTACATACATGTCCTCCTTTCTTAAAGTATCTTCAATCTTAGCTGAAAGCAGTCATATTTGCAAAATATTACTGTAATTTCTTAACATCTTCTAGAATGTTACCCATTTCTTTCGCTTTTGTTCCATCATAGCTTTTTATAACTTTTCCATCTGGATTTACAAGGAAAAAGCTTGTTCCATGTGCCACTTGGTCCGAATCTTCTAACTGATTTAAGGGAGATTGAAAGGATTTAATCGATAGTTCTTTGACGTCTTGAAATTCATATCCTGTCATAAAGTCCCACGTGGCAAAATCAGCCTCAAATTGGTTTGCAAATTCTTTTAATTTCTTTTCTGTATCATATTCAGGATCGGCAGAAAAGGAAACAAGTGGAGTCTCTAATTGGTTTTTTTCTAACTGTTGTTGTAAACGCGACATATTACTTGTCATAGGTGGACACACGGTGTCACACCTTGTGAAAATAAAATTAGCTATCCAATAATCTCCCTCGAAATGGTCGGGAAATGTAATTGTCTCTCCGTCTTGGTTAGTACCTTCGAAATCTTCTACGTCCCTGGACATGTTTTCCTCGATCGGTGAACCACATGCCGTTAATGTAAAAATAAGTATGCTTAAAACGCAAGTTATCTGCTTCATAATTCCCCTCCCTGGATCCAGTTTACCACCTGTTAGGTGCAGAGATGTCATGGTTCTCTGGTTGTCACACAATTGTTAAGGGTTAGGGTGTAACGTATAAATGGAGTATTCAGGCTTGCACAAGAAGCGGTAAGGCATTCGAGTTGTGCCAATACCACGGCTGATATACAACGTTAGCCGGTCGCTGATTAAGTGTTTACCATCTACATATTTCTCTCCATAGGGTGGCGTAACCATAGATCCAATCACAGGAATTCGCACCTGGCCCCCGTGGCTGTGGCCGGAAAGCTGTACATCGACAGGATAGTCTTTGACGCGATCAGCAATATCTGGCTCGTGAACGAGCAATACTGAAAAAGTATCGTCGTTCAATTGGTTCAAAGTACCTGCAATATTTGGCGCGCCCAGCATAATATCATCTAAACCAGCAAGAGAGATAGAATCTCCATCTTTTTTTATCTCAGTTACTTGATTTTTTAATAAAGTAAAACCTCCATTTGACATCACTGCTTCTAGTTTTTCTGTTCCATATCCGCCATGATCATGGTTTCCATAGATCCAGAACTTCCCTAGAGGCGCTTCAAGTTCATTTAATAGAGAAGGAATTTCAGAACTGAAGTGATAACGTTGAGGTTCGTCAACCAGGTCACCAGTAAACACAAGCAAGTCAGGTTTCTCAGCTTTTAATTTTTGAATTAAATCTTTGAATTGATCCATTGAATAGTGAAAACCTAAATGTATATCTGAGAATTGAACAATTTTTACTTGATTAAAAGATGCAGGAATCTTCGGGTGCTTCCATGTATAAGTCTGGGTAGTAAGCATGGCCGGCTCCATATAACGAGCATAGTAATAACCGCCCCCGGATAACCCTAGAAAGCCGAGTGCGCTGTACACTATATTTTTAATAAAACGTCTCCGTGTCATCGTCATTTAGATGCCCCCGTTCTTTACTTTCGTCATTATACCACTTTTACTATCTATGAAATATAACAAAAGATTTCACAAGTTTTTTTAAAAATGAACAGGAATTCAGTTTTTTATATGGAATGTAGTATAGACGGAGGGATGTTTAATGGAGAATCAAGTGATTATTGTGACAGGCGGCTCCAGCGGGATGGGGCTTTATATGGCAAAACGATTTCTTGAAGAAGGAGCTAGAGTTGCCATAACAGGAAGAAATAAAGATCGGCTCCAACAAGCCAAGGAGCAAATTGCGCAAGGAAATGAAGACAAGCTTCTTCTTATAGAAATGGATGTACGTAAGGTAGAGGATGCAGATCGAATGGTAGACGAAGCGGTCGAAACATTTGGCCGGATTGATCATTTAGTTAATAATGCAGCGGGGAACTTTATTTCACCAGCAGAGAAATTATCTCCTAACGGCTGGAACTCGGTGATTAATATCGTTCTAAATGGCACTTTTTACTGCAGCCAAGCTGTAGGCAAGTACTGGATTGATCAAGGAATCAAAGGATCGATCCTAAATATGGTTGCTACATATGCGTGGAACGCTGGCGCGGGTGTTATTCATTCTGCTTCAGCAAAAGCAGGTGTACTTGCGATGACAAGAACACTTGCAGTTGAGTGGGGGAGCCGGTACGGTATCCGTGCCAATGCCATCGCTCCGGGACCCATTGAGAGAACTGGGGGAGCGGATAAACTCTTCGAATCAGAGAAAGCGGCAAAACGCACGTTGCAATCTATCCCTCTAGGCCGCTTAGGTACACCAGAGGAGATTGCTGGTTTAGCTCGCTTTATCTTATCAGATGAAGCTTCATATATGAATGGAGAAGTCGTTACTTTAGATGGCGGCCAATGGCTGAATCAATTTCCGTTTTAATCATCTACTATATCGTTTAAAAGATAAACAAAAAAGAAGCTGACTTCAAGCAGCTTCTCAGGCTGTTAAAAAGCTTGAATGGACGTACACGTTGTATCTTATGGTTCCTCTCTTAGTCTGAAGAAAAGGAACAGGAAAAAGTACCGCTTTCCGCGGGGCAGGCGGAAAGTCTCCTCGATCTCCGGGGCCTCTCCTGTCTGCTCGTCCCGCAGGAGTCGGCACTTTTTCCGTTCCTTTTAATCTTAAGAGACGCTCGGAATCGTGGGATCACGGAACCTTGGGGAAAAGAAGGTCTTAAACACCATTACGTCTAGTAATCACTTTTCAAAAAAGGGTTTTAGGAAACGGCGAGACTCCTAAGCGAGAGACGAATAAGGTGTGACCCCGGAAGGCTGATAAGCCTGAGGAGGCACACCGTTCGCCCTTGGAAAGAGAGTCGTTTCCTAAAACCCTTCCTCTTGATAAGGTAAGGAATGTTTTCACTTTCGAACTAAAAGAGAAAACGACGGTTTCTCAACAAAAAAGAAGCTGCCTTTAAGCAGCTTCTTTTGTTTGTAGGGACGTTACCCCTATTGTGTAAAAAAGAGTGGATATGGAGTCAGTTTCCTGCACCCTTTTTTCGAATGTCTGACGATGTTTTCTCATTTATCTTTAGGAGCATATTCTTCTGCAATTACGGTGACAACCGCACGTTTTCTAAATAATGTAAAAGAAGATCGTGAAGAAGTGAAAGATCGATCCGCCTAAAACAAATAAGTGCCACACCATATGATGGTATGTAAAACTTCGCCACACATAAAAAATAGAGCCGATGGAATATAACACTCCCCCTACCACAAGATAAGTAATACCTGCAGCTGGTACTTCAGCGGTTAACGGCCCCCATGCTAATATAATGAGCCATCCCATTAATACGTAAAACACTGTTGAAAGCACAACAAATCGCTTTACGAAAAATACTTTAAAAATAATCCCTAAGATCGCTATTCCCCACACAATCCCAAATAACGTCCAACCTAAGGATCCTCTTAATGGCAGAAGAAGCATTGGCGTGTAAGTTCCAGCAATGAATAGATAAATCGCAGAATGGTCAAAGATTTCAAAGATATCTTTTGCTTTTCCTGGAGGGAAAATATGCACTAGTGTTGAGGACACGTATAAAAGAAGCATCGTCCCTCCATAGATGCTAACCGAAACGATGTGCCAGGCTGTTCCTTGCAAACTAGCAAATACGATAAGCAGTATAAGCATTGCAACACTTAATATCGCTCCAATACCATGAGTAACGGCATTAGCGATTTCTTCTCTTCTAGAAAATGTGTGTGTCATCATTTAATTTTCATCCCCAACTTTTAATTGAAATAAAAGATCGTTGTCTTGTACTTCTTCTACCAGTATAAGCATATTTTTTAAAATTTTAAAGATCAGGGGTTTAACTACCTTATGAAATAGGGTAGAAGTAGGTGAATTATACAGTTAAATAAGAAAAAAAAGGAAGCCCAATTCGTGAATTAGAAGAATTTATGTTAGGATAAGTATGTATAATTTGTCGCTCGTTTCTTTTGCTCCTTCAGTGAGAAAGGTATTAGGGAGTGTTCATGTAGTATGATAAGTGTTCAAAGTAATGAAGTGAATTTTCCAGTAGTTGAAGAACTAATGATCTCTGCAGAGAAAGTCGCACACGTTCAAGTTAATAATCCTCTTGATCATGCATTACTCGTTTTATTAAAAACAGGTTATTCAGCAATTCCAGTGTTAGATGCTGATAATAAATTTCAAGGTGTCGTTAGTAAATCCATGATATTAGAGGAAACATTAGGAATTGAGCAGTTTGAATTGAACCGACTAAATGATTTAACAGTAGAGCAAGTAATGAACAAAGAAATACCATGCTTAAAAAAAGAAAATTCAATGATAGATGCCCTTCATAAATTAATTGATCATCCATTTATCTGTGTGACTAATGCAGATGAAGAGTTTGACGGCATTATCACAAGACGAACCATATTAAAACAATTCAGCAAATATTATCATGAGACATTGAAGAGAGCATAACGGAAACGAAAATGAAAAAATGTTATAGGAGAAGGCGCCCGTTTTGGGCGTCCTTTCTTTTTTCTACGATGAAAGAGGTTTATGAAGGAAGTGAGGTGGGTTTTTTTATGAGGAGGGGATTGGTGCTCGCTTCAATTATGCTTGCTATGTTTTTAGCAGCTATCGAAGCGACAATTGTATCAACGGCAATGCCCGGCATTGTTGCTGATTTAGGAGGTTTCAGTCTGTATAGCTGGGTGTTTTCAGCTTATTTACTGACTAATGCTTCCACTGTACTGCTTTTTGGAAAACTGTCAGATACATATGGCCGTAAACCGATTTTTATGCTGGGGATCTGCTTATTCCTGCTCGGTTCGATTATTGCGGCTCTTGCTAATGGGATGGTTGTGTTAATCGCTGCCAGGTTTGTTCAAGGACTGGGAGCAGGGGCTTTAATGCCAATCGCTACAACCATTGTTGGTGATATATACTCTAAAGAAGAACGTGCTAAAATACAGGGTTACTTGTCTAGTGTCTGGGGGATATCAGCTGTTACCGGTCCGTTGCTGGGCGGTTTTTTCGTCGATGTGTTAAGCTGGCCATTCGTTTTTTGGATGAATCTTCCTTTAGGAATGCTTGCATTAACCGGTGTCATGCTCTTCTTTAAGGAAGACGTTGAAAAGCAAGAAGCTCGCATTAGTTACAAAAGTTCGATCTACGTTATGTTAATGGTCAGCCTGGTGGTTCTTATGTTAGTGGAGGGAGGCATCGGAATTGCCTGGTTATCATTAGAAATGCTCATTTTATTTCTTACAGCTCTCGGAAGTTTTATTTTATTTAGGCAAGCTGAGAAGAAAACTTCAACGCCGATGCTCCCCCTTCATTTATGGGAAAACCGCTCCATTCGTTACGCCAATTTAACTTCATTAACGACAGGTATGATTCTTATTGGAGTGTCCAGTTATTTGCCGGCTTTTGTCCAGGGGGTCATGGAGCAGTCTGCTACAGTTGCAGGTTTTACCTTAACAACGATGTCGATTGGCTGGCCGATTGCAGCTACTTTAGCCGGGAGGTTATTATTAAAAGCTGGTTTTCGTTTTACTTCAATCGTTGGCGGCTGTTCACTAATTATCGGCGCTGTGCTGTTTTCTTTGCTTTCTCCGGAAAAAGGACCTGTTTTTGCAGCTGTTGGCTCTTTATTTATCGGGATCGGGATGGGTTTTTCAACGACATCCTTTATTGTCTCTATTCAAAATTCCGTAGATTGGAAGATGCGAGGAATAGCTACAGCATCTAACATGTTTATGCGTACTTTAGGTAGTGCTCTAGGTGCAGCCGTTCTCGGAGGACTGCTAAATAATCGTATTCACCAGTCTCTAGAGCAGGAAGGATTAGATCAAGAGTACTCTGTCGACTCCACAAATCTTCTATTAAATGAAGAAGCACGTTCAGAGTTAAGCGCTCAGGCATTAACTGTATTTAGAGAAGGGCTTACGAATGGATTGCACCAGGTCTATGTTGGTTTACTAATTTTAGCAGTTATAAGCTTTTTATTGATTTTACGACTACCTAAAAATGGTTAATAGCGAAAATTCTTGTCACACATAATTCGCTTTGATAAAGTAAAGAATGAAACCTAAAGAAACGAGGAGGCTACATATGAAACAGATGGATGCTAATGAGATTATTTCATTCATTTCTAATAGTGAAAAATCAACACCAGTTAAGGTTTATGTAAAAGGAAAAAATTTATCATCTCTAGATTTCGGTGATGACGTTCAAGACTTCATTACTGGAGATTCGGGAGTTATTTTTGGAGAGTGGAAAGCGATCCAGCCTCTGCTTGAAAAATACAGTGATCAAATTGAAGACTACGTGTTAGAAAACGATCGTCGAAACTCAGCTATCCCATTGCTTGATTTGAAAAAGGTAAATGCACGTATTGAGCCAGGTGCTATTATTCGTGATCAAGTAGAAATCGGTGACGGTGCCGTAATTATGCTTGGAGCGTCTATTAATATTGGTTCCGTTATTGGGGAAGGAACAATGATCGATATGAACGTTGTTCTAGGCGGACGCGCTACTGTTGGAAAGAACTGCCACATCGGAGCAGGAGCTGTTCTTGCAGGCGTAATTGAACCACCATCTGCTAAGCCTGTTGTAGTTGAAGATGGAGTTGTGGTAGGTGCTAATGCAGTTATTCTTGAAGGTGTAACGGTTGGCGAAGGTTCAGTGGTAGCCGCAGGAGCGATTGTTACTGAAGATGTACCTGCAAACACGCTGGTGGCTGGTACACCGGCTCGCGTTATCAAAGAAATCGATGACCAAACGAAATCAAAAACTGAAATTAAACAAGAGCTGAGAAAACTGGATAATTAATAGTCAAGGACCTTGCTGCTCATGCAAGGTCCTTATTTCTAATGGAGGGACACGATGGAATCAAAACAGCTTATACAAATTAGAAGGGATCTCCACCAAATTCCTGAGTTAGGTTTTCAAGAAGAGAAAACCCAAAGATACTTACTCGATTTTATCGGAAAGCTGCCACATGATTATCTTGAGGTGGAAACGTGGCGTACGGGTATTTTTGTAAAAGTCAGGGGGAAGAACCCGAAAAAAACGATAGGGTATCGAACGGACATTGATGGACTTCCTTTGCAGGAGGAAACCAACCTCGAATTTAAGTCGGTGCATGAAGGAAGGATGCATGCCTGCGGTCATGATTTTCACATGACGATTGCTTTATCTGCATTAGAAGCCTTAGCTAATGATCCTGCTGAGGATCACGTATTATTTTTATTCCAGCCTGCCGAAGAAGGACCAGGCGGGGCAGAGCCAATGCTTGAATCAGCCCCAATGAAAAAATGGAAACCTGACATCATTTTCGCTCTTCACATTGCCCCGGAGCTTCCAGTGGGTACAGTATCCTCCAGAGCGGGACTGCTTTTTGCAAATACGAGTGAGCTTTTTATCGACTTGCTTGGAAAAGGGGGACATGCCGCTTATCCTCATCTGACAAAAGATATGGTCGTGGCTGCAAGTTCTTTAGTCAGTCAGCTTCAGCAGGTCGTAGCAAGAAGAGTTGATCCACTGGATAGTGCAGTTATTACAGTGGGGAAGATTACCGGCGGCACAGTTCAAAACATCATTTCAGAACACGCACGTCTAGAGGGGACAATTCGCACGATGTCTCCAAACGCGATGGAAGAAGTTAAACAGGAAATCGAGAAGATCATTAAAGGATTAGAAATCTCTAATGATTGTAAAGTAACGATTGATTATGGTGCTAACTATTATCAAGTCAATAACGATGAAATACTGGTTCGGAGATTTTCCCATATAGCTGAACAGCTTGATTTTAACTATGTTGAAGCCAGCCCGGCAATGACGGGGGAAGACTTCGGTTATATGTTAAAAGAAATGCCGGGATTTATGTTCTGGCTTGGAGTGAATTCAGAAGCAGGTCTGCATAATGCTAAACTTTCTCCTGATGAAAATGCATTACAAGTTGGGTCGTCAATTGTCATTTCGAGCCTTAAGCAATTGTAGTTTTCGTATACATTAGAAGCATTCGTCTCATAATAACTGAAAATTGTTCCTTCGTGAACGGTATGTCTATTATTTGGGATGTGACGCTATGGAAACAACCATCAAACTGTTGGCGGTGGGTGTATTAATTATATTGACAGCTTTCTTTGTGGCAAGTGAATTTGCTATCGTAAAAGTCCGCCGTAGTAAACTAGAATCAAAAGCAGACGCAGGTGATAAGAAATCAAAACTGGCGTTGAAACTGGTAGATAATTTAGACGATTATTTATCGGCATGTCAGCTTGGAATAACGATTACTGCACTAGGATTAGGGTGGCTTGGGGAACCGACGTTAGATCATCTGCTGCAGCCTTTAATTGGTGAAGCCGGACTTCCAGCTGCGATCAGCCATACAATTTCATTTGCCATTGCTTTTTCCATTATTACATTTTTACATGTTGTATTAGGCGAGCTCGCTCCAAAAACGGTAGCCATCCAAAAGGCTGAACGGATAACTTTACTTGTATCGAGGCCTTTGATCTTTTTTCATAAAATCATGTACCCATTTATCTTTGTGTTAAACGGTTCAGCCAATGCACTCGTTCGATTATTTGGTATTGCTACAGCAAGAGAATCAGGGGAAGTCCATTCTGAGGAAGAGTTAAGATACATTTTAAATCAAAGCTTTAAACAAGGTGAGATCAACCGCAGTGAGTATAAGTATGTAGATCGCATTTTTGAATTTGATAATCGAATGGCTAAGGAAATTATGGTACCCCGCACGGAAATGGCGGCGCTGGATACGAACGATTCGATGAAAAACAATATCCGCATTATGAAACAAAACCGCTATACAAGATATCCAGTAATAGATGGCGATAAAGATAATATTCTAGGTGTTATTCATATGAAAGAGTTTTTCTATGATGATATAGAAAAAATGGGCTTGCTTAAACCATATATTAAGCCTGTAGTGAGAGTATTTGAAAACATTGCAATACAAGAACTTCTCGTACGCATGCAGAAAGAGCGTACGCATTTGGCCATATTAATTGATGAATATGGCGGAACCTCAGGGCTCGTTACCATTGAGGATATTCTTGAAGAGATTGTTGGGGAGATCAGGGACGAGTATGATCATGAAGAAGAAAGGGAAATTAAAACACTGAAAAATGGGCATTATCTTATCGATGGAAAAACGTCGATACAAGACATTAATGATTACTTTAATGTAGAGTTCGAGCACAATGAGGTGGATACGATCTCTGGTTGGATTTACACTCGAGATATCGATGCTAAAGAAGGAACTATTGTAGAAGAAAAAGGAATTCATTTTAAAATCGTAGATATGAATGTGGGTACCATACGAAAAATAGAAGCATGGCAATAGAAAAGCCAGCCCGGTTTACTTACCCCAGGCTGGCTTTTTTAACTTTCTTTCTTTTCTATATAGACTTGATGAGGGAACGGGATTTCAATTCCTGCTTTATCTAATGCTTCTTTCATTGCTTTTCTCAAGTCACGTTCAACGCCCCATTGTTCCATGTTTTCTGTCTTGCCAAGAATACGAAGAACGACATCCGAATCGCCTAAACTTTGCACACCTAAAACATCAGGCCCTTCTTTAAAGCGGGGATCGTCCGCAAAATCGTCGGCTACTTTTGTTAGAACTTCTAATGCTTGATCAATGTTTTCATCATAAGAAATGCCGATATCCACTAGGGCACGCATATTACCGCGAGAATGGTTGCTGACACCTTCAATGTTTCGATTAGGTATAAAGTTAAGCGTGCCATCGAAACTTCTGAGTTTTGTTGTACGAATGCCTACTTCTTCAACAATTCCATCGTATCCTCCAGCCGTCACATAATCGTCTACTTCAATTTGACGTTCTAGAAGAATAAAGAACCCGGTCACAATATCAGAAACTAAACCCTGGGCTCCAAAACCGATCGCCAGACCAATAATTCCGGCTCCTGCCAGTAAGGGACCAATTTCTATATTAACTGCACTTAACAGCATAACGATTAATAGAAAAATAAGAATATAAGAAAACATATTTACAGACAATTTTTCCAGCGTTTTTGTACGGCTCTCTGCAATTTTCCGCTGTTTCCCCATGCGTTGGATAGCGATGCCAATCGCTTTTTTTCCCACTGGACCTAGTATCGCAAATGCTATGAGAATAACCAGGATCTTTAATCCTCCCGTAATTAACCATTCCACAAGTACGGTAGTGTTAAAATCAAATCCTTCCTCAAATAAATTCATAATCAGACTCCTTTCTAACAAAATAACGCTTATTATCGTATTTGATGTATGAAGTTATTTTCAATTTTTTGTGGTTTAATGTCAAGCATTGTCATTACAGAAGGCAAAATATTTTACATAATACAGTGGATGATGTTTAATGAAATACAGTGTTGCCTATATTAATAAAGATAGAACCAAAGGCTAGATTAAATTAATTTTTATTAAACATTGACTACAATCTATTCTCTCGTTATACTAAAACTTGTGATTGTAGATTAATGTTAAATCATGCTTAAAAACATATGGAGGGATTCTTTTATGGCAGAACGTATGGTAGCAAAACAAGCACCACGCTTTGAAATGGATGCAGTACTTCCAAACAAAGAGTTTGGAAAAGTATCATTAGAAGAAAACATGAAAAACGATAAATGGACAGTACTATTCTTTTACCCAATGGATTTCACTTTCGTATGTCCAACTGAAATCACTTCACTATCCGACCGCTTCGATGAATTCGAAGACCTGGATGCTGAAGTAATTGGAGTTTCCACTGATACAATTCACACACACTTAGCTTGGATTAATACTAACCGCGAGGATAATGGTCTTGGTGACCTTGAGTATTCACTTGCAGCTGACACGAACCACCAAGTAGCTAAAGACTACGGCGTGCTAGTTGAAGATGAAGGTGTCGCACTACGCGGACTATTCATCATCAGCCCTGAAGGTGAGCTTCAGTATCAAGTGGTGAACCACAACAATATCGGCCGTGACGTAGACGAAACACTTCGTGTACTTCAAGCGCTTCAAACTGGCGGACTTTGCCCGGCAAACTGGAAGCCAGGTCAAGAAACACTTTAATTGATATCTAAAATTGGTCTAACCACAGAGTTAGACCTTTTTTTCCATACGTACTTTAAGAGTTAAAGGAGGATGTCAGGATGAAGCTTAGAACACCAATGCCAGAATTGCCTGAAGCAACAAAATGGTACAACAGCGAACCTATCTCAAAAGAAGATCTAGTAGGCGGCAAACCAACCCTCATTCATTTTTGGTCGGTAAGCTGCGGGCTTTGTAAAGAAGCTATGCCGAACGTAAATGAGTTTCGCGATGAGTATAGTGAAGACTTAAATGTAATCGCTGTTCACATGCCTCGTTCAGAGAAAGATCTTGATTTAGAGCAAATTAAAGAAGTAGCTGATGAACATGGAATCACTCAGCCTATCTATGTAGATAATGAACACAAACTTACAGATGCATTTGAAAATCAATACGTCCCTGCTTATTACGTATTTGATGAAGAAGGTAATCTTCGCCATTTCCAAGCCGGTGGTGGCGGTATGAAGATGCTCCGTAAACGTGTTAACCGTGTACTGGGTGTTAACCAAAAATAGTAAAAAAAGCTTGCAGGAGAACTTATTGTGTCCTGCAAGCTTTTTTTACTATTTAATCAACATTTTTACTAATTAGCTGTAAATTCCGTTCCTTTGACCAGAATGGAAGCTTGAAACCTCGTAGAGTAAATGCCCTTTTGCGAGCGCTGTTTTCCTAAGTACACAGCTTGAGTAAATGATTTTGCCGGTGATCTGTTCCTAAAACCCCAGTGGTATTACCCTGTTTAAAGTTTTTCTCAAACTGACACCCTCATAATTGAGGCTATGTTCTTATATGATAGTGTTAGCTTGTTTTTTGTGGTATTTGTTTATTTTTTCCTGAATTTTAAAAAAGTTAGTCAAATGGGTGGAAATTTATTTCGATACTCGATATATTAGTTAATACGTTAACGAAAAAGGAGGGTAACCACTTGGATATTTTTAAAAAATTGAAACCGTTTTATTGGCCTTATCGATCTTTCTTCTTCTGGTCGGTTTTCTCGCTGTTATTTGTTACAGGGATTACCGTTGTCTATCCGATGGTACTTCAAATAACCATTGATGATGTCGTCATGGAAGAACGATACAACCTTATTCCTTATATATGTATCGTTTTTGTCATCCTCATGGTGTTTAAAGGAGTCGCTACATATTTTCATCAATACTTAGGAGAATATTTCGGTATTAAATCTGTCTATGTATTGCGTGATGAGTTGTATAAAAAGCTGCAGCGTCTTCCATTTAAATACTACGACAATGCCAAAACAGGAGATATTATGTCTCGGTTAACAGCGGATGTAGAAGGCTTTCGTTTTTTCCTGGCCATGGGTTTTTCTGAGCTTATCCGTATCACATTATTAATTGTCATAAGTTTGAGCGTAATGTTTTATTACTCTATTCCTCTCGCTCTTGTAACGATGGCTTCTATGCCTTTCTTAGGATTCGTAGTCTATCAATTTGACCGGCGAGTCCATCCTGCCTTTCGAAAAATTAGAAAATCATTTGGACAATTAAATACACGAGTGCAGGAAAATATTAGCGGGATGAACACAGTAAAATCATTATCGAGAGAAGATTTTGAAGTTGGGCGCTTTCTTGATCGAAGTGAACATTATCGTTCGAACTATATAACGACTTCGAATATTTGGGCACGTTACTTCCCGCTCATGGAATTCATTGGTAATGTTTGTGTGGTTGCTCTTCTTGCCTACGGTGGGTACCTCGTCGTCAATGGGTCTTTACAGTTAGGTGAATTAGTCGCCTTTTTCAGCCTCGTCTGGTATATACTTGGTCCGCTTATGAATTTAGGCTTTGTCATTAACCTTTTTTCTCAATCTAAAGCTTCAGGAGAAAGACTGCTTGAAATTTTAGAAGCTAATGAAGATATTCAGGAAAAAGAAAATGCCATCGTTCAAGATCGTCTTCGTGGCCATGTGACTTTTGATAAAGTGACACTTACTTACACTGAAGATGATGATTCGGCATTAAAAGATATTAGTTTTGATGCTCCTCCTGGCACTACGATCGGGTTAATTGGTGCTACCGGCTCAGGAAAAACGAGTATTACGCAATTGATTACTCGATTCTACGAACCTGAAAAAGGAAGAGTACTGGTTGATGGTCATCCTGTAGCGGATTATGGCCTAAAAACGCTGCGGAAAAATATCGGTTTTGTGCTGCAGGAATCTTTTTTATTTTCCACTACGATTAAGGAAAATATTGCTTATGGCAATCCTGATGCTACGCTTGACGACGTCAAAGCTGCAGCGAAGCGAGCTCAGGCCCATGATTTTATTATGGATATGCCAGAAGGTTACGATACACTTCTAGGTGAACGAGGAATGGGATTATCTGGTGGGCAGAAGCAGCGTATTGCAATTGCGAGAGCGATCCTAATTGATCCTGCTATTTTAGTGTTAGACGATGCCACATCTGCAGTGGACATGGAAACTGAATTTCAAATCCAGAAAGCTTTAAAAGAAGTCATGAAGGGACGTACCACATTTATAATTGCTCACCGCATCTCTTCCTTAAAGCACGCAGATGAAATTATAGTATTAGAAGAAGGGTCGATTGTGGAGCGAGGTTCACATGATGAGCTGCTTCAAAATGGAGGTCCTTATCAGCGCATTTATGAAATACAATACCAGGATAAAGAAAAAATATTAGACTCATCCAATATCTAGTAAACAAAGGGGGGGAGAGAAATGGCTAGAAAACCAAAGCATGTTCCAGAAACGAATAAACACTTAAACCGGTTCAAATATACCCAGGATTTAGCAATTGAGAAGCCTTTTAACTGGTCGCAGCTCATGCGCCTGCTGAGATACGTTAAACCATATTGGAAAACATTACTGCCGATCTCCATCATTGCTATGCTAGTAGCGACAATTGTACGATTAGTCGTGCCTATTCTTATAGGTAAAGTCGCCATTGATATTGCTATTGCTGAAGGGAATACCAATTTACTTATTCAATTAGTAGTTGGTGTGGCTGTTATGTACTTATTAAGCTATGTATCAAACATGCTCAGGATTAAATACGTCAATATCCTAGGTCAGAACGTCATTTATGATTTACGTCAGCATCTATTTTCGCACGTCCAAAGGTTGTCACATAAATTCTTTGATACGCGATCGGCAGGCTCAATTCTTGTACGTATCATGAATGATATTAACTCCTTACAAGAACTTTTTACGAATGGGATTATTAACTTGTTAATGGATGTCGTTATGCTGACAGGAATTATCGTCATCTTATTCGCGTTAAGTCCGAAGCTTGCGATTGCGATCCTAGTGATCATGCCAATTATGTTCTACATCTCTACTAAACTGCGGCGAAATATAAGACGGTCGTGGCAGCAAGTTCGTATTCAGCAGTCTCGACTCAATTCCCACCTGAACGAAAGCCTTCAAGGGGTGAGAATTACGCAGTCTTTTTCACAGGAAAGAGAAAACTCGGAGTACTTCGATGGTGTAAACTCAGATAATTTTGAGTCGTGGAATGTAGCCACTCGTAAAAGTGCGATGTTTCGTCCTTTTGTTGAAATGAGTAATGCAGTTGGAACGGTGATCTTAGTCGCGTATGGCGCTTACCTCATTTTACAAGAGGGAATGCCAGTGGGAACATTTGTATCCTTTGCTTTCTTCCTCGGTATGTTTTGGGAGCCGATTTCAAGACTTGGGCAAATGTATAATCAGCTGTTAATGGCGATGGCTGCTTCAGAGAGAATTTTTGAATTTCTTGATGAAGAGCCTAATGTTGAGGAACGTGCCGATGCTGTACCGTTAACAGACATGAAGGGTCGTATTGAGTTTGATCACGTACAGTTTGCGTACGATGAAAAGAGAGTGGCGCTGCATGATATTAATTTAGACATGAAGCCTGGCGAAACCGTTGCTTTAGTAGGGCATACAGGCTCAGGTAAATCGACCATCGCTAACTTAATAAGCCGTTTCTATGATCCGACCAAAGGTGCTGTTAAAATTGACGGAATCGACTTGAAAGATGCGACAATCGATAGTGTAAGGCAGCAAATTAGTGTGGTCTTGCAAGATACATTTATTTTCTCTGGTACGATCATAGAGAATATTCGTTTTGGGCGGCCTGCAGCGAGCGACGAAGAAGTCATGGAAGCAGCAAAGGTTGTAGGTGCAGATGAGTTCATACAACGTTTAAACAATGGGTATGAAACAGAAGTAGAAGAACGAGGCAGCATTCTTTCAGCTGGAGAACGCCAATTGTTATCCTTTGCTCGAGCACTGCTTGCTAATCCTCGTATTCTAATATTGGATGAAGCCACAGCTAGTATTGATACGGAAACGGAAATGAAGATACAAGAAGCTCTTCGTCGTCTATTAAAAGGACGGACGGCCATTATCATTGCTCACCGATTGTCAACCATTCGTGAAGCAGATACGATTTACGTCCTTGAAAATGGCCGCATATTAGAGAGCGGTTCTCACGATGAGTTGATGGAACAAAAAGGAGAATATTTCGAATTAGTTAAAGCACAATTTCAAATGCTCGATGCAATCTAATAGAATGCCCTCGTAATTTAGTTACGAGGGCATTCGCGTTTCTGGAGAAACCATTGTTTTTCCGCAAGCTTTTTTTGCCGCCTAGAGAAAGGCCCCTTGAGGCTGCTGAAAAAGTCCTGCCTAATTTAAAGAGCGTCAAGAATCGCTTGTCGCTGGATACTAGCCGCAGGCACGGCTTCAGCTAACTTGGTTAAATTCCACACAGGAGTTTTTTATCTTTCATCGACCTTTAGTTTTTCAGTGTCATCCCCCTTCCCTTTCCGCGGACGAGCACCGAGCTTCCTCGGAAACCCACGCTCGGCGATCTCGGCTCACTCGTTCTTCCGCAGGAGTGGGAGGGGCACTGCTCCTTAGATTTTCTTTTACTACAGAAAAAGACTCACCTTCACCTTCCTCATCTTGAATAGTTAATGGCCAATTCTCTTCATGTTCCGGCAGGCAGCTGGAATCAGCACTTGTACGAAAACATTTTCCTATCTAAATCGGCATATCCCGTTCTTTAGTGTACTAGTAGATAAAATTTAAGTGAAAATGCCAAAAATTAATGCTGTCTAGAACTTTCTTGACAGCCTGGAATACCCTCATAATTTAGTTGCTAGGGCATTATTTTGTCTGTTTGGTGGTATGGTTCATTAAGAGAAAAAACAAATAACTGGACAGGACCTCGAAGTTTCTTGTACATTGTATGTAAATCGACTTTGTGAAGTTTGTCACAAAATAGTCATTACTTATTCTTCTGCAGGGCAGCATGCCGTTTTATAATAGACGAAGACAAATTTACTTGATTAAGTTCAAGGGGGTACTTTTATGTTTTTTGAAGATAGCGTGACGATGAGCCGCTTACTTACATCGCTGACTTTAATCTTTCACGTGATTTTTGCGACTGTAGGTGTAGGCATACCTATCATGATCTCCATCGCAGAATTTCTTGGAATAAAAAGAAAAGATCAACACTTACAGCTTCTGGCCAGACGATGGACAAGAGGGATGACGGTTACGATTGCGGTAGGGGTGGTAACAGGAACGGCAATTGGCTTACAGCTCTCGCTATTATGGCCGAATTTTATGCAGATCGCGGGTAACGTCATTAGTCTTCCTTTATTTATGGAAGTCTTTGCTTTTTTCTTTGAAGCGATCTTTCTAGGAATCTATTTATATACATGGGACCGGTTTAAGAATCCGATGTATCATTGGCTTTTATCTATACCTGTCATTGTAGGGTCAACGCTATCTGCTTTCTTTATTACAACGGTTAATTCATTTATGAACACACCACAAGGTTTTGAATTAGAGGGCAATACAGTGACAGACATTAATCCGCTGGCTGCTATGTTTAACCCGGCAACACCTACTAAGGTTTTTCACGTAGTTGCTTCTTCTTATTTAACTTCTGCAGCAATATTAGCAACAATAGCTGCCGTTATGCTGATAAAGAAGAAAGGATCCACATATCACAAAAAAGCTTTAAAACTTACAGTAACGGCAACATTTATCTTTGCTATATTCACTGCTGTAGCTGGTGATTTGTCAGCTAAATTTCTAGCAGAACATCAGCCTGAGAAATTAGCAGCAGGGGAGTGGCACTTTGAAACGGAAAGTGGAGCAGACCTCGTATTATTTGGAACGCTGAACGAAGAGGGGGAAACAGAAAATGCCATTCGCATCCCGAAGGCGTTAAGCTTTTTAGCCTATGGTGATTTTAATTCAGAAGTAGAGGGCTTGAATGAAACGCCTGAAGAAGAACAGCCGCCTCTATGGATCCATTATATGTTTGATTTAATGGTTTCTATTGGGATGTTTACATTAGGTGTATCTGCCTTATTCCTTCTGTTCTGGAAAGTGAGGAAGTGGAATGAAGAAAATAATATACTGCTCTGGTTGATTGCAGCTTGCGGCCCCTTATCCATGCTGGCTATTGAATTTGGCTGGATTTATGCAGAAGAAGGCCGCCAGCCATGGATTTTAAGAGGGATTATGACGGTAGCTGAAGGGGCAACCACTTCTGATCACGTCGGTTTAATGTTTATATTATTTACTGGTCTTTATACCGTGTTAGGTGTTGGATGCGTTGTTGTTCTGCGAAAAATGTTCAAAGACCACCCGGCAGAAGCTGAATTTGAAGATCGATATCCTGAAGTTGCAGCTACGAAGGAGGAGGAATAATGGGGTATGAGTATATAGGAATTACGGTGCTCTGGATCTTCTTATACGGGTATTTAATCGTAGCTTCCGTAGATTTCGGAGCAGGATTCTTTGCTTACTATGCGAAGTTAACTAAAAAGGATCATATTATGAACAAGCTGATTGCCAGGTATCTATCGCCAGTGTGGGAAGTTACCAACGTATTCTTTGTGTTTTTCTTCGTCGGAATTGTTGGTTTCTTTCCAGATACCGCCTTCTATTACGGTCAAGCTTTACTCATTCCAGGCAGTATAGCAATCATCCTGCTGGCCATTCGCGGTTCTTTCTATGCATTTGAAAACTATGGCTCCAAAGACAACCATTTGTATATGTTTTTATATGGTGCTACCGGACTGCTTATTCCCGCTTCACTTTCTACGGCTCTAACACTTTCCGAAGGCGGGTTCATCGAGGAAACAACAAATGGTGTACGGCTTCTGTATGGAGAGTTGTTGTCTAGTCCTTATTCCTGGAGCGTAGTTTTCCTGGCAATTGTTTCGGTCCTTTACATTAGCGCTATGTTTTTAACTTATTATGCTTCGAGGGCTAACGACCGGCCGGCTTTAGAGCTTGTTAGAAAATATGCTCTTTTCTGGAGCTCTCCAACTATCATTGCCAGTTTAACGACGTTTATCGCATTAAGTCAGCATAACCCTGAGCATTATCAAAAAGCGATTGACTTATGGTGGATGTTTGGAATCTCAGTAGCTTTCTTCATGACAGCAGTACTCCTCGTATACAATGGAAGATTTTATGGCTGGGCTTTTATAGCTGTCATGTTTCAGTTCTTTTTTGCCTTTTTCGGCTATGGTGCCTCACACCTGCCGTATATTCTTCAGCCGTATATTACAATTACAAGTGGAGCCACTCATGAAACGATGGGAATTACGCTCGTCATTGTCTTTATAGCAGGCCTATGCTTGCTGGTCCCATCTCTATATCTGCTTATGCGTTTATTTCTTTTCGATGCAGACTACGTAAGAGGGAATAAGTAGAGGAGGCGTCAGGCCTCCTTTATTTTATGGGAAATTTTTCACACCTGAAAATTATGATAGAATAACGGTAGATGATAATTGAATTTTGGAGGCTAGACGAATGAAAAAAGAATTTGCTGTAATAGGGCTCGGCCGTTTCGGCGGTAGTATTTGCCGTGAATTAAGCCGAGAAGGAATGGAAGTTTTAGCTCTTGATTTAGATGAAGATAAAGTAAATGAATATAGGGACATAGCTGCCCATGCTGTTATTGCTGACTCCACCGATGAAAATGTGTTAAAAGAGTTAGGCATACGTAATATTGATCACGTTATTGTAGCTATTGGCGATAATATTCAGGCGAGTATGTTAACAACACTGATGTTGAAAGAATTAGGAATAAAAACGATAACAGTGAAAGCCCAAAATGATTACCATGAAAAAATCTTAAGTAAAATCGGAGCAGATCACGTCGTTCACCCGGAAAGAGATATGGGGAAACGGATTGCACATAATATTATTTCCAATAATATATTAGATTACATCGAACTTTCTGATGATCATAGTGTAGTTGAGGTAAAAGCAGGCAGTAAAATGAGCGGCAAAACCTTAGTTGATCTTGATATCCGTGCGGAGTATGGTTGTAATGTTGTAGCGATAAAGAGAAAGAAAGAAGTTATTGTATCCCCAATGGCTACTGAAGAGATTCACGAGAGCGATATTTTAATCGTAATTGGTGCTGATAATGACATAAGCCGTTTTGAGAAAAATTTAGTTGTGGAAGATTAAAACAACTTTATAGAGCTTCTCAGCTTGTAGAGTAACCATAGTTTTTTTTATCTCGACTGGGCAGACATTTCTTGTATTTGGAAAAGTGAAATCAACTTTCCGGGGTACCCCTTATTCATTTCTACCATAGGAGTGTCGCCGTTTGCTACATTCCTTTTTCAACATTTAGAGAACCTTATAGAGGTTCTTTTTTATGTGTAAAAATATGGTTTCTTTCCGAAGGGTTTAATTTTAACGGGTAAGGGAAAATAAAGAGATAAAGTCTTTTCAGCGAAAGGAAGGATCTCTCTTGGCAGAACAAAGAACAGGACAAATTTTAATCGATCTATTAATAAATTGGGGTGTTCCTCACGTTTATGGATTACCCGGCGATTCTATAAATGAACTTATTGAAGATTTGAGAAAGAGAAAAGAAGACATTGATTTTATTCAAGTTAGACACGAAGAGACCGCTTCATTAGCTGCGGCAGCCCATGCTAAATTAACGGGTGAATTAGGAGTCTGCTTGTCGATAGCAGGACCTGGAGGTATTCATTTATTAAATGGATTATATGATGCAAAATCCGACAAAGCGCCAGTTTTAGCAATTGTAGGGCAAGTAAATAGTGAAGAAGTAGGGACAGGGGCCTTTCAAGAAATTAATTTAGAAAAAATGTTTGATGATGTAGCTGTTTTTAACAAACGTGTGCAGACAGAGAAGCAGCTTCCTGATCTAATGAATCAAGCGATCAGGGAAGCTTTTACTCATAAAGGGGTTTCTGTACTCGTCGTACCTGATGATTTATTTGGGAAGAAGCATTCCTATGATGTAAAGTTGACTTCTTCAAGTTATTACCGACCAGAAATAAGTCCTCAGGACAAGCATCTGGAAGAGGCTAAATCGCTAATAGAGAAGGCAGAAAAACCTCTCATTTTAGCAGGGCAGGGAGCTGCGAATGCTAGAACTGAATTAATATCATTTGCCGAAAAAATTAAATCACCGATTATTTTAAGTTTGTTAGGTAAGGGAGTTCTTCCTGATCATCATCCCTATTGTTTAGGCCAACATGGGCAGTTAGGGACGAAACCAGCGTATCATGCCATGAAAGAATGTGATTTACTTCTTTTAGTCGGCACGCAATTTCCGTACCGCGAATTCTTGCCTGATCATGTTACTGCGATTCAAATTGATAATAAACCAGATCACCTCGGCAAATATTACCCCATTACACTGGGCCTTGCTGGAGATGCTAAAGAGACATTGGAATCGTTAGCGTATTATGTAGAAGAGAATAACAATGCTGCCTTTTTGGAAAAATATCAAAGCAAAATGAAGAAGTGGAGTGTCGCTCTTCAAGAAGATAAGCGGTCATCAGAAGATCCATTACACGCGCCCCAGGTCATGTATCATTTAGAGGAAGTCATGAAGCCGCAAGCTGTCGTTTCTGCTGATGTGGGAAATGTTACGGTATGGGTATCGCGCTTTCTGCCTTTTGTTGATCAACGTTTTCTTATTTCAGGATGGCTAGCTACAATGGGCAGTGGACTGCCGGGAGCGATTGCTGCACAATTGGCTCATCCTGACCGTCAGGTAATTGGAATCAGCGGTGATGGTGGATTTTCTATGGTCATGCAGGATTTTGCAACAGCCGTCCAATATGAATTACCTATTAAGATGGTTGTTTTAAATAACAGTAAAATTGCTATGATTAAATATGAGCAAGAGCAAATGGGACATCTTAATTACAAAACGGATATGGGCGACGTGGACTTTGCAAAATTCGCTGAGGCATGCGGAGGAGAAGGATACCGAATTGAAACGCATGAAGAATTGTCAACTAAAATGAAGCAGGCCTTCCTATCAAATAAGCCAGCTATTATTGACGTAGTCATAGAAGATCAAGCGCCTCTGCCAGGTCACATTGATTACCAGTCTGCGGCCAATTTCTCGAAGTATATTATAAAAAACTTCTTTGAATCCGGAGACTTAGACTTGCCTGATATGAAAACGGCGGTTAAACGACTTCAATAAAAAAACAGGATCTTTCTGTGGGCACGGCCTCAGCTAACCTGGTCAACAAATTCACTTGACCAGGTGGATCTTCATTACGTGCCGTTCCCAGAGGAATACGCTAAAGGTCTGCGAATAGTACTCAACCCTTGCTATGCTTATGTTTCTAACTCTTTTTTGCAGGCTGTCGAAAAAAGTCTCGATAGGCTGATTTCTTTCATTTTTTCATTGCGCTCATTTGTTATCATTTTTTATGAATTGTGATGGGTATCGACCGTACAAATCAGATACCGCCCGGTGTACGGAATGTTCTCTCCTCGATCAGTGCAAATTAAAACCATCAGGAAAAGAGAAAGTGAAGGAACGGGAGCTGTTCACAGATACCCGCCAGAACATGAAAAAAGATTGTGCTGCATCAAGCAAAGGTGAGCTAGGTAATTTCTGTCTGAATGAAATTCCAATGGGCCTTCGTTCCTGGCAGTAAAAAAAAGCTTGCAGAAAACCGGAGTTTTCCACAAGCTGAAAAAAACAACCTCACCATTCAGGCGAGGTTGTTTTTTTATACTTCCATAATAATAGGAAGGATCATTGGGCGACGCTTCGTTTTCTCAAATAAGAATGGAGCGATCGTGTCCGTAATTTCGTTTTTAATTTCTGACCATTGCGTCGTTTTACGCTGCATCACTTTATCGACATGTGTACTTACAAGCTTCTGCGCTTCTTTAATTAGATCTTCAGACTCTCTCATATAAACGAATCCTCTAGAAATAATGTCAGGACCTGAAGCAATCTTAAATTCCTTCATATTGATACTGACTACAACGATAACTAATCCTTCTTCTGAAAGAATACGGCGGTCTCTTAGTACAATATTACCGATATCGCCAATCCCGCTTCCATCAACATAAACAGAACCAGACGGTATTTTGCCGGCAATCATAGCTTCGTCCTTACCTAAGGCAAGTACATCTCCATTGTCCATGACAAAGCAATTCTCAGGATCTAAACCACAATCTTCACTGAGATTCACATGCTCTTTAAGCATACGGTATTCACCGTGAATCGGCATAAAATACTTTGGCTGAATGAGACGAAGCATAAGTTTCATTTCTTCTTGACTGCCGTGACCAGATGTATGGATATCATTTAATGGTCCATGAATGACATCAGCTCCTGCACGATAAAGCTTATTAATCGTACGGCTGACACTTATCGTGTTACCAGGGATTGGGGAAGAGGAAAACACGACAGTGTCTTTCGGCTGTATTTGAATTTGACGGTGAGTACCGTTAGCAATTCGTGATAACGCAGCCATCGGTTCACCTTGAGAACCCGTACACAAAATTGTAACTTCATGAGCTGGGTATCGATTAATTTGATTAGACTCGATAAATGTTTCTTTTGGAGCTTGAATATATCCAAGTTCTTGACCGATCCGAACAGAGTTTTCCATGCTCCTGCCGAATACAGCAACTTTACGATTATACTTCACTGCTGATTCGATGACCTGCTGTAAACGATAAATATTTGAGGCAAATGTCGCAAATATTAATCTGCCGTCTACTCGAGTAAAGATATCTTCAATACTTTGGCTTACTACTTTTTCAGATTTCGTAAATCCAGGAACTTCACTATTCGTGCTATCAGACAATAGTGCAAGTACGCCTTCCTTACCAAGCTCAGCCATACGCGCAAGGTTAGCTGGTTCTCCAACAGGGGTGAAATCGAATTTGAAGTCTCCAGTATGAACAATATTACCTGGAGGCGTTTTAACTACGATTCCATAAGAATCAGGGATACTATGCGTCGTACGGAAGAAAGAAACCGATGTTTTGCGGAATTTAATAACATCGTCTTCCTGAATTGTGTGCATGGTTGTACTTCTCAGCAGACCGTGCTCGTCCAGTTTATTTCGAAGTAAACCTGCAGCTAGTTTACCTGCATATATAGGGATGTTAATTTCACGCAGCAGGTAAGGAATACCGCCGATGTGGTCTTCGTGACCGTGCGTGATGAATAACCCTTTAATTTTATCTTCGTTTTGAATGAGGTACGTGTAATCAGGGATTACATAGTCGATTCCTAATAACTCGTCTTCCGGAAATTTTATTCCAGCGTCAATGAGGATGATTTCGTCTTGGAATTGTACTGCGTAAGTGTTTTTACCGATCTCGCCAAGTCCGCCAAGCGCGAACACAGCGGTTTGATCATTTTTCACAAACTTCATTGGTTACACATTCTCCAATTGGAAATCTTCATTTTGCTTTTCGTATTCCAAGTGTTCCTCATTTAACACTTGGATATATTCAATATTTAACTTCTTTTCAAATAATTTTTCACGTACTTCTCTTTCTGAATTCGCTTCCACGTACATAGCCTGAGTACGTTCGCGAACAGGAACTTCTTTAGAAAGTTCCTGATACAAAACTTTGTATACCATTCCATTATCTCTCCTTACTAGATATAAATTCCACATTTGTTCTAAGTGTAATGATAGCACGATTCTTTTGTCATAGTCATAAAATTTAAGGTGAAATCGTCATATTCCGCTATATGACACGTAATTTAAGCATAGCTCTTACGTTCCATGATCTTTTTCCAACGTTTTCGAAGCTTTCTTCTTAGACGCTTCATCATGTGCATCCATCTCCTTTCACCGATGAAGAAAGACACTAAAAACGTTAAACCGCCCAATCCCTGTTATCTATAGTATAATACGGATTGTCTTAGAAAGAAACATTTTGACTTGATCAATTTGTTATATCTTTCGTAAAACTTCTCAAATATATCCACTCATGCTAAAGTATATCCAGCATATAATTAATGTTTCTGTAAATCTTGGAGGGTTAAAAATGACGAAGAAGATTGCTTTTTTTGATATTGACGGAACTTTGCTAAACCACGATAAAGAGCTGCCTGTCGAGACGATCCAGGCAGTCAAAGCATTGCAAAATAGTGGAGTATACTGTGCGATCGCGACCGGTCGTGCTCCTTTTATGTATGAACACATTAGAGAAACCCTTGGAATCGATTCCTATGTTAGTTTTAATGGTCAATTTGTTGTTTTTGAAGGGAAAACGATCTATAAGAACCCGCTTCCTCATTCGCATTTAGAAGAGCTTTACTATGATGCAGAATCAAAGGGGCACCCGATGGTATTTATGAATCATGAAGGGATGAGGGCTTCGCAGTCAAACAATCCTGAAATTGAAACGAGTCTAAATTCCTTGCACTTTCAATACCCACCTGTAGATGTAGAGTTTTATAAGAAAAAAGAGCTCTACCAGTCGCTCCTTTTTTGTGAAGGTAATGAAATTGATCATTATCGAGACTTTCATCAACAGTTTGATTATATCCGCTGGCACCCATATTCTTGTGATGTCCTGCCATCAGGCGGCTCAAAAGCGCAAGGCATTAATCAAATGATTAAAGCTGCAGGCGTTAAGTTAGAAGATACTTATGCCTTTGGAGATGGGTTAAATGATATAGAAATGATCCGGGACGTTGGAACAGGTGTGGCAATGGGGAATGCTGTAGATGCTACAAAGCAAGTGAGTGATTATGTAACAACTGATGTGGCAGAGGGCGGACTCGTAAAAGCATTATATGAATTAAAACTTCTTTAAAGAGCTGGGCGGATGGATAAAAAACCATCAAACCTGCATTAGAATCTGTGGGAAAGAGGCTGGGAATTAAGTAAAACAGTGATGTCAAAAAACGAACATTCGTATAAACGCAGATCATTAGCGAAGCATTTTGACGGAGTGATGATGTGAATTCTCTTTAAAATAATCCGAATGATTTCTACAAAATCATTCGGATTATTTTATGTTTTATTTAGTTTTGTCCCGTGCTTTTATAGAAAAAACAGTACTAAAAAATTATCGATCAACGGCGACTGCTCCTTCAGGTTCTTTAAATGGATTTTCAGCATCAATATGATCATAAAACATTACACCATTTAAATGATCAATTTCGTGTTGAAAAACAATCGCTGCGAAATCTTTCAGTCTTAATTTAACTTCATTACCTGTAAGGTCAGTCCCTTTTACTGTAATTCTTCGATACCTGGGGACGTACCCTGGTACTTCACGATCCACTGAAAGGCACCCTTCACCAGTTGATAAATAAGATTTCTCAACAGAATGGCTCACGATTCTTGGGTTGAATAAACCGTAGCTGTATAATTTATCTTTTAAATCATAAAAATGTACAGCGAGCATACGTTTATTTACATTAATCTGAGGTGCGGCGAGCCCAACCCCAGGTCTTAAACCATATCTTTCACATACCTGCTCATCTTGACTATTTTTTAAGTACTGAAGCATATCTTCTAATATGGTTTTATTTTCTTCGGAAGCAGGTAATTCTACATCTTCCGTAACTTTTCGTAAGGAAGGGTGACCTTCACGAACGATATCTTCCATCGTAATCATTTGCGACATCCTTTCTATAAACCCATTCCAAATTATTTTAACACAGAAAAAAAGTAATTTTGACTTCGATAAATATTATTCAAATAATACTTCCATTCCTTTCAATTTGTTCCTTTTTATTATAATATTGATGGTATGATTTAGAAAATACATAAGAATTTATAGGCATGAGGGGGAGGAAAGTGCGTTACTTAAAAGTTATGGCGCTGCTTGCGGCAGCGACTTTTTTAATGGTCGCTTGTTCAAGTCAGTCACCAGAAGAACAGATGTATGAGCACATGGAAGAGGCAGTCAGTTTAGAGGAGGATTTTAGAGAACAGCAAGAGCCGTTGCAAGAATTAGAACAAGAAGAAGAAGAAATTTACAACCAGATTATTGAAATGGATTCTGAAGATATGGAGCGTATTCAGGAATTATCTGCAGAAGCTGGCTCTATAGTAGAGGAAAGAAAAGAAAGAATTGATACAGAAAAAGAAAGTATTGATGAAGCAAAAGAAGAGTTTGATGAAGTTAAATCTTTATCAGAGGAACTTGAGTCTCAAGAGGCACAAGATAAAGCAAATGAATTGATTGATACAATGGATAATCGTTATGAGGCTTATCAAGAGCTTTATGAAGCTTATCAAGCGGCTCTCAGTCTGGATGGTGAACTTTATGAAATGATGCAGGAAGAAGATTTAACGAAAGAAGACCTGCAGTCTAAAGTAGATGAAATTAATGACAGCTACAATAAAGTGATAGAAGCAAATGAAGTTTTTAATCAATATACTACGGACTATAATGAGATGAAGAAAGAATTTTATGATGCCGCTGAACTCGATGTTAACTATGAGGAAGCAGAATAGGCAGAAAACCAGCTGACAAGAATCAGCTGGTTTTTTTATTTGCATCTCTATATAAAAAAACGTAAAATTAATACAGGCAACAAAATTGAGTGGTACAGTACTAAACTTATCGATGGGATCAATTAACACCTTAACCTTAAATACTGTAACAATTCTTTATGGTTATTTAAAAATAGACTTATTGACGGTTGAGAAAGATTGAGCTAAACTACAGTAGGAAAATACATTGTACCAATTATCAACTTACTAAAATTGTAACAGTTTAGCTTATAGACCAGCTAGGATTAATAAAGTTTGGTTAAGGGTAAATTCAATAAGAGGAAATCGGTACAGTTTTTTTACTTTTTTGGGAACGCTAAATGCAGCATCCAATTTTAAAAATAGAAAGGAAGAGGTGGATTACTTTGAAACGAGTTCTCGAGAACATCGAAAATCAGTTTGAAATGTTTCAAATCCTTAACGAAAAGGGCGAAGTTGTCAATGAAGACGCTATGCCTGATCTCTCTGATGAAGATCTAAAAGAAATTATGAAGCGTATGGTATATACACGAATCCTGGACCAACGTTCAATTGCACTAAACAGACAAGGACGTTTAGGGTTCTACGCTCCTACGGCAGGACAAGAAGCATCTCAGTTAGGAAGCCAGTATGCTTTAGATAAAGCAGACTTTATCCTTCCAGGATATCGTGATGTTCCACAGTTGATTTGGCAGGGACTTCCGCTATATCAAGCCTTCTTATTCTCCCGTGGTCACTTCAAAGGGAATCAGATGCCTGAAGGAGTTAACGCTGTGAGTCCTCAAATCATCATCGGTGCTCAAATTACACAGGCGGCCGGTGTTGGATTAGGCTTCAAAAAACGTAAAGAAGACGCAATTGCAATTACTTACACTGGAGATGGCGGTGCTTCACAAGGTGACTTCTACGAAGGCATTAACTTCGCTGGAGCTTTTGGTGCACAAGCTGTTTTTGTGGTGCAAAACAACCAATTTGCTATTTCCGTACCAGTTGATAAGCAGTCTGCTGCCCAGACTATTGCACAAAAAGCTGTAGCTGCTGGTATTGAAGGTATTCAGGTTGACGGCATGGACGTTCTTGCTGTTTATGCAGCTACAAAAGAAGCTCGTCAGCGTGCTGTAGACGGAGAGGGTCCTACGTTGATTGAAACGATGACTTACCGTTATGGTCCGCACACGATGGCTGGTGACGACCCTACACGTTACCGTACAGAAGATATGGACAGTGACTGGGAAGAGAAAGACCCGATTGTACGTTTCCGTAAATTCCTAGAAGCTAAAGATCTATGGTCTGAAGAAGAAGAAAATAAAGTCATCGAACAAGCGAAAGAAGAAGTTAAAGCAGCGATTAAAGAAGCAGATAATACTCCTAAACAAAAAGTTACAGATCTAATGGAAAATATGTACGAAGAGATGCCTTCAAACTTGCAGGAGCAATATGAAGAATACAAGGAAAAGGAGTCGAAGTAGATCATGGCACAAATGACAATGATTCAAGCCATCACTGATGCGATGCGCACAGAACTTAAAAATGATGAAAACGTGCTGGTTTTCGGTGAAGATGTTGGTCAAAACGGCGGCGTATTCCGTGCGACTGAAGGTCTTCAAGATGAATTTGGGGAAGAGCGCGTATTTGACACGCCTCTTGCTGAGTCAGGAATTGGCGGTATGTCAATTGGACTTGCTCTAACTGGATTTCGACCGGTTCCAGAAATTCAATTCTTTGGTTTCGTTTATGAAACAATGGATGCGATCAGCGGCCAAATGGCTCGTTATCGTTACCGTACTGGTAACACGCGTTCAATGCCGATTACCGTTCGCTCTCCTTTTGGAGGCGGTGTGCACACACCTGAACTCCACGCAGACAGTCTTGAAGGTTTAATGGCTCAGCAGCCTGGACTAAAAGTAGTTATTCCTTCTAACCCTTACGACGCTAAAGGACTTCTTATTCAGTCCATCCGCGACAACGACCCGGTTATTTTCTTAGAGCATATGAAACTTTACCGTTCATTCCGCGAAGAAGTTCCTGAAGAAGAGTATACGGTTGAACTTGGTAAAGCTGAAATTAAGCGTGAGGGAACAGACGTTACTTTAGTAGCTTACGGCGCAATGGTTCACTCCTGTTTAAAAGCAGCTGAAGAACTAGAAAAAGACGGCGTTAGTGCAGAAGTGATTGACTTGCGTACGGTAAGCCCTGTTGATTACGAGACGATCTTAGCTTCCGTTGAGAAGACTAATCGCGCGGTAGTCGTTCAAGAGGCTCAGAAACAAGCAGGAATTGCATCTAATGTTGTTTCTGAAATTCAAGAAAAAGCGATCCTTCACCTTGAAGCACCCGTTCTTAGAGTTTCTGCTCCTGATACGGTTTATGCATTTACACAAGCTGAAGAAGTTTGGCTTCCAAACCACAATGACATTGTGGAAAAAGTAAATAAAGTAGTGAACTTTTAATCTCTAATAATAGGAGGTAATACCTGTGGCGTTTGAATTTAAACTACCTGATATTGGTGAAGGTATCCATGAAGGTGAAATCGCAAAATGGTTTGTAAAGCCAGGTGACGAAGTAAAAGAAGACGATGTGCTTTGTGAAGTACAGAACGACAAAGCAGTTGTAGAAATTCCTTCTCAAGTCGATGGAACTGTTAAAGACATTCATGTAGATGAAGGTGAAACAACAACTGTAGGTACAGTCATTATTACCATCGATGATGGTTCTGAAGATTCAGCTGATGACTCTCAAGAGGAACCTAAAGAAGAACCTAAAGAAGAAAAAGAAGAAGCTCCTAAACAAGAAGAAAAACAAGAAACGAAAGATGAGCAGCCGGCAGCACAAGCTGAAGAAGACGATGCTGATGATGACAAACGTGTTATTGCGATGCCTTCAGTGCGTAAATATGCGCGTGATAATGACGTGGACATCCGTAAAGTTCAAGGTTCAGGCAAGAACAACCGTGTGTTAAAAGAAGACGTTGACAGTTTCCTAAGTGGAGAACAAACTTCTGCAACTAAAGAACAAGCAGCTGAAGATACGGCAGAAGAAACAGCTTCTACGGAATCTACTGAACAACAAGCACCTGCAGCAGGCGAAGCTTATCCTGAGACTCGTGAGAAAATGAGTGGAATCCGTAAGGCAATCGCTAAAGCGATGGTTAATTCCAAGCATACTGCTCCTCACGTTACTCTAATGGATGAAGTAGATGTTACTGAATTAGTGTCTCACCGTAAGAAATTTAAAGCTGTAGCAGCAGAACAGGATATTAAGTTAACTTATCTTCCGTATGTTGTAAAAGCACTAGTTTCTACACTTAAGAAATATCCAGTGCTAAATACTTCTCTAGATGATAATACGGATGAAATTATTCAGAAACACTATTATAATATTGGTATTGCAGCGGATACAGATAAGGGACTTCTTGTACCTGTAGTTAAAGATGCAGACCGTAAATCAATCTTCTCTATATCTAGTGAAGTAAATGAATTGGCTGTAAAAGCTAGAGATGGTAAGCTAGGATCAGACGAAATGAAAGGTGCTTCTACAACGATCACCAATATTGGTTCTGCTGGTGGACAGTGGTTTACACCTGTCATCAACCACCCTGAAGTAGCTATTCTTGGAATTGGTCGTATTGCAGAGAAACCAGTAGTCCGTGATGGTGAGATAGTTGTAGCTCCAGTACTTGCTATTTCCTTAAGCTTTGACCACCGTATGATCGACGGTGCGACAGCTCAACATGCAATGAATAACATCAAGCGTTTACTGAACGATCCACAACTTATTATGATGGAGGCGTAAAGTATGGTAGTAGGAGATTTTCCAATTGAGTTAGACACATTAGTAGTAGGAGCAGGTCCTGGCGGCTATGTAGCTGCCATCCGTGCTGCTCAAACAGGACAAAACGTTACGATTGTTGACAAGGGAAACCTTGGAGGCGTCTGCTTAAACGTCGGCTGTGTACCTTCGAAGGCACTTATTCAAGCAGGTCACCGCTTTGAACATGCCAAAGGTGCAGATGACATGGGTATCAAATCTGAAAATACGACCGTTGATTTCTCTAAAGTGCAGGAGTGGAAAAGCGGAGTAGTTGACAAGCTTACCGGCGGTGTTGAAGGTCTGTTAAAAGGAAATAAAGTAGACATTGTAAAAGGTGAGGTTTACTTTGTTGACAAGAATACAGTACGTGTTATGGATGATAAAAACTCTCAAACTTACACGTTTAACAACTGCATTATCGCTACAGGGTCTCGTCCTATCGAGATTCCATCTTTCAAATTTTCAGATCGTGTGATTGATTCTACTGGCGCATTAGCTTTAACAGAAGTACCGAAGAAAATGGTTGTCATTGGCGGAGGATACATTGGTACTGAATTAGGTACTGCCTATGCCAACTTCGACACAGAAGTGACGATTCTGGAAGGTACAAAAGACATTCTTGGTGGATTCGAAAAGCAAATGTCTTCTCTTGTTAAACGCCGTCTTAAGAAAAAGGGCGTTGACGTTGTTACAAACGCGATGGCTAAAGGTGTGGAAGAGAAGGAAGATGGCGTAACTGTAACTTATGAAGTAAAAGGCGAAGAGAAAACAGTTGATGCTGATTACGTGCTGGTTACAGTAGGTCGTCGTCCAAACACTGATGAAATCGGTCTTGAAGAACTAGGTGTTGAAATGAGCGATAAAGGTGTTATTCAAACCGATAAACAATGCCGTACAAGCATCGATAACATTTATGCAATTGGTGACATCGTAGATGGACCACCATTAGCTCACAAAGCTTCTTATGAAGGAAAAATCGCCGCTGAAGTTATTGCAGGCGAAAAATCAGAAATTGACTACCTTGGTATTCCAGCTGTAGTCTTCTCTGATCCAGAATTAGCTTCTGTAGGATATACGGAACAAGAAGCAAAAGACGCAGGCTACGAAGTTAACGCTTCTAAGTTCCCATTTGGAGCGAATGGACGTGCCTTGTCTCTTAACGATAGTGACGGTTTCTTAAAGCTAATCACTCGCAAAGATGATGGACTGGTAATTGGCGCACAAGTTGCAGGTCCAAACGCTAGTGATATGATTGCTGAGCTGGGATTAGCCATTGAAACGGGAATGACAGCAGAAGACTTAGCTCTTACCATTCATGCTCACCCTACTCTTGGGGAGATTACAATGGAAGCAGCTGAAGTTGCTATGGGTCAGCCTATTCACATCACTAAATAAAGCTTAATTAAACTCCTAAGCCAAATTGAATTGGCTTAGGAGTTTTTAGGCTGGTTCGTTTCTATTGGGAGAAAAAGAACAAATTACCGCATTTCTTAGGAGAAGACCGAAAATCTCCTTGCACTGCGGCCTATGGAATTGCTTCTGTCTTCTCTTCCTGCATTTTTTTACGGTACCATCGTAAGGGTGCTGCTGTCTATTGTACTCTCCTAACGGCACAGCTTAACGTAAGTAGACGAGTTTTCCGATGATCGGGAAACGGCGGCATTCCCTGAGGAGACACGATTAAGACTATAATTTCTCTAAGATGAAAAACTCCTAACCAGTTTTGGCTTAGGAGTTTTGATTATCAGTAAGGGCCACAGTGTTTTCTAATGTATCTATGATATCAGTAGGACTTGTATCTTCACCCGTAATGGTTTGGATTGCTTGACCTTCTTTATAGATAATAAGAGCGGGTAATTGATCAGATGTGAGGTCGATATCTTTTGTATTTGTTGTAGTCTCATTGAAAGCTAAAAAATCGTCATCTTCTTGACTTGTCTTCCAGTTTAATAAAGCTTCCATATATTCTTTGGCTTGTTTTTCATCATCTGGATGGGTATAGAGGTTAATTTCATATCCTGAGGGTTTAGCGCTTATTACTTTTATATCTTCATTACCTGCTTGACATCCTGATAGAAGGCTGACAAACAAGCTGAATATAAGTATGCCGCTCATTGCGAATCGTATCATCTCTTTTACCACTCCTTCTATAAAACAAAGTGTATCAAAGAACATGATAGAACGACGCTATGTTATCTAATTGTTATCATAATGCAAAAGCAGTGTTTTCTACTTAATTGATTTGTTATCGTAGTTTTATTTATGTAAAAAGAATACTATTTCATTAATAAACTTCTTTTAATGGGGGATTTTTAATTTTTTAATAAGAAGGAAATTATATTGGTAAAGTGAAATGCTTGATTGAAGGTAGGACGAGACGCACATATTCAAGGAAGCAGTAGGCATTTATCTGTCAGAAATTTAACCAATTGATCACGTTTTCATAAAATAAATGAGGCTGTACTGCGTGCTATAGAAAAAAGGAAAACGGCCTTAACTCTGAAATTAAGAGCTAAAGCCGTTCAGCCGTTTTTATGACTGCCCCTGTCTGCTTGGACAGGGGCAGTTCATATGTCGTAGATTATATTTTACTTTCTCTTAAGTCCGATTTTTTTACCTTCATTTTGAAACTCTTTAAACAAGGAGAAACACATGAGAATCATAATAAAGGTGAAAGGGAAGGCTGCGATAATGGCTGCGGTCTGCAAGGAATTTAAACCGCCCTGCCAAAGCAGGATTGCGGCTGCACCTGCTTGAATGAGCCCCCAGATGAATTTAACTTTTAATGCAGGGTTAAGACTGCCGTTTGTCGTCTGCATACCTAACACAAATGTTGCAGAGTCAGCAGAAGTAATAAAGAACGTGCTGATCAGCAATAGACCAATTACTGTCATAACTCCACCCAGCGGGATGTGCTGAAGACTGGAGAATAACGCAACTTCTGCACCTAATTCACTAACATCAGAGTATACGTCTATACCTTCAAAAAATTCCAGGTTAATAGCCGTTCCGCCAAATACGGAGAACCAAAGTGCGCCGAAGATTGTAGGTACTAATAATACACCAGAAATGAATTCACGTATGGTTCGTCCTTTAGATACACGAGCGATAAATGTTCCAACAAATGGAGCCCATGAAATCCACCAGGCCCAGTAGAAGATAGTCCAGTCAGCGACCCACGTATTGTCTTCTGAGAATGGCGTCATTCTAAAGCTCATATAAGGTAAATCGCGTACATAAGAGCCAAAGGTTGATGTGAAATAATCCATAATAAAGTTGGTAGGACCTGCGAATAAAAGGAAGAACATGAGTAGCAGAGCTAACACAATATTCGTATTACTTAAATACTTGATCCCTTTATTTAAACCAGTCATCGCTGAAGTCATAAACAGCACAGTTACAATCACAATAATTAAAAGCTGAAGTCCAAACGTATTATCAATTCCATCAAATGAGAATGATAAACCACTTGCAATCTGTAATGCACCTAAACCTAAGGATGTAGCAACACCGAAGATAGTAGCGAATACTGCAATGAAATCCACGGCTGTACCAATAGGACCTTTAATTCTTTTTTCCCCTAATAATGGTACTAATGCTGCACTAATAACACCTGGAGCGCCTTTTCTAAATTTGAAGTAAGCTAGTGCGAGTGCGAGTACTGCATAAATTCCCCACGGGTGAAAGCCCCAGTGAAAGAAACTGTACTTCATAGCTTCTCTGGCAGCCTCCTGACTTTGAGGCTCTGTTTCAACACCCGGTGGGGCATGGAAGTGGGAGAGCGGTTCCCCTGCTCCCCAGAAAACAAGTCCAATCCCCATACCGGCACTAAACAACATAGCAAACCAAGTAATGTAAGGGTATTCAGGCTCATCTTCTTCCTTTCCTAATTTAAGCTTTCCGTATTTAGAAAAAATCAAATAGATGGCAAAAATAAGAAAGCCTGTTGCAGAGAGTAAGTAAAACCAGCCAAATTTGTCTGTTATGAATCCTTGCACATTCGTTGTTACCGTTGAAAGGTTCGCTGATTGTAGCAAGGAGTCTGGTAATACACCCCAAATGATGAACAATACAGCTACAACAACGGAAATGTAAAACACTTTCGAGACTTGTTGCATATCAAACATCCTTTCCGACTTATTTAGAGAGCTTAGCTGGTATAACATCTTGTCTTTGCTCTATCCCCAAAGTTAACCATCATCTCATCTCAAGAGAAGTCACCAGACTTAAAAGCCTCTTTTTCAGTCAATGAACTTTATCTAGAAGATCGTACATAATGTGAAGTGGTATTATTATTTGCCACCACTCGTCTTTCATTCGTTTATATTCCAGTGGGGGACTGTGAATATAAAAAGTTAAGAACCATTCAGAGGGAAAATGTTGAATAGTATAATGGAATAAGAAATGAGATGATTGTACCATACGTTATAGTACCCATCCTCTTATAAAACGAAACAACAAGAGTGTCGAATTCTGCTGATCCTAAAAGGATAGACGTTCAAAATAAAAAAGCCCACAAATAGCAGGCCATTACACAGAATAAAACTTCCCCTGTTCAGTGTCAACTCTTTCGAATTAAAAATCATCCTCTGGTTCATAAGTCACAGTTGAAAATTACAAACAAAAATTTTGTAAAACGATAGTGAAAATTAAATACTTCCTTTATAATAGGAATATACATATAAAGTAAATTTGGGGGTAATAAAAGAGTGAAAGGTTTTTTGAGTGTATTCATCATACTGATTATTTTGGTGGGGTGCAGTGATAGTCAAGCCCATAAGGATGAGAGTGAAAAGGCAGAAGAGGACGTAATAGAGGGAAATGAGGATGGGGAAGGTAAAGAAGAAGAAAATGAAAGCAATGAAGAAGAAGAGGATCAAGGAGAAGAAGTAGAGGAATCCCCTTCTAAACCGGAATACATAATGAATGAGGTTTGGGCATTTGAACCAATCGATGATGCTTCAGAGGATGTAGTTCTTCTTACATTTGATGATGCACCAGACAAATACGGGCTGGAAATGGCGGAAACACTACATGAATTAGGAGCGCCTGCTATCTTTTTTGTGAATGGACACTTTATCAATACGCCTGAGAAAAAAGAAACATTAAAAAAAATACATGATTTAGGTTTCGCAATTGGAAATCACACGATGACTCACGCTTCTTTACAAGACATCTCAAAAGAAGAGCAGAAATCTGAAATAGTAGAGCTTAATGACCAAATTGAAGAGATTATTGGGGAGCGCCCCGAATTCTTTAGAGCCCCTTTTGGTCAAAATACAGAATTGACTGAACAGATTGCTAAAGAAGAAGGCATGTTGTTAATGAACTGGACATACGGGTATGATTGGGAAGCTGATTATCAAAATGCTGACTCTCTAGCTGATATTATGGTTAATACCGAACTGTTAGTGCCTGGGGCTAATTTACTCATGCACGACCGAGAGTGGACGGCTGAAGCAATACCAGATATCGTGGAAGGTTTTAAAGAAAAAGGATATGAATTATTAGATCCTGGACTTATTAAGATCAATGAATAAAAGAACGGCAGAAAGTTGAAGTGCTCCCCCTAAGGTAGTCAGATTAAAAATCTGTTGCCTTTAGGGGAGCTTTTTATGTCCATACTTATTACTCCAAATCGGGCGAACGGTGTACCTCCTCGGGCTTTATCAGCCCTCCGGAGTCACACCTCATTCCCATTTCCCTCAGAAGTCTCGCCGTTTCCTCAAGCCCTTTTTCGAAATAGATCATGGGCAAGCTCATTTATCCAAGCTGTGCCCTTATAAAAGCAGCGTTTGTAAATGGGCATTCATATTATGAAGGTTTAAGATTCCATTCTCCACACTAAGAAAGACTAACAGCCGTTCTTTTTTTAAAAAGAATTTCATATATTAAATTAGACCAACTAATAGTATGACACATTTTACAAAAAGTTATACTAAAAGGGTTGTAATTTTTAATGTGACATATTAAAATAAATGTACAGTGAAAGCGAATACAAAACGTAAAGGATGGGATGTAATAATGGGTACAATTGTTTGTCAAGAATGTCAAAAAGTAATTGAACATTATGAAAACGAAAAAGTGTCTACTCTTTACAGTACATGTCCTTCTTGCAACCAACCTAAAAAGTAGCACTTTTAAAATGCTCTCCAATGAAATCATTGGAGAGCTTTTTGTTTGGGTATTTATTTAAATGCTCTATGTTCTTTAATCACTTGAATGGTTTCAAGGGTGTCATCTTCTAACCCTTGAACTGGCAAACCCGCCGAAATATTTTCATTGATGTAATCAATATTATCCTGTGTGATGATTTCTCCAGGAATGAAAATAGGGATGCCGGGCGGGTATACCATTAAAAATTCCGCGCTGATCCGACCAACTGATCTGGCAAAGGGGATCGTTTCCGAAGAAGCGTAAAATGCTTCTCTAGGTGATAAAGCAAGGAGCGGGATATCAGGCACACTTACTTTTACGCTATCTACTTTAGAATTACGAGCAGCTTCACCAGCTAAGTGAGTGAGCGCTTCAATTAAAAGAGTGATTTCACGGTTGGAGTCTCCGGATGTAATAATGCAAAGAATATTATATAAATCGGACAGCTCTACTTCAATTTGATAATGTCTTCTTAACCAAACCTCTACATCATAGCCGGTCACCCCTAAATCTTTAACAGAGATAATAAGCTTTGTCGGATCATAATCGAACGTTGCTGGTGTTCCTAATATTTCTTCTCCCACACAGTATAAGCCGGGAATCTGATTTATTTTGCGTCGTGCTTCGTCTGCTAGATTCAGTGTCTGTTGTATCATTTCTTTCCCATTTACCGCTAAATGCCTTCGTGAAGTGTCTAGAGAGGCAAGAAGAAGGTAAGATGTAGAAGTCGTAGTTAACATGGAAAGCACCGACTGCACACGTTCATGAGAAACGAGTCCTTCTTTTAAATTTAATACAGAGCTTTGTGTTAAAGCTCCTCCTAGTTTGTGTACACTTGTTGCTGCTAAGTCTGCTCCTGCCTGCATAGCTGAAGCGGGCAGCCTTTCATGAAAATGAATATGAACGCCGTGTGCTTCATCAACAAGAACAGGCATGCCATAGTCGTGGGCGATGTTAACAATTTGTTTTAAATCAGCCGTCACACCAAAATACGTCGGATTAATGACAAGTACTGCTTTGGCATCAGGATGGGCCTCGCAAGCATGGTTTACAGCTTCTGGAGTTATCCCATGAGATATGCCTAATTGATCATCTAATGCAGGATGAACAAAAATAGGAATCGCACCTGAGAAAATGATAGCGGAAGTAACAGATTTATGCACATTTCTTGGAACAATAATTTTATCGCCTGGATTGCAGACACTCATGACCATTGTCATAATTGCTCCAGAAGTACCTTGTACGGAGAAAAAAGTGTAATCAGCACCAAAAGCTTCTGCCGCAAGTGTCTGAGCGTCCTTAATTAACCCGTGAGGATGATGAAGGTCATCTAATGGTTCAATATTAATTAAATCGATGGCTAATGACTGGCTTCCCATAAATGAAGCGAATTCGCTATCCATTCCTTTACCTTGCTTATGGCCTGGAATGTGGAATTGTACAGGCTTTTTATCAATATGTTGTTTAAGCCCGGAAAATAAAGGCGTTTTACTTTGGTCCATCTCGGTCCACCTCTTTATAAGCTCAAGCAATTTTCTGCTTTTGATATTTTGTTAACTCATGTATAAAAGCAAATGAATTATAGCAGAGTTCTTATAGCGTGGCTAGTTTTTTACTAGGGGGCCATTCGTGATAAACTAATAAAAAGGGAAGGTGAATAGTATGAAGTGGAATACGAGAGTGACTGAGTTGCTGGGTATAGATTACCCGGTTATACAAGGAGGATTAGCTCACTTAGCATATAGTGATTTGGCTGCAGCAGTATCAAATGCCGGAGGATTAGGTCAAATTACAGCTATGAGCATGAAAAATGAGGGCCAATTACGTGAAGAGATACATAATGTACGATCATTAACCTCAAATCCGTTTGGAGTAAATTTTGCTATTGGACAGCATGGAAGACCATTTCAATCTATGGTTCAAATAGCTATTGATGAAAAAGTACCTGCTATCACCATTACGGGAGGAAATCCCCAACCTTTATTAGAAATGGTGAAAGGAACTGGAATCAAAACGCTCGTTCTTGTAGCTGCGAAAAGGCAAGCCATCAAAGCCGAAAAGCTGGGGGCAGATGGGGTAATGGTGGTCGGACAAGAAGGCGGCGGTCATATTGGGAGAGAAGATGTGAGTACGTTTGTATTAACGCCACAAGTTTCAGAAGCAGTGGAAATCCCTGTAATTGCATCCGGAGGTATTGGGGATGGGAAAGGCCTTATGGCGGCTTTAGCATTAGGAGCGGAAGGCATTGAAATGGGGACGCGATTTATCGCGACAAAAGAATGTGTGCATGCTCATCAAAGTTATAAAAATGCTTTAATTGAAGCCGATGAAAACTCAACAATTGTAATCAAACGTTCTTTAGGAGCACCTGCCAGAGCGTTGAAAAACCGTTGGACGGAACAAATTGTAGAATATGAAAAAAATCAGCCAGGTTATGAATTTTTGCGGCCCTATGTAAGTGGGAAAACGAATAAAAAATACATTTATAATGGAGGAGAACATGGGTTTGGCTGGGCTGGCCAAGTAGCAGCCCGGATCCAGGACGTTCCCTCGGTAAGCGAATTATTTGAGCGACTTATTAAAGAGGCGGAATCCATTCGTACAAAATGGAGCTAATAACAAAAGGAAGTGACTAGGTGAGTTATCAATATCCAATAGATGAATCGTTTTGGACGAAAGAAGAAATCATTGATGTCGTAAATTTTTATTCAATGGTGGAACAAGCTTATGAGGGAAGTGTGAAAAAGGAAGAACTATTGATGGCGTATACTCGGTTTAAACAAATCGTTCCATCAAAAAGTGAAGAGAAGCAGTTATGCGGACAATTTGAAAAAGAGTCTGGATACTCCTGTTATCGAACGGTTAAAAGAGCGAAAGAACTGTCAGAAGGACAGCGGGTAAAGATGGATAAATAAAAAGAGTCGATAGGACTCCTCAGCTTGTAGAGAACCCTGTGTTTATCTATAAGCTTTTTTCCTCCCTCGAGAGTACAGACCGATCCTTTCCACAAATGCACGCTCCATCTTCTTCATAAAAATGAAATATTGAAGGTCCATTGAAGGTAGAATTTTAAAATAAGTGGTCTGCCTGACAATTAAAATCCAGGACAGCTTTTTTCTGATTTTTTAAATTCTCCTGCATCTAGTCTTACCTGGCTTAGCGGAGGAGAATATTTTTCATACTGAAAGGCAGCATTTCTCCCTGTTATTTGACTTTTTCTATAAATCTTTCCTTGATTAAACCAAAGCCATTACCGTCCCTATGAATTCTAACAAGGGCACAAAAATAAGGCTGTCGAGAACGATCTCAACAGCCTGAAGAGCCAACTGTTGGCTCTTCTTTATTTTGTATAACGGTAGAGGGGCAGTAATGTCTCAAAAGTATTGCGGCACAAGTCAATAAAGCGCTGGCCGTCTTGAAGACGTTCATCGTTTCGGTCAAGCGTAATACCGCAAAGAAGTTCAGCTTTTTTAACTGTTTTTAATCGGTTGAGCATTTCGGTTAATTTTTCATCATCTACCTCAGTGTGGGGGATGATGTCCGGCTTCGTATGGTCAAGTGACCAGACAAATTCATTGGGAACAACGGATTGAACTTCCTTTCTATTTTTAAGCAAAGTCTCAGCGAAGTTTTCTTTAATCGGGCTCTCATAAATCACTGCAAACCAAACGAAAACGTGGGTCCCCCACATGCCGACTTGAAAATGAGGGAGCTTCTTGTACCCTCTCTTATTTGCTGCAAGCGCAGCCCATGTATCATTTGGAGGGTTTGTGGTCCGTCTAGCGTGCTTAGCTACATGTACAAACATTTCATCTCCTGTCATAGCTGTAAGGTCTGCAGCTAATTCAGCAGCAACCGCTTCTAATTTAGGAGAGACATTCTCTCGAAGAGCTGCCATTCTGTCTTCAAGTCCATTAATAGAAAAAACATCAAAATCCTGCTGCGTAAATCCATTAAACTCACTCATAAACTCAACTCCTATTTATTCTACAAAGAATTTTACCACAAGTCAGAGCCGCCATTAAGTAATGTGTTTTGCAGGTTTCACTCATGCGAAATTGGGTTATAAATAAGTAATCTTATCGAAACTTCAGGAGCTTATGGTCATATATATAATTATGGATGAAAAAAGGGAGGAAAGACCAGTGAAACACGTTATGGAGGCATTACGTAAAAGAGAAGCTGAAGAAAGGCTCCCCGTAATCCGCATGGAAATTGATTATGAATTAGTATGCTTGTATGATGCTATGATAGCAGAGGACAAGGAGCAGATGGATAAATGTAAAATGCGGTTGTCAGAGCTTCATAAGCAGCTGATGGAATGGTCCGAATAAAGAGCACCGACTAGAGGCTGCTCTTTTTTTGTTCAATACACCCAATTTCTGCTAAGATAGAGAAATACCATATGAGAAGGAGTCAATCTGGTCTATGGATAGTCAAACAAGAGAACATTTATTTGAAAAAGCAAAAGATTTTGTATATGAAGCAGGTCAGCGTATTAAAGAGAAAATTCATGAACCTCGAACAATTGAAACTAAATCAAACCCTAATGATTTGGTAACAGAGATGGATCAAAGTACTGAGAAGTTCTTCGCGGAGAGTATTCGAAACGAGTTTCCAGATCATCGATTATTCGGTGAGGAAGGATTTGGGGATGATGTCCAGGATTTAAAAGGAATTGTGTGGATTGTAGACCCTATCGATGGAACGATGAATTTTGTTCACCAAAAACGGAACTTTGCCATTTCTGTAGGTATCTATGAGGAAAGTGTCGGGGAGATCGGAATCATTTATGATGTTATGGCAGGAGCTCTATATACTGCTAAACGTGGAGAAGGGGCCTTTAAAAACGACGAGCCTCTTAACTTAATGAAAGAAAGATCAATGGAACAATCGATATTAGCATTAAATACTTCTTGGTTAATTCCAGAGAATCCTCATATTGAACACAAAGGGATGGAAGAGCTGGTTAAGCGTATCCGCAGTACTCGATCGTACGGTTCAGCCGCATTAGAATTCGCTTATGTAGCTGAAGGTATACTGGATGGTTACTTAACAATGACGCTGATGCCCTGGGATATTGCTGCAGGGAAGGTTATTGTTAACGAAGCGGGCGGTCTTGTTACTACAGCGGATGGTCAAGAACTGGACATGCTTAACAAGACAACTGTGTTAGCCTGTCATCCTGATATTCATAAAGAAATTATCGATCAATACGTTGAATTAAAATATAATACAAAAAAACGCTGATAGGTATCAGCGTTTTTTACGTTTCCTGACGTTTCTTTTTTGAAATTCCTAATCCCATTAAACCAAATCCTGCTAAAAGGAAGAGAAAAGCCAACCAGAAAACTTCCTGACCAAGTGCAAAACCAACAGATATAAATGCAAGGATCACGAAGAAAGCCAGCAATATTGAGTTCCAATTAATATTTTTCATGTTTTCACCCCTACTATTGCTCATTATAAATGAAATCATGTAAGATGAAAACGATTGTAGACATTTTAATAGGGTGGCGTAAAAACCTTACATTTAGTATGATGTGAGAAGAAAAGTTGTCGAAGTTAGGGGGGACATCATGACAGATATGTCAACATTAGAAGTGCCAGTTGATTTATGGCCGATTGCTGATTTGTTTTTTAGCGGTTTAGGCAACGAAGTAAATTTAAATGACGAGGGAGAAGTAGCTGTACTTTTTCGTTCATTTTTTGGATTGTATCTTGTAACGGTGACGTTAGCGATTATAACATTTAAATTAGGTTTTGCTAGAAAGCTTCCTTTATTAAAAAATATAGTGGTTTATTCAGTTCTCATCATCGGAACATTCTTTTTAACATTAATTCTAGGCTTAAATTTACCGGTAGCTGAAAGCCTGTTAGTAGCGGCGCTAATTCTTGGCATCTATAGGTTACGCCTACATAAAGAACGAAGTGCTCGCCAATCTGATCAACAGTCATAAGAAACCCCCAATCCATGTCTATGGTATTGGGGGTTTCGTTCAATTTAAGTGTTTTTCTTTTTTGATTTCACGGCGGAATTGGAAATGACCAGAATTAATCCGTTTTTCAGTATTTCTTTTTATTCTCTCATGGCAGGAAGGACACATATAAGTGGTGATCTTGCGATTGCGAAGTCGTTTAGCCTGAAGGCAGTAGCTGTCGATCGTCTCAATAGAATCACAAAGTACACATTTCACACGCATGAGGATCACCTCTTTCTATAGTACTTATAAATATCATATCATGAATAAACGAAAGACGCATTTCAGGTTTTAATTAAATAGGTTGGGGGAACACTTTACTATAAGTTGTTAAAGAAAGGATGATAGTGTGAGAAAGCGTTGGATTATTTCAGCAATAGGAGCGGCAGCAGGTGGTGCAGCTGCTTATTTTATGAAAGATGAATCAAAACGTCAACAAGTGGTTGACAAAGCAAAGTCCGTCCAAGGCCGTTTTAGGAAAGGTGACGACTTACCGATTGAAGAAGCTGGACAACCAGAATTATCTGATAACGAAAACGCAAAAATGGTTTCAGAAGGTTCCCAATTCGGTGTACAATACTATAATGATTTAACTGAAAAAGAGCGAGAAATTATTGAAAAAAGTAACAGCTAAATCCTTTTAGGATTTAGCTGTTTTTCACTTATTGATCAGAAGATTGCTCTTTCTGGATCTCTTCCATATTCTGTTCATCTTCATCAGGTACAGATTCTTTACTTTGGTCGTCGTCGGTTGGTACTTCTCTGATCGGGCCTTCTGGTAAATAACGTGCAATGATCTGGCTTAGTTCATCCGTTATTCCTTCGACAGGATGACCTTCCGCCATTTTTTCACCCAAGTCCCTTATACGTTCTACCCCGTCAGCGTCAGCGACAATTAACGCATTTCTACCATCGGGATCATCTTTCAAGGCTTCAGCTACAGAGTATTTGATTACACCTACCCTTGAACGATCAAGGTCTTTATCGACATCAATACCTACAACAGCATAATTTCCTACTACTACGGAAGTTGCGTCATGAACATCAGGAACTTCAACGGCCAGTTTAGCTAAGTGCCTTGCTGTTTCCTGAGTTGTTTTCTTTTCTCGATCAACGGGGTCAGAATTGGTAACATACTGCATTTTAGTATCTGTATTTTCTGGCTTTTCCTGTAATAGTGAATCACCGTTTTGCTGCTGACAAGCGCTTAGAAAAAGAATTCCTCCTAAGAGAATAATTAATTTCATTGGAAACCCTCGCTTCTTTTTGTATAGTTTGTGAAGTTATAGTGCATTTATACAAAAAAGACAGCTTTGGCAGCTGTCTCTTAAAGGGCAAATATATTTTTTGAAAATATCGCGGGATTAAAAATTTTGTAAGCAGAAAAAATATTATTGGAAAATGATTTTTCTTATTCCTTTAATGGGTTCTTGCTGGTCACCTTCATCCAAGAAATAGAGGTGGACAGGACCATTTTCTTTTAATGGTTTTCCGTCTTTTGAGAACAATAATAATCCGTCAGCAAAACGATCAGCCTGAAGTGTATGTTCTCCATTATCCGTGATAAGAACAGCCTCCGAAACAGATGGATCAGGTTCGCTCGTATGAATGAATGGCTTAATAGGCATCATAAACGATTCAGTGAAGATTCTTTCTTTTTCCTTACGGTGCAAGCTCTTGTTTACGGGAGGATTTAATTTTTGTTGATATACTTCACGATCGAAGCGCTGAGACTTACGCTTTAATTCATCTTCAACTTCGTCGTTTTGTTCAACGGTCTCAGGGTGAAATACCTCCTCAAAGCTTTTTTTACGATCATCGAAGATCCACACCGTGGGATCTAATGTTATTGGGAATTTGACATTTCCTTTTATTTGAACGATCAAAGGGGTTGCCACCTTTCTAAAATAAATATGCACAACTCAAAGGATAGCAAAAAATGAAGACGATTTCACTAAAAGGAGTTCTAAAAGATGATAGATAAACTGGAAAAACCCACTTTAGAGAGCTGGTTAGACAATGTGAGAGAATATGCAGATAAAGGCCATGTTGCCGATTACATCCCTGCTCTGTCTTCAAGAACCCCGCATCAATTAGCTGTATCGATTTATTATTTAGATGGAGAATGTGTACAAGCGGGTAACACAGACTGTTGTTTTACATTACAAAGTATTTCAAAAGTTATCTCCTTAGCACTTGCTCTTATAGATAACGGTGAAGATTATGTATTTGAAAGAGTTGGCATGGAACCTTCCGGAGATCCCTTTCACTCTATCTATCGTTTAGAGCAGCACCGTCCTTCCAAACCATTGAACCCAATGATTAATGCGGGCGCATTAGCCGTGTCCAATATGATAAGAGGAAAAAATGCTAATGAAAAAGTAGGCCGGCTTTTAAGTTTTATACACGAAATGACTGATGACCATTCGATTGGAGTCAATGAAGAGGTAGCGGATTCTGAATTTAAGTCAGCGTTTTTAAATCGGTCGCTACTCTATTATTTGAAACAACATGATGTCGTTTCAGGTGATATTGAAGAGACTTTAGATGTATATACAAAACAGTGTTCGATTGATGTTAACGTCCAGCAGCTATCACGCATGGGTGCTTTATTTGCTAATGAAGGAAGAGATCTTCAGTCAAACCGCCAGATTATACCTAAACACTTTGCACGAATTTGTAAAACGTTTATGGTAACGTGCGGCATGTATGATGCTTCAGGTTCATTTGCTATTAAAGTCGGCATTCCTGCAAAAAGCGGAGTGTCAGGCGGGGTTATGGCCTCTTTAAACGGCTTCGGAGGTATTGCGGTTTATGGACCGGCTTTGGACGAAAAAGGAAACAGTGTCGTTGGGTTAAAATTATTAGAAATTTTATCAAATCGCTACGACCTGTCTATCTTTTGATGAGTTCCTCCATTCAGTTGTTGCATTTTTTTGCACGAAACGATACTATTAATAAAAGATAGAATGTAAACGGAGGGGATCTTGATGTTGTCTGATGTGGCTGTGGATCACCGTGAAAAGGCCTATGCCCTTCTAAAAGCTGATGCCGATAAAATCTTGCGATTAATTAAAGTTCAAATGGATAACTTAACTATGCCTCAATGTCCATTATATGAAGAAGTATTAGATACACAAATGTTCGGGCTTTCACGTGAAATTCATTTCGCCGTTCGACTCGATCTGATCAGTGAAGAAGAAGGCAAGTCGATTTTAGATAATTTAGAAAAGCAACTGAATGTCTTGCATGAAGCAGCGCAAAATTCGTGACAGACAAACTCAAATTGCGACATTTTATGTTGCGATTTGAGTTTTTTTATACAAAAATGTGTAGTGTTTAGTAGAAATCTATTAAACTAGATTTGAAATTCTGACAAAAAAAGAAGGAGATCGCACGATGAAACAAGAATTTAATATGTTAGTAGGGATGAATAATTATGATACAGCGATTAAAAACCTATGACTTCACATTGTTGTTCGCCCCCATAGCATTAGTGCTGTTTGGGAGTGTAATGGTCTACAGTGCTAGTATGGTCTACGGCCCTGTAAGATTTAATGTGGATAGCAACCATTACTTATTTAAGCAGCTCCAGTGGGTTTCCATTGGGATTATTCTTATGGTGCTCGGCTCTATTTTTCCATATCGACATTTAAAAAGAATGGCTAAACTATTAGTGTTATTAATGGTGTTTTCATTAGGAGGGCTGTTTTTCTTCGGATCAACGGTGAATAACGCACAATCCTGGTATAATCTCGGATTTATGAATTTTCAGCCTTCAGAGTTTGCCAAGTTAGGGCTGATTATTTACTTATCTGCTGTATATGCGAAGAAACAAAGTTACATAGAAGATTTTACAAAGGCAGTCATGCCGCCTTTAATTGTAACTGGGTTTCTGCTTTCTTTAATCATTCTTCAACCTGATATAGGCTCGGCTGCCGTTATAGGAATGATTGCTGCGGTTGTGATCATGAGTTCAGGAATTAGATGGAAGCACATCCTCATCTTAAGTGCCCTAACCGGAAGTGTTCTGATTCTGGCGGCTACACAAATGATAACGGATGAGAGAATTGAGCGGTTTACGGGAGCGTATGAACCTTTTAACACCCCGGATGCAGATGGCTACCACCTCATTCAGTCTTATGTAGCGATAGGTACAGGAGGAATTTTTGGAGAAGGTCTTGGCCAAGGTGTCCAAAAGTTAGGATACTTACCTGAACCTCATACTGATTTCATAATGGCTGTGATCGCGGAGGAATTAGGTTTCTTAGGTGTTATTATCACAGTAGGTTTACTTGCATTAATTATTATAAGAGGTTTATTTATTTCGTGGAAGTGTAAAGACCCATTTGGAGCCTTATTAGCGTTAGGCATTTCATCGATGTTCGCTATCCAGTCTTTCATTAACCTGGGGGCCATGAGCGGTCTATTGCCAATTACAGGTGTGCCGCTTCCCTTAGTCAGCTACGGAGGATCTTCGCTGCTTATCATGATGCTTTCATTAGGAGTATTAAATAATGTAGCTAGAAGTGTAAAAGCAAGAGAAACAGAGAAACAAAAAACGTATGAACCGATTAGACAGCCCGTTCCTCGTACAAATAATCAAGGAGTGAAATCATGGCAGAATTAAAAAAGATCAATAAAGTTCTTGTAGCCAATCGTGGTGAAATTGCGATCCGTGTATTTCGAGCTTGCACTGAGTTAAATATTCGTACTGTTGCTGTTTATTCTCAAGAGGACACAGGTTCTTATCATAGGTACAAAGCGGATGAAGCGTATTTAGTTGGAGAAGGAAAAAAACCGATTGATGCTTATTTAGATATTGAAGGAATTATTGAAATTGCAAAAAGTGTTGATGTCGATGCCATTCATCCGGGATATGGTTTCTTATCAGAGAACATTCATTTTGCGAGAAGGTGTGAAGAAGAAGGAATTACTTTTATCGGCCCTACAAGTCAGCATTTAGACATGTTTGGAGATAAGGTAAAGGCGAGAGAACAAGCAATAGCGGCAGATATTCCAGTTATACCAGGAACAGACGGTCCGGTGGGGTTAGAGGAAATACGCACATTTGGAAAAGACCACGGCTTCCCGATAATGATTAAAGCAGCTATGGGCGGCGGAGGCAGGGGAATGCGTATCGTTCGAAGTGAAGATGCCCTTCAGGATGGATACGACCGAGCCCGCTCAGAAGCTAAAGCAGCTTTTGGTAGTGATGAGGTTTATGTAGAAAAATTAATTGAAGAACCTAAACACATTGAAGTACAAATCTTAGGTGATTTTGACGGGAATGTTATTCACTTATTTGAAAGAGACTGTTCGGTACAGCGTCGTCATCAGAAGGTAGTTGAAGTTGCACCAAGTGTTTCTCTAAGCGATGCTTTAAGAGAAGAAATTTGTGATGCAGCTGTAAAGCTGATGGATAATATTAAATATGTGAATGCTGGAACAGTTGAATTTTTAGTGACAGGGGAAGAGTACTACTTCATTGAAGTAAACCCTCGTGTCCAAGTGGAACATACGATTACAGAAATGATTACCGGAGTAGACATCGTTCAGTCTCAAATTATGATTGCGGAAGGATACAATTTACATACCAAACCAATATCCATTCCAAAACAAGAGGAGATTCTAACGCATGGTTTTGCCATTCAATCCCGTGTGACGACAGAAGATCCGTTAAACAATTTTATGCCTGATACAGGAAAAATAATGGCTTATCGCAGTGGAGGCGGTTTTGGGGTACGGCTGGATGCCGGAAACGGATTTCAGGGTGCGGTCATATCTCCGTATTACGATTCTTTGCTCGTAAAACTGTCTACATGGGCGTTAAGCTTTGACCAGGCTGCACACAAAATGGTGAGAAACTTAAAAGAGTTTCGTATTCGTGGCATTAAAACGAACATTCCTTTCTTAGAAAACGTGATTCAGCATAATCAGTTCTTATCTGGAGAATACAACACGACCTTCATTGACAGCTCTCCTGAACTTTTTGTATTTCCAAAACGAAAAGACCGGGGAACGAAAATGTTAGCGTATATTGGGGATCGGACCATTAATGGATTTGAAGGTAAAGGGAACCGTAAGAAACCGACTATTCCTACACCTCGTATTCCAAATGTAAAGCATTCTACTAAAATACCTGATGGTACGAAGCAAATATTAGATGAACAGGGGCCTGAAGGCTTAGCTGCCTGGCTTAAACGACAAGACGATGTGCTTCTTACAGACACGACCTTTAGGGACGCCCACCAGTCTTTATTAGCTACGCGGTTAAGGACGAAAGACTTACAAACCATAACTGAACCAACAGCTCGTCTATCTCCAGACTTATTCTCTTTAGAAATGTGGGGAGGAGCTACATTTGATGTATCCTATAGGTTCCTGAATGAAGATCCTTGGGAAAGACTGTTAAAGCTAAGGGAAAAAGCACCAAACATATTATTTCAAATGCTGCTGAGAGCTTCTAATGCTGTTGGTTATAAGAATTACCCTGACAACTTAATTCGTGAGTTTGTCGAGAAAAGCTCCAACGCGGGAATTGATGTATTTAGAATTTTCGACAGTTTAAATTGGGTAGAAGGGATGAAACTGACCATAAACGCTGTTCGGGAAAACAATAAAGTAGCAGAGGCTGCAATGTGCTATACAGGTGATATTCTGGACGCTTCACGACCTAAATATGATTTGAAGTACTATCAAAATGTAGCTAAAGAATTGCAGGACTCAGGCGCACATATTTTAGGAATTAAAGATATGGCAGGACTATTAAAACCGGAAGCAGCTTATCAATTGATTACAACCTTGAAAGATACAATTGATATTCCGATTCACCTTCATACACACGATACAAGCGGCAATGGAATTTTTACTTATGCTCGTGCGATTGAGGCAGGCGTGGATGTAGTTGACGTAGCCACGGGGTCCATGGCAGGTCTGACTTCCCAGCCGAGTGCAAATAGCTTGTACTATGCAATGGAAGGTAAAGGTCGAAAACCACGTATGGATATTTCTTCTTTTGAGAAGTTAGGTCACTACTGGGAGGATACAAGAAAATATTATGCGGACTTTGAAAGCGGAATGATGGCACCGCATACAGAGGTGTATCATCATGAGATGCCCGGGGGACAATACAGTAATCTGCAGCAGCAGGCGAAAGCCGTTGGACTTTCGCACCGCTGGGACGAAGTGAAACGTATGTATCGTCGAGTTAATGACATGTTTGGAGACATTGTAAAAGTAACCCCGTCTTCCAAGGTTGTTGGCGACATGGCATTATTTATGGTGCAAAATGATTTAAATGAAGATGACATCTATGAAAGCGGTGACTCGTTAGCATTTCCTGACAGTGTTGTTGAATTGTTTCAAGGTTATTTAGGGCAGCCTTATGGAGGTTTCCCAGCTGAATTACAACGTATTATTTTAAAGGGAAGAGAGCCTATTCACGTACGACCTGGTGAGCTTTTAGAGCCGGTAGACTTTAAAGATCTTCAAGAAACCTTGTTTCATAAGCTGGGAAGGCAAGTAACCAGCTTTGATATGATCAGTCACGCCCTGTATCCAAAAGTTTTTATGGATTATCAAAAATTCACAGAAGAGTACGGTGATATGTCCGTACTTGATACCCCGACGTTCTTTTATGGTATGCGGTTAGGGGAAGAAATTGAAGTAGAGATTGAACAAGGTAAAACGTTAATTGTTAAGCTTGTATCCATTGGAGAAGCACAAAATGATGGTACACGGACTGTTTATTTTGAACTGAATGGGCAGCCTCGTGAAGTAGTTATTAAAGATAAAAATATAACTTCGACCGTTGAGGAACGACCAAAGGCAGATAAAACAAATAGTAAACATATCGGAGCGAGTATGCCGGGAACCGTTATAAAAGTAATCACTGAAAAAGGGGAAAAAGTGAAAAAAGGCGACCATCTTATGATCACAGAGGCGATGAAAATGGAAACAACAGTGCAAGCTCCTTTTGACGGAGTCATTAAAAATATTTATATTCACAACAATGAAGCGATTCACGTCGGCGACTTACTAATTGAGTTTGAGTAATATCAAAGAAGAGGCAAGCCCCGTACCGCTGGTTATGGTGGTACGGGTTTTCTGTTGTTTATATAGTTCTTCTTGGAGTAATAAATAAAGAAGTCCAATATCTACTACAAATTCTCTTGCATTACACCTATATATTTGCTAGAAATATATAGGTGTGAGTCTTTTACGGGTTTCACAATTTTGTCACAAAAAAATAAAATTGTAATGTAGAAATAGATAGAAACATGATAACGTGATACAATTATTTTGATGTTTCTTGACAGTGTTACAAATTTTACAAGAAACGATGAATGCTTTGTACTGATAGCTTCAGCAAGCAGGAGAAGGAGGGAAGATATGTCTATGGACAATCCTAGAACAGTTGACACGCCGACTGCACAGGTGATGAACTCGACTGTACGTGAAACTTCATTACTAGCTGATATTAAAAGTTTGATTAAAGTTGGGATTATAAATTCTAATTTAATTACGACTTTCACTGGCTTTTGGCTAGCTTTATTTTATACGGGAGCCAGTTTTACCGATCAGTGGTTAACCTTCCTGCTGACAATGTTCGGAACCGCTTTCGTAATTGCTGGTGGCTGTATTTTAAATAACTGGTATGATAGAGACATCGATCCTTTGATGTCTAGAACTGTAAGCAGACCAACCGTAACAGGATCTATTCCTCTTGATGTTATAAAATGGATGGGAATTGGTGTTTCAGCAGCTGGGGTTATTGTCTTATCTTTCACAACAATACCTGCAGCTCTATTAGGAGCAGCCGGCTGGTTTATCTACGTTGTGCTGTATACGATGTGGTCTAAGAGGAAATATACCATTAACACGGTTATTGGAAGTTTTTCCGGTGCGGTGCCCCCATTAATTGGATGGGCCGCGATTGAACCAAGTTTACAATTAGAAGCAATTATTTTGTTTCTAATCATGTTTATCTGGCAAACACCTCACTTCTTAGCATTAGCTATGAAGAAGAAGGATGAATATAAAGCAGCAGGAATTCCCATGCTGCCGGTTGTCCATGGTTTTCAAATGACGAAACGTCAAATTGTGATCTACGTGGCTTGTCTGCTGCCATTACCAATTTATTTAGCATCACTGGGCAGTATATTTTTAGTCATTGCATTTACATTATCCTTAGGCTGGCTGATCTTAGGGATTGCTGGTTTCTTCATGAAAGATGACTACAAGTGGGCAACATGGATGTTTGTTTATTCTCTTAACTATTTGACTATCCTATTTTTAACAATGGTTTTAGTCACACTGCCGTTTTTTTATTAATGTAACTAGCTCATGATTTATTGCATGAGCTGGTTACAAATAATATAAAAATTTCATTAAAAGAGAAAGAGAGGTATTACTTAATGAGAGGTTGGATGGGAAAGTTCCGGTCATTCTTCCTGTTTGGGGCACTGACCCTTATGTTATCAGGGTGTGGAGTTGACAATTTAAGTGCACTTAAACCTAAAGGATATGGCTCAGAGTTATTATTTGATCTTATGATGATCAGTATCGCTATTATGCTGTTTGTATTTGTAATAGTTATGGCGATCTACACGTTTGTACTTATCCGCTATCGTCAGAAGAAAGGTCAAGAAGACTTTATTCCTAAGCAAACTGAAGGGAATAAAGCGCTTGAAGTGATTTGGACTGTAATTCCAATCATTTTATTATTAGTATTGGCAGTCCCAACTGTACAAGCTACTTTTGATCTAGCTGATGAATCTACCAAAGGTGATGATGGAGTTACAACTGTTGAAGTAACAGGAAATCAATATTGGTGGCATTTCAGTTATCCAGACGATGAAATTTCTACGAGTCAGGATCTCTATATTCCTACTGGTGAGAGAGTATACTTAGATATGAAATCGAGTGATGTCATTCACTCCTTCTGGGTACCTTCCATTGCTGGGAAAATGGATACAAACCCTGGAGATAATGACAATACTATGTACTTAGAAGCTTACGAGGAAGGCGTTTATTGGGGCCACTGTGCTGAGCTTTGTGGAGAGTCTCACTCCTTAATGGACTTTAGAGTTATTGCTGTAAGTCCTGATGAATACGACCAGTGGAAAGAAGACATGCAAAATGTTGATCCTGAAGCAGAAGCTGAAACGGCTGATGCACAAGAAGGACAAGATCTTTTTGAAGATAGCTGCTTAGGCTGTCACGCGATTGGCGACGGTGCTGCTGGACAAGGACCGAACTTAACAAACTTTGCGAATCGCACAAAAATTGCTGGCGTTTTAGAGCCATCTAAAGAAAACCTGGTGGACTGGATTGTAAACCCTGAAGAAGTAAAACCAGGAAATCAAATGCCGGCTAACTTAGTTTCAGAAGAAGAAGCTAATCAAATAGCTGAATATTTAATGGAACTTGATCATTCCGACGTAGGGTCGAATGTATCCGGTGAAGAAGTAGAAGAAGAATAATATTTTATGTAAAGCTTTAAAGGGAGGTTAAAGCGTGAGTACTGCAATGTCACAAAATCGTGGGCTCGGCGCTGCGATTTGGGATTATTTGACAACAGTGGACCACAAGAAGATTGCCCATCTTTATTTGGTCGCTGGTGGCCTGTTTTTCCTGATCGGCGGGCTTGAAGCGATGCTAATTCGTATTCAGTTGATGAGGCCGGATAATGACTTTATCTCAGCTGGATTATACAATGAAATGATTACGATGCACGGAACGACGATGATATTCTTGGCTGCTATGCCGCTAATATTTGCTTTAATGAACGCAGTGGTGCCGCTGCAAATCGGTGCAAGAGACGTAGCATTTCCATTTCTGAATTCCCTCGGATTCTGGCTGTTTTTATTCGGAGGAATTATGCTGAACGTTTCATGGTTTACAGGAGGAGCCCCTGATGCTGGTTGGACAAACTATGCTCCTTTATCTACAACTTCAGCAGGACATGGTGTAGATTATTATGTCATGGGTCTTCAAATTTCAGGTGCAGGTACATTAATCGGAGGGATTAACTTCCTCGTAACGATTGTTAACATGCGTGCACCAGGAATGACGTATATGCGTATGCCTTTATTTACATGGGCATCTTTTGTTACAAGTACATTAATCTTATTTGCATTTCCGGCTTTGACTGTCGGTTTGTTCCTCATGATGTTTGATCGTATGTTTGGTTCTGTATTTTTCGATACAGCTGCTGGAGGTAACGCAATTATTTGGGAACACTTATTCTGGATCTTTGGACACCCTGAAGTTTATATCCTGATTTTGCCGTTGTTCGGTGCATTTAGTGATATATTCTCAACATTTTCTAAAAAACGGTTGTTTGGTTATTCTGCAATGGTTTTTGCAACCGTACTTATTGGGTTCCTTGGTTTCATGGTTTGGGCACACCATATGTTTACAGTGGGTATGGGACCGATTGCTAACTCCATCTTTGCTGTTGCGACGATGGCAATCGCAGTACCAACAGGGATTAAGATCTTTAACTGGATGTTTACAATGTGGGGTGGAAATATTCGCATGACTTCCGCAATGCTGTGGTCCGTAGCATTTATTCCTTCATTTACAATTGGAGGAATGACAGGGGTAATGCTTGCTGCAGCTGCAGCCGACTATCAATACCACGACACATATTTTGTAGTTGGACACTTCCACTACGTAATTGTCGGCGGTGTAGTATTTGGTCTTTTTGCTTCCCTGCATTACTGGTGGCCTAAAATGTTTGGTAAAGTACTTAATGAAAAACTTGGCAAGCTTGCTTTCTGGCCGTTTTTCATCGGTTTTCATCTGACATTCTTTATTCAACACTTTTTAGGATTAATGGGGATGCCTCGACGTTACTGGGTTTTCCTTGAAGGACAAGGTCTTGAAACAGGAAATATTATAAGTACGGCTGGTGCCTTCTTAATGGCAATCGGTACAATTATTTTCTTAGTTAACGTAGTTTATACAGCTGTGAAGACTGAAAAAGTGAGCGGGGATCCATGGGATGGCAGAACACTGGAGTGGTCAATTCCATCACCACCGCCGCACTACAACTTTGTACAAACTCCGCTTGTTCGCGGACTTGATCCATTATGGATAGAGAAAAGTGAGGGCAAGAAAGGGATGACACCTGCAGAACCTCTGGGTGATATTCATATGCCGAACGCTTCTATTTTACCTTTCATGATGTCACTAGGCTTGTTTATAGCTGGCTTTGGATTTATCTATCAAGTGGATGATAAAGGCTGGCTAGCTCTTGTGTTCATTGGAATGGGAATCACACTCGGATCGATGCTGACGCGTTCAATTAAGGACGATCTTGGGCACCACATTCATAAAGCAGACCTTGAAAAAGATATTGAAAAGGGGGCTGGCCGATAATGAGTCATGAAGATGTGTTGAATCCAAAACAAATGCCGCATGATCCAGAAAAAGCCACCCTCGAAGGGAAGAATAAGTTTCTAGCCTTCTGGTTTTTCTTAGGTGGAGAAACCGTATTATTCGCAAGTTTATTCGGAACTTATTTGGCATTAAACCGTTCGACTTCAGGTGAAAACACACCTGAGCACTTATTCGGACTTGAGTTGGTATTTATTATGACGATGCTGCTTTTAACGAGTTCATTGACCAGTGTATACGCGATGTATCACATGAAAAACAATGATTTTAGAAAAATGCAGCTTTGGTTAGGAATTACTGTGGCATTAGGTTTAGGATTTTTAGGTTTTGAAATATATGAATTTGTGCATTATATCCATGAGTACGAATTTACTTTCAGGTCTTCAGCTTTTGGTTCTGCTTTCTATACGTTAGTCGGTTTCCATGGTGGCCACGTATTGTTTGGCTTAAGCTGGATTGTAACCTTGATGATTCGTAACTCTAAGCGTGGTTTGAACCTTTACAACGCCCCGAAGTTTTATATCGCCAGCTTGTACTGGCACTTTATCGACGTTGTGTGGGTATTTATCTTTACTGTCGTTTACTTGATGGGAGTGGTATAAACAATGTCAAATCACTCGAATATGACACAACAGCAAGACGAATTTGTGAAGAAGCAGCATAAAGAAGAGATGAAGCAGCAGGTAATTAGTTTTGCGTTAATGATTCTCTTTACATTTATCGCTTTTGGAATGGTTATACTTGATATCGGTTCGGTGTTTCTAATTCCTACCTTGTTACTGCTTGCGGTCGTTCAGGTGCTTTTCCAGCTTTATTATTTCATGCATATGAAGAATAAAGGGCATGACATGGTAGCTGTAATGATGTATGGAGGGTTAGGAGTTGCCATTCTGACAATCATCACATTTACTACAATTATATGGTGGTAATTAAAAGAGACCGGTTTATCCGGTCTCTTTTTTTATGAGGGGTATCTATCTAATAGTTATTTACACATGGTTATGTCTAATTTATGAACATTAAAAAAACTGTTGAGGAAGACTCGTTTTTTAGAAGAAATTTCGTTAGAATAGAAAAGAATCCTGTAAAAGAAAAAGAGGTGAAATGCCTGTGTGGTTAGAACTGCAGATATTTGGGTTCAGAGCATTATGGAGTCCATACTATTTATTATTTATACTCGCCATGTCAGCGCTTTATTTTTATATAACAGGTCCCAGACGTAAACAAGGAGAAGAGTGGCCGACAATCGGCCAGCAGATTATGTTTTACGCTGGTATGCTTCTGCTTTATATAGTAAAAGGATCGCCGGTGGACTTGCTTTCTCATATTATGTTTACAGCGCATATGACGCAGATGGCCCTTTACTACTTACTGTTTCCGATTTTAATTATTAAAGGTATTCCATTATGGATTTGGCATAGGGTCTTTGCCGTACCAGTTGTCTCCTCCATACTAAAAGTGATGACGAAACCGCTCGTATCTTTACTTGTATTTAATGGGGTCTTTTCGATTTATCATATGCCTGGTATTTTCGATTACGCAAAGTCAAATGAAATAGCCCACACTTTAATCACGACGTTTATATTACTTACAGCCTTTTTCATGTGGTGGTCCGTATTTAGTCCCATTAAAGAGATGGACCGTTTAAGCCCAATTTTAAAAATCGGTTTCATTTTTGCAAATGGTGTATTAATCACACCTGCGTGTGGGTTAATTATTTTTGCGGGCACACCTTTATATGAGACATACACTCAATCCGGAGCCTGGCTCCAGGCGATGAGTTTATGTGTTCCTGGTGATGTGTTGGCAGGGATTTCAAGTTCGTTAAGCGGCCCTGAATACTTTACACCGATGCCATTAGTAGAAGATCAGCAATTGGGCGGGATTATTATGAAAATTACTCAGGAAATTATTTTCGGTATAATTATTGCTCAAATTTTCTTTAGCTGGTTTAACCGTGAAAGAGATACAATTGACCCGTTACCTGCAAACGCTCAGACGGAGTCATAATTTCAGAGGAGAGAGTCTTTCTTATGTAAAGTTTGACTCCTTTTTCTGTGAATTGATTTTTGAAAGAGGAGAAAATTGACATGCCGTTACTACCAACTTTAAGCACGTTTTTCATCGTTCTCAGTGCCATACTTGTCGCTATTGGATGGGTATTGATTGCAAAAGATAAAAGAGCTGCTCATAAAAGGACGATGGTGGCTGCTGCTATCAGCGCATTGACCTTTTTCATTATTTATCTAAGTCGTACTGTATTTGTAGGCAATACAAGCTTTGGCGGGCCAGATGACATTAAAATATACTATACGATCTTTTTAATCTTTCACATAATCTTAGCAACAACCGGCGGAGTATTTGGATTAGTGACTCTTCGTGTTGCTTTTAAGCGGAAGATTTCTAAGCATCGAAAAATAGGACCTGTGACGAGTATTATATGGTTTTGTACAGCAATAACAGGAGTTATGGTTTATTTATTATTATACGTTCTTTATGACAGTGGAACGACTACAAGTATGATGAGAGCTATTTTTGGATTTTAATGAAGGCAGTCAGTTTAAAAAACTGGCTGTTTTTTCTTTATTATTGTTTAATGATAAAGAATATAAGGAATATAAAACAGTATAATGGACTTATTACATAAATAGAAAGGGAGTAGAATGATGGAGTTATTATCTGCTCGACTAAAATATATCCCGGTTACAATTGATTTAGCTCAAACGATTATGAAAAATCCGCTTGCATTTTATTACAAGTACCAACTTCCATGGAACCGGAGCTGGCCACATGATGGGCTGAAAGCGATGCTGCCCTTTTATGTAGAATCTTTAGAAGAAGATTCCAATCATTTGGGCTTTGGCCCCTGGATTATTATGGATATTGATCAGGAAAGAGTCATAGGAGATATAGGTTTTAAGGGAATTCCTGATCAGGAAGGAACAGTAGAAATCGGATATCATATTGTTGAAACTGAGCGTAATCAAGGGTATGCGACAGAGGCTTTAAAAGCCATGTGTAAATGGGCTTTTGAAAACGAGCAAATACGTAATGTAGAAGCTCAATGCGGCAAGTCTAACATTCCTTCTCAAAAGGTCCTGATAAATAACGGATTTGCTCAGACGCTGTCAAATCGGGATATGTTCACTTTTCAAAAGAATAAGCAAAAAGAGAGCAAGGAAAGTACGCCTTCACGAAAAGAAATATAAAAAACAGCACGGCACTAAACTGAATATAGCTTAAAATCATCCGAACGATTCTGAAAGAATCAGTTCGGATGATTTATGAAATGAGACACTACACCAACACTCCGTTAATATACTCTACTTTCCTGCGGGAGATTCGACTCGTGCTGTTCCCGCAGGAACCTTCTCATTATGACTAAGTAAATCATCTGTGTTTATACGAATATTCGTTTTTGACCTCCCTGCCTTACTTAAGTCCCGGATTCATTTACAAGTCATCTGTCGACCAACATACATAAACCTGATTCAATAAAAGAAAGTGAATAAACCCGGCTTCTTCGTTCGTATTCGCGATTCTTGAGGGATAGGTCTGTTTTCTTTATCTTAAAAAGAAAATAGTGGGTAAAGTCATCGACGGATGACTTTACCCACTATTTTTAGTATGTCTGTTATAATTTAAAGTTCCATCGGATAATACCTGCTTCTTTTGCAGAATTAAAAGCGATGACAAGAAGTGGACCTAAAATAAAGCCCACTAAACCTATTAATTGAAGACCAATATACATCGCAATAAGAGTAGCTAATGGAGAAAGTCCGATGTGGCGTCCCATTACTTTAGGTTCAACGGTTCTTCTTATGGCCAGTAGAATAATGGCCAACACAGCCAGCTGTCCTCCCATTGCTATGTCGCCGACAATGAGCATATAGAGCGCCCATGGTCCTAGAATGACGATGGAACCGATAATCGGAATGAAGTCTACAATCCAAATAATAAGAGACATAACGATTGCAACTTCTGGAGTAATCCAAAACAGTCCGATTAAACATACGACGAAGATAACGATACTTACAAGAAATTGAGCTTTTAAGAAACCAAACACTACGTATGAAAGCCTGGCATTCATAAATTTTACTTTTTCTGAAGTCGATTCAGTAAAGTTGCCATGCATTTTATCCTTTAAGCGAGGCAGTTCAAGCATGAAAAGGAATAACGCAATTAAATAAACGAGAAAGCTGATTAAATACTCAGGGATTTTAGCAGCAAAGGCTGCAATGTTACTGAGCTGAAGCTTCTGGCTTAGTGTCTGTGTCGTTGTGTCAATTGTATTTTGCAGCTCAACAGAAACTTTATCAACAAATTCACTGGGCATATTCTGCGTGAAACTGTTCATGTTGTTCTGCCAGTTGATTAATACATTATTGATTTGATTTATATAGGTCGGGGCATTATCTGCCAGCTCCACTAGCTGAGTAACGGCACGAGTGACAGCATAAGTACCTAATAACCCAATCATGATGACAAACAATAAAAAAACAATCGTGACAGCCATTTTTCTATTGAGCCTGAATCTAAACTGCATCCACCGGACAGCGGGGTTTAGAAAGAGGGCTGTAATTAACGCGATGATTAAGGGAACGGATACAGGTAATATAAAATATCCTGCAATGAGAAAAACGATTCCCAATAATAATAGAATCCACTGTCGTTTCGAAAGGTAGCGGAACAATGTAAACTGAATCCTCCTTCTAAAAAGTAAAATGTGCTTTGACTCTTAAAAAAAGCCGCTCACCTGAGCAAGGTGTGCGACTCCTTATCATAAGTATGAATACTTATGAATTTTGGTACTGAGCTACCGCGTCCTTTAGTTTTTCCACTGCGTTCGTAGCTCTTTCCATCAAGTTTGCAGGAAAATCTTCTTGTTCGCCGTATTCAACACCGTGTGGATAATAATGTTTACCAAGAATAGGTGTGACTAATTGAATCACAGCGTTTCCACGATCGACATCTCCTTCAACGGCATATCCTTGAATACGAATATAATACGTAATATTTTTTTCAGGGGCGCTTACTTTGTAATCATAAGTGACGCGTTCGTAATCCCAGGATCCACCTAATATGAAACCATTATTTTCCATAATTTGAGTAAGGGGCTGTAAATCAACCACAAGTCCCTCAATACCAGTACCTTCAAGCTTCATTTCTTCCACCTCACAAATTTTATGTATCTTGTATCATTTTATTATGAACGAGTACAAGTTGCAATTGATTGAACGCTAAACTTACATTAATTTAGTGAACATCGTCTCTTATATGCATCTCCATTATGATGCTTGCACTACCTTATTATACAATAAATAATTCCAGTATGCATGAGTGAAACTTTCGGTTTTGGAGATACTAACCATTGATATTGACTAAAAGAGGAGGATCTTCATGAAAAAAGTGAGAGACATTATGACTACGGATTTATCTGTCTGTCAATCAAGCAGTTCATTGTTTGATGCAGCAAGTATGATGAAACAGAAAAACGTAGGTTCTGTGCCGATCTGTGATGAAAATGGTCAACTTATGGGTATGGTAACCGACCGTGACCTGGCGATACGAGGATATGCGAATCATAGTGCTGATTCAACCCCTGTTCAAGAAGTTATGAGTGATCACTTATATAGTGTAACTCCTGACACAAGCCTGGAAGAAGCTAGTCAAATGATGGCAGAACATCAAGTGCGACGTCTGCCAGTAGTTGAAAACGGAAAATTAACCGGAATGATTTCTCTAGGTGACCTTTCTACAGAAGAAATGTCAGATGAAGCGGCAGGCGTTGCTTTGCACGATATTTCTGAACCGCCGGAGCTTCATTAATTTATGTGTGGACGGCCGTATCGGTCGTCTTTTTTACGTTTGAACACCTTAAGAAAAGCTGCATAGGCTATAATGTAGTCTATGTAGCGAGGTGTGAACATCAATGAGTGAACACAATTTGCACCCTAGTGTTCAGAAGTTTAAAGCATTTGTTAACCGTCATCCTTCATTAAAACAACAGGTGAGAAAAGATCATACTCGTATTCAACATTACTATGAGAAATGGATGATTCTAGGGGAGGATGATCCATATTGGGATGAAGTATCAGGTGAAGATCAAAAGGAACGGTTAACGAAGAAAGAATGGATGAGGCAGTTTGGTGATTTACTTCAGGAAATCGACTGGGAGGATGTTTCTAAACACATTGATGACCTCAATGGGGCCATCGGGCAAATCCAGCAGCTGATTTCAAACGTGCAGCAGGAGAAACAAAAGACGGAACGACGTCCGCCTATCCAGTTTCCGTATTATTAATTATTAACGGCAGATGGAATTCATATTTCATTCTGCCTTTCCTTTTGGTATGATGAAAGTGGAGGTGGGCATATATGTTAGCCACTATGGAAATTGTAGATCTTTTAGATCGTTCAGAAGCCATTGGCCAAATGATAATGGATTCCGAGGTAATGGATCATTATCAAGAGACAAAAAGACAGCTGGAATCGGATAAAGAAGCTCAGTCATTAATTCGAAATTTTAATCATATAAAAGATCAATACGAGGATGTACAACGTTTCGGCCGCTATCACCCGGACTATAACGATATTATGAAGAAGGTCCGCAGTGTTAAAAGAGAAATGGACATGCATGAGACAGTGGTCCAATTTAAGAAAGCAGAAAGAGAAGTTCAAAGGCTGCTGGATGAAGTGAGTCAAAGCGTTGCTTTTAGTGTAAGCGAACAAATTAAGGTTCCTCGTAACGGTATGGTGTTTGATTCAGGCTGTGGCTGTGGAAGCGGCGGCGGATGTGGTTGTGCTTCTTAGAGTTAAGTCTTTTAAAGTTATGATTGTTGTCTTTGAACAGGACAGGTACGATACTCTAAACTTTTAAAAAAGTAGGGAAACTATATGAGAACAAAACGCCAGGGTCTCATCGTTTATTTTCAGCATATGAAAAACATAAGGCAGATTAAAAAACACGGCCATTTAATTCACGCTTCGAAAAAGCAGAAATATGCCTTGCTTTATGTTGATCAAGAAGACGTGGATTTTAAAATGGACAAGTTGGAACGATTCCCTTTTGTGTCTCGCGTTGTATTATCTTATAAACCTGAGATTCGCACGAATTTTGAAAACGCGAAACCAGATAAAGCAAAACAATATGATTACAAGATGGGAATATAAAAAAGCGTTCGTCAAATAGACGAACGTTTTTTTTGGGGGGAAGTATAAAACACTAGTGTTGCTTGCAAGAACAAGTATTATATTAAATGCCATTAACTTAATGGAGAAAGTCTTTTATTTGTTCGTAAAATTCCAATTAAGTAATTATAATAGAGTTCATTTTCTGGAAAGACATTGGAAGGTTTAACGGTATATTCGATCACCTGATGCCCGGCATCTTCACTCATGTTTTTGAACAATTCAAAGCGCTGATTTGGTTTCTCGTGAGGATTAGGTATACCTTCTCTGCATATATAAATAGGCTGAAATTTTTGTTCCGATGTAGGCTTCATAATTAGGGCTAAAGAAGCTGCTGACTGTCCTGATTTTTCACTATAGAAGGCAAGTGCATATTGAATTCTTTCAGGCATTCGTCTTCCAAGTTCTACAAGTTCATAAAGGTCCGTATATCCTTGGCCTAGTTCAATGAATTTTTGAATCATATTTTATCCTCCTGCGATAGCTGTGTATTTAGGTTGAGTCTAATGTAACTGTAGCATTAATTATTGAAATTGTGAAAGCAGTAAAGATAGAGAACGCAAAAAAATAGGGCTGTCCATAGACGGACAGCCCTTCTTTTTGCTTTCAAACGTTGAAGCAAAAAGCAAAGGGAGAGGAGAAACCGGTAGAAGAACTTATGGGGAAATAAGTCTTCTCCGTTTCCAGAAGCAAAAGTCCTGCTTCTGTTACAAGTATGACCTATTCTTAAAAATTTATACGGGGAATAATGTATAAAAATCAAAAGTTTCCAGCCAGTGCTGATTTGTGGTAGGATAATTGTGAATATAGAGAGGAGGGGCTTATGATGAGAGTGATTGCTGGAGATCATAAAGGCAGACCGCTTAAATCTGTTCCAACCCACAAAACACGACCAACGACCGACAAAGTAAAAGAATCCGTCTTTCAGATGATCGGCCCCTATTTTGATGGAGGAGCAGTGTTAGATTTGTTTGCAGGGAGCGGAGGTCTTGGAATAGAAGCGTTAAGCCGAGGTGTAAAATCCTGTGTGTTCGTGGACCAACAACCAAAAGCAATTGAAACGATATATGAGAACGTTAATATGCTTAAACTAAATGAGCAGGTTGAAGTATATCGTGCAGACGCCTTACGGGCACTTAAAGCCGCCGGCAAAAGAGAATTAAAGTTTAATTACATATTCTTAGATCCTCCATATAAGAAATTTTCTTATGAGGATTTAATTGCTAAAGTGTTGAATTACGAATTGCTGGCAGATGGAGGGACGATTGTTTGTGAACATGATGCTTCCGAAGAAATACCCGAAAAAGTGAAGAATATAACATTAATTAAAACAGAAAAGTATGGAAGTAATATAGGTGTATCTATTTTTAAGTAGGAGGTTTATCTAATGACGAGATTAGCAATATGTCCTGGCAGTTTTGATCCTGTCACGTATGGACATATCGATATTATTCAACGTGGAGCGCAAGTATTTGACCACGTAACAGTAGCTGTTTTTAACAACCAAAGTAAATCTCCATTGTTTAATGTAGAGGAAAGAGTGGCTCTTCTGCAGGAAGTCACAAAACATTTTGATAATGTCTCGGTTGACGCGTGCAATGGGTTGTTAATGGACTATGCTGAAGAAAAAAATGCTCAAGCGATTATTCGAGGACTCCGAGCGGTTAGTGATTTCGAATATGAGATGCAAATCACTTCCATGAATCGAAAGCTAAATCAAAAAATTGAAACGTTCTTTATGATGACAAACAACCAATACTCTTTTTTAAGCTCAAGCATTGTTAAAGAAGTTGCCAAATACCGAGCGAATATATCAGACTTAGTTCCGCCGCCCGTTGAAGAAGCTTTAAAAAAGAAATACGAAGCTTAAAGCAGTTACTGTTGAGGGTAAAACCTCTGGCCGCTGAAAAGGGAATTTTTTTAGTATAAATCATCCGAACTGATCTCATTAGAATCGGTCGGATGATTTTATGCTTTATTCAGTTTTATTACGCCCTGTCCAGTTTTTTGCAGCTTAAGAAAAACGCTAGAGCAATAGCTGCAATGGTGAAAATGGGTCCGTACATATACATGAATTCTAAGTACGAATGGTTGTGATGCGCGGTTATATTCGAAACGTTAATAGTGTTTGAACTAACGATATCCGTCGTATAATAAAGGACAGTGACAATTAACACCGCTGTTAGTCCGTGAATGATCCGTGCCATAAAATAGGGAGCGAATCGAATATCGGTATCAGCTAATAAGCTGGCAATTTGAGCTTGGATGGAAAAACCATGGAAGCCGAGCATAAAACTTGCAAGACATAACTGAGTAAGCAGTGGAGCATTAGATGAAGTAACTTCTCCAATCCCAGTAGTAAGCTCTAGTAAACCGGTTAAGATCGGGAAATGGAGATCGGACGGTACACGGAATAAGTGTAGAAATTGATAGGATAGGTCTAGCAGAAAACTTTGTTTAAGAATTCCAGTGAGCACGGAAAACATAATTATAAATCCTCCAATGAGAAGAAGGGTTTGTACAGATTGAATAACTGCGTCTCCTAATAGTTTTCCAAAAGGCCTCCCATCATTTATTCGGGATTTATGTATGGATAAGAAGGCTTCTTTAAGTGAGAAGCTGGCCGTCCGATAGGAAGACCTTTGATCTCTGTAACCATAAAATCTCATGAGAAAGCCTACGATAATACAACCTCCATAGTGGGCAGCAGCCAAAAGGAAACCTAAACCAGGGTCCCCGAAAAAGCCAACACTGACCGCACTAAGAATAAACAGTGGACTTGAGGCGTTTGTGAAAGCTACGAGACGCTCAGCCTCTATACGAGTTACTTGTCCATTTTTACGCAGTTCCCTTGTCCATTTTGCGCCTGCCGGATATCCGCTCGCCATTCCCATTATCCATACAAATCCTCCTGAGCCAGGCACATTAAACAGCGGTCTCATAAACTTCTCTGATAGGATGCCCACTCCGTGTACAATCCCTAGTCCAAATAACAACTCTGCTACGATAAAAAAAGGTAATAAGGAGGGAAAGACAATCGACCACCATAAGTTTAAACCTTTCGTACTTGAAGAGAGCGCCACATCAGGCATTTGAATCAGGGAAATCGTAAGATATATAATAAAAATAGTTAATAATAATGTTTTTACATATGCCAGATGAATCACCCCGCAGCATTCTCGTTTTCTGTACTTCTAAAATCATCCATAGTAAAATGATTATAGATTTCTTATCTCTTTAACCTATTTGTACGCTCATAAGTGCCTTGCTTATTCCATAAAATAAAAGGAAGCTTCCTTAATGGGAAAATTGGGCATACTTAAGCTGATAAGAAAATTCAAGGAGAGATGCGTTTTGAAGCAGCCTAAAATCGGGCTCGCACTTGGATCCGGCGGCGCTCGAGGATTTGCTCATTTAGGTGTCCTTAATGTTTTACATGGGCACGACATACCAGTAAATATGATTGCTGGAAGCAGTATGGGTGCGTTAGTAGGTTCATTATATGCATCAGGTCAAAAAATTGAAGATTTATATAAACTGGCTTTAACTTTCAAACGGAAATATTACCTTGATTTTACGGTTCCTAAAATGGGATTTATTCAGGGGCGTAGAATTAAGGAATATATCCGTTTATTTACGTTTGGGAAGAATATTGAGGAATTTACGATTCCCACCTCAATTGTCGCTACTGACCTGTCAGCGGGAAAAAAAGAGATCTTTCAAACAGGACCTGCCAGTGAAGCGGTTCGGGCCAGTATAGCTATACCTGGCATTTTTGTACCGGAGAAAATTAATGGCCGATTATATATTGATGGAGGTGTTATCGATCGTGTACCCGTTTCGGTGGTGAAGGATATGGGTGCCGACATTATTATTGCTGTCGATTGTGCTCATACTAAAGCTGAGCCAAGCATACAATCGATCTATGATGTCATCATTCAAAGTATTGATATTATGCAGGATGAATTAGCGTCTGTTACGGGGATAGCCTCCTATACTGATGTTATGATCCGGCCGGATGTAGAGCAATTCAGCTCCAGAGCCTTCACGGATTTAGAAGAAATTGTGGAGGAAGGGGAGAAGGCGGCGTTAAGATCATTAGACCAAATCCTAGAAAAGATGAGAGACTGGAAGGGGTCCTAGAAAACCATGAAGTCAAACAAGAGAGTAATTATTACTGGAATTATAGCTATACTTATTGTAGCTTTTTTAGGGGCTTATCGTTTGCCTTATTATATTTATAAACCTGGCACAGCAGATGCATTAGAGCCATTTGTAGAGATCGAGGATGCGTACCCAAGTGAAGGAGATATGCATTTAGTTACGGTTAGAGGGGGACAAGCAACACCACTTCAATGGGCGCTTGCGAAAGTCCGGTCCTATCATGAGGTGGTTCCTTTAGAACAAGTTCGACCGGAAGGAATTTCAGAAGATGAATATTTTCATGCTCAACTGCAATTAATGGAATCTTCACAAGAAGCCGCTAAAGTGGTCGCTTATGAATCTGCAGGACGTGATATAAAGATAAATTATGAAGGGGTATTCGTCGTACAGGCTTTAGAAGGAATGCCGGCTGAAGACGAATTAGAACCTGGGGATGAAATACTTAGTGTGAATGGTGAAGAAATAAGTGAGTCAGAAGAACTCGTAAAATACGTTGAACGTTTAAGTGAAGGCGATGAAGTAACGTTAACCATTAAGCGGGGGGATGAAACTCTGTCCAAAGATATACAAGTAGCTCCTTTCCCGAATGATCCTGATAAAACGGGGGTTGGAATATCACTTGTGACGGACCGATCTGTAGAAGTAAATCCCGAGGTTAAAGTAAAGAGTGGAGATATAGGAGGACCTAGTGCAGGGTTAATGTTTTCATTGGAAATGTATGATCAATTAACAGAAGAAGATATTACAAAAGGGAAGGAAGTCTGCGGTACAGGCGAGATTAATTACGAAGGGGAGGTAGGAAGAATCGGCGGGATTGATAAAAAAGTGGTAGCTGCTGACCGAGAAGGTTGCGATGTCTTTTTTGCACCGAATGAGGAAGAAACAGAAGGATCTAACTACGAAGTGGCTGCGAAGGCCGCTGAGAATATTGGTACGGGTATGGATGTAGTAGCTGTGGATACGTTTGAAGACGCCTTGGATTATTTAAGTGAGGAATGAGGAGCATAAAGCATGGGGAGAATTTTGATTCCCCATGCTTTATTTGTTCTGATTGCATTTTTTATGGAAGCCGTACAGGAGGTCCGTATTCTCTCTTTAAATGCTCCTTTCTTTGTTCAGAAGCCAGCGGGCTTAAATAAGCAGCTGTTGCTCTCTCTTCTGCATCAAGAAGCGTACTTTCCATCTGTTGAGGTTGAGTAATTATTGGTGTTTCTATCTCTTTCTTGCGTTGATTTAAATAAGCTTGACCTTTCTTGTTCATACCGAGCACACGAACATAAGGGATATCCTCTCCGTTTAAATGAATAGAAGCTTGATTCTTTGTAAGTCCTGTTAATAGGTGAGTACATAAACGCTGTAGACGAGTCCAAGTATAGCGCCTGGTTTTTAATCGATTCATAAAATCAATAAAGGAAGTGGAAGAGCGAATCGTCTGCTTTAAACGATATTCCAGCCCCTCATCCATCCCATGTATATGTTTTAAGTCTTCTACAGGGGTTGTCATAATTTTATAATGCAGAAAGTTAAAATAACATTCCCACTCATGCCACATATTCGTCTCACCATAGTAACTGTAAAGCTCTTCTTTTACTATTTTTGGAAGAGCTAATGCAGCGTGATCTGTCACTGTTTTATTTATTAGAAGCTCCTTACGAATACTAGTAGCGCTGGCCATCCGGCCGGAAACGTGTGTGTCGTGATAATTACTCTCTATTCGCTTAATAGTTAAAGGGTCAACGTCAGATGCATATCTCTTGATTTGTTTGACGTAACTGTAGCCTAAAATATTATTAGGAGCTGAAAAATCAAAGGCTTCAGTTGATAAACCTATGGTCTCGTTCGCTAGACGGGAAGCATCAGGGTAGGAGAGGCCTTTATCCAATTCGGCTCTCAATGCACTTTCATAATCACCTGAATGCTCGTGTAAGTGCTCGTATGCTTTCAAGAAAGGCGTAATTGAGCCATTTTCACTCCCAAAGCATATAGAATCAACTTGCATAGCGTTTAAGCTCAGTACTGCTCCTTTACTGAAATAGTCGCTGTGTTGGACAGCATATATGTAAGGGAGCTCAATTACAAGGTCTACTCCTGACTGCAAAGCAGCATTTGTTCGGTGCCATTTATCAATAATGGCAGGTTCTCCCCGTTGAAGAAAATGTCCGCTCATAACCGCAATCATACAATCAGCTTTGGATTTTTTTCTACTTTGATGAACGTGATAGGCATGTCCGTTATGAAAAGGGTTATACTCAACGATAATTCCGCAGGCTTTCATTTCATTAACCTCCTTGATTGATTAAGTAAAGTTCGGTATGATAGGAGAACTGTATTTAATCTGCTCTTATTATTTTAGCATGGCTTTTGTGGCTTGTAAGTTGAGAAACGAATTGTTTTCTAATAAAATGAGGAGTAGTCCTAAATATTCAGGTATCTGTAAAGAAAAAATATTGACAAATAGTTAAATTGCTTTTACAATAACTCTTGTTGCCATGAGGTGATAAAAATGAAATTTCCTCTACAGAAACTTAATCAATCTGGTGATGAACCGTTTAAGTTTAAAGAAGACGTTGACGTTCGTGAATTAGAGGATATGAATAATGATATTCGCAAAATATCCCCTGTTTATGTACAAGGACAAGCTGTAAAGTACGGTGATGATATAACAGTTACATTTACAGTTAAAGGTGAAATGACCCTGCCTTGTGCGCGAACATTAGTCGATGTATCTTATCCTTTTCATTTAGAAGGACACGAACAATTCAATGTCTCTCCTTATTATGAGGAAGAGGGCGAAAGTGAAATTCATCCGGTTCGTGGAGAAGTTCTTGACTTAACACCATATATCAAGGAAAATATTCTATTAGAGGTTCCAACCCGCGTATTTTCAGATGATCAAGAGGTTCAGGATCAAGCTCTTACAGAAGGTAAGGGTTGGCAAGTGATTACAGAAGAACCGGAGGAAGATAAAATAGATCCTCGAATGGCTAAACTGCAATCATTATTAAATGAAAAAGAAAACAACGATTAAGGGAAAAAATTTCCTCTTGTCAAATAAAAGGAGGTGTACAACATGGCAGTACCTAAGCGTAAAACATCTAAAAAGGTTAAAAACCAACGTCGTACTCACAAAAAGCTACACGTACCTGGCATGGTAGAATGTTCAAACTGTGGGGAGTACTCAAAACCACACCATGTTTGCAAATCTTGTGGACAGTATAATGGAAAGCAAGTTATTGCTAAGTAAAGTAGTATGTTAAAGAGCCTGAATTCATTTCAGGCTCTTTTTTACTTTGTACAGGAAAGAGAAAAGAGTGGTAAGGCGCTTCCACTGAGTTAACAAAAAAGTCGGACACAGTCTTATAAATTAAAGAGAGGGGAGTACCTATTGAAACAGATAGAAGTCATTTGGGATGAGCGAGGAGTAGTTATCATAAAATTAAATCGCAGCGAAAAAATGAATGCGATTACAAAAATGATGGCCAGGGAGTTGCAACAAGTGCTGTTGGAAATGAAAAATAAACCTGGCGTTAAATGTTTAGTAATAACAGGCGCAGGTAAAAAGGCGTTTTGTGCAGGGGGAGATTTAACAGAGCTACATGGAAATTTAAACGAAGAGGAAGCCTATCAAGTATTGCACCCTATGAAAGAATGCTTGTACGAGCTAGCAACCTTTCCATTGCCTACCTTTGCTTTTTTAAATGGTCATGCAAGAGGCGGCGGCTGTGAAATTGCCACGGCTTGCGACTTTCGATATGGAATAGAAGATGGGGAATATGGATTTATACAAGGAAGGTTAGGAATCACGCCTGGCTGGGGGGGAGGAGAACTTCTATATAAAAGAATTCAGGCCGATAGAGCCGCTCAGTGGTTGATGGAATCGAACATGTATTCAGCTGAAGAAGCCTATCGTATTGGCTGGTTACATAAAATCGTGACGAGGGAGTCATTTGACACTTCCCATCTTCTTCTATCCCCTTTCCTGCAAAAATCTCAACGTCAGCTTAAAATTTTTAAATCTCAGCACCTTCATTCCTTATCGATGAGTAATGTATCCTCGCAAATGGATGAAGAGGTTAAAAATTGTGCTTCTCTATGGGAATCTAAAGAACATGTCCGAGCGGTAGAGAATTTTATGAGGACAAGAAAAAAGTCTTAAAGTATAGTCTATCAATCTTTATGTTTGCATAACTATAAGCAAACCATAGAGGAGGGATAGAATGGACGCCCCTAGGCAGGATGCTTGGAAGAAAGAAGAAGATGAGTTATTAGCGGACACAGTGCTGCAATACATTAGAGAAGGTCACACGCAGCTGGAAGCTTTTCAAGAAGTGGCTAAACAATTAAATCGTACGCCGGCAGCGTGTGGTTTTAGGTGGAATGCCACGGTGAGAAAAAATTATCAAAAGGATATTAAACAGGCAAAACAAGAGAGGACTCACCATCGGCATACGCTGGCGACTTCAACATTAACAAAAAATACATCGATTTCATTAGATGATGCCATCCTTTTCTTAAAAGAAATGAAACAGCATTCTCACAATGATCAACAAGAACTGCAAACCAAATTATATCAGCTCAGCGAGGAAAATGTACGATTGAAAAATCAAATAAAACAATGGGAAGAAGCTTGGTCTGAAATTGACAAATTGACCAATTGGGTGAAAGACAAATACCAGAGCACTTCTTAAATTAAAAAGGCCCTACAGCTTGTTGTAGAGGCCTTGTGTGTTTATTTATACTTCTCTTTCTTCCACTCCTGATGGAAGCCAGATTAATGGGTTTTCTCCTAAATCTCGTTCCACATCGTACATTGCTTTTTGGAAACCCATTTTCTCCCAAAAGTTATCCGATTTGACACGCGGGTTCGTTTTTATTGGTAGTTGAAAGCTCTTGGCAAAATCAACTAAAGCTTTCCCGAACCCTTGTTTTTGATAATCTGGTAATACTTCCAGTTTCCACAGCTCTAAATAATCTTGAGGCGGTTGGAAATAGTGGTCATATTTTTTTGAAACACGATAAAGACTCATTCTTGCAACTAAAGCGTTTCCAAAATAGATGCCAAAGAACGGTGATTCACTGTCATTCTCTACAATATTGCTTTGTAGATCTTCAAACATCGCTAATTCCTGGTGACCATATTCTTTAAAACGTTTAAATTCCTCTAACGTCTTATAGTTAACTAGAAGAGGTTGAACTTTTACTTTTGTCATCATAAAACGAATTCCCCTTTCCAAAATCTTTCTCTTCTTTCATTATAATATAAAAATATTCAGAATGAAATGTACAATTACTTCCTAAAAAATTGTTCACCATCCAAATCGTAAAATTTGCTACAATAAGAAAAAAGACCGAAGGGAAATGGGGGACAAGCATGAAGGTTGGCATAGTAGGAGGGGGAGCAATTGGTCTATTAGCTGCTGCATACCTTTCCCAGGACCATACCGTTTCTGTTTTTGTAAGAAGAGAAAAGCAAAAACAGAAGTTAAATAAGTACGGAGTGAAGTGTGGAGCCTTGCGCGGAGCGGTAGAAGCTTATAGTGATCTGCAAGGTTTAGAAAACCAGGACCTCCTTATAGTTACAGTTAAACAGTATGATGTATATCCCACTATAAAGCAGCTTCCTTCAATCGTCCCTTGTCTGTTTTTACAAAATGGAATGGCTCATCTTAATCTCTTACAAGAGCTGTCTAATTCTTGTGCGGTCGGGGTTGTCGAACACGGAGCGGTTAGAATGTCTGAATTTGAAGTTCAGCACACAGGCCTCGGAATGATCCATTTAGCACACTTTAAAGGCTCGTTTAATGTTAATGCTTTGACTGATAAACTCAGCGTGAAGGACTTTAAGTTTACGTTTAAAGACGATTATTGGCTCATGCTTGCAGAGAAGCTTGTCATTAATACGGTTATTAATCCATTGACGGCCCTGTTTGGCATAAAAAATAAATATGTCATCACTAATCCCCGCCTCTGTAAATTAGCAAAACAACTCTGTGCAGAAGCTTCTTCCGCGTTAAATCTCTCCTTTGAGGAGCAATGGGGCCGCGTACAGCAGATAGCAGAAAGGACAGGAGAAAATCATTCCTCTATGTTAAAAGATTTGCTGGAACACCGACCTACAGAAGTAGATGCGATATGCGGCTTTATACTTCAACGCTCCAAGGATAAGTCACCCTACCATTCTTTTGTGGTGGATGCGATTCACGCATTAGAAATAAAAAATATAAAAGGAGAGGCGACATGAGTGATGTTCTTATATCCGTAATAGCCTTTGTGTTAACGGCTCCATTTCTCTTTTTGTTCGTGCTCTATTTCTTTACAAGAAAATGGTATCGAAACAAAAAGAAGGCTGTTCATCAAACAGCTCAATTAATGGTCCCTGTGTTAGTTGCTGCTGTGCATACCTTGTTAATTGTATTATTTGGTCAAGGTTTTTTTGCGTGGATTCTCGTATTCTTACTTTGTTTATTAAGTCTTGCTTTAATCGTTCAGTATAAGGTATCAGAAGAAATCCGCTTTTTTAAAGCTTTTAAAGGATTCCTGCGTATAACGTTTTTACTGTTCATGTTTGTATATATGGGGCTGGCGACTTACGGCATTATAGACAGAGTATTCTTGTAATAAACAGATTAGGTGAACTTCTCACAATATTTCTGTACAATACATTATGGTACATACCAACCCATGGAATAAAAGGAGAAGTTCATAAATGCGTATTGATCCAATAAGCTTGGCGGATAAAAATCCGTTTATAGCAGATTATAAATATCATTTTTCTAAAGTTCAGGACAAATTTGACTATCACCCTCATGGGGAACATACGTGGCTGGACCGCCTTAAACATATAGAATCTACCTCTTACGATCGAAACCGATTAGTGAATGAGCTTATAAGACTGAATGATCAGTATGGAGCGGGTGAAGCTACGTTTACGAATATTAATAAGTTGAGAGATACACGTGCTTCAGTTGTGGTGGGCGGGCAGCAAGCCGGCTTACTGACGGGGCCTCTTTATACGGTGCATAAGATTATATCTATTTTACAGTTGGCTCGACAGAAAGAGAAGGAATTAGGAACTTCGGTGGTTCCTGTATTTTGGATTGCAGGCGAAGATCACGATTTTGCGGAAATTAACCATATCTTCATGGAGGTAAATGGGGATATGGAAAAAATGCAAGTGAAAACAGATGTGAACGAAAAGTCTTCCGTGTCTGATTTGCCTTTTAATCAGAAGGATATTCAGCAATGGCTGAAGTCCGTTTTTCATGAATTAAAAGAAACAGAATATAGCGTAGACCTCTTTCACCGCTTGGAAAGTATGGTAAGTGCATCTGACAGTTACAGTGATTTTTTTGGCAAAATCATTCATCAGTTGTTTCCTTCTGAAGGATTAATCTTATTAGATGCTCATGATCAGGAAATCCGCAAATTAGAGACGCCTTTCTTTTTAAAAATGATCGATGAAAACGAGGTTATTGCTGAGGGTGTTCATTCCCTGGAACAGAAAAATAAACAACAAGGTTATCCTCTTTCTTTAGATAGTGAATTGGAAGATGCTCATTTATTCTTCCACCATGAGGGAGAAAGGGTATTATTAATAAGAGATGAAAACGGAGACTTTAAAGGAAAAAAAGATGAAGTGTCTCTTACGAAAGAGCAGCTGCGTCATATTGCTGAGAAAAAGCCGTGGCTGTTAAGCAATAATGTGGTGACTCGCCCATTAATGCAAGAATGTCTGCTCCCTGTGCTTGCTTTTGTCGGAGGCCCTGGTGAAATCAGTTACTGGTCAGCATTAAAGCCGGGTTTTGAAGCTTTACATTTAAAGATGCCTCCAGTCGTGCCGCGGCTTTCTTTTACAATGGTGGACCGGAAATCTGAACAGCAAATGCAGCGTCTGCAGTTAAATGATAAGGAAGTCATTGAACACGGAACAGCCAGTAAAAAGCTCGCGTGGCTGTCTTCTGCTGGGACACCTCCTATCAGAGAGCTGTCACGAGAAGTAAAAAAAGAAATGGAGATCATCCATCAGCCGCTGCGAGAGAAAGCTGCGGAATTAAGTCCGGATGTAGCTGCTTTGGCTCAGAAAAACTGGGATTACATTCAACAATCTGTTGAGTTCTTAGAGAAGCGGATGATGCAAAGTATCGAAAACGAATATCAGGAGCAGTTAAAAGTCTTTGATGATCTTAATCTCCTTTTTCACCCAAATGGTGGGTTTCAAGAAAGAATGTGGAGTGTACTCCCATGGCTGAATGAATACGGGTTTTCGCTGTTTAAACAGATAAATTCACATGATTTGTCGCTTGAACACTCTCATTATCTTGTGAGAGTGTGACTTTTTCCCCCACGATCCCCCACCTGAAAAATATTTATATAAAACGATGAAATTCCTGCCTTGGACGGCAGGAATTTTTTTATTTACAACGAATAATTAAATATGAGTGGTGAAAAGTGGAGTGATGTGGTAGGCTGAAATTAGAAAGTGGGGTAAACTCTATGTTCATGGGCGAATTTCAGCACAACATTGATACAAAGGGACGGATTATTGTTCCATCTAAGTTCCGTGATGAACTTCAAGAGGGCTTTGTGCTTACGAGAGGTTTAGATCAATGTTTATTCGCCTACCCTATGAATGAATGGAAACTGCTCGAGGAAAAACTAAAAAAGCTTCCTTTAACGAAAAAAGACGCTCGTGCTTTTACACGCTTCTTCTTTTCCGGAGCTGTGGAATGCGAAGTCGATAAACAAGGAAGAGTTAATATTCCTCCCCCGCTTAGAAGTCATGCAAAGTTAGACAAGGAATGTGTCGTTATTGGAGTGTCTAACCGTATTGAGTTCTGGAGTAAAGATCTTTGGGAAAATTATTTCGAAGAATCAGAGGAGTCTTTCTCTGAGATTGCTGAAAATATGTTAGATTTTGACATTTGATCGAGAGAGAAACGAGTGAGGATATGTTTGAACATTACAGTGTATTAAAATCAGAAACCATTAAGCAGCTACATATACAGTCAGATGGGATATACGTTGATTGCACGCTGGGCGGCGGGGGACATGCGGAAGAAATTGCTTCCAGACTTGAGCGCGGCCGATTGATAGCGTTTGATCAAGATATCCACGCACTAAATGCTGCTCGTAAACGATTACAACCTTATGAGGATAAAATTACATTTGTTCATGCTAATTTTAGACAATTAGAAGAAAAGTTGGCGGAGCTGAATATTGATCACGTGGATGGAATTTTGTATGACTTAGGGGTATCCAGCCCTCAGCTGGATGTCGCTGATCGGGGATTCAGCTACCACAACGATGCCCCTCTTGATATGAGAATGAATCAATCGAGTGAGCTATCTGCCTGGCATGTCGTAAATGAATGGGCTTACGAAGATCTTGTCAGGATTTTCTTTAGATATGGAGAAGAGAAATTTTCTAAGCAAATTGCAAGAAAGATTGAAAACGCAAGAAAAGAAACAGCTATAGAAACAACTGACCAATTAGTAGAGCTAGTTAAAGAAGGAATTCCAGCGCCGGCAAGGCGTAAAGGGGGGCATCCAGCAAAGCGAATTTTTCAAGCGATCCGTATTGCTGTAAACGATGAACTTGGTGCGTTTCAAGATACGCTCCATCAAGCTGCACGAGTCGTATCCGTCGAGGGTAGAATTGCCGTCATTACCTTTCACTCACTAGAGGACAGACTGTGTAAGCAAGCCTTTAAGAAGTGGAGCACCAATCCTCCACTGCCAAAAAACATTCCAATGATTCCAGAAGAAAAACAACCTCCTTTCAAATTAGTTACTAGAAAGCCCATTATAGCGAACGATGAAGAACTGGATGATAACCGTAGATCAAGATCAGCGAAGTTAAGAGTCGTGGAAAAGAAAAAACCATGGTCAGACTCATTTACATTTGAAGAAGGGTGGAAGCAAACATGAGTATAGAAAGAGCGAGAAAGCTTCAGCAGCCAATGGAGAAGCAGCAGGAACAACAACAAGTAAAAGTTAAAGTTCAGAAGAAGCAGTGGGTTAGTACCGGAGAAAAAGTTTTATACTCTATGGCGACGGGTCTGGTCGTTATTGCTTCAGTATTTATGGTGCAATTTTCATCAGCAACTGATACACTAAACCGTGACATTCAAAAAATGGAACAAAAAATAGGACAGCAGCAGTCAGTCAATGACAACCTTGCTTATGAAGCGAAAGAGTTAAGCAACCCGGATCGTATCTTGCAAATCGCTAAAGATAACGGACTTGAAATGCAAAACGCAGAAGTGAAACAAGCAGGTGTCGTTGGAAACTAACAGAAACAGGTGAATCTTTATGAAAAGCTCAAATACCCATAAAGGCGCCGCGGTTTTAATCTTACTATTCTCTGCGATTTTTTTAATTATTACAGGACGGTTCTTATATATCCAGTCCACCGCTGAAATTGAAGGCGTAAATTTAAATGAATGGGCGGAGGAAGCTCGTACAAGTTCGTATTCATTAGATGCCGATCGAGGTAATATTTACGATAAAAACGGGATGTTATTAGCTTACGATCGACCTACATATAAACTATATGCGGTGGTCGATCCGGATTATTCCCGTTCAGAAGAGGAGCCAGAACATGTGACGAATCCGGAAGAAACGGCGTCTGTGTTGGCTCCTTTCTTGGATATGGAAGAAAGTGAAATCGAGCAGAGAATCACCGAGGCGCAGGAGGACGGAAGGTTTCAAGTCGAGTTTGGCAGCAATGGACGTGAATTATCTCAAGACCAGAAGGATGAAATTGAAGAGCAGGATTTAAGCGGCATCAATTTTGAAGAAGAGTCTAAGCGGTACTATCCAAACGGCACATTTGCTTCTCACATTATAGGATTTGCTCGTACGGAAGAGGGTCATATTACCGGAGTTACGGGTGTTGAAAAGCAAATGGAAGATTATTTGCGTGAAAGTAAAGGACAAATTTCTTATGAGAGAGATAAGTATGGTTCAAAACTGCTTGATCCAAATGAAATTTTACAAGAACCTGAAGATGGGGAAGATGTTCATTTATCAATCGATCAGAAAATCCAGACGTTCTTAGAAGATGCGATGGCAACCGTCGATGAGCAGTATGAACCTGCTAAAATTATGGCGGCAGTAATGAATCCTAAAACAGGGGAAGTAGTAGCTTTAGGCAATAGACCAAGCTATAACCCTAACGACTTAGGTGAGGTAGATAACTGGTATAACGATATTATCTCGGATTCTTTTGAACCCGGTTCCACAATGAAAATGTTCACGTGGGCCGCAGCAATTGAAGAAGGCGTCTATAATGGCGATGATAGCTTTAAATCGGGCTCCTATGAAGTTTCAGGAAGTACTATTCGTGATCATAACCGTGAAGGCTGGGGTGAGATAACTTACGATGAAGGCTTTGAACGCTCTTCTAACGTAGCCGCGGCAAAGCTGGGATATGATTTAGTAGGTCCGAAGAAATTCAGAAATTACCTATCGGATTTCCATCTGGATGAAAAATCAGGCATTGACTTACCTAACGAAGGCGAAGGACGCATATTATATGATTATCCTATTGAACAAGTAACGACCGCATTCGGCCAAGGAACAACAGCAACACCATTGCAATTAATGACTGCAGCTACTGCGATTGCAAATGATGGCAAAATGATGAGACCTTACACATTATCGAAAGTCACTTCTAGTGAAAATGGTGAAATTCTAAACGAGAAGGAACCTGAAGTCATTGACGAGCCTATCTCAGAAGAGACAGCGAGTCAGATGAGAGACTTGCTAGGACGTGTTGTTTCAGGAGAAAACGGTACAGGAGCTCCATTTGAGTTAAGTGACTATTCTTTAGGAGGAAAAACAGGAACGGCTCAAATTCCTAAAGAAGGCGGCGGCTACCTTTCAGGAAAAGAAAATCATATTTTTTCTTTTCTAGGGATGGCTCCCGTAGAAGATCCTGAACTACTTATGTACGTAGCGGTAAAACAACCAAAACTAGACGTAACAGAAACAGGTGCAGAACCAGTTTCCTTTATCTTGAAATCTGTCATGGAAAACAGCCTCCATTATCTTGATGTTAACCCAGATCAAAATAATGACCATAAAGTTGAAGAGCATAAAATGAAAGACTATATAGGTAAAGATACTACTAAGGTTGAGAAGGAATTGAAAAAGGAATTTAGTCAAGTTACTGTAATTGGTGACGGAGATGAAGTGACTGAAACGTTGCCGCAGCAAGGAACTACGTTATTAAGTGATCAGCGGATCATCATTGTAACCGATGAACCGACGATGCCGGATATTACGGGTTGGTCTTTACGAGATGTGCAAAAACTTGCCGAGCACTTTGACTTAAAAGTTGAAACGATGGGTGACGGTTATGTGGACCAGCAAAGTATAAAAGAGGGTTCAAATATTAAGGAAGAAGGTTACTTGGTAGTAGAGCTTTCTACACCTGAATAAACAGCTTAAGGCAGTGTTCTAATCGTTTTCAGATTGCATATAGTGATACAAGCCTACTCTATCGATTTTTTAAAGGAGTTATGGATATGAGAAGAGTATCACAAGTAATCGTAAGAAAGCGATTAGTCGCTGTTTTTTTTGTGGCTTTACTTATTTTTACAGTTATTATTGGAAGGTTAGGGTATGTACAATTCGTTCTTAGTGATTTTCTAGTCGAACGAGCTGAGCAGTCATGGGGCAGAGATATAACATTTGAGCCTGAACGAGGGAAAATTATGGACACGAACGGGGAAGTTTTAGTTGGTAATCAATCAGCGCCAACTGTTATGGTCGTACCAAGGCAAATTAAAGATCCGGAAAAAACGGCTGAGCAATTAGCGGATATTTTACAAATGAGTGTGGAAAAAGCATATTCACACGTAACGAAGCAAGTTTCTATTGAAAAGCTGCATCCCGAAGGACGGAAGATTTCTGAAGACAAAGCAGATGCCATTCAAATGTTAGATATACCAGGCGTCTATATTGCTGAAGACTCTGAGAGATATTATCCAAATGGAGCATTCTTATCGCACGTACTTGGCTTTAGCGGGATTGATAACCAGGGTTTACTTGGTTTGGAGTCGTATTATGATGAGGAGTTGAAAGGGGAACAAGGCGCTCTATCTTTTTTCTCTGATGCAAAAGGTAAGCGGATGCCCGACATAGCAGATACATACACTCCTCCAGTGGATGGAAAAGACCTGCAGTTAACGATTGATTACAACGTACAATCCATTGTTGAACGTGAATTGGATATGGCAGAAGCTAAATATAACCCTGATGGTGCAATAGCTATTGCGGTTGATCCTAAGACTGGAAAAGTAAAAGCAATGGCATCTCGACCTAACTTTCATCCGAGTCAATATCAAGAAGTTGAATCTTCCATATATAACCGGAATCTGCCTGTATGGAGCACCTATGAACCAGGGTCTACATTTAAAATTATTACGCTTGCGGCTGCGCTTGAAGAAGGATTAGTCAATTTAGAAGACGAGCACTTTCATGACTCCGGCTCTGTTAAAGTGGGAGGAGCCACTCTACATTGCTGGAAGAGCGGCGGCCATGGAGATCAGACTTATTTAGAAGTAGTGCAAAATTCATGTAACCCGGGATTCGTCCAATTAGGAGAACGTTTAGGGAAGGATAAATTATTTGAATATATCAAACGGTTTGGTTTTGGGGAGAAAACAGGAATTGACTTAGAGGGAGAAGGAAGCGGGATATTATTCCAGCCTGAGCAAATAGGGCCAGTAGAACAAGCGACTACTGCATTTGGTCAAGGTGTCTCGGTCACTCCCATTCAGCAAGTGATGGCCGTAGCCGCAGCAGTGAATGGCGGTTATTACTATGAACCATACGTGCAAGAAGCATGGCTTGACCCTGTAAGCGGAGATGTGCTCGAGAAAAAAGAGCCAAATATGATGAAAAGGGTCATTTCTGAAGAAACCTCTAAGGAAGTGCGTAGATCGTTAGAAAGTGTTGTGGCAAAAGGCACAGGTCGCAGCGCTTATGTAGAAGGTTATAGAGTCGGAGGGAAAACAGGGACTGCTCAAAAAGTGGGAGAAGACGGAAAATACATGAGTGACAACCATATTGTTTCCTTTATTGGTTTTGCTCCAGCGGATGATCCTGAACTTGTCGTTTACCTTGCGATCGATAACCCTAAAGGTACTGTTCAATTTGGGGGAGTGGTTGCTGCCCCGATTGTAGGTTCAATAATGGAAGATAGTTTACGTTCTTTAGGAGTAAAACCGCGCAAGGACGGTCTGGATAAAGAATATGCGTGGCCAGAGGAACCGCTGGTGGAAGTTCCGGATGTGACAGGAATGAAGAGAAAGGAAATTAGGGAAGTACTCACTACCCTCCACGTTGAATCAAGTGGTGAAGGAGATGAAGTAGTAGCACAAGCTCCTAAAGCAGGCGTTAAAGTACCTAGTGATTCAACCATTCGATTGTATTTCAATGATAATTGACTTTTCTAAATTTAGGAGAATTCCATACACTTTTACGATTTTTTGCTATAATGAAAGAGAATGTGGACAGTTAGGATGGTATGAATGAATATTACAAAATTACTTGAATCAATCCCTTATTATAAAACTAATCAAACAATTGATGAACTTGAAATCAACGGAGTGTCGATGGATTCGCGCTCTATTGGTTTAGGTGATGTTTTTGTATGTATTATTGGTAGTGAATCCGACGGGCACGATTTCGTGCACGCCGCGATAGACCAAGGTGCGTCTCTTATTATAGCTCAGCGAGAGTTGGATGTGGATTTTCCTGTGGTTATTGTAAATGATACGACAAAAGCGTTAGCTATGATTGCGTCAACTTTTTACAATTATCCGACGGAACAGGTTCATACCATAGGAGTTACAGGTACAAATGGCAAGACGACCATTACGTATTTGCTGGATGAAATCTTTACATTAAACAATAATACGACGGCAACGATCGGTACGATACAAATGAATATCGCAGGACAGACGTATCCAGTTAAAAATACAACACCTGATGCTTTGTCGCTGCAGCAAAGTTTTAACCAGATGTTGAACCATGGAGTAGATACAGCCATCATGGAAGTTTCTTCCCATGCACTGGACCAAGGCCGGGTGTATGGCTGTGACTTTGATGTGGCTATTTTCACAAACTTAACCCAGGATCACTTAGATTATCATGAAAGTATGGACGATTATCTTCGGGCTAAGTCCCTATTGTTTGCCCAGTTAGGAAACGGTTATAATATGGAACGGGAAAAGTTCGCAATCATTAATCAAGATTCGCCGTTTGCTCATAAATTAATTCGTTCCACCGCTCAGCCAGCATTAACATATGGTATTGATACTGAAGCGGATATTACGGCTAAACAAATTTCCCTTCATGAGAAAGGAAGTTCTTTTGTCTTATCAACTCCTAAGGGTGATATTTCTATAGAGAGTCCTTTAATGGGAATGTTTAGTGTTTATAATATGTTAGCTTCTGCTGGGGCAGCTATAGTGTCCGGGGTCGATCTCACAGTCATTCAGCAGTCTTTTAAGCATACAAAGGGCGTGCGCGGCCGTTTTGAACCTGTCCTTGAAGGTCAGCCGTTTGGTGTTGTCGTCGATTATGCTCATACGCCTGACTCATTAGAAAATGTTCTAAATACAATGCAAGAATTTTGCAAAGGTGAAATTCGTGTAGTAGTAGGCTGCGGGGGTGACCGGGACCGTACGAAACGTCCTTTAATGGCTGAGGTTGCCATGAAATATGCTGATCAAGCCATTTTTACGTCTGATAATCCGCGAACAGAAGATCCTGAGCTCATTCTTAACGATATGACGGCTCATTTAAGTGGAGATTTTGTCGTGGAGGAAAATAGAAGGAAAGCCATTGATATTGCCATTACTAACTCTGGGCAGGGAGATATGGTTTTAATTGCGGGCAAAGGACATGAAACGTATCAAGAAATTAACGGTATCCGCCATGATTTCGATGATCGCGAAGTAGCAAGGGATATATTATTGAAGGTTAAGGGGAGTCAGATGTAATGTTTAAGGTAAAGGAACTAGCTTCATATTTTCCAAACGGAAGGGGAGCGACACAAGACTCCATAATAATTCGTGAAGTCATGACAGATACTCGTGTACAAAAGAAACAAAGTCTTTTCGTTCCGCTTGTTGGTGAAAATCATGATGCTCACCGCTTTTTAATGGAAGCGATAAAAATGGGAGCAGTAGCTGCTCTTTGGCAGGAAGATCACGAATTACCTAAGGAAATTCCCACGGAGTTTCCTGTATTTTTCGTCGAGGATACTCTCCGGGCTTTACAGGAGACATCCTCGTTTTATTTGCGCAAAGTAAATCCAGTTGTCATAGGAATCACGGGCTCAAATGGAAAAACAACGACGAAAGATTTAACAGCTTCGGTATTACAAGTGAAATATCGAACACATAAAACTGCGGGGAACTTTAACAATCATGTAGGCATGCCGCTGACGATTTTATCAATGCCGTTAGATACAGAAGTAGCTGTTTTAGAAATGGGCATGAGCCAAGCAGGAGAGATTTCTTTATTATCAAAATTAGCGCAACCACGACACGTTATGATCACCAATATTGGAGAATCCCATATTGAATATTTAGGCTCTCGAGAGGGGATTGCTAAAGCAAAGCTTGAAATCCTTGATGGGTGGAAGCAGGGAAGCTTCATTTATGATGGAGATGAAAAGTTGTTAGGTGAATATCATCAGACTCCTCACGCTTTTGCATGTGGATTTCATTCTTCCTCGGATGTTGTGATCCGTGATATAACATTAGAAGAAAACCGCAGCTTGTTTACAATTGGTAAAGATCAATACGAGCTGTCGATGTCTGGCAAACACAACGTCAAAAATGCTGCATATGTAGTGACTCTTGCTAAAGAAATGGGTCTTACGGTTAAAGAAATACAAACGGGGTTAAAACATTTGCAGATGTCAGGGATGCGTTTTGAAAAGCATACAGGCTTAAATGGTGCCTTAATCATTAATGATGCTTATAATGCATCTCCTACGTCGATGAAAGCAACGATTGAAATCATTTTAGAACTAAATTCTAAGTCTAAAAAAATACTCATATTAGGCGATATGTTTGAACTCGGTGCTCACGCTGATCAACTGCATAAAGAAGTGGCAACAGCCATTACTAAAGAAATTACTGCTGTTTACACGATTGGAGAACATGCCGCTCAAATTATTGAAGGTTTGAACGAACGTAACTTAGACATCGAAACTAAGCATTTTAAAGATAAAGATTCGTTGAGTCATCACGTTCAAAAACAACTAAACTCTGATACGGTCGTTTTACTTAAGGCTTCAAGAGGTATGAAACTAGAAGTCATGTTAAATGATCTATTGGTTGAGTGAAGACGACAACGAAGGAGGAAAATTAAATGAACGACTATATTTTATTACTAACCATGGCACTATCATTCATACTCACAGTCGTTATTTCGCCAATTATTATCCCCTTTTTGAGGCGACTAAAATTTGGCCAAAGTATACGAGATGAAGGGCCGAAATCGCACCAAAAGAAATCTGGCACACCTACCATGGGCGGAGTGATGATCTTAATCTCTATTGCAATTACTACGATTGTCTCTTCTTTCTGGTTTATTTCAGAACCGAGTCAAGTACATATCTTTATTGTATTATTTGTACTGGTTGGATACGGTTTACTTGGATTTTTAGATGATTATATTAAAGTAGCTTTAAAGAGAAACCTTGGTTTAACTTCGAAGCAGAAAATGCTCGGCCAAGTCATCATTGCGATAGTAGTGTATTTCATATTACAGCAAAACGGGTTCTCTACCTATATTGAAATTCCAGGGACAGCAGTTGAATTAGAGCTTGGCTTTGGCTATGCGTTACTCATTTTAGTTATGCTCGTAGGTGGCTCTAATGCCGTAAACTTAACGGATGGACTGGATGGATTACTAGCTGGAACTGCAGCAATCGCGTTTGGTGCTTTTGGGATTCTAGCCTGGATTACAGGCGGAAATATGGAAGTCGCCGTTTTTTGTCTGGCAGTGGTTGGAGCACTTTTAGGATTTCTTGTCTTTAATGCTCATCCCGCGAAAGTATTTATGGGGGACACAGGCTCATTAGCTTTAGGGGGAGCGATTGCTGTCGTTGCTATATTGACTAAGCTTGAACTGCTGCTTGTTATTATCGGGGGAATCTTCGTGATTGAAACGCTTTCAGTCATACTTCAAGTGGCTTCATTTAAGACGACAGGAAAACGAATTTTCAAAATGAGTCCTCTGCATCATCACTACGAATTAAAAGGTTGGTCAGAATGGAGAGTAGTGACTACGTTCTGGGCCGTAGGATTTATTTTTGCTTTTCTCGGGGTATATATTGAGGTGATGTTTGGATGAAACAACTAAACAACAATGTTTTTCCTTACTCTAAGGTCTTTGTCTTAGGATTAGCGAAAAGTGGTTCAGCAGCATCCCATTTGTTATTGGACAGTGGAATCGAAGTAACAATCAATGATTTAAAGGCAGATGAAAACAGTGCGGATATTTTAGAGTTAAAAGATAAAGGCGCTTATGTCGTGACAGGAAGTCACCCCCTTCATCTTCTAGATGATATAGAAGTAGTGGTGAAAAACCCGGGTATTCCGTATGAAAACCCGTTGATCACAGAGGCAGAAAAGCGAAGTATCCCGATTATTACGGAAGTAGAACTAGCTGGCCAGCTTCATGAAGGAAATCTGATTGGTGTGACGGGGTCTAATGGAAAAACGACCACCACTACACTTATTTATGAATTCATGAAAGCAGATCAGTCGCCGGTAAAAATAGCTGGGAATATAGGTGAAGTATCATGCGAGGTGGCTCGAACGACCAGTGAAGGTGAAACGATGGTCGTTGAATTGTCTTCTTTTCAACTTCTCGGAATTGAAAAGTTTTCTCCTCATATTGCAGTGCTGCTTAACTTATTTGAGGCGCACTTGGATTATCACCATAGTTTAGAAAACTATCATGCAGCAAAAGCAAACATAGTTAAAAATCAATCGGCAGAAGATTATTTTGTTTATAACGCAGATGATCCAGCTGTGGCCGCGTATCTTAGTTCAGCCCCATCCCAGCTCATTCCTTTTTCAATTCAAAAGAAAGTGGATGGCAGCTGGAGAGATGAAGAAGCTATTTACTTTAAAGATGAAAAAATTATCGATCGAAAAGATATTGTTTTAGTAGGTGAGCACAACTTATCTAACATCTTAGCTGCTATGGCAGCTGCAAAATTAAGCGGTGTCTCCAATGAAGCTATAAGAAAAGTGCTTACTACCTTTAAAGGTGTGGAACATCGCATGGAATTTGTAACGAAGAAACACCAGATTTATTTTTACAACGACTCAAAAGCGACTAACATATTAGCAACAACAAATGCGTTGAAAGCATTTGATCAGCCGGTTGTCCTGTTAGCAGGCGGACTTGATCGTGGAAATGAATTTGATGAATTGATAGAGCCGCTGGCCAATGTAAAGGCTCTCGTCGTGTTCGGTGAAACAGCAGAGAAGATTGCAGATGCCGGGAAAAAAGCAGGTATCTCATCGATTGTTTTCACGGAGACGATGAATGAGGCAGTTGAAGCCGCTTATTCATTTGCAGAGACAGAAGAAGTCATTCTCCTTTCTCCTGCATGTGCCAGCTGGGATCAATATAAGACGTTCGAAGAAAGAGGTCATAAGTTTAAAGAAGCGGTGCATAAGCTGTAATAAGGGCTTATGTACAAGCATTTAAGCCCTGGTTTCCAAGTGGGAGGTAGGGCTTTTTTATGCGCTCAAATGAACAAAAGCCAGATGTATGGTTAATAATTTCAATCTTATGCTTGTTAGTGATAGGAATTGTTATGGTGTATAGCTCCTCAAGTATTTGGTCGGAATACAAATTTAATGATTCCTGGTTTTATGCTAAACGACAAATTCTTTTTGCATCTTTAGGACTAATAGCTATGTTTACTTTATCGAAAATTCCTTATTTTGTATGGTACAAGCACGCAAAGCTAATTGCAGCCGTATGTCTGTTGTTTCTCATTCTTGTTTTAATTCCTGGGGTTGGTATGGTGCGTGGCGGTGCAAGAAGCTGGATTGGCATTGGAATGTTCAGCATCCAGCCGTCCGAATTCATGAAATTAGGATTAATCATTTTTTTAGCGAAGTTTTTATCGATTAGACAAAAAAGAATTGTCTCTTTTCAAGAGGGCTTCCTGCCAGGTTTAGCTATTATTCTCCTTCCCTTTGCTCTCATCATGTTACAACCTGACTTAGGAACAGGAGTGGTAATGGTAGGCACATGTCTAGTTATGATGTTTGTAGCCGGTGCTCGCATTGCCCATTTTATGCTAATCGTAGCTGGCGGGGTAGCAGGGATGGTAGGACTAATTGCATCAGCGCCTTATCGAATACAGCGAATTACAGCTTTTCTTCATCCGTGGGAAGACCCTTTAGGCAGTGGATTCCAAATTATACAATCTTTATATGCAATCGGACCTGGAGGGCTATTGGGCCTCGGTTTAGGAAAAAGTATGCAGAAGTTCTTTTATTTACCTGAACCTCAAACCGACTTTATTTATTCTGTACTCGCTGAAGAACTCGGTTTTCTTGGGGGCTCTTTCGTTTTAGTCCTCTTCTTTATTCTATTGTGGAGAGGGGTTCGTGCCAGCCTGCATGCGTCTGACTTATTTGGAAGCTTACTAGGCCTGGGTATTGTCGGAATGATCTCTATTCAAGTAATGATAAACGTTAGTGTAGTAACTGGATTAATCCCAGTTACTGGTATTACTCTCCCGCTTATTAGCTATGGGGGCTCCTCTCTGACTCTTACATTAGCTGCTCTTGGCTTATTGCTGAGTGTCAGTCGATATTCGAATGAACCTTAGCCGCACTTATAAGGTGTGGTTTTTTTATGCAATTAAATGTTTCTCTCGTTTGTTAGAGTAAAGGTCTCCAGGAATTCCTATATATTAATGGATTTTATACGGCTAAGTTTTTCATCCGTCTAAATAACCGCGCTGAAAAAGTGCGGTTATTTATTTTGGTTTAATGGAACTCAAAATGTGGTAATACAATTTAGGCTGTTTACCATTCTGCGTCCATCTTTTGGCCTCGAAAAGAAACGGAATAATCCTATAAAACAATTAGATTCTCTTACATAATTAGGTGAATAGATATGATATAATGGGAGATATGTATAGAGCTGAATAAAATGCTCTATTTTTATAAAAATGGAAATGGCAGCAAGGGGAAATGCGAATCATGCCAGAGAAAAAAGTTGTTTCCATAGAGGATCGAATACCGAAGCTAAAACAAATAAGAAAGAAAAAGGCGAATCGAAGATTAACCCAATATTTATCAATTTTGTTTCTACTTATATCGATTGTTGTTTATTTACAATCACCATTAAGTCACGTGAATAAGGTGGAAATAGAGGGGAACCGATTTGTAAACGAGGATGAAGTGAAGAAGTTATCAGGGGTCACAACGTCGACAAATATTTGGCAGGTAGATCCCGCAGAAGTTGAGGATAAAGTTTCTGAACATTCTCAAGTTATGGGAGTCAATGTAAGCAGAAGTCTTCCCAGTACGATAGTGGTTGAAATTGAAGAAGCTGAGCGTATCGGCTACATACAATCAGACGGGCAATTTCAACCCATTTTAGAAAATGGTGAAAAATTAGATTCTACTGGTGAGTTACCTGGTGGAGATGCGCCAATACTAAAAGAATTTAGCGAATCAACTTATTTAGAAGAGATGTCTAAACAGTTAAAGGATTTACCTCAAAGTATTTCCAGTCTCATATCTGAAATCCATTATACGCCTAGTGATGAGAATCCGTATTTAATCACACTGTATATGAATGATGGCTTTGAAGTACAAGCTTCGATCCGGACGTTTTCTGAGAAAATTACGGCTTATCCTTCGATAGCCTCTCAAATTGAAGAAGGACAAAGAGGAATTATCCATATTGATGTAGGGGCTTACTTTGAAGCTTATCCAGGTTCAGAGGATGAAGAAGAAGCTGAAGGTGAAGAAGAAAACCAGGAAATCGATCTAGAGGCCGATGAAGAAGGAGAAGAAGTGGATGAGGAACAGGGTGGGTAAGCTGATGCTTTCTATTCTCTTACTATTATCTGGCTTCCTCATTACTTTTACTTATCATCATTTAAGTTCGTCCCCAAAGATGGTTCAATTAAATGAAAATGATGAATGGTCAGAAGAATTTAAATACCAACAGCAATTACTTGAATTAGAAAAAAGCAATAAACAATTGAGAGAAGAATTACAGCAGAAACGCGCTGAAGTCGGTGAGCTTGAAGACGAAATCGCTGATGAGAAAACAGTCAGCGATTACGTAAATAAAAAGAATAAACTGCAGTTGCTTGCAGGAGAACTTTCTGTTGAAGGTGAAGGAGTATCTGTACACTTACAAGATGCAGCCTATATACCCGAGGACGGTCATGTAAACGATTATATCGTACACGAAACGCACGTGTTTGAAGTCATTAATGAAATGCTGAGCGCGGGTGCTAAAGCAGTTTCTATAAATGGACAACGTCTATTTAGTAACAGCTACATTTCCTGTACCGGTCCCGTCATTACTGTAGATGGCGTACAGCATCCAGCGCCGTTTATTATCGAAGCAATAGGAAATCCAGATGTACTTCAGTCCAGCCTGGAACTCACAGGAGGGACTAAAGAACGACTGCAGAAAGATCGTGTGGACGTAGATATAAATGTTGGCAGAGTATTGATTGATGCGAAGTCGACTTCAGAAGGAAGAGCATCATGAAAAATAAATGGAGCTGGATAAGTGGCATAGTTTTTTTAACGGTGGGATTTCTAGTAGCTGTCCAACTGGATTCTCCACGTCATTTTGCTGAAGAAGAATATAACGGCAAAGATGTATGGGAAGTACGAGAAGGGTTAATCACTGAACAGGGAATTCAACAAGATTTGTTAGACAGCATTAAAGAGGCAGATGAAACTCTTTCTGATTATGAAGAACAAGGAGAAAGACAGCAGATCCGCACCTTGAAAAGTTCTATAAAAGAATTAGAAGAAGAGTTAGGATTGAGCGAGGCAAGCGGCTTAGGCATTATCATGACTATTTCTCCTGTTTTCTTTGAAAGCGATGATGGGGCAGATGTTTACCCGAGTTTGTCTCCATTACTACTCAGTCACTTAATTAATGAATTGAATACGTTTGGAGCTGAAGATATTGCGGTTGAAAATGAACGCTATACCCTCATTACCCCCATCCGGAATGTAAATGGCGAGACATACATGAACAACCGTCCCGTCCCTTCTTTACCTCTTGAAATTAAGGCTGTTTCTGCCGACCCAGAGGCATTGAAAAGTTATTTAGATGGCAGTCATATCATTGAAGTCCTTGCTATAGAAGATATGGACGTGGATATTCAAGTGAATGAGGAAGTAACACTGCCTCCGTATAAAGACCCGTTAAATTTAGAAGATTTAACAGAAAGCACTGAAGAAAAGGCAGGAGAATCATGATGTGGCTTCCTATAATTTTTTTAATGATTGGGTTACTGCTGGGCTTTATGACAGATGTCACTGTTCCAGATGCCTATTCTCATTATTTGGCTGTTGTTGTTTTAGCTGGATTTGATACACTTTTAGGAGGAGCAAGAGCTCACTTGAATAAACATTTTAGCAATCCAGCTTTTATTGGTGGATTTCTCTTCAATGTGGGGATTGCTTCTTGTCTCGTTTTCTTTGGAAAGCAACTGGGAGTCGAGTTGTATCTAGCAGTTGTGTTCGCGCTGGGTGTGCGGATGTTTAACAATTTAGGCCGCCTTCGTCGAATCTTGATCGACGAGCGGATAATTTCAAAAAAATGATAAGAAATTAAAGGAAATTTTACTTCATTGTGGAAATCAAATTATATACAAGTTATTCCAATAGTAGAAACGCTCGTTTACGGTGTTTATCAATTCATTTACGTTTATATTGCAAAGATTGTTTTTTTGTAGTAAAAACGATATGATTTTAAGTACTTATATGGCTTGTAACAGGAGGTGCGTCACTGGTGAATGAAAATGAAATTTTAGTAAGTTTAGATATAGGTACAAGCAGAATTAAAGTCATTATTGGTGAAATCATGAATGATTCTTTAAATATAATCGGCGTGGGTTCCGCTAAGTCAAATGGCATGAAAAAAGGTGCGATTGTAGATATCGATCAAACCGTTCAATCGATAAAGTCAGCAGTAGAACAAGCAGAGCGGATGGTCGATATGAAAATCGAACGTGTCGTTGTAGGCGTGAATGGGAATCATGTCCAATTGCAGCCTTGTCACGGAGTAGTGGCTGTCTCTGCGGAAAATAGAGAAATTGGTGACGAAGATATTGCTAGAGTCATCGATGCCGCTCAAGTCGTATCTGTACCGCCAGAACGAGAAATCGTAGATGTAATACCCGAACAATTTATCGTAGACGGACAAGATGAAATTACAGATCCCCGGGGAATGATCGGGGTGCGCTTGGAAATGGAAGGTATGATTATTACTTGCGCCAGGACAGTGTTACATAACACGTTAAAATGTGTTGAAAGAGCAGGATTGGAAGTACTTGATGTATGCCTGCAGCCGCTAGCGGCCGGGACTGTTTCACTTTCTAATGATGAAACAAATCTTGGTGTTGCACTAGTAGATGTTGGTGGAGGGTCTACTACGGTATCCATTTTTGAAGAGGGATATCTTAAAGGGACAAGTCTTCTTCCATATGGCGGAGATAATATAACGAAAGACCTATCTATAGGTTTGAGAACATCAACCGAAGAAGCAGAGAACATTAAATTGGAATATGGCCATGCCTTTTTTGATGATGCGAGTGAAGAGGAAACATTTTCTGTCACAATTATCGGAAGTAATCGTCAACAATCGTTCAATCAACTGCAAATCTCTGATATGATTGAGGCAAGGCTTGAAGAAATTTTTGTGTTTGCGGCTAAAGAATTACAAAGTATGGGAGTGCAGGATTTGCCAGGAGGATTTGTATTGACTGGTGGAGCCATGAATATGCCTGGTGTACTAGAATTAGCACAGGATGTTTTCCATTCTAACGTAAGATTAGCCATTCCAGACTATTTAGGTGTACGCGAACCACAGTACACGAGTGGTGTCGGAATATTGCAATTTGCTTACCGTAATGCGAAAATACAAGGAAAAGAATTATTCCCAGCAGTATCGACTCAGTATGATCAGCCTGCTCCTCAGAAGCAGAAGCGGGTTTCTAAACAACAAACAAAAGAACAGAATAGTAAGCCGAAGGAGAAAAAAGAATCGGGCTTTTCTAATTTATTGAAGTATTTCTTTGATTAAAAATGAAACGCTTTATAAACGAACAGTCGATTATGAATCTTGTAATCTTGTAGAAATAGGAGGAACGGATGATGTTAGATTTTGATACGAGTATGGATCAGTTAGCAACAATTAAAGTAATAGGTGTCGGTGGCGGCGGTAGTAACGCCGTTAATCGAATGATAGAGCATGGCGTTCAAGGTGTGGAATTTATTGCTGTAAACACGGATGCTCAAGCGTTAAATTTGTCAAAAGCAGAAGTGAAAATGCAGATTGGCGGCAAACTAACCCGCGGATTAGGTGCAGGTGCTAACCCGGAAGTCGGCCGGAAAGCTGCCGAAGAAAGTAAAGAACAGATTGAAGAAGCTTTGCAAGGTGCCGATATGGTTTTCGTAACGGCAGGAATGGGCGGCGGTACAGGTACCGGTGCGGCTCCTGTAATTGCTAATGTAGCCAAGGAACTTGGTGCACTAACAGTCGGGGTTGTTACACGACCATTTACCTTTGAAGGTAGAAAGAGAGCTACCCAAGCTGCAACAGGGACTGACAGCTTAAAAGGCAGTGTAGATACTTTAATTGTCATTCCGAATGACCGACTGCTTGAAATTGTTGATAAAAATACTCCAATGCTCGAAGCATTCCGTGAAGCGGATAATGTACTTCGTCAAGGTGTACAAGGTATTTCTGACCTTATTGCTGTACCTGGCCTTATTAACGTTGACTTTGCAGACGTTAAAACCATTATGGTTGACAAAGGGTCTGCTCTTATGGGAATCGGGATTGCTACAGGCGAGAGCCGTGCAGCTGAAGCGGCAAAGAAAGCTATTTCATCTCCATTGCTTGAGACATCAATTGATGGTGCACATGGCGTCTTAATGAATATTAGCGGCGGAACAAACTTAAGTCTATATGAAGTTCAAGAAGCTGCCGATATAGTAACGTCAGCAGCAGATCAAGAAGTAAATGTGATCTTCGGTTCTGTGATCAATGAAAACTTAAAAGATGAAATTGTTGTAACAGTGATTGCAACAGGATTCGATGAAGCACAGTTAGCGCAAGGTAAGCAGAAACCTCGTCAAAATACTGTGAATCCAATGAAACAGAATCACGTGGAACGTCCTCGTGAAGAACAGCCACAGCCAACCACTAGAGAACAGCCGGCACAGCCTAAGCCAAACGCTGGGAATGAAGAAGATACGTTAGATATTCCAACATTCCTTAGAAACCGCAATCGCCGCCGCTAAATGATCGAATGGTTAGTAAAGATCCTTTCCTTACAGGGAGTGATCTTTCAGCTTGTAGAAAAACCCTGTGTTTTTCTACAAGCTTTTTTTATTTCCGCCAGCCCAGACCATCCCCGTTCCGTGGACGAATGCTAGAACCTTCTTGTAAACACTACACTTCAGATCTCAAATTGCCCGTTATAAGCAGACGTGTCTTTGGCTCTAGGTTATAGCTGGAAAAACACTCTCCTCCAACTGGCTCACCCTGCTTAATGTTAGAAAACGAGCAACAAATAAAGCTTTCGAGAACTTACTGCATGTATAAACGACGATTATTAACATAGTACAAACTGATTTCAATAGAATCGTTCGGACTATTTTGTGCTTTATCTAGTTTTGGAACGTACTCTATTTTAATTAAAAATAAGTAGACAACTTCTAACAAAAATAGCTTAGTATTGGATCACGTTCTGACAGACTTTTCAAAGGACGAGATTTATAATTTTCTATAAATACAAATGAGGGGTGGGGAAGAATTTATCTCGATGCTGTTTGGACTCTTAATTTGTTGATGGATGGGATGATTCTCTTTTTAACCCAAGGTTTAACACGCGCGAAAACGTCACGTATACGAATTCTGACTGCTGCACTTGTTGCATCTTCCATCGTTCCTGTCACTGTTCTTATGCCGAACTCCTGGCTGGTAACATTACCTGGCAAGTTCTTCTTTTCTGTGATGATCATCCTTGTTGCATTTTCGTTTGTTTCTATCCGTTCAGCTTTCATTCAATGGCTTACTTTTTATTTTGTCACTTTTGCAATTGGCGGTACGCTCGTAGGTGTACACTTTTTCTTAAACAATCAAGTTCAGATTAATCACGGGGAGATTATTACCTTCTCCACGGGATTCGGCGACCCATTTAGCTGGCTGTTTGTTTCTCTTGGCTTTCCGGCTTCTTGGTACTTTACTAAATGGAGAATGGAACATGTGCAAGCTCATCGGTTAAAAACGGAAGATTTATATCGTGTGAAAGTAGATTTTCACCAACAGTCGATGGTGTGTACAGGCCTAGTCGATAGTGGCAATCATTTAATTGATCCTATAAGCAAGAAAATGGTTTTCTTAGCTGACTTCCATGTTTGGAAACATTTTTTAAATGAAGAGCAATTAAAAAAGTTAACGGGAGATCAACAGTTAGAAGGAATCGAGCAGTTATCCGAACCTTTTCAATCATCGGTGCGGCTCATTCCTTACCAAGGTGCAGGAACGGGCAGTCAATTGATGGTGACCTTTGTTGTTGATTCCATCACGGTCTATACACCTCAAGGGGATCTTGTCGTTAAAAAACCATTACTCGGCGTACAAGAACATGATTTAACAGAAGATCAAATGTATCAGATTCTCATTCACCCGCAGGCTGCGGTTAAAGGTATTTCTGCTTAGTAAAGGGGGAAAATGACGAAGTGAAACTTTCATTTAAGTTAAAGTATTGGTTGTACAAATTAGCAATAAAACTGGGGATTAAACAAAAAGAAATCTATTACATCGGGGGCAGCGAAGCTCTTCCGCCTCCATTGAGCCGCGAAGAGGAAAGAGATTTATTAGAACGTCTTCCTAAAGGAGATAAAGCCGCGCGTGCCATGCTCATTGAAAGAAACTTGCGATTAGTCGTGTACATTGCGCGGAAGTTTGAAAACACGGGGCTTAACATAGAGGATTTAATTAGTATTGGTACGATAGGATTAATAAAAGCTGTAAATACATTTGACCCGGAGAAAAAAATCAAGCTTGCTACTTATGCTTCAAGGTGTATTGAAAATGAAATTCTGATGCATTTAAGAAAGAGTAATAAATTAAAAACAGAAGTATCTTTTGATGAACCGTTGAATGTGGACTGGGATGGCAATGAGCTTTTATTGTCCGATATATTAGGAACAGAAGAAGATTTAATTACGAAAGGCATTGAGAAAAAAGTAGACAAAAAACTACTGAAATCAGCACTTGAACAATTAAATGACCGTGAAAAAGAAATTATGGAGCTGCGCTTTGGCTTAATTGGCAAGAAAGAGAAAACTCAAAAAGATGTAGCTGATATGCTTGGGATTTCACAGTCTTATATATCAAGGTTAGAGAAAAAAATAATCCGGCGGCTTCAGCGAGAATTTGATAAAATGGTGTAAGATTAAATAAAATAACAATGCATAAATTTCCCTTCCAAGGAGATACTGAAAATGGAAATCAGCTTCTTGGGAGGGTCTTACTTTTGACACGACATAAAGTAGAAATATGCGGTGTAGATACATCAAAGCTTCCTGTACTTAAAAATAAAGAAATGAGGGCCCTGTTTGAGCGTTTACAATCTGGTGATACCGAAGCTAGAGAAATCTTAGTAAACGGGAATCTGCGGCTGGTTCTCTCTGTCATCCAGCGATTTAATAATCGCGGGGAATATGGCGATGATTTGTTTCAAGTTGGATGCATAGGGCTTATGAAATCAATAGATAATTTTGATCTTAGTCACAATGTTAAATTTTCGACCTATGCCGTACCAATGATTATAGGTGAGATTAGACGTTATTTACGTGACAACAATCCAATCCGGGTGTCTAGATCTTTAAGAGACACCGCGTACAAAGCACTACAAATGCGTGAAAAAATGATTAGTGAAACATCTAAAGATCCTGCTCCTCATGAAATAGCGGAGAAGATGGGAATACCTCATGAAGACGTCGTATTTGCTATGGATGCTATTCAAGATCCTGTGTCCTTGTTTGAACCGATCTATAATGATGGCGGCGATCCCATTTATGTAGTTGATCAATTAAAGGATGATCGAGAAAAAGATTCAAACTGGCTGGATGAACTCTCTTTAAGAGAGGGAATGAAAAAGCTCAATGATCGTGAAAAAATGATTTTAACGAAACGCTTTTTTCAAGGGAAAACGCAAATGGAAGTAGCTGAGGAAATAGGAATTTCGCAAGCTCAAGTATCCAGGCTTGAGAAAGCAGCGATTAAAGAAATGAATTCATCCATGTTTCAATAATATGTTAAAACCCTGCTGAACATTCAGCAGGGTTTTTAGCTTGTAAAGAAATCTTAGTTCAAAAGGTACCAGGTACCGAAAGGCTGTAAAAGAGCAAAGTTTTCGGTACCTGGTACCCGGTGCGCAAGAGCAAACTGAGGCTGTGCCTTTGGAAAGCGCAGTATTTTTGACGAAGGGAGGGTGCATTTTATTTTATTCTTCATTGATTTTTGTCCCAACCTGATTTTTTATTTCCTTACTTGATAAGAAATGGTTGTTAGTCTTGTGCATATACTTTAGAAGGAGGGATTAAAATGAAAATTTCCGAACTGCAGATTAAAGATGTTATAGCCATGGAAACAGGGGAAAGACTGGGATATATTACTGATTTAGATATAGACAGCCAGAGAGGTCAGTTAAAGGGATTAGTCTTAACATTAAAAGGAAAAGCGATGGGACTTTTTGGAAAAGATGAAGAAATGGTCATTCCTTGGAATCAAATTGTAAACATCGGAGCAGACGTTATTCTAGTGAAAAAGACGGGATATAGCTCCCGCATGAAGGACCAAAAGTTCGAATCACAGGATAATGATAGGAATAAGAGTGAATAATGTGGTAAAATGAAGGGAAATTGAGGTGGTAGCATGACCGAACCCTTCCAGTTTAAAACATTAAAGCAATTGACGTGCTTTAATGGGTTTGATGTAGTGGCAGGTATAACCAGCAGGAAAGACGGGTACAGTGAAGTTCCGTTCCAGTCTTTGAATATGGGACTTCACGTATCAGATCAATCACATAAAGTTATTCAAAATAGAAAAGCGCTGGGGGAAGAATTAAGTATTCCTCTTGCTCAATGGGTAATGGGAGAACAAGTTCATGGCACAGAAATAAAAGTGGTTGCTGAGGCTGACAAAGGTAAGGGAGCGTTCCAACATAAAGATTCGCTCAAAGGAATAGACGGTATCATTACGAACCAGAAAGATATTCTGCTTACAGCCTTTTATGCAGACTGCGTTCCTTTACTATTTTTAGATCCTAAGAGCGCATGGATTGGCGTTGCCCATGCCGGTTGGAAAGGGACCGTGCAGGAAATGGTTCGCCATATGACTGAACGGTTAGAAGAACAAGGCACAGAGCGTTCCGACATAAGACTTGTAATTGGACCCTGCATATCTCAATCTCACTATGAAGTGGATGGTCGAGTCACCTCACGTATTGGGGAAGGTTATAAAAAGCAAGTTCTTAAGAAAAATAATGAAAACAAGTTTAACCTTGACTTAAAAGAGTTAAACAGACAAATAGCGATAAATGCTGGAATCTTAAACAATAACATTGAAGTCTCTAATTACTGTACTTATGAAGAAGAACAACTATTTTTCTCCCACCGACGTGACCATGGGCGGACAGGACGAATGCTTGCCTATATTGGTCTAAAAGGTTAAGTTAGGAGGTTACATATGACCGTAGCAGAGAACCTGGTAAAAATGAAGCAAATGATTGAACAATCGTGCAGGGATTGTAAACGAAACCCTGACGATATTAAAATTATCGCTGTGACAAAGTACGTTTCCATTGAACGAACAAAAGAGGCGTTACAGGCAGGGATTACTGATCTAGGTGAAAATCGAAAAGAAGAATTTTTAAAAAAATATGAGTCCATCGGTGATCAAGCGACCTGGCATTTCATCGGGTCTTTACAATCCCGTAAAGTGAAGGACGTCATCCATCAAGTGGACTACATTCATTCGTTAGACAGAAAGTCACTGGCGAAAGAAATACAAAAGCGGGCAGAACGTACGGTTCCATGTTTTGTACAGGTAAATGTAAGTGGAGAAGAATCGAAACAAGGACTAGCCCCAGATGACGTAGAGGATTTCGTTGAATCCTTAAAAGCTTATGATAAGATTCAGGTCGTTGGGCTGATGACCATGGCTCCCCATGTGAATCATGAAGAAGAACTACGAGCTGTGTTTAGAAAGTTACGAGCTCTCCGTGATATTATTCGGGATAAAAATCAACCTCATGCTCCATGTGAAGGTCTTTCTATGGGGATGAGCAATGATTATCCTATGGCAATTGAAGAAGGAGCAACTCATATTAGAGTGGGGTCCAGTCTCGTAGGCTAACTAAATAAATTGAGGTGAAACTAATTGAGTATGAAAAATAAACTTAAATCGTTTTTTACGCTTGAAGATGAATATGAATACGAATATGTAGACGAAGAAGCTTACGAAGAAAAAAAAGAAGAGCCTAAAGCTGCTCCGCAAAGAACCAAGCAGCCATCAGAGCATCAGAATATCGTAAGCTTACAAAGTGCAAAGAACTCATCAAAAATGGTATTAAGTGAACCGAAAAATTATAATGAAGCTCAAGAAATTGCTGACCAGCTTGTTAACCGAAAAGCTGTAGTTATTAATTTACAGCGTGTCGATCATCATCAGGCTAAAAGAATTGTGGATTTTTTAAGCGGGACAGTTTATGCTATAGGTGGTGACATTCAAAAGCTAGGTTCTCAAACGTTTCTCTGTACTCCAGAAAACGTTGAGATTTCAGGTTCTATATCTGAAATGCTTATGAGTGAAGATGATGATATAAATAGAAGGTGGTAACTGATGGGGTTTTTGTTTGAAATTTTATTCACGGCGTTAAATATTTACAGCTGGATTCTAATCATTTATATTTTGCTATCTTGGTTCCCGGGCGCAAGAGAGTCTAGTTTTGGAGAAATACTGGCGAAACTGGCAGAACCGTTTCTTGAACCGTTTAGAAAGATTATTCCTCCACTTGGTATGATCGATATCTCTCCAATCGTTGCTATTCTCGTATTGCGGTTTGCTGCTTCAGGCTTGCAGGAACTATATTATATGATTGTTTCATTATAAGAACGGGGAACAGATTAGATGCCTACAAAGCTTCTTATCTGTTCTTTTTTAATTTAGAGGTGAATAAATGGAGATTTATCAACATTTTAGAGAAGAAGAACGACCATTTATCGATCAAGTGCTCTCTTTACAAGGTAATGTGGAGATGCGCTATCAAAGAAAAGAAACTGATTTTCTTGATCCACGGGAGCAGTACATTTTTTCCAGCCTGATGGGCTCTCATCCTAATCTGCAGTGGGCTTTATTTGGAGGGGGACATCAAGCGGAAAGGAAGCGGGCTATTGTAGCTCCTGAGTATGAGTCCATTGAGAGCCTTGATTTTTCCGTATCCCTGCTCCAAACCCAATATCACGATAAGTTTATACATTTAGAACACCGGGACGTACTTGGCTCCTTTATGTCGTTAGGAATTAAAAGAGAAAAGCTGGGAGACTTAGTTGTACAGAATGGGTTGGTTCAAATTATAGTGGCTCAGGAAGTAAGTGACTATATCAAGATGAATTTTACGAGTATTAAGAAAGCAAACGTTCAATTTGAAGAAAAATCATTAGATGAATTAATACAGAGTACAGAAGAATGGAAAACGAGCGATTCGACAGTATCTTCGTTACGTCTGGATGTTCTTTTGAAGGAAATTTATGGGGTATCTAGAAAAAAAGCTTCGATGTTTATTGAGGCTGGTCATGTGAAAGTGAATTTTAGAACCGTTGAGAACCCTTCTTATTCTTTAGAGGCGGGTGACTTGCTATCTGTCCGTGGAAAAGGCAGAAGCCGCTTAATAAACGTACATGGAACAACAAAGAAAGAAAAATTTAAAGTGACGGTAGCGAAGTTAAATTAATTCCTTATCGATAGCAGGAAAATTAATGAACATGTCGAAACTAGTAATAATAAAGCATGAGATTTTCTTAGGAGGTGGCCGGTGTGGCATTAACACCATTGGATATTCATAACAAAGAATTTACACGCGGATTTAGAGGGTACGATGAAGACGAGGTAAATGAGTTTCTCGATCAAGTCATTAAAGACTACGAAATTGTCATTCGTAAGAAAAAAGAACTCGAACGCGAGGTAGAACAGTTAAATGAGCGTGTTGGTCACTTTAATAACATCGAAACTACTTTAAATAAATCTATCTTGGTCGCTCAAGAAACCGCAGAAGATGTGAAAACAAACGCTGCAAAAGAAGCTAAGCTTATCGTTAAAGAAGCGGAAAAGAATGCAGACCGCATCATCAATGAGGCTTTATCCACCTCTCGCCGCCTATCCGTAGAAGTGGAAGAGATGAAGAAGCAGGCAAAGGTTTTTAAGATGAGACTTCGTATGCTGGTTGAAGCTCAAGTGGATATGATCGACAATGATGATTGGGATCAGCTGCTTGATACTCAATTTCCACACGCTGAGCCTGCACAACCAGAAAATGAAGGAGAGCAGGAAGAAACGGATAAAGAGTACGCTGAGAAATAAAACTTGACGAATTGGCTTAAATTACATATAATTCATTAACACATATGAATATTTGTACGCGTAGATAGGGAAAGTACTCAACGATCTTAGCAGCAAGAAGCGATTCGGCGACGGTGAAAGGCCGAAGCAGGACTTTGCAGGAAAATCCCCCTGGAGCAGCTATGTTGAAATTAAAGTAAATGTAGCCGAGTCATTCACGATACGAATAGGAAGAGTACATCGGCTTATGGCTGGTGGATTAGGGTGGTAACGCGAGACCTTCTCGTCCCTTTTTAGGGATGGGGAGGTCTTTTTTGTATAGAAGTATTAAAGGAGGATATATGAATGAATTATAAAGATACGTTATTAATGCCGAAAACAGGCTTCCCAATGCGTGGTAACTTACCAAACCGCGAACCGGAAATGCAAAAAGCGTGGGAAGAGCAAGATATTTACAAGCAAGTACAAGAGAGGACAAAAGGACGCCCTCTTTTTGTTCTTCATGATGGACCTCCGTATGCGAATGGAAGTCTTCATATGGGGCATGCGTTAAACAAAACGTTAAAAGATTTCATCGTTCGATATAAGTCTATGGCAGGCTATCATGCGCCTTATGTACCTGGATGGGATACACATGGTCTTCCGATTGAGTCAGCTCTTGCTAAGAAAAAAGTAGATCGTAAAAAGATGTCTTTAGCTGAATTTCGTGAAAAGTGTGCAGAGTATGCCTTGGGTCAAATTGATAATCAGCGCCAGGAGTTTAAACGAATGGGCGTCCGTGGAGATTGGGAACATCCCTACATCACCCTAAATAAAGATTTCGAAGCTGAGCAAATTAAGGTGTTTGGCGACATGGCGAAAAAAGGTTATATTTACAAAGGCCTTAAGCCGGTTTTCTGGTCTCCTTCTTCGGAGTCAGCATTAGCTGAAGCGGAAATTGAATATCAGGATAAGCGTTCTCCATCCATCTATGTCAGCTTTGAAGTAACTGATGGAAATGATTTACTAGAAGGCGGAGAGAAATTTATCATTTGGACGACAACTCCATGGACTATTCCCTCCAATCTGGCCATTGCTTTGCATCCTGCATACGACTATGCAGTGGTGCAAGTGGACCAGGAAAAGTTTGTTGTGGCTCACGATTTACTAGAAAATGTAGCTGCAACCATTGGGTGGGAAAACTATGAAGTCGTTCAATTATTTAAAGGAAAAGAAGCTGAACATATTAAAGCGAAGCATCCTCTTTATGACCGTGAATCTCTAGTAGTCCTTGGTGATCACGTTACAACAGATGGCGGCACAGGTTGTGTTCATACCGCACCAGGGCACGGGGAAGATGACTTCTGGGTAGGTCAACAATATGGGCTGGGCGTCCTTTGTCCAGTCGATCACAAAGGAGTATTCACGGAAGAAGCTCCTGGTTATGAAGGGTTATTCTATGATAAGGCGAACAAAACGATTTCCGATCACCTTAAAGAGGCTGGAGCTTTGCTTCACTTAGAGTTTATTACTCACTCTTATCCACATGATTGGAGAACGAAAAAGCCGACGATCTTCCGCGCAACTGACCAATGGTTTGCATCGATTAAAGATTTTCGTGAGCAGCTGCTTGATGAAATTAATCGTGTAGAATGGACACCGAAATGGGGCGAAACGCGTCTTTACAACATGGTACGGGACCGTCAGGATTGGTGTATCTCACGGCAGCGAACGTGGGGCGTTCCAATTCCGGTCTTCTACGGTGAGGATGGAACGCCGATCATTACTGATGAAACGATTGATCACGTAGCCGGTTTATTCAGAGAGCATGGTTCAAATGTATGGTTTGAGAGAGAAGCAAAAGATTTGCTCCCGAGTGGCTTTACTTCCGAGCACAGTCCAAATGGCACGTTCACAAAAGAACTGGATATCATGGATGTTTGGTTCGATTCAGGTTCTACACACCAAGCTGTGCTCCATCAAAGAGAGGAATTACAGCGGCCTGCCGATCTTTATTTAGAAGGTTCCGACCAATATCGCGGTTGGTTTAACTCTTCCTTATCTACATCTGTAGCTGTAACAGGGAAAGCCCCGTTTAAAGGAATTTTAAGCCATGGTTTTGCATTAGATGGTAATGGGCGTAAGATGAGTAAATCATTAGGCAATGTGATGGTGCCCGATAAAATTATGAAGCAGCTCGGAGCTGACATTATCAGACTGTGGGTATCCTCTGCAGACTATCAAGCTGATGTACGTATTTCGGATGATATTCTTAAGCAGGTAGCTGAAGTATATCGTAAGGTGCGTAATACGTTCCGTTTCTTATTAGGAAATCTTCATGACTTTGATCCAGAAAAAGATCGTGTAGCCGCCGAAGATTTGCAAGAAGTCGATCAATATATGCTGCACCGTCTGAATCAATTAATTAAAGATGTGCACCAGGCTTATGAGACGTACGAATTTTCCACCGTATATAATAAGGTTCACAATTTCTGTACGATTGACTTAAGCTCATTCTATCTTGATTTCGCTAAAGATATTTTGTATATCGAGGCAGAAGATCACCCGCACCGTCGAAGTATACAAACGGTTTATTATCAAATTCTGACTTCTTTAGTGAAGTTAATGTCTCCGATTCTTCCACACACGACGGATGAAGCATGGAAGTTTATTCCGGGAACATCTGAACACAGTGTGCAGTTAACGGATATGCCGACAGCGGATGATCCCGTGAATCAGGAGTTAGTAGAAAAATGGGATCACTTCATGGAAGTAAGAGATGATGTTCTTAAAGCTCTTGAAGAAGCAAGAAATGAGAAAGTTATTGGAAAATCTTTAGATGCACAAATTGCGATTGTGCCAAAAGATGAAAAAACGAAAAATATATTAACGTCGATTTCAGGATTGCACCAACTTTTAATTGTATCAGAGGCCCAGTTGAAAGATGAGGCGGCTGAAGCGAAAGAATATGATTATGTGAAAGTAGCTGTTGAAAAGCACACGGGTGAAAAGTGTGAGCGCTGCTGGGTTTCTTCCCATGATGTGGGCAAAGACTCCAATCACCCTGAACTTTGTGAACGCTGTGCTGCAGTAATTGAAAAGCATTATGTGTCTTAAGAATATAGCGCCGCCAAATTGGCGGTGCTTTTTCTTTTAAGAAGCGGGTTTTCTTTGAATATGATACAATAGCTAAGGAAAATAATACTTGGAGGAGCCATTATGTTTATTTACTATCTATTTGCCGCTGCCATTATTATAATTGATCAACTAACAAAATGGATGGTGGTTCAACAGATGGAGCTGCGAGAATCCATCCCTGTTATTGAGAACTTTTTTTACATAACCTCACACCGAAATACTGGAGCGGCCTGGGGCATTCTTCAGGGGCAAATGTGGTTTTTTTACATCATTACGATTATTGTGATTGGTGTTATTATTTATTATATGAAGCAGTACGCAAAGGTCAGCAGGTTTGTAGGAACAGCCCTGGCTTTAATATTAGCTGGTGCTATTGGAAACTTTATTGATCGAGTATTTCGAAAAGAGGTTGTAGATTTTTTTGACGTTTATCTTGGATCTTATAATTACCCGATATTTAATGTAGCCGATTCAGCACTGGTTGTCGGTGTGATTTTTGTTATGATCGCTACTTTTGTTGATGAACGTAAAAAGAAAGGAAGTACAGCAAAGTGAACGAACATTATACAGTGTCTGAAGCAGAGCAGGCGAAACGAATAGATAAACTTTTATCGGATGTAATTGAAGATGCATCTCGATCGCAAATTCAATTGTGGTTAAAGGAAGAGCATGTCCACGTTAATGGAGATGTGGTAAAAAGTAATTATAAAGTTCAAGAAGGCGATAAAATCAGCTGGACAATTCCGGAAGTAAAGCCTCTTGAATTAAAGGCTGAGGATATAAACCTTGATGTCATTTTCGAAGATTCGGATGTCATTGTCGTCAATAAACCGTCTGGTATGGTGGTTCATCCTGCTGCTGGACACGAGGAGGGTACGCTCGTTAATGCGCTTCTTTATCATTGTAATGACCTCTCAGGCATTAATGGGGTAGAAAGACCTGGTATCGTCCATCGAATCGATAAAGATACAAGCGGCCTGCTCATGGTGGCTAAGAATGACAGAGCTCATGAGTCTCTTGTACAGCAATTGGTAGACAAGACTGTAGAACGTAAATATGTTGCTGTGGTGCACGGAACCATTGCTCATGAATATGGAACGATTGACGCTCCTATTGGCAGGGACCCTAAAGACCGCCAGCGGATGGCAGTCGTGGATAATGGACGTGATGCGGTGACACACTTTCAAGTACTTGAACATTTTAAAGATTATTCTTACGTAGAATGTAAACTTGAAACAGGAAGGACACACCAAATACGCGTGCATATGAGATATATTAATCATCCGTTAGCGGGTGATCCGAAATATGGACCAAGAAAAACACTTGAATTAGACGGTCAAGCTCTTCATGCTAAAACCCTCGGTTTTACACATCCTGCCTCAGGAGAGTGGAAGTCATTTGAGGTTGATCCTCCTGAGGAGTTTACACAAACACTAGAATATTTACGAAACAAAAGTTGACAAAATTCCTGGATTTTGTGATAATCCTATATAAGAATTGAAGTCCTTTAACAACAGTCCCGTGAGGCTGAAAAGGTAGCGGAAGCACCAGTAGTGTGCCAGATAGCCCTTTTCTGCCTTTTTGCGGAAAAGGGCTTTTTGTATGGAGGGCTGGCAAATGGAGAAAAAAGCAACGGTATTAGATGAGGCCGCGATTCGACGGGCGCTTACTAGAGTCTCACATGAGATTATAGAGAAAAATAAAGGTGTGAAGGATCTAGTCCTCGTTGGTATAAAAACCAGAGGCGTACCGATTGCCGACCGTTTGAAAGAGAAAATTGAGAGCATTGAAGGACAAAGCATCGAAGGCGGAGAACTCGACATCACCCTCTACCGAGATGATTTGGAAAATAAAAGTCATGAAAATGATCCTGATGTAAAGGAAGCGCATATATCAACTGATATCACTCACAAAAAAGTAATTTTAGTAGATGATGTGTTGTACACGGGTCGCACGGTGCGTGCCGCAATGGATGCGCTGATGGACCTCGGACGGCCATCTCAAATTCAATTAGCTGTCCTCGTGGACCGCGGCCATCGAGAGCTGCCGATTACCGCTAATTATGTAGGGAAGAACATTCCAACTTCTCAAAATGAAGTTGTTACAGTCGAGCTTTCTGAAACGGATGCTAGAGATGAAGTCATCATTTATGAAAAATAAATAGTCACCTTTAATAAAGTCCAGAGAGGCTTAAAAGGTCGGAAGTAACATACGTATCCAGAGATACGTATACCTCTTTGCGAACTTTTGAGCAAAGAGGTTTTTTTTATGATCAAAAGGAGGATATCACCATGAAATCAGTAGAAGCAGCAGTAGGCATTCGAGAAATTCCGAAAGCTCATAAATGGCTCGCCTTAAGTTTTCAACATTTATTCGCCATGTTCGGCGCGACAATATTAGTACCTTTTCTCACCGGTTTACCGCCGGCCGTAGCACTTGTATCAAGTGGTTTTGGTACACTTGCTTACTTATTAATTACGCGGGGAAGAGTACCTGCTTATTTAGGATCAAGCTTCGCATTTATTTATCCGATCATGGAAGTCTCGAGTTCTCACGGTGTAGCCGGAGCTATGGTAGGAAGTTTCTTAGCTGGACTCGTTTACGGAGCTGTTTCCCTTCTCATTACGATTTTTGGAATGGGGTGGATCATGAAGCTGCTTCCTCCTGTCGTCGTAGGTCCTGTCATTATCGTAATCGGTCTTGGGCTGGCTTCTACGGCTATAGACATGGCCATGTATGAAGCCGGTGACGGCGAAGTATACAGCGCTACTCACTTTACTGTCGCGTTAGTGACTCTGGGTATTACCATTTTAGCGACCGTCTTCTTTAGAGGATTTTTAAGCTTACTGCCAATATTAATAGGAATTGTCGGCGGATATGCTTTTGCTCTAACACAAGGAATCGTCGATACAAGTGAAATTACAGCAGAGTGGGCCGGTATTACGAGTGCTGGCTCAGCAGGAGGATTTTTACAAGCGATCTTCCAAATGCCGGAATTTCTCATTCCTTTTAAAGATTTTTCACCTGCCTCTGTATTCAGCTGGCAAATCGTATTCTTAATGGTGCCATTCGCGCTTGTTACAATTACAGAACACATTGGGGACCAGATGGTGTTATCCAAAGTTGTAGGACGTAACTTCTTAAAAAATCCTGGACTTAACCGATCTATTTTAGGAGATGGTGTAGCTACAACAATTGCTTCATTTTTAGGGGGACCGCCGAATACCACATATGGTGAAAACATCGGGGTACTTGCCATTACTCGAGTATACAGCATCTTCGTCATTGGAGGCGCGGCCGTGTTTGCCATATTCTTCGGCTTCATTGGGATGAGTACAGCTGTGATTGGTTCTATTCCTCCAGCGGTTATGGGAGGCGTATCGATCCTTCTCTTCGGTACGATTGCTTCAAGCGGTTTGCGGATGTTAATTGATAACCAAATCGATTTTGGAGAGAAAAGAAACCTTATTATATCTTCTGTCATCCTTGTATTAGGTGTAGGTGGAGCATTTATCGAAATTCGTGAAGGTCTCGCCATTCAAGGCATGGCACTTGCAGCGATTATCGGTGTACTTTTGAACCTAGTGCTGCCAGGTAAAGAAAAAAGCCTGGGTAACGGGTATATGTTTGAAGAACCTGAAGTAGAAGAAAATGAAAAATCAACAGGAGCAGCTTAACCTAAACCAGACGCATTTTAATAAAGTCCCGTGAGGCTTTAAAGGGTGTACTTGGGCTTAGCTTATTCGTGACGTCTTACGAATGAAGCACCCCCGGCACCCGGGGGTGCTTTTTTAAATAAAGGAGATGAGAACATGCAGCATTTACTATCGATGAATGAATTAACTTCTTCTACTATTCAGGAAGTATTTTTAAAAGCAAAACAAATCAAAGATGGGGAGGACAAATGGTGTGCGCCTCAAGCGTTCGCTGCCAACATCTTTTTGGAACCGAGTACACGAACTAAAAACAGCTTTTATATCGCAGAAAAGCGCTTAGGCATTGATGTAATTGATGTAAACGGATCGGATTCCAGTTTAACAAAAGGGGAGTCGTTAAGAGACACACTGAAAACATTAGAATCCATCGGTGTGCAGCTCGCTGTCCTGCGTCAGTCAGAACAAGGGATCCTTCAGGAACTTACAAAAGATCTACGGTTGTCTATCATTAACGCAGGAGATGGTATTGGCGAACACCCAACTCAAAGCTTGCTTGACTTGTTTACGATCTCTGAAGAATTCAATTCATTTAAAGAACTGCATGTCACCATCGCTGGAGATATTAAACACAGCCGGGTGGCAAGGTCTAATGCCTGCGCCTTGAAAAAACTAGGAGCTGATGTGTCTTTTGTGGCACCTGATGAATGGAAAGATCCAACGTTAGGCGACAATTACATATCGATGGATGAAGCAGTTGAAACGAGCGACGTTCTTATGCTTTTAAGAGTTCAGTGTGAGCGTCATGAACAACCTGCTGCTTATGAGGATTATCTATCTACCTATGGACTAACGGTAGAAAGGGAAAGGCGGATGAAAAAAGGCAGTATCATTCTTCATCCAGCACCCGTCAACCGCGGAGTGGAAATCGATTCATCGTTAGTTGAATGTCCAAGATCACGCATCTTTCAGCAAATGTCCAATGGAGTAGCGATTCGAATGGCCATTATTCAAACTTTATTACAGGAGGAATGCTAAATGTCGCTCATCATTAAAAATGCAAAACGAGTAGAAGACGGTGTTTTTGTAAATTGTGAGGTTTTAATTAAAAAAGGCAGAATCGAAAAGGTGGCTGAAACGGTAAATGAGACAGCTGACCAGACGATTGACGCAGAAGGGCAGCTGCTTGCTCCTGGGTTCGTCGATGTGCACATTCACTTGCGGGAACCAGGAGGAGAAGCAAAGGAAACCATCGCTACAGGAACTCGTGCTGCAGCTAAGGGAGGGTTTACGACGGTTTGTGCCATGCCAAACACGAGACCTGTACCTGATCATGAAGATACTCTTAACACGTTAAATAAGAAGATTGAAAAAGATGCAGTGGTCCGCGTATTACCGTACGCCTCTATTACCACTCGTCAATTAGGTAAAGAAATGGTTGACTTTGAGTCTTTGAATGAGGCGGGAGCATTTGCTTTTACGGACGATGGCGTAGGGGTTCAGGAAGCAGGAATGATGTATGAAGCCATGCTGGAAGCTTCACGACTCAACAAAACAGTAGTGGCCCATTGTGAAGACAATTCTCTCGTTAATAATGGTGTGGTTCATGAAGGAGATGTCAGCCGTAGACTTAGCGTACCTGGTATTCCAAACATAGCCGAATCCGTTCATATCGCCCGTGATGTTTTATTAGCTGAAGCGGCAAACTGTCACTACCATGTTTGTCACGTCTCAACGAAAGAATCTGTCCGCGTGATTCGTGATGCTAAGAAAGCTGGTATCCACGTTACAGCTGAAGTTACTCCCCATCATCTTCTGCTGAATGAAGACGATGTGAAAGAGGACGATGCTTTCTTTAAAATGAATCCGCCGCTTCGTTCGAAAGAAGACCAGCAAGCGTTGATCGACGGTCTTCTCGATGGAACGCTTGATTGTATTGCAACAGACCATGCACCGCACACCGAAGAAGAAAAGCAATCAGGATTAATTCATTCACCTTTTGGGATCACGGGTCTTGAAACAGCCTTTCCTCTGCTTTATACGCATTTCGTTGAAGGAAAAGGATGGAGCCTGGAAGGATTAGTGGAATGGCTCACCGTGAAGCCAAGCCGCGTGTTCAATCTGCCGTATGGAACTTTAGATGAAGGAGCGCCAGCTGATCTAACGGTAATTAACCTCACAGAAGAACGGACAATTAATCGAATGGATCTTGTTTCAAAAGGAAAAAACACACCATTTCATGAGAAAAAAGCTAAAGGATGGCCAGTGGTAACGATCGTAAATGGAGAAATCGTATGGGAGGAGAATTTAAATGAAGCAGCTCGTACTTGAGGATGGCACAGTATTTATTGGGCAAGGGTTTGGCAGTGAGCGTGAAAGTTTCGGAGAAGTCGTTTTTAATACCGGAATGACAGGGTATCAAGAGGTAATCTCAGATCCTTCTTATTGCGGACAGATCGTAACGTTCACCTATCCATTGGTAGGAAATTACGGCATTAATCGAGATGATTTTGAAACCGTAAATCCAGCCATCTTAGGGGTAGTAGTTAAAGAACATTGTGATCATCCTTCTAATTTTAGAAGTGAGGAAACGCTTGATCAGTTATTAAAAGCAAAAAGAATACCTGGAATCAGCGGAATCGATACGCGCAAATTAACAAAGATTATCAGGCAGCACGGAACGATGAAGGCTGTTATTACGTCAGCCGATCGACCGGTAGAACCGATTTTACAAATGATGAAAGATACGCCGTTACCTAAAGACCAGGTGAAGCAGGTATCCACGGTAAAACCATATGTGGTTCCAGGTCGAGGAGATCGTATTGTGCTGATCGACTTTGGCATGAAGCACGGCATCCTTCGAGAATTTACGAAACGTAATTGCCATGTCACAGTCGTCCCTTATCATACGACAGCCGACGAAATTCTGCGATTAAAACCAGACGGTGTCATGCTCTCTAATGGACCGGGGGATCCAAAAGATGTCCCAGAGGCCATTCAAACCATCCGTCTACTTATGGGTCAAGTACCTATCTTCGGAATATGTTTAGGTCATCAGCTGATCGCTTTAGCAGGGGGGGCGGATACGAGCAAAATGAAATTCGGTCACCGCGGGGTCAATCAGCCGGTGAAGGATCTTCGTTCGAACCGAACCCGTATTACGTCACAGAACCATGGATACGCGGTGGACTCGGTGTCCGTGCAATCTACAAAATTAAGACTTACGCAAGTGTCTCTTAATGACGATACGGTTGAAGGATTAGAGCATTCTGTCTGCAACGTATTTAGTGTGCAGTATCACCCTGAAAGCTCCCCTGGACCAGATGACACAGCGTATTTATTTGATGAATTTTTAGAAAGAATTAAGCAGTGGAAGAAGAAAAACAAGGAGGCTCTTTATGTCTAAACGAACAGATATTCAACGTATACTAGTGATTGGATCAGGACCCATTGTGATTGGACAGGCAGCAGAGTTTGATTACTCAGGGACTCAAGCCTGTCAAGCGCTTAAGGAAGAAGGATACGAGGTTATCCTTGCCAATTCCAACCCTGCGACCATTATGACGGATCACACATTTGCGGATAAAGTATATATGGAGCCTTTAACGCTTGAATTTTTAATGAAGATTGTGAGAAAAGAACGCCCAGATGCTATCCTTCCTACACTTGGAGGACAGACGGGATTAAACTTAGCGGTCGAATTAAGTGAATCCGGCATTCTTGAACGTTATCAAGTAGATTTGCTGGGGACACCGCTTGATGCTATTCAAAGAGCAGAAGATCGAGAGAAATTCCGCTCATTGATGCACAAGATGGGGGAGCCTGTACCTGATAGCGAAATTGTAAATTCTGTTGAAGAAGCTGTACAGTTCGCTGATCGCATCGGTTATCCAGTGATCGTACGTCCAGCTTATACAATGGGTGGAGCCGGAGGAGGTATGTGTGATGATGAAGAGCAGCTAAGAGAGATTGCACGAAGCGGCATATCATTATCTCCTGTTCACCAATGCTTAATAGAAAAAAACATCGCCGGCTTTAAAGAAGTAGAGTATGAAGTAATGAGAGACTCAAACGATCAGGCGATCGTCGTATGTAATATGGAGAATTTTGATCCTGTTGGTATTCATACAGGCGATTCGATCGTATTCGCTCCTTCACAAACGTTAAGTGATCGAGAATACCAAATGCTTCGAAATGCTTCACTTGACATTATCAGGGCTTTAGAAATTGAAGGGGGCTGTAACGTTCAACTGGCGCTTGACCCTGACAGCTTCCAGTATTACGTCATTGAAGTAAACCCACGGGTGAGCCGTTCATCTGCCTTAGCTTCAAAAGCGACCGGCTACCCAATTGCTAAGATGGCTGCAAAAATTGCTGTCGGTATGACGTTAGATGAAATTCGTAATCCAATTACAGGAACAACATACGCTTGTTTTGAACCCGCGTTAGACTATGTAGTTGCCAAGATTCCTCGCTGGCCTTTTGATAAATTTGCAAAAGGAAACCGTAAGCTGGGAACACAGATGAAAGCCACGGGGGAAGTGATGTCGATCGGCCGTTCGATCGAAGAAGCTTTACTCAAAGGTGTGCGGTCGTTAGAAGGAGAAAACGATGATTTGTACGTAAAATCCATTGAAGAGCTTTCAGTAGATGAATTAGTGAAACGCATGAAAAAAGCAGATGATGAACGTATATTTATTTTAGCAGAAGCCCTAAGAAAAGAGGTTTCAATCGAAAATATTCATGAAGCAACAGGTATCGATTATTTCTTCCTGACGAAACTGCAAAATATCATTCGACTCGAACACCTGATTCAAGAGAAGGGTTGGAATAAAACGGCGATTAAAGAAGCAAAACAGAAAGGTCTTTCAGATTCTCAAGTTGCAAGAGTACTAGAGTCGAGTGAAATCGAAGTTATGAGCTTCAGACAGGAGCATAACATTCACCCGGTTTATAAAATGGTTGACACGTGCGCTGGAGAGTTTGTATCTGAAACCCCGTATTTTTACAGTACCTATGAAGAAGAAAATGAATCGGTTGTCTCCTCTAAGAAAAAAGTGCTTGTTATCGGATCCGGCCCGATTCGAATCGGACAGGGAGTGGAATTTGACTATGCAACCGTACACTCTGTTCTGGCACTTAAAGAACTTGGTTATGAAGCCATTATTATGAATAATAATCCTGAAACAGTATCAACTGACTTTAGTGTATCAGACAAATTATATTTCGAACCTCTCACGCTCGAGGATGTAATGCATGTCATCGACATAGAGCAGCCTGAAGGAGTAATCGTTCAGTTTGGCGGTCAGACAGCGATCAACCTGGTCGAAGGACTTGATCGCTGCGGGGTATCCATTTTAGGGACAACAATGGATGCGATTAATCAAACAGAAGATCGTGATTTATTCGAACAGCTGCTGAATAACCTGGACATTGCTAAACCAGGCGGCGAAAGCGTAACAAGTGAAGCAGAGGCCGTTCAAGCAGCGCGTGAAATTGGCTATCCAGTTGTTGTTAGACCTTCCTATGTACTTGGAGGCCGGGCTATGGAGATTGTTTACTCTGAGGAAGAATTAAATGTATATATGGAAGAAAACGTCCGAGTACACAACGGTCATCCTATTTTAATCGATAAATATTTAACTGGAATGGAAATCGAAGTAGATGCCATTACTGACGGAGAAGACGTGCTCATCCCTGGCATTATGGAGCATATTGAAAGAGCAGGTGTTCACTCTGGTGACTCGATGGCAGTTTATCCAACCCAGCGGTTAAAAGAAGAACTCGAACAGCAATGTGTAGATGCTACAGTGAAGATTGCGCGCGAGCTGAATATGAAAGGGCTTATCAACATTCAGTTTGTCATATTGAATGATACGGCGTATGTACTGGAAGTTAATCCGCGAGCCAGCCGTACGGTGCCATTTTTAAGTAAAATTACCGGGATTACAATGGCTCAGCTCGCGACAAAAGTTATCTTAGGAGAAACGTTAAAAGGATTAGGCTATTCATCCGGCACAGCTCAAAAACCAGACGGCGTTTACGTCAAAGTTCCTGTATTCTCTTTTGAGAAGCTGAGAAGTGTAGACACGACTTTAGGACCTGAAATGAAATCAACAGGTGAAGTCATTGGTTATGATCAAAGTTTAGAAAAAGCCTTATACAAAGGAATGACGGCTGCCGGGTTAAAAATCCCAACAGAAGGCTCTGTCCTTCTAACGGTAGCGGATAAAGACAAAGCAGAAATGCTGGAAATCGCTAAAACATTCCACCAGCTGGGCTTTCAGTTAATTGCAACAAAAGGCACGGCTCAGGCGATCGAAGAAAAAGGATTACCGGTCGAAGCGGTTGGTAAACTCGGAGCGGAGCAGAGAGACATTATTGACTTAATTCGAAACGATGAAGTTCAATTTGTTGTCAATACTTTAAATAAAGGACGCCGATCAAGATCTGATGGCTTCTTAATCCGAAGAGAAGCAGTAGAGCATGGAATTGCTTGTTTAACGAGCCTGGATACTGCTAAGACCATAGTCGAAGTGATTGATGCGATGACATTTACAGCCCGCACCATTGATAAGAAAGAAGCGGTGTTTGTGTAATGATTAGAGAGTGGATGAAGGTTGTCACCCATCAGCAAATCGCTTTTCAAACGTATTTGTTAGAACTGCAAGGGGAGATCTCTTCACTAGTCGAACGTCCAGGACAATTTGTTCATGTACAAGTGAGTGATCAATTCTTCCTGCGTCGGCCGGTCTCCATCGCTGATGTAAGCCCGGTAAAGGGTACGATTACCCTTTTATATAAAGTAATGGGAGAAGGAACGGAAGCTTTAACTAAAAAAGCAGTTGGAGAAAAGGTTGATATCGTCGGCCCTGGTGGAAATGGGTTCCCCGTAGAGCAGGAGAAAGGGGAAGAAGCTCTTCTGATTGGCGGCGGTATCGGAATCCCCCCGCTATATTATTTAGGTAAACAACTCGTTGCAAACGGGATCAATGTGAAAAGCGTGTTAGGTTATCGTTCAAAGGCTGAGCTTTTCTATGTAGAAGAATTTAATGCTTTAGGTGAAGTCCAAATTACAACCAATGATGGGAGTGTAGGAGAGAAAGGTTTTGTAACCGATGCTCTCCCTCACTTAGAGTCTATCGATGCCTATTATACTTGCGGTCCATCGGTTATGTTAAAAAACGTAAAAGAAAAGCTGCAAGGTGTGCCCGGGTACATTTCTATAGAGGAGAGGATGGGCTGTGGTATCGGGGCTTGCTTTGCGTGTGTGCTGGAAACCTCTGAATCTTGTGATAAAGGATATGTAAGAGTATGCAGCGATGGACCAGTCTTTCGGCCGGGGGAGGTTATTCTATGACGGAATTAAGCGTACGATTACCAGGACTTGATTTGAAAAACCCAGTGATGCCGGCTTCCGGCTGCTTCGGTTTTGGGAAAGAATTTTCCCAGTTTTATGATCTCTCTGAACTTGGAGCCATTATTATTAAAGCGGCAACAGGGGAGAAGAGGTTCGGCAACCAAACCCCTCGTGTAGCTGAAACGGCTAGCGGCATGTTAAACGCCATTGGCTTACAGAACCCAGGGGTCGATGGAATCATAGAGCATGAACTTCCATTTTTGTATCCGTATAACACTCCTATTATTGCAAATGTTGCAGGGAGTACGCTGGAGGAATATGCGGAAGTAGCTAATAAATTATCCAACGGATCTGTCCAAGCTCTTGAACTTAACATTTCATGTCCAAATGTCAAAGAGGGAGGCGTGCAATTTGGAACGGATCCTGAATTGGCTTATGAGGTCACTCAAGAAGTAAAGAAGCAGACGGATCTCCCCGTGTATGTTAAATTGTCTCCTAACGTAACAGATATTGTCTCTCTGGCTAAAGCAGTGGAGCGAGCTGGAGCTGATGGTCTATCCATGATTAATACGCTCACTGGAATGAGGATCGATCCTCGTTCAAGAAAGCCAATTATAGCCAATCAAACAGGCGGGTTATCAGGCCCGGCGATAAAACCGATAGCGATCCGGATGATTCACCAAGTATACAAAGAAGTGAAAATTCCGATTATCGGGATGGGCGGCATTGAAACAGCGGAAGATATCATTGAATATTTACTGGCAGGCGCCAATGCAGTGGCAGTTGGAAGTGCCAACTTTAAAAACCCAAACATTTGTAAAGAATTAATTGAACAATTACCTGATGCCTTAGAGAAATATGGCTTTACATCCGTTCAAGAAGCTGTGGGAGGTGCTCACGATTAAATCTGTAGATTTTTTATATGTAGCCCTTGATTTTGAAAACAAACTTCAAGCTCTCGATTTTTTAGAAAGCAATGGTTTGTCTGGAATTCCAGTCAAAGTGGGAATGGAACTTTTTTATAAAGAAGGACCAAGTGTCGTTCATGAATTAAAGAAGAGAGGACATTCGATCTTTCTTGATCTAAAGCTGCATGATATTCCTCAAACGGTAAGAAAAGCGATGAAAAACCTCGCCTCTCTTGATGTGGACGTGGTTAATGTGCATGCCTCAGGGGGCAGTGAAATGATCGCAGCCGCCCGAAAAGGTTTGGAAGAGGGCTGCGTAACAGACAGCCGGCCTGTGCTGTTAGCTGTTACGCAGCTTACCTCTACGAACCAAATGATGTTGAGGGAAGAATTACTTATTTCTCATAAATTAGAGGATTGCGTCAGCCATTTAGCTCAGCTTAGTCAGGAAAATGGAGCGGACGGTGTCGTTTGTTCGGTGAAAGAAATTAAACAGATTAAAAGAAGGTGCGGCGAACGTTTTATCACCGTTACCCCAGGCATCAGGCGCATAGAAGAAAATCACCAGGATCAAAAGCGGGTAGCTTCTCCATTTGATGCAGGTAAAGATGGAACAGATGCGATCGTTGTTGGGAGGAGTATTACACAATCAAAAGATCCAGTATCTACATATCAACAAATTAAGGAGGAATTCAAGCATGGCAAACACTAATATTTCAGCGTTATTGTTGCAAATAGGAGCTGTCCAAGTAAATCCCCGGGAGCTTTTCACCTGGACCTCAGGCTTAAAGTCACCCATTTATTGCGATAACCGTATGACAATGTCACATCCCGAAGTTAGAAAGCAAATCATTGATAAAATGGTGGACCATATTCAACAGCTTCCTCAACGAGTGGATATGGTTGCCGGCTGTGCAACTGCAGGTATTCCTCACGCTGCATGGGTTGCTGACCGCTTAAATCTGCCGATGGTTTATGTGCGGAGTGAAGCCAAGAAACACGGAAAAGGCAATCAAATCGAAGGTGACTTAACACAGGGCGAAAATGTGGTTGTCATTGAAGATTTGATCTCAACAGGCAAATCTTCTATTGCTTCGAGTGATGCTTTACGTGAAAGCGGCAAACACGTAATTGAAGTGTTATCCATATTCAGCTATAATCTAACAGCTGCAAATGAAGCTTTTGAAGAGAAAGGTTATTCGTACGAATCATTAGCTGATTATAATGAACTGATTACCTTAATGAAAGATAAAAGCGAATTAACAGAAGAAGATTATCGTAAACTAAAAGAGTGGAGTAAACAGCCCGATATGTTTACGAAATCTTAATTTTTTTCATGCTCTCTAACAGGATGATACGGTTGGATGATTTTTGTGTGGGTAAGGCGCGTGAAAAAAGAGGCGTTTCCCTAACCCTTTAACAAAGCTCGGTGAAAAATGAATTTGCTCAATCATAGGTTTATTAGTACGATAGAAGTATTATTAAACCGTGGTGATGCAAATGAAATCGAGAAAGCATTCCTTTTTTATCGTGACGAATGCAGCGTTAGGTTTAGTCACTTGTATGGTGTATTTATATGTTTGGATATCCTTAACTTTTATGGAACCCATGTGGTCGTGGCAGCCTCTGCTTGGATTTGCCGTCTGTTTTCTATGTTTTATTTTCTGGAACATGTGGTTGTTAAAAAAAGAGCAATCAAGATATTGGGCGCAGGCATACTTCTCTTATCTAACCGCTATTATCGTTTTTATTTATTTTTTAAGCAGATAAAGAGGCAGTGACATAGGTAAAGCAATGCTTTCCAAGTAAGCTGAGGCCGTGCCCAAGGAAAGCAGAGTATTTTGGTGGAGCAGCGTACTTTCTATGTAATATAAATAATCCGAATTGATTTCAATAGAATCGTTCGGATTTTTTATGTTTTATTCAATTTTGTCCCTACCTGTTCATCTGTGGATAGGTCTGTGAAGCTTACTTGTTTTTGGCAGGAGTAAAGGGTTTGAGAAACAGCTCCCTTTCCATGGGCGAATGGTGTGCATCGAATCAAGGATGAGAGACTTCGATTGAATCAAACCTTTTTCAAGAGCGACCTCCACGGTTTTTCCAATCAGAAGATCTAAAAGATTTTTGTTTTTTAGACGTTGGAGACGGAAGTAAGTTAATATGCTGGGCTCAATGACATCATCTTCTGGAGCCATTTCGAGGAAGTATTTGAAAAAACATGTCGAATTGAGCTCGTTCGACGAGATCCATGTCAAACAACGTTTCGCTCATTGTCATGAACAGTATTTGTCCTTTAGTTCGTCAAAACCAAGGAAATTGTATTCTTTTATTTCCTGAAGAAGATGGTCCTGGGGACGCCCATATCGTATAGCCCTTCGAACTGGCTTAGATTCATGACGGTCTAAAATTATCCTCACTTTTATGTATTCCTTTCAATAAACAAGAAAAAAGAGTGACTTTCTTTTATCACTCAAAGAAAATCACTCTTTTTTGTTCTACCTCTATGTTAAGGTCACGATGAGCGTTCAGTGGTGACGCCTGACCGATTAAAACCGGCTAGTAAACTCTGTTTACGCTTCTGATACTGTCTTATTTAAAATAGAAGAACAGCTTTCCTTCATAATTTAAATTAAAATAAGAATAATTAAGTGTTATTTTTCAGTCGTAATACTTCTTCTGCATCTGGCGTTACATAGATTGTCTGTTGATCATCATACGTCACATATCCCGGCTTAGCTCCTGAAGGCTTTTTAACGTTTTTAATTTCGGTGTAGTCAACAGGCACAGAAGAAGACTGACTGTATTTGCTATAGTATGCGGCTAACCTTGCCGCTTCAAATAAGGTTTCTTCTGAAGGATTAGAATCTTTAATCACAACATGGGAACCCGGTATTTCCTTTGCGTGCAGCCAAATGTCTGTTTTATGCGCAAGCCTATTTGTTAAATATTCATTTTGCTTATTGTTTCTGCCTACAAAAATCTGAGTGCCATCACTGGATTGAAAGGCTTCAGGAGAAGGCTTAGCTGGTTTTTTCTTAGATTTTTTTGTCGAAGTTTTTTTCTTTAGATAACCTTGTTCTCTCAGTTCTTCCCGAATATCTTCAATATCTTCTTCACGCGCTGACTCTACTTGTTGAATCAGACGTTCGAAATATTCAATTTCTCGTTCAGCTTTTTTAATTTCGGTTTGAACAACTTGCTTAGATTTTTTTAACTTTTGATACGTTTGAAAATAGTTTTGTGCGTTATCACTTGGGGACTTCATCGGATTCAATTCGATCGTTAATTCTGATTGCTCAGGGTCATAGTAATCAACGACTTTGACTGATGAATCACCTGTTTGAACCAAGTGCATATGGGCGGTTAACAATTCTCCCATTTTCTGATAGTCACTTGCTGCTTCAGACTTCTTCATTGTTGACTGATGTTTCTTTATCTTACGTTTATTTTTGTCGCGCTCATTTTTTAAGAAACGATGAAGGTCCCCAGCTTGCTGCTTCACTCGATCACGTTCAGCTTTTCCAGAATAAAATCGGTCCAGCATTTCACTAACGGTTGAAAAAGTTTTCACAGACTGTCCCGTATGTTCGAGGGGCAGCACGTAAAATTGCTCTCGATCCCCCGTAAATAAGGTTGGCGTATAGCGGTGGTGGATGAGATCCTGGCGAATATTTTCATAGCTTTCTTTATAGTCATCCGTTGAACCTAATTTAGCTTGATAAACAATCTCTTTTGTAATCGATGGTGAAAAGCCCATCACTTTATTTAGTATTTGTTGATCCAGCTTCCCAGAATTAAAGTCCAGTTTTCTTATTAAGTCTTCCCCTGAAAGTGTCACTGGATTATTTTTTTCTTGAGATGGAGGGAGTTTATAGGGCTGACCCGGCATCACTGTCCGGTGACGATTTTGTGAAGGGGACAAGTGTTTGATACTGTCTAAAATATGGCCATGTTCGCGGTCCACAAGTAAAATATTTGAATGTTTACCCATAATCTCAACAATTAAAGTTTTGGTTGTCTCATCACCGATTTCGTTTCGAGACTTAATATGAAATTTAACAATTCGCTCCATTTCAATTTGTTCGATACTTTCAATAAATCCTCCTACGAGATGCTTACGAAGCAGCATGCAAAGCATAGGAGGCTCTTTAGGGTTTTGATATTGATCATTTGTTATATGAAAACGAGCATAGCTGGGATGCGCAGAAAGTAATAAAGTATATTTTGATCCATTGCTTCTAATAGTAAATACAAGTTCTGTGTCAGTCGGTTGATAAATTTTCACAATTCTTCCCGATTGAATGCGGTCATGAAGTTCATAAGTCATCGCTCGGGTTACAACTCCATCAAATGGCATGGTCCTCACCTCTCTAGTCTTGTCAGTATAGCAATGATTCGCTTCATTGTGAATATATTTGATAAACTAAATATGTATGAAACTATAGGTTATTGGACGTGATGAAAGATGATTAGAAGTATGACGGGATATGGCAGACAATCGCTGCAGTGGGAAAAAGTAAAAGGCACGGTAGAAATACGAAGTGTCAATCATCGCTTTTTTGATTTTTCTCCAAAAGTGCCCCGATCGATCTTATTTATGGAGGACGCTTTAAAAAAGAAGGTAGCTGAATCAGTTAAACGGGGACATATTGATCTATTTCTTACATTAGAAGGGGAAGGACTTACCTCGCACACTCTGCAAGTAGACGAAGATCTTGTGCGGCAATACAAAGAACAACTTCAAATCTTAAAGAACAAGTATGAGTTGACTGGTGAAATCACTATTGATATGGTAACTAAGTTAGACCATGTATTTACGATTTCAGAAACAACCGAGTACGACCCCTCCTTAGCCTCCTCCATCGAAAAGGCAGTGGACGATGCTTTAGCGGACCTCGTAACCATGCGGGAAAGCGAAGGTGAGAAACTTAAAAATGATCTTATCCATCGCCTCCACACTTTAAAAGAGGTCGTAAGTGAAGTCGAGCTTCGCCGAGAAGTTGTTATTAGAGAATATAAAGAAAAAATTAGAAAAAGAATTGAAGAATACACAAAAAGCGCTTTAACTGATGATGATCATAAAGTTATGCAGGAAGTGGCTCTTCTGGCTGAAAAAGGTGACATTACTGAAGAAGTGACACGCATTTATTCTCATATTGATCAGTTTCAAAAGACATTGCAAGAAGGTGGTGTTATTGGGCGTACGCTTGATTTTATCGTTCAGGAATTCCACCGGGAAATTAATACGATCGGCTCTAAATCAAATGATTCAAAGTTATCTAATCAGGTCGTTATCATGAAGAGTGAAGTAGAAAAAATGAAAGAACAAATACAAAATATTGAATAACAATTGAGATTCCTACAAGATTTTTCATATAATAGAAATAGATTCGTGTCTTAGAAGGAGGAAGTTTTGTTGAGTTTAAGGTTAATTAACATCGGTTTTGGCAATGTTGTATCAGCCAATCGCATAATATCCATTGTTTCACCAGAATCTGCACCTATTAAACGTATTATTACTGTCGCAAGAGATAATAATAAATTAGTAGATGCTACATACGGCCGCCGAACACGTGCCGTTATTATTACAGATAGTGACCATGTTGTATTATCAGCTGTACAGCCGGAAACGGTTGGCCAACGTGTATTAAGCAATGATGAAATATCAGACGATAACTAGGAGGATCCATTCGTGATAAAAGAAAAAGGTATTTTATTTATTTTATCTGGACCCTCTGGTGTAGGTAAAGGAACCGTAAGAAAAGCTTTATTCGATCAATCCACCGATTTAAGGTATTCGATCTCAATGACAACGCGTCAACCTCGTGAGGGAGAAGTGGATGGAATTGATTACTTCTTCAAGTCGAGAGACGAATTCGAGCAGCTTATTAGTCAAGGGCAGTTAATTGAGCATGCTGAATACGTGGGAAACTATTATGGTACTCCGCGTCAGTACGTAGAACAGACCTTAGAGGAAGGGAAAGACGTTTTTTTAGAGATTGAAGTACAAGGGGCACTAAAAGTAAGAGAAAACTTCCCTCAAGGAGTATTCGTGTTTCTTATCCCACCTTCTCTTGAAGAATTAAAAGATCGAATTGTAAGCCGGGGTACGGAGACGGAAGAAAAAGTAAAAAATCGTTTACTTGCAGCTAAAGAGGAAATAGACATGATGGATGCTTACGATTATGTTGTCGTAAACGATAAAGTTGAATCCGCTGTTGATAAAGTGAAGGCTATTGTAGAAAGCGAACATTGTAAGCGTGAACGTGTTTCTCATCAATACAAAAAAGCATTGGAGGCCGATCAATCATGATGTTAGAACCATCTATAGATTCATTGCAAAAACAAATTAAATCAAAGTATACTCTTGTTACGCTTTCAGCCAGAAGAGCTCGTGAATTAAAGCAGGGCAGTGCCCCTATGGTGGATAATCCAACCTCCAGTCAACAAGTTGGAGTGGCCCTTGAAGAGATCGATTGCGGGAAATTAACATATTCTCACGCTGAAAATATCCAGGAGAGAACGGAAACCACGTAAGCTGTTATAATAAATTCACCAAAGCCGCGCTAACTTAGTTGATAAGGCGCGGCTTTTCGTTATTAATTGTTGAGGAAAGGGTAGGTTCCTATGCTTACAAATAAAAAAATCGTTTTAGGCGTTTCAGGTGGCATTGCCGCATATAAAGCAGCTGCACTAACAAGTAAATTAGTTCAAGCTGGAGCAAACGTTCGAGTTGTCATGACAGAGAACGCAAAAAAGTTTGTTGCACCAACTACATTTCAAGCATTATCTCGTCAGCCTGTCTATTCCGATACTTTTATAGAGCAGGATCCCACACAAATTCAGCACATTGATGTGGCTGATTGGGCAGACCTTTTCTTAATCGCACCTGCCACAGCGAATACGATAGGTAAACTGGCTAATGGAATAGCTGACGACATGCTGTCTACAACACTGCTGGCCACAGAGGCGCCGGTTTATATTTCACCTGCCATGAACGTTCATATGTACAGTCATCCTGCCGTCATGAAAAACTTAAAGCAGCTTGATGGCTGGGGTTTTAAATTCATTGAACCTGGTGAAGGATATTTAGCATGTGGTTATGTAGGAAAAGGAAGATTGGAAGATCCCGAATCTATCGTTCGACTTTTAGAAGAAGAACAAAACCGCTCTTCTTTATTGAAAGGGAAAAAAGTACTTATCACTGCAGGACCCACACAGGAAAAAATTGACCCTGTTCGTTACTTCACCAATCCCTCCACAGGAAAGATGGGGTTTGCTCTAGCTAGACAAGCCTCTCTAATGGGAGCGGAGGTAACGTTAGTAGCAGGGCCGGTGACATTAGATACACCTCCTCTTGTGAAAAGAATTGATGTGACAACTGCAGAGGAAATGTATGAAGCAGCGACCACAGAATTTTCACATCACGATATCATTATTAAATCCGCAGCAGTGGCTGATTATCGGCCCAAAATTAAGTATGAACATAAAATGAAAAAGTCTCCAGGAGATTATTCTGTTGAGATGGAACGTACAAAAGATATCCTTATGACATTAGGCGAGATGAAAACGACGCAGTATTTAATTGGTTTTGCAGCGGAAACTAATGATATTGAGTATTATGGGGAACAAAAACTGCGCAACAAGAACTTGGATGCCATTATTATGAATAACGTTTCAGCGGAAGGTTCAGGTTTTGCACATGATACGAATTCTTCAATTTATTTAACCAAAGAAGGGAAACGTCTCGTTCTTCCTCTAATGTCAAAAGATCAGCTTGCGCAAAGAATATTAACCGAAGCAGCTGAAACCATTTCGGGTGAGGCCACGTGAGTATTGCAAAAGTTATTGTAGATGTCCCCTCTCAAAACACCAATCGATTATTCGACTATGGGATTCCTGAAAAATTCGAATCTGTTGTTCAGCCAGGTGTAAGGATCATTGTTCCCTTTGGACCTCGTAAAGTCCTTGGCTATGTTATTACGCTTGCGGATTATAGCGAATTTGCTAAAGTAAGACAGATTGAAGATGTACTGGATATTGCGCCTGCGTTGACGCCTGAACTGCTGAAAATAGGAAAGTGGCTTTCTAAGCAGACGTTAAGCTTTTATATTTCCTGCTTGCAGGTGATGCTGCCGCAAGTCATGAAAGCTTCTTATCGTAAAGAGTTATGGCGGCTGACTGAAGTAGAGCTCCCGGAGGAATTAGAGAAGATCTTTGCAGGGCGCGGGGTGATTGAATACAAGGAATTTGAAGAATCAAATATGAGTTATCATCAGCTGCGGCAATACGTGGATGAAGGCTGGATAGACATTCATTATGAAGTAAAAAGCCGGGAAACGACAAAAACCACAACTATAGTTGAACCTTTAATGGGACCTATGCAGCTGGAGGAAACGTTAGTTGATCTCTCGAAACAGGCAAAAAAACAAAGAGAAATTGTGCAGTATTTTATTGATCACCAAGAGCCTGTACCAAAGAAACAACTTCTAAATGCTACTTCATCTTCATCCTCTACTCTAAAACCTTTACTCAATCAGGGGGTAATTAAAGAATATAAGCAAGAAGTTTTGAGAGATCCGTTTTCACATCGAGAATTTGAGCGAACTCATCCTTTTCCATTAACTGATGAACAACGTGAGGCGATCACACCTATTCTACATACACTGGAAAGTGAAACTCACGACGTATTTTTGTTACATGGTGTAACAGGAAGCGGGAAGACAGAAATTTACTTGCAATCGATTCAGAAGGTGTTAGACCAGGGGAAAGAAGCCATTATGCTGGTGCCTGAGATTGCATTGACACCTCAAATGGTGGAGCGTTTTAAGGGAAGGTTCGGCTCCAAAGTCGCAGTTCTTCATAGTGGATTGTCAGCTGGTGAAAAGTATGATGAGTGGCGTAAGATACAGAGAAATGAAGTTCAAGTAGTGGTAGGAGCAAGATCTGCTATCTTCGCCCCTTTTACGAATATAGGAATAATTATTATAGACGAAGAACATGAATCGAGTTATAAGCAAGAAGATCGAACGAGGTACCATGCAAGAGACGTTGCTATTGAACGAGGAAAAATACATGAGTCACCTGTCGTCTTGGGGAGTGCGACTCCAGCGTTAGAAACGTATGCGCGAGCTGCCAAGGGAAATTACAAAATGCTTACGTTGACGAAGCGAATGAATAATGCCACAATGCCGGATACTGAATTAATTGACATGAGAGATGAACTGCATCAAGGAAATCGCTCTATGTTTTCTCGTGTACTGCTTGATAAATTAAGAGATAGAATTGAACGTGGTGAGCAATCTGTTCTATTTTTAAATCGAAGAGGGTATGCGACCTTTGTAATGTGCCGAGACTGTGGGCATGTAAAAGAATGTCCTCACTGCGATATCGCGTTGACGTATCACCGTCGTCAGGAACGGTTGAAATGTCATTATTGCTCTTATGAAGAACCTATGCCTCATCAGTGTCCTGAATGTGAAAGCAAAACGATTCGTTATTTTGGTACAGGTACCCAAAAAGTAGAAGAAGTTCTTCAGGAACTGCTCCCCGAAGCGCGAGTTCTTAGAATGGATGTAGATACGACTCGAAGAAAAGGAGCTCATGAGCGGATTTTAAATGATTTTGGCGACAAAAAGGCGGATATCCTTTTAGGGACACAAATGATTGCTAAAGGGCTTGATTTCGCAAATGTTACGTTAGTCGGTATCCTTGCAGCTGATGCCCTGCTTAACTTGCCGGATTTTCGAGCAGCTGAAAAAACATTTCAACTCTTAACTCAGGTAAGCGGCCGCGCAGGGCGTCATAAACTGGCCGGAGAGGTCGTCGTCCAAACGTACAGCCCGGATCATTATAGTATTCAATTGGCGAGCCAATATGATTATGAACAGTTTTTTAACGAAGAAATGAAACTGAGAAAAGCTTTCCGCTATCCACCGTACTATTATTTAACGCTTTTCACTATTTCTCATCCCAATCAATTAAAAGTGCAAGAAGTGACCCAAAAAATTGTAGTTTACATGAGGAATAAATTATCGGAAGATGCAGACGTTCTCGGCCCTACACCGTCTGCACTGACTCGTATCAATAATAGATATCGATACCAATGCATGGTAAAATATAAAGATGAGCCAGAACAGCGCAAGTTAATTCAGCGCATCTTGCACTATTATGAAGACGAACTTAAAGAAGAGGACGGTTTGCAAATCAGCGTAGATTTTCAACCGTACCAGTTAATGTAAGGAAGGAGTTCAACAACATGACAAAAATCGCATTTATGGGAACACCAGATTTCGCTGTCCCCGTGCTTGAACAATTAGTCGAGCACAACTATGAAGTAGTAGTCGTCGTAACACAGCCAGACCGGCCGAAAGGCAGAAAGAAAACGTTAACTCCTCCTCCTGTTAAACAAGCAGCAACTAGACTTGGGATTCCAGTAGTACAGCCTGAAAAGATTAAAGAAGAATATGAGGAAGTTCTACAGTTTGAACCCGACCTAATCGTAACAGCTGCATTTGGTCAGATTTTACCGGAAGAACTCTTGCAAGCACCTCCACATGGATGTATTAATGTTCATGCATCGCTTTTACCAGAACTGCGCGGCGGCGCCCCTATCCATTATTCCATTATCCAAGGTAAAAAAGAGACAGGGGTAACCATTATGTATATGGTGAAAAAGCTGGATGCTGGCGATATATTAACTCAAGTGAAAGTGCCAATTGAGGATCATGACCATGTGGGTACGCTGCATGATAAATTATCCAAAGCTGGTTCAAACTTATTAATCGAGACCCTTCCTTCGTTAGTAGCTGGAGAGCTCACACCTAAAAAGCAGGACGATAGTCAAGCTACTTTTGCGTCAAATATTAAACGTGAACAAGAGAAGATCGATTGGACCAATAATCAGCAGGCTGTTTATAACCACATCCGCGGCATGCATCCATGGCCTGTGGCTTTTACATACTGGAATGGAAAACCATTAAAGCTGTGGTGGGGCGAAAAAGTTGAGGGAAGGTTCGATTATCAGCCTGGAACGGTAGTTGAATTCCATCCAGACGGTATGCTCGTTGTGACAGGTGATCGTAAAGCGATTAAAGTTACTGACCTTCAACCTTCAGGGAAAAAAAGAATGAATGGCCAGGCTTTTTTAATTGGTTCTGGTCAGTCCATGCAGATTGGCGATCGACTGGGGGAGCAACATGGCTAAGTATCAACTAAGGGAAACGGCATTAGAATTGTTAACGCGAGTTGGTGAGCAAGGTGGATACAGCCACGTCTTACTTGATCAGGAAATGGGGAAACGGCATTTAAGTGCTAAAGACGGAGCCCTTTTAACGGAAATTGTGTATGGAACACTTCAAAACAAAATGAAGATTGAATATGAAATCCACCCCTACCTTAAAAAACAGAAAAAGCTCAAGCCCTGGGTAAAATGGCTGCTCTACATGTCTGTTTACCAGATGCGTTATTTAGAAAGAGTCCCTGACCATGCTGTAATCCACGAGGCTGTAGAAATTTCTAAGAAAAAAGCACATAAAGGAATATCCAGCCTGGTGAACGGCATATTACGGAATGTACAGCGTAATGGCGTACAAGACGTTGAAGATATTAAGGACCCAGTTGAAAAATTATCGGTTGAGACAAGTCATCCGAGATGGCTCGTTAACCGGTGGGTGAAGCAGTATGGAATGGAAGTTACAAAAGGGATATGTTTTCAGAACCTTAGACATTTACCTATGTCTGTAAGAACCCAGCCCCTTAGAATTTCCAGAGAGGCAGCTATGACGGAGTTGAAATCCAGAGGTATCCAGACGGAAATAAGTCGATTCTCCACTCAAGGGTTTTTGATTACAGAAGGCAATATTTTATCTGACCCATTGTTTAAGAAAGGACAGGTTACTGTCCAAGATCAAAGCTCAATGCTGACTGCCGAAATGATGGATTTAGCACCTGGATTATTAATACTGGATGCCTGTAGTGCACCCGGAGGAAAAACGACTCACATAGCTGAAAAGTTAGAAGATAACGGGAAAGTGATCGCTTATGATCTGCATAAGAAAAAAGCAAAGTTAGTTGATGAAAAAGCTAAATTGCTTCAGTTGAATTCCATTCAAGCTGCCCAGGCCGATTCCCGTAAACTTGGAGAAATCCACCAGAGAGAATCGTTCGACCGTATTTTACTAGATGCACCCTGCTCAGGTCTTGGCGTACTGCGGGGAAAACCTGATATTAAGTATCATAAGCAAGAACAAGATATATTTGATCTTCGCCGCATTCAGGATGACTTGCTTAGCAGTCTTGCTCCACTGCTTAAAGTTGGTGGTAAGTTTTTATATAGCACGTGTACGATAGATCAGCACGAAAATGAGGAAGCCATAAAGAATTTTCTAGAACAGAACAAAGATTTTGAGCTCGATCCAGCATTTAAAGAAGACCTCCCTGAATTTTTACGTGATTCAATGGGCCTTAGCGAGTATGGGTTACAGATTTTTCCCCAACAATGGGATACAGATGGCTTCTTTTTAACACGAATGGTGAAACGCGCAAAATAGACTTGACCATTCTTTATTATAAAAATGAATGACATTATGCGCTAATGAGCGTTTTTGGAAGAGATGAGGTGAAGACCATGAGGGGTAGCTTTTTATCAGACCAAGGAAAAGTTCGTAATCATAATGAAGATGCAGGAGGCGTTTTTCATCATGAAAACGGTCAACTGCTCGCCGTCGTAGCGGACGGAATGGGAGGCCATCGGGCTGGTGATGTTGCTAGTCAGCTGGCTGTTTCCGCGTTACATAAAAAATGGGAAAAAACGGAACATATTCAGCATCCGGAAGATGCTGAATATTGGATGCTTGATGCAATTTTCGAAGTAAACCGTAAAATTCTAAGTCATTCGGAAGAGCATGAAGAGTGCAGAGGAATGGGTACAACTGTGGTCGTCGCTTTATGCAGTGAGCAATTTACGACCATCGGTCATATTGGTGATAGTCGCGTCTATTTGGCCAACATAGATGGCTTTAAACGAGTGACGGAGGATCATTCGCTGGTAAACGAGCTAGTTCGCTCGGGCCAAATTTCAGAAGAGCAAGCTGAGACGCATCCAAGAAAAAACGTTTTACTAAAAGCACTTGGAACGGACGAAAATATATCTCCTGATATTATGACGTTGGAATTTGAAAAAGACGACCGATTGCTCTTATGTTCGGATGGGTTAACAAATAAAGTATACGAAACTGAATTAAGTAAGTTAGCAGAGTTTAACGGAGAATGGGAAGAATTTTGTCAGTCCTTCATCGATTTAGCTAATGAACGTGGAGGCGAAGATAATATTACGCTGGCCGTGGTTCATCATAGTAACACCTCGATGAAAGAGGGTGTTGATTAATGTTAAATAATCGTCTCCTCAACGATCGTTATCAGGTAAATGAAATGATCGGCGGAGGAGGGATGGCCAATGTTTATCTCGCCCATGATACCATTCTGGATCGCGAAGTCGCGATTAAAGTACTACGGTTAGAATATGGAAACGATGAAGAGTTTATAGCAAGGTTTCACAGAGAAGCTCAATCGGCAACAAGTTTATCCCACCCTAATATTGTTAATATTTATGACGTTGGGGAGGAAGAGGACATCTATTTCATGGCTATGGAATACGTCGATGGGATGACTCTTAAGCAATATATACAGCAGAAGAGCCCGATAGAAACAGCAGAGGCCATCGATATTATGAGGCAAGTAACTTCAGCGATTACTCATGCCCATGATAATGAAATCGTCCACAGGGATATTAAACCTCAAAATATTTTAATAGATCATTATGGTCACGTAAAAGTAACGGATTTTGGTATTGCTATGGCGTTGAGTGCAACAGCACTGACGCAAACCAACTCCGTCTTAGGTTCTGTTCATTATTTATCACCGGAACAAGCTCGAGGAGGAATGGCAACGAAAAAGTCGGACATTTACTCATTAGGAATTGTAATGTTCGAACTTTTAACAGGCAGGCTGCCCTTTTCTGGACAGTCTCCAGTATCCATTGCGTTGAAACACTTGCAGCATGATACGCCTTCTTTAAAAAGATGGGCCCCTGATCTGCCGCAGAGTGTAGAAAACGTCGTATTAAAAGCGACGACGAAAGATCCTTTTTATCGTTACGAGTCTGTATTTGAAATGGAACAAGACTTAGATACAGCCTTAGAGCCTCATCGATTAGATGAAGAGGAGTTTAAGATCCCAAATGAAGAAGATCAAGAAAAAACAAAAGCCATCCCTGTCATTACAGACGATAGTTTCGGAGATGAAGATGAGGATGCTACAATCGTTCATGATGCAACCCAGCAATTTGATGGAAAAGCTTTAGAAGAAACGAAAAAAGAAGCGGCGATTAATAACGAGAAGAAGAAAAAGAAAACAAAAAAGCCTAAAAAACCGAAGAAAAAGAAAAGGTGGTTAATGTGGCTGACGATCATCTTTTTTGTTTTATTATCTATGGGCATTGCAGCTTTGCTTATTGTTCCCGCTTTGCTTGAGCCTGATGATGTGGAAATGATCGATGTTGAAGGAATGGAATATGAAGAAGCCTATAGTGAACTCTCTGATTTAAACCTGGAAGTTCAACGTCAAGCTGTCTTCTCAGACGACGTAAGTGAAGGGCTGGTTATAAGGTCCGATCCTGAAGCAGGATCAGTAGTAAAAGAAGAATCACGTGTAACGCTCTATTCTTCTAAAGGAAAAGAACGCGTGCGATTTGAAGACTATGTTGGGCAGCCTTATGAGCGTGTTAAAGAAGAGCTGGAGGAAGCAGGCTATTCAAGTGTGCTGGCCATTGAACAGACTTCGGATGATCGGCCAGCAGGCGAAATAATTGAACAAATTCAACCACAGCCGCAAGAAGAAGTTATCATCGATGAGACGAGGGTTATCTTTCAAATTAGTACCGGCCCGCCAACGATGACTTTAAGACCGCTGGAAGGTCAAACAGAGGATGAGGCTCGCAGCTATCTAAGTGACAACGGACTGGAAGCTTCAGTATCAGAAGAATATTCTGATGAAGTTCCTGAAGGAGAAGTTATTCGTCAAGATCCTGAATCATTGAGCGAAGTGAGCGAAGGGTCTACCGTAAACCTGGTCGTTTCATTGGGTCCTGAGGAAGATCAGCCACGAGAAGAAACGATTGAGGTCAATGTTCCGTTAGATGAAGAATCTGAACAAGAGGAACAGCAAGTTCTCGTTTACGTGGATGATATGAACAATCGAATATCAGAAGTATACAGTGAGGAAACGATTACAGAAGATACAACGATTGAAATCAATTTAACAATTCCTCCAGAAAACGAGGCCACTTACAAAGTGGTGAGAGAAGATGAAGTAATTGAAGAAGAAAATGTTCCTTATTAAGTAGGTGAATGAATGGCAACAGGAAAGATTATAAAAGCCTTAAGCGGATTTTACTATGTGCTGCACGAAGGTATAATCTATCAGTGCAGAGGCCGCGGAGTATTTAGAAAAAAGAAAATTACTCCCCTTGTAGGTGACATCGTTGAATTCCAGGCGGAAACTTTAAAAGAAGGTTATATCTTATCCATTGAAAAACGAGAAAATGAATTGGTCAGACCTCCGATTGCCAACGTAGACCAAGCACTTATCGTTGCATCTACAGTAAATCCGGATTTTAGTCCGTTACTGCTTGACCGTTTTCTCGTACTTGTCGAATCGAAAAGGCTCGAACCTGTTATTGTCATTTCAAAGATGGATCAATTAGACGAAGAAAAACTTCCCTCGATCATGGAGTATCAACGAATATATGAAACGATTGGTTATCCTGTCTTGTTGTCATCCATGGAAGAGCTAGAGAAATTAAATAAAATAGAACATCAATTAGCAAATAAGACGACCGTGATTGCCGGCCAATCCGGAGTTGGTAAATCATCTCTGCTTAATCTCTTAGATCCTGCTTTAGATATCGAAACAAACGAGATTTCTGAAAGCCTGGGGAGAGGTAAGCATACGACCAGACACGTAGAGCTTTACAATATAGCCGGCGGTCTTGTCGCCGATACTCCGGGTTTCAGCTCACTTGACTTTGGAGAGCTGGAGTTAGAGGAACTCAGTGAATGTTTTCCAGAGTTTGTTGCCGTGCAAGATGATTGTAAATTTCGAGGCTGTTTGCATGTAAAAGAACCTAAATGTGCAGTTAAAGCTGGAGTAGAGAATGGAAGTATAGCAGGCCACCGCTATAACCATTATTTACAGTTCGTAGAAGAAATTAAAAATAGAAAGCCGAGGTATTAAGGGATGACAAAGATTGCACCATCGATATTAGCGTCTGATTTCGCGCACCTTGCCAATGAAATTAAAGAAGTGGAAGAAGGCGGCGCCGACTATATTCATGTAGATGTTATGGACGGACACTTTGTACCGAACATAACCATTGGACCACTAATAGTAGACAGCATCCGTCCGCATACTTCCCTGCCTCTGGATGTACATCTCATGATTGAAGATCCAGATCAATATATTGAAGAATTTGCAAAAGCAGGAGCCGATATTCTTACCGTACATCAGGAAACATGTCCACACCTTCACAGAACTATTCAATTGATTAAGAGTTTTGGTGTAAAGGCAGGTGTAGTCATTAACCCGGCTACTCCTGCAGAATCGATCCGGCCTATACTACAAGAGGTAGATTTGGTTTTATTAATGACGGTAAACCCAGGGTTCGGAGGTCAAGCATTTATTCCTGAAGTCCTAAGTAAAATTGAGCAGATTGCTGCTTGGAGAAAAGAGTACGATTACACTTTTGAAATAGAAGTGGACGGCGGGGTCAACGAAAAAACGGCTGTTGATTGCACAAAAGCGGGAGCCGATGTTCTTGTTGCGGGTAGTGCTGTTTTTAGCGAAAAAGATCGTAAAAAAGCAATTGAAGCAATTAGATAAAAGGTACAAAAGAGGCTCGGATAGTCAGACTATTACTGAGTCTCTTTTTTAAATTTCCCAGGCAAGGAGGGTTTCTATGTCAAAGTATGCGATTGTTGGGGGAGGACCTAAAAAGCACATCCCTAATTTATCGACGTATAAAAATGAAGATATTGTTTGGATTGGAGCGGATCAAGGTGCGGAGGTTATTGTAGAATTTGGATTACCTTTAACAGCTGCTATAGGAGATTTTGATTCGGTGAGTGCTGATTCATTAGAAATGATTAAAAAGGCAGCTTATGAGTTCAAAATCTACCCCAACGAGAAAGATGAAACCGACTTGGAGCTAGCGATTCTTTATGCAAGGGAACAAGAAGCGAGAGACATTCTATTTTTCGGTGTGACGGGTGGGAGGATGGATCATACACTCATTAACATTCAAACATTATATCCTTTATGGAACTACGGGATAAAGGCCCAAATTCATGATCACCAGAACCAGTTGGAATTGTTTGGCCAGGGGTCGCATACAATAAGAAGAAATGAAGACTACCCTTATCTTTCATTCGTTCCAATAACATTGGATATTTGGAATTTAAATCTGGACGGCTTTTATTATCCTTTAGAAAATGCTCACTTATCTTATGGGTCTACCCTATGTATCTCAAATCATTTGATTGAAGAAGAAGGTACTTTTTCTTTTAGTCAAGGCATACTGTTAGTAATAAGAAGTAAAGATATCAATTAATAGAGGTTTTATGGCACTCATAGCTTTATATGTTGAGGAGGACGCTCATGAAATTTTATACGATTAAACTCCCACGTTTTCTCGGAGGAATGGTACGGGCTGTCATTGGAACATTTAAAAAAGATTAACAAAAAAAGCACCCGCCAGAGGAGGGTGCTTTTTTTGACGTTTGATTATACGCGTTGAACTTTACCTGATTTAAGATCACGAGCAGATACATAAACTTTCTTAGGCTTACCATCCACTAGAATACGTACTTTTTGCACGTTAGCTTTAAATTTACGTTTATTAGCGTTCATCGCGTGGGAACGGTTGTTACCAGTGCTCGTGCGACGACCTGATACGACACATTTACGTGACATGTAGAATCCCTCCTGTTACATACATCTTAAAATACTTAATTAATGTACCATACAGAGCTATCAATTGCAATAAACAGGAGGTAATAATATCAAGAATTTTCTCTTGACAGATCACATGAATTGTTACAAAGTATAATAGGAGTCAATGTGTCGATAGATCACACAGCGTTAGCTGCTATTATTGTGTGTTATAATAAGTCCACGAAGGTGACGATTTTAAAGGAGGATTCCTATGTCTATTGATCTTCATAATAACTATGGTCATATTACGATAAGTAATGATGTAATTTCCACAATTGCCGGAGGAGCTGCTGTTGAGTGCTATGGCATCGTAGGGATGGCATCTAAAAATCAGCTTCGTGACGGTTTAGCCGAGATGCTGCGGCGTGAAAATTTTTCAAAAGGTGTCGTGGTTAGACAGGATGAAGGCCACGTACACATTGATATGTATATCATTGTAAGCTATGGAACGAAAATTTCTGAAGTAGCTCATAACGTTCAATCACAAGTGAAATACGCTCTAAACAAAAATGTAGGCTTATCTGTTAACTCGGTAAACATCTATATTCAAGGTGTAAGAGTTACAAACGAATAAGAGCCTCTGGTGTAGTCAAAGGAGGAAAATAGTGTGACAGTAAGAGAGATAAACGGTACTAAGCTAGCTGAGATGGTGTTACAAGGTGCTCAACATTTAAAAGCCAATTCTCAAATGATTGACGCCTTGAACGTTTTTCCCGTCCCAGATGGGGATACCGGTACAAATATGAATTTATCAATGACGTCTGGTGCAGAAGAAGTGAAGAAAATTAGTGAAAATCACGCAGGGGCAGTAGGACAAGCTCTTGCTAAAGGGCTGCTTATGGGAGCGCGTGGTAACTCAGGGGTTATACTCTCCCAATTGTTTAGAGGATTTTCCAAGGCGTGTGAACAAAAGGAAGCGCTAACAACCAAAGATTTAGCTAAAGCTTTTCAAAGTGGAGTGAAAACAGCTTATAAGGCCGTTATGAAACCTGTAGAAGGGACTATCTTAACGGTAGCTCGCGAATCAGCAGAAGCTGCTGAGAAACTGGCAGAGCAAGAAGATGATGTGCTTGTTTTTATGGATGGTGTAACAAAAGCTGCGCATGACTCCCTTCAAAGGACGCCTGATTTATTACCCGTACTTAAAGAAGTCGGCGTAGTGGATAGTGGAGGTCAGGGGCTTTTAACTATTTATGAAGGATTTCTTGCCAATTTAAAAGGGGAAGAGATGCCTGAAATGACTTCTTCTTCCGTATCCATGGATGAAATGGTAAATGCAGAACATCATAAATCAGCACAAGATTTTATGAATACAGAAGATATTGAATTTGGTTATTGCACAGAGTTCATGGTTAAATTTGAACAGGAAAAGCTGCAGGAAAATCCTTATGACGAAGAGCAATTTCGCGAAGAGTTAAGCCGTCATGGAGATTCCCTCCTGGTGGTTTCAGACGAAGAACTAATTAAAGTTCATATTCATGCTGAGTATCCTGGAGATACGATGACGTTAGGCCAGCGATACGGCAGCCTAATTAACATGAAGATTGAGAATATGCGTGAACAGCATACGTCTATTGTGGGGGATAAGACTTCTACTAAGCCAAAAGAACTGGCAGACTACGGCATTGTGACTGTAGCCATGGGCGACGGGATAAAAAAATTGTTTGAAAGTCTTGGAGCTAATGTGGTTATTCAGGGTGGACAAACCATGAATCCAAGCACAAAAGACATTTCGGATGCTATTACACAAGTACATGCTAAGCAGGTACTTATCCTTCCTAATAATAAGAATATTACAATGGCAGCGGAACAAGCCGCAGAATTAGCGGAAGTTGACGCTTTGGTTGTTCCTTCCAAGACAATCCCTCAAGGAATGAGTGCCCTGCTTGGCTTCAATCCAGAAGCGGATATAACAACAAACCAAGAGGAAATGTCTAACTTGATGAAAGAAGTGAAAAGCGGGCAAGTAACGTATGCGGTCCGTGACACTCAAATTGATGGAATGACAATTGAAAAAGGTCACTTTATGGGTATTTTAGAAGGGGACATTAAAGCGACTCAACAAAGTCAATTCGAAACGGCTAGAAAGCTGTTAAAAGAAATGATTGATGAAGATGAAGATGAAATTGTTACGATAATTACCGGCGAAGAGGTCACACAAGAAGAGCTTGATGAGCTGGAGGCTTATATAGAAGAGCAGTTCGAAGATCTTGAGGTGGAAATCCATCATGGCGGTCAGCCGATCTACTCCTATATCTTTGCTGTAGAATAAAAAGAACAAGGCTGGGACAAAACTGAATAAAGCATAAAATAATCCGAACGATTCTATTGAAATCAGTTCGGATTATTTATTTTAAGAAACTATTTCACCATCAGTTGCGACGTCCAGACTCTCGGGACGTCTCCACATTTCTAGTGTCCAGTTTCGGCTCGCAGGACCTAGCGACATAAGCAACCCGCTTTTGTGAAGAAAAATCGCTTCACTTCAGCGTTTTGCTTATGCGTAAGGCCCTACCGCTCGCCTCCACATTTCTAGTGTCCAGTTCCAACGTCCAGACACTCGTGACATAAGCAATCTCCCTTCGTGAAGGAGATACGCTTCACTCCGGAATCCTGCTTATGCATGTCGTCTCTATCGGGACATCTCCACTTTTCTAGTGTCCGATGGATCGGATAATAAATTCAACGAGAAAGACCATGGCAATTAATACGACTGGAGCGGATAGCTCTCTTTGCTTCCCTAAGGCGAACTTAACAATTGGATAGGCGATAAAGCCAAAAGCCATTCCATCAGCAATTGAATAGGTGAATGGAATCATCACAATAATCAAGAATGCCGGCATTGCATCCGATAGGTTATCTAGCGGAATGTCTTTAATGTTTTGCACCATCAAAGCTCCAACAATAATAAGAATCGGGCTGATTGCTGTTGAAGGAACCATAGAAATCCAAGGAGTTAAGAAGATGGTAGCCAAAAATAAGACAGCCATCGTTAAGCTTGCTTTCCCTGTTTTACCTTCTGAGGCAATAACGGCTGCACTTTCTGCTGAAGAAACGGTAGGTGAAGTTCCAAAGAAGCCACATGTTAACGCTGAAAATGCTGAAGCACGATAAGATTTTTTGAACTTGTCTCCCTGGTTCAGCATGGCCAGCTGCCCGTGAATAAGCCCCATGTTTTCAAAAATGAGCACGATGGCTAGTGGAAAGACAGCCATCCAAAACCCAAATTCAGTAACGGCTCCGAAAGAAGGCATAAATACCCACTCTTGCTCACTTGCTGAGATGCCTTTACCGGGTCCATTCAATAATCCGGTGAAATGGGCAATAATTGTGCCTATCACCATTGTAATTAAAAAGTTACCTGGCACATTTTTGGCAAATAAGAACACAGCAATAAATAAGGTGAGTAGACTGGTGATCACCATAGCAGATGATGGATCGCCTAACGTAATAAGAGAATGTTCTCCTTTGACGACAAGGCCACCTTTTTCTAGGCCTATTAAGGTTAAAAACATTCCGAGCCCGACAGTAATCGCATGTTTTAATGCGTCAGGAATGGCGTGCTTTAACCAATCTCCTAATGGAGTATAGGCGGTCATCAAAAAAATCAATGCGGCAAAGATTACTACGGCTAACCCTTCTTGAAATTCCATTCCTTTTCCCTCGATAATCGAATAGGCAAAAAGGGCGTTAACTCCCATACCTGGAATTAAGACCATAGGTGCATTCGCGTAAATGGCCATGATTAAACAGCCGACAGCGCTGGCAAGAATGGTTGCCAGCATTCCATTTTCTAACGGAAGACCGGCGTCGTGGAGGATTTGACTATTTACAGCTACGATATAAACCGTAGTGAAATATCCGATAATCCCAGCGACCAAATCCTTGCGCAGACTGTGTTGAGAATTATGCTGATTGAGCATCGTATTCTCCTCTATGAAATTATCCCTCTCCCACCCGGTTATCTCATAACCCACAAGTGTTTATTTTACCCCCTTTATTAAATATAATCAATAGAGAATACTCTTCCTTATCTCTTCACCTCCCTTTTAAAATACACCAAAAGGTTCGCTTTCCATGGGAGTAAGATGAGCTTTCTCGGGCTGTGCCTTTAGTAATAACATCCTGTAAGTTCCATAAGATTTCCTTCATTTTTTCCCTGAGTCAAAGGTGCGGCTGTTCACGCACAGGATTTTGTGAGGTTGGTTAAATTTCAATCTAAATTTAAAGAAATATGGTAAAATGAATATCGGTAAACGAAAATATAGAAAGCGTTTACTTACCAAAAGCAAGGATGGTGATCCGTATGAAATATAGATCAGTATTCGATATAATCGGGCCTGTTATGATAGGGCCGTCAAGTTCACATACAGCCGGCGCTGCCAGGATTGGACGTGCAGCAAGACATTTGTTCGGCAGAGAACCGAAGTACGCTCATGTACATTTATATGGTTCGTTTGCTCAAACGTATAAAGGACATGGCACAGACGTCGCAATTATTGGGGGATTATTAGATTTTGAAACAGATGATAAACGTATAAGTACTTCAATAAACATTGCCAAACATAAAGAGATGGCTATCCACTTTTATGAAGAAGAGGCAAACACAGATCACCCAAATACAGCTAAACTAGTTATTGGAGATAGTGAAGGAGAATTAGAACTTGTGGGTATTTCCATTGGTGGCGGAAAAGCTGAAATCACCGAACTTAATGGGTTCGAGCTGCGTCTCTCAGGAAGTCATCCAGCGATTCTCATTATTCATAATGATCGCTATGGAGCGATTGCTTCAGCTACTTCCATTCTGGCAGGGCATGAAATCAATATTGGACGTATGGAGGTTTCAAGAAAAGCGCAAGGTGAGCAGGCGCTTATGGTAATTGAAGTCGATCAAACTATTGAAGATAGCGTATTAAATGAGCTAGAGCGAGCTGACCATATTACTCAAGTGGCTCGTATTTCCGACTAATTTAGTGGATCTTTATGAATGGAAAATAATCCACCTAAGGAAAGGGGCAAGCTGGTGTTTAGAAATGTTGCGGAATTAGTAGAGCGTGCTGAAAAAGAAAATATTTCTATCTCAGAAGTGATGATTCGTCAAGAGATGGAAGTAAAGCAATTGACTCGAGAAGAAATCTTTGCGCAAATGGAACGTAATTTAGAAGTCATGGAAAAAGCGATTGAAGACGGATTAAAAGGGGTACAATCTCACAGTGGTCTAACAGGTGGCGATGCTGTTTTAATTCAAAATTATATGCGGGAGAAAAAACCATTGTCCGGTCATTTATTAATGGATGCAGTGAGCAAGGCAGTAGCAACAAATGAAGTGAATGCAGCTATGGGCACCATATGTGCAACGCCTACTGCCGGAAGTGCCGGGTGTGTGCCTGGAACGCTTTTTGCAGTTAAGAACCAATTGAATCCGACGCGAGAGCAAATGGTTCGCTATTTATTCACTTCGGGAGCTTTTGGATTTGTCGTAGCTAATAATGCCTCGATATCAGGAGCTGCCGGAGGCTGTCAGGCTGAGGTGGGGTCTGCTGCAGGTATGGCTGCCGCTGCCATCGTTGAAATGGCAGGAGGTTCACCCGCTCAGTCTGCAGAAGCTATGGCGATTACACTAAAGAACATGCTGGGTTTAATCTGTGATCCTGTTGCCGGCCTTGTAGAAGTTCCATGTGTGAAGCGGAATGCGATGGGAGCTTCGAATGCAGTGGTAGCTGCGGATATGGCTTTAGCAGGAGTGACAAGTCGTATTCCGTGTGATGAAGTCATAGACGCTATGTATAAAGTAGGGCAGAGGATGCCGACAGCATTTAGAGAAACTGCCCAGGGGGGTCTTGCCGCCACATTAACCGGCAAGAAACTGGAAGCAAAAATTTACGGGAGTCCGATTGATGAATAATAGATTAGAATTACCCATTAGTGAAGTGAAAGGAATTGGAGAGAAGCTTCAAGCTCATTTAAATGAGCTTGGGCTTTTTAACATTTATGATTTATTATTTTATTTTCCTTATCGCTATGATTCCTACGAAGTAAAGCCGCTCACTGAACTTCAGCATGAGGAAAAAGCAACAATAGAGGGCCAGCTCATATCTGATCCAGTCGTTCAATTTTACGGGAAGAAGAAATCACGATTAACGATGTCACTCCAAGTCGATCAATTTGCTGTTAAGGCGGTTATGTTTAACCGCTCTTTTGCCAAGAAACAATTAAATGCCGGCGACACGGTTACAGTAACTGGAAAATGGGATCAACACCGTCTGCAGATTACGGTGAGTCAGTATAAAAAAGGGTCGGCTGAGAGTCAAGAACCGATTCAGCCGGTTTACACCTTAAAGGAAAGTGTGACACTTGTTACTTTAAGAAAAGTGATAAAAGCAGCTCTTGAAGATTACTTACATGAAGTAGAAGAAATTCTGCCGGAAGATACGATCTTAAGATATAAGCTGCCCAAACGTCAGCAAGCGATTGAGCAAATGCATTATCCAGAAAGCCGGATTTTGTTAAAACATGCGAAGCGTCGGTTTATATATGAAGAGTTTTTATTGTTTCAGTTAAAAATGCAGCTGTTAAGAAAGCTGCACCGAGAGTCGACGACTGGAAATGCTCAACATTATGATAACGAGCGATTGACTGAATTTGTCCAATCGCTGCCTTTTGAATTAACGAATGCTCAAAAAAGAGCGCTTAGTGAAATACTAAAAGATATGAAAAACCCTTACCGCATGAATCGACTTTTACAGGGGGATGTAGGCTCTGGTAAAACAGCCGTAGCCGCGATTGCTTTATATGCATCGATTACGACCGGTCATCAGACGGCCTTAATGGTTCCTACTGAAATTTTAGCGGAACAACATGCTGCTTCATTAAAAGAAATGTTTGGAGATCGAATACGAATTGCGCTTCTTACAGGTTCCATAAAAGGGAAGAAAAGGAAGCAGATCTTAAACGATGTTAAAGAACGGGAGATTGATTTACTCGTAGGAACGCATGCTTTAATTCAGGATGAAGTGGATTTTAACCGCTTAGGATTTGTTATTGTAGATGAACAGCATCGTTTTGGAGTAAACCAACGAAGAATACTGCGAGATAAAGGTCTTCATCCGGATGTTCTTTTCATGACGGCGACACCAATTCCCCGCACCCTCGCAATCACTGCCTTTGGAGATATGGATGTTTCTGTTATTGATGAAATGCCTGCAGGCAGAAAGCCGATTGAGACATACTGGGTCAAAGGCCAAATGACCGACAAAGTACTGGCTTTTATTCAAAAGCAGATTCAGCAGGGTCAACAGGCTTATGTAATCTGTCCATTGATAGAAGAATCGGACAAGCTGGATATACAAAATGCGATTGATTTATATAACCAGATTTCGGCTGTATTTGAACCTGCGATCAAAGTTGGTCTAATGCACGGTAGACTAGCGAATGAGGAAAAAGAAGAAGTCATGCAGGATTTTGCTGCTAACCATGTTCAAATCCTGGTGTCCACTACTGTAGTAGAGGTTGGGGTCAATGTTCCTAACGCTACTGTAATGGTCATTCATGATGCTGAGAGATTTGGACTATCGCAATTGCATCAGTTAAGAGGACGAGTAGGCAGGGGGGAGCACCAGAGTTACTGTATTTTACTCGCTGACCCTAAAGGAGATGTGGGGAAAGAACGGATGAGGATCATGACGGAAACAACTGATGGTTTTGAACTGTCAGAGCAGGACTTGAAATTAAGAGGGCCAGGTGACTTTTTCGGCCGCAAGCAAAGCGGCATGCCTGAGTTTAAAGTCGGTGATATGGTACATGACTATCGAGCGTTGGAAACGGCGAGGCAGGATGCATCTTTTATCATATCAGAGGATTTATTGGAAAAGAATGAGGAATACCGTCCCCTGAAACAAATTATAGAACAGGATGAACATATCGCAGGACAAGTGCTGGATTAAAGAGGATGCTGGTCTTAAGTCACAATTTTCTTTTTTAATGCTCATCCTTGCGTTATTAAATAAGGTATTATATATTACTGTTAGTACCTAGTCATAAAACAGTGACAAACGATCGGTGGGACACAGGATGAAGCGATCCAAACAAGTTAGACAAAGTGAACTAAAGGACACGATAAAAGAAACACCTTTTATTACAGATGAAGAATTGGCCAAACGTTTTGGCGTCAGTATTCAGACCATACGTTTGGACCGTATGGAGTTATCCATTCCAGAATTGCGTGAACGGATAAAATCAGTCGCTACACATGAATGGAATGAAACGGTTAAGGCTTTGCCGATTGAAGAGGTGATTGGGGAAGTAGTAGACCTGGAACTAGATCAACGTGCCATTTCTATATTAGATATTAAACCGGAGCATGTGTTTTCCAGGAATAATATTGCCCGTGGCCACCATTTGTTTGCTCAGGCCAATTCTTTAGCTGTCGCCGTCATAAATGAGGAACTGGCATTAACTGCAGGATCAAGCATCCGATTTAACCGTCCTGTCAAACTAGGAGAGCGGGTTGTAGCGAAAGCATTCGTAAAAGGTGATGATCGAAAAGGACGGACGATTGTGGATGTACACAGCTATGTAGAAAATGATGAAGTATTTGCCGGGTCATTTGAGATGTTTCGTGAACATGACCCTAAGGAGATGAATGAAGGATGAGGCTAGCAATAGATGCAATGGGAGGCGACAATGCACCGGAAGCGGTCGTGAAAGGTGCTATGGAGGCCGTATCTTCTATGAAAGACCTTGAAATCACTTTAATAGGAGATGAGGAGAAAATTAACTCCTATTTAAAAGATTCCAAGCGAATTAGTGTTATACATACGACTGAAGCTATTACAGCTGAGGATGAACCAGTGCGCGCGGTGCGAAGGAAAAAACAAGCATCCATGGTGTTAATGACGAAAGAAGTAAAAGAAGGAAGAGCTGATGGGTGTATCTCTGCAGGTAATACTGGAGCATTGATGAGTGCAGGATTATTCGGTGTGGGCCGTCTAAAAGGTGTGGAAAGACCGGCGCTTAGTCCAACTTTGCCAACTGAAGATGGCAAAGGCTTTTTAATGCTCGATGTGGGAGCAAATGTGGAGGCAAAAGCGATGCACTTGCTGCAATATGCGATAATCGGTTCTATTTATAGTAATAAGGTTAGAGGGCTGTCTTCTCCTCGAGTAGGATTATTGAATGTCGGCACTGAAGACGGCAAAGGCAGTGAGCTAACAAAAAAAGCATTTAAATTAATGTCAGATGCCCCTATTCATTTTATTGGAAATGTAGAATCAAGAGACCTGCTAAACGGTGTGGCAGACGTAGTCGTTACGGATGGTTTTACAGGAAATGTGGCGCTAAAGACGATTGAAGGTACAGCATTAACGATGTTTTCAATGATTAAATCCACTTTTATGAAAAACTTTAAATCCAAGCTGGCAGCAGCTCTTGTGAAAAATGATTTAAAACAGTTAAAAAATCAACTCGATTACTCAGAATATGGAGGGGCTGGATTATTTGGTTTATCGGCTCCCGTTATTAAAGCACACGGTTCATCAAATGGCCGTGCCATTTACAATGCCATTAAACAAGCCAGTCACATGGTGGAACAAGATGTTACTTCAACGATCGAAACGACGCTTAAAGAAGTTGAAAAGGTAGGTGGAGATGAATGAAAAAAGTAGCTTATATCTTTCCAGGCCAGGGCTCTCAGGAGGTTGGCATGGGGAAGGAAATGTATGAAACGTACGATGATGTGAAACAATTATTTGATCAAGCAGATGAGGCGCTGGGTTATTCATTGACTTCTTTAATGTTTGAAGGTCCAGGTGAACATTTGACTAAGACTGAAAATGCGCAGCCTGCTTTGCTTTTAAACAGCGTAGGAATAACTAAGATACTTGAACAAGAAGGGGTCTCTCCAGTTATGACAGCCGGGCACAGTCTAGGAGAGTACAGCGCGCTTGTTGCTGCTGGATCACTGCAGCCAACAGAAGCTGTTCAACTCGTTCATGCGAGAGGAAAGTTGATGGAAGAAGCAGTTCCGACAGGACAAGGGGCTATGGCAGCTGTGCTTGGTTTAGCAAAAGAGGAAATCGAAAACGTGCTGGCCGATTTAGGTGATCATGAACCAGTGGATTTAGCGAATATCAACTGCCCTGGACAGATTGTGATTTCCGGCACAGCACAGGGTGTAGAAAAGGCATCCGAATTATTAAAAGAGGCAGGTGCCAAAAGAGTACTGCCGTTAAACGTAAGCGGTCCTTTTCATTCTCGTCTAATGGAGCCTGCAAGTGAAGAGTTTGCAGCAAAACTAGAAGAAGCAGAGATCAGTCATTCAGCGTGCCCTGTATATGCTAATGTTACAGCTGACCCTGTAGAAAAGGCTGAAGATATTCAAGAGCTGTTAGTGAAACAATTATACTCTCCGGTACGGTTCGAGGAGATTTTAGAAAAATTTGTAGAAGCTGATCTGGATGCTATTGTAGAAGTAGGTCACGGGAAAGTATTGAGTGGTTTAGTGAAGAAGGTTAACAGAAGAACGAAGACATTCTCAGTACAAAATCCTGAAACACTGCAAAGTTTCCTAGAATGGTATAAGGAGGATTTATAATGTTAAATGAACAAGTTGCCCTTGTTACAGGAGCATCCCGTGGGATAGGACGTGCAATTGCGATTGAGTTAGCCTCTAAAGGCGCTAAGGTAGCTGTCAATTATGCAGGCAGTGAAGAAAAAGCTGAAGCAGTCGTTCAAGAAATTAAGGAGAACGGCGGAGAAGCTTTTAAAGTTCAAGCGAATGTTTCCAGCTCAGAAGATGTTAAAAGCATGGTCAAAGAGGTGGTAGACCAATTTGGAAAGCTTGATATTTTAGTAAATAATGCAGGAATTACGAGAGATAATTTGTTAATGAGAATGAAAGAAGAAGAGTTCGATGACGTCATCGATACGAACTTAAAAGGTGTGTTTGTTTGTACGAAAGGCGTTACACGTCAAATGATGAAGCAGAAATATGGTCGAATTATTAATATTTCATCGATTGTCGGCGTTTCAGGAAATCCAGGTCAAGCTAACTATGTTGCAGCCAAAGCTGGAGTGATAGGCATGACCAAATCGAATGCAAAAGAGCTGGCTTCTCGTAATATTACGGTAAATGCAGTGGCTCCGGGATATATCACCACAGATATGACTGATGAGCTTACAGAGGAACAGCGTGAACAAATGTTAGCTATGATACCACTTGGACGTCTTGGGAGTGGAGCAGACATTGCAAATGTAGTGCGCTTTTTAGCTACTGAAGATGCTGGCTATATTACTGGGCAAACGATTCATGTTGATGGCGGAATGGTGATGTAAAATTAGTCTGGTTTTCCTTTTTGAAATTTACTATAATGATTGAAGGGAGGTGAAGTTCCTATGGCAGATACATTCGAAAGAGTAAAACAGATCATTGTCGATCGTCTTGATGCAGACGAATCAAAAGTAACAATGGAAGCTTCCTTCAAAGAAGATCTAGAAGCTGATTCTCTTGACGTTGTAGAATTAGTAATGGAGCTTGAAGACGAGTTCGATATGGAAATTTCTGATGAAGAAGCTGAGAAAATCAATACAGTTGGCGACGCTGTTAACTACATAAACAGTCAGTCGTAAACCCAGGATCGCTGTCTGCTTCTGCAGGCAGCCTTTCCTATATAGAACAATTATAAGAAAAGGACAAGGTGAATTATGGAGGATTTTTCCAGTTTCCAAGAAAAAGTCAATATACGTTTTTCAGACGTTTCGTTACTGGAACAAGCATTTACCCATTCATCCTATGTGAATGAGCATCGCAAGACAGATCGCGAGGATAATGAGCGGCTTGAGTTTTTAGGAGATGCTGTACTTGAATTAGGTGTCTCTCAATACTTGTATCGTGAATTTCCTGAAATGGCAGAAGGAGAACTTACGAAGCTTCGTGCGTCGATTGTGTGTGAAGTCTCGCTCGTAAATTTTGCCAATGACCTTAACTTTCAGGAATTGATTCTCTTAGGTAAAGGCGAAGAAATGACAGGTGGCCGAAACCGCCCTGCTTTACTAGCAGATGTTTTTGAAGCTTTTATTGGTGCGATCTATCTTGATCAGGGCTTTGATCAAGTGGTAGAGTTTTTAAGCAATTATGTATATCCTAAGATTAAAAGTGGTGCTTTTTCTCATGCGATGGATTTCAAGAGTCAGCTGCAGGAACACATTCAACGAGATCGGAATAGTCGCATTGAATATGAAATTGTGGAAGAAAGAGGCCCTGCTCACAGCAGGGAATTTATTGCTCACGTAAGTGTCCAGAATGAAACGGTTGGTATAGGTGTAGGAAGAACAAAGAAAGAGGCTGAACAGAAAGCAGCTCAACAGGCACTTATTAATCAAGGTGCGCTTTAATAAATACAAAAATGCTTGGAAAGAAATTTCGGTTTTCTCTCCAAGCATTTTTTATGATAAAAGGGAAATGGAACGAAACATCTTTCTCATAAGGGTATCAGGTACCGCAAGGCTGTAAAATAGGTGCCTGGTGCCCGGTGTGGTTTGACGGAGCGATGGTAAAAATCTTTTCTTAATACAAATCATCCGAACTGATTCTAATAGAATCGTTCGGATGATTTGTGCTTTTTTGTATTATTTACGATAGTTACCTAATTCTTGTACAAAAGCTTGGATCTCAGAAACACTTAGTTGACCCTTTGCTTGAATAATGTCGTGCAGGGATTTGATTTCACTATATTTATCTAAATCGTAATCCTCCGGATCCATGATCGAACGGTTTACGACCTGCAGGCGATCTGCCATATCATCGATAATATAATTTAAGTTGTCTCTCGTAGGTTCTTGAAGACTCACAATTTTCCTCCTCAGCTATTCTCTATTGTTATTACATATCATAAGATATTTTCTTTGATAATAAAACCCCTTTTAAAAGATTTATCCTTTCTAAATCTATCTCTACTTACCTAAACCCTTAAGGTTATGATAAAATAGACAAGTTAAAAAAGAGAAACACAGGAGGATGAGTATGTTCCTCAAACGATTAGATACCGTAGGATTTAAGTCATTTGCTGAACGCATTTCAGTAGAATTTGTTTCAGGAGTGACCTCAGTAGTAGGCCCTAATGGCAGTGGGAAAAGTAATATTACTGATGCCATCAGATGGGTTTTAGGGGAACAGTCCGCTCGCTCGCTCCGGGGGGCAAAGATGGAAGACATCATTTTTGCCGGCAGTGAGACGAGAAAAGCATTAAATATGGCAGAAGTTACGCTTACGTTAAATAACGAGCAGCAGACTCTACCGCTAGATTATGAAGAAGTCAGCGTAACTAGAAGAGTATATCGTTCAGGAGAAAGTGAATTTTATATTAATAATCAATCTTGCCGGTTAAAAGATATTGTCGACTTGTTTATGGATTCTGGACTGGGAAGGGAAGCCTTTTCTATAATTAGTCAAGGAAAAGTAGAGGAGATTCTTAGTTCAAAAGCAGAAGAACGCCGTTCGATTTTTGAAGAGGCAGCCGGTGTACTTAAATATAAGCAGCGGAAGAAGAAGGCAGAACATAAGTTGTTCGAGACCCAGGAGAATTTAAATCGAGTAGAAGATATTATCCATGAACTGGATACACAATTAGAGCCATTAAAGGAACAAGCGTCCATTGCGAAAGATTATCTTGATAAAAAAGATGAACTTAAAAACATTGAAGTTTCTTTGCTCATTACTCAAATTGAAGATGCCCATCAAAAGTGGGAAGAAATACTAAAGAGCCTAGAATCAGTTAAAAAAGAAGAAGCGGAATTAAAAGAAGCTTTACAAAAAAATGATGCTTCTATTGAGGAGAAGCGGGATCACATCTTAGCTTTAGATGAATCTTTAGAAGACCTTCAAGAAACGCTTCTATCACTGACTAGAGAATTTGAAAATATAGAGGGTAAAAAAGAACTCATGAAAGAACGTCATAAACATTTCTCTGAAAATAAAGCTAAGTTAGAGGAAGAATATGAAGAGCTTTCTGCAGAAGTTCTATCATTAGAAAAATCGGTGTATCAAGAGAAAATGAAACTAGACACATTTAAACAAGAAAAACTGGAAACAAAGAAACAGATTAAGCAAACGACAGAAGCTCTTCATCAAGGAGCGGAAGATACTGAAGCTCAAATTGAAGATTATAAAAGTGATTATATCGACTTATTAAATGCACAGGCAGCAAAACGTAACGAAAAACAATCGTTGGAACGTCAGGTCGAACAAATCGATAGTAAAAAAGGGATACAGCAAGGCAAATTTAAAGAGCTGGATGAAGAGCGGCATCAACTGCACTCAGCCCTTAGTGAAATAAATGAGCAGCTGGAGCAGCAAATCAGCCAGCGTAAGGAAATAGAAGCCACTCTAAAAGATCTACAACAACAATCAAATCAAGATGAGAACTCTTACCAAGAATGGCAGCAAAAATTATATCAAGGTTATCAGTACTTAGAGAAACTTCGCTCTAAGAAAGAAATGCTCGAAGAATTAAAAGAAGATTTTTCTGGCTATTTTCAAGGAGTAAGAGAAATTCTGAAGTCGAGAGAGAGTGCTCAGATAGGAGGTATTGAAGGGGCGGTTTTAGAAGTAATAGATATCCCTTCTCATCTTATTACAGCTATTGAAACTTCTCTAGGTGCCCAAGCTCAGCATGTCATTGTAAAAGATGAACAATCTGGCCGTCATGCCATTCAATGGCTGAAGCAGAATAATAAAGGTCGGGCGACATTTTTACCTTTATCAACTATTCAACCGAGGACTGTGCCGTCCCATGCTGCTTCTAAGCTGTCTTCTCAAAAAGGATATATTGGGGTAGCAGCCGATTTAATTCAGTACAAAGATCATTACTCACCAGCTATTAAGCATCTCTTAGGACACATTGTAATCGCAGAGTCTTTAGAAGATGCCAATGTCATTGCAAACGTGCTGAATCGTAAATTTAGAATCGTTACATTAGACGGTGATGTTGTAAATCCTGGCGGCTCAATGTCTGGAGGGGCTCAAAAGAAATCAAATCAATCATTGTTCACTCGCGAAAAAGAATTACAAGAATTAGTAGAGAAGATTGCCTCGTTTGATGAAAAAGCTAAAGGCGTCGAACAAAAAGTCCAGGCCTTAAAGCATAGCGTACAGAACCATCATCAACAAATGGAGGATCTTCAAACTCAGTTGAATAAAGTAAAAGATGAAGAGTTTGAAAGTCAATCCTATAAGAGAGAATTGAATATTAAGGTACAGCACTTAAATGATCAATTAGCCATTTATGATCAGGATCAGTCTCAATATATAGATGATAAGAAACAAGTAGACGAACGACTATTAGCACTAGATGAAGAGTTAAATGACTTGAATGGAAAGCTAGAAGATATTCAGAAGAAAATTGATCACTTAACGAAGACTAAAGAACGACAAAAAGAAGACGAAGATAAGCTTCGCGAACGTCATCAGGAACTGAAAATGAAACGTGTAGAGCATGATTCAAACGTGACCAACCAACAAGAAAAGACCGATCGTCTGGAAAATGAACTGCTCAAACTTCAAAGTCTTGTAAAGCAGAATCGTCAATCCTATCACCAGCTTATAGAAGTCTCAGAATCAAATGAAACCGAAGAAGAATTAGAAGAAAAAATGAGCATAACGAAGCGAAGAAAAGAAGATACGTCCCAGCTGATTCAAGAGCGTCGACAAGAAAGAAACAATCTTTCTCATTCTGTTCAAGAAGAGGAAAAAGAGTTAAAAGAAAAACAGCGGGTTCATCAAAATTTTGTTCAGGACATTCAGCAAAAAGAGGTCAAAGCCAATCGTCTTGATGTTGAATTAGAGAACATGCTTGAGTACTTACAGAATGAATACGTGACGACTTTTGAGAAAGCTCAGGGTGAATTTCCACGTGTTGATGATATTGAACAAGCTTCCACTCAAGTCAAACTGATCAAGAAAGCAATTGATGAATTAGGTACGGTTAATCTCGGAGCAATAGACGAATATGACCGCATAGTAGAACGTTATGATTTCTTATCTGGTCAACAATCTGACCTTCAAGAAGCGAAGGATACTCTCCATTCCATCATTAGCGAAATGGATCATGAGATGAAACGTCGCTTTGAGGATACATTTACTAAAATTAAAGAAGAATTTGGTGAAGTCTTTAAAGACCTATTCGGTGGCGGTCAAGCGGACTTAAAGCTTACGAATCCTGACGATCTGCTGGAGACAGGGGTTGATATAGTCGCTCAACCACCAGGCAAGAAGCTTCAAAACTTAAGCTTGCTTTCAGGCGGAGAACGTGCTTTAACAGCTATCGCTTTGTTATTTTCAATTTTAAGAGTGCGCCCTGTGCCGTTTTGTGTACTTGATGAAGTCGAGGCTGCTTTGGACGAAGCAAACGTCAACCGTTTCGCAAAGTTCTTAAAGGAATTCAGCCAGCAGACGCAATTTATTGTCATTACGCACCGTAAAGGTACAATGGAAGAATCAGATGTACTCTATGGTGTCACGATGCAAGAGTCTGGTGTGTCTAAACTGGTATCCGTGCGTTTAGAGGAGACAAAAGAATTAATGGAAGCTTAGAAAGGATGAGTCGATGAGTTTTTTTAAGAAGCTTAAAGAAAAATTTATTATTGAACCTGAAAAAGAAGAAGAAAAACATGAAGGTGACTTTGAAAGTTCTAGTGAAGATAAACAGTTAGAGGAAGAGGCTGAATTACAAGATTCTGCACAGCTTGAAGGAGAAACAGAAGCTGTAAATGAACCAGAAGAAGTGCAGGAAGTCGAACACCATGAAAGTACCATTGAGGAACCTGCTCGAGAAAGCGTGGACGAGCAAGCTGGAGACCCTTTTGATGAAGCTTATGATAATTCCTATGATGCGCCGGGGGAAAATGATAAAGATACTTTTCAGGAAGAATCGATTGCTTCAAAATTTAAAAAAGGCTTAGCAAAAACTCGAAATTCATTTACTACGAAAATAAATGATTTAGTTGCAAGATATCGTACGGTGGATGAGGAATTTTTTGAGGAGCTTGAGGAAGTGCTGATCTCTGCAGACGTGGGTGTCAATGCGGTGATGGAAATGATTGAAGAACTTGAAATGGAAGTGAAACGTAGAAATATAAAAGATACGTCCCAGGTTAAAGAAGTCATTTCTGAGAAGTTAGTAGAGCTATACTATGGAGAAGAGACGGAAGGAACCACTGAAGAACTCAGTTTAAACCCGGATGGCTTAACCATTTATCTATTTGTAGGGGTAAATGGTGTAGGGAAAACGACAACGATTGGTAAGTTAGCACACCAACTAAAATCTGATGGAAAAAAAGTAACGCTTGCAGCTGGAGATACTTTCCGGGCAGGTGCTATTGATCAGCTTGACGAGTGGGGGAAACGAGCTGGGGTCAACGTCATTAAGCACAGCGAAGGTAGTGACCCGGCTGCTGTGATTTACGATGGGATTCAGTCCGCTAAATCAAAAGAAAGCGATGTGCTTATTTGTGATACAGCGGGCAGACTGCAGAATAAAGTGAATCTTATGAATGAATTATCCAAAGTTAAACGAGTAATTGAAAGAGAGGTTCCTGGCGCCCCTCATGAAGTTCTTTTAGTCCTTGATGCCACTACAGGCCAAAATGCCATGAGCCAGGCTAAAACCTTCTCTGAAGCTACAGATGTCTCTGGTATTGTACTGACAAAACTGGACGGGACGGCCAAAGGCGGAATCGTGCTTGCTATACGTAATGAATTGCAAATTCCTGTTAAGCTGGTAGGTTTAGGGGAGAAAGTAACAGATTTAGAAACATTTGATGCCAATGCCTTTGTTTATGGACTGTTTGCGGACATGATTGAAGAACAAGAAACAGAGCAAGAAGAGCTTTAAACCTTGACACTAGTAGACAACCTCAGTTAGTATTTGAATGTAAAGGTATTTCACTTAACAAGGAGTGAATGAAGCGTGCTAGAAAAAACAACCCGCATCAATTATTTGTTTGATTTTTATCAATCGTTACTCACTCCTAAACAGCGAAATTACATGGAGCTGTATTATTTAGAAGATTATTCTTTAGGAGAGATCTCGGAGAATTTTAATGTTTCCCGGCAAGCAGTTTATGATAACATTAAACGGACAGAAGCTATGCTTGAAGAATATGAAAATAAACTTCATTTATATGAAAAATTCGATAAGCGGCAGAAGATTTTTCAGCAGATGGAGAAAAAAGCCCAGAATAATAAAGAAATAGAGAAATGGCTTCAGCAATTACAAGAATTAGAATAGGAGGGTTCCTTCGATGGCATTTGAAGGTTTATCCGACCGTTTACAGCAATCGATCCAAAAGATCAAGGGAAAAGGGAAAGTTTCCGAACAAGATGTTAAGGAAATGAGTCGAGAGGTTCGACTAGCCCTTCTAGAAGCGGACGTAAACTTTAAAGTAGTAAAAGATTTCGTAAAAAGGATTCGTGAGCGGGCCGTTGGCGAAGAAGTAATGGGAAGTTTAACCCCGGGTCAGCAAGTCATCAAAATTGTAAAGGATGAACTGACAGAGCTTATGGGCGGGAATGAAAGTAAAATTGCCGTAGCTCAGCGTCCTCCTACGGTTATTATGATGGTAGGTTTACAAGGTGCGGGTAAGACAACTACGACAGGGAAGCTTGCCAACCTTTTACGTAAAAACTATAACCGTAAACCACTTTTGGCAGCTGCTGACGTCTATCGTCCTGCAGCCATCCAACAGCTGGAGACGCTTGGTCGTCAGCTGGATTTACCGGTTCACGCACAAGGTACGGAGGCAGACCCTGTAGATATAGCCAAACACGCCGTAGAAAAAGCAAAAGAAGAGCACCATGACTATGTCATCATTGATACCGCAGGTCGACTGCATATAGACGGGGAGTTAATGGGAGAACTTCAACGCATCAAAGAAGCTGTAGTTCCTGATGAGGTCTTTCTTGTCGTAGATGCTATGACCGGTCAAGACGCTGTAAACGTGGCGGAAAGCTTTGATGAACAGCTTGATGTTACAGGGGTGCTTTTAACGAAGCTTGACGGTGACACGCGAGGCGGTGCAGCTCTTTCTATAAAAGCTGTTACCGGTAAACCGATTAAATTTGCGGGTATGGGCGAGAAGCTTGATCAGCTGGAACCATTCCATCCTGAGCGAATGGCTTCACGAATTCTTGGCATGGGTGACATGCTGACACTGATTGAAAAAGCTCAAACGCAAGTCGATGAGAAGCAAGCTAAGGATCTTGAGTCGAAGATGCGTAACGCATCCTTCACGTTTGAAGATTTTCTTGAACAAATGGCCCAAGTTAAAAACATGGGACCATTAGACGAATTAATCAATATGATTCCCGGCGCCAATAAAATGAAGGGACTTCAAAACGCTTCATTTGACGATAAGCAGATTGTCCATGTGGAAGCTATTATCCAGTCGATGACTAAAGCTGAAAGACAAGACCCTTCTCTCATGAATGCCAGCCGCAAGAGACGAATCGCTAAAGGTTCGGGGCGATCCGTTTCAGAGGTAAACCGTTTATTGAAACAGTTTGAAGATATGAAGAAAATGATGAAGCAGATGAGCAATACAAAAGGGAAAAAAGGCAAAGGAATGAATTTTCCTTTTATGTAATGTAAAAACCCTTTACACACTTTAAAACATCTGCTAAAATCTAAACTTGTGTGAAACAATTAATAAAAGAAAGATTAATGGAGGTAGTTAAATATGGCAGTAAAAATTCGCCTTAAACGTATGGGATCTAAGCGTAACCCATTTTACCGTGTAGTAGTTGCTGATTCACGTTCTCCTCGTGATGGACGTTTTATTGAACAAATTGGAACGTACAACCCTGTAGCTAACCCAGTACATGTTGACATTGATGCTGATAAAGCTATGGATTGGATGTCAAATGGTGCACAGCCAAGTGACACAGTTCGTAACTTGTTCTCTAACGAAGGAATCATGAAGCAGTTCCACGATAAAAAAAACAATAAGTAAAGAAGCGTGATATCATGAAAGCCTTGATCGAGACGATCGTTACACCGCTTGTTGATCATCCAGAAGAGATCGAAGTAAACGTTAAGGAAGAAAATAATAAAGTTGTTTATCACTTAACAGTTCACAAAGAAGATGTTGGTAAGGTGATTGGAAAGAACGGTCGAATTGCCAAAGCGATTCGGACGGTGGTTTATGCGGCAGGCTCAGATGCTAGTAAGCGAATCTATTTAGATATCATGTAAGAAAAGGGAGAGGGAAAACCTTTCCCTTTTTTTTAACATTAAATTATATACAAGAGGCAGGAATGTCATGCAAATTATCAAACGAGTACCGGTCAAGCAAATCTTAACAGAATCAAGTAGACAAGCATTGAACGATCGTTTTAATAAAAAGTATGATCAATTAGATAATGAATGCCAGCAGCTTCTGTTTGAACAAAGGAAAATGGAAAGAAATAAAGAGTTTAATCAAAACGATATTCGTCAACGCTTTAGTAAAGAGCTTCGTCTGCGTAAAGAAAGAATGAAACGTCTGCAATATCAAATTAAACAATTGGAGACTCTGCCTGATGGTGAGGAATTAAAGGTTGATGAAGTAGAAACTGTGGTAAATATAGAAGAAGGCGATCATTATGAAGAACTTCTAAAAGAGCGCCAAATCGTCATTAAAGATGGAATAGTCATACGAGCGAGGTAGATTTATAAATGAGTGAGCACTATTTTAACGTCGGTCAAATCATAAATACTCATGGAATTAAAGGAGAAGTCAAAGTAAGAAGAATCACAGATTTTGATGAGCGTTTTGAACCAGGTCAGCTGTTGTATTGGGTGAATGAAGGTAATTCGATGGAAGAGCTTGTAGTCAAAAGTCATCGGATCCATAAAGGTTTTGATTTAATCAGCTTTGAAAACCACACTTCTATTAACGATGTTGAGCGGCTGCGGGATGGTTACTTAAAAGTTTCTTCTGACGCTCACGAAGAATTAGAGGATCATGAATTTTATTTCCATGAAATTATTGGCTCAGCGGTTTATCTTACTTCCGGAGAAAAAATAGGGAGTGTCCAAGAGATTTTGACACCTGGAGCAAATGATGTATGGGTGGTAAAACGTGAAGGGGAAAAGGACGCTTTGATTCCTTACATTGAAGAAGTGGTTAAAGAAGTCCATCCTGAAAAAAAAGAAATCATCATTGATCCAATAGAAGGGCTGCTAGACTAATGCATATCGATATATTAACTCTTTTTCCAGAAATGTTTCATGGTGTGATGGAGCAATCGATTATGAAAAGGGCTGCAGATAAAGGTGCGGTTTCTTACCAGACGGTTAATTTTAGGGAATACACGGAAAACAAGCATCAAAAAGTGGATGATTATCCTTATGGCGGAGGAGCTGGGCTGGTACTAACCCCCCAGCCAATTTTCGATGCTGTCGAAGCAACAAAGGAAAAGCGGGAAACACAGCCTAGAGTGATTCTCATGTGCCCCCAGGGTGAGCCTTATTCTCAGCAAAAAGCTGAAGAACTTTCCAAAGAGAATCACCTTATCTTTCTATGTGGACATTATGAAGGATATGATGAAAGGGTAAGACAAGAACTTGTAACTGATGAAATTTCGATTGGAGATTACGTATTAACTGGAGGAGAACTAGGAGCCATGGTAGTGATTGATTCCGTCGTTCGTTTACTGCCAGATGTGTTAGGAAATGAGCGATCTGCACCAGAGGACTCTTTTTCCAATGGATTATTGGAGCACCCGCATTACACACGACCAAGGGAGTTTAGAGGACATGAAGTACCTGAGGTTCTGCTTTCAGGCAATCACGCAAAGATTGAGGAATGGAGACATTACGAATCGTTAAAGCGAACCTATCTCAGAAGGCCTGATCTCCTAAAAGATCGTGAATTGACAAATCAGGAAAAAGCGTGGATTGAGCAGTGGAAATAAAGGATATTCTATTGCGAAATATAGAATTCTATGGTATATTATCAGTTGTGCTTAAACGTTCGGTTTAAGCGGAAAACGATGTTCCGCTTTCTCATAGAAGATAAGAGCATTAGTTAAGAAGGAGTGAAGACAAATGCAACAACTAATTCATGACATTACGAAGGAACAGCTTCGTACAGACCACCCAACCTTCCGCCCAGGTGATACTGTTAAAGTACACGTGAAGGTTGTCGAGGGTAACCGTGAACGTATTCAGGTATTCGAAGGTGTTGTAATTAAGCGCCAAAACGGTGGAATTAGCGAAACATTTACAGTACGTAAGATTTCTTACGGCGTAGGTGTAGAGCGTACATTCCCACTACACTCACCACGTATTGCTAAAATTGAGCGTGCTCGTCGTGGTAAAGTACGTCAAGCTAAGCTGTACTACTTGCGTAACCTGCGTGGTAAAGCTGCTCGTATTAAAGAAATTATCTAATCTAGCGAAAAGGAGCTTGCATCGTCAAGCTCCTTTTTTCTAAATTTAAAAGGAAGTAAGTTCGGTTTGAAGAACGCATTTCTAGTGTCTACCAAGCCGCTTCCGCATTTCTATTGTCCAGCTGCGGTGACCAGGCCCTCGAGACATAAGCATCCCCGCTATGTGAAGAAAGACCGCTTCACTGCGCTGTTCTACTTATGCTGTACGGGCCTGAGCGGGTCACCTCCGCATTTCTATTGTCCAGCTGCAGCGGCTAGACACTCGCGACATAAGCCATTCTTCTACGTGAAGGAAGGACACTTCACTGCGAAGTCTGGCTTATGCGTGTCGTGTCTACCAAGCCGCTTCCGCATTTCTTGAAAAGGAATGATTTTATGAAGAAACAATGGTTTGAATGGATAAAAGCTTTTGCTATTGCTGCGATTTTAGCTATTATTATTCGCGTTTTTTTATTTGCTCCAGTTATTGTGGAAGGGCCATCGATGTCACCGAATTTACATAATGGGGATCATTTAATAGTAAGTAAAATAAATTATTCACTTGGGGAACCTGACCGGTTTGATATCGCAGTTTTTCACGCCACCGATGAGCAAGACTATATAAAACGTGTAATTGGATTACCAGGAGAAGAAGTAGCTATGCAAGGAGACGAACTATATATTAATGGTGAAGTTGTAGACGAGCCTTACTTAGAGGATCAGAAACAATCCTTGTCTTCAGGTGAGCAGCTAACTGAGAATTTTACCATTGAAGAACTTCCAGGAGGGCATGAAACTGTGCCTGAAGGAACAGTTCTTGTTCTTGGAGATAATCGAGATAATTCAACAGACAGCCGTTCAATTGGAATGGTACCTTACGAACAGTTAGTAGGAGAGAGTTTATTTTCCTACTGGCCATTTAATCGTATAGGTCTGGTAGACTGAGGAGGGTAATAATGACGATCCAGTGGTATCCCGGTCATATGGCTAAAGCTAAACGACAAGCAGAAGAGAAATTAAAGCTGGTGGATTTTGTTATCGAACTAGTAGATGCAAGAGCTCCGTTTTCTTCTGAAAACCCAGTGCTGCACCAACTGCTGCAGAATAAGCCGAAAATGGTCGTTTTAATGAAAAGAGATTTAGCTGATCCTGCTATAACGGATCAGTGGCTCCATCATTATAAAAAGCAGAATGTTTCAGCTTTAGCTATCGAGGCGAACAATAAGAAAGATATTCAAAAAGTTATTCAGTATGGCAAAGATTTAGGCAGCGAAAAAATGGAGAAGTTAAAAGCCAAAGGGGTACGTCCTCGCCCGCTTAGAGCTATGATCTTAGGGATTCCAAACGTAGGCAAATCGACATTAATTAATCGTCTGGCTAATAAAAAAACGGCAGATACAGGGGATCGGCCTGGGGTAACTAAAAAGCAGCAATGGATTAAAGTAAAAAAAGATTTTGAACTGCTAGACACCCCCGGAATATTATGGCCGAAGTTCGAGGAAGAAGAAATCGGTTATCGTCTGGCTTCGATTGGAACCATAAAAGACACCATATTACCAAAAGAAGACGTAGCAGCTTATATTCTCGATTATGTAAGTACGCACTATCCGGACTTGCTGGAGCAGCGGTATGGCTTTCAATCGTTTGATGATATTATGGAAGCTTTTGAACAGATAGGCCGTATGCGTGGTTGTTTGGAGAGTGGCGGCGTCGTTAATTTTGATAAAACATCTGACGTTATTTTGCAGGATTTACGCTCAGGAAAGTTAGGTTTAATTAGTTTTGAACAGCCTGAATGATGAGTACAAAACGCAATGAGAAGCTAATTCTCTAATTGCGTTTTTCTTGTTTACAATGCGGTAAAGCAGCCGATATAAAGAGTAATGGAGTGAGAATGATGAAGATGACAATAAAAGAAGTTAAACATCGATTTCATTCTGGTGAAATAACCGAAGCAGAAGTGGAAGCGTTTCGTCTTGATGAAAGAAAAGGTGTTAAACATATAGTAGCGCAGTATGACCGGAAAGCAGAAGAGAAAACAAAGCTTAAGAAACGTTTCAATGAGATGCTCTCCTTTGAAAATCATTATAAAGAAAAAGGGAAAGGGGACATTGCAGGCATTGATGAAGCGGGACGAGGGCCTTTAGCCGGGCCGGTTGTTGCAGGAGCCGTCATTTTACCTGATGGTTTTTATTTAGAAGGGCTTTACGATTCAAAGCAATTATCTGTACATAAACGAGAAGAATATTATGAATATATTCAAGAAAAAGCAGATGTAGGTATAGGCATGGTGACGAATGAAGAAATAGATCACCTTAACATATACAGGGCCACTAAGCTTGCTATGCAAAGAGCTGTTGAGCAGCTTAGCAAAAAACCAGATCAATTGTTAATCGATGCAATGAAGGTAGAGTCGATAACTTGTGAGCAGGAATCCATTGTTAAAGGGGATCAAAGAAGTGTATCTATCGCTGCTGCCAGTATTATGGCTAAGGTTTCGAGAGATCGCTTTATGAAGGAACTCTCTTGGGAGTACCCCTATTATGATTTCGATTTGAATCAAGGCTATGGAACGAAAAACCATTTAGATGCTTTAAGGAAGTACGGAGTTACTCCTCACCATCGAAAAAGCTTTGCGCCGGTGAAAGAACATATATTTGTATAAGAGGTGTAGTCGTTATGAGCTCTACAATTGCAGCTTTATTTCAATCTTTGCATCAAAAAGCTAAAAAGGAGGGAGCTCCTCTTCTTAAAGAAGGGCAGTATATATCGGCAAAGGTCATTGATATTCTTCCTAAAAACCAGGCGGTGGTTCAACTTGGAAGTCGAACGATAAAAGCTCAGCTTGAAACCTCCCTGACGAATGGGGAAAGATACTTGCTTCAAGTAAACCAATTAAGCGAACCTCCACTACTTAACGTAATGTCCTCTAAGCCCGCTCATTCAAATGAGGTCTTGCTGCAACTGTTAAAAACCATAGATCAAAAACCTAGTAAAGTAAATATAGCGTTCCTTCAAAAGATTACTAAAGATGGGGTGCCTTTTACGAAACAAGCGCTTGCTTCTGCATTATCGATTTTGAAAAAAGAAGAAGCTGCACCAATAAACCAAAAAGTACTTCAGCAAATGCTTAAAAACCAGTACCCAATAAAAGAAAGTGTGTTTGCCGCTTTAAAGGCGAGGGAGTCGGTTACACTTTCTCGTGCTTTTACTAACCTGGCAGAGGAAAAAAACAATAACCAACGCCTCACCAGGCTGGCATCCATATTAGCAGGAAATCAAAGTTCCCTGTCATTGAAACAAGCAGTGACCAGCCAGGTCATTAGTGACCTTTCCCATGGCAGTGAAACTAGTTTTTCATTATTAAAGCAAGCCAATTTTTTACCTCAAGATCTTACATATGAGAAATTTAAACAACAAGCGGTAAGCTGGATGAGCCATTCTCTGACCTCTCCTCTATCGATGAAAGAAGCGGCTGATCTCTTACACCATGTGGAGAAGCATAAGGCTTCCTTTCCTTACTTGTCGAATGGAACACTATTAAAAGATAAGTTATCTGCGTTGATTAAGGAGCAGATGCCTCTTTCAACGAAAGAGCTTCATGCATTATCCGAATGGGTGAATCAATCGTATGCTCTCTTAGGGCCGGGTGGAGAGCCTAATGAAGCGATGCTTAACCATACTCATCGGTTGTTAGAGAACCGTGCTGTCTTTACGAAGCTGCAAGTGGCTGCGGGTGAAAACTTGAAACCGTTCGTTAAAAAAGTTGAACAATTTGACACATCTGCAGGCTTGGACCATAAGCCCTCTGACCAAATAATTCATAAGCTGCAAACCCTGCTTTACCGGCAAGTTGCTGACATCCATAAGCCGCAGTTGATAGAATGGGCACTAAAGGGAGGGCTTATAGGTGCTGAAGTAAGCAAAGAGGCATTCTTATTAAAAATGAAGGCGATGGTGCACCTTTCAGGAGTTCAGGATGAAGCGTCTCGGCTTAGGGATAAAGACCAAACACCACCTAGTTTAAAATCTTTAATTGTACAAGGCCTACAAGACAATGGAACCGCTAAAAGTGAGAATATGAGAACTGCGCTGCATCTGCTTAATGGTATTCAGTTGGCTGCCCAACAAGAATCGGCTCAGATGCTTAATTTGTCAATGCAGCTACCAGGCGAGCTGATGGGGATGAACGAGGATGCGTTTGTCCATTTTGAAAGTAAGAAAAATAGAAAGGGAGAGATTGACCCGGACTCTTGTCGTATCATGTTTTATCTTCAATTAGAACAGTTGAGCGAAACAGTGATTGACTTAATGATTGTGGAGCGCAGAGTTAATGTGACGATATATAATGACCATGATGCGGTTTCATCAGCTATTGGGAAACATAAAAAAGTGATGAAAACAGGAATCGAGCAACTAGGCTACCAGTTGACTTCAATTAATTTAAAACAAGGAGCAGCAAATAAACAAGCGCACTCTTCTTATAAAATAGATCAATCAGGAGTGGATATAAAAATATGAATCAAAAAAGAAAACAAGCTGTAGCCCTGGGATATAAGACTGAGCAGCAATCAGCTCCTCACGTTTTAGCTAAAGGGAAAGGTTACGTGGCTGATAACATTTTAGAAAAAGCGAAAGAAGAGGGAATTCCTATTCAAGAAGACAGCACGTTAGTGGAACTTTTATCACAGTTGAACATCCATGAACAGATTCCAGAGGAACTTTATCACGTAGTCGCGGAAGTTTTTGCATTTATTTATCGAACAGATCAAGAGATCCAGCATAAGTGAAATTTTTATTTACATAATATATTGGAAGTAAACATATTGAATTTTTCGACAGAAAAACAGGTTAGTGTGGACAATTGATGACCTTTTTTTATACAATGATAATGCAGTGAAATTTGATGGGAGGATGAAACATGAATATTCATGAGTATCAAGGTAAACAAATTATGAGCGATTTTGGCGTTCCAGTGCCAAAAGGCCATGTGGCATATTCAGTTGATGAAGCTGTTGAAGCAGCTAAGAAGCTAGATAGCAGTGTCACTGTAGTAAAAGCACAAATCCATGCAGGCGGTCGTGGAAAAGCCGGTGGAGTTAAGATTGCAAAAAATCTTGACGAAGTGCGTACATACGCTGATGAAATACTGGGGAAAACGCTTGTAACCCATCAGACCGGTTCCGAAGGTAAAGAAGTAAAGCGCTTACTAATCGAAGAAGGGTGCGACATTAAGAGCGAATATTATGTCGGTTTAGTATTAGACCGCGCGACTAGTAAGGTAACGATGATGGCATCTGAAGAGGGCGGAACTGAAATTGAAGAAGTAGCAGAAAAGACGCCTGAGAAGATCTTTAAGGAAGTTATAGATCCTGTAACAGGTTTAACGCCTTTTCAGGCACGCCGTTTAGCATTTAACATTAACATTCCGAAAGAAGCACTCGGTAAAGCGGTTAAATTTATGCTTGGACTTTATGACGTTTTCGTGCAAAAGGATTGTTCCATTGCTGAAATTAACCCGCTTGTTACTACGGGAGACGGAGATGTCCTTGCATTGGACTCTAAGTTGAACTTCGATGATAATGCACTGTATCGCCAAAAAGACATAGCTGATCTACGAGATCTGGATGAGGAAGATCCAAAAGAAATTGAAGCATCTAAGTTTGACTTAAGCTACATTGCACTTGATGGAAACATCGGCTGCATGGTTAATGGGGCAGGTCTAGCTATGGCTACTATGGATACGATTAAGCACTATAAAGGAGATCCTGCCAACTTCTTAGATGTTGGAGGCGGAGCAACTACGGAAAAAGTAACAGAAGCGTTCAAAATTATTTTATCAGATGATAATGTTAAAGGAATCTTCGTCAATATTTTTGGCGGAATTATGAAGTGTGACATTATTGCTGAAGGTGTTGTTGAAGCAACGAAACAAATTGGACTAACACTTCCTCTTGTAGTAAGACTAGAGGGGACAAACGTAGAAGCTGGTAAGAAAATTCTTGATGAATCTGGACTAAATATTACTTCAGCAGATTCCATGGCAAACGGTGCACAAAAAATCGTAGAACTAGTGAAGTAGAAAGGCGGGGAATGGAATGAGTGTATATATTAATAAGGACACAAAAGTAATTGTACAAGGGATTACTGGTTCAACAGCCCTTTTTCATACGAAACAGATGGTCGAATATGGAACGCAAATTGTTGGTGGGGTAACCCCCGGTAAAGGTGGAACAGAAGTAGAGGGTATACCAGTGTTTAATACTGTATCCGAAGCTGTCGAGAAGACTGGGGCTACAGCTTCTGTTATTTATGTGCCTGCGCCATTTGCTGCAGATGCTATTATGGAGGCAACAGATGCAGAGTTGGATCTTGCGATATGTATAACTGAGCATATTCCAGTGCTTGATATGGTAAAAGTGAAGCGTTACATGGAAGGCAAGAAAACACGTCTGGTCGGTCCTAACTGCCCGGGTGTCATCACACCTGATGAGTGTAAAATTGGAATTATGCCTGGTTATATCCATAAGAAAGGTCATGTAGGAGTTGTATCTCGTTCAGGTACATTAACTTATGAGGCCGTTCACCAGCTGTCTGAAGCAGGGCTTGGACAGTCTACAGCTGTTGGTATAGGCGGAGACCCTGTAAACGGTACAGACTTTATTGACGTCCTTAAAGCACTTAATGAGGATGATGACACGAAAGCGGTTATCATGATCGGAGAAATTGGCGGTACAGCTGAAGAAGAAGCAGCTGAGTGGGTAAAAGCCAATATGGATAAACCTGTAGTAGGGTTTATCGGCGGTCGTACAGCACCTCCAGGAAAACGTATGGGCCATGCTGGTGCGATCATCTCCGGAGGTAAAGGGACGGCAGATGAAAAGATCCGCGTTATGAATGAATGTGGAATTGAAGTAGCGGAAACGCCTTCTGTCATGGGCGAAACACTCATTGATGTTTTAAAGAAAGAAAACCTCTTTGAGACTTGTAAAACTCATTTATAAAATAGAAAACCGTGCCTCTCCCAGGCACGGTTTTCACTATAATTAAATACTTGTAGAAGTGAGGCTTGTAGATGACTGTATTAAAAGAAAATCTAATTGCTCTTCATGAATGCCCCCAAGTCACCCGTTCTTTATTGAGAAAAATCTTGAGCGTGAATGATCTGCTTCCATCTCTACGACAAATCACCCCTGAACAATTTGCAGAAGCCCTTAAAATTCCTATTTCAAGATCCTCTAAAATTTATCAATTTATAACGAATCCCTATATAATGAAGAAACTCGACAAAAATAGAACAAATTATCATTACATCACGTATTATGACAAGCAATACCCTCCTTCATTACGTACGATCCCCGACCCTCCTCTAATGTTATATGCACGAGGAAATATCCAACATCTTCATACCCCCTTAAACCTTAGTGTGGTAGGTACGAGGACCCCTTCTCATTATGCTTTTTCCGCAATGAATAAGATTCTCCCTCCTCTAGTTCAAGCGAATTTTACAATTGTCAGCGGCATGGCTAAGGGTATCGATCAGCATGCACATAAAATCGCGCTGGGGCACAATGGAAAGACAATAGCAGTTATAGGATCGGGGTTTCACCACTTGTACCCCAAAAATCATCAGCAATTATTCGACAATTTAGCGAAAAATCACATCATTATTAGTGAATATCCTCCTGATCAGCCTCCAAAAAAGTACCATTTTCCCGAAAGAAACAGAATTATTTCAGGTCTTTCAGAAGCAACACTCGTCATTGAAGCTAGAGTGAGAAGCGGCTCACTTATTACTGTAGATCAGGCGTTGGAGCAAGGGCGTGATATATATGCTGTACCTGGTCCTGTAGGAGCGTCAACAAGCGAAGGGTGTCACCATATTATTCAGCAGGGAGCCAGGCTTGTACAGAGCTATGAGGATATATTAGAAGGATACTGTGAGAAAAATTAAAAAATTAATTAAAACAGTTTTTAAGAGGGATAAAGCCTGCAATGGAAAGAATAAAATAATGAGGTAAGTTTGACAAACGGTTTCATTCTATTTAATAATAGGGAAGATTTGTGATATATATAATAAAACAGAAAAACCTCTATGGGAGGAAACTACATGGCAGATTATCTTGTAATCGTTGAATCTCCAGCTAAAGCAAAGACGATTGAACGATACCTTGGAAAGAAATACAAAGTAAAAGCATCATTAGGACACATAAGAGACTTACCTAGAAGTCAAATGGGTGTTGATGTTAAAAATGAATTTGAACCTAAATACATTACAATAAGAGGAAAAGGACCAGTATTAAAAGAATTAAAAACAGCAGCTAAAAAAGCAAAACGTGTGTATCTTGCTGCCGACCCCGACCGCGAAGGGGAAGCAATCGCGTGGCACTTAGCTCATAGTTTAGATATTGATCAAAAATCAGAATGCCGGGTCGTATTTAACGAAATAACTAAAGATGCGATTAAAGATTCCTTTAAACAGCCCCGGACCATTGATTCTGACTTAGTAGATGCTCAGCAGGCGAGACGTGTACTTGATCGTCTGGTTGGTTATAACATAAGTCCGATTCTATGGAAAAAAGTGAAAAAAGGACTAAGTGCAGGACGTGTGCAGTCGGTTGCTGTAAAAATCATAATTGATCGTGAAAATGAAATTAAAAAATTCGAACCAGAAGAATATTGGACGATCGATGCAGATTTCTTAAAAGATAAAGAAAAATTTGAAGGCTCTTTCTATGGAGTAGATGGGAAGAAAAAAGAACTTAATACAGAAGAAGATGTCAAAGAAATACAGAACAAAATGAATGGCGATCAGTTTTCGATTGAAAAAGTAAATAAGAGAGAAAGAAGAAGAAACCCTTCTCAGCCATTTACGACCTCTTCTTTACAGCAGGAAGCTGCTCGAAAGCTTAACTTTCGAGCGAAGAAAACGATGATGGTAGCTCAACAGTTGTATGAAGGTATTGACCTGAAAGGAAAACAAGGAATTACAGGTTTAATCACATATATGCGTACGGATTCCACGAGGCTGTCAAATTCAGCTAAAGAAGATGCAAAATCTTATATCGAAAACAATTTCGGCAAAGAATATTTAACGAAAAGCAGTAGTGAGAAGAAGCAAGGTGGAGCTCAAGATGCTCACGAAGCCATCCGTCCAACAGGAGCCAGCAGAGACCCTAAAGCGATGAAGAGCTTATTATCTAGAGATCAATACCGCCTGTATAAACTCATATGGGATAGATTTATTGCTAGTCAAATGGCTCCAGCGGTATTAGATACAATGACGGTTCATCTCTATAATGAAGGTGTCGAGTTTAGAGCAACTGGTTCAGAAGTGAAGTTTAAAGGATTTATGAAGGTTTATATTGAAGGCCGCGACGATAATAAAAAAGAAAAGGACAAACTGCTGCCACGCCTTGAAGAAGGGATGACCGTAAAGGCAGAAGCTATTAAACCTAATCAACACTTTACGCAGCCGCCTCCACGATATACAGAAGCGCGTCTCGTACGCACACTGGAGGAACTGGGGATCGGCCGACCTTCAACCTATGCACCTACACTGGATACAATTCAGCGAAGAGGTTATGTGGCACTGGATAATAAACGATTTGTGCCTACTGAACTTGGTGAGATTGTCCTGGAGCAATTAAAAGAATATTTTCCTGAAATCATTGATGTGGATTTCACAAAAGGAATGGAAGATGACCTTGATTCAATTGAAGAAGGAAAGCAGGATTGGGTAACTACAATCTCTCAATTTTATCAAGGTTTTCAACCTAGACTTGAAAAAGCTGAAAAAGAGATGGAACACGTAGAGATTAAAGATGAACCCGCAGGCATAGATTGCGAAAAATGCGGCCACGAAATGGTATATAAGATGGGGCGGTATGGAAAATTCCTCGCTTGCTCCAACTTTCCAGACTGCCGCAATACCAAACCTATTCTTAAGAAAATAGATGTGACTTGTCCTAAGTGTAAAGAAGGCGAAGTAGTCGAACGGAAGAGTAAGAAAAACCGCAAGTTTTTCGGGTGTGATCAATATCCTGAATGTGATTTTATTTCATGGGATAAACCGATCTCACGTCCTTGTCCGAAATGTGAATCGCTACTCGTTGAGAAGAAAGCCAAAAAAGGCACCCAAATCCAATGTACCGAATGTGATTATAAAGAAGAACAGCAATCTTAGCTGGAAGAAACCTGCGCTGCATATGCCGCAGGTTTTCTTATTGACTCGTGCTATGAAAATATTTGACACCGTCCTTATGGAAAGCTATAATTACGGTTTGGTAAGGATATATACTTGACAGTAATTATTTGTAATCGTTTATTTTTTACTTCAATAGCCGTATAATAATAGAAGTGAGTCATGAACAATTCAGAATGTTATTACAATTTCATTAAATGAATTGTTATTTTAGTGAATAGTGTGATAAAATTTAGACGCTTTGTGAGGTGAAATATGAACGAAATCGAACGTCAAAAAAATTTATTCGTTGAATATTTACAAATTGAGAAGAACGCTTCTTCTTTAACGATTACAAACTATAAGGAAGACCTGCGAGACTTTAAAGATTTTTTAAAAGCTGAATCCGTGGAATCGTTAAAGCAAGTCGATTATTCTGTCATCAGGGTCTATTTATCACAACTTCACAATAAGCAGCTTTCAAGGAGGAGCATTTCACGAAAACTATCCTGCTTACGAAGCTTTTACCGTTTTTTAGAAAGAGAAAAATTAGTAGAACAAAACCCTTTTCTTAATGTGCGGATGCCTAAAAGTGAACATCCAATTCCGCAATTTTTTTATGAAGAGGAAATTAAATACTTATTTGAGGTAAGCGATGTGACGACCCCATTAGGGCAGCGTAATCAAGCCTTGATTGAGCTGTTATATGGAACAGGTATGCGTGTGAGTGAGTGCGAGCAGTTAGAGCTAGGGGATATTGATTTTTCTTTATCCACTCTTCTCGTTAGAGGAAAGGGGCGAAAAGAGAGATATGTCCCTTTCGGCCAGTTTGCCTTTGACGCTTTAACAACATACTTACAAGAAGGGCGTCCCAAACTTCAGAGTGAAAAATCAGAAGGAACTTCCCGTGTCTTTCTTAATGCTCGAGGAGGGCCGTTAACAGCCAGAGGCATTCGAACGATTTTGAATAAAATGGTAGAGGACGCAGCTTTAACAGTAGATATCCATCCCCATAAGCTTAGACATACATTTGCAACTCATCTGCTTAATGAAGGTGCAGACTTGCGCTCTGTACAGGAGTTACTGGGGCACGAACATTTATCTTCTACACAAATCTACACGCACGTTACGAAGGATCGACTCCGTCATGTATATATGAATAGTCATCCTCGCGCTAATAAATGAAGAGGTGATGGAATGGATCGTCAATTTCATGCAACAACAATATTCGCTGTCCAGCATAAAGGCAAAGCTGCGATGAGTGGAGACGGTCAAGTGACTCTTGGCAATCAAGTGGTCATGAAGCATAAAGCCGTTAAAGTACGAAAATTATTTAATGATGAAGTATTGGCTGGATTTGCGGGCTCTGTAGCCGATGCATTTACACTCTTTGAAAAATTCGAAGCCAAACTGGAAGCATATGATGGAAACTTAGCGAGAGCTTCGGTAGAACTGGCAAAAGAATGGCGCAGTGATACTGTTCTACGTAAGCTTGAAGCAATGTTAATTGTCATGAATAAGGATAAAATGTTTTTAGTGTCAGGCACTGGAGAAGTTATAGAACCTGACGATGGAATTTTAGCTATTGGTTCAGGAGGAAACTATGCTCTTAGTGCAGGCCGCGCATTAAAAAGATATTCATCTGAACAGTCAGCTGAAGATATCGCTCGTGCTTCCTTGGAAATAGCTGGAGAAATTTGCGTGTTTACGAATAATCATATTACGTTAGAGGTTTTGGAATAGGAGGTCTGCACCGTGTCCATTAAATTAACACCTAAACAAATTGTTGAGCGATTGGATCAATATATCATAGGCCAGACAGATGCGAAACGATCAGTAGCAGTAGCCCTGCGAAATCGATACCGTCGCATGCAGCTGACCGATGATTTAAAGCATGAAGTCGTTCCTAAAAACATTTTAATGATGGGTCCTACTGGTGTCGGTAAGACAGAGGTTGCCAGAAGACTGGCTAAACTTGTAGGTGCGCCTTTTGTTAAGGTAGAAGCTACTAAATTTACAGAAGTAGGGTACGTAGGTCGTGATGTTGAATCAATGGTTCGCGACCTGGTGGAAATGGCAGTGCGTATGGTAAAAGAAGAAAAGATGGAAGCTGTAAAAGACCGTGCGGAAGAGCAAGCCAACAAGCGGCTAGTGAAATTATTGGTGCCCTCAAAGAAAAAGCAGAACAACACAATGAAAAACCCTTTTGAAATGCTTTTCCAACAAGGTGACCAAGAGACTACCTCGTCGTCAGATCAATCGAATGAAGATGCAGAAGTTGAAACGAAGCGAAGCCGCATTCAACACCAATTGGATCTTGGAGAGCTTGAAGACCATATGGTGACGGTAGAAGTCGAAGAATCGCAATCTTCTATGTTTGATATGCTCCAGGGCTCGGGAATGGAACAGATGGGCATGAATATGCAGGATGCTTTCAGTCAATTTATGCCGAAGAAAAAGAAGAAAAGAAAACTTACCGTAGCTAAAGCGAGAAAAGTGTTAACTCAAGAAGAAGCTCAAAAGTTAGTAGATATGGATGAGGTAGGCCAAGAAGCGGTAGAAAAGGTAGAGCAGTCGGGAATGATCTTTATTGATGAAATTGATAAAGTGGCTGCAAAGGGAGAAAACCAGGCAAATGTTTCCAGGGAGGGCGTACAGCGAGATATCCTTCCAATTATTGAAGGGTCAACGATTGTCACTAAATATGGACCAGTCTCAACCGATCATATTTTGTTCATCGCAGCCGGAGCCTTTCATATGGCAAAACCTTCAGATTTGATTCCGGAACTTCAAGGCCGCTTCCCGATCCGGGTGGAATTGCAGAAGTTAACAGTAGAAGATTTCCGAAATATTTTAGTAGAGCCTTCCAATGCGTTATTAAAACAATATAAGGCACTTCTTGAAACAGAAGGTATAAAGGTTGAATTTTCTGACGATGCTATAACTAGACTGGCTGAAATAGCTTACGAGGTAAACCAGGAGACAGATAACATTGGAGCTCGCCGTCTGCATACAATCTTAGAAAAATTACTGGAAGACTTATCCTTTGAAGCACCTGATGTCACTCTTGAAATGATTGAAATAACCCCTCAATATGTAGAGAGCAAACTATCTACAATTGTTAAAAATAAAGACTTAAGCAGATTTATACTTTAAGATTTGTAAGGAGGAAGAACAATGGAATTATTAAACCGTGCAAGAAGAATTAACGCAATGCTGCAGAAAACAACAGGGAAATCGGTGGACTTTAATGATATGTCTGCTACTTTAAGAGATGTCATTGGGGCTAATACATTTGTATTAAGCCGTAGAGGTAAGTTGCTGGGTTTTGCAATTAAGCAGGAAATTGAAAACGAAAGAATGAAGGCTATGCTTTCAGAGAGACGTTTCCCCCAGGAATACACTCAAAATTTATTTAATATTCAAGAGACAACTCCGAATCTTGATATCGATAGTGAGTACACGGCTTTTCCTGTAGAGAACAGAGAGCTGTTTGAAGAGGGTTTAACAACCATTGTCCCTATAATCGGCGGAGGCCAGCGATTAGGCACATTAATCCTCAGCCGTTTAAATGAAAGCTTTAACGAAGATGATCTTCTTTTAGCTGAGTACGGTGCGACAGTTGTAGGTATGGAAATACTACATGAAAAAACAGAAGAAATTGAGCAGGAAGCTCGTAATAAAGCAGTAGTTCAAATGGCGATTAGTTCATTGTCTTATAGTGAATTAGAAGCGATTGAACATATATTTGAAGAGCTGGAAGGAAACGAAGGACTTCTTGTTGCCAGTAAGATTGCAGATAGAGTAGGTATCACGCGTTCTGTAATTGTAAATGCTCTTCGTAAATTAGAAAGTGCAGGAGTTATAGAATCACGTTCTCTGGGAATGAAAGGTACGTATATTAAAGTATTAAACAGTAATTTTCTTGTAGAATTGCAAAAGTTACGCGCCAATTAATAATAGACTGTGACAACTGGATAAAGCAAAAAAATAATCCGAACTGATTCTCTTAGAGAATCAGTTCGGATTATTTAGGTTTTAAAAAACTATTAAACATTTGGCTATACCTCTGGCAATGTTTCATATTCCTCCCAAAGCAAAGGGAGCTTTTCTGAAGGATATTCAGCGCACTGTCCGACAGGCAGCTTCAAAATTAGGCTATTCTAATGGTCTGTGTTTATACGTATAAAGGTTTATTAATGTACTTATATCCTGTTTTTTTATTTTTGTTAGGTAAGTCCTAAAAAAGTGGGATTAAATGTAAAAATACAGAGAAAAAAGGCTACAATAATCATTCTTTTGTAGCTTTTTTAATATGTTTAAAAATCTAATTTATTTTACTGCATAATTGTGTAATAATGTTCTTTATAGTAGTTTTTTCGACAAATAGAAATAATTACCGACAAAACTAAACTTTGTACCCAGGTCTAAACTATCCTTTATTTTTAAAAAAGACAAATCAACAAACTGAGAATAGATAGGTTGTACAATTTTTATTTAACTAATGTTTCTTCGTTTGTCAAAAGAATTTAGAAGTTACGGAGGGAATGAATTGAATCTATTTAGTGATACATTTACCACGTTGGAGAACTCTTTAAACTTCTCTACCAAAAAAAATGCAGCCATTTCCGATAACATAGCAAACGTGGACACTCCTGGCTATAAATCTAAAGATGTTGTTTTTAAGGAAATATTAGCTGGGGAAATGAACGGATTGCAAGCGAATCGAACCAATGAAAAACATCTACCGTTTAGTACTGCTGATAACAGTCAAGTTAAAATGATTCGTAAGGAAGGTACTACATACAATCACAACGGAAACAATGTCGACATCGATAAAGAGATGAACGACCTCGCAAAAAATCAAATTCAATACCAAGCTCTCGTGGATCGATTAAGCGGCAAATTCAACAGTCTGGAAAGTGTAATTAAGGGAGGGAACTAAGCATGAGTATTTTTAATTCCATGAATGCCAGTGCCAGTGGATTAACAGCACAACGCCTTCGCATGGACACGGCTTCATCAAATATGGCAAATGCAGACTCTACTCGCGCTACAGTTAATGAAAATGGGGAGTGGGAACCTTACCGAAGAAAAATGGTTGAATTTCAACCAAAAGACCAGTCCTTTAGCTCGTTCTTAGAAAAAGCCCAGGCTGGCTCTTCTTCTACTGGTGAAAATGGGGTAAAAGCTACTGAAATACTCGATGATGAGGAGCCATTTAAGCAAGCTTATAATCCAAATCATCCAGATGCTAATGAGGAAGGCTATGTACAAATGCCGAATGTAGATCCGTTGAAAGAAACCGTAGATATGATGAGTGCCACCAGATCTTATGAAGCAAATGTAACGTCTATGAATGCTTCAAAAGGCATGCTGATGAAGGCACTCGAAATTGGTAAATAATTAGGAGGCAGACAGATGATAAATACCACTCCAATATCCAATAAGCAAATGCAGACTTTGGAGCAGACTTTGGATCAGACGGCAACAAAGTTAAACAGTCCTGCAGAGGCGCATTCTCAATTTGCAGATCATTTAAAAACAGCAGTAGAAAATGTAAACAACGCTAACAAAGCCTCTGATAATATGACTAAGGCTTTAGCGAATGGTGAAGTTGAAGATTTACATGAGGTAATGATTGCATCTGAAAAAGCCAGCATTACCACTCAAACTTCCATTGAAATACGAAATAAGGTAGTCGATGCTTACAAGGAAATTATGAGAATGCAAGTATAACGTCACTATTGATTTAGTTGCTATACATGTTCTCGAATATTGTGCTTTTTGTGGGGGCAATTATGAAAGAAAAATTTAAAATTTATAAAAGTAAAGCAACTTCGTTTTGGGATGAACGAAGTAATAAACAAAAAGGTCTGATCATAGGGACTGTTTCAGCGTTTATATTATTAGTTTCAATCGCGAGCATTTTCGCCACCAATTCCAATATGGTTCCTTTGTATCGTGATTTATCTCTGCAGGAGGTCGGACAGGTAAAGGAAGAATTGGATGCTAGAGGGATCGCTTATGAGTTGGATTCCGGTGGTACTACTGTTCATGTTCCTGAAGCCCAGGCTGAGTCGTTAATCGTTGATTTAGCGGCTGCTGGTATTCCAGACAGTGGGAATATTGATTATGGTTTTTTTAGTGATAATGTTTCCTGGGGTATGACAGATAATGAATTTGACGTTATTAAGGTAGATGCCATGCAATCGGAACTTGCTAGTTTAATGACAGGGATTTCTGGCATTGAAGGGGCAGACGTAATGATTAACGTTCCTGAAGAAGAAGTATTTGTTTCAGACACAAATCAAGCAGCTTCTGCTTCCATTGTTTTGAATGTAGAGCCTGGCCATGATATTCAAAACGATCAAGTTGAAACCCTATATAACTTAGCTTCAAAGTCCGTTCCTAACCTTTCTAAAGATGATATCGTCATTATGGATCAAAATTTCAACTATTTTGACATAAATAATTCAGAAAATGCAAATAGTTCAGACGCTTATACATATCAGCAAGGCGTAAAAGAAGATATAGAGAGAGATATTCAGCAGCGTTTACAAAAAATGCTCGGCACGATGGTCGGCCAGGACAAGGTCGTAGCTTCTGTAACTGCTGACATTGATTTTACACAAGAAAACCGCACGGAAGATTTGGTGGAGCCTGTCGATGAGGAAACTATGGAAGGTCTTCCTGTAAGTGTTGAGCGAATTGAAGAAGCTTACGAGGGAGGGACTCCTGTAGGGGGTACCTCTGGTACAGGTGAAGAAGATGTACCTGGGTATGAAGCTGAAGACGGGGAAGGCAGTGGAGACTATGAAATGTCTAAAGAAACCGTCAACAATGAGTTTAACCGAATGCAGCGCAACATTCAGGAAAGCCCTTTTAAAGTCAGAGATCTTGGGATACAAGTAGCAATAGATTCTACAAAAGGGGAAAACGAACAAGGTGAAATTGAAATGCTGTCCCAGCAAGAACAAAACACTGTTGAAGAAAGTATACAGTCGATGGTTGATTCAATGATTACAACATCTATTGATGGAAGCTATGAGCAAGAAATTGATACAGCGGATAAAGCTTCTATCGTATTTCAAGAGTTTGAAGGAAAGACTCAAAGGACTCCTTCATCTGAAGGAATCCCTCTATGGGTTTATCTAACAGGCGGGATATTACTACTTTTGATCGTCTTTTTAGGATGGAGACTGTTGAAACGCAGAAAAGTAGAGGAAGAAGAGACGATTTTTGAAGAAATCATTGAAGAAAAACCTAAAGCTGTACCCGAGATTGAGGAAAAAGAGGATGATTCAACGGTTAGAAGAAAACAGCTTGAACGCATGGCGAAAGAGAAACCAGAAGACTTCGCGAAATTACTGCGTTCATGGATCGCTGAAGATTAAGGAGGGACCTAAATGGCCTATCAACAAGCAAGGTTATCAGGAAAGCAGAAGGCAGCCCTTCTGCTCATCTCTCTCGGCCCTGATGTAGCCGCTCAAGTTTATAAACATTTAACAGAAGAAGAAATGGAACAATTAACATTAGAGATATCGTCGGTCCAGAAAGTAGAAGCTAAGCAAAAGGAAGAAATTCTTGAACAATTTCATCAAATAGCGCTTGCGCAGGACTATATTTCTCAAGGCGGAATAGGGTATGCCAAAACAGTACTGGAGAAGGCATTAGGAGAGGAAGAAGCTTCCAATATTATCGGAAGACTAACTTCTTCATTACAAGTGAAGCCGTTTGATTTTGCCCGTAAAGCGGACCCTAATCAAATCTTAAATTTCATACAAAACGAACATCCTCAGACTATCGCACTTGTCCTTTCTTATCTGGATGCAGCTCAGTCTGGACAGATTCTCTCAGAGCTGCCCCAAGAGTTACAGGCGGATATTGCAAGACGTATTGCTACAATGGATTCGACTTCACCAGAGATCATTAGTCAGGTGGAAAGAATTCTAGAGAAAAAGCTTTCTACAACAGTCACGCAAGATTATACAGATACGGGTGGCATTCAGGCAGTTGTTGAGGTTTTAAACGGAGTGGACAGGAGTACAGAGCGTACGATTTTAGATGCATTAGAGATTCAAGACCCAGAATTGGCAGAGGAAATTAAGAAACGAATGTTTGTATTTGAAGACATCGTTACGTTGGATAACCGAGCCATACAAAGGGTGATAAGAGAAGTGGATAATGATGATCTTCGTCTGTCACTGAAAGTCTCCAGTGATGAAGTGAAAGACTTAGTATTTAATAATATGTCCGAGAGAATGTCTGAAACGTTTAAAGAAGAAATGGAAATTATGGGGCCTGTACGCCTGCGTGATGTAGAAGAAGCGCAGACAAGAGTTGTCGGCAGTATTAGAAGATTAGAGGACGTAGGAGAAATTGTAATTGCCAGGGGTGGAGGTGAGGACATTATTGTTTAAGAAGAACCTTCACGAAAAACGACTCATTCAAATTAAGCCTCTACACGTGCAAAAAGAAAAAGACGAGGTTTTAAAAAAGCATCAAGAATATAGTGCCAATGAGCTGCTGCTAGAAGCTGAAGCTACATTAAAAGCTGCTGAAGAAAAATCAAATGATATCTTACAACAAGCCAGAAAAGAGATTGAACAGGAAAAAGAATCATGGAATAAGGAAAAAGAAAGACTAATCAAAGAAGCAGAAGAAAATGGGTTTCAAGCTGGATATAAAAGCGGCGAAGAACTAGGCGCCCATACATACAGTCAAAAAATTGATGAAGTGAACGAACTGATCAAATTAGCCAACGATAATTATTTACAAAAAGTAAGTTCGAGTGAAGAAGCAATTGTAGAGATTGCAGCGGCCTGTGCTGAAAAAATACTTGGTAAGGAATTACAAATGAATGAAGCCAGCTTTATCCATGTAGTGAAAAAGGCGGTTGAGGATGTTAAGAACCAACCGGAGATTAAAGTATATGTCCACCCGGATGATTATCCAACCATTCATGCTCAAAAAGCAGAATTAGAAGCGATCATGGAGTTCCAATCGTCGCTTCATATCATTATAAAGGAAACGGTAGAGAAGCATGGCTGTATCATTGAATCTTCTTTTGGTCAAATAGATGCCGGACTCGGATCTCAGCTCACAGAGTTAAGACGGAAGCTGGACCAAATCGTTCAAGAGGAGAAAGCAGATGAATAAAGAGCTTTTATTACAAGCCATTCAAAAGGCTGATCCATATAAAAGATTTGGGAAAATTTCAAGGGTCATTGGTCTGATGGTGGAGTCGAAAGGACCGGAAGCAAGCATAGGAGACGTTTGTTATATCCACACGCCTTCTTCCCCGCGTGCCAAGAAAATAGCGGCAGAAGTTATCGGCTTTCAAGAAGAGAAGCTCTTGCTTATGCCATATTCCGAGTTAACGGATATTGGACCAGGCAGTTTAGTAGAAGCGACCAAAGAACCGCTTCAAATAAAAGCCGGTATGGGATTAATTGGGCAGGTGATTAACCCAATGGGGCAATTATTGAGCGAGGATGACCTCCCAAAAGGATTGAAAACGTATCCGACAGAGCAGTCCCCGCCTAACCCCTTAACGCGGCCTCCCATTTCAAAACCTATACAAGTAGGTGTTAGAGCAATTGATACGCTGTTAACTATAGGAGAGGGACAACGAATAGGTATATTTGCCGGAAGCGGTGTGGGAAAGAGTACGCTGTTAGGAATGATGTCACGCAATAGTTCAGCGGATATTAATGTTATTGCACTCATTGGTGAGCGCGGACGTGAAGTCAGAGAATTTATTGAAAACGATCTCGGGAAAGAGGGGTTGAAACGTTCGATTGTCGTCGTTGCTACCTCGGATCAGCCTGCTCTTATGAGAGTAAAAGGAGCCTATACAGCTACAGCTATTAGTGAGTATTTTAGAGAACGCGGCTATAACGTGAACTTATTAATGGATTCTATTACAAGATTTGCGATGGCACAGCGTGAGATTGGCTTAGCTGCTGGTGAGCCTCCAACGACAAAAGGCTATACACCCTCTGTATTTGCTGCACTGCCTAAGCTTTTGGAGCGAACAGGTAAGAGTCATCTTGGTTCTATAACTGCCTATTACACAGTACTTGTAGATGGTGATGATTTAAATGAACCAATATCCGATACCGTACGAGGCATATTAGACGGTCATATTGTGTTAGATCGTAAATTAGCTGAACAGGGGCAGTTTCCTGCTATTAATATTTTAAAGTCCATTAGCCGGGTTATGAACCAGGTAGTAGATGATAAGCACAAAAAGTCTGCTGACCGATTGAGACAGTTACTAGCTACATATGAAGATAATAGCGAACTTATTCAAATCGGAGCTTACAAGCGAGGCAGCAGCAGAGAGGTTGATGAGGCAATTCACTATCATCCCGCAATTATTAAGTTTTTAAAACAAGACGTCAATGAAAAGTCTACTTTTCAAGAGTCCGTTATAACGTTATCCCAGTTATTAGCTTAGGAGGTTAACTAGTGACAACCCTACAAACCTTTTATAAGATCAAAGATTTACAAGAACGTGAAAAAAAAGAAAAGCAGAAAAACTACCAAGAGCAAGTGGATCATTTTCAAACAGTAGCCACTGATTTATATGATCTATTAAAAAGAAAAGAAACAGCAGAAGATCAATTCAATGAGCAGTTAAAATTGCAAACCGTAAAGGCTCAGACTTTCATTCAACACGAGCATTTTATAGATCAGCTGGACAAGCAGATAAATAAGCTTCAACCCTTGGTACAGCAAGCTAGAAATGATATGGAAAATGCTCATGATCATCTCTCTTCCGCGCATATTGAAGTAAAGAAATTCGACAGTTTAATAGATAGGCGTCTCCAGAGACACAAAGATTGGTTGAAAGGTGAAGAGAACAAATCTATGGATGAATTATCTACAAGACAGTTTCTAAACTATAAAAACAGGTGATCGTATGGCGAAGAAAAAAGAAAACAATCATAACCCCGTGCAATGGTTTTTTCTTGTTATCGTTGTTCCGACGGTTTTTGCGTTAACCCTGCTCCTCGTAGTTCTTATATTTATGGGGGTGAATGTATTTCAGAAAGCAGAAGATGTGGCTAGTAAAACCCCCCTATTGTCTCAATGGGTTTCAACGACAGAAGAGAAAGATGCCCGGCGGGAGACTGATCGATTAGAAGCTGTCATCTCTGAAAACGATTCGGAAATTGAGCAGTTAGAGTCTGAAAATAATGATAAAAAGGCTACGATTGAGGAATTAAATCAAACCATTGAGAAGCTGGAAGCTAGATTAGATTCGGCGGCGGAAGACGCGAGTGAAGAAAATACTGACCGAGTTGCAGAAATGGCCAGGTCTTTTCAAGAAATGGATGAAGAGGAAGCCGCTCCTATCATAGAAAACATGGACGAGACGTTAGCGATAGAATTACTTGAAAAGATCAAAAGCGATCAGCGTGGAGCTATTCTAGGTGTGATGGATGCTGAAACGGCTGCTGAGCTGACAGGCTTAATCACGGGCTCCCGTTAATGACTTTTGTTTGTAAAGATTGAAAGGAGGTGAAATGAACGTGGAAATGATGGCACAGTTGTTTTCATCCATGCCTAAAGAAATGCCGGATTTCTCAACGAATGGAAAAACAAAGCAAAAGGACGACCACCGTGCGTTTATGGAGACACTGGAAGGCTTGTTAAAAGAGGAGACCACACAGCCGTTCAATTTAAGAACCTTATTATCTCAAATTAAAACGAAGCTGGAGCAGGCAGGTGTGACGATCGAAGGAAAAGAGATGGAAGTATCCTCGGAGGAAGTCGATAAGATCATTGAAGGAATAAGTGAAGCAAATTTAGCGACCTGGGTGGAAGCAGGAATGCCCGAAGAGGTTCAATCATTGTTTCAAATGGAAGAGAGTGAGTTTCTAGAATTAAATCAAACCAGTCAAACAAATTTTATAAGTGCTCTTCAACACGTAACTGAGCAGCTGGATAAAAAATCACCCAATAAGAAAGATAGCTTTATTTTTAATATGAGGGTCTCTTCAATAAATATGAGTCAACAAGCTGGGCAAACGGTAAATTCGCAAGCAGCGCTCGAAGACCAGGCTGAAATTCTATGGAATAATTTTGATCGCCTGTCCACTCAGCTTTTAAATGCATCGTCTGACAAGAACGCTGCCAAGCCGGATGTTGTGGATCAAAGAGCAATGATGCAATTAACTCAGCTGTTAGAGCAAGTGACTAAGCTGAACAAACAAGTGAAGGATCAAAGCTCTTTTCAAGAAACCTTGACGAAATTTAGCAAACAAGGGACTAGTGAACAACAACAGCTTTTTGCACACTTAGTGAAAAACTTTTCCGATCGTAATTCTATGCCTTACCAGCAGCATTCGACTGTACGAAGTAAAGATGTTGCGAAGTGGGCAGCACAATTTCTTTCGAACACAGCGGTGAGTGAAACTGTAAATTATTCCAATGGAGCAGGGATACATACATCGATGAGTAAATTAGAACAATATGCGATTCATGTCAACCAAACTAATTCTCAGTCCGCTATGCAGCAGCAGTTTATGGAGCAGTTTGAGCAATTGATCAAGTCCAGCCGCTTGTTCCAAAACGGAAGCGGGCAATCGGAAATGAACATTCGTTTAAAACCTCATCAATTAGGTGAGATGAATGTAAAGGTCTTGCACATGAATGGTGAGATGGCCGTGAAAATAACGGTTTCTACCTCTGCCGCTAAAGACATGTTAGAGAGTAACATGAATCAACTTCGTCATTTGTTTTCTCCTCAACAAGTTGTTATCGAGAAATCTGACTTAAATACAGGTGAACAGATGCTGTCTCAGGAAGAAAAAAGTGCTGACGGTTTCAAAGAACAGTCATCTTCCCAAAATCAAAATGATGAGGAATCTGAGGGAACAGATGATGAAAGAGAAGAATTGTCTTTTAAAGAACTGTTAGTAAACGAGAAAGTGTAGGTGATGAGCATGACAAGTATTGATCCTTCTTACTACTTGAATAATCAGCCTTCTAAGAAAGCGGGAAGTGATGAATTAGGTAAAGATGACTTTCTGAAAATATTGATGGCCCAGCTGCAAAACCAGGACCCCTTAGATCCTATGGAAGATAAAGAGTTTGTTTCACAAATGGCTCAGTTCTCAAGTTTAGAACAAATGACAAATATGTCTTCAACAATGGAGAAATTTATGGAAAGTCAAAGTTCCATCCCTGTCATCCAATATAGCGGGTTGATCGGTAAAGAAGTAACTTATCCAATATACGATGAGAAGACAGAAACAGTAGACGGTTATAAAGATGGAAAAGTAAACTCTGTCAGTCAAGAAGATGGAGCTGCTTTCTTACTATTAGAAGACGGAGAGAAAGTATCTGTCAATGAAATTACGAAAGTGACCGAAGCAAAAGAATAGAAAGTAGGAATGGTTATGGATCCACGGATACACCAGCTTCATCAACCGTTACCTGTTACCCAGACGAAGAAGGCTTCAAAACAACCTAACGTCTCATTTAAGCAAGCATTAGATGAAGCAAGCGGTCTGCAGATAAGCAAGCATGCAAAAAACGGATGAATGAACGCGACATAACAATTAACGACAGGCAATGGAGCCAGATTACCAACAAAATTAATGAAGCGAAATCCAAAGGTGTAACGGATTCTTTAGTTGTATTAAAAGATTCAGCGCTCGTAGTAAGTAATAAGAATAACACGGTAATCACAGCGCTCAATAAAGATGAATCTAATGATCACATTTTCACGAATATTAATGGAACAATTATTTTAGACCAATAGGCCGGACCCATCGAAGGGAAGCCTTAACAGCTTACCGACCGACAGAGGTAAGTTTAAATAAAAATGGAGGAGAGATCGTGTAATGCTACGTTCAATGTATTCAGGAATTTCTGGAATGAAGGGTTTCCAAACTTCACTCGATACTATCGGTAACAATATTGCCAATGTCAACACAAGTGGATTTAAAAAAGGAAGAGTTTCGTTTCAGGATATGATGAGTCAATCTGTAGCGGGTGCTCAAGGGGCGGTTGAAGGCGCGGGAGGAAATGTACGCGGGGGGATTAACCCTTCACAAGTTGGTTTGGGTTCTCAGATGGGATCAATCGACAGTATTCATACACAAGGAAACAGGCAGACGACCGATCGTCCACTGGATTTAGCGATAGAAGGTGATGGGATGTTTGTACTTGCGGAGGGTCGTGATGGAGAGACGATAAATACAGATGAGACATTTGGTGCAGAAGGGTTAGCTAACTTAAACACAAGCTTTACTAGGGCGGGTAACTTTTATTTAGATGAAGAAGGAGCCATTGTTAATGCCGACGGGAAATATCTTGTTGGAGAATCCTATAATACCGAGGCAGATCCTGCTACGGCTTCAGGAGAAGCAGGAGTCATAACCATCCCGGAAAACGCCCAAAGTTTTAACATTCAATCAGATGGCACCGTTGGTTATGTTGATGAAGGAGGTAACCCTCAAACAGCTGGACAAATTCGGTTAGCAAACTTCTCTAACCCTGAAGGCTTAGAAAAAGTAGGGGGAAGCACGTATCGAAATACGGATAATGCAGGTTTGTTTGTTGGGCCAGGTGGTGAAGAAGGTGTGCTGACAAACTTAAACGATCTCCAGCCAGCCGGACAAAATGGTACAGGAGAAATGGTATCAGGTTCTCTGGAAATGTCGAACGTGGATTTAGCTGAAGCATTTACTGAAATGATTACTGCTCAGCGCGGCTTCCAGGCGAACACAAGAATTATTACAACCTCAGATGAAATTTTACAGGAACTTACGAACTTAAAACGATAATAAAGGAGGGAGGAGGGCTCTAATAACGAGCCCCTCCACACTCAAATGATTTCATTAACGAGGTTGAACGGTGATGCTTTTTGGTTTAATCCGATCTACATAGAAAAAATTCAATGTAACCCGGACACGACGATTACAACAACACAAGGGAAAAGCTTTGTCGTTAAAGAGTCTGAGGCTATAGTCATAAAGAACATGAAACGCTTCTACAGAGAAATTGGTTTAGTGAGAATCGTGCACAAGGCTGGTGAAGAGGAATGAAAAATAAAGTATTTAAAACGATGCTTATTGTACTCGGCTCCATTACCGTTATCGGCGTAGTTGCCCTCGTTTTTGTATTAAACTTATCTGAAACTGAAGCTGATGGAGAGCGAAGCATTGATGACATACGTGAAGCCTCATTAATTACAGAAGATATCACGACTGATATTCAAGGCGGAGATTTCGTGCGCATCAGCTTTCGAATCGTCACAGATGGGGAAGATGCGTTACATGAATTGGAAAAACGCGATTTTCAAATGCAGAATATACTCATTAAAGAACTGGCCACGATGGAAGAAGAAGACTTTACAGCTGACCTGACGGCCTTAGAAGAAGAGTTAAAGCTGAAGCTTAATGAACTCATGAATGACGGGCAAGTGACAGAAGTATATACCGTAGATAAAGTCCTTCAATAGAATTGTGGAAGGTTATGGACAGGTGGAGGTGAGTTTTTTGGCAGAGGAAGTACTTTCGCAATCAGAAATAGATTCATTGCTTTCCGCTCTATCGACAGGAGAAATGGACGCGGATGAGCTAAAAGCCGAGGATCATGAGAAGAAAGTAAGAGTCTACGATTTTAAAAGAGCTCTGCGGTTTTCAAAGGATCAAATTAGAAGTTTATCAAGAATTCATGAAAATTTTGCACGTTTATTAACCACTTATTTCTCAGGACACCTTAGAACGTATGTCAATATTAGTGTTGCTTCAGTTGATCAGCTTCCTTATGAAGAGTTTATCCGGTCAATACCGACTATGACGATCCTAAATATTTTCAGTGTTCCCCCGCTCGATGGTCGGATTCTTCTCGAAACCAACCCGAATATCGCTTACGCCATGCTTGATCGAGTATTAGGTGGAAAAGGAAGCAGCGTGAACAAGGTGGAGAACTTAACAGAGATTGAAACGACGATTATGACACAGCTTTTTGAGAATTCTTTAGAAAACTATCAAGAGGCTTGGGGTTCCATTATTGATATAGATCCTGTGTTAGAAGAGTTAGAGGTTAATCCGCAGTTTCTTCAAATGGTATCTCCGAATGAAACAGTCGTAGTTGTTTCATTAAATACATCTATTGGGGAAGCGAGCGGTATGATTAATATTTGTATTCCTCATGTGGTATTAGAACCAATTATTCCAAAGTTGTCTGTTCATTATTGGATGCAGAACCAGCAGCCTAAAGAGAGTAACCCGTTGGAACTCGAAGCCTTATCCAAAACAGTAAAGCAGGCTGAAGTAGATGTACGGGCCATATTAGGGGAGTCGGATCTCTCAATCGAAGAATTTTTGAAGTTAGATCAGAATGATGTCATTCGTCTCGATCAGTCGATTGATCATCCTATGAAACTAAGAATTGATGAGGAAGAAAAATTTTATGTTCAGCCAGGTAAATTAAAAAATAAGCTGGCCGTTCAAGTATTAAACGAGTACCAGGGGGGTGCCGAGTATGATGAGTGATGACATGCTGTCACAAGATGAAATTGATGCATTACTAAATGGCAGTACAGATGAGAGTGAGGGAGACGGCAGGTCCTCTCAACGAAAGAATGTAGAAGAATACATTTCGGGTTTGGAAGAAGATGCGCTGGGCGAAATTGGGAATATTTCGTTTGGCAGTTCAGCTACTGCCCTGTCGTCTTTACTTAATCAGAAGGTTGAGATTACAACGCCAGCGATTTCAACAATAAGGCGATCTGAGTTAAGCGATGAGTTTCCTAAGCCCCATGTAGCTATAAACGTGAACTATACCGATGGATTTTCTGGAGAGAATATGCTGGTCATTAAAAACCCGGATGCTGCGATTATTGCTGATTTAATGTTAGGCGGCGACGGAACAGCACCTTCTGAAGAGTTGAATGAAATACATTTAAGTGCTGTCCAGGAAGCGATGAATCAAATGATGGGATCAGCAGCTACAAGCATGTCAACCGTATTTAAGAAAAAAGTAGATATTTCACCACCTGCTATTACGGTATTGGATTTAGAAGAGAACAAAGGTACAGAGAAAATACCTAATGATGAAGTTCTTATCAAAGTATCTTTTGCATTGAAAGTCGGAACCTTGATTGATTCAAACATTATGCAGCTTCTGCCGGTCGAATTTGCTAAAGGTTTAGTAGACGAACTTCTTGATCCTCCTGAGGAAGAAGCTGGCCAGGAACCAGTTAAAGAAGCGGCAGAGCATAAGCCTGAGGCTGCACCGCAACAGCAGCAGGCAACAGAAGAAAAGCCTCCCGTCGAATCAAAAGACCCGCAATTACTGGGTGGAACCGGCGGACAGCATTTAAATAATTCTACAGTGCAGTCTGCACAGTTTTCTAATTTCGAGCATGTGCAGTTAAATGATACCGAGCAGAGAAACCTGGACATGTTAATGGACATTCCATTAAAAGTAACCGTCGAGCTGGGACGGACGAAACGAACGATTAAAGAGATATTAGAGCTTTCTTCAGGTTCTGTTGTTGAACTGGATAAACTAGCGGGAGAGCCGGTAGACATTCACGTTAATGACAAACTAATGGCTAAAGGTGAAGTCGTCGTTATCGATGAAAACTTTGGTGTAAGGGTGACAGATATACTAAGCCCTAAAGATCGATTAAAAAAATTAAAATAATATATGTAGGAGGAAATGACAATGTCAGAAAGTATATTAATTGTAGATGATGCAGCATTTATGAGAATGATGGTGAAAGATATTTTAACTAAAAATGGGTATGAGATTGCAGGAGAAGCTGAAGATGGCCAGAAAGCGGTAGAACTTTATAAAGAGCATCAGCCTGATCTAGTGACGATGGATATTACAATGCCCGAAATGGATGGCATTACGGCTTTAAAAGAAATTAAAGCGCAGTACCCAGAAGCGAAAATTATTATGTGTTCGGCCATGGGGCAGCAGGCAATGGTCGTCGACGCCATTCAAGCAGGTGCAAAGGACTTTATTGTTAAGCCTTTTCAAGCTGATCGAGTGATCGAAGCGATTCAAAAAGCGCTCAATTAATCTGTAAGGATAGGATGAACCTCATGAAACGTACGTTTGTTGCGGTAATCACTGCACTACTTTTAAGTATATTTGTAGTTTCCTTTAGTTCACCATCTTTAGCAGCTCCGTCCGTTTCAGAATGTACTGAGAATCCAGACATGGAAGGGTGTGGATCTATTAGCAGCCCGGGAGAAGGTGAAGGAACTTCGGATGAGTCTACTGCTGATTCAGAGGAGTCACCTTCCCTCTTATGGAATATCCTGAAGTTAATTTTCGCTTTGTTTGTTGTATTAGCCCTAATATATGGATTGCTTAAGTTTTTTAATAAACGAAGTAGAGTATTTCAAAAGAATCGGACGATGGAAACATTAGGTGGAATTACATTAGCTCCTAATCGTTCATTACAAGCTGTTAGAATAGGTGAAAAATATTTCGTCGTAGGTGTCGGGGACTCTATAGATCTTATAACAGAAATTACAGATGAAAAGACGATTGACAGCCTGAGCAGCCAAGAAGAAGTTGATTTCATGAATAAAGGTGTCAACCAATTAAAACAGCTTAGCAGGAAAAGAAACTCTGAGTCTACATACAATCAATCTTCGACGGTTCAATTTCAAAAATTGTTCCAGACTCAACTAGAGGAAATGAAAAAGAAAAGGCGCTCCTTTTCGAAAAGAGAGGATGATTCGTCTTGAGTGAATTCGTGGACATCTTCTCCGGATCAGACCCGGAAAATGTGGCAACTTCTGTGAGGCTGCTTCTGCTGCTCACTGTGTTATCTCTTGCGCCGGGGATTTTAATTTTGATGACCAGCTTTACGAGAATACTCATTGTATTATCATTCGTTCGAACATCTTTAGCCACTCAGCAAATGCCTCCGAATCAAGTGTTGGTCGGCATTGCGCTGTTTCTAACCTTCTTTATTATGGCACCCACGTTTCAAGAGGTGAATGACCAGGCACTAACGCCGTTATTTAATGAAGAAATTACATTAGATGAAGCGTATGAAGAAGCTAGTGTTCCCATGAAGGAGTTTATGGCAAAGCATACGAGACAAAAAGATTTAGAGTTATTTATGGGGTACTCCCAAATGGAAGAACCCGAAACAATACAGGATATTCCTTTAACTACGCTCGTTCCTGCTTTTGCCATAAGTGAATTGAAAACAGCGTTTCAAATGGGTTTTATGATATTTGTACCTTTTCTTGTAATTGATATGGCTGTAGCAAGTGTACTTATGTCGATGGGAATGATGATGCTTCCACCAGTCATGATTTCTTTACCATTCAAAATCTTGCTTTTTGTTCTTGTAGACGGGTGGTACCTGATTTCCAAATCATTATTAGAAGGATTTTAAAATTAATGGAGGGTAGTAAATATGACAAGTGAAATGGTCCTTTCGTTCGCAAAGGAAGGCATATATACAGTATTACTCGTGTCTGGCCCTTTATTAATTTTAGCCCTGGCAGTCGGCTTATTGGTAAGTATTTTTCAGGCAACGACACAAATTCAAGAACAGACGCTTGCCTTTATTCCGAAAATAGTAGCCGTATTAGTAGGAATGGTTTTTTTTGGATCGTGGATGCTGACGACTATGGTGGACTTCACCGTACGCGTATTTGAAAACTTGAATATGCTGGTGGGATAACATGCTTGAGTATATAAGTGCGATAAACCTGCCAGCTTTCTTATTAATATTTGTAAGAATTACATCATTTTTTGTTACGCTGCCTATATTTTCTTATCGAAATTTACCAGCTCAGCATAAAGTCGGGTTTAGTTTATTTTTAGCCGCTCTAATGTATTTCACAATTGATGTACCTGACTTAACGATAGACGCTTCTTACTTTATCTTACTTTTTAAAGAAGCGGCCATAGGATTATCCGTAGGTTTACTTGCTTATATCATATTAGCCGCTATTCAAATAGCAGGTGGATTTATTGATTTCCAAATGGGTTTTGCGATAGCAAATGTGATAGATCCGCAGACAGGAGTACAAAGTCCTTTGATTGGTCAATACATGTATACGATTACGCTATTGTTTATCTTAGCCGTGAATGGCCATCATTTAATGATTGATGGTGTATTTTACAGCTATGAATTAATTGCTATAGATCAATTGATTCCCCTGCAAAATGAGAATTGGATATTATACATAATCGAAGCATTTAACCAGATGTTTGTCATAGCTTTCTTAATGGCTGTTCCAATTGTAGGATGTTTATTTCTAGTTGATGTAGCACTTGGGATTATTGCGAGAACAGTACCGCAGCTTAATGTATTTGTCGTTGGGCTTCCTTTAAAGATTTTCGTAGCCTTACTTGTCCTCGTGATTGCGATGACTTTCTATATTATGTTAATTCAAAACCTATTTGGAACGATGCTTGAGACAATGCAAGGGCTGATGCAGCTGTATGGGGGAGAGTAAGCCGTGCGTTTAATAAGACTAAACCTGCAATATTTTGCGGCAGATGAGAAAACGGAAAAAGCGACACCGAAAAAAAGAGATGATACTAGAAAAAAAGGTCAGGTTGCCAAAAGTCAAGATGTCAATACAGGCTTCCTTTTGCTTTTAGTGTTTGGCGGATTGTTCTTGCTGGGCGATTATATGAAAAATACAATGACAGGGATGTATGAGCAGACTTTTCAAGAATATATGAATTGGGATTTAACAATCGATACGGCAGCCACTATCTTTCGTGAAATCACTATAGAGATGGCAAAAGTGATTGCTCCTATTATGGGTATCGCTATTCTTGCGGGAATCACGTCAAATCTTGTGCAAGTGGGCATCCTGTTTACGGCTGAACCGTTAAAATTTGATTTAAAGAAAGTTGATCCAATCAAAGGCGCTAAACGTATTTTTTCTGCCCGTGCTCTCGTAGAACTTGTCAAATCTTTACTTAAAATCTCACTTATTGGAGTGATTACATTCACGATCATTTGGTTGAATAAAGACCAAATGATGCTCATGTCGCAAAAATCTGTAGAAGACGCACTTCTGTTCTTTGGAGAGATCACGATTATTATGGGGCTTGCTTCCGGCCTGGCGTTACTTTTACTTTCAATAATGGATTATACCTATCAACGGTATGATCACGAAAAGAATATACGTATGTCTAAAAAAGATGTAAAAGATGAACATAAAAATATTGAGGGTGACCCGCTCATAAAATCGAAAATCAAGGAAAAACAGCGGCAGATGTCTGCTGCTCGTATGATGAGTGAGGTACCTGAGGCGGACGTCATTATTACGAATCCAACTCACTATGCTATAGCCATTAAGTATAATGAAGAAATATCTGATGCACCGATTGTTGTAGCTAAAGGCGTAGACTTTGTAGCACAAAAAATAAAAGAAATTGCTAAAGCTCATGAGGTGGTTGCGGTAGAAAATCGGCCACTGGCTAGAGCCATGTACCAGGAAGCGGAAATTGATCAACCCATCGATGAACAATTTTTTAAAGCAGTTGCAGAAATATTAGCTTACGTTTATCGATTAGAGAAAAAAGTGTAGTACTAAGGAGTGACCCCGATGTCAGCAAGAGATTTATCAGTATTAATTGGTGTAATTCTAATCATAATCATGCTCGTTATACCACTGCCAGGGTGGCTTCTTAGTTTTTTAATTTTAATCAATATTACGCTCGCTCTGATCGTTATTTTAGTGTCGATGAATATGGAAGAAGCTTTGCAATTTGCTGTTTTTCCTACTTTGCTTTTGTTACTCACTCTCTTTCGACTCGGATTAAATGTTTCTACGACTCGTTCAATTTTATCCGAAGCAGATGCAGGTGGAGTAGTTGAAACATTTGGAACCTTCGTTATTGGAGGCAACCCTTTAGTCGGTTTTGTTGTTTTTATTATATTAGTAATTATCCAATTTTTAGTGATTACTAAAGGGGCTGAGAGAGTATCCGAAGTAGCAGCTCGTTTTACACTTGATGCAATGCCAGGAAAGCAAATGAGTATTGACGCTGACTTAAATGCAGGAATGATTAATGAACATCAAGCAAAAGAGCGAAGAGAAAAAATTGAAAATGAAGCTGACTTCTACGGAGCGATGGATGGGGCAAGTAAATTTGTAAAAGGTGATGCGATTGCAGGCATCATCATCGTGATTATGAACATTATTTTTGGACTGATCATTGGGATGGCTCAGATGGGCATGTCATTTAATGAAGCGATTGATACATATATGAGGCTTACGGTTGGAGATGGTTTAGTGAGTCAAATTCCTGCGCTGTTAATTTCTACAGCCACAGGGATAGTAGTAACAAGAGTAGCTTCTCAAGGAAACCTGGGATCTGATGTTACGAGTCAGCTTTTGAAGTTTCCCAAATTATTATACATTGCCGGGGCAACGATTTTCCTTCTCGGGTTAACACCAATTCCTTTTTTTCTAACGACATTAATTGCTTCAATTCTAATATTCGGTGGGTATTGGCTCTCGAGGGTAGATGAAGAATTAGAACTCGAAGAACCGGAAGAAGCAGATGAGACGGAAAGTGATCAAATGAAAGCACCGGAAAATGTCGTTAACTTAATCAGCATGGATCCTGTTGAATTTGAATTCGGCTATGCTCTTATTCCTATCGCAGATACAAATCAAGGTGGAGATTTACTGGATCGTATTGTTATGATTCGCAGACAGCTTGCGATTGAATTAGGAATCGTCATCCCCGTCGTTAGAATCAGAGACAATATACAACTGGGGCCAAATGATTATCGATTAAAAATTAAAGGCAATGAAGCAGCTAAAGGAGAACTTCTTCTAGACCATTACCTTTCGATGAGTCCCGGAATGGATGACGATGAGATCGAGGGCATCGAAACGACTGAGCCAGCTTTTGGGCTGCCTGCTAAATGGATTACGGAAGACTTAAAAGACGAAGCCGAACTGTCCGGATATACTGTAGTTGATCCTCCTTCTGTAGTCTCCACACATATTACTGAAGTCATTAAGAAACATGCTCACCAATTGCTGGGGCGTCAGGAAACACAACAATTGATAGAGCACTTAAAAGAATCCTATCCAATTCTTGTGGATGAAGTAACGCCTGAACCTTTATCTGTAGGCGACGTTCAAAAGGTGTTGGCCAAATTACTAAAAGAAAACGTGTCGGTTAAAAACTTGCCGGTTATATTCGAAACACTAGCTGATTTTGGCTCAATGACAAATGATACCGATTTACTGGCTGAGTATGCAAGACAAGCATTGGCGACTCAAATAACGAATCAGTATCAAAAAGAGAATCAAAATCTGAAAGTTATTACGGTTTCAGGAAAAGTAGAAAAAATATTGGCTGATCACATTCAACAAACTGAACACGGAAATTTTCTTGCTCTTGACCCGGATATTCAACAAACAGTAATTAAAGCAGTAACTGAGCAGGTGGATCAAGTTTTGCTGCAAGAGGAACATGCTATTATCCTCTGCTCACCAGCTATTCGAATGTACATGAAGCAGCTGCTGGAACGCTATTTCCCTCAAGTAGTAGTTCTTTCTTATAACGAGCTTGATCCTAATGCAGAAGTAGAAAGTGTAGGGGTGGTGAACGTGGCATGAAGGTAAAAAAGTTTCAAGCTCCATCGATGCCGGAAGTAATGAACAAAGTAAAAAAGAATCTGGGAACAGATGCTGTTATTCTTAATTCTAAAGAAATTAAAGTCGGCGGCTTTTTAGGAATGTTTAAAAAGCCGCAGGTCGAAGTGATTGCTGCGATAGATCCCTCCGACGAAAGTGAAAATAGGAGTACAAGGCAAACACAGAAGTCAGCTCCCGCTGTGCACCGTTCAGCTGATCCCTCTTTAGATAATAACGAAGTAATGAAAGAGTTAAAGCAGTTAAAAACTTTAGTCCAGCAGCAGGCCTCTCATGGGGAAAAGCAAACCTCGCTACAGAAGATCGCCGATTACTTAAAGGAACAAGAGCTTGAGCAATCATTTGTCAATGAACGTATTCAATCGATAGTTCTTAGTAGTTATGAGGAAGAGCTCAACGAAAACCAATTAAAAGATCTGGTGAAAAATGATATCTGTCAGGCTTTGCCTCCTGCAGCTTTAGGAAAGCAGGGTTTTACGAAAAAATATATTCACCTCGTCGGCCCCACAGGTGTTGGGAAAACGACGACAATAGCTAAATTAGCATCAGATGCCGTATTAAACCGCAACGAAAGTGTAGCTTTTATTACAACCGATACGTATCGAATGGCTGCAGTGGATCAATTAAAAACATATGCCAAACTATTAGATGTTCCGCTTGAAGTCGCATATACGATTGAAGATTACAGAAAAGCGAGGGAAAGATTAAAAGCCTATGACCTTGTATTTATCGATACAGCAGGTCGTAACTTTAAAGATCCTTTCTATGTAAGTGAATTGACTAAAATGATCGAGTTTAATGAGGATACAGAAACTTATCTGGTTCTCTCACTTACTTCAAAATATGCTGATATGAAAGAAATTTTCGATAGTCTAAACCAAGTACCCATTAACAAACTGATTTTTACAAAGAAAGATGAAACATCGAAAATCGGGGGAGCTCTGAGCCTCTCTATCCTTCATCAAATAGGTATTGCTTATATCACATTCGGCCAGGATGTACCAGATGATATTGAGCATACGAATCCTACTAAACTAGTCGACACGATTATGGGAGACTATTCAAATGAGTGATCAGGCCGAAAATCTTAGAAACCGCTTAAAAAACCTTTCGCAACACGAAGCAGAAGCAAAAACGATAGCTGTTGCAAGCGGTAAAGGCGGGGTTGGGAAATCCAACTTTACGATTAATTTTGCTTTAAAATTAATTCAGAATGGAAAGAAAGTGCTTGTTATAGACTTTGATATCGGCATGGGGAACATTGATATTCTGTTAGGTGTTTCTCCTGCAAAGTCCTTCATCGATTTATTCAATGATTCGACCAGCACGATAGAAGATATTGTTGAGTTAGGACCAAGCGGGCTTTCTTATATATCAGGCGGGTCTGGATTGCGAGAGATTTTTACGTTAAATCATTATGAAATGGATTATTTCTTCCAGCAATTTAACGAGTTGGCAGGTTCCTATGATTTTATCCTGTTTGATATGGGTGCAGGAGTGACGCGGGACAGCTTACATTTTATGGCTTCAGCTGATGAAGTTTTTGTCGTTACAACCCCGGAACCGACCTCTATAACCGATGCTTACGCTGTAATTAAACATTTAAAAAATTGTGCACCTGATCTTCCAATCAGCGTATTAACGAACAGAACTTTCAATCAAGCGTCTGCTGATGAAGCATTTAAGAGACTGAAAAATGCAGCGATGAAGTTTATGGACAAAACAATTACTCACTTAGGCAGCATGCCCGATGACCGTAAAGTAATGAGTAGTGTTCTTGAGCAGGTGCCTTTTGTCATAAAGGAACCAAGGTGCTCAGCTAGTAAAGCGGTACATGAGATTACAGCAGACTATTTAAGTGTTCCATCACATAATCGTAAAATTTCCTTTTTATCTAAGCTTAAAAGCTTTGTAAAAGAAAGGTAGGCTGGAATGGAACCTATTAAAATTTTAATCGTTGATGATTCAGCATTTATGAGAAAGATGCTGAGCGATATTTTAAACCGTGATCGAAGAATCCAGGTGATCGGTACAGCCAGGAATGGTGAAGACGGTTTGCAAAAAGCTTCCAACCTTGAGCCTGATGTCATTACGCTGGATGTTGAAATGCCTAAAATGGATGGATTAACCGCTTTAGTAAACCTTATGAAAATAAAGCCGATCCCTGTAGTAATGGTTTCCAGCCTGACGAGTGAAGGTGCTGACAGCACGATAAAAGCAATGACTCTAGGAGCAGTGGACTTTATTTCTAAGCCCTCTGGATCGATATCTTTAGATATTCATAAAATAGGGCCTTCCATTGTGCGAAAAGTTTTAACAGCAAGTAAAGCAAAACTCCCCAAGGAAAGGCATATGGTTCACAAGCAAATGAGTGTTGAAGCTAAGTTTACAACTACCAAGGCATTTAACACTCCCAACAAAATTGTCGCTATTGGTACATCTACAGGAGGTCCACGTGCTTTGCAGACGGTGCTTGCTTCTCTTCCTGAAGGATTAAATTGGCCTATTGTCGTTGTTCAGCATATGCCTAAAGGGTTTACCAAGTCACTTGCCAGGAGGCTGCACGCGCTTTCAAGGATTACTGTTAAAGAAGCAGAAGATGGAGAAGTATTGCAGAACGGGACCGCTTATATTGCTCCAGGGGATGAACACATAGGGATCGAGCTGAGAAATAATGAACTGGTAGTTGATTTAAAGCGAAGCGAACCTATCATGGGTCATCGTCCATCGGTAAATTATTTATTTCAATCCTTATCTCAACTAAAGATAAGTACGTTAGCCATTATCATGACGGGAATGGGAGCGGACGGGACCGAAGGGCTCATTCAATTGAAGAAAAGGAACACAGATACCTATGTGATTGCTGAAGCTGAAGAAACTTCCATTGTATTTGGGATGCCAAAAGCCGTTATAAAATCAAAGCTTGCCGACGAGGTAATCCCGGTCGATAAAATAAGTGAGCGCATAAGGGATTTATAAGTAGGAGGAAGGTCGATGGAAACAAACCAATATTTAGAACTATTCATTGATGAGAGTAACGAACATTTGCAATCTATTAATGATCGATTGTTAGATTTAGAAAAGAAACCACAAGAGTTATCTATTGTAGGGGAAATTTTCCGTTCCGCTCATACCCTTAAAGGGATGGCTGCGACTATGGGCTATCAAGATTTAGCAAACTTAACGCATAAAATGGAGAATGTACTAGACAGCGTGCGCAATGAAAAAATTTATGTAGATGCTGAAATGCTGGACGTCGTTTTTGATTCAGTAGATGACTTAGAAGCTATGGTATTAGACATTTCTCAAGGAGGAACAGGTGAAAGGGATGTTACTAAAGTGGTTGATCTTCTTCAAGCCATTGAACTCGGAGAAGTGTTGGATAATCAAAAGAAACAACAATCGGTCACGCCAGCAGAAACATCTTTAAAACTTCAAGTGGACGAGTTTACTCGGACCGTCTTAGAACAATCTCAAGAGCAAGGGCTATCAAATTACAAAATCAAAGTTTCACTTCGTAGCGATTGTATGTTGAAGGCTGCTAGAGTTTATATGGTGTTTGAGGCCTTAGAACAAATGGGAGAAGTGGTGCTATCTACACCTGCAGTAGAAGCGTTAGAAAATGAAGAGTTTGATACAGACTTTCTAGTTCTTTATGTAACAGAGGCCCGCCAAAGTGAAATCGAAGCGAAAATCATGAATGTTTCTGAAATAGAAGCTGTACAAATTTCAGAATACCGGGAGGCTGAGGAAATTAACAAAGAAGTAAAAATTATGACTGAAGAACAAGAAAATAACGATGAAAAGAGTGAAAAAGAAACAGCTTCCCCGGCGAAACACGCCAATAAAACAATTCGAGTAAATATTGACCGTTTAGATATTTTAATGAACTTGTTTGAAGAATTAGTGATTGACCGTGGACGTTTAGAGCAAATTTCCAATGAACTCCATCATTCTCAGCTACAAGAGACTGTAGAGAGAATGTCGCGCGTTTCAGGAGACTTGCAGAATATTATTTTAAATATGCGCATGGTGCCAATCGAACAAGTGTTTAACCGCTTTCCGAGAATGGTGCGCCAACTATCCAGAGACTTACATAAAGATATTGATTTACAAATAGTAGGAGAGGATACAGAACTTGATCGAACCGTTATTGATGAAATCGGGGACCCACTTGTTCATTTAATTCGAAATGCTATTGATCATGGGATCGAGGATCCAAAAGAACGTGAAGCAAATGGAAAGCCAGCTGGGGGATGCATTGAATTAAAAGCTTACCATAGTGGTAATCACGTATTTATCGACATCTCTGACGACGGCGCTGGAATTAACCGTGAAAAAGTATTACAAAAAGCATTGAGTCAAAAAGTCGTGACTCATGAACAAGCTGTAAAGCTATCTGACCAAGAAGTCTTTGAGTTAATTATGGCGAGTGGCTTTTCTACTGCAGATACTATATCTGACGTTTCAGGCCGGGGGGTCGGTTTAGACGTAGTGAAAAATACGATTGAATCTCTAGGCGGAAATATTACGATAAATTCACATTTAGGCAGTGGAAGCATTTTCTCTATACAGCTGCCTTTAACTCTCTCCATCATTTCCGTTATGTTAGTTGAAGTTCAAGAAGAAAAATATGCAGTGCCGCTATCTTCCATCATAGAAACCGCCATTGTAAAAAAAGAAAATATCCTCCGCGCTCATAATAAAGAAGTGATTGATTTCAGGGGGAGCATTGTGCCGCTGGTATCCCTAAAGGATGTATTAGATGTACCGGAAGTATTAGAAGAGGGAGATAATTACTCTGTTGTTATTGTAAGGAAAGGGAACAAGCTGGCAGGCCTCGTCGTTGACTCATTTATTGGACAGCAGGAAGTCGTCCTTAAATCGTTAGGAGATTATTTATCAGGAGTGTTTGCAATTTCGGGAGCTACCATTTTAGGGGATGGTCAAGTGGCTTTAATATTAGATTCTAATGCATTAATTAAATAAAAGGAGGGTGTTATAGATGAATAGTCAAACGAGAAAAGTCATTGTTTTTCAGCTGGGGGAAGAGGAATATGCGATTCCTGTTCACCAAGTTGGCTCTATTGAAAGGGTCATGCATATTACTAGAGTTCCGCGTACTGCTCCATTTGTAGAAGGGGTAATTAATCTGCGTGGAGTTGTTACGCCAATTATTGACTTAAGAAAAAGATTCGACTTAGGGACAGCAGAATTCAACGACAGTACGAGGATCATAATTGCTGCCATTGATGACATGGACGTAGGCTTAATCGTAGATGCAGCAAACGACGTGTTGGATTATAATGTCGAAGCGATTGAACCTCCGCCGGAAGTTATTGATACCTTAGATGTTGATTACGTAAGCGGCGTAGTAAAAGTTGAGCAACGATTATTCATTCTTCTCAATCTGAGTAAAGTTCTATCTACGGATGAAATGAAAGAGCTTGAAGAAATTGAAAGCTGAGGAAGTAGGTTTCCATGGGGAACTTTCACATAACCAATTAGATGCCCTTAAGGAAATTGGGAACATTGGGGCAGGACATGCAGCTTCATCACTTTCTGCATTACTAAGTAGAAAAATTAATATGAGGGTGCCTTCTGTTCAAGTTTTGGAGTTTAATGAAGTCATGACTCTGGCAGGAGGAGCAGAAACTGAAGCTGTTGGAATTGGTATAAGGATTGAAGGGGATGTAACGGGCAGCATGTTTTTTATCCTGCACCCGGAGCCAGCCCATATATTTGTTGCACAGCTCTTAGGAAGTAACTACCAGCGTTGTTCAAGTGAATTGCGTGAGTCTGCGCTGCAGGAGCTGGGGAATATTATCACAGGATCCTATTTATCTAGCTTAGCTGATTTTACTAATTTAAACCTTATTCCATCTGTGCCCATTGTCGTCAAGGATATGGTGGGGGCTATCGTAAGTGCAGGCTTAATTGAGCGATCAAAATATAAAGACAATGCGATTGTCATTGAAACGTTACTCGAAGCAAGAGGCCGTCTCAACGAGCAGATAAATGGACATTTCTTTCTATTTCCTGATCCTGATTTTCATGAGAAATTGTTCCCTTCATTGGGAGGTTATCATGATAAGTAAAGCAGGTACGTTAGTGAAAGTAGGGATAGCAGACATGAAATTGGCATCAGGGACGGATCTTCTTAAAACTTCTGGATTAGGATCCTGTATTGGTATTGTATTATTTGATTCCCTGCATTCTATGGCAGGCATGGTTCACATTATGCTTCCTAGTTCAAAGTCAGCCAAAAATCAATATGAAAACCCTGCAAAATTTGCTGATACTGGCATTGAACTAGTGTACAAAGCACTAATAAAGAAAGGTGCCTTTCCTGATAGAATAAAGGCTAAAATCGCAGGCGGTGCACAAATGTTTCAGTTCAACTCCACGAGTGAATTCATGAGGATTGGTCCACGGAACATTCTAGCTGTAAAAGAAAAGCTAAATGACTTAAACATTTGGATTGATGCAGAGGATGTTGGTGGTAAAAGCGGAAGAACGATAGAGTTTGATACGTCTACATGTTTGTTAAAGATCCGGACGGTTCATAAAGGTGAGAAGACAATATGATTGGCTACGGAGGCATTTCTGTTACTGCTGAATTATTTTAGGGAACTACCATAGAAAAAATGATATAGACTCAAGGAACTACACAGACAATATTCTTCGAATGTGAAGACTAAAGAACATTCGCCTGATTAGTCGAAATTTATAACCTATTCCAGTTGCTAATAGTCATTGTCAGATTAAGTCCAGGATGAGGAGGGGTACGATGAGGAGCTCTGTGTCAGCAGAAAAAGAATTGTGGGATCAATGGGTTCATGAAGGAAGCAGTGAGGCAGCTAATGAGTTAGTCCAAGCTTACGACTACTTAGTAAGCTTTCATGTTCAAAGAATTTCAGCTCATTTGCCTAAAAGTGTAAGTAAAGAAGATGTAAGGAGCCTGGGCTTGCTTGGCTTATATGATGCGCTTAGGAAATTTGACATTAGTCGTGATTTGAAATTTGATACTTACGCTTCGTTTCGTATACGGGGCTCCATTATTGATGGGTTACGTAAAGAAGACTGGCTGCCTCGGTCAGTAAGAGACAAATCAAAGAAAATCGAGAGTGCCGCTGAAGAACTAGAGCAGTTTTATAAGAGACCCCCTACTTCAGAAGAAATTTCTCAGAAAACTGGAATGAGCCGATTAGAAGTGGAAGAAGTAACGAAGGATTCTTTATTTGCTAACGTACTTTCTATGGAAGATAAACCTAAAGAAGGGAAAGAGGAGCATAAAGAGGGTATCGGGTACACCATTCCAGATCAAGCTGCTTTGTCTCCGACAGAACAAATCGTCCAAAAGGAGAATTACCAAGAGCTGGCCAAACAAATTGAACAATTAAATGAAAAAGAGCAACTGGTTGTTAGTTTATTTTATACAAAAGAACTTACTCTTACTGAAATTGGGGAAATTTTAGAATTGACAACTTCTAGGATTTCACAAATTCACGCAAAAGCCATTTTCAAACTTCGTCAATCTTTAGAGAATATAGTTAGTTAAGGTAGATGCTAACTAATACATAAAAGGGATGAGCTTTCTTAAAAAGTAAGGTTGATCCTTCCCATTGCTTCAAGGATAAGGGCAAGATGGAGCTGAGGTTCTGACAGTTGAATTTCTATTTAGGAAAGTAAGCAGATTTTAGTAGGTGATAAAAGATATGGTGTATTTTTTATTAGTGATTAGTTTTATAATAAATGGAATTATTATTTTCGCTCTTTTCACTCTATTTACAAGGGTGAAGCGTACAGAAGAAATAGAATTGCGTCAAAAGGAAGTAGCTCGTGAAATTGAAGATCTTTTCTCTTCCTATCTATTAGAAATTAAAGAAGAGAATAAACGGTTAGAAACAAATCTTAGAAGGCCTGACCATACTGCTTTTAAAAGAGAAAACCGGGAGCTGAAGAAAGAATCTTATCTCCCTCCAGAACCTAATCTAGAGACCAATCAATACGAACCATCTTCCCATTCAAGAGTAATTAATCTTTATAAAGAAGGAGAAAGCCCTGGTAATATAGCAAAGCTGCTTAATATAGGTAAAACAGAGACAGAGTTAATAATTAAATTCCATCAAAAAAAATAGTCGTCCTCTCTTGATTGCACTGGGCGTTTATGGTATATTTACTGACGGTGTCAATACACACACCTTTTAATTTCTTTCTCAGGTTGCTCTATTGAATAGAGTTGAGATCGAAAAATGATGAAGGTGGAGGATACTAAAAAACCAATAGGAGGATTTACAAATGTCTGTTATTTCTATGAAACAGCTTTTAGAAGCTGGTGTTCATTTTGGACACCAAACCCGTCGCTGGAACCCGAAGATGAAAAAGTATATCTTCACTGAGCGTAACGGAATTTACATCATCGACCTGCAAAAAACGGTTAAAAAGGTAGATGAAGCATTCAACTACGTACGTCAAGTTGCCGCTGATGGCGGAAATATTCTTTTCGTAGGTACGAAAAAACAAGCACAAGATACTGTTCGTGACGAAGCGGTTCGTTGTGGCATGTACTACATCAACCAACGCTGGTTAGGTGGTACGCTTACGAACTTCCAAACAATCCGTAAGCGTATTAACCGCTTAAAAGATATCGAGCGTATGGAAGAAGATGGTACTTTTGATGTGCTTCCTAAAAAAGAAGTTGTAGACTTATTAAAAGAAAAAGACCGTCTAGTTAAGTTCTTAGGCGGAATTAAAGAGATGACTTCTATTCCAGATGCAATGTTTGTCATTGACCCTCGTAAAGAGCGCATTGCTATTGCAGAAGCTCACAAACTTAATATTCCGGTAGTTGGAATTGTTGATACAAACTGTGACCCAGATGAAATCGACTATGTGATCCCAGCTAACGATGATGCAATTCGTGCGGTTAAATTGCTTACAGCTAAAATGGCAGATGCTGTTCTTGAAGCTAAACAAGGTGAAGAAACTGAAGTAGCTGAAGAAGTAGAAGCTGAAGCAGTAGAATCTGTAGAAGAGTAATTGATGTTCAAGAGGTGATAAGGGGGTATACCTTTTATCACCTTTTTTAAAGCAAGAATATTTAAGGAGGCTATAACAATGGCTATTAACGCTAAAATGGTAAAAGAACTTCGTGAAAAAACTGGCGCAGGCATGATGGACTGCAAAAAAGCATTAACTGAGACTGATGGAGATATGGATAAAGCACTTGAATGGTTACGTGAAAAAGGGATTTCTAAAGCTCAGAAGAAAGCAGACCGCATCGCTGCTGAAGGTGCTGCGTATATCACTGTAGAAGGTAATACAGCTGCATTGCTAGAAGTAAACTGTGAAACAGACTTCGTAACGAAGAACGACCAGTTTCAGACACTTCTTAAAGAATTAGGCAAACATCTTGTAGAACAAAAACCAGCTACAGTTGAAGAAGCTCTAGAACAAAACCTTCACGGGGAAGGAAACAAGGTTAACGATTACATTACAGACATCGTTGCGAAAATTGGGGAAAAAATTTCTCTTCGTCGTTTCGTCATTAAAGAGAAAACAGATAATGATGCATTTGGTGCTTACACTCACATGGGTGGACGTATTGGTGTTCTAACAGTACTTGAAGGATCTACGGACGAAGCTGTAGCGAAAGACGTAGCTATGCACGTAGCAGCAGTTAACCCTCGTTATGTATCTCGAGAAGAGATTCCTGAAGAAGAAGTAAACGCTGAGCGTGAAACGCTTAAGACACAGGCTCTAAACGAAGGAAAGCCTGAAAACATCGTAGAGAAAATGGTAGAAGGACGTTTGAACAAATTCTTCCAAGAAATCTGCTTGCTGGAACAAGACTTTGTTAAAGATCCTGACCAAAAAGTGAAGAAATACGTTTCAGCTGCCGGCGGGGAACTAAACGGATTTGTACGCTTTGAAGTAGGAGAAGGCATGCAGAAACGTGAAGAAAATTTTGCTGATGAAGTAATGAGTCAAGTTAAAAAATAATAGATTTACCAATAGGGGACACGGTGTGTTCCCTATTTTAAAAAAGTGATTCACGCAGCTACATATAAATATAAACGTAGCAAACGATTAAACAGGAATAAATGGAGGTTTCTATGACTACAGCGCGCTATCGACGTATTGTATTAAAACTGAGTGGAGAAGCTCTCAGCGGGGAAAATGGGTTCGGAATAGAGCCTCGTGTTATTAAGTCGATCACTAAACAAGTTAAAGAGGTAGCTGAATTAGGTGTTGAAGTGGCAGTGGTTGTCGGAGGCGGCAATATTTGGCGCGGTAAAGTCGGCAGTGAGATGGGAATGGATCGTGCCAACGCTGATTATATGGGAATGCTTGCAACTGTTATGAACTCACTGGCTTTACAGGATAGCTTGGAGAATATCGGTATACCAACAAGAGTGCAGACCTCTATTGAAATGAGACAAGTGGCTGAACCTTATATTAGAAGAAAAGCGATCCGCCATTTAGAAAAGAAACGTGTCGTCATCTTTGCTGCCGGTACAGGTAACCCTTACTTCTCTACAGATACAACAGCTGCTTTAAGAGCAGCTGAAATTGAAGCGGACGTTATTTTAATGGCAAAAAATAATGTGGACGGCGTTTATTCGGATGACCCTAAATTAAATGAAGATGCGAAAAAGTATGATAAAGTATCTTATTTAGAAGTTCTTAACGAAGGTCTTGGGGTTATGGATTCAACTGCATCTTCATTATGTATGGACAACGACATCGATTTACTGGTATTCTCTATTACAGAAGAAGGTAACATTAAGAAAGCCGTAATGGGCGAAAATATTGGAACGATTGTAAGGGGGAAATAGTCATGTCAGACTCTGTAATTAATGAAACGAAACAACAAATGGAGCAAGCCGTTCAGGCGTTTTCTAGACAATTAGCTACTGTAAGAGCGGGAAGAGCCAACCCATCTTTATTAGATACTGTATACGTCGATTATTATGGTGCAGCAACACCGTTGAACCAGCTGGCTCAAGTATCAGCACCAGAACCACGCTTACTCGTGATTACTCCATATGACAAAACGGCAATTTCTGAAATCGAAAAAGCAATTCAAAAGGCAGATCTCGGATTAGCACCTTCAAGCGACGGAAATGTCGTAAGAATTAATATTCCGGCACTAACGGAAGAGCGCCGTAAAGATTTAGTGAAAGTTGTAGGAAAATATTCTGAAGAAGCAAAAGTGCAAGTACGTAACATTCGTCGTGATGCGAATGATCAACTGAAAAAACTTCAAAAAGACGGAGAGCTGACGGAAGATGATCTTCGTGCATCACAAGATGATGTTCAGAAAGTAACAGACCAAAATATCGCTGAAATCGATAAATTAGCAAAAGCTAAAGAAGCAGAAATGATGGAAGTTTAAGGTCAAATATTTTGGCTGTATGCCTCCTCTACTCTGGCATCGGTCTGATGCGCAATATTTCGTAAGTTTATAAAGCCGCACTGTTGCTGGATGGCAGTGCGGCTTTTGTTTTGCCAAGCAATAGTAAAGCTATAATTTTTATCTTCATAGAATCCTTTTCGCTTTTCTTAAATCCTCTTTAAGAGAATGAGAGCATGTTGTAGGATAATAGTATATAATAATATAATGGAGCCACCGAACTGGAGGATTATTCATGCCAATCAAGTTTCCATTTTCAAAAAATAAAAAAGAAACGATAAATAGAACCCTTGGTTTAGATTATGATCATATTCCAAAACATGTAGCGATCATAATGGATGGAAATGGTCGATGGGCAAAAAATAGAGGAATGCCTCGCATAGCCGGTCACAAAGAGGGAATGGGGGTCGTTAAGAAAATCGTACGTCATGCCTCTGATCTTGGTGTGCAAATCTTAACATTATATGCGTTTTCTACAGAGAACTGGAAACGACCAAAAAACGAAGTGGACTTTCTAATGAAGCTTCCTGTTGATTTTCTAGGTACATACTTACCTGAATTAATCGAAAGAAACGTTCAAGTCCAAACGATAGGTGATGTAAGCCTCCTGCCTGCTCATACGCAAAAAGCAATAAAGGATGCAATTGAGAAAACCTCGGACAATGATGGCCTCATATTAAACTTCGCATTAAATTACGGAAGTCGCTACGAGATGGTACATGCCGTTAAAGAAATTGCGGAAAATGTGGAAAAAGGTCTCGTTTCGGCCTCGGATGTAACCGAAGAAATGTTTACCTCTCACTTGTATACGTCAAAATTGTTAGAACCGGATTTGCTGATTAGAACGAGCGGAGAGCAAAGGCTGAGTAATTTCTTACTATGGCAGCTCGCATACTCAGAGTTTTGGTTCACAGAAGTATTCTGGCCTGACTTTGACGAAAGCCATTTTGAAAAAGCTCTGTATGATTACCAAAATAGGAAGCGTCGTTACGGCGGAATATAAGGTGTGAATATATAATGAAACAAAGAACAATTACAGCAGTCGTTGCAGTACTCATTTTTTTACCTATCGTCATTTTAGGTGGTCTGCCGTTTCAGCTGTTTGTCTATTTAATCGCAAGTATTGCTATTTTTGAGTTAATGCGGATGAAGAAAATAGCCAGATATTCAATTGCCTCTGGGATCACGTTATTGCTCATGTGGTCTTTAATGTATAAAGAAGATATGTTTGGAGGATATAGCCTCCCGATAACGAAAGCAGAGATCACTCTACTAGCTGTTTTAGCCCTGTTAAGCTATACAGTCCTTGTTAAAAATCGCTTTACATTTGATGATGCAGGCTTTTTAATTATTTCTGCTTTTTATGTGGGAATGGGTTTTTATTACTTGATCGAAACGAGAGCTGCTGACTTGGAATATATTTTTTACGCTTTATTTGTGGTTTGGGCTACTGATACAGGAGCTTATTTATTTGGACGTGCTTTTGGAAAAAGGAAGCTATGGCCGCAAATTAGTCCGAAGAAAACGATTGAAGGATCTGTAGGCGGTATTCTGCTAGCGTGCATCGTAGCCTTTATTTATCAGCTTGTCGAACCTGTGCACTCTTCAATGATTGTCGTATTACTCGTTACAGTACTAATCTCAGTAGCTGGTCAAGTAGGAGACTTAGTAGAATCAGCGTTTAAACGCCATTACGCAGTTAAGGATTCCGGTAAGATTTTACCTGGACACGGAGGAGTGCTCGACCGATTCGACAGCTTAATTTTCATGCTGCCGATCTTGCACTTAATTGGATTTATCGCGAGCTGATGAAAAATAAATGTAGAAAGAAGTTGTTATGAGGGGGAATGAGGATGAAGCAAATTGCATTATTAGGGGCAACAGGCTCCATTGGACTTCAGACACTCGATGTACTAAGAACACATAAAGAAGAATTTTCTTTACACGCGATGGCTTTTGGAAGAAATATTAAAGAAGCTGTACCCCTCATTCAGGAGTTTAACCCGGCGATTATAGTTGTTCAAGATGAGAACGCTAAACGCAAACTAGAGCGCGAAATTGACCACTCTACTATTTTAAGTGGGAGTGGAGGTTTAATTGAGGCAAGTGTTGCCGATTCTGTTGATGTAGTAGTCAACGCCGTGATGGGCAGTATTGGTCTTCCAGCAACTCTTAAAGCCATTGAGGCAAAAAAATCCATTGCCATTGCAAACAAGGAAACGCTTGTAACTGCAGGTCATCTAGTTATGGAAGCTGCTCATAAGCATGGCGTGGAGTTACTACCCGTGGACAGTGAGCATTCCGCGATCTATCAGGCTTTAAATGGAGAGAATGCGAAGGACATTCATAAATTAATCATTACAGCTTCAGGCGGAAGTTTTCGAGATAAAAAGCGCGAGGAATTAATCGGGGTCACAGTAAAAGATGCTTTAAACCATCCCAACTGGAGCATGGGCGCTAAAATTACGATTGATTCCGCTTCTATGATGAACAAAGGGTTGGAAGTTATTGAAGCCCACTGGCTGTTTAATGTGCCTTATGATAAAATCCATGTTATTCTTCATAGAGAAAGTGTCATTCATTCGATGGTAGAATTTGTAGATCGCAGTGTGATGGCCCAACTTGGTACCGCAGATATGAAAGTACCTATCCAATACGCACTCACTTACCCGGATCGTTTAGACTTGCCGTTGACTAAACAACTCGACCTGGAGGAAATAGCCACACTACACTTTGAGAAAATGGACATGGATAGGTTTCCATGTTTACGAATGGCATACGAAGCAGGGCGTACAGCTGGTTCGATGACGACAGTTTTAAATGCGGCAAATGAAGAAGCCGTCCAACTGTTTTTAAATAATGACATTTTATTTCTTGAAATTGAGCAGCTAATTGAAAAAGAACTCACGAACCACCAAGTTATTCATACCCCTGACTTATCAACCATACTATCTATAGACAAGACTACTAGGGAAAGTGTCCGTAGCCATTTAAAATAAAAGGAAGGTGCTTCATTTGACTACAGTGATTGCGTTTATACTCATGTTCGGCTTACTCGTGTTTGTGCATGAGTGGGGGCATCTCATTTTTGCCAAAAGGGCAGGGATGCTTGCAAGAGAATTTGCAATCGGTTTTGGGCCGAAAATCTTTGCTTTTACGAGAAACGAAACGCTTTATACCATTCGTTTGCTTCCCATTGGGGGGTATGTAAGAGTAGCCGGTGAAGATCCAGAAATTATTGAATTAAAAGCCGGACATCATATTGGCTTAGAATTTAATGAGACAGGAAAAGTTAGCAAAATTATAGTAAATAATAAGTCTAAGCATCCTCATGCTCGGGTAATAGAAGTGGAGAAAGCTGATTTAGACCATCGACTTGTCATTGAGGGTTACGAAATTGACGAAGAAGAAAAGCTATTCTTTGAAGTAGACCCTAAAGCAATGTTTGTAGTGGATGAGAAAGAAACACAAATTGCTCCATATAATCGGCAATTTGCTTCCAAATCGGTTCCGCAGCGAGCGATGCAGCTTTTTGCCGGCCCGCTGATGAATTTTGTGCTGGCGATTATCCTTTTCATGATCCTGGGTTTTATCCAAGGGGTTCCTGCTGAAAAAGCCTTAATCGGAGAAGTGCAGCAAAATTCACCCGCCGAACAAGCTGGATTGCAATCAGGCGATGAGGTTGTTGCAGTTAATAACGAGAGTGTAAGCACTTGGGAAGAATTCACATCAATTGTTAGAGAATATCCAGAAGAAGAAGTAACGCTTACAGTGGCGAGAAATGGCCAGACAAATGAAATTGCAGTGACGCCGAACAAACTGGAAGAAGGCGATGTAGAAATTGGTCAAGTCGGCGTAGCTCGAGCATTTGAGGATTCATTTGCTAAAAAGCTGACCTTTGGCTTTACTCAAACTTATGAGTGGGGAACGCTTATACTAACAAATCTCGGCATGCTTGTGACGGGTCAATTCTCTCTAGACATGCTTTCAGGACCTGTAGGGATATATGATGCCACAGACCAGGTCGTTCAAACAGGATTAACGAACTTTGTCATGTGGACAGCCATATTGAGTGTAAATTTAGGGATTATTAACTTACTCCCATTACCAGCATTAGACGGTGGACGCTTACTATTTGTTGGATTAGAAGGTGTTCGTGGTAAGCCGATTGATCCACAAAAAGAAGGAATCGTTCATTTTATCGGCTTTGCACTACTGATGTTATTAATGCTGGTGGTAACATGGAACGACATTCAAAGGTTATTCCTTTAAATTAAGGGCTGGGAGCAATGGGAGAGACAGCTCTCAACTTGCTTCCAGCTTCTTTTTTATTTCTATAAAAAAACTGAGGTGGATAAAATGAAACAAAGCCAAATGTTAATACCAACCTTAAAAGAAAACCCTGCAGATGCTGAAATAAAAAGTCATCAGTTGCTTGTCAGAGCAGGATACATAAGGCAGATTGCCTCAGGGGTATACAGCTTTTTACCTCTTGGCAGACGCGTTCTAAGAAAAGTAGAAGAGATTGTGCGTGAAGAGATGGATCGAGCTGGAGCTCATGAATTAATGATGTCTGCATTGCAGCCGGCCGAGCTTTGGAAAGAGAGCGGCAGATGGAATACGTATGGATCTGAACTCATGAGGCTGCACGATCGTCACGAACGTGAATTTGCATTAGGAGCTACGCATGAAGAAGTAATCACCAGCCTTGTACGTGATTCAATTAAAAGCTATAAGCGTTTACCTTTGATGGTTTATCAAATTCAAAATAAGTTCAGAGACGAGAAACGTCCTCGATTTGGCCTGCTTCGTGGAAGAGAATTTCTCATGAAGGATGCTTACTCATTTAACGAATCTTTTGAAAGCCTGGACGAAAGCTACGACCAAATGTTTCATGCCTATTCAAACGTATTCTCCAGATGTGGATTAGACTTCCGCGCAGTTATTGCAGATTCAGGGCAAATGGGAGGTAAAGACACCCATGAATTTATGGTCCTTTCTGAAGTAGGTGAAGATGTTATTGCCTATTCAGATACTTCTGATTACGCAGCGAATATTGAGATGGCTCCGGTCGTAACGACTTATAAAACATCTGATGAAGCGGAAAAAGAGCTTGGAAAGACACAGACTCCTGATCAACGAACGATGCAGGAAGTCGCCGATTACCTGGGGCATGAACTGGCTGAAGGATTAAAATCTATTATGTTTAAGGTAGACGCACAATTTGTTATGGTTGTGACACGCGGGGATCACGAAGTAAATGATATTAAACTAAAAAACTTCTATGATGCTGATATTGTAGAATTAGCCTCAGAAGAAGATACGCGCCAATTATTGGGGACAGGATTTGGCTCACTAGGTCCTGTTAATGTTCCAGAAGACGTAGAGGTTGTAGCCGATTATGCAGTTGAAAAACTGGTCAACGTTACGTGTGGAGCAAATGAAGATGGTTATCATTATGTTAATGTTAAACCCGATCGTGATTTTAAAGTGAAAGCTTATGCAGATTTACGTTTCATTGAAGAAGGAGATCCTTCGCCGGATGGACAAGGCGTCATTAAGTTTGCACGAGGAATTGAGGTAGGGCACGTATTTAAATTAGGTACGTTCTATGCAGAAAATATGAACGCTGCTTATTTGGATGATCAAGGTAAGTCTCAAACCATGGTGATGGGATCTTATGGCATCGGGGTCTCTCGTACATTAGCCGCTATTGTAGAACAATATCATGATGAGCGTGGAATTACTTGGCCTTCTCATATTGCGCCATACCAAGTGCATTTGCTGTCATTAAATCCTAAGAAGGATGAGCAAAAAGAATTGGCTGACGAATTATATGAACAAATGCACTCCAAAGGGATCGAAGTTTTATATGATGATCGTAAAGAAAGAGCAGGGGTAAAGTTTGCGGACAGTGATCTCTTCGGAATCCCGTTGCGTATTACAGTGGGAAAACGTGCAGGAGAAGGGATCGTCGAAGTTAAAGAGCGTCAATCCGGCAAGCAGGATGAACTTGAGCAAACAGCTGTTATTGATTTTATTCGTCAATGGTTTGCCTAAGAATAAATAGGTTATTAAATACCCTTGCTTATGTGAACAGGCAAGGGTATATTTGTACGGGAATGATAATTCCTTAATAAAGATAAATGAAAATTTACTATGAGGATCACTGAATCCGGAGAGGAAGGAACAACATTGGATGTGAGTAATCAAGACAAGATGCACTATTTGCTGGAACAAATCCAATTTCCTCATGATTTAATGCAACCGCACTTTGAAAATAGTAAGCTTGAAAAACTTACGGTCTATAAATCTGAAAAAAAGTGGCACTTTTTATTTCGTTTACAGAAACCACTGCCGCCGTCTGTCTATCAACTTTTCACAAGTAAACTTCGAAGCACATTTCATTCACTCGCTTCAATTGACTGGACCATTGAAGCGGCTGAAAACACAATGACTACAGAAGATGTTTGCGAGTATTGGCAGAACTTTATACAATCATTAACTGATCTGTCTCCTGGCTATAAAGACATGCTACTGGAACAAGTTCCAGAAGTAAACGGAAATAAAATTATGTTAACTTGCAGAAATTTAGCTGAAAGTCATGCGGTTAAGAAAAAACTGGAGACGCCGTTACAAAGTTTCTGCGTTCAATCCGGCCTTCCTTCTTTAATGCTTAACACACGTGTGAAAGAAGAACAGGAAGAACTGAAGAAGTTTCAAGAGGAACGTCAAAAAGAAGATAAACTCCTCGTTCAGAAAGCTGTAAAAGATCAAGAGGAACGAGCAAAAGAGAAAGAAGATCAGAAACCGAGGGGCCCTCTTGAAATTGGTTATAAGATTCAAGATGAGGCAGAGCCGATGGAAACACTTCTTGAGGAAGAACGTCGTAAAACGGTCCAGGGCTATGTATTTGATGTTGAGATTAAGGAACTGCGTTCTGGTCGTCACTTACTTCTTCTAAAAGCAACCGATTATACAGATTCATTTTCCATTAAAATGTTTTCTCGCGGCGACGATCACCCCGAACTGTTTAAGCTAGTTAAAGAGGGCATGTGGATTAAAGCACGCGGAAGTATTCAAACGGATAACTTTACGAGTGAATTAACGATGATGGCCAATGACATTAATGAAGTAAAACCTGAATTAAGAAGAGATGAGGCCCCTGAAGGTCAAAAAAGGATTGAACTTCATGCTCACACCACGATGAGTCAAATGGATGCCCCGGTATCTGCGTCTCGCTTAATTTCCCACGCAGCGAATTGGGGACATGAAGCGATTGCCATTACGGATCATGCAGTAGCACAGGCTTATCCTGAAGCCCATGCAGCAGGCGAGAAAAATGGAGTCAAGATTATTTATGGAATGGAAGCCAATTTGGTGGATGACGGCGTTCCTATCGCTTATGAGGAACAGGATCGCGATTTAGCAAGTGATGTGTATGTGGTTTTCGACGTTGAAACAACTGGTTTATCTGCTGTTTACGATAAAATCATTGAACTTGCCGCTGTTAAAATTAAAGACGGTGAAATTATAGATCGATTTGAATCGTTTGCAAACCCGCACCAGCCTTTATCACAAACGACAACAGATCTTACTGGAATTACAGATGACCATGTAAAAGATGCCCCTGAAATTGAAGAGGTGTTAAAAGACTTTTATCAGTGGATGGATAACGATATTCTGGTAGCTCATAATGCAAGCTTTGATATGGGATTTTTAAATGCCGGATTCCAGCGTATTGATATAGGAAAAGCAGTAAACCCTGTGATTGACACGTTAGAATTAGCCAGGTTTTTAGTTCCAGAATTAAAAAATCACCGTTTAAATACGCTTTGTAAACATTTCGATATAGAGCTCACTCAGCACCACAGAGCAATCTATGACGCGGAAGCGACTGGTTATTTACTATGGAAGCTAGTAAAAAAAGCACTTGAAAGAGGCATAAGCAACCATAAAAATTTAAATGATTACATGGGTGAAGGTAAAGCTTATCAACGCTCACGCCCGTCGCATGTTACCTTGTTAGCTGCAAATACAACGGGTTTAAAGAATATTTACCGGCTCGTATCTGAAGCTCATGTCAATTACTTTTACCGCATCCCTCGAATCCCGCGTTCCCGGCTATCAAAGCTTAGGGAAGGAATTCTAATTGGGTCAGGCTGTGATAAAGGAGAAGTATTTGAAGCAGCTATGCAGAAGTCTGAGGAAGAAGCAGAGAAAGTTGCAGAATTTTACGACTTTATTGAAGTCCAGCCACCAGGTAACTACTATCACTTGCTAGAAAAAGATTTAGTTCAGAATCAAGCTCAAATCTATGATATTTTAAGAAAAGTTGTAAAGATTGGTGAACGGTTAAACAAAACAGTTGTAGCTACTGGCAATGTGCACTATTTAGAGCCTCATGATAAGCAATACAGACAAATACTCATTTCTTCACAAAATGGTAATCCGTTAAATCGACAGACACTGCCTGATGTACATTTTAAAACAACCAATGAAATGATCGAGGAATTTTCCTTTATAGGTGACGAAAAAGCAAAAGAGATCGTGGTCTCTAATACTCACGTTATTAATGATCAAATAGATATTATTACACCTGTTAAAGATGATCTCTATACGCCTAACATTGAAGGGGCAGATCAGGAAATTAGAGAAATGTCCTACAACAAAGCGAAGAGCTTATATGGCGACGAACTTCCTGAACTTGTAGAGAAACGATTAGAGAAAGAACTGGATAGTATCATTGGTCATGGATTTGCTGTTATCTATCTCATCTCACAAAAGCTTGTTACGAAATCACTTGAAGATGGCTATCTGGTCGGTTCTCGTGGTTCAGTAGGGTCTTCATTTGTAGCCACAATGACAGATATTACGGAAGTTAACCCGCTTCCGCCGCATTATGTATGTCCTAACTGCCGTCATCATGAATTTTTTACCGACGGTTCGGTAGGGAGTGGTTTTGACTTACCTGAAAAAGACTGTTCTGAGTGCGGCACCGCTTATAAAAAGGATGGTCAGGATATTCCATTTGAAACTTTCCTTGGTTTTAAAGGAGACAAAGTTCCCGATATTGACTTGAACTTCTCTGGAGAATATCAACCTAAGGCCCATAACTATACAAAAGTATTGTTTGGAGAGGAAAACGTGTATCGTGCGGGGACAATAGGGACCATTGCAGAGAAAACGGCATACGGCTATGTCAAAGGGTATGCAGGCGATCATCAACTGCAGTACAAAAACGCTGAAATTGATCGTCTTGTTCAAGGATGTACAGGGGTTAAACGAACAACAGGACAGCACCCTGGGGGTATAATCGTAGTTCCTGATGATATGGATATTTTTGATTTTTCACCTATCCAGTTCCCTGCAGATGATACGAAATCAGAATGGAAAACGACACACTTTGATTTCCACTCCATTCATGATAACCTGCTGAAACTTGATATACTGGGACACGATGATCCCACAGTGATTCGGATGCTGCAGGACTTAAGCGGAATTGATCAAAAGGAAATACCAGTGGACGATGCAGAAGTAATGAAAATCTTCAGCGGACCTGAAGCTTTAGGAGTAACAGCTGAACAAATTATGTGTAAAACAGGTACACTTGGAGTTCCGGAGTTTGGAACCCGCTTCGTTCGTCAAATGCTTGAAGATACAAAACCTAAAACGTTTGCCGAGCTCGTCATTATCTCAGGTCTTTCTCACGGGACAGATGTATGGCTTGGGAACGCAGAGCAGTTGATTAATGATGGAATCTGTACCTTGCCTGAAGTAATCGGCTGTCGTGATGATATTATGGTTTATCTCATGCACAAAGGTTTAGATCCTTCACTCGCATTTAAAATTATGGAATTTGTAAGAAAAGGGAGAGGCCTTCAAGACGAGTGGATCGAAGAAATGAAGAAACATGGAGTTCCTGATTGGTATATTGATTCTTGTAAGAAGATCAAGTACATGTTCCCGAAAGCTCACGCCGCCGCATACGTTCTTATGGCCGTGCGGATTGCTTACTTTAAAGTGCATTATCCTATTTATTTTTATGCTGCTTACTTTACTGTTCGAGCCAGTGACTTTGAGCTTGAAACGATGATTAAAGGATCCGATGCGATCCGCAAGCGGTTAGAGGAGATTCAAGCTAAAGGGTTAGATGCTACTCCTAAGGAGAAAAACTTAATGACCGTGCTAGAAATCTCATTGGAAATGTGTGAACGAGGTTATGGATTTAAACCCGTAGACCTTTATCAATCAAGTGCGACTGACTTTTTAGTTGATGGCAATCAATTAGTCCCTCCGTTCAATGCTGTAGATGGATTAGGTACAAACGCCGCCATTAACATCGTAAATGCAAGAAAAGAAGGAGAGTTTCTTTCTAAGCAGGACCTTCGCGAGAGAAGTCGTATTTCTAAGACAGTCCTTGAATATTTAGATTCTCAAGGGTGTTTGGAAGGGATGCCAGAAGAGAACCAGCTTTCTCTGTTTTAGGTCGTATTGCATTATAACGGAAACTGTGGTATATTTTTTATGGTGACAAGAGCGATAAGAACGGCCGAAAGAGTGGGGAAACCCACTCTTTCGTATATTTTAGGAGCATGTTCATCAACATTTTCTTGGAAGCCGCTATGATAATTCATAGCGGTTTCATTACGACATATTCAAATCTATGACGGAATGAAGCAAAATATATAGGATATTAGCTCAAGGAGGGATTCCAGTTGAGTCAAAACGTTACAACAGTAACACAAGAATTAGTCGAACCTATATTAGAGCAAATGAATCTTGAATTAGTTGATGTAGAGTATAAAAAAGAGGGAAAGAATTGGTTTTTGCGTGTATTCATCGACAAGCCCGGCGGGGTGGACATTGAGGAATGTGGCCAAGTTTCAGAACATCTTAGTGAAAAGTTAGATGAAACGGATCCCATTGAAGGCGCTTATTTCCTTGAGGTTTCCTCTCCTGGAGCTGAAAGACCTCTTAAAACCCAGGCGGATTTTAATAGGTATGTTGGTGAGCACATCTATGTTAAATTATACGAACCTATGGAGGGCGAGAAAGAATTCGAAGGAACGCTGGTAAGTTTCGAAGATGAGACAGCCGCCATTGAGATTCGCATTAAAGCACGCAAGAAACAATTACAAGTACCGTTCAACAAAATTGCAAAAGCCAACTTGGCGGTAACTTTTAATTAAGGGGGATAAACTGTTGAGTAGTGAACTATTTGATGCCATGAATTATTTAGAAAAGGAAAAAGGCATTGACAAGGACTTGCTGTTAGAGGCTCTAGAAGCAGCTCTTATTTCAGCTTATAAGAAAAATTTCAATTCAGCCACAAATGTTCGAGTAGATATTAATGAAGAAGAAGGCAGCATGAAAGTATTTGCCAGAAAAATCATTGTGGAAGAAGTTATGGATTCGCAGCAAGAGATCTCTTTAGAGGAAGCGAAAGAAAAAGATCCAAACTATGAAGAGGAAGATGTCATAGAGGTGGAAGTTACACCGATGGACTTCGGAAGGATTGCTGCTCAGGCTGCGAAGCAGGTCGTAACGCAGCGCGTGCGCGAAGCTGAACGCGGAATTATTTACGGTGAGTACGTCGATCGTGAAGAAGATGTTATGACGGGCATCATCCAGCGAAAAGACCCTCGTTTTGTTTATGTGAACTTAGGGAAAATTGAAGCCAGGCTTCCTGAAGGCGAACAAATGCCGACAGAAGTATATGAGGTTCATGACCGACTTAAAGTTTTCGTTACTAAAGTCGAAAATAGTAATAAAGGACCGCATATTTATGTTTCCCGGACCCATCCAGGTTTACTGAAACGATTGTTTGAAATGGAAGTTCCTGAAATTTATGATGGTACTGTAGAAGTTCGTTCTGTAGCACGTGAGGCTGGAGATCGTTCAAAAATCTCTGTATTTGCTGAAGATCCTGAAGTGGATCCGGTAGGTTCTTGTGTAGGACAACGCGGTCAGCGTGTACAAGCAATTGTCAACGAGCTGAAAGGGGAAAAGATTGATATTGTTCAATGGTCAGAAGACCCTGTAGAGTATGTATCTAACGCTTTAAGTCCCTCTAAAGTAGTTGAAGTCCTCGTAGATGAAGATGAAAAAGCCACTACTGTTGTCGTTCCTGATTATCAACTTTCACTAGCTATAGGAAAAAGAGGGCAAAATGCTCGCCTGGCTGCAAAACTTACAGGGTGGAAGATTGATATTAAGAGCGAAAGTGAAGCTTTAGAAGAAGGTATTATTACTGAAGAATCTGCTGATAATGATACAGATGTAGAAGATATTACGGAAGATTAAGGAGGGGGAGCGATGGCCCGTTCCAAGAAACAACCGCTACGTAAATGTGTGGTAACTCAAGAGATGAAGCCGAAGAAAGAGTTGATCCGTGTGGTTCGAAACAAAGAAGGAGAAGTTTTTGTTGATCACACAGGAAAACAAAATGGACGAGGTGCTTATGTTTCAAACAGTCTTGATGTCATCGATCAGGCCGAACAAAAGCAGTCCTTGAATCGTCATCTTAACACCCAGGTTGATGCTTCGATCTACCAGGATTTAAGAAAAGCAGCAGAGGAGTCTTCTTCATGAGTTCATACCTTAATCTCTTAGGTATTGCTCTTCGTGCAGGGAAACTGACGCTGGGAGAAGAACATATCGTTAAAGATATACAAAACAAACGAGCCAAGCTTGTATTAATTGCAAACGATACAGGTAAACAAACGAAAAAGAAGCTAACAGATAAATGTAGCTTTTATCATATACCCTGCTATATGGTGGATGATCGTGAAACTCTTTCACATGCCATAGGAAAGTCAGGGAGAGTCGCGATCGCAGTTCTTGACCAAGGATTTGCGAAAAAGTTGCAATCGCTGCTCGATGAATCTATTCGGGGGTGAACGTATGAGTAAAATGCGCGTATATGAATATGCCAAAAAGAACGAACTTTCTAGTAAACAGGTAATTGATAAATTAAAAGAGTTAAATGTTGAGGTTTCCAACCACATGTCAACAGTGGAGAATGACGTGAAAGGTAAATTGGACCAGGCCTTTAGTAAAGGGCAGGCACAATCGAAGCCGGCAAATGATAAACCTGCTGCAAACAAACAGAAAAGCCAGCAGCCTAAAGGGAAGAATAATCAAAAAGGCAACAAGCCAAATAAGAAAAACCAACGTCCTCAACAAAAGCAGCAAGGAGGGCCTAAAAACGATAAGCCTAAACAAAAACAAACACCAGAAAAGATTACGTATACTGGTTCTCTTACAGTAAGTGAACTGGCTCAAAAGTTGAACAAAGATGCGACAGAAATCATCAAGAATCTGATGATGCTTGGTGTAATGGCCACTAAAAATCAGGATCTAGATCCTGATTCAATTGAGTTAATCTGTGCAGAATATAACGTCGAAGCCAAAGAAGAAGTAGTTATAGATGAAACAGACATTGAGAATTTAACGGAAGAAGATGCACCAGAAGATCTACAAGAACGTCCGGCTGTTGTTACAATAATGGGCCACGTAGACCATGGTAAAACTACACTTCTTGATTCCATTCGCCATACAAAGGTAACAGAAGGCGAAGCGGGCGGAATTACACAGCACATCGGTGCCTATCAGGTAGAGGAAAACAATAAAAGGATTACTTTCTTGGATACGCCCGGGCACGCAGCCTTTACGAGCATGCGTTCACGAGGCGCACAAGTTACGGATATCGCTATTCTTGTAGTTGCAGCGGATGACGGGGTTATGCCGCAAACGCGTGAAGCAATTAACCATGCGAAAGCAGCTGAGGTTCCAATTATCGTAGCTGTTAATAAAATGGATAAAGAAGGTGCTAACCCTGACCGTATTATGCAGGAGTTAATGGAATATGAATTGATTTCTGAAGAATACGGTGGAGAGACTATTTTTGTTCAAATGTCTGCTGTGAAGGGCGAAGGAATTGATGATTTACTGGAAATGATTGTATTAGTCTCTGAAATTGAAGAGTTTAAAGCTAATCCAGATCGTCCAGCGTTTGGTACGGTGATTGAAGCAGAGCTTGATAAAGGGCGCGGTCCTGTAGCTACCTTGCTTGTTCAAAACGGTACCCTTAATGTCGGAGATGCCATCGTAGTGGGTAACACGTTCGGCCGTGTTCGTGCTATGGTAAACGATTTAGGCCGCCGCGTTAAAACGGCTGCGCCCTCAACTCCTGTAGAAATTACCGGTTTAAATAATGTTCCTCAAGCCGGGGATCGCTTCCTCGTGTTTGAAGACGAGAAGAAAGCGCGTTCCATTGGAGAAGCACGGGCTCAGAAACAACTTGAGGCAGACCGCAGCTCCACAGCAAGAGTCAGCCTTGATGATTTATTTAGTCAAATTAAAGAAGGTGAAATTAAGGATATTAATCTAATCCTTAAAGGTGATGTTCAAGGATCTGTTGAAGCATTAGCCGGCTCACTCGAAAAGATTGAAGTAGAAGGCGTAAAAGTAAAAATTATACACACAGGTGTCGGTGCGATTACTGAATCTGATATTTCCTTAGCTTCCGCTTCAAATGCGATCGTAATTGGTTTTAATGTCCGGCCAGACGGGAATGCTAGAAAAGCGGCAGAGTCTGAAGACGTTGAAATTCGTCTGCATAACATCATTTACAAAGTGATGGAGGAGATTGAGGCAGCGATGAAGGGAATGCTTGACCCTGAATATGAAGAAAAAATCATTGGTCAAGTTGAAGTACGTGAGATCTTCAAAGTTTCTAAAATCGGTACAATTGCTGGTTCGTACGTAACAGAAGGTAAGATTACGCGTAACTCCGGAATTCGTGTGATTCGTGATGGCGTCGTCATTTACGAGGGTGAAGTGGATGCGCTCAAACGATACAAAGATGATGCAAAAGAAGTAATGCAAGGATATGAATGTGGTATAACTGTGAAGAACTTTAATGATTTAAAAGTAGGCGACATTATCGAGCCATATATTATGGAAGAGATTGAACGCACATGATTTTGAGCGCTGAGGTGGAATGTTTTGTATATGAAGCCCAGTCCTTAAAGCAGAAGCGATCCGTTATTAAAAGAATTCAAACTAGGTTAAGCAACGAGTATAACGTGGCGGTAAGCGAATTAGATTTTCAAGATTTGTGGCAGCGTACGTGTATAGGAATTGTGACGATATCCAGTAGTAAAGTCATTGCTGAACAAACGATGCAGCAAGCTTTAGCCTTGATTGATTCTTTTCCAGAAATAGAACGGACGAACACTTTTACTGAATGGTTGTAATGTTGTGGTTGAAGAGGTGAAAAGATATGAATGATTTACGCGCAAACCGTGTCGGTGAGCAGATGAAGAAAGAATTAACCGATATTATCAGCAAAAAAATTAAAGACCCAAGGGTCGGATTTGTCACGGTTACTGAAGTTAAAGTAACGGGTGACCTGCAGCAGGCTAAAGTTTTCATTTCTGTACTTGGAGACGAAAAGCAAAAGCATGACACCCTTGTTGGGCTTGCGAAGGCAAAAGGTTTTATTCGTTCGGAAATTGGTCAGCGAATTCGATTGAGAAAAACACCGGAAATCACATTTGAATTTGATGAAGCCATTGAACGCGGTAATAGAATTGAAACCATTCTTAAAGATTTAAACGATACTGAAAACTAATTAAGCCTTTAGCTAGACATTAACCATTAAAAATCCGTGCTGTTCTAGCACGGATTTTTTAATGAATGATCTTTCATTGAAGGGGTGGAAACGAATGAACGGAATTTTACCATTGTGGAAAGAAAAAGGGTTTACCTCCCATGATTGTGTCAGTAAAGCTAGAGGGATGCTAAAAACAAAGAAAATCGGTCATACGGGCACTTTAGACCCTGACGTTGAGGGTGTCCTGCCTCTTTGTATTGGCAAAGCAACTAAAATTGTTCCTTTCTTAACGGACACGGAAAAAGTGTACGAAGCTGAAGTCACAGTAGGCAGTGCGACAGAAACAGAAGATGCTTCGGGAAATGTAGTCGATTGTCAACCTGTCACTTCACCACCATCAAAACAAGAAATTGCCAACGTTCTTCAGAAGTTTGAGGGGATGATTACGCAAATCCCGCCTATGTATTCGGCTGTTAAAGTAAAAGGAAAGCGTTTATACGAATACGCTCGCGCTGGGGAACAGGTGGAGCGTCCTGTTCGATCGGTTATCATTCATAAGATCCTGCTTCATGAAAACTCCATTGCTTCCTTAGGTGAAGTATTTACTTTCAAAATTACAGTGACTTGCTCAAAAGGTACGTACATAAGAACGCTTTGCGCAGATATAGGTAAAGTCTTGGGATATCCAGCTCATATGTCTTCTCTTGTTCGTTCAAGAACTGGAGACATAACCAAAGCAGAGTGTTATACACTTGACCAAGTCCAGCAGTTCGTGGACGCTGGCAACCCCGAACAAATTATACTGCCATTGGGCAGAGGACTCACTCATTTAAATGAGATGCAGATCAGTAATGAGCAGCGTTTTGCATTTGAGCATGGCCAAGTTCTTGAAAACCCCAGCGGTGACTTAAAGGAGCCATTTGTTGTAAAATATAAAGACGAGGTTCTGGCTGTTTATCAGCAGCATCCTACTAAACCTGATAAAATAAAACCGATAAGAGTATTTTGATTTAAAGCAGGTGACAATCAATGAAAATAATCCATTTGAGCGAAAAAGATATATCTCAATCTAAACAGGTTTCTCCTTGCGTGCTAGCTGTTGGTTTTTTTGATGGAATTCATAAAGGGCATCAGCGTGTTATCTTTACAGCCAAACGTAAAGCTGAAGAGCTGGGTGTAAAAAGTGCAGTTATGACGTTCGACCCGCACCCTTCTGTGGTATTAAATCATAGTGTGAAACATGCCAAATATATAACGCCGCTGCCCGAAAAAGAGAGGATCTTAAATAACGCCGGCATTGATACATTATTTATCGTACATTTTGATAAATCGCTGGCTTCTCTGTCTCCAGAGCAGTTTGTAGAGAATTTCTTTGTTTCTCAAAATGTTCAGCATGTAGTGGCAGGATTTGACTTCACATTCGGGTTTAAAGGCAAAGGCACAATGAAGCTGCTACCCGAATATGCCAAGTCCCGTTTTACAACGACAACCATTCAGCAGGTTTCTGAAGATGGTGAAAAGGTAAGTTCAACTAGAATTCGAGACCTTCTTGATGAAGGGGAACTTGCACTGGTAAATCGTTTACTGGACCGTCCTTACAGAATAACTGGAGAAGTGGTTACAGGGGACCGCCGCGGCCGGACTATTGGCTATCCTACTGCAAATTTAAGTTTGAACAGTGAATATTACATGCCTAAAGTAGGTGTGTACGCAGTTAAAGTAATCTTAGGCAATCAAGAGTATAAAGGGATGGCTAACTTAGGGTTTAAACCTACATTTAATGATGAAAAAGTTAAGAACCTTGAAGTTCATATCTTCGACTTTAATCATGATGTATATGGACAGGAAATAGCCATCGATTTCTACAACCATATTCGCAGTGAAGTGAAATTCAATGGAATAGAGGAGCTTATTAGACAGCTTAAGGATGATGAAGTAAAGTCTCGTGAATTATTAGCTTCTCTATAAAAAAAGAATGAGGATAGAATAAATGAAGTTTTACTTTACCCTTGCATTTTTGTCATAAAAATTGTACTCTTGAATATGGAACCTTCGCTTGGCGGAACGTATCTCCGACGTCCGCTCGGGGTAAGGGAATTGTAAATATTTATAGGAGGTGTAGCTATAATGGCTATCACACAAGAACGTAAACAAGAACTAATTAATGAGTACAAAACTCACGAGAATGACACAGGATCTGCAGAAGTTCAGATTGCTGTTCTAACGGAACAGATCACGAACTTAAACGATCACTTGCGTACACACAAGCAAGATCACCATTCTCGCCGTGGCTTGCTTAAAATGGTAGGTAGACGCCGTAACTTGCTTAATTACCTACGTAATAAAGACATTACACGTTACCGTGAGTTAATTAAGAGCCTTGGCCTACGTCGCTAATGTAACTAGAAAAAGCGGGAGTTGATCCCGCTTTTTCTGTATGTTTACATAAAATTAAGTGTAAACTGTGAAATAGAAACGACTTTATTAACAGTGAGTGAGAGGAGTTAAATACTTTATGGCAGAAGAGAATCAAGTGTTTTCTATAGAAGTATCAGGACGAACCTTCTCTGTAGAAGTTGGTGAGCTGGCTAAACAAGCCAGCGGCGCAGCCATGATTAAATATGGCGATACGTCCGTTCTTTCTGCAGCTACAGGTTCAAGAGAGCCTAAAGACCTGCCGTTCTTCCCGTTGACGGTCAACTATGAAGAAAGACTATATGCAGTAGGGAAGATACCTGGAGGGTTTATTAAGCGAGAGGGACGCCCAAGTGATAAAGCTGTACTGGCTTCACGTTTGATTGACCGCCCTATTCGTCCATTATTCCCAGATGGGTTTAGAAACGATGTACAAGTGATTAGTACTGTTATGAGTGTGGATCAAGATTGTTCTACTGAAATGGCCGCTATGCTGGGCTCATCCATTGCTTTAGGGATTTCGGATATACCATTTGGAGGACCTATTGCTGGTGTAGTTGTGGGGCGAGTAAACGGAGAATTTATTATTAATCCTACGGTGAAACAGCAAGAAGAGAGTGACATTGATTTAACTGTAGCTGGTACAAAAGATGCCATCAATATGGTTGAAGCAGGAGCACTTGAAGTTTCTGAAGAAGACATGCTTGAAGCAATCATGTTAGGACACGAAGAAATTAAACGTCTTGTCGCTTTCCAAGAAGAAATTATTGAAGCTGTTGGAAAAGTAAAAATGGATGTTCAGCTATTTGACCTTGATCAAGAATTAAAAGACAAGGTTGAAGGAGAAGCTAGACAACCATTAGTTGCAGCGATCAAAACAGAAGAGAAAAAAGCTCGTGAAGAAGCTATTGACGAAGCGAAAAAAGCGATCGTTGAGTCTTACGAAGAGTTAGAAGCGGATGAAGATACGATTAAACAAGTAAAATCTATACTTGATAATATCGTAAAAGAAGAAGTACGCCGTTTAATTACGAAAGATAAAATTCGTCCAGATGGCCGTGGCGTAGATGAAATTCGTCACTTATCTTCAAGAGTCGGAATTTTACCAAGAACTCACGGCTCTGGTTTGTTTACACGTGGACAAACTCAAGCGCTTAGTATTTGTACATTAGGAGCACTTGGCGATGTTCAAATTTTAGATGGATTAGATTTAGAAGAATCTAAACGCTTTATGCACCATTACAATTTCCCTCATTATTCAGTTGGTGAAACTGGACCTATTCGTGGGCCTGGACGTCGCGAGATCGGACATGGTGCTTTAGGGGAACGTGCGCTAGAAGTCGTTATTCCATCTGAAAAGGAATTTCCATATACCATTCGACTTGTATCAGAAGTGTTAGAATCAAATGGTTCCACTTCTCAAGCTAGTATTTGTGCAAGTACATTAGCTATGATGGATGCTGGCGTACCTTTAAAAGCACCTGTAGCAGGAATTGCCATGGGACTTGTTAAGTCTGGAGACGATTACACGATTCTTACTGATATCCAGGGCATGGAAGACTTTTTAGGTGATATGGACTTTAAAGTAGCCGGAACTGAAAAAGGGATTACGGCTCTGCAAATGGATATTAAAATTGAAGGACTTTCACGCCAAATTCTAGAAGAAGCGCTTGAACAAGCGAAGAATGGCCGTATGGAGATATTAAATTCCATGATGGCGACGCTTCCAGAGTCCAGAAGCGAACTTTCTCAATATGCGCCTAAGATCATGACCATGAAGATTAATCCGGATAAAATTCGTGACGTTATCGGACCTAGCGGAAAACAGATTAATCAAATCATTGATGATACGGGTGTAAAGATTGATATCGAACAAGACGGAACAGTTTTCGTGTCTTCAACTGATGCTGAGATGAACAAAGTAGCTATGAAGATTATAGAAGATATCGTTCGTGAGGTAGAAGCAGGAGAAGTTTACGAAGGAACAGTTAAACGCGTAGAGAAATTCGGAGCGTTTGTAGAACTGTTTAAAGGAAAAGAAGGGCTTGTCCATATTTCTGAACTTGCAGAAGAACGTATTGGAAAAGTAGAAGATGTTGTTTCCGTTGGCGATTCAATTAAAGTTAAAGTTAAAGAAATTGATAAGCAAGGAAGAATAAACTTATCAAGAAAAGCAATACTCGTTGATGAGAAAAAAGCAAAAGAAACTAGTGAGTAATAAAAACAGAGACTGGGCAGCCAGTTTCTTTTTTATGCTTTTTAGATAGTAATGGATTTAACGCCCCTAGTATAAGGTCGTCCTTTTATGCATACATTTTACTAAAGGGGTGGGTCAATATGCGTGGATTCATACAATTACTGTCTGCTGTACTGCTTTTATCGATCATACTTACAGTTATAAATTATTCCTCAATTCCAACTTCAACTACATCCTCTTTATATAACACGATTAAAGAAAAGCAAAACGACTATTACATCCCGCCTGAAGATGCTCGAATCGATAAAGTGTGGAAAAAAACACCCGGATTAAATGGAAAAAAAGTAAACGTTGATGAATCCTATCAGAACATGAAAAAGGACGGAAAATTTATAGAGAATAAACTTATATATGAGCCTGTATCCCCAAAGACTTCAATTGATGATTTGCCGCCTTCTCCCATATACCGCGGACATGATCAAAAAGATATGGTCAGTTTTCTTATTAATGTTTCATGGGGAGAGGAATATATTCCCGATATACTTAAAATCCTTAGCGACCATGACGTTAAAGCCAATTTTTTTATTGATGGAGCATTTGCACAACGTCATAAACAGCTTGTAACGATGATAGCGGAGGACGACCATATAATAGGAAGTCACGGGTATAATCATCCTGATTTTTCTAAAATGGATGCCGCCTCTACAGAAGAGAACCTTCAGCGGACGAATAATATTTTAAAAGCCTTTACAGATAATGAAATAGAATGGTTTGCTCCTCCGTCCGGCAGTTTCTCTAACATTACTGTAACTACCGCGGATAAATTAAACCTTGAAACAATCCTGTGGTCCGTCGATACAATTGATTGGAGAAAGCCTACAAAAGAGGTTCTAATTCATAGAGTAACGACAAAAGTTCACAATGGAGCAACCATCTTAATGCACCCAACTGAAGTAACCTTATTAAGTTTAGAGGATCTTATTACACAATTAAAAGAAGATTATAAGATTGTTGATTTCCCTCAATTAATTAGCGAGAAGCGGTAAAGGGGTGGCAAATGGTGAGGTTAAAACAACTGTCTGCAAAGGAAGTCATTGATGTGAAAGAAGGCCGAAAACTAGGGGTGTTAGGCCAAGCAGATTTAAAAATTGATCCAGATAGCGGTGAAATTATATCACTAATAATCTTAAACAAAGGATTGTTTCATTCCAGAGGAGAAACAGTGATTGATTGGAACCATGTAGAGATTATTGGAGAAGATACCATATTAATAAACAATGAGCTGTGACGATGTGTCACAGCTTTTTTTATGCCTTCATAGACTGCTTAAAGTGAGGAGTTTAGAACACACTTACGAAAGTAAATGTGCATACGATACAAGGAGATGAAACCTAATACAAAGGAGACATTGCGGCATGTTAACAGGATTCCATGTTGCCGTTATAGGCGGCGATGCCCGTCAAATTGAGATTATACGAAGATTACATGAGTGGGATGCCCAAGTTTATTTAGCCGGGTTTGATCAATTAAACGGCAGTTTCACTGAGTGCATTGACCTGGACTTTGAGGGTCCTCATGTAGAAATGCTTGATGCTATCATTCTTCCTATCTCAGGTACAGATGAAAACGGCTGTATAGATGGTATTTTTACTAACCGTTCATTATGTTTAGAGGTTGATTGGTTAAATAAAACACCAGCCCATTGTCAAATTTACTCTGGCATAGCAAATGACACGCTTCAAAAAATTGCAGAGGATGCCAAAAGAAAGCTGATTCCCTTAATGAATCGTGACGATGTTGCCATCTATAATTCCATACCTACTGTAGAAGGAACAATCATGATGGCCATTCAACATACCGATTTCACCATTCATGGCTCTAATGTTTCCATCTTAGGTTTAGGGAGAGTGGGGATGAGTTTGGCCAGAGCATTTGATCAGTTAGGCGCTAAGGTTACGGTAGGCGTACGTTCAACAGCAGGAGCTGCACGGGTTCATGAAATGGGCTTAGAATATATGGATATGAAAGACCTTGATAAGTACCAAATGGATTTTGATTATCTCATTAATACAGTACCTGCTCCTGTTGTAGACGCTTCGATTATAAAAAAGCTGCCTTCCCACGCTTTAATCTTAGATCTTGCTTCAAAACCTGGAGGAACGGATTTTCGTTATGCAGAAAAAAGAGGAATTAAAGCTATTTTGTTACCGGGTTTACCGGGACTTGTAGCACCCAAAACAGCAGGAAGAATTGTAGCCAGTGTGATTTGTAAAGAGTTACAGGAAATTGACCGAAAGGTGGAGAAATAATGGCGAGTTTAAAAGGAAAAACGATTGGTTTTGGTTTGACAGGATCCCATTGCACATATCACGAAGTGTTTCCTGTATTAGAGAAAATAAAAGAATTAGGAGCAACGATTGTACCTGTTTTATCTTATACTGTGCAAAAAACGGATACAAGATTCGGTGAAGCAGCCGAACATATTAAAACGATTGAAAAGATTACAGGTGAACCCATCATTATGACTATCCCTGACGCAGAGCCGCTCGGTCCGAAGCGGCCATTAGATTGCATGGTCATTGCACCGATGACCGGTAATTCAACAAGTAAATTTGCGAATGCGCTAACCGATTCTCCTGTCCTTATGGCAGCTAAAGCAACGCTTAGAAACGAAAAACCAGTCGTACTTGCGATCTCTACAAATGATGCGTTAGGATTAAACGGAGTAAATGTTATGAAATTAATGACAGCTAAAAATATTTATTTTGTGCCCTTTGGTCAAGACCACCCTTACAATAAACCAAATTCGTTAGTTGCAGATATGACGCTTATTCCAGAGACGGTAGAAGCTGCTTTAGACGGAAAACAGAAACAACCCGTTTTGATCGAACGCTATCAAGAGTAAATCTACTTTTTCATAACAGTTTCTTGAGCAAGTATGATAGAATAACAAATAGTGACTCTTAACGACAGTTGAAACATTATTTACACGAAAGGGGATATCATTATGACACAATCTAGCCAATATAACATAGCCGTAGTAGGTGCTACAGGAGCGGTGGGACAAAAGATGCTTGAAACTCTTGAGGATCGTAATTTTCCAATTAAAGAGCTTAAGCTTTTATCTTCAAGCCGTTCGGCAGGAAAGAATGTAACTTTTAAAGGTGAAGAATACACAATAGAAGAAGCGACTCCAGAAAGCTTTGAGAATATTGATATTGCTCTTTTTTCAGCAGGTGGATCTGTTTCTAAGAAGCTTGCTCCAGAAGCTGTAAAACGTGGTGCATTAGTGATTGACAACACAAGTGCTTATCGTATGGATGAAAATGTTCCACTCGTTGTGCCTGAAGTGAACGAGGAAGATATTAAAGAACATAAAGGTATTATTGCAAACCCGAATTGCTCTACGATTCAAATGGTAGCAGCCCTTGAACCAATTAAACAAAATTTAGGGCTTAATCGTGTTATTGTTTCTACTTATCAAGCCGTTTCCGGCGCGGGAAATGAAGCAGCAGATGAGCTAAGAGAACAATCCCAAGCCTTTCTAAATGGTGAAGAATTAGAAGCAAATATTCTACCAGTAGGTGGAGATAAGAAACATTATCCAATCGCATTTAATGCGCTTCCGCAAATCGATATGTTCCAAGAAAACGGATATACATTTGAAGAAATGAAGATGATTAATGAGACGAAAAAAATCATGCATGCCCCTGCACTTCCAGTTGCTGCTACTTGTGTACGTCTTCCTTTCTTTACTTCTCACGCAGAAAGTGTGTATGTCGAAGTAAATCAAGAGAATGTTTCTGTTGAGCAGATTAAATCTTTAATGAATGAGGCTGAAGGAATTATCTTAGAAGATGACCCATCTACTCAGTCTTATCCTACACCATTGAGTTCTGCAGGTAAGCGTGATGTTTTTGTAGGGCGTATTCGTAAAGATCTTGATCAAAAAAATGGGTTCCACCTTTGGGTAGTCTCTGATAATTTACTTAAAGGAGCTGCTTGGAATTCTGTGCAAATCGCTGAGCGTGTCATCGCTCGCCAGTGGTTGTAAAAGAGAATATGAGGTGTGAACATGAAAATATTAGTTCAAAAATTTGGCGGGACATCTGTTCGTGATGAAGAAGGTAGATCACGTGCGATTTCCCATATACAAAATGCATTAGAAGAAGGGTATAAGGTAGTTGTTACGGTCTCAGCAATGGGCCGTAAAGGCGATCCTTATGCCACTGATACATTATTAGGTCTTGTGGAGCTTCCTGCATCAAAAATATCTAACCGAGAGCAGGATATGTTAATGTCATGCGGTGAGACAATATCTTCTATTGTTTTTACTCATGAATTACTGTCTGAGGGCATTTCAGCAACTGGCATGACTGGAGCCGCCGCAGGCTTTTTAACAAATGATGATTTTACAAAGGCAAAGATTCTTCGAATGGATACAAGTCGTTTATTAGCTGAACTGGAAACTCATGATGTAGTCGTCGTCGCTGGATTCCAGGGGAAGACGGAATCCGGGGATACAACGACGATCGGACGGGGAGGCAGTGATACAAGTGCTGCTGCTTTAGGAGCTGCATTAAAAGCAGAGTATATTGACATTTTTACTGATGTAGAAGGTATTATGACGGCAGATCCACGTATCGTTGAGTCAGCTAGAGCGTTGCATGCGGTCACTTACAATGAAATTTGTAACTTGGCTTATCAGGGAGCGAAAGTGATTCATCCTCGTGCTGTTGAAATTGCTATGCATGCAAAAGTTCCTATGCGTGTAAGGTCAACTTATTCAGATCAACCAGGTACACTAGTTGCTGCCTCAAGAGAAGGAGAAGCAGGCAATGACCTGCCTGACCGTCTTGTAACGGGTATTGCTCATATGGCCGGAATTGCTCAAATAAAGGTCCAATCTAAGGAAGATCCTTCTAAGCTTCAGTCTGAGGTATTCAAATCTATGGCGGAAGCTGATATATCAGTTGATTTTATTAATATATCACCAAGCGGTGTCAGCTATACAATCGACAGTAAATACACGGATAAAGCCGTTTCTATCTTAAAGGATATTGGTTATGATCCTGAACTTAGGGAAGGCTGTGCGAAGGTATCAACAGTTGGAGCCGGAATTACTGGAGTTCCGGGTGTAACAGCTAAAATTGTGCAGACACTAATAGAACGTGGTGTGCAAATCTTACAATCAGCGGACTCTCATACGACGATTTGGATACTAGTGAAAGACGAAGATTTAATTCAAGCAGTCAATGCCCTCCATGAGATATTTGAGCTGAATGTAGAAAGATGAAAGGGGAAATAGGGCGTGGATTTCGGTAAAGTGTTAACTGCTATGGTTACCCCTTTTGATAGCCATGGCAACTTAGACCTTAATAAAACCTCCGCGTTAGTGGAGTATTTATTCGAACATGGTACAGATGGGTTAGTCATTGCAGGAACAACAGGAGAGTCACCGACTTTAACTACAGAAGAAAAAGTAGCCCTGTGGGAGCATGTTGTGAAAATTGTTAACGGTCGTGTTCCGGTTATTGCCGGAACAGGAAGTAATAATACACAAAGTTCCATTGCGCTATCCAAAAAAGCAGTAGACACGGGTGTAGACGCTGTTATGCTCGTTACCCCTTATTATAATAAACCAAACCAACGTGGACTATATGAACACTTTAAGACCATTGCTGATTCCGTTACGGTTCCTGTTATGCTTTATAATATCCCTGGTCGATCAGCAGTTCGGATCGATGTTGATACGATTGTGGAATTATCTAAAGTGTCTAACATCGTTTCGGTTAAAGAGGCGACGGGTGATTTAGACAGTATGGCTAGAATTATTGAAGAAACGGGGGAAGACTTTAGTTTATATAGCGGCGATGATAACTTAACACTGCCGGTGTATGCTATCGGAGGCGATGGTATTATTTCTGTATCTTCCCATATTGTTGGTAATGAAATGCAAGAAATGCTCCGTTTATATGATGAAGGTAAAGGAAGAGAAGCTGCGGCTTTACATCGTAAACTACTTCCGATTTTAAAAGGGATGTTCATGGCTCCTTCCCCAACGCCGGTAAAAACTGCGCTTCAAATTAAAGGTCTGGACACAGGCGGTGTTCGGTTGCCTTTAGTGCCTTTAACAGCAGAAGAACGAGCGCATATTCATCACTTAGTTGACCAACTGTAAACAGCAAAGCTTTTGCTTTGCTGTTTTTTTGTATGAATCGATTGTTCTTCCTCATACTAAGAGCAAAGTATGAAAGGGGAACGATAGTAATGAAGGAGCATCAAAATAATGATCAAAATGAGCCAAAGAAGGACGATTCTAAAGAACAGTCCTCTATCGTAGACAAAATTCAGCAGCTTGGTCAGTCCAATGTACCAAACGCTGGAGATTCGAATATTCACGTTTTGCCAATTATTGGGCAAGTAGAAGGCCACGTCCAGCTGCCTGCTCAAAATAAAACGACGAAATATGAGCATTTAATTCCTCAGCTGATAGCCATTGAGCAAAATCCTAAAATAGAAGGGCTAGTGGTACTTTTAAATACCGTAGGAGGAGATGTTGAAGCGGGGTTAGCTATTTCTGAAATGATCGCTTCAATTTCCAAACCGTCTGTATCGATTGTGCTAGGAGGCGGCCATTCTATAGGTGTCCCTATTGCTGTCGCTGCGGATTATTCATTTATTGCGGAAACAGCGACGATGACCATCCACCCTATCCGACTAAACGGGTTAGTTATTGGTGTTCCACAAACTTTTGAGTATATGGATAAAATGCAAGATCGAGTTGTTAATTTTGTAACAAGACATTCAAATGTGTCGGAGGAAAAATTTAAAGAGTTAATGTTTGAAAAAGGTAATTTATCACGAGATATAGGAACTAATGTGGTAGGGCAAAAAGCAGTAGACGTTGGTTTAATCGACGCTGTAGGTGGAGTAAAAGAAGCGATGAGTAAGCTGAATGAATTCATTGATCAACAAAAAGGAAATGAAGAGAAGGTGGTTCAATGACGATTCTCTATACGCCGCTTAGCGAATACGATGTTTTTCCGCAAAGTGATGCTGAACAGTCCATTGTTTATGAAACGGTGAATAATAAACAAGTGAAATGTTATGACCATGGCAATGGAAAAAAACAAATTATTCAACTAATGTCTACGGATCCACAAGACTATATGGATCCATCTTTCCAACCAGGACAATGGCTGGGCTACTAACAGCGCCGGGCCTGTGGTATAATAAAAAGAGAAAATGGGGATGTCGTAGCTGAGATTCAGCAGACGACATCCTATTCTTTTCATCATGATCGGAGGTGTCTCCAAATGGCAAGAAAGAAAAAAACAAAATCACGGAAGAAAAAATCATCTTTAAAACAGCATGTGAAATTTGAACTAACAGGTGTGCTTTTCCTGTTTATAGCTGTTTTTGGAAGCGGCGCCTCAATGATAAGTGAAGGAGCTATTCCTGGCGGGTTAGAACGTATATGGCAAGTGATGTTTGGAGTATGGTACTTTGTCGCTTCGCTCTTCTTTTTAATTGTAGGGTTATATTTGATGATAAAAAGAAAATGGCCTGATTTTTTACATAAACGATTAATTGGTATTTACATTATGCTCGCTGCGTTACTGCTTTTTACTCACGTGCAAACTCTTGCATCTGATTTAAACAATAACCAAGGAGGAGTTTTCAGTCTGACTTGGGATCGATTAATAAGTATGATGCGAGGGGACATTCCAACTACAAGTATTGGTGGAGGAATGACAGGCGCATTTTTATTGTTAATCACGTATTATTTATTTTCTGCAACAGGCTCCATTATTTTTTCGTTATTTCTATTTTTAATTGGTGCGATGTTTATTACTGAGCGTTCGATCGGGGAAGTGTTAGCCTACTTCGTTGAAAAATTTAAATCCGCTTATGAAAATACTAAAGAAAAGCAGCAAATGAAGAAAGAAGATAAACGAAAGCGCAGTAAGGAGAAAGAAGATAGAACGATTGAAGAAGTTCCTATTGTAGAGCCGGAGCAAGCGTCTACAACAGACACAGATGAAGACTATGAACCTATTATTCAGGATTTTACAGAGCAGGCTTACCAAAAGCCGCCAGCTAAAGAAGAAAGTTCTGAGAAATCAGGTGAAACAGAAGATTTAGATAAAACAATGACGACAGCTGAAGTAGAAAATCCAGATTACAGGCTTCCAGGATTTGACCTGTTGGATGAACCAACTTCAAGTCCTCAAAGTCAGGGCCGTTCCCATATTCAAGCGACGGTGAAGAAGTTAGAACAAACATTTCATAGTTTCGGAGTAAAAGCAAAAGTAACTAAAGTCCATGTCGGTCCTTCGGTAACAAAATATGAAGTTTATCCCGATGTAGGAGTGAAAGTCAGCAAGATTGTTAATTTAAATGATGACCTTGCTTTAGCATTGGCAGCAAAAGATATTCGGATTGAAGCTCCAATCCCTGGTAAGTCGGCAGTAGGAATAGAAGTACCTAATCAAGAAGTAGCAACGGTATCTTTAAGAGAAGTATTAGAGCAAGGAAAAGCCCACCCAGATGCCAAGCTAAGTTTTGCATTAGGCCGCGACATTTCTGGCGAAGCCGTTATGGCAGAGCTAAATAAAATGCCTCACCTTCTTGTTGCAGGTGCTACAGGAAGCGGTAAAAGTGTATGTATCAATGGGATAATTACAAGCGTATTAATGAGGGCAAAACCACACGAAGTTAAAATGATGATGATTGATCCAAAAAAAGTAGAGCTTAACGTTTATAATGGCATTCCGCATTTGTTAGCACCTGTTGTCACAGATCCTAAAAAAGCCTCTCGAGCTCTTATGAAAGTAGTTTCAGAAATGGAAAGACGTTACGACTTATTTTCTGATTCAGGAACAAGGAATATTGAAGGATATAATGAATATATCAAGAGACACAACCGTGAGCACGAAGACGATCAGCCCTTCCTGCCATACATTATTGTATTGGTCGATGAGTTAGCTGATTTAATGATGGTAGCCTCAAACGATGTAGAGGATGCGATTACTCGCTTAGCTCAAATGGCACGAGCGGCAGGTATTCACTTGATTATTGCTACTCAAAGACCTTCTGTTGATGTCATTACTGGTGTCATTAAAGCGAATATTCCTTCTCGTATTGCTTTTAGTGTCTCCTCTTCGACAGACTCTAGAACTATACTTGATACAGGCGGTGCTGAAAAACTTTTAGGACGAGGGGATATGCTATTTACTCCGGTAGGTTCGAACAAACCAACGCGAGTGCAAGGCGCCTTTTTATCAGATGATGAAGTAGAACGGATCGTTAACTTCTGTGTCGAACAGCAAAAAGCTCAATATCAGGAAGAGATGATTCCAGACGAAGAGAGTGAAACGACAACTGAAGTAGATGATGATTTATATCCGGAAGCTGTGCAAATGGTCATTGAAATGCAAAGTGCTAGCGTTTCTATGATTCAAAGAAGATTTCGGGTAGGCTATACGCGAGCAGCTAGATTAATAGATGCTATGGAAGATAACGGAATAGTTGGGCCTTATGAAGGAAGTAAGCCTAGAACTGTTCTCGTATCAGATACGGTTGAAGAAAGTTGAACTGACGCTGTTTCAGCGTCAGTTTTTTATTTAATTATTAATAATTAAATATTCTGATTTAACAAACATGTGTACTAAATCGATAAAAATGTCCTAATTCTATTTATTTATTTGTAGAAAAGTGTTATATTAATTTCGAATATGATGTGTCGAACGTCAGATGTCAGATCTCTTACCTATAGGCAAATAGATTTGGAGTGAAGGGTTATGTCCATTAGACAAGATACTCGTCACTTGTATTTACAAGTGATCGAACAAATTAAGCGTGATATTGAGAACGGCGTTTATCTTGAAAAAGAGAAACTTCCGTCAGAGTTTCAGTTGTCTAAATCTCTTGGTGTTTCAAGAGCAACTTTACGTGAGGCGCTAAGAATACTAGAGGAAGAAAGTATTGTAACTAGAAGACATGGAGTAGGTACATTTGTAAATCCTAAACCTGTATTTACTTCTGGCATTGAGGAATTAGATAGTGTAACAGGAATGATTACTAAATCAGGTATGGTGCCCGGATCACAGTATTTATCAGCAGAATTAATCGAACCCACCGAAGATGAACGTCAGCGTTTTTCCCCCGTCGAGATACATAATTTAGCCAAAGTTGAACGTGTGAGAACAGCTGATCAGCAACCCGTTGTTTATTGTAAAGACCGGATTCCAGAAGGCCTAATTCCAATTGACCAAGTTCGGGAAGCCGATTCCTTATTTGGAATACTGGAACGTTTTACAGGAAAGACAATCAGTTATGCTGTTACAGATATTGAACCAATAGGTTATCACGAAAGAATTTCCCCCATTTTAAATTGCGAACCCGACCAAGCGTTATTATTACTCAAACAAATGCATTACACGAAAGATGACGAACCAATTCTCTTATCTTCCAATTACTTTAGAGCTGACAAGTTTAGTTTCCATGTTTTAAGAAGAAGGGTGTAATAGACTTACTTAAAAATTGAGGAGGTGAGGCTTGCCGGGGAGACGTGTAAAAAATTTTAGTTGTTTGAATTTTTTTAATACTTAACAAATTTAGGGGGTAATCGTTTTGAAAAACCGTCGTTTTTTATTGATTTTGGCCTTACTGTTATCTATTGGTTTAGTATTAGCGGCCTGTGGTTCTTCTGATGAAGGAGAAGCAGGCGGTGAGGGTGGAGATTCTAACGAGAGCGGTGGCGAAGGGGAAGCCAGCGATGATTTCTCAGTAGCTATGGTTACGGATGTAGGTGGAGTGGATGATAAATCATTTAACCAATCATCTTGGGAAGGTCTTCAAGCTTTTGGCGATGAAAATGGCTTAGAAGAAGGGGAAGGTTATGATTACGCTCAGTCTGATAGTGAGGGTGACTATACCACGAACTTAAGCCGCCTGGTCCGTCAAGATTTTAACTTAATTTATGGAATTGGATACTTACTGCAGCCAGCTCTTGAAGAAGTAGCTGAGCAAAACCCGGACACTAACTTTGGTCTAGTAGATTCCGTTGCTGAAGGTGATAACATAGTCAGCATTACATTTAAAGAACACGAAGGTTCTTTCCTGGCAGGTGTAGCTGCGGCTCTAAAAACAGAAACAGATAAGATTGGATTTGTTGGTGGAGAAGATGGAGACTTAATTAGAAAATTTGAATCAGGATATGTAGCAGGAGCAAAATCTATTAATCCTGATATCGAAATTGATATTCAGTACGCAGAAAGCTTTGCTGCCGCTGATAAAGGTAAGCTGATTGCATCAAACATGTACAACAATGACATAGATGTAATTTACCATGCTTCGGGAGCAACTGGTAACGGTGTATTTGCTCAGGCAAAAGACATTAAGCAAAACAATCCAGATGAAAACGTCTGGGTAATCGGAGTTGACCGTGATCAGCATGAAGAGGGTGAAATTGAAGGCCAAAATGTAACATTAACTTCAATGGTAAAACGTGTAGACATCGCCGTTAATGAAGTGGCCACTCTAACTATGGACGGTGACTTCCCTGGTGGAGAAGTGATGGAATATGGTCTTGAAGATGATGCAATTAGTATTGCGACGACGAACGAAGATGCTATGACTGAAGATATTGTATCAGAAGTTGAAGACTGGAAAGAAAAAATTGCTAATGGTGAGGTAGAAGTTCCTAGTACAGATGAAGAACTAGAAGAATTTGAAAGCTCACTTTAATTAAACTAGGATACATAGGACGTAGTAGTCCTATGTATCTATGAAAATCATCAAATGAAGAGAACTTTTCCGGAGCTCTTCATTTGGTGATTTTTTAGGGCAATACGAGGAGACGAAGGTCGCATATAAAGGGGTGTATGGGAGAAATGGATTACGTAATCGAGATGTTGAATATCCGAAAAGAGTTCCCCGGAATCGTTGCTAATAACAATATTAATTTACAAGTAGAGCAAGGTGAAATTCACGCTTTACTCGGTGAAAATGGAGCAGGTAAATCAACCTTAATGAACGTGTTATTCGGACTTTATCAGCCGGAAAAAGGTGAAATTAAAGTTCGAGGCGAGAAAGTCAATATCTCCGATCCTAACGTTGCCAATCGATTAGGAATTGGAATGGTGCACCAACACTTTATGCTTGTTGATACATTTTCTGTAACTGAGAATATCGTTCTCGGCAGCGAACCTAAGAAAGGCGTCACCGTTGATATAAAGAAAGCAGAAAAAGAAGTGTTGGAGCTATCACAAAGATATGGTTTAAATGTTGATCCAAAAGCAAAGGTTCGTGATATTTCTGTGGGAATGCAGCAGCGTGTAGAGATTTTAAAAACCTTATATAGAGGTGCTGATATATTAATATTTGATGAACCTACAGCTGTACTGACCCCTCAAGAAATAAAAGAGCTTATCGTCATTATGCAGAGTCTTGTTAAAGAAGGGAAATCGATCATACTTATCACTCACAAACTTAAAGAAATTATAGAAGTTTGTGATCGTTGTACTGTTATTCGTAAAGGCGAAGGGATTGGTACTGTAAATGTCAGTCAAACCAACCCTAATGAACTTGCTTCCTTAATGGTAGGGAGAGAAGTCAGTTTTAAAACGGAAAAAATACCAGCTGAACCCAAAGACACTTACTTATCGATAAAGGACCTTTATGTTAAAGATTTTAGGAATGTCCATATGGTAAAAGGGTTAAACCTTGAAGTTAGAGCCGGTGAAATCGTAGGTATAGCCGGCATTGACGGAAATGGTCAGACTGAATTAATAGAAGCCATAACTGGGCTGAGAAAGTCAGAATCAGGGAAAATCTCTTTGCATGATAAAGTTATTAGTAATTTATCGACGCGTAAAGTTACACAAGCTGGTATCTCTCATATTCCTCAAGACCGGCACAAGTACGGTTTGGTACTTGATTTTCCGATTGGAGATAATATGGTTCTTCAGACGTACTATCAAAAACCCTTTTCGAAAACAGGGGTTATGAATTTTAAAAAAATCTATGAAAAAGCAAAATCTCTTATCAAAGAATATGATGTGCGTACACCGAATGAAATGACAAAGGCTCGAGCTCTTTCAGGTGGAAACCAGCAAAAAGCGATTATAGGACGAGAGATAGACCGGTCTCCTGATTTAATCATTGCGGCTCAGCCTACTCGTGGATTAGATGTAGGCGCTATCGAATTTATTCATAAAAAATTAATTGAAGAAAGAGATAAAGGAAGAGCTGTTCTTCTTTTATCATTCGAACTCGACGAAATCTTAAACTTGAGTGATCGTATTGCGGTTATTTTTGACGGGCAGGTAATCGCTGAGGTGAAGCCGGAAGAAACTAATGAACAAGAGCTTGGATTATTAATGGCTGGGAACACGACCGAGAAAGCGGGTGCTGAGTAATGTTTACTAATCGTATGATCAATATATTAATACCTGTCATTTCTGTTTTTCTCGGCCTGTTAGTCGGCGCCATCATTATGGTTGTATTTGGATACAATCCAGTTCTAGGCTATGGAGCTTTATGGGAAGGTGCGTTTGGGGATAGTTACTTCTTTGGTGAAACCGTACGTATGGTTACGCCTTATATATTATCTGGGTTGGCTGTAGCATTTGCTCTGCGTACTGGTTTACTTAACATCGGTGTCGAAGGCCAAGTATTTGTAGGCTGGTTAGCTTCTGTCTGGATTGGAGTAGCTTTTGAATTACCTATGTTTATTCACTTGCCCCTTGCTATTTTAGCGGCCGCTGCTGCCGGCGCTTTCTGGGGGTTCATCCCTGGAATTTTAAAAGCAAAGCTGGGGGTTCATGAAGTTATCGTTACAATTATGATGAACTACATAGCTCTCTATTCTACAAATGCTATTGTGCGTCATGTGATTACAGATGGTGAAGATCAAACAGAAAGAATTGCCGGATCTGCTTCACTCGCTTCAGAGTGGATTGCAGAAATGACGTTTTATTCAAGAATGCATTACGGTATTTTAATTGCTTTTTTAATGGCATTAATTATGTGGTTTATTCTTAATAAAACAACGAGAGGTTTTGAGTTGCGCTCTGTGGGCTATAACCCTCACGCTTCAAATTATGCTGGAATGAGTGTAGGGAAAAACATTGTTCTCGCCATGATGATTTCCGGCGCTTTTGCAGGGTTAGCTGGAGCGATGGAGGGGCTTGGCACATATGGGTATTTGGCAACAAAATCAGGATTTACCAATATAGGCTTTGAAGGAATTGCCGTCGCTCTGTTAGGAGCCAACACAGCATTAGGCGTAGTACTAGCTGCTTTCCTATTTGGTACGTTAAAAATTGGAGCACTGAATATGCCGACCGTAGCTGGAGTTCCAACTGAATTAGTCGAAATTGTTATCGCACTTATTATTTTCTTCGTTGCTTCAAGTTATATGATTCGATGGATTATTCTTCGTTTTAAGAAGGAGGGGAAATAAATGAATTTCATTGATGTTTTACAATCAATCATTCCGCAGGCATTATTCTTTGCGGCCCCTCTTATTTTTACTGCACTCGGCGGGGTAATGAGTGAACGTTCAGGTATCATCAATATTGGTTTAGAAGGGCTTATGGTCATGGGGGCATTTGTCGGCATTGTGTTCAACCTCACGTTCGCGGATACTTTTGGTTCCGCAACACCGTGGTTATCTATCTTAGCTGCTATGGTGGTTTCTGCTATTTTTGCTTTAACTCATGCTGTCGCTTCGATAACCTTTCGAGCGGATCAAGTAGTCAGCGGTGTTGCAATTAACTTCTTAGCTTTAGGCATTGGAGTATTTTTAACGAAGCAATGGTACGATAAAGGGCAGACAGATATGGTATCTCGTCCTTTTTATACGAAAGATGTTTGGATATTAAGTGATATACCAATCTTAGGCGGTCTATTCTTCTCTAATATGTACATCACTTCGTACGTGGCCATTATACTAGCGTTTGTCGTTTGGTTTGTATTATTTAAGACGCCTTTTGGTTTACGCTTACGTTCCGTCGGTGAACATCCAATGGCTGCAGATACAAACGGTATCAACGTGTATGGGATGAGGTACGTTGCCGTTATGCTTTCAGGTGCTTTTGGAGGTCTGGGAGGTGCCGTATTTGCCTTAACTATTGCAATGAATTTCTCTCAGTCAACAATTGTAGGACAAGGCTTTATGGCGCTGGCGGCTGTGATTTTCGGTAAATGGCATCCCCTGGGAGCAATGGGCGCAGCCATTTTCTTTGGGTTTGCTCAAAGCTTAAGCGTAGTAAGTTCCGGCATTCCGCTTTTAGCAGACGTTCCGCAAGTATTCCTTTTAATTGCACCATATGTATTAACTATCCTTGCATTAGCAGGATTTATAGGGAGAGCGGAAGCCCCTAAATCTTTAGGTGAAGCGTATATTAAAGGTAATCGATAATAAAATTTAGTCCGGTGTAAAAGTACCGGGCTTTATTTTTTTACTTTTTTATTTATTTACCGTAGCATAATAATTAGTTTAACAGGGATGAATAAGCGAATAACTGCTTATAATAATAGACAAAAATGGAGGAGGATTCTAATGAAAATATCAAAAGAATCGGTTCACGATAAACAAGGGTACAGATTACATATACTGCCTAGCAAAAAATACAAAACAGTTTCTATTGTGGCTAAGTTAAAAGCTCCCTTACAAAGAGAAGGGATAACGGAGAGAGCCCTGCTGCCCCATGTGCTGCAAAAAGCGACGAGCAGCCACCCTAATGTCAGAGCATTACAATCAGCTCTAGAAAACTTATATGGTACCGGCTTTTCCAGCGACGGAACAAAAAAAGGAGAAAACCACATTCTATCTTTCAGAATGGAAGTTGTGAATGAAGCTTACTTAAACGATCACGAACCTATATTAGAAAAAGCAATGCAAATCTTCAGCGAGGTATTATTTGATCCGAAGGTCGAGCAAGGAGGATTTGATGATACAATTGTGAAGCGAGAGAAGCAAACACTGGAACAAAAGATCAAATCCATTAAAGATGATCGAATGAGCTATGCCAACATGAGGTTGATTGATCACATGTGTGATAATGAACCATACGCTCTTCACGTGCATGGTTACTTAGAAGATTTTGAAAAAATAAATGCGAAATCATTATATGAGTATTACCAAACAATGATTAATCGTGATTTACTGGATCTATACATTATTGGTGATGTAGATAAAGCTGAAATTGAAACATTAGCTGATAAATACTTTTCACGCTCAGCCAGTGCAAATAATGATGCTCACCAGGAATCGCTGGCTAGTGAAAAACGTGAGATTAATGAAGTTATCGAAAGAGAAGATGTAAACCAAGGAAAGCTTCATATTGGTTATCGTACAAACATTAAATTCGGTGATGATGATTACTTTGCCCTGCAGGTATTTAATGGGATTTTTGGAGGTTTTCCTAGTTCTAAATTATTTATGAATGTACGGGAAAAACACAGTTTAGCTTATTACGCAGCCTCAAGGTTTGAAAGCCATAAAGGATTATTGCTCGTATTTAGCGGAGTTGATCCAAAAGATTATGACCAAGCGAAAAATATAATTAATGAACAAATGGAAGCCATGAAGTCAGGGGATTTTACAACAGATCAAGTTAGTGAAGCATCAGAGCAAGTGATAAATCAACTGCAGGAAACGATGGATCATGCAAATGGATTAATTGAAGTGCTGTATCATCAAACGCTGTCCGGGGTTTCCATTCCCGCAAAGGAAATCATCGAACATGTTCGTAAAGTGGAGAAAGAAGATGTAGTTAAAGTGGCTAATAAAATTGAACTTGACACCATCTATTTCTTAACCAGTCAAGAGGGAGGGGAAGAATAATGGAAGAACTCGTATATAAACAGCTAAATGAGTCAGTTTACCAGGAAACAATGGATAATGGATTAAAAGTATTTTTACTTTCTAAACCTGAAATGGCTAAAACGTACGGAATATTTACTACGAATTATGGGTCTATTGATCAAACGTTTACCCCCATTGGTAAAAATGAAAAAGTAACGGTGCCTGAGGGGATTGCCCATTTTCTAGAGCATAAATTGTTTGAAAAAGAAGATCGTGATGTTTTTCAAGACTTCACGAAATTAGGGGCTTCAGCAAATGCTTTTACTTCTTTTACAAAAACAGCTTATTTATTTTCTGCTACGAGTCAAATTGAGAAAAATGTCGAGACCTTATTAGACTTTGTACAAGATCCATATTTCTCTAAAGAATCAGTAGATAAAGAAAAAGGAATTATCGCCCAAGAAATTCGAATGTATGATGATCAGCCAGACTGGAGATCATTCTTTGGGACGATTCAAAGTATGTATGAAAAGCACCCAGTGAAAGTGGACATTGCAGGGACGGTTGATTCCATCCAGGAAATAACAAAGGATGACCTATACACTTGTTATGAAACCTTTTACCATCCGTCCAATATGGTATTGTTTATTGCCGGTAATATTAAGCCTGAAGAAATGATGGAGCAAATCCGTTCGAATCAAACTAAAAAAGATTTTAAAGAAATGCCGGAAATAGAACGCTTTTATCCTGAAGAATCTCCATCTGTTGCGAAATCAGAAGACTCTATTAAAATGCCAGTCACTACGGCTAAAACGATGGTAGGAGTAAAAGAAGACGTCAGTTCTTTAAACGGGAAAGATTTACTGCGCGCAGAATTATTGTCAGGAATGATTTTAGACTTTTATTTCTCAAGAAGTGGTGAATTTTATGAAGAGCTGTATAAAGACGATTTAATTGATGACAGCTTCCAATTTGAGACCGAACTTGATCGTCAATTTGGATTCACCATCTTAGGAGGGGACACAAGAAAACCTGATGAATTAGCTGAACGAGTTAAAAAAATGCTGCATCGCTTACGTGAAAAGAGAATTTCTGATGAAGATTTCACCCGGATGAAGCGTAAAAAAATCGGGCAGTTTATGCGGGCCCTAAATTCACTGGAGTTCATAGCTAATCAGTTTACTCATTATCACACGTTAGGAGTCGACTTGTTTAATGTACTGCCGGTCATTGAGTCGTTAACGACTAAAGATGCTGATCAATATGTTGAACACTGGATAAAAGAAGACCGTATCTCAGTGTTCAAAGTACTCCCTCAAGAATAATGAAAAAGGGCTTAATTATTGGAGGAAGCGGTGAAATCGGTTCCCAGATTGCTAAGTCAATGGCAGATGCGGGGATAAACGTCGGCGTTCAATATCACAAGAATGCAGATGTAGTGCAAGAACTGAAAGCAGACGTCCCTGAAGGTCAATGGGCGGGGTCTTTCTTCGGTGACTTATCTACACAGGAAGGGATTGAACGTTTTTTAGCATCTATTTCTAAAGAGTGGGAGATGCTCGTATTTGCACCTGGAAATCATTCAGCGAAGCTTATACAGGATGTTAGTTTTGAAGAAATGGATCATTATTATCACATTCACGTCAAAGCTCTATGGATGATTTCTCAAGCATTAATTCCTTCTATGGTTAGAGAACAGCAAGGCAGTATTGTGGTTATCTCTTCTGTGTGGGGAGAGGAAGGGGCTAGTACTGAGGCTATTTACAGTTCTGTAAAAGGAGCCCAAATCAGCTATGTTAAAGCCTTAGCTAAAGAGCTTGCCCCTAGTAAAATTCGAGTAAACACTGTTACACCTGGATTTATTTCAACCAAAATGAACGCACAGCTTTCCGAAGAAGAACATCTTAATATTTACAACGAAATTCCGTTAGGACGTCCCGGCACCAGCAGGGAGGTAGCTGAAGGCGTTGTATTTTTACTGAAGCAGCAATCGAGTTACATTACAGGGCACACGTTACGTATAAATGGGGGATGGTTTTAAAAAGAATTCATGCATAATATCAATTCTCCTGCCTCATACTAATGATGAAAAAATCATCTTGAGGAGGTACACGAAATGTCTGTACTTGACAATTTTGAGTCATGGAAAGATTTCTTGGGTGACCGTTTGCATCAAGCGGAAGGACAAGGAATGAACGATCGATCTGTTTCAGAATTAGCTTACGAAATCGGCGGCTATTTAGCTACTGAAGTGGAAGCTAAGAATGACCAAGAGGCTGTTCTACGCGAACTGTGGAATGTGGCAGATGAAAAAGAACAACATGCAATAGCTAACATGATGGTGAAACTTGTACAAAGCGAAGGGACACAATCATAAAAAGTACTTAAAACCGTGCGGGGTTTTCCTGTGCGGTTTTTTTACTAAATCTGTTTGTAGTCTTTCTTATTAGGGTAAAATCATTTATGATATATAAAGGAACATTTCAATCTATTTTTTATACAAACTTCGACATTTTCCAGAGGAGATGGATCATGGAAAAAAAAGAATGGTATTTAGAATATGAGATCCAGTACAATCGGCCGGGCCTCCTTGGGGATATATCATCTTTGTTAGGGATGATGTCCATTAATATCGTAACGATAAATGGGGTGGAGAACTCCCATAGAGGAATGCTCCTGCTTTGTAAAAGCGAAGAACAAATCATGCGATTGCGCTCAATTTTAAATACAATGGATACAATTAAAATTACTAAATTACGGAGACCCAAGTTAAGGGACCGATTAGCTGTTAGGCATGGACGTTACATACATAGTGATATTGACGATAAAAAAACGTTTCGTTTTAACCGTGAAGACCTTGGCGTGCTCGTTGATTTTATGGCTGAGTTATTTATGAAAGAGGGACACAAGCTCATTGGTATTCGTGGAATGCCGCGTGTTGGTAAAACAGAATCGATTGTAGCAGCAAGCGTATGTGCTAATAAGCGCTGGTTGTTCGTATCAAGTACGTTATTAAAGCAAACGGTTCGTAATCAATTAATTGATGAAGAATACAATGAAGACTATTTATACATTATAGACGGAATTGTTTCTGCCAGAAGAGCTAGTGAGAGGCACTGGCAATTAGTAAGGGAAGTTATGCGTCTTCCGGCTACGAAAGTAATTGAGCATCCTGATATTTTTGTACAAGAGACGGAATATAAAATGAGTGATTTTGATTACATCATTGAACTTCGTAATAATGAGGACGAAGAGATCACTTACGAAACTGTAGAAAAAGAGGCAAAAACTAATGATGGATTCTCAATGTTTGATTTTTAAATAATGGAAGGTGTTAGTTATGGAAATAGGCTCACGCCTAAAAGAAGCAAGAGAGGAAAAAGGTTTAACGCTTGAAGAAGTGCAGCGTACGACAAAGATTCAAAAAAGATATCTTCAAGCCATAGAAAAAAATGAGTTTGATGTGCTTCCAGGCAAGTTTTATACGAGAGCCTTTATCAGGGAGTATGCTTCCGCTGTTGGGTTAGATCCTGAACAAGTAATGGAGGAGCATAAAAGCGAACTTCCATCAAATGAAGAAGAACAGGAGATCACTTATAGTCGTGTTCAAAAATCAAAAAGCGAGAATCGTCCAATTATGGGAGGCGGAATGTCGAAAGCATTCCCAACGATTTTAACTGTAGTCTTAATCGTAGGTTTACTCTTTGTCGCCTGGTACTTTATTTTGCAAGTATCAAATCCTAATGATAGTGCAAGTGATGAGAACAGCAGTGAAGATCAAGTAAACGTTTCTAATCCAACAGAGGATGAGGACGAAAGCGATAACCAGGATTCAACTGGTAACGACTCAGATTCCGATGAAGGAGAAGGGAACGAAGAAGGAAGCGGTGAATCAGAGTCTGACGATGGTTCTAATTCACAAGACGATGCTGAAGAGGAAGAAGAGATGGACGTTTCTCTTGAGGAAACAGGTTCAGGAGGATTTCCGGAACATATTTATGAAATTTCTAACGCCGGCGAAAGAGAATTAACAATAGAATTCGATGGGGAAACGTATTTGGAAGTAAGTGCACCTAAAGATGGAGAAAGTCTGGCGGACGCAAGAAATTATAGCGAAGATGATGAAGACCTTAATGTGGACCTTAATGAATTTGATGAAGTCTACATAAAAACAGGATCAGCCCCTGGAATTACTGTAAAAGTAAATGATGAAGAAATCGAATTTCCAGCTGACAACCTAACACAAAAGTTATTAATAAGGTTTGAATAATCTGAGTTAAAAGCGAAGCTGTCCTTGAAGTGAAAGAAGAACAACCACTTCTTTTATGAGGGACAGCTTTATGTTTTATTTTAAGGAGGGTGTATTAGAATGAATTTACCTAACAAAATTACGTTATCAAGAATATTTTTAATCCCAGTTTTTATTATTTTAATGAGTGTTCCCTTTAATTGGGGAGAAATCCAAATGGGCGAACGAGAACTTCCTGTGGCTCATTTAGCAGGAGCGCTCTTATTTATTATAGCTTCCACGACAGACTGGATTGATGGGTATATTGCTAGAAAATATAACCTTGTGACAAACTTAGGAAAGTTCCTTGATCCTTTAGCTGACAAATTACTTGTAAGTGCTGCGCTGATTTTACTCGTGGAAATTGGTTTGGCTCCAGCCTGGATTGTCATCTTAATTATAAGCAGAGAGTTTGCCGTTACTGGACTTCGGTTAGTGGCAGCAGGTGATGGCACTGTTCTTGCTGCCAGTCAAATGGGGAAACTCAAGACTTGGATTCAAATCATTTCCATTTCCCTTCTTCTTTTGCATAACTGGCCCTTTGCGTTTGTCGGCTTTCCATTAGGACTTATTAGTTTATATGCCGCCTTAATCATTACGGTGTATTCTGGCTATGATTATTTCGCTAAAAACTGGCATGTGATGAGAGATTCAAAATGAGAATAGAAATAATTGCTGTCGGAACAGAACTATTATTAGGTCAGATCGCAAATACAAATGCTCAATGGATTTCTAAAGAATTAGCTCACTACGGAGCCAATATTTACCACCACAGTGTTGTAGGTGACAATCTCCCGAGAGTAGTTGAGGCATTTGAACAAAGTAGAAAGCGCTCAGACGTGGTCATCGTTTCAGGAGGGCTGGGTCCTACTGAAGATGATTTAACAAGAGAAGCTGCTTGTGAGGTATTTGAAGATGAATTACTAGAGCACTCCCCAACCATGAACAAGATTATAGATTTCTTCAAGAAAAATAATCGGCAGATGACGATGAATAACCGTAAACAATCTCATGTGTTAAAGACGGCGATGGTGCTGGAAAATAGTGAAGGTATGGCGCCTGGCCAAATTGTTGAAGCGGATGATTCTACGTTTATTTTTCTGCCTGGAGTGCCAGCAGAAATGAAAAGTTTAATGAATGACTTCGTTTTTAAATATTTAACTGAGAAATATCAGTTAGAAACAAAGATTAAGTCAGAAATGCTTCGCTTTATCGGAATAGGAGAATCTACTTTAGAGGAAAAACTTAAAGATTTAATTTCTAAGCAAACGAATCCTACCATTGCTCCTTTAGCAGGAGAAGGAGATGTCGCCATTAGATTAACAGCTTCAGGTAAGAACCCAGAACGTGAAATTGCAGATATGAAAACTTCTATTTTGGAACGGGTGGGTCATTATTACTTTGGCAGTGACAGCATCACTATTGAAGAAGCGGTTCAAGACTTATTAGTACAAAAATCACTAACCGTCGGTTCCGCAGAAAGCTTAACGGGCGGGAAGTTTATTGAACGGATTATTCAATTAACCGGTGCTTCCTCTATATGTCAAGGCGGTTTAGTCGCCTATACCCCTGAAGCCAAACAGCGTGTGATCCGAGTTCCTAAAGAGATTATTACAAGGCATGGAACCATAAGCTCTAAGTGTGCAGAAGAAATGGCGGTTCAAGCTCAAAAACTGCTACATGTCGATATTGCCATTAGCTTTACGGGTGTAGCAGGACCTTCTTCAAGTGAAGGTCATGAACCGGGACTTGTGTACATTGGAATAAAGGTCAAAGATGCTCCTGCTGAAGTTTTTCATTATTACTTTGATGGAAGCCGGGATAAAATTCGCCAGCGAACAGTTAACAAAGGTTTTGAATTATTATTTCATAAATTAAAATGATAATTCATCAATTATATCCGCTTAATAAATTCAATTTTTCATCTATGTAAACTTAAATTTTGTCAACACATGATCAGCAGAAAAAAAGGGAACATTTATTCGCTTTTTAGTTGGCAAAACATTAAAAAGGAGTTATGATAGGGATAGTAATTTTGAAAGGGGAATATTATGAGTGATCGTAAGCAAGCGTTAGATATGGCTTTAAGACAAATTGAAAAACAGTTCGGAAAAGGATCCATTATGAAACTTGGAGAGCAGGCGGAACAGAAGATAAACACTGTTTCAAGTGGGTCTCTCGCTCTTGATGTAGCTTTAGGGGTGGGTGGATATCCTCGTGGAAGAATTGTAGAAATATATGGACCGGAATCTTCTGGTAAAACAACTGTAGCACTGCATGCTATTGCAGAAGCTCAAAGACAGGGTGGACAAGCAGCATTTATTGATGCCGAACATGCTCTGGATCCAGTGTACGCTCGTGCTTTAGGAGTCAACATTGAAGAGCTTTTACTATCCCAGCCTGACACCGGTGAACAGGCATTAGAAATAGCCGAAGCATTAGTACGAAGCGGTGCTGTAGACATGGTAGTAATTGACTCTGTAGCAGCTCTAGTACCAAAGGCTGAAATCGAAGGTGAAATGGGTGACTCCCACGTAGGCTTGCAGGCTCGTTTAATGTCTCAGGCGTTAAGAAAGTTATCAGGTGCTATTAATAAGTCGAAGACAACAGCGATCTTTATTAACCAAATTCGTGAAAAAGTCGGCGTCATGTTCGGTAATCCTGAAACTACCCCTGGTGGACGCGCATTAAAATTCTATTCTTCTGTTAGACTAGAAGTTCGTCGTGCGGAAACTCTTAAACAAGGAAATGAAATGGTTGGTAATAAAACGAGATTAAAAGTTGTTAAAAACAAGGTTGCTCCCCCATTTAAGCAGGCAGAAGTGGATATTATGTACGGTGAAGGAATTTCCCGTGAAGGTGAACTTCTTGATATTGCTTCTGATCTGGATTTAGTGCAAAAGAGCGGTTCATGGTACTCTTATAATAACGATCGGATGGGACAAGGCCGTGAAAATGCCAAGCAGTTCTTAAAAGAAAATGAGGAAGTTTACCAAGAGATTAAGGCCACTGTTCGTGAGCATTATGGTATGGATGATGTTCCTTTACACAACGAAGGTAAAGCAGAGAGCCAGGAATCATTAGACGTATAATTAAAATGATTAATGCAGCGATGTCTATTAGATGTCGCTGTTTTTTGTTGGAATTGAGCAACTTTTTTGAAATTTTGAAACGAAACAGCTTTTAGGTTGGGAGGTTTCCTTGACATTACCATTCTGCAAGCATAAAATGAATGTGTATCATTTTCATATTTATACCTTTTTACCTAAATGAAATGTAACTGAAAATGAATCGTTTGTACACGCCGACAAACGGACCAAGTTTATAGCAAGAGGAGGTGAAACTATGGATATGTTATCCATCATCTTCATTTTGCTTGCCCTTATCGTCGGTTCTGTTGTTGGTTATCTCATTCGGAAATCTATTGCGGAAGCGAAAATATCTAGCGCTGAAGAACTTGCAAAACAAATTGTAGAAGAAGGCCGTCGTAATGCCGAATCTGCAAAAAAAGAAGCGCTATTGGAAGCGAAGGAAGAAAATCAGAAATTCCGTCAAGAAGCTGAAAGCGATATTCGCGAACGCCGCATGGAACTGCAGAAAACCGAAAACCGTCTAACACAGAAAGAAGAGAATCTTGATCGTAAGAGTGGAACACTTGATCAACGTGATTTATCACTCGAAAAGAAAGAGGGGACTCTTGCCGAAAGACAACAACAAATTGAAGAAATGGAAAGCAAAGTGGAAGCTATGCTTCAAGAGCAGCAAACTGAACTTGAACGCATTTCCGGCTTAACTGCTGACCAGGCTAAACAAGTAATTCTTGAACGAGTCGAACAAGAAGTATCTCATGAATCAGCTCTAATGATCAAAGAAGCTGAAAATCGTGCCAAAGAGGAAGCGGATAAGAAAGCCAAGAACATTCTTTCACTTGCCCTTCAACGTTGTGCAGCTGATCACGTCGCAGAGACTACTGTTTCTGTTGTGAACTTGCCTAACGATGAAATGAAAGGTCGTATCATCGGACGTGAAGGACGTAATATCCGTACGTTAGAAACGTTAACCGGTATTGATCTAATAATTGATGATACCCCTGAAGCAGTTATTTTATCTGGCTTTGACCCAATTCGACGAGAGACAGCTCGAATGGCTTTAGAGAAACTAGTTCAGGACGGCCGTATTCACCCTGCTAGAATTGAGGAAATGGTTGATAAATCAAGACGAGAAGTCGATGATTACATTCGGGAAGTTGGGGAGGAAACCACTTTTGAAATTGGTGTCCACAACCTGCATCCAGACCTTGTGAAGATTCTAGGACGATTAAAATATCGTACAAGCTACGGTCAAAACGTCTTAAAGCATTCGACAGAAGTTGCCTATTTATCCGGGTTATTAGCTGCCGAGTTAGGAGAAGATGAAACGCTCGCTCGCAGAGCTGGACTTCTTCACGACATTGGAAAAGCGATTGACCACGAAGTGGAAGGCAGTCACGTAGAAATTGGGAAAGAACTGGCTACGAAGTACAAAGAGAACGAAGTTGTGATAAACGCTATCGCTTCTCACCACGGAGACGAAGAACCTACCTCCATAATTGCTGTACTTGTAGCAGCTGCTGATGCGTTATCTGCTGCTCGTCCAGGAGCGCGAAGCGAGACGTTAGAAAATTACATTAAACGTCTTGAAAAACTTGAAGAAATTTCTGAATCCTATGATGGAGTTGAAAAGTCCTTTGCGATCCAAGCAGGACGTGAAGTTCGAATTATGGTTCGCCCTGATGAAATTGATGACCTTACCGCTACGAGTCTAGCGCGAGATATTCGAAATCGAATCGAAGATGAACTTGATTATCCAGGTCACATTAAAGTTACGGTTATTCGTGAAACACGTTCAGTGGAATATGCGAAATAAGAAATGGAGCGGTCAAATTAAATTGGCCGCTTCATTTTCATTTTAAACGCTACTAATAAAGGAGATCATACTATGAAGATAATGTTTATAGGAGATGTGGTAGGCTCCCCGGGCCGTGACATGGTTGAAGAATATTTACCAAAGCTTAAACAAAAATACCAGCCAACGGTAACCATTATTAATGGAGAAAATGCAGCATCCGGTAAAGGAATTACTGAAAAAATTTACCGCAGGTTCTTAGAATGCGGCGCTCAAGCTGTAACATTAGGAAACCATGCATGGGATAAAAAAGAAATCTTTGATTTTATTGATGATGCAGAGTATATGGTACGTCCTGCTAACTTTCCTGAAGGAACTCCTGGGAAGGGATTAACGTTTATTAAAACACCAAAAACTGAAGTAGCCGTCATAAATTTACAGGGGCGTACTTTTTTAACGCCAAACGATGATCCTTTTCGTAAAGTTGATGAACTTATACAATCAGCTAAAAAGAGAACGTCGATCATATTTTTAGATTTTCATGCAGAAGCGACCAGCGAAAAGCAAGCAATGGGCTGGTACGTGGACGGACGCCTTAGTGTGAATGTGGGCACCCATACCCACGTACAAACATCAGACGAACGAATTCTGCCTGGAGGCACCGCTTATATTACTGATGTTGGGATGACAGGCCCTTACGATGGAATTCTCGGGATGGAACGAGAAGCCGTAATGAAACGATTTCTAACAAATTTACCCGTACGTTTTGAAGTACCAAAATCGGGAAGAACACAATTAAGTGGTGTTCTTGTAGATGTAGATGAGCAAACGGGCAAAGCAAAAAGTGTAAAGCGGATTCAAATTAACGACGATCACCCGTTCTTCAGCTGATTATTTGAATTTTGCGAAAAGTTCCTGCATAATGAAAAGGGAATATTCTACAACTCCAAGAATATAGTGGTTATGGAACAACTATAGTGAATGAAGGAGGAGCTAGTAATGGAAGTATTAAAAGTATCAGCTAAATCCGTACCTAATTCAGTAGCAGGAGCCTTGGCAAACGTAGTAAGAGAACGGGGGACAGCAGAAATTCAAGCCATTGGAGCCGGTGCTTTAAATCAGGCAGTAAAAGCTGTAGCCATTGCCAGAGGATTTGTAGCACCTAGTGGAATAGACCTAATATGTATTCCAGCTTTTACCGATATTATGATTGATGAGGAGGAACGTACAGCCATCAAGCTGATTATCGAGCCTCGTTAATAATAATTTTAAAATTTTAAAAAAGCCGCCGTATTCTTTTCCCTACAAGGATACGGCTTTATTTATGTTCAAATGTATTTTTGGAGTGGACAAACATGGTTGCGTATTTTATTAAACGTGATAATATGTAAAATGAATGCGGTTATAATCATGTTTTTTAAATAAAGAGGTGTTCACTGTGAACGGAAAAATGAAAGCTATAATTAAACATCAGCGAGGACCGGGTGCTGAAATTCAAAAAGTAGACATACCAACTATTCAAAACGATGAGGTGCTGATTAAAGTTAAAGCTACCTCTATTTGTGGTACAGATGTACATATATACAATTGGGACGATTGGTCCGCCAGCAGGGTACATCCTCCTTACGTCTTTGGTCATGAATTCTCTGGTGAAATTGTAGAAGTAGGAGAAAAAGTACTTAATTTCAAAATGGGTGACTACGTCAGTGCAGAAACCCACCTTGTCTGTGGTCACTGCCCTCAATGTTTAACAGGACAGTATCATATTTGTGAACATACTAAAATCATAGGTGTAGATACTCAAGGCTGTTTTGCTGAGTATGTAGCCATCCCAGCCACCAATCTTTGGAGAAATCCAGACCGAATGCCGGCAGATATTGCTTCGATTCAAGAACCTATGGGAAATGCTGTACACACCGTATTAAACGGGGACGTAGCTGGTAAAAGTGTAGCTGTTATAGGGTGTGGACCTATTGGCTTAATGGCGGTTGGTGTAGCGAAGGCGGCAGGAGCTTCTCACGTTTTTGCCTTTGATTTAAACGAGTATCGCTTGAATTTAGCTAAACAAATGGGAGCAACAACTGTTGTAAATTCTGGTACAGAAAATCCAGTAGAGGTAGCTAAACAACTTACAAACGACCATGGAGTCGATGTCGTATGTGAAATGAGCGGTCACCCCGTAGCAATGGATCAAGGATTTAAAATGATCACTAATGGAGGGCGTGTTTCGATATTAAGTCTGCCGACAAGCCCGGTATCCATTGACATTACTAACGACATTGTATTTAAGGGGCTTCAAGTACAAGGCATTACGGGAAGAAAAATGTATGAAACGTGGCAGCAAGTATCGCGTCTGTTAAACTCAGGTCAAGTGGACGTATCACCTTTAATTACTCACCATTTCCCACTTGAAGACTTTGAAAAGGGATTTCAATTAATGAATAAAGGTACATGCGGGAAAGTTGTATTACACCCATAATAAAGGAGGATTTTTATGAAAGGCTTTGAGTATTTACAAGAACAATTAGAAGAAATGAAACAAGAAGGGACGTATCGAGAATTAGTTCCGTTAGAATCCGCGCAAGGTTCGAAAGTTCAAATTAAAGGAAAAGAAGTCATTCAGCTTTCCTCTAATAACTATTTAGGGTTAACTTCTCATCCTAAAATGAAAGAAGCCGCAGATCAAGCGAATAAAGAATTTGGTGTTGGAACCGGATCGGTCCGTACGATTGCAGGAACCTTAAAAATGCATGAAAACTTTGAAGAAAAACTTGCAAAATTTAAACATACAGAAGCTTCTCTCGTATTTCAATCCGGGTTTACAACGAATCAGGGCATTTTATCATCCATTTTAACTGAAAATGATGTGGTTATATCTGATGAATTAAACCATGCTTCTATTATCGATGGTATTCGTTTAACCAAAGCAGGACGTAAAATCTATAAGCATGTGGATATGGAATCGCTAGAGCAAGCTTTAAAAGAAAGTTCAGAGTACCGCACACGTCTAGTCGTAACGGATGGAGTTTTCTCTATGGATGGAAATATAGCTCCATTACCCGAAATTGTGGACCTTGCAGAGAAATATGATGCACTTATTATGGTAGACGATGCGCATGCTAGCGGGGTTCTTGGAGATAACGGACGCGGCACGGTAAATCATTTTAACTTAGACGGCCGTGTTCATATTCAAGTAGGAACATTAAGTAAAGCTATCGGCGTATTAGGTGGATATGCGGCGAGTACAAAGATCCTTAGAGAATATTTAATTCATAAAGGACGCCCCTTCTTATTTAGTACATCTCACCCACCTGCAGTAACGGCAGCAAATGACGCTGCGATCGATGTACTGCTTGATGAACCTGAATTGATTGATAAGTTATGGGATAACACTAAATTCTTTAAAAAAGGATTGAAAGATCTAGGATTTGATACGGGAATCAGCGAAACACCAATTACTCCTGTAATGATCGGTGATGATGCGCTCACACATAAGTTCTCAGATGAATTATTTGAAGAAGGGGTATTTGCCCAAGGAATTGTATTCCCGACCGTACAACGCGGGAAGGGCAGGATTCGCACGATTGTAACTGCGGAGCATTCAAAAGAAGAATTACAGGCAGCCCTCCATGCTTTTGAAAAGGTCGCGAAAAAATTAAATGTTTTATAATTGATAAGTAGAGCCACAATGATGATAAAGTACATTGTGGCTTTTTTTGAGACAATTTTTGCATTGCTCTTAAAAAATAAGGCGAAAGTTGATATAATAATACAGTTACAATGCTCTCATTGAAAGGAGATCGCTATGAACGAACAGCAGCGAAAAGAAATGTCGCTTATTCACCAGGGGGAGCCAGCGGACGTAAAATCCGATCAGGACAACCTGGAGCGGCTAAAAGATAAAAGCAGCGAAGATTTCATGAAATATTTTGAAACAACATATCAGCCTCCTTCTTTAAGAAAGGCACAGAGGCGGCGTAAAGAGGATGTCCAAATTCATTACGACTTCAAAATTCCTGAAGATATGGAAGATGCAGGAAATGGCCGCAAATACATGATCCGTACGTACGGCTGTCAGATGAACGAGCATGACACAGAGGTCATGGCCGGTATATTTGAAGAGATGGGTTATGAGTCTACTACCGATACGAAAGAAGCCGATATCATATTATTAAACACTTGTGCGATCAGGGAAAATGCTGAAAACAAAGTGTTTGGAGAAATTGGTCACTTAAAACCATTAAAGCTGGAAAATCCGGATTTAATTATCGGGATCTGCGGCTGTATGTCTCAGGAAGAATCGGTCGTAAACCGTATTCTAAAAAAACATCCTTTCATCGATTTAATTTTTGGAACTCATAACATCCACCGTTTACCACAACTCGTGAAAGAAGCGATGTTTGGTAAAGAAATGGTGATTGACGTATGGTCTAAAGAAGGGGATATTATTGAGAACCTTCCGAGATCACGCAAAGGAAAAATAAAAGGCTGGGTCAACATTATGTACGGATGTGATAAATTCTGTACTTACTGTATCGTTCCATACACTCGAGGAAAAGAACGCAGTCGATTACCTGAAGACATTATTCAAGAAGTCCGTCATCTGGCAGCTCAAGGCTATAAAGAAGTAACATTGCTCGGTCAGAACGTCAATGCCTATGGAAAAGATCTCGAAATAAATTATGGTTTAGGCGATCTTATGGATGAACTTCGATCGATTGATATTCCGAGGGTGCGTTTTACTACTTCCCACCCAAGAGATTTTGATGAGCGCTTAATAGAAGTACTAGCTAAAGGCGGGAATATGCTTGATCATATTCACTTGCCTGTACAATCCGGTAACTCAGATATTTTAAAAATTATGGGGCGTAAATATTCGCGTGAGGAATATTTAGAGCTTGTAAGAAAGATTCGCACAGCGATGCCAGGCGCGACTTTAACAACAGATATTATCGTAGGCTTCCCTAATGAAACTGAAGAACAGTTCGAAGATACGTTATCATTAGTTGAAGAGGTAGGTTTTGAAGCAGCCTATACGTTTATATACTCTCCAAGGGACGGCACACCTGCTGCTCGAATGCAGGACAACGTTTCAATGGACGTGAAGAAAAACCGCCTGCACCGTTTAAATGAAATTGTTAACCGACAGGCGGCTGAATCAATGAAAAAATATGAAGGCGAAATCGTTGAGGTTCTTGTTGAAGGGGAGAGTAAGAAAAACAAAGATGTTCTTGCTGGATACACGAAACGAAATAAAATGGTGAACTTTAGAGGGCCGCGTTCTTCCATCGGCCATCTTGTTAAGGTACGAATTACAGAAACTAAAACATGGTCTCTTAACGGAGAAATGGTTGAAGAAACGGCAGAGGTGAAATAAATGGCTCAATATACAAGAAAACAAGTGGTTGATGAAGCCCATAGACTAGCTAAAATGATCGCAGACATCGAAGAGATTGACCGGTTTAAGCAAATTGAAGCGAAACTGAACGAAAATCAAAAAGTTCAATCCCATATTAAAAAAATTAAAGCATTGCAAAAGCAAGCTGTAAACTTTCAAGCGTATGGAAAGTCGGAAGCCTTGGAACGAATTGAAAAAGAAATTGATCGTCTTCAAGATGAGCTGGATGCGATTCCGGTCGTTGCGGAATTTAAAGAAACACAGATGGTTATTAACGATATTTTACAAATGATTTCGAGTACCATCTCTCGTGAAGTGACTAACGAAGTTATCCGCTCTACTGGTGGAGATGTGCTCAGCGGAGAGACAGGAACAAAAAAAGAAAACAGCTCTTGCAGCCATTAAATACACGGATCCGTTAGATAAACTTTTATCTAACGGATTTTTTTGTACAATTTTATAGGCTAGTGCATAGAATGAAATACAAACGTCCTTAAGTCATCGAGAATTTTGTTCACCATTTGCCCAATTCCGCATAGGATGAGTGGTAGAATAAGGAGGAGTGTTTCCTATGTCATTTTTCGAACGCGAATACAGAGAAATTATTACGAAGGCGGTTTGTGGAAAAGGAAAAAAATTCGTTGAAGCTACCCACACTATCAGTCCTTCGCATCGGCCGACCAGCATACTTGGTTGTTGGGTAATTAATCATATTTACAATGCCAAGAAAAAGGGGGAGCATGTAGAAGTTTCTGGAAGTTATGACATTAACGTCTGGTATTCGTATAATGATAATACGAAAACAGAAGTTGTCACAGAACGTGTAAACTACTGCGATAGTGTTCCCCTCGTTGTCAAAGATGAAAATTGTATTAATGACCACGTAGAAGTTATCGCAAAAGCCGTTCAGCAGCCCAACTGCCTGGAGTGTAAAATTGCAGCTCAAGGTCAAAAAATTGTAGTGGAAGTAGAAAGAGAGTTTTTAGTGGACGTTATCGGGGAAACGAAACTATGTGTTCGTGTAGATCCGGACGGCTGCGATGATGATTGTGATTTTGACCTTGAGCTATCATCTGATGATTTTTCAGGAATAGAAACTGATTTCTTGCCGAGCAGCAGCAGTAGTAGCAGCCATCATAAAGATTAATATTCATGTCCTTGCTGATTCAGCGGGGCATTTTTTTTTGAATTTTTAAACGTTAAGTTCTTAAGTGACTTGATTCATAGAGGTTGAACCAGTGTGATATAATGTTTCTATCTGATGTCAGAACTCATGGAGGGGGCATCAATTTACGTTCGGTTTTGGAGGATTTAATATGGTTCAATACACACCAATGATGCAGCAATATTTAAAGATAAAGTCACAACAAAAAGATGCTTTTTTATTTTTTAGATTGGGAGATTTTTATGAAATGTTCTTTGATGATGCCCTTAAAGCATCACAAGAACTGGAAATAACATTAACGAGTAGAGATGGAGGGGGAGAAGACCGTATTCCGATGTGCGGTGTTCCTTATCATTCCGCTGAAAATTACATAAAGCAGTTAATTGAAAAAGGTTTCAAAGTTGCGATTTGTGAACAAGTCGAAGATCCTAAGACTGCAAAAGGCGTCGTGAAACGTGAAGTCGTCCAGCTTATTACCCCTGGCACTGTAATGGAAGGAAGTATGCTGGATGAAAAAGAAAATAATTATTTAGCTTCAGTTAGTGAATTCGAAGATGGAACGTACACAGTGAGTTACAATGATTTAACTACTGGAGAAAATAGTGTGGCTGTTTTGTCAGAAGGTTTCGATGCTGTTTTAAGTGAATTATTTAATCGACCTGTAAAGGAAGTAGTCGTAGACGAAACGTTGGATGAAGCGAGGCAGCAAATGTTTATCGATCGCCTTGGGCTCACTATATCTTTTAGTAATGAAACAACCATTCAAGAATCTTTTCAAAGTTTAGTTGATGATATTCAAGATGATAAATGCAGGGAAGGATTCGGTCGCTTACTCAATTATATTGTGCATACTCAAAAGCGTTCACTCGATCATCTGCGTCCTGTTAAAATGATCGAATTGAAAAAATACATGTCCTTAGATATGTATTCCAAACGCAATTTAGAGCTGCTGGAAACGATGAGGAAACAAGGAAAGAAAGGGAGCTTATTAGCCGTTTTGGACCAGTCTATGACAGCTATGGGGTCTCGGACATTAAAGAAATGGCTGGAAAGGCCTTTGCTTTCAATCGATGAAATAACACTTAGACACGAACAAGTGGAAGGACTGCTGGATCAATTCTTTGAAAGAGAAACATTACGTGACCAATTGAAATCAGTGTACGATCTAGAACGGCTAGCGGGCCGGGTAGCCTATGGAAATGTAAACGCCCGGGACTTAATCCAATTAAAGCAATCGCTGATGGCTGTGCCCCAATTGTTAGACACGCTGCACCAATTTAATCATAAAGCCGTGAAGCATCTCTATGAGGCCATTGATCCATTAACTGATTTAAAGAATTTGTTGGAAGATAGTTTATTGGATGACCCACCTATCCATATTAGTGAAGGCGGTATGATTCAGGACGGCTATCACCCCCGGCTTGATGAATATCGGGACGCTTCTAAGAATGGGAAACAGTGGATAGCAGAATTAGAGGCAAAGGAACGGCAAGAAACGGGGATTAAATCGCTGAAGATTGGCTATAATCGTGTGTTTGGTTATTATATTGAGGTCACAAAGGCAAACATTCAACACTTACCTGAAGGTAGATATGAAAGAAAACAAACCTTGACCAATGCAGAACGTTATATTACCCCGGAGCTTAAAGAAAAAGAAACGTTAATACTTGAAGCCCAAGAGAAAAGTGTGGAGTTAGAATATCATTTATTTACCGAACTTAGAGAGAAGGTAAAACAATATGTAGGGAAGCTGCAAATTTTAGCTGAGAAAATTAGTCGAATCGACGTGCTCCAAGGATTCGCTCAGCTTGCTGATCAATACGGCTACCATCGTCCAGCGTTTAATAATCATCGAGTAGTCGACGTAAAACAAGGAAGGCACCCTGTCGTTGAACAAGTGATGGAAGGGGAATCATTTGTTCCTAACGACATTTTTATGGATGAATCTAAAGATGTATTGTTGATTACAGGGCCTAATATGTCAGGTAAAAGTACGTATATGCGTCAGCTGGCTTTAACTTCGATAATGGCTCAGATGGGAAGCTTTGTACCGTGTGAACAAGCTAATCTTCCTGTATTCGACCAAATTTTCACGAGAATAGGAGCCGCTGATGATTTAGTTTCAGGACAGAGTACATTTATGGTAGAAATGCTTGAAGCAAACCACGCGCTTACTCATGCCACTGAAAACAGCTTAATTCTACTTGATGAAATCGGGAGAGGGACAAGTACTTATGATGGAATGGCTTTAGCGCAAGCCATTGTTGAACACATTCATGAAAGTATTCGTGCTAAGACCCTATTTTCTACCCATTATCATGAGCTGACGAGTTTAGAAGAAGAGTTAGACCGGTTAAAGAATATTCACGTGAAAGCTGAAGAGTATGAAGGCAGCGTTATATTCCTCCATCAAATTCAAGAAGGAGCAGCCGATGAAAGTTACGGTATTCATGTAGCCAAGCTAGCTGAATTGCCTGATACACTGATTAATCGAGCAACTACGCTGCTTCATGAATTAGAAAGCACTCGTCGTGAAGAATCTGGTGAAGAACAGCTCAGCTTATTTGTAGAAGAAGAAAAAATAACATCAAAACCGCAGCCTTCAAAAATAGAGTCTCGATTGCAAAATTTAAACCTAATGGAACTCACTCCGATGGATGCGATGAATGAGCTTTATCAAATGCAAAAACATTTAAAAAAGAAATAATTCTTTGAGCAGGGAAGAAGGGAGGATCACATATTGACGGCTATTCAATTAATGCCAGATCACTTAGCGAACAAAATTGCTGCAGGGGAAGTCGTGGAACGACCTTCCTCTGTAGTTAAAGAGTTAGTGGAAAATTGCATTGATGCTAATAGCACGTGGATTGAGATTGAACTTGTCGAAGCGGGCTTACAGCGAATTCGAGTCACGGATAACGGCGACGGCATGGATGAGGAAAATACGAAGCGAGCTTTCTATAGGCACGCTACGAGTAAAATCCAAAGTGAACACGACCTGTTTCACGTGCGGACTCTTGGTTTTAGGGGGGAAGCTTTAGCAAGTATTGCAGCAGTCAGCCGGCTAACTATTCAAACCTCTCAAGGTCATGAAGCGGGAACAAAATTAGAAATAGCAGGTGGAGAGGTGCGAACAGAAGGCAAGTGCGATGCACGTAAAGGCACAGACATTACAGTAGATGAACTGTTCTATAATACACCTGCGAGATTAAAATATATGAAGACGATTCATACTGAACTTGGTCATATCACTGATGTTTTAAATCGGATGGCTTTAGCTCACCCGGAAATTAAATTCACATGTAAGCATAATGACAAGGAATTATTTCGTACAAATGGACGAGGAGATGTTTTACAAGTTGCGGCTCAAATTTATGGTATGAATGTAGCGCGAAAAATGATTCCGATCCAGGCCGAAACGAAAGACTTTCGTATCAATGGTTATATTGCCAAACCTGAAGTGTACCGTGCTTCTAGAAGTTATATTTCAACCATAATTAATGGTCGTTACATTCGTAATATTGTTCTAAATAAAGCCATTTTAGAAGGTTATCATACATTATTACCCACCGGTAAAAGCCCGATTGTTGTATTGAATATAGAAATGGATCCTATTCTGGTTGATGTAAACGTCCACCCGGCAAAACTCGAAGTAAGATTTAGTAAAGAAAAAGAAATTTATGATTTACTGGAGCAAACCATTCGGGAAGCTTTTCGCCGGCAGACGCTTATCCCTGAAGTTGAAAATAAACCGGTGAAGAAAGAAAAGTCTTATCAAAAGCAAGAGAGTTTTCCACTTTATGAACCTGCTCCAGAGCGTATTAAAGAAAATGCGGCAAATACTTTTTTTTCCGCTTCACCCTTACTCAATGAAAAAGAGAAAAAAGCTAATGCATCGACATCAACTGTCTCTGTTGAAAATAAGAAGAATAATGATTTTATCTTAAATCAGGAAGAAGAATCACCACCATGTAAGCCGGAGGATCAAAAACGCGAAGCACCTTCGGACAAGCGTGTACCTGTTATGCATCCAATTGGGCAATTGCACGGCACTTACATCCTCGCGCAAAACGAAGAAGGAATGTACATCGTTGACCAGCACGCAGCGCAAGAACGCATTAAATATGAATTTTTTAAAGAAAAAATTGCGGAAGTTGATCACGAAGTACAAGAACTCTTGGTGCCTATGACATTCAATTTTCAAAGACATGAAGCATTGAAAATTGAAGAATATCAAAGTGAGTTTGAAAAAGTGGGGCTGTTCTTTGAAACATTTGGCGGCAATAGTTATATTGTCCGATCCCACCCGCAATGGTTTCCGAAGGGATTTGAGGAAGAAGTTATTCAAGATATAGTTGATCAATTAATGAGAGAAAACAAAATTGATATAGCCAAGTTAAGAGAAGAAGCAGCGATACTCATGTCGTGTAAGCGATCCATCAAAGCAAACCATTATTTAAATCATAATGACATGTTCCGGCTCCTGGAAGAGCTCCGAAATTCAACTGATCCATTTACGTGTCCTCACGGGAGACCAATTATTGTTTTCTTCTCAGAATATGAAATGGAAAAAATGTTTAAACGTGTGATGTAAGGTAAATAACGAAAAAGCGCGGCTCTAAAATGAGCCGCGCTTTTTTTGTTTACATAATAATATTATGATGGATGATTCTGCTGCAAAAGAAATTTAAAATAATTTTCAATCTGGTTAATCTCTTCCGGTTGAACCTTTAGCCAAGATTGTTTATCGAAAATCACCGAACGATCAAACCCTTTATCTTCAAGAAATTGTTTGATTTCCCTCATCTCATCTTCCATTTCATCACTTAATCCAAGTAAGTAGTCTGCTGTCGTATGAAGGGCGTGGGCAATTTTGGATAAATCCTCTAAGTCAGGGGAGGTATACTGACGCTCCCAATTCGAAACAACTTGCGCGGAGACACCAACTTTATCGGCCAACATCGTTTGCGTTAGACGGCGTTTCTTACGTAAGGAACGAATTCGCTGATTAACCACTTCATACTCCTCCTTTTCTATATATTATCACAAAACTAACGAATGTCGATACATAAACTAACGAATTCTTTTAGTTACACTAACGAATTTCGTTAGTAGTAGTAACGAAATTCGTTAGTATTAGCCGTGAGGTAGCATTGTAGAGCGATTCATGTATAATGGAGTTGGAATGAAAAAGGAGTGAATAATTTGAAGCCGCAAGTGATTAGTATTGTAGGTCCAACAGCGGTTGGAAAATCAGAGTTAGCTGTACAGATTGCCCATCAATTTAATGGTGAAGTGATAAGTGGGGATTCTATGCAAATCTATAAATCGATGGATATAGGAACGGCTAAAGTTACGGAAGAAGAGACAGAAGGTATTCCTCACCACATGATTAATATTAAAGAACCGAATGAATCTTTTTCCGTAGCAGAATTTCAAGAAAGAGTCAGCTTGTTAATTAGTGAAATTACTTCACGGCAGCGTCTTCCTGTAATTGTTGGTGGAACAGGATTATACATACAGGCTGTATTGTATGACTTTAATTTTTCAAGTGAAAAAAGAAATCCTGACATCGTAGAAAAATTAGAACAAGAAGCTGCTGAGCAAGGGATTGAAAGTTTATATAATAGGCTCAAAACCATTGATCCAGCCCAGGCAGCGAAAGTGCACCCGAATAACGAAAGAAGAGTGATAAGAGCTCTTGAGGTCTATGAAACCACTGGACAAACTTTGAGTCATAATCACGACGACCAGAGTCAAAACTCACCCTACATCCCTCATATAATAGGTCTTGAAATGGAAAGAACCGCTTTATATGACCGCATAAATACCAGGGTAGATGAAATGCTTGACCAAGGATTGGAGGAAGAGGTCCGCTCCCTTTATGACCAAGGGTTTGAGAACTGTCAATCAATGAAAGCAATTGGTTATAAGGAATTTATTCCATACTTTAAAGGTGAATATAGTTACGAGCGTGCTGTAGAGCTCTTAAAGCGAAATTCCAGGCGGTATGCAAAAAGGCAGTTTACCTACTTTAAAAATAAGCTCAACGTCCAATGGTATAGTGTAAATCCACTGAAAAAAAATGATAAAAATGAAAAAATTTTGATGGATTTAGCAGGAATGCTCGAAGAAACCTAGAATGGTAATAATATAGATAGAAAAGAGGAGGAAGATGTATGGCACAGTCAGTAAATATTCAAGACAATTACTTAAATCAATTAAGAAAAGAGCGGGTTCAAGTTACCGTTTTTCTACTTAATGGCTTTCAACTAAGGGGTGTTATTAAAGCTTTTGATAATTTCACCGTGATGCTCGAAACAGACGGTAAACAGCAGCTTATCTTCAAGCATGCGATTTCCACGTTTGCCCCTGCGAAAAATATTGCCCTCGATAAAGAGCAATAAATACAAACCGCTGCTACGACCATCGGTTTATCGTATATACTAAAAAACGAGCGCTTGTCCAGCGCTCGTTTTTCTATGGGTGAATGGGCATTTGTCACGAATTTTCTTTTCTAGCGTATGATACATGGAAGCTAGGAGGGATCTGCATGAGTCAACAAGCGAAATTAGGGAGTCAAAATAAAATTAATATTGTACTTAAGCAAGATTATAGAACAAATGAAGCTGCCGGGCAGCCTTCGATACAAAAGGTTAATCCCCCTTATTTTCGTTTTATCGAGAACTACTTTTCATCAATCGTTGGGTTACATGATCTTAAGCATCAAATTAAGGAAATCTATGCTCAAGTATTAATCGAACAGAAACGTAAGGAAAGCGGACTTAAAACCAATCATCAAGTATGGCATATGATCTTTAAAGGGAATCCCGGCACAGGAAAAACAACAGTGGCAAGAAAAGTAGCCCAGTTATTTCAAGAAATGAACGTATTAGAAAGTGGTCATCTAATAGAAGCTGACAGGGGTGAATTAGTCGGTGAGTATATTGGTCATACGGCTCAAAAAACAAAAGATTTAATAACAAAATCTCTCGGAGGCATCTTATTTATAGATGAAGCTTATTCGTTAGCTCGAGGCGGAGAGAAGGATTTTGGTAAAGAAGCAATTGATACGCTTGTTAAATGTATGGAAGATTACCATGACCAGCTTATTATAATATTGGCTGGCTATCCTATTGAAATGGAAGACTTTCTAAATATGAATCCTGGATTAGCTTCGCGATTTCCACTCCAGCTGAATTTTCATGATTATTCCGCTAATGAATTGTCTGCCATTGCTAAAGTTATGCTAAAAGAGAAAGACTACGCACTAACCCATCAAGCTGAAAGAAAGTTATATGATCATTTAGCAGAAGTGAGCTATTATCCTCCTCGAAACTTTGCCAATGCAAGGTATGTGAGAAATCTTATTGAGGATGCGATTCGAAAACATGCTTATCGATTGGCAAATCGGGTAGACTGGAATAAAAAAGATTTAATGATGTTAGAGCCATCTGACTTCCATTTCGATTAGTTGTATTAGATAGAGCATCCAATCTGCTAAAAAAGGTGGTAGAAAACTTGGAAAAAGAAAAAGTAGTATTAGTTGCAAGAAAAGCCCCACGACAAGATGAAGAACGGTTTCATTCTTCGTTAGAAGAATTACAATCCTTAACAGAAACAGCTGGCGGGGAGGTATGTGAAGTCATAGTTCAAAACCGTGAGCACATCCACCCCGCTACTTATTTAGGGGAGGGTAAGCTGGAAGAAATAAAATTCTCGGCGGATGAAACAGAAGCCGAGATTGTTATATTTAATGATGAACTTTCGCCTGGTCAGCTGCGGAACATAAGTGATCGAGTAGAGCGCAGGGTAATTGATCGAAGTCAGCTCATTTTAGATATTTTTGCAAGTCGTGCCCGAACGAAAGAAGGGAAGCTGCAAGTGGAACTCGCTCAGCTGCAGTATTTACTGCCACGCCTTTCCGGGCAGGGAACGGAACTTTCTCGCCTTGGTGGTGGAATCGGAACAAGAGGACCAGGGGAAACAAAACTGGAAACTGATCGACGCCACATCCAGCGTAGAATTGATGATATAAAAAGAAGACTAAAAACGGTTGTAAAACAACGAGAGCAGTATCGTAAACGCCGGGATGAGAATTATGCATTTCAAATTGCCATCGTCGGGTATACAAACGCCGGCAAGTCCACCTTCTTTAACCGGCTCACGTCTAGTGATTCTTTTGAGGAAAACTTGTTATTTGCCACCTTGGATCCGCTCACAAGACAGATTAGTCTTCCGTCAGGTTTTCAAGCATTGCTCTCTGACACTGTAGGTTTTATTCAAGATCTTCCTACCACATTGATTGCTGCGTTTCGGTCCACACTAGAGGAAGTCACGGAAGCGGATTTTATCTTGCATCTTGTTGATGCTTCACACCCAGACCATGTGGAGCAGGAAAAAACGGTAAATCGTCTGCTTGACGATTTAGAAGCCTCTCATTTACCTAAGCTTACGGTTTATAATAAGATGGACCTTATCTCGGACGTGTTTATCCCGTCTGTGCACCCTTCGATCAAAGCAAGTGTAAAAGATCCCATTGACATCAAGCGGATTACGAATAAAATTGAATCCGTACTAACAGAGGAATGGGAGCATTATCACGCTTTTATCGAAGCTTCTTCAGGTAAACAATTACAGCAGCTTAAAAACCACAGTATAGTGACCCGGATTCGATTTATGGAAGACCAGGAAGGGTACGCAGTTGAAGGATATATTCATCCAGAGCACCCTTTAAAGTCAAGTTTATTAAGATAGGAAGATGGAATAATGGAGGAACTCGTTCAAAAAGTTGAAGAAACCATTCAACCACAGCACAAACATGTACAAACTATCGTAGATAATAATCAGGAAAAGGTTTTGCAGGCATTTCAAAATTTAAGAGTATCCGATTCGCACTTTAGTCCGACTACAGGGTATGGTTATGACGACTTTGGGCGAGACACACTTGAAGCGCTCTATGCTGAAATTTTTAAAGCGGAAGACGCAATTGTTCGCCCTCAATTAATTTCAGGTACTCACGCGATTACAACGGCCCTCTTTGGAGTATTACGTCCTGGAGACGAGCTGTTATATATCACAGGTGCTCCTTACGATACATTAGAGGAAGTAATCGGCAAACCAAACCAAAAGGATAGTGGCTCTCTTCGTGATTTTGGGATTACATATAACTCATTGCCTCTAAAAGAAAATGGGGAAGTGGATGAACATGAGGTTCGCAAGGCAATTAATAATAAGACAAAAGTTGTTGCGATTCAACGGTCTAAAGGCTATGCTGATCGACCTTCATTTCCTATCTCTGAGATAGAGCGTATGATTGAGGTCGTTCGTTCGATGAATCGTGAACTTATAGTATTTGTGGACAACTGCTATGGCGAGTTTGTTGAAACGAGAGAACCTGTTGAGGTTGGTGCAGACTTAATGGCCGGTTCTTTAATTAAGAACCCCGGTGGAGGAATAGCAAGGATTGGAGGCTACATCGCCGGGAGGTCTGACTTAATTGAACAATGCAGCTATCGATTGACAGCTCCTGGCTTAGGTAAAGAAACAGGTCCCAGTTTAAATACTCTTCAAGAAATGTATCAAGGAATCTTTTTAGCCCCGCACGTAGTCGGAGAAGCGTTAAAAGGAGCAATATTTACTTCAAAGCTGCTAGAAACAAAAGGTTTCCAAACTTCTCCTGCCTATGATGAATACCGAACAGATTTAATCCAGTCTGTGAACTTTGAGACAGCTGACCAGATGATCGCTTTTTGCCAATCGATTCAATCTGCCTCTCCTATAAATTCTCACGTGACGCCTCATCCCAGTGCTATGCCTGGTTATGAGAGTGATGTTATTATGGCGGCTGGCACATTCATTCAAGGGGCAAGTTTAGAACTCACCGCTGATGGTCCTATTCGACCTCCTTATATGGCATTTGTACAAGGAGGCTTAACCTATTCACATGTAAAAATTGCTGTTGTAAAAGCTTTGAAAAATGCGGAAGCTAGAAAAAAGAACAGATAAGCTTAAGAACCCTGCCATAATTTTTCGAAAATTTCGATGTGAACTTTCGTCACATATGTTGACATATTATGACCTTAACGTATAATGAAGGTAGAATTTCTATTTGGGGGGTGGCACATCGATGAGTGACGAAATTCGTCGTTCTATGCCGTTGTTCCCGATGGGGATTGTACAATCACTAACTGATCTTTCAGCCCGGCAAATCAGGTATTATGAACAACATCAGCTTGTAAATCCAGCTAGATCTGACGGCAACCGCCGGCTTTTCTCGTTTAATGATGTTGATCGTTTACTTGAGATCAAATCCTTAATTGAAAAAGGCGTAAATATGGCTGGAATAAAACAAGTGTTGTCAATTACTCATCAGCCGGAGAATGAACCGTATGATGAAAAAGAAGTCGAAGAGGTTCACAATGAACTTACCGACAAAGAGCTTCGTCGTATGCTGCAACAGGAACTTTTCACCGCAGGGAGACAGGGAAAAATGAGTTTAAGACAGGGAGAAATGTCAAGATTCTTCCACTAATTGTCGTACTAGGAGGAGTAAGATGGGTTTAACTAGAGAAGAAATTTACAAAAAGATTGATGAAGAAAATGTAAAATTTATCCGCCTTCAATTTACGGATATGTTAGGGACAATAAAAAATGTTGAAATCCCTTTCAGCCAATTAGATAAGGCTTTAGACGGCATGATGATGTTTGATGGTTCTTCCATCGAAGGATTTGTTCGTATTGAAGAATCTGATATGTACTTAGTACCTGACCTTGATACGTTCGTTGTATTCCCATGGTCATCTGAAAAAGGGAAGGTAGCACGTTTTATTTGTGATATTTATAATCCAGATAAAACTCCTTTTGAAGGCTGCCCTCGTTATAACTTAAAGCGTAACCTTAAGAAAATGGAAGAGTTAGGTTTCTCTGCGTTTAATATTGGAACAGAACCAGAATTCTTCTTATTTAAACTAGATGAAAACAATGAGCCGACGTTAGAATTGAACGATAAAGGCGGATATTTTGATTTAGCACCAACAGATTTAGGTGAGAACTGCCGTCGTGACATCGTCTTAGAATTAGAAGAAATGGGCTTTGAAATTGAAGCTTCTCACCACGAAGTAGCCCCGGGTCAACATGAGATTGACTTTAAATATTCTGATGCAGTTAAACACTGTGATGACATTCAGACGTTTAAACTTGCTGTTAAAACAATCGCCCGCCAGCACGGTCTTCATGCTACTTTCATGCCGAAGCCGTTGTTTGGTGTAAACGGTTCAGGAATGCACGCTAACATGTCTCTATTTAACGAGGACGGCAATGCTTTCTTTGATGAAGGTGGAAAAGAGCAGCTTTCCGAAGTGGCTTACCAGTTTACAGCGGGTATTATTAAGCACGCAACGAACTTTACAGCTGTTACGAATCCAACAGTTAACTCTTATAAGCGTCTTGTGCCTGGTTACGAAGCTCCTTGTTACGTAGCTTGGTCTGGACAAAACCGCAGTCCATTGGTACGAGTACCTACTTCACGTGGGTTAAGTACACGTATAGAAGTACGTAGCGTGGATCCGGCAGCAAACCCGTATATGGCAATGTCTGTATTGCTTGCTGCAGGTCTTGATGGTGTAGAAAACAAACTGGAAGCTCCATCTCCTGTCGATCGTAACATCTATGTTATGAACAAAAAAGAACGCGAAGCACATGGTGTACAGGATCTTCCTGCTACATTGTATGATGCATTAGAAGAGCTTCAAAAAGATGAAATCATGATGAAAGCTCTAGGTGAGCACTTATTTGAGCACTTTATTGAAGCGAAAGAAATTGAATGGGACATGTTCCGTACGCAAGTACACCCATGGGAAAGAGAACAGTATTTACAAACTTATTAATAATGAAACCTCTTAACGTTTAATGCGTTAAGAGGTTTTTTATGTACAAGCAAGACGTACTTTGGAATAACTTAATCTGCACTCACAAATATATGAAACGTGAAGAAAAATTGAAAGTGATTTTTTGTGGTGGCTTTTAAAAGAATGTTCATATGAGGAAATGGCTCAACAAAATCAACATATTAGTCTTTTCCCTACGCGGGACAACGGAAAGGTTTATGCGCGCTGTGCTAAATTATACATTAACGAAAAGAGTCAATCTTATCACTTAAAACATCGTTTATCAGAGAAAATAAAACTTGTTCTTTAATCTCTATATAATCCGTATTCATTTTAATGCGATGACTGCGGAATAGAAAAGCATCATGTAAATAAAAAATTCGTGGTGTAGCCTGCCAAGTGTGTTCATTAATAAGGCCCCATAGATATTCCTCAAAATCTTTCGTGCAGTTCAATTGTTCACAACATATTTGAATATCTTTCTTTTTCACTTCTATTGCACCTTCGAATAAGTTCTTGCGTACAAGTTCCCACCACATTTCAGATCGTACGAATTCTCGATAATCTTCATTTTTCACAACATTTGTTGTGTTATTTTTTATTAAAGATGTCTCTGGTACGCGATCTTTAATAAACCCCCATAAATCTGATTCATTAATTTTCCATCCTTTTTTTCTAGAGGTCGGTGGGATGCCTTTTAGCGTCCCGTTTCGCAGCCAACGACGTAGGCTTTCTTTGTTCTTTGTTATTTTATATTGTTTCAATTTTTCTAATGCTTGTTCGACATTATATTGTATCATATGCGCTCCTTAATAAAACAATTGTTGTAATAAAATATACAATAATTGTTTTAATTTATCAAAACCTTTAGAAAAATATTTTCTGCCGGCGGTTACAAACTTATTTTGTCGATTTTTTTAAACTGCTTCATTTCTATACGTCGCCATTGTTCTTCTTTATTTGCAGGCTGCTATAAGTATATTAGCATTGGAATGCTGAACAGGTTTTAGTTTCTAGTAATTAAAGAATTTTGTGTATGAAGCTAAATAATTAGGAAGGATTGCAGGATTTAAACGGATATACATGGAAAGTAATTTAGGATGAATTCTTTTTACGGAATGATTGAGATGAGAGTCTATATTTTAATGGAAGGAAAAATTATGAAGGAGGAAATAATAATGAACATCAAAACTGCTGATATATGTGATCGTGTGCCAGAAAAGGTAAGAATTGTTGAACCTTCATTTTTAAGTTTAGGGAAAAAGGAAAGGTTTTTTGGACCTATTTTCACTGTTAAGGTGAAAGACGATAATGTTCTTGTTAAGAAGGCGCTGGAAACAATCCCTTCAGGCAGCGTGCTAGTTGTCGATGGAGCAGCTTCTAAAAATTGTGCATTATTAGGAGGGAACTTAGCAGAAATAGCTGCCAAAAAAGGCTTAGCAGGAATTATCATTAATGGGTATATTAGAGATCGTATAGAACTCCGCGAAGCTGAAACAGGGGTCATCGCGTTAGGAAGCCTCCCTCTAAAAAGCCGAAAAGAAGGAAAAGGAGAAGAAAATATAGCTCTAGAGTTTGGTAATGTTGTTTGGAATCCAAACGATTATGTTTATGTAGATGAAGATGGTATTCTGGTAGCCTCTGAAAATTTACATGATTAATACGACAGCCTGCCAGGATTATTAAAGTGTACTACTTCAGGTTATTCGCAAATATAGGGTATTTTCTGAAATAATGAGCCTTTAGAGCTTCTCCCTAGTACTATATAAGAGAAAGAATAAAAAATCAGCTGACCAAATTGAAGTCAGCTGATTTTTTATGCGCGGGGATTCTATTGCCCCAAGTTAAAAAATTAGTGTACCGTTCGATATAATCCTACTACTCGGCCCAGGATAGACACATCATTTAAAATAATCGGCTCCATCGTGGCGTTTTCCGGCTGTAAGCGAATGTGGTTGCTTTCTTTAAAGAATCTTTTCACAGTAGCTTCTTCGTCATCTGTCATTGCTACCACAATATCACCATTATTAGCTGTCGTCTGCTGCCTGACGATGACCATGTCGCCATCTAGTATTCCTGCTTCTATCATACTTTCCCCTTGTACGACAAGCACGAACGTGTTGTCATCTCCCCCGGCTAAAGAGTCAGGGAGAGGCACATACTCTTCAATGTTTTCTATGGCCGTAATGGGAGATCCTGCCGTTACTTTACCAATAACAGGGGCGTATGCAGCTTCTGTACGAGGTATACTTGAATCTTCCTCTAATTCAATAACTTCGATTGCTCTCGGCTTAGTAGGATCTCTGCGGATAAAACCTTTCTTTTCCAGCCTTGACAGGTGGCCGTGAACAGTAGAACTTGAAGCTAGCCCGACAGATTGGCCTATCTCTCTTACAGATGGTGGATAACCTTTTAATAGTACTTGTTCTTTAATATAGTCTAGTATTTCTTGCTGTCTTTTTGAAAGTTTACTCATATTTAAACACCTCGAACATAGGATTATAGTAGTTTCATTCTATCATGTGCTGTCCAAAAACACAAACAAGCGTTCGAAAAAAATGTTTGACAAGAACGGACGTTCGTATATAATGAAATTAACAAATGAGAACAGATGTTTTCGGGAACGCTTGTTCTTAATGGGGAGAGTGTTTAATATGTTTAACAAACTTTCAAAACTGGACGTCACTTATATTCTATTATTTGCAGCAAGCCTGGCTTTCTTATACTATTCCATGGTAACGAGTGTTTAATGAAATAGGCCAGAGAAGGGGTTACTGTAAATGAAAGCTATTTTATATTGTCGAGTAAGTACGGAAAAAGAAGAGCAAGTAAGTTCATTAGCTAGACAAAAAGCGGAATTAACAGCATTGGCCGAAAATAGATCTATAGAAATTATAGAATGCATTGAGGAACAGGCCAGCGGATATGAAATAGAACGAGATGGTGTGTTTCGGATGCTTGATTTGTTTTCAACTGAGCAAGCTGATGTGCTGTTTATACAAGATGAAACAAGGCTGGGACGTGGTAATACAAAGATAGCTTTGTTTCATCAACTTCAAAAATTAAATGTTAAAATCTATTCATTGACTGAGCAAGGTGAATTCACAATGTCAGAATCTGATTCAATGGTGTTGCAAATCGTAGGTATAGTTGAAGAATATCAGCGAAAGATTCATAATATGAAAATTCGCAGAGGAATGAGAAAAGCAGTAGAAAATGGATATAACCCTCAAAAGAACTTATCCAACCAACACCTAGCACCAGGAAGAGAAAGAGTGGAGTTTCCAATTGAAGAAGTCGTTAGACTGAGAGATAATAAGCTTACTTTTAATGAAATTGCAGCTACCCTTCGGGGATTAGGGTTTGATGTTTCAAAAGCTACTGTACATAGAAGATACAGAGAGTTTGTCTCACTTGAAAAACTAAATGAAGAGCGTTAATATAGTGAAAAGACAAGTGTCGAATCGACTCTTGTCTTTTCTTTAGATCCTCACATTAAAGGAGAATTTTAAATGATTTCTAACGAAAAGTTAAATCGTATAAATGAGCTTTCTCATAAGTCCAAGGAAGAAGGACTTACGGATAAAGAAAAAGAAGAACAACAGGAACTACGTCAAGAATATTTAAAAAACGTTCGAAAGTCTTTTAAAAACCAGCTGAAAGGCATGAAAGTAGTTGATCCCGAAGGTAACGACGTCACTCCTGAGAAGCTGAAGAGAATGCAAGAAAATGAGAAAAAGCATTAATAACCGCACGCACATGATGTGCGGTTTTTTGTTTATTTTTTAAGGGTCGGGGGAAATTAAATGAGTGACTCCTGAAGAAAATCCGTTGTGAAACTTGTCACGTACTTCATTTCATTATACGATAATACATGTTACATACGCGCTAGAAGAAAGGGGAAATTATTTTGGCAAACAGTATTGAACAAACTTCCATTAATACAATACGTACACTAACTATTGATGCAGTTGAAAAAGCAAGCTCGGGCCATCCGGGAATGCCTATGGGGGCTGCGCCTATGGCGTATACGTTATGGACACAATTTATGAATCATAACCCTAATAATTCAGATTGGTTCAATAGAGACCGATTTGTTTTATCAGCCGGTCACGGATCTATGCTTTTATATAGCCTGCTTCACCTTTCCGGCTATAAAGTAACCATTGATGATTTAAAAGAATTCCGTCAGTGGGACTCCAAAACACCTGGTCATCCAGAATATGGACACACAGACGGTGTGGAAGCAACCACAGGACCGCTAGGTCAAGGATTAGCCATGGCAACTGGAATGGCAATGGCAGAAGCGCATTTAAGCGCGAAATATAATAGAGATCAATACAATGTTGTTGATCACTATACATTTGCTATTTGTGGTGATGGGGACCTGATGGAAGGTGTTTCTCAAGAATCAGCTTCGCTTGCCGGTCATTTAGGACTTGGAAAGTTAGTCGTACTATACGATTCTAATGATATCTCACTTGATGGAGATTTGAACCGTTCATTTAGTGAAAGTGTTGAAAAGCGTTATGAAGCTTATGGATGGCAAGTAATCCGTGTAGAAAATGGTACAGATACTGAAGAAATAGCTAATGCTATTGAGAAAGCGAAACAAAACACAGACCAACCTACAATGATTGAAGTTAAAACGGTTATTGGTTATGGGTCACCTAACAAATCAGGAAAATCTGATTCTCACGGCGCGCCATTAGGCGAAGAGGAAGTCACAGCAACGAAAGAATATTACAAGTGGGGGCACGAACCATTTCATGTACCTGACGAAGTGTATGAAGACTTCAGCAACAAAGTGAAAGATAATGGTGCGAAAAAAGAATCGGAATGGAATGACATATTTAATGAATACAAACAGAAATATCCTGAATTAGCTGAAGAATTTGAATTAGCTAAAGAAGGTAAGCTGCCAGAAGGGTGGGAAGAGAATCTTCCAAGCTTTGAACCAGGTGAAGATAACCTGGCTACTCGTGCAGCTTCTGGTGAAGTAATTAATTCTTTATCAAAAGCGATTCCTTACTTCTTCGGCGGAAGTGCTGATTTAGCTGGTTCAAACAAAACAGCTGTTAAAGAGGAAGAAGATTTTTCACGACATAATTATGCAGGCCGAAATATTTGGTTCGGAGTACGCGAATTTGCGATGGCTGCTGCGTTAAACGGCATGGCGCTTCACGGTGGTTTGAAAGTGTATGCTGGAACGTTCTTCGTATTCAGCGATTACTTGCGTCCGGCCCTTCGTTTATCTGCGCTTATGAACTTGCCTGTTAATTATGTATTAACGCATGATTCTGTTGCAGTAGGAGAAGACGGTCCAACTCACGAACCAATTGAACAGCTTTCTTCTTTAAGGGCTGTACCTAATCTGTCAGTTGTTCGACCGGCTGATGGGAACGAAACTAGTGCGGCCTGGAGAATTGCTTTAGAATCAAATACAACACCAAATGCTCTTGTTCTTACGCGACAAGGTCTTCCGACTCTTGATGGGACAAAAGAGAAAGCGTACGAAGGTGTAAAACGAGGCGCATATGTGCTTGTTGATTCTGACAAAGAAACACCTGATGGCATTCTTTTAGCTTCTGGTTCAGAAGTCCAGCTTGCTGTTAAAGCGCAAGAAGAACTGAAAACTAAAGGGTATGATGTTCGCGTTGTCAGCGTTCCTTCCTTTGATCGTTTCCAAGCTCAAAACGACGATTATAAAGAAAGTGTACTGCCTAACAATGTAAGACAACGTCTTGCTGTTGAAATGGGTGCATCCTTTGGCTGGGAGCGCTATGTAGGGCTTGATGGAGTCGTTATCGGTATCGACCGTTTTGGAGCGTCTGCACCAGGTAACACCATTATTGAGAAATTTGGTTTTACCGTAGACAATGTTGTGAAGCATGCTGAAAACCTAATGAGTAATTAAGTAAAAAACTACTGCACACTTTCAAGTGTGCAGTAGTTAGCTTTACATAAAGAAAATTTGACAAAAGTATCTTCGAGCAGCTGACATAATGTGACAAACTAATTCTACCTTGATCGATATAATACTTTCAAGGAGGGATGGTCGCATGCAATTTGCGGTATACGCTGTAAAACGTGAAGTTACTGAAAAATATTATTATAAAGTAGACTTGCTGAAGCGTTTTTTCGAAGAATGCCATAATTTTTCAAATTCCCCTATTTACATGAATCAATTAGATTATATTACGACTCATTTCTCTTTCTATGATTGGTTGAAAAAAATTCATGGAAACCATAGAGATTTGGAAGAGAGATTATTCGATTGTGAAATAAATTATGATATACTAGATGGTAAGAATTGCTGTTGTCTATTTCAGTGTGACAGCCTCTGGCAAGCAGAACGGGTTTTATTTCAACCGCTAAGAATGTGTGATCAAACGTTTTTTATTATTGAAGAAAGCGGAGAACATTACGGATGGATTTCCCCTCTTATAAGTCAGCGTCTGTTATCGTAAAATGCTCTATTGTATTCATCTGATCATTTTACTATACTGTTATGGGAGACAACACGAAGGAGGAAGACGTTGATATGACTTTGGGCATCGTATGGGTAATCATCATTGCTCTTTTAGCTCTAGTTGGTGGCGTAGCTTTAGGCTTCTTCATTGCTAGAAGATACATGATGAACTATTTAAAGAAAAACCCGCCGATTAATGAGCAAATGCTGCGTACATTGATGATGCAAATGGGCCAGAAGCCTTCGCAGAAGAAGATCAATCAGATGATGCGAGCTATGAACAATCAGCAGACCAAATAAAAAAGCTAAAGCCTTCACTTCTATTATATGGGAGTGAAGGCTTTTTTATAATTTAGGAAGCTTTGTTTCATAATATGTTCACACTTCCATTATCGTTTTTTTAGTATCCGTCTGATACAATAAAGGGCGAGTATGTTGATGGGGGACGTGTAACTATGACAGATGTAAATGTATTTCTTGCTTTTGGAGCTGGGTTTCTTTCTTTTATTTCACCTTGTGTCCTCCCTTTGTATCCAGCTTTTCTATCGTACATAACAGGTATGAGTGTCAGTGAACTAAGGGACGAAAATGGTATGCTGACGAGACGCAGTATACTCCATACTGTGTTGTTCTTGCTGGGTTTTTCCACCATATTTTTACTTCTAGGATTTTCCGGCTCTTTCTTTGCTCAACTGTTGATTCAAAATGAAGATTTAATTCGACGCTTAGGCGCTGTATTAATCATCTTCTTCGGGTTTGTTATTATTGGAGTATTTAATTTTCAATTCCTTATGAAGGATCGTAAAATTACTTTTAAAAATCGTCCAGCTGGTTATATTGGTTCTTTTATAATTGGTTTAACATTCTCTTTAGGGTGGACACCTTGCACAGGTCCTATTCTTTCAGCTGTCTTAGTATTAGGGGCAGATCAACCCGATTTATTCTTAGTGATGATGGTAGCTTATTCTTTAGGCTTCTCGTTACCGTTTTTAATTCTGTCGTTTTTCATTGGAAAAATGGGATGGATTAAGCGTTACAGCAGCCGTATTGTGAAGGTCGGCGGTTATATTATGATTTTTATGGGCGTTGCGCTGTATTTTGACTGGATGACGCGGCTTACCTCTTACCTGGCTGGATTATTTGGATTTCAAGGATTCTAAAGCATGGATTTTGTAGAAAAAATGTATTATCATTAGAGAAGTATGGATGTTGATAGAAAGGGTTTTTATATGACTAGAGCGAACGATTTAATTTTACGAACGACGACGTCGTTAATTGCCTTTATTTTACTGGGGTTTTCAGTGTACTTGTTTTTTGCTGGACATAATAAACCCGGTGGAGGATTTATTGGGGGATTAATGGCTGCAGCAGCACTAGTTCTCATGTATATGGCTTATGGATTAAATGCTATTAGAAAAGTTATTCGGGTGAATTACTTGTACATGATTTTTACAGGATTAATTATAGCTGTTGGTACTGGTGTTGGTGCCTTTTTATTTAACGCACCATTCTTAACACAGAACTTCGGCTATTTTCAGCTTCCTATTCTGGGGCGTACTGAACTGGCTACGGCTTTACTATTTGACCTTGGTGTGTACTTAACCGTCATCGGAGTTACCATGACGATCATATTAACGGTAGCGGATGATCGAGAAGAAAGCTAATTACAGTGAACGGATGAAAGAGTGAACGTTATGTTTTGGATAATTTCTAGTTCCATAATGGCTGCAGCTATGGCGGTCGTAATGATTTTTGTGCGCTTACGTGCAGCCAAAAGGCCTGCGAGCGTAAAAAAGATTATTCTGCCTCCGTTTATGATGAGTACGGGGGCACTAATGTTTTTATTTCCAATGTTTCGTGTCGAATGGACACAAGTCCTAGAAGCCGTGTTTATTGGAGCCGTATTTTCTATATTCCTTATTCGATCCTCAAAGTTTGAGGTGCGTGAAGGGAATATTTACTTAAAGCCTTCCAGAGCTTTTGTGTTCATTCTTTTTGGATTATTAATTCTACGAATTGTATTGAAGATTATTATTGGTTCTTCGATATCTTTTGGTGAAACGAGCGGAATGTTTTTCCTTTTGGCTCTTGGAATGATATTAACTTGGCGGATTGCTATGCTCAAACAATTTCTTAGACTTGAAAAAACACTGCCGTCTTAAAAAGATCGTGCTCTTTAATAGAGCACGATTTTTAACTTGTAGAGAAACCTTAAAGAGTGTAGAATTCCTTGCTTTAGAGATGTAAAGGAACGACTTCCTTTCCGCGGGAAAATGGTGTGCCTCCTCGGGCTTTATCAGCCTCCAGGGTCACACCTGATTCCCATTTCCTTCAGGAGTCTCGCCGTTTCCTCAAACCCTTTTTAGAGATAGATCTAAGGCGTTCACATTACGAAGGTTTCAACATTACATTTTGGTCAAAGGAACGGAAAAAGTGCCGACTTCTGCGGGACGAGCAGTCAAGAGAAGCCCTGCAGGTACTAGACGTCACACCAGGAAACATTCATGATTCCAAGCCTTATTTACAACGTTTAGACCGTCAGATCGAGCGATTCGAATTTGATATTGAAGCTGTTGGTTTATATGCGGATACTTGACTAACCCCATTTGTCACGGCCTCGCTCAAAGAGATGTATTTGGAGTTATTGCCCGCTGCCGATTCCAAACGAGGAAAAGGGAAGGGGCTTTCGCTCCTGCCGGCAAGAAAAAAAGCTTGCTGAGAAACTGGGGTTTCTCCACAAGCTGAAGATTGTGCTCTTTAATAGAGTACGATCTTTTTTATTGTTCAAATAATGGTTGGTAGGGAGTAATATCAATCTGTTTTTCTTCAAGTTTCTTAATAAGAAATTTATGATCTCTTTTAGGGGTTGCTAAAATATACCCTTCAATAATAATATCTTCGGTAATCTCTCGACTATTTTTTTCCAGTGCTACTTGTCCGATACGGCCTGCAATTTTTTGCTTTGCCACGTCGCGAAATAATTCAGGGACAGGGGAAACAAGTTCTTCAAGCAATGCTTTTTGCTCGTTCGACCACATATGAATGGTCTGATCTACATAATATTCTTCCCAATCCATTGTTGATTTTCCATCTTCTTTCGGCATTCTCTTTAAAAACTTCCGAAACATAAAAAAGCCGCCAATGCTCATAAGGCCGATCATTAAAACTATCCACCCTATGATAAACAGGGCAAAACCGCCTGACATAAAACATCACCTGTTTCATTTAATAAGTATTATCATTTATTATAAAACCATATGATTCGAAAGACAAGCTACTTTCCAACTGTGTCGAAATCATAAAAAATTTGCGTAAATATTTTACTTATAAATCGTTTTCATATACAATAAAGGATGCATATTTGTGGACTTTTCAGAAAAAGAAAGCAAATGACACATTGGGGAATGGCAATACCGATCAAGGAATATGCCATTTAATTATTGAAGAGGGGGTAAAAGGAATTATGGCTAGCAATGCATTTAATGCTCGCAAACAATTTGATTTGAATGGCCAAACGTACAACTATTACGAACTAAAAGCCTTAGAAGATGCGGGACATGGCAAGATTTCTCGTCTGCCTTTTTCGATCCGTATTCTACTTGAATCTCTGCTTCGTCAACATGATGGTCGTGTTATTAAAGATGAACATGTAGAGAGTTTAGCAAACTGGGGAACTAGTAATTCTAAAGGGGAGGATGTACCATTTAAGCCTTCTCGCGTAATCTTACAGGACTTTACCGGGGTACCTGCTGTAGTAGATTTAGCATCACTGCGTAAAGCGATGGTAGATTTAGGAGGCAGCCCTGATAAAATCAACCCGGAAGTGCCAGTAGATCTTGTTATTGATCACTCTGTACAAGTAGACAAGTATGGTACACCTGATTCACTGAATGTGAATATGGAGCTTGAGTTTGAACGTAACCAAGAACGTTATGAGTTTTTACATTGGGCTCAAAAAGCCTTTGATAATTATCGTGCAGTTCCTCCAGCAACTGGGATTGTTCACCAAGTTAACTTAGAATACATTGCCAATGTTGTTCATGCAATAGAGAATGATGAGGGCACTTATGATACTTACCCGGATACACTGGTTGGAACCGACTCGCATACTACGATGATCAATGGTCTTGGTATCTTAGGATGGGGTGTAGGCGGAATCGAAGCTGAAGCGGGAATGCTTGGACAGCCATCATACTTTCCTGCTCCAGAGGTTATCGGTGTTAAGCTAAACGGTAGCTTCCCTCAAGGGACGACAGCTACGGATTTAGCTCTTAAAGTGACACAAAAATTAAGACAACAAAACGTGGTTGGAAAATTTGTAGAGTTTTTCGGTCCTGGTCTTCAAGAGATGCCGCTGGCCGATCGTGCTACGATTTCCAATATGGCGCCTGAATATGGGGCTACCTGCGGTTTCTTCCCTGTAGATAATGAATCCCTTGAGTACTTGCGTCTAACAGGCCGTAGTGAAGAACAAATCGAAATAGTTGAAAAATACTGTAAAGAAAACAGCCTCTGGTATGATCCTTCACTAGAAGACCCTGAATTTACTAAGCTGGTTGAAATCGATCTCGGAGAACTGGAACCTAACTTATCTGGTCCTAAACGTCCTCAAGATCTCATTCCGCTTTCTCAAATGAAGAAATCATTTGAAAAAGCAATTACAGGTCCTGCTGGAAACCACGGATTCGGGCTTGATAAGAAGGAGTTCGACAAAGAAGTTGAAGTCGAATTTGCTAATGGTAAAAAATCTGTTATGAAAACAGGAGCTCTTGCGATCGCAGCGATCACTTCTTGTACAAACACCTCAAACCCTCACGTTATGTTAGGGGCAGGTCTTGTAGCTAAAAAAGCTGTAGATCTTGGGTTAGACGTTCCTGACTATGTAAAAACGTCTCTAGCTCCTGGTTCGAAAGTTGTAACTAGATATTTGGAAGACTCAGGCTTAATGCAGTATTTAGATAAGCTAGGGTTTAACCTTGTCGGCTATGGCTGTACAACTTGTATTGGTAACTCCGGTCCACTATTGCCTGAAATTGAGCAAGCAATTGCAGACAGTGATCTCACAGCTTCTTCCGTACTTTCAGGTAACCGTAACTTTGAAGGCCGTATTCACCCGCTGGTAAAAGCCAACTACCTTGCGTCACCACCTCTAGTAGTTGCCTACGCATTAGCTGGAACGGTTGATATCGATCTTAAAAATGAACCGCTTGGAACTGATACTGAAGGTAAACCAGTTTACTTTAATGATGTTTGGCCTTCTCAAGAAGAGATTAAAGCGGAAGTAGCACGCGTTGTAACGCCGGAGATCTTCCGCAAAGAGTATGAGAATGTCTTTAATTCTAATGAAAAGTGGAATGAAATTAATACTACAGATGAACCACTTTACGACTGGAATGATGATTCCACGTATATTCAAAATCCACCTTTCTTTGAAGGACTTGCCCCTGATCCTGAGACGGTTAAGCCATTAAACAATTTACGGGTAATCGGTAAGTTTGGTGATTCTGTAACGACTGACCATATTTCTCCAGCCGGTGCCATTCCAAAAGCAATGCCTGCCGGTGAATATTTGATCGAGAAAAATGTTTCACCTCGTAATTTTAATTCTTACGGTTCCCGCCGTGGTAATCATGAAGTAATGATGAGAGGAACATTCGCTAATATCCGTATTCGTAACGAGTTAGCACCTGGTACAGAAGGCGGCTACACAACGTACTGGCCAACTGAAGAAGTAATGCCAATTTATACAGCTGCTATGAAATATAAGCAAGATGAAACTTCATTAGCTGTTATTGCTGGAGACGACTACGGAATGGGCAGCTCACGAGACTGGGCAGCAAAAGGTACGGACCTATTAGGCATTAAGACTGTTATTGCTCAAAGCTTCGAGCGTATTCACCGTTCCAACCTAGTTATGATGGGGGTACTGCCTTTACAGTTTAAAGAAGGCGATACGATCGAGTCTCTAGGCTTAACTGGACGTGAATCTTTAGATGTAGATGTAGATGAGTCCGTAAAACCTCGTGACTTAGTTAAGGTAACGGCTACAGCTGAAGATGGAACGAAGAAAGAATTTGAAGTTATCGCACGATTTGATAGTGAGGTTGAAGTAGATTACTATCGTCATGGCGGTATTCTTCAGATGGTTCTGCGTAATAAACTGAGCTAATTTCAATTGGAAAACCTGCTGTTTTAGAACAGCAGGTTTTTTCTTTTTGTAAAAATCAATTATAATAAGTAGTGGTTGAGTTTTATTTGGAAGTTTTGATTCATATCTTTTATTAACAAAGTAAAAAATAAAGTCTGTGGTTATAAAGGAAGGTTTTTCGATGATTAAACAAATAGGTGCTGCTTTGTTCCTGCTTGTGTTGGTTGGTTTTATCGTTTATAACGAGGTGGGAAAAGAAGAGACCGACAACTCATCAGACGAATTACAAGAATATGATGCATCTGGTGATACAAGTCAGGAAGGAACATCTATCTCCCCGCCAAATGCACCTTCTGGTTTGCAAGTAGGAGATCAAGCCCCTGATTTTGAACTTGAAACTCTTGATGGAAAAAATGTAAAACTTTCAGAGTTAGAAGGACAAAAGGTATTTCTTAATTTCTGGGCAACATGGTGTCCGCCATGTAAAGAAGAAATGCCGGAAATGGAGAAGTTTCACGAGGAATACGGTGATGAAGTGGTTGTATTAGCCGTCAATGCCACAGAGACAGAGAGCAACGAAAGTGATGTGGATAAGTACATTGAAGAAGAAGGATATACGTTCCCCATACTGTTAGATAAAGACTCTAAAGTAAACAATGATTATCAAGCAATGTCAATTCCAACTACGTATTTTATTGGGACGGACGGCCAAGTTCAAGAACCTAGAAAAGTGGGACCAATGAGTTTTGATTTCATGATCGAGATGAAAGATGCTCTGAATTAAGTATATCCACGTAAAATATGGGAATCCTTTTTAGGTAAAGGAGTGGATTCCATTGAGACAGAAACAAAAGATTACCTATCAGGAACGTGTTCAGGAGAACATTAAAATGATTTTGGAAGACCAAAAATTAATGGATCAAATTGAAGATCGTATTGAAGAGCGTCATCATCAGCGGATTAAAAAAATTCCTTCTTAATTATTAGAAGGAATTTTTTTGTATAATTTATGAAAAGCTTCAAAAGATAATTTGAGATGATAAATAAGGAGGAGAGAAAGAATGTCAAAGCAAAAACCAAATCCAGACAATCGAGAAGATAATGTAGAACGATTACAAGAAGCCGTTCAAAATACGATAGAAAATATCGAAGCTTCCCATGAAACAATGAGCATGTCTAATGAAAAAGACAAGGCTCAAATTGAGAGAAAAAATGAGAAACGAGAAGAATCCCTCGAAGCCATGAGACAAGAAATTAGTGATGAAGCTCGCCATCAAGAATAATTAACTGATAAAGCTGCTCTTATCTAAAGAGCAGCTTTTTAACTGTCTCCGAACCGAAACTTAAAATGCAAAGCTGTAGATCTAACATCCAGCTTCAGCATCAGACACTCGCTTTCTAAGTAATAGGCCCTGCTTTAGGAAAGGGCACATGCCTCCGTATGTTTTGCTTAGATGTGTTTCTCTTATCTGCAAGGTATCTTCTGCCCCGGGTTCTGGGCAAGTTCATCTACATCATCGTTCGATTATGATAAAATATAACGATGATGGAAGGACGGGATACATTGAAACCTGAATTGTTAAAAAAATGGACGAATTTAGATGAAGAACCTCCTGTTTCTGAAATTGATGTATTACGTTATTTAAACGTTGAAGAAATAGAGGATAGAGAATTAAAAGCTACATTTTACGTGATACTTGCTTATTATCGAATAAGAAGACACCCTACTCAAGATACGCTGGCTGATCAGTTTATTGATCAAGCTAGAGAATTGGCCCCAGCTCACACGTTGGTTAATGAACTTTTTGCATCCGTGCAAATGATGAGAGGCTATACGTTTCTAAAAGAACGGCCATTTGAACAATGGATATTGCACGAAACAGACCACAATTCAGCCAAAAGCAAAAAGGTTCAATCGATATTATCGGACATAGATCAAATTATTGAGCAATGGAACCAAGATTTAGCGGAAAAGACACTTGTAGATGCTAAAAACTCTCATCTCAAACAGTACCAAGAGATCTATGAGCACCTTCTTGAACTTAGGGAGACCTTGCTTGAAGCATTGGAGTCTATTCAACAGCGGCGTATTTCTATCCCTGTTAAAGAAATTAATGAGGGGATCCGGAAACTGACCGATGATCAAGATGAGCTCTATCAGCGATTACCAAGTTTATTAACTAATAAAAATAAAGAGAATCCACTAGAACAGTTTGATGAGATGATTGGATTACATGATGTTAAGGCTTATATAAAAAAATATTATCAATTTCTAAAATATCAACAGCAGCGTAAGAGCTTAGGTTTTTCCATGGTCGACGAACCGGGTCTTCATATGATTATTACAGGAAACCCAGGTACAGGTAAAACGACAATCGCTCGATTGCTGGCCAGCATTTACTATGATTTAGGTATACTGGAAACGAAAGATGTAGTTGAAGTAAATCGTTCTCACTTGGTCGGATCTTACGTAGGCCAAAGTGAAGAGAACACCATGAATTATGTAAAACAAGCTGTAGGCGGTGTGCTTTTTATAGATGAAGCTTATAGTTTAAAAAGAGAAGGACAGACAGGCAATGACTATGGTCAGGCTGTAATTGATACGCTTGTGTCGGCCATGACTAGTAAAGAATATGGGGGTAAATTTGCCATTATTTTAGCTGGTTATCCAGAAGAAATGCGTCAATTTTTATGGTCAAACCCTGGACTGCGCAGCCGATTTCCAGAACAGAATCATATCCAGCTGCCTGATTATCAAATGAAAGAATTGCTTGATATTGCCGAATCTGTTGCGATCGAAAATGATTTCTTTTTCACTCAACAGGCGTTGCGTGCTTTAGAAACTCAGATAGAGAATGCACGGGTGGACGAGTCGTTTGGTAATGCAAGAACTACACGAAACTTGGTTTTAAAAAATATTTTCCAAAAAGGAGCAGCTGATTCTTTAGCAGATAAACATCATTGGCTTGATCATATGCGGATAGATGAAAAAGACTTAAACTTTAACACGAGAGAGGAGAGTGAGAAGCCATCACCTTTAGACGAACTTCACCAACTAATTGGGTTAAAGAATGTTAAGGACGAAGTCAGAAAGCTATCTTCATTTGTTAAAGCTCAGCAAAAAAGAAAAGAACATGGACGACCGATTGTCCCTATCCAGCTTCATTCTGTCTTTTCAGGTAACCCTGGTACTGGGAAGACTACGGTGGCGGATATTTATGCACGGATTCTAAAGGAATGCGGGTTATTAAAAAGAGGTCATATGGTAGTTGTTTCGAGAAGTGACCTTGTGGCCGGATATGTTGGACAAACAGCGATGAAAACGAAGAAGAAAGTAAGAGAAGCTCTCGGAGGCGTATTATTTATAGATGAAGCTTATTCTCTTCACAGTAAAGGAAGAGATGACTTTGGTAAAGAAGCAATCGAAACTCTAGTGGATGAGATGACGAAGCATAATGAAAACCTGGTGGTTATTTTAGCAGGCTATCAATATGAGATGCAGCAGCTAATAGAAAGTAATCCGGGGTTATCATCGCGATTTAAAAAGTATCTGCATTTTCCAGATTACTCTGAAACAGAGTTATTAGAAATGGTTGTATATTTAACAGAACAGTATGAGTATGAAGTCGATCAACAGGCTAGACAATATCTACTCGAGCAATTTAGACTGCACAACATTCGAGGCAACGGGCGTTTCATTAATAATATCATTAATGAAGCAATACAATTTCAATCCTATCGTTTTTTCGAGGCAAAGGAAGAGACGGAAATGAATTTATTAACTGAAGTTGATTGGCGAAATGCTTGGCAGACTGTCCGGGGGGAGAGCTAAACTATGAAAATAAATGAAACTTCAATTAAGGTGCGTTACCAGGAAACAGATATGATGGGGGTAGTTTATCATGCCAATTACCTCGTCTGGTTTGAAATTGGCAGGACCGCACTTATTGAAGATTTGGGTTTTTTGTATCATGAAATTGAAAAGCAAGGAGTGGTTTCTCCTGTGGTAGACGCAGCCGTTCGCTTTAAACAGCCCGTACGTTATGGCGACGATGTATATATTAAAACTTGGGTTCATGATTATGATGGGTTACGCATTACGTACGGATACGAAGTGAAGCATATGAGCGGAAAGGTAGCTGTAGAAGGCGAGACGAAGCATGTCATTGTTAAGCGAGAAAGCTTTCGCCCTATTTCAATTCGAAAACATTTTCCTGTGTGGCATGAAGCTTATTTACAAGCGATGGAAAAAACGGAGGAATAGTATGGCATTTGGAGTAAAGCGAGAAGAGCTTTTACAATGGAAGCGGAATGTAAAAGAAGGGCGTATTTCTTTTCTCACGCATTATTGGCTGGATGACCGATTTCCAGGTTGTGATACTGTGACAAAAGTAGGGTGCTCTGATATAGACAAGCTTTCTTATTGGGGAAAGCAATATGGACTCCAAAAAGAGTGGATCCATTATGACCCTCTTCATCCACACTTCGATTTGTTTGGTCAGCGTCAGCTTGAAATTTTAAAACAAGAAAAGCAATGGGAACAAATCCAACGTTTCTCGCTTTTGGACAAATAAAAACGCCGCAGCCGCTGCGGCGTTTATTCGTATATAAATTCTGGCTCCTGCCGTTTTTCATCATATTGAACCGTGAGAGAATGACCATCAAAATACCACTCATCATCGGCCTCTATAAAAAAAGTAATTTGGTTAACTTTATCTTTGGCGATCGGTTCAGATGAATCCTCTTCTTTTATCGCAAGTGATAAGCCGGGCTGCAAACCTCCGACGCCTCCGTACCGAACAAAAAAACGTATAGACGTTTCATCATTAAGCTCCAACTCTTCTTTGTACCAATTTGCCGCTTCTTCTGTCACGTTTAAGTTCATAAGCTCATCTCCTACTATAACTGAATCTGTTTCACCTGTATCCTAAAAGCGTTCGAATTAAACCTATAAATCGTTCAGTTTTTCGTTTCTTTCTTCTCTTAGTGGTACAGGATCAAAGCCGCCTTTATGAAAAGGGTGACACTTCAAAATTCTTCTAATGGTCAACCAGCTGCCTTTAATAAAACCGAACCTGCGAAAGGACTCAATCCCATATTCAGAACAGGTTGGCACAAATCGGCAGCTGGGGGGAGTGAGTGGACTTATGAACCGTCTATAAAAAGTAATGATAACAATCATGACATAATTCATACAACCAGCCTTACAATAACTCTTGTTTTTTATCGTAACTTAGTGTGGCCACTGCATCATGCAGATGAATGGATTCTTCATTGCGGCACTTAACTGTAAAGGCTTCAACGAAATCATATTCGTACAGGTCTGCAGCGACGAGACGAACGATATCTTCGACAAACCTTGGATTCTCATAAGCTTGTTCTGTTACCATTTTTTCATCCGGTCGCTTAAGAACAGGATGGATTCTTGCACTGGCATTACTTTCAGCGGCTTCTAGTAAAGCGGCCTTCCAGTCTGTTTTTTGTTCATTAAAATCTTCAGTTAGTTTCACTTCCATTGTGACATTTCCCCGCTGGTTGTGTGCACTGTATTCGCTTATCTCTTTTGAACATGGACATAGCGTAGTAATCTTGCCGGTTAAGCTGACAGTCACATCATATCCTGTATTTTGATCATACTTAACTTGAATCGAAGCATCCGCATGGTTCATCCCAGCCAACTGAGAATAAGGTCCTTTTCTCTCGAAAAACCAGGGGAAAGATACTTCAACTTCAGCATCCTCCTGCTTGAGTCTTGAAGCAAGCTCAGCTGTGAAGTTTTTTAATGTCTCGATGTCTATAGCAAAACCTTCATGATGGTATTTGTCTAATTGTTCAGTGAAACGGCTCATGTTAGTGCCTTTACTGCCTTGAGCAATAGACGATCCAAAGCTAAATGTTCCGATTGTAGTTTGAATTTCTGGTGTTAAATGACTCGGAATGGTAATCGGATGCTTAACATTAGAAATACCTACCATGTCTATATTGAATAGAAAATCTCTTTTAGAATTTTGTAAATCTGCCATTTTTTCTTTTTCAATGGGCTTCGTTCTGGGACCTGGATCGACTGACCCAAATAGTTTATGACGATCCTCTTTAGGAGGAAGTTGTTTTGTTTTATTTAATTCTGCTTGATTCATAACATAGGCTCCTTTCAGACCAGCTCTATAAAACAAAGTATACAATATGTATATTAGTTAATAAAATTTATTGCTTTTATAATGCACCTTATGAAACTGATTATACACACATAGAGAAACCTACGACAACAGTGCTGCCGTAGGTTTTATTGGTGGTGGAATGAAAATATTCTACATCCAAGTAATTTTTGGCTCTGTCTTATTTATAATACGTTTGATATTTGTTCTATGGCGATAGACTACAAAAATCGTCATAATGGCAATCACTATGGCTAAGCCATACTCTCCCAGTACCAATGTCACGATAAAAGAAACTAACCCTGTAACCATGGAAGAGAGAGAGACATATTTAGTTAAATAAAGAAGTAGGAAAAAGGTACCTAATAGGATGCCAAAAACGAGTGGATTGACTCCTAAAATAACCCCTCCTGAAGTAGCTACTGCTTTTCCACCTTTAAATCCAGCAAATACTGGGTACATATGTCCAATGACTGCAAAGATTCCAACAATAAGAGTGATCACTTCAACGCCAAAGAGTAAAGGAAGCACGGTAGCAGCAGTACCCTTTAGAATATCTGCGATGGTTACGATGAGACCTGCTTTTAAGCCAAGGACTCTAAAGGTGTTTGTACCGCCTAAATTTCCACTCCCGTGCTCCCGTATATCTATCCCATATCCCAATTTACCAACAATAAGACCAGAGGGAATTGCTCCTAATAAATAAGCCAAAATGATAAAAATAATGTATTCCATGTCGTACAACTCCTTACGTCTTTGTTATTAGTTTATCATTATATTAGTTTTGAAAGAACAATAATCTTCACTATTTTTCACTTATTGTACTCGCGATAGAGTCAGCTGGGGAGGTTTCTCGAACATACTTAATTTCCCTTTTACATAACTTGGATAAGAAAGGAGAGGTTTCTTATGTTTACGAAAAGACAAGCTCCAGCAAACTTAAATACTGTACAGGAAGAAATGGAAGCTATCATAGATAAAGGATTGGACCTAAATAATCGACCATATTCAGTAATCGTTGTTGGAGCTGGAGTGGCAGGGCTTGTAGCAGCTTCACTTTTAAAACGAGCCGGACACCGAGTGACAATTTTAGAAGGGAATAACCGGGTGGGCGGCCGTGTATACACCATTCGGGAGCCATTTACAATAGGCAATTACCTCGAAGCAGGAGCTATGAGGTTTCCAGACACACATAAACTAACGTTAGCTTACATTAATAAATTTAAGCTTCCTTTCCATCGCTTTAATAATACGAATGAAAATGATTATTTATTCGTAAATGGAAAGGTCCTCCCTACTGCGCTTTATGAAGAAAATCCAGACTTGCTTGGGTTTCCTTTACCAGAAGAGGAACAAGGAAAAACAGCAGAAGAATTATTTACAGAGTCTGTTCAACCGTTTATTGATTTGTATAATAGTCAGGATGAAGAAGGCAAAAAGTTATTAATAGAAAAGTTCAATAAATACTCATTTGAAGACTTTTTAAGAAATAATCCAATTGGACGTTCGCTATCCCCAAACGCCATACGAATGATTAAAGTATTGCTTGGAATCGAAGGATTTCCTGAATATTCATTTACTGACATTTTACTGGATATAGTAAGTACGGTTTTCAACGAAGATTTACGTTTTTTACAAATTACTGGCGGAAACGACCTTCTTCCAAAAGCCTTCCTAAATGAGGTGGGTTCTAACATCATACTTAATCAAAAAGTAGAAGAAATCATTCAATACCCCGACCATGTCTCAGTTATAGCAAGAGATGTAAAAAGTGGAAGCCATAATATTTACAACGGTGATTTTTTAATTACAACGGTTCCATATTCCGCATTTCAATTTATAGATGTTCATCCTTATTCATCCTTTTCATTTGATAAATGGAAAGCCATAAGGGAGTTAAATTATGTGACATCTGTTAAAATTGGATTAGAATTTAAGCGGAAGTTCTGGGAAACCCAAAATATAGGGAATATTACTAGCGATTTTCCAATCCGGTTCACCTATAACCCGAGTGACAGCTACTACGATCAAGGACCGGCCGTGATGTTAGCCAGCTACAGCTGGGGTCAAAATGCAATGTTATGGAGCAGTTTATCTGATGAAGTAAAAATAAGCGAAGCGTTAAGAGGTTTAGCCAAAATTTATGGTCATGTAGTTTATGAGGAATATTTAAATGGAGCAGTCTATGATTGGGGACGTAACCCTTATTCTGCGGGATGTTTCACTCTTTTTACACCCTATCAAGAGCAGGATTTTGGCGATGCTCTATTTACGCCCGAAGGTCGAGTCCACTTTGCTGGAGAGCACACTTCCAACTATCACGGTTGGGTGGAGGGAGCTATAGAATCTGGTATTAGAGCAGCCATTGAGGTTAATGGCAGATAAATCAGCCATAAAACTCTCTTAAGTAAGCTGAAAAGAGAGACCCGCCAGCATACGTATTTTTGATTTTAATTATTTACTGCGTTAATTTATAATAAACCTATCGTGTTTTATGAAGTCGAATGCTTCATTTGTAAAAAGAAGTGTGGAAAAATAACTTTTGTTCCGGCTTATATCCTTTATTATTTTTGACATATAAAATGTTTACATTAGAATATTGAGTACAAAGAAATATTTAAAAATGAAAAAATGGCTTAGTACCAAAGAATAAAGGGTTTACATAAGCGGCTGTTTTTTCAATTTTTAGGTCAATTGTAAATATATTACTTGTGTAATCGATCCCAATATTTTAATGTAACGAGAGTAGTATTTTGAAGAAACTGAAAAATTGGACAAAAGTATTTTAAAAGTGGAGGAAAAGCTATTGGATTCTATGTCGTTTATCTTATTTGGGTCTACGGGTGATTTAGCTAAAAGGAAAATTTACCCTGCTTTATACAATTTATTTATAGATAAATCCATGCCTGCTTCCTTTTCTGTTGTAGGTTTAGGCCGGAGAAATTGGTCACATGAGGAACTTCAGGGTAATGTAGAGGATGCTGTACGTACGTTTTCTAGAAATCCTGTTGATGAAGAAGTGATGGAGAAATTCCTTCAAGCTTTTCGCTATCACCCTCTCGATGTTACGGAGCCAGAAGCCTATGAAAATCTATATCAATACGTTCAAAAACGAGAAAAAGAATTAAACATTACAGACAATCGTATGTTTTATCTTTCTGTTTCTCCTAAACTATTCGACGTCATCATTACCAACGTTAAAAACAGCGGGTTAAGTGATACACAAGGGTGGAAACGATTGATTATTGAGAAACCCTTCGGTCACGATCTTGAATCGTCAAGAGAACTAAATCGAAAAATCAGCGCTGTTTTTGATGAAAAAGAAATATATCGTATTGATCATTACTTAGGGAAGCCCATGGTTCAAAACCTTGAAGCTCTTGAGCACTCTAATCCAGTTCTGCAGGCTTTATGGAATAAAAAGTATATTGCTAATATGCAAATAACAGCCAGCGAAATTGTCGGAGTGGAGGAAAGAGCAGGATATTATGATAAAGTGGGTGCTATCCGTGACATGGTCCAGAACCATATGCTGCAGTTAATAATGATGACAGCAATGCGTCTGCCAAACGAAATTAATGCTGAAAACATACGAAATGAAAAGAAAAAAGTGATGGAAGCTCTCCGCCCCTTAACGAAAGCAGAGGTACCAAAAAACGTCGTCCGAGGTCAATATGGTCCTGGTATTGTAAATGATGAACATGCTCAAGGTTATTTAGATGAAGAAGGAATTGAAGATGATTCAAAAAACGATACGTACATTGCCGCTCGTCTTTGGATTGATAATGACTTTTGGAGAGACGTTCCTTTTTATATCCGGACAGGAAAGCGGATGAAAGAAAAATCCACACGAATTGTTATGGAGTTTAAGAGCCCATATGGCAGGAGGTACGAAGATCAAGATCTCGAACCTAACCTGCTCATTATTGAAATCAGCCCGAATAAAGGTGTCACCCTGCAATTAAACAGTAAAAACTCGCTAAATAATGGTAAACTCGAACCTGTGCATATAAACTTTTCTAAGGATCAAAGAGACCTGCCAGAAGCTTACGAATTATTACTGCTGGACGCCATGCGTGGGGATCAGACCTACTTTGCTCACTGGGACGAAGTTGAAATGTCATGGGAATGGGTGCAGCCGATTTTGGATGTGTATGAGCAGGACGATGCGCCGTTGTATCTCTACGAAGCAGGATCAATGGGACCAAAAGCTGCAGATCGATTAATTGATGAAGATGGGTTTCAATGGTGGTAATTAGCGAAATCATACTTTAAATACAGGTAAATATAGTCATAACTATTAAAGGAGATGAAGGTTTTGAAACAGGAAATTGGTGTAATCGGCCTAGCGGTTATGGGAAAGAATTTAGCGTTAAACATTGAAAGCAGAGGGTATTCTGTAGCGGTGTACAACCGTACAAAAGAAAAAACAGACGTTTTTCTTAACGAGGAAGCATCTGGCAAGAACTTCAAAGGGGCAGAGACAATTGAAGAATTCGTCTCATCTCTTGAAAAGCCAAGGAAGATTCTTCTTATGGTTAAAGCGGGACCAGCTACAGATGCTACCATTGAATCGTTATTGCCTCACTTAGACAAAGGGGACATCTTAATTGATGGAGGAAATACATTCTATCAGGATACGATTCGCAGAAATAATGAACTCAAAGAGTCAGGAGTTCATTTCATTGGTACTGGAGTATCAGGTGGGGAAGAAGGGGCATTAACAGGCCCGTCCATCATGCCAGGGGGCCAAAGGGAAGCTTATGAGCATGTGAAGCCGATACTAGAAGCCATCGCTGCAAAAGTAGATGAAACGCCTTGTACTACCTATGTAGGTCCTGATGGAGCGGGGCATTATGTTAAAATGGTACATAACGGGATTGAATATGGAGATATGCAGTTAATATCTGAAGCTTATTTCATTCTAAAAAATGTACTGGGACTTTCAGCACAAGAACTGCATGAAGTTTTCTCCGAGTGGAACGACGGGGAATTGGACAGCTATCTTATTGAAATTACAGCGGATATCTTTACGAAGATTGATGAGGAAACAGGTAAGCCTCTCGTTGATGTAATTCTTGATACAGCAGGTCAAAAAGGTACTGGGAAATGGACAAGCATTAGCTCTCTAGAGCTGGGTGTACCACTTCCAGTAATCACTGAATCAGTATTTTCCAGATTTATCTCTGCTATGAAACAAGAAAGGGTTAAAGCTAGTAAAATTCTAAGCGGACCAGAGCAGAAGCCATTCACTGGTGATAAGAAAGCAGTTATTGAGTCGATCCGTAAAGCGTTGTATATGAGTAAAATCGTTTCCTATGCTCAAGGGTTCGCTCAAATGCGTTCAGCTTCTGAACATTATGACTGGAACTTGCAGTATGGAGATATTGCGATGATCTTCCGTGGTGGATGCATTATTCGTGCTCAATTCCTTCAAAAAATTAAAGAAGCTTATGACCGTGACAGCGATCTAGATAATTTATTACTAGATCCATACTTTAACGATATAGCCAAAAATTATCAGTCCGGCCTTCGAGAAGTGCTCTCATTAGCGATTGAGCGCGGTGTGCCTGTACCGGCTTTCTCCAGTGCTCTAGCTTATTATGACAGCTACCGTACAGAAACTTTACCAGCAAATCTCTTGCAGGCTCAACGTGACTATTTTGGAGCTCACACGTATCAAAGAATTGATAAAGAAGGTATATTCCATACAGAATGGATGGAAAAATAATAGAGTTAAAAAGGGTGGCACAATTCATCCTTACAGGCTGTCGAGAAAATTCTCGACAGTTTTTTTATGGCTTTTGTATGAGAAAGCCCCTTTATTTCTCGTTACTCTATTAATGTAAAATGCGGTAGGGGAATAAAAGATTCTTGGACGCTATAGTGTGGAAAAAGAAAAGTCAAATACCAGGTGCTGATGACCACTGTCTTCCATCATATGGGAATATTGTCTTTCATCTAGCATGGGTGAGCTAGGTGAAGGAATATTTTTTCTGTCTTATAGAAATCCCAAGTATTTAAGTTTATTGAGTTCACTGAAAAAGTCCTGCCTCTTCTTAAAGAGGCTTGCGAATCGCTTTCTGTTTATGCTTGCCGCAGTTACAGTAAGGAATGGACCTTCCTCCCGGCGGCAAAAAGAATGCTTAAGGGTTTCTCTAAGAGTTGAAAAGGCTGCCGGGACAGAAGTAAAGCAGGGAGATCAAAAAAACGAACACCTGTATAAATGCAGAATAGCAGCGTAGTCAAAATACGAAGACTCCTTTGTGAACAGCGTGAGTATAAGGTAACGCAGGAACGCGTATTCTGAGATTCTGCGGTCTTGCCCTTGGAATGCAGAGGATTTTGACGGAGCGGCGGGCATTTGATTTCATATAAATAATCCGAACTGATTGCTACAGAATCGTCCGGATTATTTTATGCTTTATTCAGTTTTATTCCCGTCTGGTTTTATTATTGATCTTTATCAAACAAAAGAACACGTGCCGGCGACGCATCGGTTCCTACCAGCTTCATCGGAGCAGCAATCATTTGATAAGATTTTTCATCCACATCTTTTAATCTTAACCCTTCAATAACGATAATGTCAGCAGTAAACAACGACTTATGAGTCGGGTGCTCTGGCTGACTCCTTTCGATACCGAGTGAATCGATTCCCACGCCTCGAATGTTTTTCTCAGCTAGAAACCTGGCTCCATCTTCTTTTAAATAAATGAATTCAAAATTAAATTCATCTTCGAAGGAATTGCGTGTTTTAAACAAGACAAAATCATTTTGTTGGATGTCTAATCCTTCAAGATCCTGCTTCGTAATTCCATCCTCAACGCGAGAGAGGTCAAACACTTTTGCTTCCCCGATCAACTTATTCATAGAAATGGATTCAAACGTGTCACCGTCATTCACCATATGTAGCGGTGCATCAATATGCGTGCCTGTGTGAGCGTCTAATTCTAAGCGTGATTCAGTTACATGCCCATTTGTATTGCTCTTAAAGTTTGGCTGCTTCTCTGGTTTGTTCTTATAAACCGGCATTCCTTCGTAAACTGGTTGGGTAATATCGATCATCTTCATAAAAAAACTCCTCTCTGAATATTTAACTAATTGAATTCAATTTCTATTCTTACATTGTTTTAAACGAGTAGCAAATGAAAGGAAGGTTATTTGCAGGAATTTTAAGACTTTTGTCGAATAAAATTTATTGGGATTATCAAGGAGCGTGAATCCATGCGACAAGAGGAGTTATTTAATTTTATCGGAGAAAATCTTGACCCTTTATATAAAGAGCTTGAGAAACTAGTACAGGGGGCCCCATCAGTTAGAATAGCCAATTATAAAATACGGAAAAACAGGTTCGGTATTTTTGAGATTGAAGGAGAGGGTGTTTTTGATTGTGCCAGTTCCCTTGAACAGTGCTACAGATACTTGCGTTTATCTATAAAATAAGATTAAAAAAGAATTAGGTGAGGTATACACCATTGTAATTATGAAAACACGAGGTGTATAGTATGTGGTTGAACCATTCTTATTTTAAATACATGACAGGATTTATTTTAGCATTAATCAGTATTTATTTATTAAGCCTGCTTGACGCTTTTGCGCCCATTGGAACCATCATCAGCACCTTGTTTTATCCGATTCTTATCGCGGGCTTTTTTTATTACATATGTAAGCCAATAGTTCATGTCCTTAGCAAATTAAAGTTTGTCCCGCGTACTTTTGCTATCCTTTTTGTTTATGCCTCAGGTGCGGGTCTCTTTTATTTATTGTATCGACTATTGGCTGCTACTATTCAATCTCAAGTATCCAACCTATCTTCAAATCTTCCAGAGGATTTGAAAAAATCGGCACAGGAAGCGGAGAAGACCATAGAAGAGAACGATATGGGAGTTGTTTCTTTAAGCAGCATTCGTCAGAAAGCAACCAGCTTCTTTAGTGATTTAGCAAGCGCTGCTGGAGATCACGCAACTGAAATTTTTTCTGCCCTTACAGGTGCTGCTACTGTACTAGTAGTCGTTCCGTTTGTTCTTTTTTTCCTGTTAAAAGATGGTCACCGACTGCTTCCATTTTTAATGAATTTTATTCCGGCTCAGCACCAGGAAGAAGGGAAAAAGATTTTAAAAGATATTGACCAGACCCTGGGGGCGTATATCATTGGTCAAATTACCGTGGCTTTTACTGATGGCGTATTAATGTATATTGGCTACCTTATTATTGGAATTGATTATGCTTTAGTACTAAGTATCTTTGTGTTTTTAACAGCTGTTGTACCATTCTTTGGGCCATTACTTGGCGTGCTTCCTGCTGTTGTCGTTAGTTTAACGCAGGATCCTGCTATGGTTATTTATGTTTTTATCATTATGATTGTAGTTCAGCAGCTCGAAGGAAATATTGTAGCGCCGGTTGTATTAGGAAACCGATTAAATGTACATCCACTTACTATTATATTATTATTAATCGTTACTGCTGCGTTATATGGTTTTATCGGGATGCTTATTGCGGTACCGCTTTACGCTGTTTTAAAAGTAACACTTAAAAATCTCTATCACTTCTATCGTTTACGGCGGATTCAAACGTGAAGCAACGATCATATGTTTCGATTTACGAAAAGTTGGGGAATATAATGTTGATATTTGTTATACAGGGGGAACGACATGATTACCTTTAAGGATGTTACAAAGACATACCCAGATGGTACAACTGCACTTAAGTCGATTAATTTAAGTGTCAATGAGGGCGAATTATTAACTTTAATTGGACCTAGCGGGTGTGGGAAAACCACCACAATGAAAATGATTAACCGTCTAATTGAACCGACAGACGGGGAAGTTTTCATACATAATAAAAACATTAAAGATTATAACATTCATGAACTTCGTTGGAATATCGGTTATGTATTACAAGAAATTGCGCTATTTCCGCACATGACAATTGAAGAAAATATATCCATTGTGCCAGAAATGAAAAAGTGGAACAAAAAAAACGTATCCAAAAGAATCGATGAGCTTATGTCAATGGTTGGTCTGGACCCCGGAAAGCACCGCAAACGGAAACCAAGTGAACTATCAGGGGGACAGCAGCAGCGGGTAGGCGTACTGCGTGCGCTGGCTGCTGATCCCGATATCATTTTAATGGATGAACCTTTTAGTGCGCTTGATCCTATTAGCAGGGAACAGCTACAAAAAGATATACTTTCTCTTCATAAAGAAATAAAGAAAACCATTGTTTTTGTAACGCATGATATTGATGAAGCGCTGGCGATGGGGGATCGTGTATGCTTGATGCAGGAAGGGGAAATCGTTCAAGTTGATAAACCCCAACAGTTAATCCTGCAGCCTGCAAACGAGTTTGTTGAAAGCTTTATTGGGGAAAGAAAGTCTCCCTGGCAGACGGCTGTTGACGTAATTATTGATCAAACAAGCCAGTATGTCTTTTCTTCCCAACAACACGAAGAAAAGTCCATTCCAGATCAGGAGGCGTACGTGGTTAAAAATCCAGATGACTCGTTTGCGTTTGGCGTCTATAACAGAAAGAAAGTAGAGATGCCTGTAATTGAACACGGAAAGACTTTAGCAGAAGCAATGGAGTACTTTAATCAAGTCAGCTATCCTTTACTGCCTGTGACTCGAAACCATTCTGTAATTGGAACACTTTCATATAAAGATATGGTGCTTCACTTGAAGAAACAAATGAAACCGAACGGTGAGGTGACTCACTTATGAATGAATTTATAAATGTGTTTCAAGCCCGTCAGGACATTTTTATTGAAAAAGTTTGGGAGCATCTGCAGATTTCAATTATTGCACTCGTTATTGCCACGTTAATTTCTGTTCCTTTAGGATTAATTTTAACGAGAAAGAAACGGTTAGCTGAGCCAATTATAGGGGCTACAGCCGTACTGCAGACGATTCCTAGTTTAGCTGTACTCGCTTTCCTCATTCCTTTTTTTGGGATTGGACAAACTCCGGCAGTCATTGCATTAACGGCTTATGGTTTGCTTCCAATTTTAAGAAACACGTATACAGGAATTAAAGAAGTGAATCCAGCTTTACGAGAAGCAGCAACAGGGATGGGAATGAATTCTTTCCGCCGTCTTTCTAAGATTGAACTGCCGCTGGCTATGCCTGTTATTATGGCCGGTATCCGTACCTCGATGGTTTTAATTGTCGGGACAACAACGATTGCTGCTTTAATCGGTGCCGGGGGTCTGGGGGATTTAATCTTACTAGGCTTAGACCGCGGCGGAGACGTGAATTTAATTTTACTTGGTGCGATTCCGGCTGCTATTCTGGCGATTGCTTTAGATTTAATTCTGCGTTTATTTGAACGTACCTCAGCAAAATCGGGGTTTCGTTCCCTTGTCAGTTTACTTGTTATTGCGGCACTTGTGGCCTTAGGCCCGTTAGCTTTTGGCGGTAAAATTCAAAACGACATTACGATCGGTGCAAAATTAGGTGCTGAACCTGCAATTTTAATCAACATGTATAAGCTGCTCATCGAAGAAGAAACAGACCTGAATGTAGGGCTGGAAGAAAATCTCGGAAAAACGGACCTCGTGTTTGGTGCCCTTCAAGAAGGTAGTATCGATATGTATCCAGAGTTCACAGGAACAGCTATCGTTTCATTATTAGAAAGTGAAGCAGAAAGTAACGAAGAAGGAGAAGTTTATGAACAGGCTAAAGAAGGAATGGCTGAAGAATTTAACCTTGCCTTCCTGGAGCCTATGGAGTTTAATAACACGTATGCTGTAGCTACAACGCAAGAAACAGCTGAACAATATGACTTGGAAACAATTGGGGATCTAAGAGCCGTTGAAGATGAAATCACAGCAGGGTTTACTCTTGAGTTCAATGATCGGCAGGATGGTTACCAAGGAATGAAAGAAATATACGGCTTGGATCTTCGGGAAGTTAGAACGATGGATGCCGGATTAAGGCAAGGCGCAATTGAAAGTGGTGAAGTTGATGTAATCGACGCCTATGCGACAGACAGCTATATGATCGATCTTGATTTAACAGTCCTAGACGATCCAGAGAATTTATTTCCACCTTATCAGGGTGCTCCTCTCATGAGAGAAGAAACGCTGGAACAATATCCTGAAATAGAAGAAGCGTTAAACCAATTAAGCGGTCAAATATCTGACGATGAAATGAGAGAAATGAACTACGAAGTAGACTTTAATGACCGTGATCCTGAGGAAGTAGCGCGCGAATATTTAACAGAAAACGGTTTATTAGAAGAATAGGAGGTATAAACTATGTTCAAAAATCCTAGTCATGATGTTTTACGTACACTGCTAAAAGAATCTAAAACCATTGCAGTTGTAGGTTTATCTAATAAAGCAAACCGAACGTCTTATCAAATTAGTGAAGCTATGAAGCAAGCGGGGTATAAAATTATCCCTGTAAACCCTGAAATAAAAGAAGCTCTAGGTGAAAAAGCCTATGCTTCCCTTCATGAGGTAGAAGAATCCATTGATATTATTAATGTCTTTCGACGTTCGATTTTTCTTCCTGAACTTGCGAAAGAAGCGAAAGAGATACAAGCTAAAGCTTTTTGGACCCAGCAAGGTGTTTATCACGAGGATGTTCCCGCCATTTTAGAAGGAAGCGGGAAAGAAGTAATCATGAATAATTGCATTAAAGTGACGCATGCTCTTCTAAAATAAATTCAATAATTTATTTAAATCCCTGTTTTTACAGGGGTTTTTTCGTGTATGATAATGAAAATAGATTTGCGTCTTTTCGTAAAACCGCTACAATGTAACAAGTGATGTTTTTAAATGTACGTTTACAGTTGGGAACATTTGTTCTATTATAATAGTAGGTTTTGTCGTGTAGAAAGGAGCCGATGGAAAATTGTCGAGTCAAAATCAAGTATATTCAGATGATTCCATACAAGTATTAGAAGGTTTGGAGGCCGTACGTAAGAGACCTGGAATGTATATAGGGTCTACCGATCAACGCGGCCTTCATCATCTCGTCTATGAGATTGTAGACAACTCAGTAGATGAAGCTTTAGCTGGGTTTGGTAAACAATTAACAGTTACTCTTCATCGTGATGGGAGTGTTTCTGTGGCTGATGAAGCCCGCGGGATGCCCACAGGGATGCACCAGACAGGAAAGCCCACTCCTGAGGTTATACTAACGGTCCTTCACGCTGGAGGTAAATTTGGACAAGGCGGCTATAAGTCAAGTGGAGGGTTGCACGGTGTCGGTGCTTCAGTCGTAAACGCCTTATCGGAGTGGCTGGACGTGCATATATTCAGGGACGGTGAAAAATTTTATCAAAGGTTTGAGAATGGCGGAGTTCCCGTTACTTCCCTGGAGAACAGGGGGCCGACAAGAAAGTCAGGGACCACTATCCACTTTAAACCGGACACCTCTATTTTTTCGGTTACGAAATTTAATTATGAAACTCTCTCTGAACGTCTTAGAGAAGCAGCTTTCCTTCTTAAAGGTTTTAAAATTAACCTAAAAGATGAACGGGAAGGTTTAGAAGACTCCTATCAGTTTAACGATGGGATTGAGTCTTTTGTATCTTACTTAAATGAAGAAAAAGATACGCTTCATCCTGTAGTTTCTTTTGAAGGGGAGCATGCGCAAATTGAAGTAGATTTTGCCTTTCAATTTAATGATGGCTTTACTGACAGCATTCTTTCGTTCGTTAACAACGTTCGAACGAAAGACGGTGGAACGCATGAGTCAGGGGCAAAGTCAGCGATTACGAGAGTTTTTAATGATTACGCCAGACGGGCGCAGCATTTAAAGGAGAAAGATAAAAATCTTGAAGGCAATGATATTCGTGAAGGATTTACGGCAATTATCTCTGTTCGTATTCCTGAGGAATTGCTGCAATTTGAAGGACAGACAAAAAGTAAGCTGGGTACCTCAGAAGCACGCTCTTCAGTTGATGCAGTAGTAGCAGAGCAGCTATCTTATTTTCTTGAAGAGAACCCTGATGTTTCATCAATGCTCGTTAAAAAAGCTATTCGTGCTAAAGAAGCTAGAGAAGCCGCACGAAAAGCTCGAGAAGATGCGCGTTCAGGTAAGAAACGCAAGCGTAAAGATGCATTACTGAGCGGAAAGTTAACGCCGGCGCAGTCTCGTAACGCTGAGAAAAACGAGCTTTATTTAGTGGAGGGTGATTCTGCTGGTGGTTCAGCAAAGCAAGGCCGCGATCGAAAGTTTCAAGCTGTGCTTCCTTTACGAGGCAAAGTGATTAACACCGAAAAAGCAAAAATAGCAGATATTTTTAAAAACGAAGAAATCTCAACAATTATTAATACAATTGGAGCGGGAGTAGGCGGAGATTTTGACGTTGAAGATTGTAATTATAATAAAGTTGTCATTATGACGGATGCAGATACAGATGGAGCTCATATTCAGGTTCTGCTGCTCACGTTCTTCTATCGTTACATGCGTCCATTAGTGGAATCCGGTAAAGTATTTATTGCGCTTCCACCTTTGTATAAAGTATCAAAAGGAAAAGGTAAAAAAGAAAAGACCGAGTACGCCTGGGATGAAGAAGGCATGCAAAAGATTATAAAAGAGTTTAAGAATGGCTATACGATTCAGCGTTATAAAGGTCTCGGCGAGATGAATGCCGAGCAGCTGTGGGAAACCACGATGAATCCAGAAACTAGAACATTAATCCGGGTGACTATAGATGATTTAGCACGCGCAGAACGTCGAGTAACAACGTTAATGGGTGACAAAGTCGAACCTCGCCGTAAATGGATTGAATCCCACGTAGCTTTCGGTCTTGAAGACGAAGCGAATATTTTAGAAAATGAGAAAATCGAGAAATAAAAGGGGGATTTTCTGTTGGCTGAGGCAGAGAAGTATTTAGATTTACCACTAGAGGAAGTACTTGGCGACCGGTTTGGACGCTATAGTAAATACATCATTCAAGAACGGGCTTTACCTGATGCCAGAGACGGGTTGAAGCCCGTTCAGCGCCGCATACTGTACGCGATGCATCAAGAGAAAAATACCCATGATAAAGCTTACCGTAAGTCAGCTAAAACGGTAGGTACGGTGATCGGTAACTACCATCCTCACGGCGATACCTCGGTTTATGATGCCATGGTGCGGTTAAGTCAAAATTGGAAAGTAAGAAAATCACTGGTTGAAATGCATGGAAACAACGGTAGCGTTGACGGAGATCCACCGGCTGCTATGCGTTATACGGAGGCAAGGTTATCAAGTATTTCTTCTGAATTGTTAAGAGATATTGAAAAAGATACGGTAGAACACATTCCTAACTTTGATGATACAATTCACGAGCCTACCGTTTTGCCTGCAAAGTTCCCTAATCTACTAGCAAATGGAGCTACAGGTATTTCAGCAGGTTATGCGACAGAAATCCCTCCTCATAACCTTGGGGAAGTGATTGATGCGGTAATTATGAGAATTGATAAACCTGCATCCTCCGTAGATGAATTAATGACGAAAATAAAAGGGCCGGATTTTCCAACCGGAGGTATTCTTCAGGGAATTGAAGGATTGAAAAAAGCATACGAGACAGGTAAAGGCAAAATTATACTAAGAGGTAAAGCATACATTCAGACGGTGCGAGGCGGCAGAGAACAAATCGTTATTGATGAAATTCCTTATGAAGTGAATAAAGCAACACTTGTGAAACGTATGGATGAGTTACGAATTGATCGTAAGGTTGAGGGGATTTCTGAGGTGCGTGATGAAACGGACCGTACAGGAATGAGAATTGTAGTCGAGTTAAAGAAAGATGCAAACAGTGAAGGTGTCTTAAATTACTTGTACAAGCACACAGACTTGCAAATTACGTATAACTTTAACATGGTGGCCATTTATGATCGCAAACCAACGCTGTTGAGTTTACCTCAAATGCTGGATGCTTACATTGCTCACCAAAAAGAAGTCGTGACCCGACAGTCCATATTTGATTTAAACAAAGCTCAAAAAAGAGCCCATATTGTCGAAGGATTAATTAAAGCGATCTCTATCTTAGATGAAGTCATTGCTACGATTCGTGCTTCTAAAGATAAAGCGGATGCTAAACACCAGTTAATCCAAGCGTATGGATTTACGGAAGAACAAGCTGAGGCTATTGTTACTTTACAGCTTTACCGATTAACGAATACTGATATTACAGAACTGCAAAAAGAAGCCGAAGAGCTAAATAAGCAAATTGCGTACCTTCAAACCCTTCTAGCGAGTGAAAATAAACTTTTCAATGTCATTAAAGCGGATCTTCGTTCGATGAAAAAGAAATATGCGGATGACCGTATGACGAGAATTCAAGAAAAGGTGGAAGAATTAAAGGTAGATTTAGAAGTTACTGTAGCAAGCGAAGATATTGTGGTATCTGTAACGAAAGATGGGTATGTAAAGCGGACAAGTTTACGTTCTTATGGGGCTTCTAATGGGGAAGGCCTTGCCTTAAAAGATGGCGATCACGTCCTGCGGCTGCTTGAAATTAATACGACTGATACTATTTTATTATTTACGAATCTAGGGAAATATCTGTACCTCCCTGTTCATAAACTCCCGGATATTCGCTGGAAAGATCTTGGCCAGCATATTGCTAATATCGTTTCGATTGATAAGGAAGAGTATTTAATCGATGCGATCCCGATTCGTGAATATAAAGATGATCAGTACCTGCTGTTTTTTACGAAAAGCGGCATGGTTAAGAAAAGTGAACTCACTCTCTATCAAGCGACACGCCATTCCAAGCCTTTAATTGCTGTTAATTTAAAAGGGGATGATGAAGTCGTAGATGTACATTTAACCAATGGCCAGTCCGACTTATTTATCGCCTCTAATAAAGCGTATGGCTTATGGTACTCTGAGGAAGAAGTCAATACTGTAGGACAACGAGCGTCGGGAGTTAAGGCCATTCAATTAAAAGAGGGAGAACGTGTGGTATCTGGCCAGGTTTTTGATGTAGAAACGGATCCTTCCTTATTGCTCACCACCCATAGAGGTGCGGTGAAGAGGATGCGCCTTAAAGAATTCGAACGGACATCTCGAGCCAAACGCGGCGTTATTATGCTGCGGGAGTTAAAGAAAAATCCTCATCAAGTGGTCGATGTTCAAGCTGTATCTAATCAAGATACACTTGTTGTCAAGACTGTAAAAGATAAACTGTTAACTGTCCAACCTATGGACTTTAAGGCAAACGACCGTTATAGTAACGGCTCCTACGTACTCGATATTGAGCAGAGTGGAGAGGTAACGGAGACATGGATTGAACCTAAATATGAAAAACCATTTATGATAGATGAATCGTAAAAAATTAAAGACTCTTTCCTTTCTCGAAAGGAGAGTCTTTTTTTGTATATTGGTTTTAAAAATGGGAAATGTTGTGTTTTTTAAAAATTATGATAAGATGAATGTATATTCAGTTTGAGGGGATGGTGTATGTTAAATTTAAGAGACCGAATTATCGAGCAATCACTGGGTTTATTTGATCGGTATGGTTATCATGGCGTAACAGTAAAGCAAATTGTAGAGGCTTCTGAAACGTCAAAAGGCGGATTTTATCATCACTTTCAATCTAAAGATGAGCTTCTTTTCGTTATTCACGATGCTTTCATTACATATGTGTCTAAAGAAGCGAGGCGAGCTGACAAAACACACACTTCACCTATTGATAAAATTCAGGAGATTACGAGAGTCTTCGTGAAAGTATTTGATCTCTATAAACCTCACCTTTCCGTTTTCTATCAGGAAAGTAAATACTTAAAGCCGGAATATGAAAAGCTAATCAAGCAAAAACGAGATGAGTTTAAAAATTTAATTTTGCAAGTAATTATTGAAGGACAGCAGTCTGGGCATTTTCGAAAAGAACTGCCTCCATCGCTTGTAAGCATGGCTATTTTAGGAATGGTAAACTGGATGTATAAATGGTATCGGCGGGATGGTGAATATTCGATTGACGAAATTGCAGACGTGTTTATCGATCTTATACTTCATTCACTGCTGCCATCCAACGAATCAGCTTTTTATCAAGATCAAATGTTACACATCCCTTTTTTTTACGAAGGAAAGTAAACGCTTACATTTATTTCTGTCCAATACAGACCAACCAGTCGGTCTTTAAACGAGGGGGAAGCTTTATGAATTTCGAGTTAACGAAAGAACAAGAGATGACTAGAAAAATGGTGAGAGATTTCGCAGATGGAGTGATACGCCCGCGGGCAATTGAGATTGATCACAAAGCTGAATTTCCAGAAGATATTTTTAAAGAAATGGGTCAATTAGGCCTGCTCGGTATTCCATTTCCAGAGGAATATGGCGGAGCTGGGGGAGATACAGTCACTTATGCTTTAGCCGTGGAAGAAATCGGGAAAGTGTGCGGGTCAACTGGGTTAAGTTACGCAGCTGCTGTTTCACTTGGAGCAAGTCCGATTTATTATTTCGGATCAGAGGAACAGAAACAAGAATTTCTCATTCCTTTAGCCAAAGGGGAAGGTTTAGCTTCCTTTGGTTTAACCGAGCCGAATGCCGGGTCAGATGCTGGTGGCACAAAAACACGAGCAGAGCTGAATGGAGATCACTACGTCATCAATGGGGAAAAATGCTGGATTACGAACGCGGAATATGCACGGTCCATTACAGTAACAGCGGTGTCTGGTAAACGTGAAGACGGGAAAAATATCATTTCTGCTTTTATTATTCCAAAAGATACACCAGGTATGAAGATAACAAGTCCGTATGAAAAAATGGGCGTGAGAGGATCAAATACTTCAGAAATAATTTTAGAAGATGTTCGTGTACCAAAACAAAATATTTTAGGTGATCCCACTGGAGGCTTTAAACAATTTCTGTATACGTTAGATGGAGGACGTATCTCCATCGGCGCACTGGCCGTCGGGATCGCGCAAGCTTCCCTAGATAAAGCATTAGCTTATGCTAAAGATAGAAAGCAGTTTGGACAATCGATTTCAAACTTTCAAGCGATTCAATTTAAACTAGCTGATATGGCGATGGAAGTAGAACTGGCTCGAAATATGGTTTTAAAAGCAGCTTGGCTGAAGGACCAGAAGAAAAACTTCTCTAAAGAAGCAGCTTATGCCAAACTTTTTGCTTCTGAAACAAGCTTCCGTTCAGCAAATCAGGCGATTCAAATTCATGGGGGTTATGGTTACATGCAGGAGTACGAGGTCGAACGATATTTACGAGATGCGAAGCTTCTTGAAATCGGAGAAGGTACCTCTGAAGTTCAACGCCTCGTCATTGCTCGTCAATTAGGCTGCTAAATTTAAAGGAGGGTTAGGATGTCTCTATTAAAAATGACTGTTGGAGAGTTACTAGAAAAGCAAGTGGAACTATATCCGGAACACGAAGCCTTTGTATATCCTCAATTAAACTTGAGAAAAACGTATAAAGAATTTAATGATATGGTCGACAAAGCGGCTAAAGGGCTTATGGCGTTAGGCATTGAAAAGGGCGATCATATGGCTATCTGGTCAGATAACAAACCAGAGTGGCTCACTTCCCAGTTTGCAACAGGAAAAATGGGAGCCGTTCTCGTTACCGTAAATACCAATTATCGGGCGCAGGAGCTGGAGTATCTTTTAAAACAATCAGATGCTTCCACACTCGTTTTAGCAGAAGAATTTAGAGGTGTCTCCTACATCGATATTTTAAAAGAAATCTGTCCAGAACTTGAGCATTCCCCTAAAGGAGACTTACAAAGTGAAAAGCTTCCCCGATTAAAAAATGTCATTGTGTTAAGTGATCAGGAACATCCAGGTTGTTATACGTGGGAGGACGTCATCCGCGGCAGCCGTTCTGTTAGTGATTCCATGTTGGAAGACCGTCACGCCTCCCTGCATTATGAAGATGTCATTAATATGCAGTACACGTCTGGCACGACAGGATTCCCTAAAGGTGTCATGCTCAGTCACTATAATATTGTAAACAATGGGAATCAAGTGGCGGACTGCATGCGTCTTACCAACGAAGATCGCTTATGTATTCCCGTGCCTTTTTTCCATTGTTTCGGCTGTGTGTTAGGAACGATGGCGGCTGTCTCAAAAGGTACCACGATGGTCATCCTTGAACAATTTGACCCCGAAGCGGTGTTAAAAGCAGTCACGGAAGAAGCTTGCACAGGGCTTCACGGTGTACCGACGATGTTTATTGCTGAATTAAACCATCCAAGTTTTGATAAATATAAGCCGACTACTCTTCGAACAGGCATTATGGCAGGGTCGACTTGTCCAATGGAAGTAATGAAAGATGTCATGAATAAAATGGGGGCGGATGAAATTACAATTGCTTATGGGCAAACGGAATCTTCCCCTGTGATTACGCAAACAAGAACAGACGACCCGATAGAGCTTCGCGTGAAATCGGTTGGAAAAGCTCACCCGAATGTAGAAGTTAAAGTCATTGATCCAGCGACTAGAGAAGAAAATGAACCAGGCATTCCTGGAGAATTATGTACACGCGGTTACCTCGTAATGAAAGGCTATTACAAAAATGAAGAAGCGACACAAGCCACGATTGACGAGGAGCAGTGGCTTCATACGGGCGATATTGCCGTCATGGACGAAAATGGGTATGTGGAAATTACGGGGCGGATGAAGGATATGATTATTCGTGGGGGAGAAAATGTGTACCCTAGAGAAATTGAAGAGTTTCTTTATCAACATCCGGACATTCTTGACGTTCAAGTGATCGGCGTTCCGGATGCCAAATATGGGGAAGAGATTATGGCCTTTGTGATTCCTAAAGAAAACACACATCCAAGTGAGGAAGACATTCGAAAATTCTGCGATGGACGAATTTCCAAACATAAAATCCCGCGCTACATTCGTTTAACAGACGAGTACCCAATGACGGCTAGTGGAAAAATTCAAAAGTATAAGTTAAAAGAAGTGGCCCTTGAAACATTGAGTACAAACGAATAGGAGGGGAAGATACATGTTTACAAAGCTGTTAATCGCCAATCGAGGAGAAATTGCTGCACGAATTATACGAACATGCAAGCGGCTTAACATTCAGTCGGTAGCTGTCTATTCAGAAGCGGATCAAGACGCGCCGTACGTGAAAGAAGCGGACGAAAGCTATTTAATAGGAAAACCCCGTGTTAATGAATCTTACTTAAATATCGATAAAATTATTAAAGTTGCTAAAGATTCCGGGGCAGAAGCCGTACATCCCGGCTATGGCTTATTAAGTGAAAATGCTGCATTCGCTAAACGTGTAGAAGAAGATGGACTCACGTTCATCGGTCCGTCTGCTGAAGTGATTGCAAAAATGGGCGATAAAGTAGAAGCGCGAAACGTCATGAAACAAGCCGGCGTTCCTGTCGTCCCGGGAACGATGGATGCGGTGAGTAATGTTAACGAGGCTAGAGAGGTAGCCGAAGACATAGGCTATCCTGTGATGGTCAAAGCTGCTGCAGGCGGTGGAGGTATTGGCATGCAGGCCGTGTCTTCAAGTGAAGAACTTGAAAAAGCATTTGAAGGAAATCAAAAGCGGGCGAAAACCTTTTTTGGTGATGGAAAAATGTTTATCGAAAAGCAAATCTTAAACCCGAGACATATTGAAATTCAAGTACTCGCTGATCTTCATGGGCATGCTCTTCATCTATTTGAAAGAGAATGCTCCATCCAAAGAAGACATCAAAAAGTAATTGAAGAAGCTCCCTCTCCTTTTTTATCCGAAGAAACGCGTGAAAAAATGGGAGAAAGTGCACTTCAAGCCGTACGCACGCTTGGTTACGCCAATGCAGGAACGATTGAATTTTTAGTTGATGAAGACGAAAACTTTTATTTTCTAGAAATGAACACACGGCTGCAAGTTGAACATCCAGTTACAGAAGAGATCACGGGTGTGGATTTAGTGGAACAACAGCTGAGGATCGCTTTTGGAGAAGCTTTAACGTTAAAGCAAAACGATCTTGTCATTAATGGCCATGCGATTGAAGTACGCGTCTATGCAGAAGATTCAAATACCTTTTATCCTTCACCTGGCCAGTTGACAAAGCTGTCATTACCGAAAGACGAAGGAGTCAGGCACGAGTTAGCCGTACACTCTACTTCAGTGGTGTCTCCTTTTTACGACCCTATGATCGCTAAGTTGATCGTTCATGGAGATACAAGAGACGAAGCAATTGACAAACTAACGGCTGCGCTTCATCAATATGAGATAGAAGGAATTAAAAGTAACTTAACAATGCTGAAGCGGATTGTGACGAATGAGCAATACTTACAAGGCAATACGACCACCTCATTCATCCAAGACTATTATTTACCAGCTATCACAAAACCGTAAGGAGGAAAAATAATGACAGAAATTAAAGCATCCATGGCCGGAAGTGTATGGAAAATTGTGGCGCAGGCAGGGGAGCAAGTAGGCATGGGAGACGATATCGTAATTTTAGAATCTATGAAAATGGAAATTCCTATCGCTTCAGAAGAAGAAGGTACCGTGAAGGAGTTAAAAGTAGCAGAAGGCGATTTTGTCAATGAAGGAGACGTTATCGCGATTATCGAGTCATAAGGAGCGTCAGTATGAACGGACTGCCTGAATTTGTCACTGTCAAAGAAGTGGGACCACGCGATGGTCTTCAAAATGAAGCAGAACACATACCTACAGAATTTAAAGTGGAATGGATGGATCTGCTATCAGAAGCAGGCTATTCCTCCATCGAATTTAGTTCTTTTGTCCATCCAAAATGGATTCCTCAATTAAAAGATGCGAAACAAGTCGCTGAGCAAATGACAAGAAACCCAAATATCACTTACGCAGCACTCGTCCCAAACAAAAAAGGATTAGAAGCTGCGCTTGAAGCGGATATCGATGAAGTTGCTGTATTTATGTCTGCTAGTGAGACCCATAACTTGAAAAACATAAACAAAACGATACAGGATACTTTTCCTGTATTGAAGGAAGTCATACAAGAAGCAAAGCACCATAACAAACGAGTGCGCGGCTATGTGTCGACGGTATTTGGATGTCCATATGAAGGAGAAGTGCCTATCTCTCAAGTGTTACACGTATGTCAGCAATTGATAGACATGGGAGTTGATGAGATTTCACTAGGAGATACCATTGGCGTGGCCGATCCTTTGCAAGTCGAACAATTTCTCAAAACGATAGAGGGGAAAATGGATTTTAACCGCCTTGCGATGCATTTTCATAACACTCATGGCATGGCATTAGCGAATACTCTCGTATCTCTCAAGCATGGCATTACTATTTTTGATAGTTCACTCGGTGGACTCGGCGGATGTCCCTATGCGAAAGGTGCGTCGGGAAACTTAGCTACTGATGATTTAGTGCACATGCTTCACAAAATGGGAATACAGACTGGAATACGTGAAACGAAGTTAAAAGAAGCGGCTTTATTCATCCAGCAGGCTATCCAAAAAGAATTACCTAGCCATCAAATGCAAATTTATAACCGTATGGACCAAGGGGAGGGCTGTTAATGGCTGGTGTTGAACTTGAATTTATTGATTCACAGATTGCTTTACTCACGTTAACTCGAAAAGAAGCGGCCAACAGTTTATCCATTGAACTGCTCGATGAACTTTCCGAACGGTTGGACGAAATTGAAGCGTCCAATGCCAGAGTTGCTGTAATCACCGGAAGTGGTGAAAAAGCGTTCTGCGCTGGTGCCGATTTAAAAGAACGAGCAGGAATGTCAGATGAGGAAGTTGTGCAAACCGTTAAAAAAATCAGAGATACGGTCATGAAGCTCGAACAGCTGTCGATTCCGACGATCGCCATGATAAACGGTGCGGCGTATGGTGGGGGGCTTGAATTAGCCCTGGCTTGTGATATCCGTACGATGAGTGAATCTGCTAAATGCGGCTTAACTGAAACATCGTTAGCTATTATTCCCGGGGCAGGAGGGACACAGCGTCTGCCTCGATTAATCGGATTAGGAAAAGCGAAAGAGCTTATTTTTACAGCAACACCTGTGACTGCCGCAGAAGCTCTGACCATTAGTCTTGTGGAACATGTCTATCCCGGTGATCAATTAGTAGAACAAACATTAACCATGGCAAGAGCGATCGCTAAAAATGGTCCAGTCGCCTTAAAAATGGCGAAGACTTCCATACAATATGGAAACGAGACAGACTTACGAACGGGCCTTGAATTCGAACGACAGTGTTATAAGCAAACCATTCCAACTCTTGATCGTACAGAAGGGCTGAGAGCCTTTAAAGAAAAACGCAAGCCTGAGTATACCGGAAAATAGGGAGGGAGACTTAAAATGAACGAAACGTTACAGTCAATGCAGGAGAAAGTAGCTTCAGGCGGACTGGAAAAATATCATAAAAGCAATCGCAGCAAGGGAAAGATGTTCGTCAGAGAAAGACTGCAGCGATTATTCGATGATGATATAAACATTGAGGATGCTTTCTTTGCCAATTGTATGGATGGATCATTACCAGCTGATGGAGTCGTCACTGGTATTGGAAAAATTAATGGAGAGCAAGTATGTGTGATGGCTAATGATTCAACCGTTAAAGCAGGGTCATGGGGCGCACGTACCGTTGAAAAAATTATCCGTATCCAAGAAACAGCGATGAAACTTGAAGTACCGATGTTATACTTAGTGGATTCTGCAGGGGCAAGAATAACCGACCAGGTGGACATGTTTCCTAACCGAAGAGGAGCGGGACGTATTTTCCATAATCAAATAAAGTTATCAGGACGCGTGCCTCAAGTCTGTTTGTTATTTGGACCATCAGCAGCTGGAGGAGCTTACATCCCTGCCTTTTGTGATATTGTGGTCATGGTAGAAGGTAATGCCTCCATGTACTTGGGATCACCGAGAATGGCCGAGAAAGTAATTGGAGAAAAGGTTAGCTTAGAAGAAATGGGCGGAGCTAAAATGCATTGTTCCATTTCTGGCTGCGGCGATGTTTTAGCCAGTGACGAAGAGGAAGCAATCAATTATGCGCGCCGTTATTTGAGCTACTTTCCGTCTAATTTTAGAAGTATACCTAAGCGAAGGGAAACGATCGATCCGCCTGAATTAGAAAAAAGTATCGCCGATCTTATTCCGCAGAACCAAAACGCACCTTTTGATATGTATCATTTGATTGAGCGGCTCATTGATGAGGAATCTTTTTGCGAAATTAAAAAGAAATTTGCTCCAGAGCTGATCACAGGATTAGCTCGCATCGATGGACGTACGGTTGGTATTATCGCTAATCAGCCTCGAGCAAAAGGAGGCGTGCTGTTTCCGGATTCTGCAGATAAAGCAGCTAAATTTATGCAGCTGTGTGACGCGTTTAATATCCCACTGCTATTCTTAGTAGATATTCCAGGCTTCATGATCGGAACGAAGGTAGAACGAGCAGGAATTATTCGTCACGGAGCAAAAATGCTTTCAGCCATGAGTGAAGCAACCGTTCCTAAAATATCAGTGATTGTTCGCAAGGCTTATGGAGCAGGCTTATATGCGATGGCAGGCCCTGCTTTTGAACCAGATGCCTGTATTGCATTACCATCAGCACAAATTGCTGTTATGGGACCGGAAGCGGCTGTAAATGCTGTATATGCGAACAAAATTGCTGCGCTTGATGAAGCAGAGCGTCCTGCTTTTATAAAAGAAAAACAAGAAGAATATAAAGAGAATATCGATTTATATCGCTTAGCCTCAGAAATGGTTATTGATGATATCGTACAGCCTGAGAGGCTGAGACAAGATTTAATGCTTCGCTTTGAAGCCTATCAAAGTAAAAATGTCACGTTTACGGAACGTAAGCACGGCGTGTATCCTGTCTAATGAAAAAGTGCCACTAAGCAGTGGCACTTTTTTAATCCTTTATTTTTTGGTCAGCTCTCGTTTGCCTATTGCTTGGATTTCCTCCACCGTATGAGAGTTTTCAAGAGCACTAAGATCCCCTGCTGGTTTATCTAAATAAGCCGATTTAATAGCTCTTCTCATCACTTTAGCATTTCTTGTTTTGGGCAGATCAGACACTGCGTAAATTTTACGAGGGGCCAATGCTTTGCCTAATTTACGAATGACATATTCTTTTATTTCATCTATTAATGATTCCTGTTGCTGAGCAGAGGCGTCTAACACAATAAAGGCCACAGGTTCTTCACCCTTCACATCATGAGGCACGCCAATTACACCTGCTTCCGTGACAGCATCGTGCCCAACAAGTACGGATTCAACTTCAGCAGGTCCTAATCGTTTTCCAGCAACATTGAGAACGTCATCTGAGCGGCCAGTGATCGTGTAAAAACCTTCATCATCTACGGTGATCCAATCCCCATGAACCCATATATCTTCAAAGCGGCTCCAGTACGTTTCGTGATAGCGTTCATCATCTTCAAAAAACCCTTTCGTCATTCCTACCCATGGCTGCTTAATGACGAGCTCTCCGACTTCATTTGATAATGATTTTCCTTGCTCATCATAGACATCAACGTCCATCCCAGGTAAGGCAGCGTTAAATGTCACAGGTTGGATAGGCTTAACGAGTACGTTACCCAAAATACCTCCTGAAATCTCAGTACCTCCTGAGTAATTAAAAATCGGAACTTTTGATCGGCCTACATGTTCAAAAAGCCATTTCCACGGTTCAGGATTCCAAGGTTCACCCGTAGAACCGATGAGACGGAGAGACGATAAATCATGTTTATCAATCCATTTTGTTCCATGTTTAATCATAGAGCGAATAAGCGTAGGGGAGATTCCTAAGTGAGTAACCTGGTAATCATCAACCATTCTCCACAGGCGATCAGGTTCTTCGTAATCAGGAGTTCCTTCAAACATTATAATAGAGGATCCATTTAAAAGACCACCGTATACGAGAAATGGACCCATCATCCATCCCATATCCGTATACCAGAAGAACGTATCATCTTGTTTTACATCCATCGCCAGGCCAGCATCAAATGCAGCTTTAATAGGAAAGCCAGCGTGAGTATGGAGTACGCCTTTGGGTCTTCCAGTCGTCCCTGACGTATAAATCAACATAAATGGGTCATTCGATTTTGTATGATTAGTGGGATATGGATTTGGATTTTGCATAAGAGAATCGAAAGAAATATCTCTTTCCTTATTCCATGAAATCTCTTGATTGGTTCGTTTAACGACAATTACATGTTTCAGCTCGTTACATTGTTCTGCAGCTAGATCTGCTTCTTGTTTCATTGAGATTACTTTACCTCTTCGGTAAAAGCCATCAGCAGTAATTAACAGCTTAGAACGGGAAGCGCTTACACGAGTGGCGACAGCATCAGCCTTATACCCTGAGAAGGTAGGACAAATAACAGCTCCGACTTTTGAAATGGCGAGCATGGCAATTAATGTTTCTTTTAGCATTGGCAAATACAAAGTAACGATATCACCCGTTCCAATACCAATGTCCTCTAATCCATTCGCAAATGCGTCAACTTCTGTTTGAAGCTCCCTAAAAGTTAACGACGCTTTCTCACCATTATCTCCCTCCCAGTACAAGGCGATTTGATCTTGCGTAACTTTATCTTCAGCCCATTTGTCCAAAGCATTATGAGCCACATTAATTTCTCCTTCGACAAACCATTCCGGGTATTTAATTCCATTTGAAAGGTCCAGTGTCTTAGAATAATCTTTGTACCATTCGATCCCTAATACAGCGGAGGCTTGGTCCCAAAGCCATTCTATGTCCTGAATCGATTTTTTATAGAATGCGTCATAATGATCATATCCTAAGGATTTCATCCATTGGTAAAGTCTTGTGCTTTGTTTTCCTTCGTCAGTAGGGGTCCATGCAATTTCATATTCACTCATTGTCATCCTCCTTACAATTTACTGAAACTTTAAAATACTTCTATCTACAGTATAACTGAATTAAACATATGAATGAACATTCAATGTAGAGTTAAAAAATAGAATGTTTAAAAACATGAATACTTTTCTAGGAAGTTTGGGTATATAGAGGAGAAGACTTTGGTCAAATGGTGATTAATTGTGTTTCTTTTTTTATAATGGTAAAGTCAACATCGTAGGTATATGGTAAGATAATTTAAAAAATTATAATGTTTTCATTACCTGCACTGAATGAAAGAATGTTATTCTAAAATGGAATTGTTAATTGGAACTAGGAGGTAGATTATGAGGATTATAGTAGCAGGGGGAGACGGTTTTTGCGGATGGCCAACCGCATTATACTTATCAAAACAAGGTCACGAAGTAACCATCGTAGATAATTTAGCTAGAAGAAAAATAGATGATGAATTACACTCAAATTCGGTGACACCGATCGCGACATTAGAAGAGCGAGTAGCAAAATGGAAAGAACTCACTGGTAAAGAAATTCGTACATTTATTGGTGATCTAAACCATTATGATTTTCTTAGAGAAGTGTTCCGTCAAACGGAGCCAGAAGCTTTCGTACACTTTGCCGAGCAGCGCTCTGCACCTTATTCAATGATTGACCGTGAGCATGCTGCCTATACACAGACGAATAATGTAATTGGTAATCTAAATGTGCTGTATGCCATTAAAGAGTTTGCTCCAGAATGCCACCTGATTAAGCTCGGCACAATGGGTGAGTATGGGACGCCTAATATTGATATTGAAGAAGGGTATATTGAAATCGAACACAATGGAAGAAAAGATACTCTTCCTTATCCAAAGCAGCCTGGATCTTTCTATCATTTATCGAAGGTCCACGACAGTCACAACATTATGTTTGCTTGTAAAATCTGGGGTATACGAGCGACAGATTTAAACCAGGGGATCGTCTACGGTCTTCATACGGAAGAAACTCAGTTAGACTCTGTATTAGTCAATCGCGTAGATTATGATGGAGTATTCGGAACAGCTCTAAACCGTTTTATTAATCAAGCAGCGATCGGACATGATTTAACCGTTTACGGTTCTGGAGGACAAACACGTGCTTTCCTTAATATTGAAGATACTGTACGCTGCGTGGAGATTGCAGCTGAGAATCCAGCCGACCGTGGCGAGTTCCGAGTGTTTAACCAATTTACAGAATGGTTCTCCGTACAAGATCTAGCCGATCGAGTGCAAAAGATCGCGAAAGAAGAAGGGTTTGACACACAAGTAAAAAATATCGAAAACCCAAGAATAGAAAATGAAGATCATTACTACAACGCAAAAAATACGAAACTTCGCGACTTAGGCTTGGAGCCACATCTCTTAACAGATGAAGTGATTCGAGATATATTAAAAGTTGCTGTAGAAAATAAAGATCGAATCATTGAAGAGAACGTGCTACCATCTATTACTTGGAAGTAAGGAGTTTTCCGCTTTGAAAATCGCCATAATTACAGAAACATTCTTACCATCGACCGACGGAGTCGTAACAAGATTAAAAGAGGCTATTAAATATCTAAGACAACAAAACCATGAGATTGTTGTTATTGCTCCGGACTTTGGGGTAACTGAATATGAAGGTGCGATTGTTGAAGGGGTAAAAACAACTACTATGCCTTTCTACAGGTATAGAGAATTTTCTATGCCTCAGAAAAGAGTGAAGAGTTTACTTTTAAAGCATGATCCAGACCTTGTTCACGTCGTAAATCCTGCACTAGTTGGTGTTTCAGGTGTTTATTACGCGAGCAAGCTTGATTATCCATTATTAGCTTCTTATCACACACATGTACCTAAATATTTAGAGTATTATCGGTTGTATCCTTTTGTACCAATTGTTTGGTGGTATTTTAAGAAGCTTCATAACTATGCTCATTTAAACTTATGTACATCTAAAGCTATTCAAGGTGAGCTTATGGAAAAGAAATTCCATAATGTGCACGTTTGGGATCGAGGAGTAGCTATCGATCATTTTCATCCAAGTCATAGAAGTGAAGAAATGAGAAACAGATTATCAAATGGTGAGCCTGCCAATAAATTACTTGTTTTTGTCGGTAGATTAGCACCTGAAAAAGAAATTCATAAGATAAAGCCACTACTGGAACAGAGAGAGGACCTTTCTTTAGCCATCGTCGGTGATGGACCAGAAAAAGAATCTCTTGAAAAGATTTTTGCCGGGACAAAAACAACATTCACAGGGTTGCTGCATGGAGAGGAGCTTGCCCAGGCTTTCGCTTCATCAGACGCCTTAATCTTCCCGTCAGTCACAGAAACATTAGGGCTTGTAATTCTAGAATCCATGGCCTCAGGACTGCCTGTTATTGCAGCGAAAAGCGGGCCTACTATGGAGCAAGTGGAAGATGGGCATACAGGTTTGTTGTTTGAAAATGAAAATACGGACAGTATGATTGAAGCCATTAATCAACTTGAAGATGAAGAACTTTACACTCAACTAAGTACCAACGCCAGAGAAGAAGCAGAAAAGTTCAGTTGGCAGAAGCCTTCAGAGCAAATATTAGAATTTTACAAAGAAACATTAGAAGTATACGAACAAAATAAGGCAAAATCTAGATCTTCAAGGAAATCTAAAATTAAGGTCACAGAGTAAGCCAAAAATTCTGTGGCTTTTTTATTTTGTCTGTAAACAACAGTGGAGTTTGACTTAAAACTTAGTAGTAACTCCGAATTAAAATTTAAAACCATTACAATAAAATGAAAAAAGACCTGGATAAATTATAATGGATAGCAGCTAATGATTTATTAAGTGTGAATTATAGCATATAAGTTAAATGTAAAATAACTGGAGTTTACAGTTAATGAATTAAATAGAATGTTTTGTTGTATTTTAATTTTCAATTGTGTCTCACTATCAAGAGTATACTTAGCCATTGAGACATAATTGAGTTTTTATGTATAACTTCCTATAATATATATTATGTCTACTCGAAAAAATTAAAACGTTATCTGATCTTCAATCTACTTACCTTCTCTGAATTTTAATCATAATAAATCCACTGATAAAACTTCGTTACGTTTATTTCTCCACTAATATAAATTCTATATTGCTTTGAATTAATTTCCTTTAAAATAGGATCAATCCCATGTTTTTTTAGTTCAGAAAACGCTGTTAACATAAAATTATGATCCACTTATGAGATCCACTCACGATATTAACAAAAAATTTATCTTTATAGATACAACCATCTCCGTCAAAGTATCCTCTCATAAAGTGTGATAAATAACAATTTGGCACATTAGGAAATTCTAAGCTTAATGATTTAGCAGAACCTATTCCATGAAGGTTTACTAAATCTTCTTTTATTATTTTTCTATTTAACATAAGTGTGTATTTTGTTTTCATTTGTCCTAATTGGCTGTTCAGCTAGCATTTCGTTTTTTTATTAATCATACCTAACTCACACATTAGCTTTTTTAGCGATATCTACTGTTCTTTCTCCACTTTCACATACAACCTCACCACTTCTTCATTCAATTTATACTCCTCTCCCTTCTATCTTTCATTATACCGAACAATTGTTCTTGCTCGCAAAATATAGCAGTATTTATCGGTATTACAGGCCCTCTAATTTTGAATTCCTTTATTGAGTAACCTAAAATAGATTATGATACCCATTATGATGTAAGGATGAATCAGTAATGAAAAAAGGACAACTTTTAATCAGCATCCTGACCGGTTTTACTTTTCTATTAACTCGCCCAAAAAAAGTTACGGCTCCAATTAAGCAGGAAGATCCAGCATACTATCCAGGCACGAATATTAAAATCAAGCCTGGAGATTTATTATTTTCCCCGATTGGGAAAAGCGAATCTAAATATGTAGGACATGTTGGGATCGTAAATCACGAAAACAAAGTCGTTCATTCCGTTCCTGCTGGTTTAGTTCAAGATTCAGTAGTTAATTACTGTCGTAAATTTCGTTCGATTACGGTATTTGCACCTAATACCCCATTCCTCGGTATACAGGCTGCAGACTATCTTAGAACGTTATATAAAGAACATCCAAAAGCTGTCTACAAGGTTTTTACGCCTCTTGGAAACTCGGATGAAGTACAGTATTGTACGAAAACTGTCTGGCAATGTTATATGTATGGAGCTGATGTCAATCTTGGTAACCTTTCAAAAGAAGCGAGAGCTATACATCCTCAATTACTAAAAGATAAAAAAAACCTTACAAAAAAAGGAGCCATCCGTTAAGGATTGGCGCCTTTTTGCTTAGGCAATACTTTCTTTCGTCTTTTTAGATTTATCAGTTTTCACCAGAAACAATGTAAACAAAAGAAGTACAATACCGGCTATTCCAGCAGATATATAACTAGCATTTAAATAATTTTTCATAACCATTGCCATTCCTGGAGGTCCAAGTGCAACTCCAATAAATCTAGATGAGCTATAAAATGAAGTAATTGTCCCGCGCTCTTCTTTTTCTATTCCCTCAGTAATCATGGCGTCAAGCGTCGGCAGTATGGCTCCAATAGCTACACCCATTAATGTAGTAATAACCAGCAGCCAGAGTAACTTATCACTTACCATTCCTATAAATATCACTGTACTTGAAGACATAAGCAGGCCGCAGACTAATACCCTTTTCATTACCTTAAGATCTCCTTTAATGATCTTACCAGTGATAAAAGATGCTAAACACAAACCAAATAAAGGAATGGCTAAATAAAATCCTTTTTTCACTCCATACAAATCATGGATTTTTTCAAAAATATCAGAAAGGAAAAATAAAACGCCAAACAGTATTAACATTAAATAAACACCTGTTAAAAAAACAGTATACAGCCACTTACCTTCTTCATTAAATATCTTTTTCGTTTTCTTAATAAATGCCTTAAATTTAGGAGGTTCCTCATTTTTCTTAGGAGCCTTTATGAAAAAGAAAACTAAGATAATCGAAATTAAGCTGAAAAATGATATAGAGAAAAACGGTAAAAACCAAAGAAATGCAGCAAACAAAGCCCCTAAAATCGGACTTAAAACTTTTCCAAAGGTATTTGATGTTTCAATTATTCCTAAACAAGAACTCGTTTTTTCGTCATCATCTTTATATAAATCCCCCACTAAAGGTAATATAATTGGAGTTGCTCCGGCAGCACCAATTCCTTGCAACACACGGCCAATAACAATCCAGGTGAATGGATCATTAATTTTCCAAGATGCAAAGCCAGCTATCAAACCTCCTATAAGAGCAATAATTAAACTTGGAAGAATAACGATTTTCCTCCCATAACGATCAGATAAATATCCGGCTACAGGTATAAGAAAAATAGCTGCTATCGAATAGCTAGTAATAATCATACTAGACTGAAATGAAGAAATACCTACTTTTTTCTCGAAAATCGGAAGAACTGGAATTAACATTGAATTTCCTAATGTCATGACAAGCGGAATTGAGGCCATGCTCACAAGACACCATTTGCTAACTGTTTGATTCTTCGTATCGTTAGCCATTCACTACACCTCATTCATTATCTATCTTCCGTTATTTTTGTTTAAGACGAATAGAATTATTCAATGAATATTTTTAGAAAACAAAATCCCCGCATTAAAGAAAGCAGGGATTGATAATTATTCTTCGTGCTGGATGTAAGTTTTACCACTTTTTTGAATGATTTTTCTTTCTTTCATTAATGTACCTAAAGCTCTTTTGAATGCAGCTTTACTAATTTGAAAAGTGTCACGAATCTCATCAGGAGAGCTTTTATCTGTAAATTCCATCACTCCATCGTTTTCAATAAGATAAGAATAAATTATTTCGGCATCATCCTTAAGGACATCCTGCTTTAAAGGACGTAACGTAAGGTTGATTGTACCATCGCTTTTCACATCAATTATACGAGCTTCTACAGTTTCACCTATTCGCGGCTCATCTTTTCTTTCATTCGGATGTATAAACCCTCTATATCCCTGTTCAGTTAAGACAAATGAACCGGCTTTTGTAGAGCGATAAACACGACCAGTTACTTTATCGTTTAATAACGATTGAGGGGCTGCTTCGAGATCTTCTATTACTTCGCTTTCGGAAATCAGTTCTGCAAAAACCCTACCTTTTTTATCTTTTTCTAAACTTACAAACAGAAAATCGCCTTCTTTTGGCCAAACTGATTTTTTAAATGGAAGTTCGTCCTTTGAAACCAGGAAGGCTTTATCTACCCCAATGTTCACAAAAGCTCCCAGATTAGGAACAACTTCCTCTACCTCTGCCCAGCCATAGGAGTCTAATGTAACTTCTGGAATGATTGTAGAAGCAACAATCTCTTTGCTTCTATTTTGATATATAAAAACAGAAAGGTTTTGATCTAATTCTTTTATCTCGCTTTCTATTTGGTTGTTAGGTAATAAAATTTCTTCTTTGCCATCGGTTAAGATGAATCCTTCTGCTTTCTTTTTGATAACGTTCAATTCCTGCACACTTCCGATGAGATCTTTAAACATTTTAACCCTGCTTTCTCTTTTACTTTTCTTTGCTCTTTATATAATCCGCAATTAATTGGTAAGACTTCTTTTTTTCATTGAAGTTATATATATTTGTAATTAATAATACTTCATCTGTCTGGTATCTTTCACATAATTCCTGTAATTGATGATACACATGCGCTGGATTCCCAATAATACATCTTCTTCGATTACTTTTTATTTTGCTTAAATCTTTAGAGGTAAAGTCAGTATAATCAACTTCTTCTACTGATGGCACTCGTGTATCTAATCCTTTTTCTACCTGCAGCAGCCACATATCCTGGCTTTTCGCTAATTTTTCAGCCTTATCATTCGTTTCTGCGCACACAACAAATATACAGGCATTAATTTTTGGGTTCGTTAAGTTGGTTGAGGGCTGAAACTTTTCAAGATATGTTTCAATAGACAAAGTGGCCTGATCAGGATTTATAAAGTGGCCAAATGTAAAACCTGTTCCGTTGACAGCCGCATGTTGTGCTCCTCTTTCCGAAAGGCCCAGTACCCATAAATCGGGATTGGTCTTCGTTGAAGGTTTTGCAGAGACGCCGTAATAAGGATGTTCCTTAGGGATTTCAGCAGCCAAGAATTGTTGGACCTCCTTAATTTGACGGGAGAAAGAACTTAATGGTTTATCATACCCATCGTTTAATGCTGCCCTGGTTTTTTTGCCTCCCCCTGGTGACCTTCCCAATCCTAGATCAATTCTGTTTGGAAATAAAGCTTCTAACATTTTAAAATTTTCTGCTACTTTTAACGGACTGTACTGAGGTAAAAGCACGCCTCCGGACCCCACTCGTATCTGTTCGGTAACAGAAGCAATTCTTCCAACCAAAATTTCTGGAGAACTGCTGGCTAATCCATTTGTATTATGATGTTCAGCGACCCAATACCGATGATAACCTAATGAATCGGTTAGTTTTGCTAACTCAAGCGTTTGTTGCAATGCTTCTTCTGATGTTTTACCTTTCGAAATGGGACTCTGATCTAACACACTTAATTTCATTACATAGCCCTTTCTATCCTGTCCGATTAGCGATAAATATTTTTCATAATTTGACCCAAAACCATTTGCTGTTCTTCAAATAATATTTTATAACGTTTCTTTAAAACATTAAATTCCTCTTTACCAGCATCTGTTAAGTAATACCAATATACCTTTTGTCTTTTTTTCTCATGAGATTTAAAGTCTTCTTTTCGATAGAGTAGCCCTTCTTCAGTCATTTCATGCAAAGTATCAAGTAAAGTTGAAGGTGCAGGAATCCAATTTTTCGTGAGATTTTTAAATTCAGATTTAAAATGTTCACTTATCATAGGTTGACTAACTTGAAGCAAATGCATAATGTAAAACTTAGTGAATTGAGCTGCACTCATATTTAAAGCAAACTTTTTAGGATTATTTTTATGAGACATGGTAACCTCTCCCACTCTTTTCTTCTATTTTACAATAAAGTGGTTATGGTTTGTCTAATAATAAGTACGTTTGTTCGGTTATTGATGGTTGTTTTAAAGCAGTTCGGAGTTACTACTAAGTATTAAGTGAAAGTATATTTTGTTTTAAAAAATGATGAACTGCTTTCCTTTTTTGCAAAATAAGGATTTGAGTGTGAGAATTTTGTTGTAATATTCTTCTATAAATTTTTTTATTCTTATCTTTGGGAAATCGCCAAACGTAAAGTATAAATTCCACAGTGATTCGCTCAGGGCATCCTTCAGCAAGATCTTCTCTCGTCCTTCCTCTATGTTTAATCCAGCGCTTAATTACTCGATAAGTACAGAGAAAACGATTCACATCTAGAAAAATGATTGTGTCAGCTGCTCGAAGTCGATCTTCCCAAACGGAGGTATAATTCCCTTCTATAATCCATGATTTTTTCTTTAGATGAATTTCCTGTTTATTCAGTAACTCTTCCCGGGTAGACTGTAACCAACCGGGTTTCCAAAAAAGTTGATCCATATGAACAACCTCTATTTTTAAAATTGAACTTAATTGCTTAGCTAATGTTGATTTCCCTGAGCCCGGAGAACCTAATATCACAACTCTTCTCAAAACCTAATCACTCCGATCATATAATCACTTAAGTTTATAGTTTAGCAATATTCTACAAAATTCTAAAGAAATAATAGTTAAAATGAAACCGATTTATTATGACCTTCGTCTATATTATGACAAATAAAAAAAGCCCACTATTGTGGGGGCAACAGCAGGCTTTTCCTTTCTTACTATTATTCAGCTAGTACTTGAACTGTTACGTTTTGACGACCGAAGTCAAGGGCTTCGCCGCGATCCTGCATATAAAGATCAACTTTATTACCTTGGATCGCACCGCCAGTATCTCCGGCAATTGCTACACCATAACCTTCAACATGTACTTTGGATCCTAGTGGAATAACATCAGGATCTACTGCAACTACTTTCTGATCAGGGTTTGCATTTAGATCAATACCTGTACTCGTGACACCACTGCACCCAGTACAGTCAGCAGTATAGGCCGTTGCTTCAACGTTTACTTCTTTAATTACATCATTACTTGTATCTTGAGAACTGTCCGTCTGTTCTTGAGTTTCTTGTTCGTCTGAACTGTTAGCCTCTTCGTTGCTAGATTCAGTTGAAGTTTGTTCAGTTGATTCTTGTGCACTTTCGTTCGAAGATGCTTCTTCAGTTTGTGGAGCATCAGATGAAGCTTGACCACTTACAGAAAGCTTATCACCAGGATAAATTAATGAACCGGAAAGACCGTTCCAATTCATTAGATTATCCACTGACACGCCGAATTCTTGTCCGATTTGATAAAGTGTGTCGCCAGATTCAACTGTATAAGTGCTTTGTTGTTGTTCTTGTTGTTCACCAGATACTTTTAACGATTGATTCGTTACAATTAGGTTTGAGCTTAAGTTGTTTAGTTCTTTTAGTTTATCAACGGATACTCCTTTTTCTTGAGAAATGCTCCATAGAGTATCACCTTTGTTTACTTTATATTCGTCGGCACTTACACCTGTTGCAAAAGCACCAGTAAGTGCTGCGGTAGCTGCTATTGAGAAAGCTGTTTTTTTCATTTTGTAAAGTCCTCCTCGAAAATTGATGTGTTTGAATTAACCACAATTACAAGATTAACAGATTCTCAATAAAATTTAAGAACAAACAGCTAACAGTTTCTTTTCAACTATGACGCTTATTTTGCATTAAGTTTACAAAATAGGTAAAAATACTTATCTGTCTACATAATTTTCCATTATTTTTGAATGATTTGTCGTTTCATGCTTACTGTAATGTAAATTGCAATAGGAATTTTTAAATAATCTTGTTTATAAATGAAAAAAGCTGACTCCATTTTATTTGGAGTCAGCTTTCTTTACATTGATGCAATTTGTTTTTGTACTTCAGGGTCTTGTAAAAACTCATCATACGACATTTCCTTATCCATAATATTGCCATTTGGTGTAATTTCAATAATTCGATTAGCAACTGTCTGAATAAATTCATGGTCGTGGGAAGCAAAAATAATAGATCCCTTGAAATTAATTAACCCTTTGTTTAATGAAGTAATAGACTCTAGATCCAGGTGGTTCGTAGGTTCATCTAAAAGAAGAACATTTGCACCAGAAAGCATCATTTTAGAAAGCATACAACGTACTTTCTCTCCTCCTGATAATACATCAGGTTTTTTTAATGCTTCTTCCCCTGAAAATAACATACGGCCTAGAAAGCTTCTTAAGAACGTTTCAGTTTCATCTTCAGGCGAATATTGTCTTAACCATTCTACCAGATTAATATCTGAACGGCTGAAATAGGCGGAATTATCTTTTGGAAAATAGCTTTGAGACGTTGTAACTCCCCATTTGTAAGATCCTTCGTCAGGCTCCATTTCACCCATTAGAATTTGAAATAATGTAGTCTTCGCTACCTCATTACTTCCGACGAGAGCTACTTTATCATCCTTATTCAATGTAAAGCTTACATTATCTAATACCTTAACCCCATCCACAGTTTTTGAAAGGTTCTTAACCATGAGTAAGTCGTTCCCGATTTCCCGATCGGCTTTAAATGCAATATAAGGGTATTTACGAGACGACGGCTGGATATCGTCAAGGGTGATCTTCTCTAAAAGTTTTTTACGAGAGGTGGCTTGCTTAGATTTCGATGCGTTTGCACTAAATCGTGCAACAAACTCTTTTAAATCTTTTATTTTTTCTTCTTTTTTCTTATTTTGTTCTTCCGCCATTTTTTGTGCTAGTTGGCTGGATTCGTACCAAAAGTCATAGTTCCCTACATATACTTGAATTTTACCAAAGTCTAAATCTGCAATATGCGTACATACGTTATTTAAGAAGTGTCTATCGTGCGAAACAACAATTACGGTATTCTCAAAATCAATTAAAAAGTCTTCAAGCCATTGGATGGCATTGATGTCAAGGTGGTTTGTAGGCTCATCAAGCAGCAGAACATCTGGGTTTCCAAATAAAGCTTGGGCAAGTAACACTTTTACTTTTTCAGCCCCACTTAATTCATTAACCGTTTTATCATGTAAATTTTCAGAAATACCTAATCCAGTTAACAATCGTGCAGCTTCAGATTCTGCTTCCCAGCCGTTCATCTCCGCAAATTCACCTTCAAGTTCAGCAGCACGCATACCATCTTCTTCCGTGAAATCACCCTTCATATAAATAGCATCTTTTTCCTGCATGACTTCATAAAGTCTTTCATGACCCATAATTACAGTTTGAAGTACCTGGTACTCATCGTATTCAAAATGGTTCTGCTTAAGGACAGCAAGTCTTTGATCTTTCTTTAATGATACTTCTCCCGTTTGGGCTTCAATTTCACCGCTTAGAATTTTTAGAAAAGTTGATTTGCCGGCACCATTTGCTCCAATAAGACCGTAGCAATTACCTGGTGTAAATTTTATATTAACGTCTTCGAATAATTTTTGATCTCCGAAACGAAGACTTACGTTTTGTACATTTAACATTTAAAATCCTCCCGTACCTAAGTGTATAACATTAGAATTATATCATTCATTACTACCATCGGATAGGCTTTTATATTATAATTCCCAAATCAAGCGTAAAAAAGAACCCTTTCTAAGGGTTCTTTTACTTTTCTTTATAATATAAGCTGTTATTATTAACGACTTGAAGAACTTTGCTTTCTTCTTTCATCTCACTCGAGCACATCGGACAAATCGCTTTTTCTTCTGTTCTGAAATTATCTCTCATCCAGCAATTGCAATCTTCTGACGTACATACCCAAATTTTTGTTTCTTCCTCTACAATCTCATCCTGGTTCTTTTTACCGAATGCCATTACGTTGAAACCTCCTTTGGACATGTCCAATATGTAAAAGAGACTGACTAGCCTTAAGTCAGTCTCTTTTCGTACTTATAGTTTAGTTACATTAGCAGCTTGTGGTCCGCGGTCGCCTTCTGTAATTTCGAATTCTACGCTTTGACCTTCTTCAAGAGATTTGAATCCTTCTTCTTGAATTGCGCTGAAGTGTACGAATACATCGTCTCCACCTTCAACTTCAATAAATCCAAATCCTTTTTCAGCGTTAAACCATTTTACTGTACCAGTTTTCATAAAAATGGGTCCTCCAATATTTCTAAAAATTAATATGTGTTCCATGTGGATGAAAAAAATCACATATTATAAAAAGTACCAATGAAATTGATAACTCTTTATAATAAGTGATTTAGGAGTTAATCATGAATTGGTGCCCTTTTTATATACATTTATTACTATACATGATTTCCACCCAGTCGTCAAGTTATGATTACATTTATTTTTTATACGCTAAGGAGCCTTAGCGTATAATCTTATATTTTCTCAATCACTCCGCAAGCGATTCGAAGACCAGATTTACCGCTAGGCTGTGATTGATAATCATCAGGGCCTTGATGAATAATGATCGATTTTCCAATAATATCATTCACTTGAAAACGATCTGAAAAAAAGATCATTCTTGCTCTTCCATGATTTGAGAACAAAACTGGAAAATCGCCGGCATGGTTCCCGTGAGGCTGATCATCAGGGTTCCAATGTTCACCGGCAGAATCGAACGGTTTTTCTCCATTCCCTATCTCACATATACCTTTATTATGAATATGAAATCCGTGCGGTCCGATTTGTGTGCCGTTTTTCACTTCAAACATTGGAAGTCCTTCAACTTGTACAATTACTTCCACCCCATACGGCTGTTGTATAAAGTCAACTGTTCCTTTTAATTCCGGAGCTAGCGGGCTGCTGCGGAAGTTTGCTGCTGCACGATCCCCGTACATATTTCTTGTATGGTAAAGTATCGGTTCCAATATGATCCCCTCCCTGTATGAACATTTTATGTATTGTATGTGGTATTATGACCATACAATTTTACTTCAATTTGCGTCTTGTGCTACACTCCGTATATGCTTTAATAAGAAAAAGGAGAGATCTTATAATGAAAAAAAATTTATTAATTGCATTACTATCTCTATTTACCTTAGTTGGTTTAGCAGCCTGCTCTGGAGATGATAATGCTGAAAATGATAATAATAAAGAAGAAAAACAAACGAAAGAATCCTCTGAAAAGAACAGCGAAGACGGCCCGGTTGCCACAGTCAATGGAGAAGAGTTATCTCGTGAAGATTTTGAGCAGCAGCTTGCTAACGCCCAGCAGCAATATGAACAAATGGGTATGGATACAGAGGGTCAGCAGGATCAAATCGAACAGAGCGTAGTCGATGAAATGATTGGCATGGAACTCCTTCAACAAGAAGCAGAAAACGAAGGTCATGAAGTTTCCGAAGAAGAAGTAGATGAGCGCTATGAAGAATTTACTTCTCAATTTGAAAGTGAAGAAGCTCGAGACGAAGCTTACGAACAAAACGATTTAGATGAAGAAACCGTGCGTGAAGAATTAAAACGCAGCCTGCTTATTAACAAGTATGTAGAGGAAAACATAGACGAAGCTGAAGTCTCTGAAGAAGAAATAGAAGAACAATATGACGCAATGAGTGAACAGCAAGGTGAAGAAGCACCCAGCTATGATGAAGTAAAAGATCAAATTGAACAACAATTAATTACACAAAAAGAAAACGAACAAGTAACACAATTAATTGATGAACTTCGTGAAGAAGCCGACGTAGAGGTATTAATTTAAAGAAATAAAAGAGTAAAGCAGAGATCTCAGAAAGCGAACGTCTTATAAACGCAGATTATGAGCGTAGTTAAAATGCGATGCCTCTTGTAGAAATAGCACGAGTCGAGGCTCCTGCAGGAAAAGCGGAGTATTTGACAAAGCCATGGTATGGAATCTCACTAACATAAAATAATCCGAACTGATTCCTCCAGAATCGTTCGGATTATTTTATGCTTTATTCAGTATTGTTCCATCTTGTTTTTATATGCATTTTTCAATTTGAGATAACCGTTCTTTGAGCTCATCACTATTGACTTCCTCTTTTAAGCTGAACATTTTACTATCATAATACTGTTTGATTTCTTCTTCCCATTCCTTATTGACTTCCTGTAATTGTTTTTTAAACTGATTATGAAAATGAACAGCAAAACGATCCTTATTATTCATCATTGATTGACGTATTGGTTCGTTAATAATAGAAATCATTTCTTCCTTCATCTTCTCTTTGTCATTTCCCTCAAAGAAAGTTTTTGTACCTTTAAACATTTTCAAACTTGAATTAAATGCTGCCAAAGGTACAGGTATTTCCTCCTTAAACATCATGACTTCTGAACCGGCAAGAGCCCATTCTTTATTTTCTAAAGCTAAAGAGGGTTCAATTTTATTTAATTCTGTCTGAAGTTCTTCACGATAACGATTTACCAATTGTAAAATAAAAGATTCCATACGCACAGCTATTGCTCTCAGCTCTTGATTCATTTCAAACTGAACTTCGTGAAGCAAGGGTTTTATCGATGCTTCTAATTGGCTTTTCGCCTGTTGGTTCGACCCATTTACGATGGAAGGGTTAATATGATTTTTAAAATATTCATTAAAGTTAAGCATCATACGCTCATGCGCATAAAATATTTGTTTTTCTACTTTTTGCTGAATCTGATCAATTGCCCGGTTCGTAGACCGATCATTAAATATGCTAAACACAGTGTGCTTATCTTCTTTAAGTCTCTTTAGGTGCTCTGCTTTTTGCTGCTCATTTAATGAAGCATTATCGATATAAGTTTTTAGGGAAGTCGCCGCAAACTCCATGTCGTTTTGAATGGAATGCTGCAGTACTTCGGTTAATTCATGCGTTAAGAATTTCTCAAATCTTTCTTCAAATGACGCGAGACCGGAACGGTTCCCCCTATCTCCTTCCAGTTTGTCCTTTAATCCGTACAAACTGGATAAAGAATACAATCGTGGTTTTCTTATTTCGAACGATTGAAGTTGATTAACCACATAATCTTCTACTTGTCTTATCTCTTCGTTGGAACTGGCAAGATCCGCCGCATTAATAATAAAGAACATTTTATCCATTGAAAATGCGTCTTTAACTCGTCCTAATTGTTTTAAGAAAGATTCATCGGCTTTAGAGAAAGGATGATTAAAGTAGGTGACAAATAATATAGCATCTGCATTCTTTATATATTCAAATGATACATCGGTATGTCTTGCATTTACCGAATCCGCTCCAGGAGTATCAACTAACGTTACGCCCTTCCTTGTCCAGTCGCAGTCAAAATAGATCTCTACCCATTCAATAAAGCAGGAGGTTTCTTCTTCTGATACAAAAGAAGACAGTTGATCCCATGAGATTTCCATCTCTACACCTATATAGTCTTTCATGTTTCCATAACCTTTTAAAAATGCCTGTAAGAAAGATTTCTTTTGGTGAAAAAGCTGATCAAGCGTCCCTTCATCCCATTGAGCGATCATGTTATAAGCCCCTCCCAGGGTTGATTGAGGAGAAAGCGATTCATTTGTTGAATGAATTAAATCATCTATGAGTTCTTTTTCAGACTTAACCTTTACTAGCACACTCTTGTGATCGTATTGTTCATTAGGCGGTGCAATCTTATTAATCGTTGCCGTCGTTGGGTTGGGGGATACAGGCAGGATTTTTTCACCTAATAACGCATTAGCAAACGACGATTTGCCTGCGCTAAAGGCACCAAATAACGCAATGGTATATTGCCTGTCTCTTAAGCGCTGTTGTTTTTCTTTAAGATGGCTTCTTACATACTCAAATCCAGGCACACCTTTTAAGATGGTACGAACAGATTCTGCTTTCACAGCTAGGTTATTCGTCAAAGCAGGCTGCTGTTGATTACTGTTTTCTTTCGTAAAAGTTTTATCAATATCAACTTTCACTTCTTTATTTGGTACTTGTATCGTTTGAGCATCCACTTCAATAATCTCTTTTTCTCTTGCTTTCAAATTTTGAAAAACCTCAGCCATTTGCTCTTCTGTCACTTCCGGATGCTGCAGCGCCTCAAGTAAAGATTGCTGATAGTTAGATATATCCGCCTCTATAGCCTTAAGGCTTTCTTCTAACTGATCTTTTTCTCCCATCGCTCGTAACAGTTCATAATTGCGGTTAGATTCTTGCTTTGTTTGCTGCTCCAGCTCTTTCTCAATTTGCAGCCACCATTCTTGCATCACTGCACGATAATGTTTCTGAATATCTTGAGATAATTGATCGGTGTATCTTAAAACATACTCCCCCGTTACAGAAGCACCTGCTTCAATTAAGGTTTTCACACGTTCTTCTGTAGGATATGTTAACTTTAACATTTCCGCTTCTTTGAGAAGTTGCTCGTTTGTTATATCTACTTGTTGTAACAGTTCCCTTAATCGATCTTTCAAAGGCCAAATTAAATTTTTTTCTACAGTAGCATCTACTTCTTCACAAAAAGCTTGCTTTCTCTCTGCCCGCTCCTCTTCTGTTTTCTTCCTGGCAAATAACATTCCTACTTTAAACCCAGGCTGTTCTGATTCTAAAAAAGAGGCAGCTTTTTCTCGCACTGGACTAGGCATTAAATAAGCATTCGAAATAAACTTCTTCACGCGATCATCAAATTGATCTTTTGCTTTAGGGACTCGGTTCGCTTGTCTGTCTTTCAATGTTTCTAATCCGTTAAAACCTTTCTCTTCTATCACTTTTTGAAAATTATTAAGGTCAGCTTCAATTCGGGAAGTTTGATCGGCATACTGCTCTCTGTACACTTCAATGCATTCATTAACGATACCATAGAGATGAGCTGCTGCTTGTTCTTCTGCTTCTTTTTGTTCAAAACGTTCACAGAAGTCGGTTTGCAGACTTTTTAAGTCGCTATACGGATGATCAGTATCCTTTAAAGACGAATAATAAATATGTTCTGGAGTAATCCCCCAAAGGCTGAAGGATTCGCGAACACTCTTTGAAAACCTATCGAAGGTAAGTTCTTCTTTTTGATGTTTGTCCACTTGATTAATTATGATAGAAAAAGGTATATTTCGTTTCTGCATTTCCACTAGAAAGTTTAAGTTAACTTCCGATTGCACGTGATTATAGTCCATGACGTAATACATAAAGTCCATTACATGCAAAGACGCTTCGGTAACCACTCGATCTGCATCATTTGTAGAATCAACCCCCGGCGTATCCAATACTTTTACATACTCTGGAATTGAGGAGACGGGACGGCTGATTTCAATTTCTTTTATCGAGTCTCCATCCTTACAAAAATCCTTAACCAACTCTAAAGAAATATCACCTATATACTTTTTAGGAGGGGCTTCATGAAAGTGAACCGTTGTATAAGGAGCTCCCGATGAGAGCTTTACAATATTAGCGCTCGTTGGAATCGGACTTGAAGGTAAAATATTCTCTCGAGCCAAATAGTTAATCATTGAAGATTTACCCGCAGAAAAATGGCCGGCAAAACCAATGACCACTTCATTACGATAAACTTTATCAGCTAAATCCAGCATCTTATGAGCCAAATCTGGATGTTGGGGTTGAATCTTAAGGTAAAGATTCACTATTTGATTCATTACTGTGGCACGCTTTTCTTTGGTGATTACAGACATCTGCCATTCTCCTTTTTTCATTTACGTTACGTTATGAAACATATTATAGCAGAAACCTGCTTCAAGCCATAAATGAATCAAATCATAATAAGAATTCAGCTAATTGTTGGTGGACGATTTTACTGTGAAGCAGATGGTTGTGATCCTCCTCTGGAATAATCATAACTTTTTGTTTGAACATTTTCTCATGCCAGTCTTGAAGATTAGAAGGCACAATCACTTCATCATCCGCTCCAACAAAAGTGATCATTTTTTCTGGCATTTTATCATTAGATAGTGGTTCTAAAAACCTTGAAATGAGAAGTCTAAATGTTAAATGAACATCAGCCTCCCGGTTAAACTCATCCGGAATAATGGCTACGGTTCGATTATTCCACCAATTAATCCCCGTTTTTTGAAGAACATTTAGAAGTGCAGCTTTTTTGGAGTATACTTTGTAACCCACATGTGTACCTGGCTTAAACTGATCATTCGCATCGTCTTGATAGACAGGCAGTCTGGGGTGAAAGTAAGGAGCAAAAAATACATAACTATCTGCCGCATGTATATTTTTATGTATGAGCCTTAATAGATTGGCACATCCCATAGAATGACCCGCAAGTATAATTTCTGTAAATCCTTGCTTGCGAACAAAATGGATAAAATCAAAGAGATCATCGTCATACTGTCCGATATAATCTAGATCTCCTTTTGGGTGATTATCGTAACCTCGTAATATCGGTAAGAATGTATCGCCGCCCGCTTGATAGGTTACAGCCATTTCTTCATGGTGATCAACTTCTGCTGTCACCCCGTGAATCATAATAAAAGCTCTGTTATTTGTAAGCGTTTCATTTTTAAAATGCACGTAAGGTAAAGATGAAAAATCTCTCGCTGTATAGTGTTTCCATTCTGCTTTCATATTAACTCGATCCCCCTTCCGTCTGTTCTTCGAGGTATTCAGTAAAGCCTTCTACAGGCAGTTGTTTAGAAAACATATTAACAATTTGCTCTCCATATGAACTAGAGACATAGTTGGTAGCTCCTCTATGAATTTCAATCGCATAATGCAGCGGCACCGCTCGATTAGGTTTTTTTGAAATAACGGTAAACGTAAGCGCTCTGTAGGAACACTCCCCTTGTTGAACGTGTACGACTGTCGGCCGATAATGAAACGAGTATACACCTTCCCTATTATACAAATAGTCCAGTGCTTCTTCATTTACTTCATAAAGAACGCCTTCTACTCGTTTTCCTTGCGCCTCTCCAATATCTGCTCTAGCTCCATCTGATAAATGGTGCGAAAACAAAAGTTCATAATGATCAAGGTGTGCTCCCCCGATTATTTTCTCAAATAAATGATCAACACCCGCCTTCATAAACCGTTCATTGTCCATACAAGACCCATAGGCAAAGTAATAGACAGGGGAGGAATGCAGAAGACGTTCTACTTTCCAATCTCCAGAGGTAATTTCCATTTCTTTCTGTAAACCATCGCTGCCGAAGTACGTGTACGCTTCAAATTCCCCTTGCTGTGTCGTAACCTTAATCCATTCTTTTTTAAATAAAGGGTCAGAATCCTCTGGGTGATACCCCTCTAAACGATCAATCAGACCCTCCTGTTTCGGATCAATCTCATATAATTCTCCAAACGTAATTTCCGTTTCATCATGAACAATATAAGGATAATAGAACTCACTCTTATATAACTTGGCACGTACCCAGGCCTGCTCACTCAAGCACGTTTCATTTGCTATATAATGATGATTTCGTTCTCCTTTACATAATGAACCGTAAACAAATAAATACATTCTTGCTTCACTCCAATTTCAAATCTCGATTAGCAACTATACCATAACAGCTTTCCGCTGCATATGCAGCCTGTAAAACTGCTTGTTCCACTACATGGGCATATAAATAGCTTAAACTATTTAAATCCACTTTAACTTTCCCTGAGCTCATTGTAAAAATAGTATCTCCATCTACAAAAGTATGAGCAGGCATTATCGTTCTTGCAAATCCGTCATGAGCTAAAGCAGCCAATTTATTGGCTTCTGGTTTTGTTAACACAGCATTCGTCAACACCGCACCTATTGACGTATTCTTACTAAAACGATTGGTTGAGGGGGAAAGCACATGTTTCAGCAATAATTTTTCGGTATGTAAGAAGACGCGCTCCTTACGATTGTAAAGCCCAGCTATTCTTTCTCGATTAGAAGGATGGATAACATCTCCAAAGCAGTTTACCGCCACAACAGCACCTACTTGTAAATCGTGAATTTGAACGGCATACGTCCCAATTCCCCCTTTCATCGCTAGTTCGTTGCCTAACAGCTTTCCTACCGTAGCACCAGTTCCTGCCCCATAATTTCCCATTAAAAATGGTTGATTTGATAAAGCATTCTCACAAGCTCTTTGACCCATGGCAGCATCAGGCCTGATCGCAGACCCTCCCACATTAAGGTCATACAAAATGGCTCCTGGGACGATTGGAACTTTTGCAGTAGGTGTATCAAATCCGATTCCTCGTCTTTCTAATGCATCCATGACCCCGCTTCCCGTTTGCAACCCAAATGAACTACCCCCGGCTAAAAACAATCCATGAATTTTTTGAACTAAATTTTCCGATTTTAATAAGTCGGTTTCCCTGGTACCTGGTGCACCTCCTCTTACATCCACCCCCGCCGTTGCTCCATCCTTTGCGACGATAACCGTGCAGCCCGTCCCTGCCTTTTCATTTTGATCATGTCCAAACTTAAAGTCATTTATATCGGTAACGTCTATTCTGTTCATTCATCGTTCACCCCTATGTTTTTAAAATTAGTAAAAAGGTAAAATAACCTTAGGAGGTGTTCACATGCCAAGAAAACATTTGGTTTTTCACGGAAGAGTACAAGGTGTTGGTTTTAGAGCAACTGCTCAGTCTCTTGCGAAGCAGCACAGTCTGAAAGGATGGGTGAAAAATAAAGAGGATGGATCCGTTGAGTTAGAAGCCGAAGGAGAAGATCAAGCTCTTCAATCTTTTTACGAAGAAATCAAGGAAGATCCTAGCCCCTTTATTAAAATCGAGACCATTGATGAACAAGATTACGAAGAGGAAAAGGGTCATCAAAATTTTAAAGTTCTTTACTAATAAAAAACACACCGCACAGCTGCAGGATGCGGTGTGTTTTTATTTTTGGTGCATGGGGCGGACAATTAATTCATTTACATTCACTGATTCCGGCTGCATAACGGCGTAAGTAACGGCACTCGCAATGTCAGCTGATTCTAAGGGAGTCATGTCGCGATTTTTAAACATATCAATGACATCACCGTCTGTAATATGCTCCGTTAATTCAGTATCCACAGCACCTGGTGAAACGTTGGTCACGCGGACACCAGATTTTGATAATTCTTTCTCCATCCCCATCGATAAAGCTTTTACAGCATATTTTGTCGCACTGTAAACCGTACTTGATGGAAATACTTCATGCCCCGCCACAGAAGATACGTTGATAATGTGACCAGATTTTTGCTTTAACATTTCAGGAAGGGCCGCATGGATCCCATATAAAACACCTTTTATATTTACATCCACCATCTGCTCCCATTCATCAACATGGTCATTTTTTAGAAATGACAGCAGCATGACACCTGCGTTGTTCACATAGATATCAACCGAGTTAAACTTATCTTTTGTATGTTGAACAAGCTGCTCTACATCTTCCCGCTTAGTCACGTCTGTTTCCACGACAGCTGTCCTAACCCTATACTCATCTTCAATCATTTCCGCCAGCTTCTGGAGTTTATGAGCTCTTCGGGCAGCTAACACAACATTGGCCCCATGTTCAGCTAAATGCTCAGCAATGGCTTTACCGATTCCGCTGCTTGCCCCAGTGATGATCGCTACTTTATTAGTTAGTTTTCCCATCTGCATAGCCTCCTTCTCCATTTACAGTTTTATACCCTTTTTCTAAGAATTTTATTCAAATGGACCTACCAAAAAAGCCATCTCCAATAAGAGAGATGGCCTTTTACGTATGTGTTCACTATCGTTCCTCAAAAAACTTACGGTTTAACTCAATGTATTTGTTTTCTTCCTCTGGTACTTCATCCTCAATATAGATGGCCTCTACAGGACATACAGCTTCACAAGCACCGCAGTCAATGCAAATAGCTGGATCGATATAAAACATATCTTTACCCTCTTCAATACAATCGACTGGACAAACATCTACACATTCTCCAGCTTTCTCGTCTTTACAAGGGGAAGTAATTACAAAAGCCATGTGAATCTCCTCCTTCTCTTAAAAATTACAAGTGCATACTAATTATATACACCTCTTCATGGAGTCTTAAACAAAACTCTATCTATTATGATAACGACTAACGAGTAAAATCGCAATTTTTGCAGAAAAATATCTAATCCTGCCAAATTCGTTCTACCGTATAATCTCCGCCTTGCTTTTGAACTAAGAAAATGTCAGGTCGAGAGAGCCGTTTCCATTCGTTAAATCCAAATTCTCTTTTGTACTTTTGAAGGAGCAGCGCTAATAAGTTGCCATGAGTGACGAGAACCACATTGCCAGGTTCACTCTCTAATTCATTGACGAGTGATAAGGCACGCTCTTTTGCTTCTGTAGAGGATTCCCCGCCAGCCATTTTTAATTCAGGATCCATAAACGTATCATAGAGCACTTCTTCCCAATCATCTAACGGCGTATGACTCAGGATACGTTCTTCCAGCCTTTCATCTAGTTCAACTTCAATTCCTTTCTTTTGAGCAAAAGGTTTGATGGTTTCCACCGCCCGTAAAAAAGGACTAGAAATAATACGATCCACATCGTATGCTGATTGTTCAAGAAAGGCCGATATCATTTGTGCCTGGCGCACCCCTAGTTTTGTTAACGGTGAGTCCTCGTGTTGTCCTTCGGTTTCACTGTGACGAACTAATAGCAATTTGTCCATTTTGTGACTCCCCCTTCAAACTTTCACTTACTTCTATTATCAACCATATGACAGCCGTTGACAAGAAGTGAACGGTGGAAATTGGTCCATGTCCTAATAAGAAAGGCTTTATAATATAAAAAACTGAAGCGGAAGAAACCACTTCAGTTTACACTTCTTTAAAATAGCCTTTGTAAAATCCGCCGATTCTGCCGGAATTATCTAAGACAAAATAAAATTCTTCACTCTCATTCTTAACGTCATAAACCTTTCCAGGAGTTAAAACATTTTGAACGACAAATTTTTCTGCTTCATTATGCACACACTCAACTTTTTTTATTGTTTCTGACTGCTCCCAAGTTTTATGGATCATAGCAAAAACCAGCCTCCTTCATTTTACTATCATACACGTATAAAGAAGGGGACTCAATTGCTGACTTTAGTTTTATACCATTCGGCCGATTTCTTTACTTCTGCTTCTGTTAAACGATGGCCCATGTTTTCCCACTGCGTCGTTACATTAGAACCCGCTTCCTCTAAAAGCTTTTTTAATTCTTTTGTTTCTTCAGCGGGGCAGATCGGATCATTCTCTCCAGCGCCAATAAAGACGGGAACTTCAGCAAGATCAGGTAAGACAACTTCTCTTCTAGGCACCATAGGATGATAAAGAATCGCAGCTTTTAAACTGTTTTTGTAGTGAAATAGCAGACTTCCAGCAATATTAGCTCCGTTAGAATATCCAACAGCAACAACCTTTTCTCGAGAAAACCCGTACTCTTCAGCCGCTTCACTTATAAAATCATACAGTTCTTTCGTGCGGTAAAGAAGGTCCTCTTCATCAAAAACGCCTTCTCTTAACCTTTTAAAATAGCGGGGCATACCGTTTTCTAAAACGTTTCCCCGAACCGATAATATGGCTGCATCCGGATCAATCATCTGTCCCAGCGGAAGCAGATCTTCTTCCGTGCCTCCTGTTCCGTGTAACAACAACAGTACTTGACTGCTTTGATCTTTACCTTCTTTAAATATATGTTTCATAAAAATGATGCCTCCCCTTTGTTTCCATAATTCAATTACAGACATTTAAATTTATTTTTTAATCTACCTGAAATTTTATCTTTATTTCGAGATAATGTCAAAGAAACTAGTTTAAAAGTTGAATCGCCAATACTCGTGTTATAATCTAAATAACAATTTATTAAGTGGGGTGTTGATATTGGATAAGTGGATCTATGGTTATGATTCGAAATCCGAGAAATTCAATCATATACATATCCGCAATTATGAAGAAAAAGACTTTCTCCGTTTAATTGAAATTCAGAAGAAAGCCTTCCCCCCTCCTTTTCCCTCTAAGCTATGGTGGGATGAAGATCAGTTAAGAAACCATGTTGCTATTTTTCCACAAGGCTGTATCTGTATAGAAGTTGAGGGAGAGGTTGCAGGATCAATGACTGCTATGAAAACGAATATAGATGAACACACCGATCATACATGGGATGAGGTTACCGGCGGCGGTACAATGCAAACACATAACCCTGAGGGATCCGCTCTATACGTCGTCGATATTTGTGTTGACCCCGCCTACCGTTCATTAGGATTAGGCGGGCAGTTAACGCAGGCCATGTATGAGACAGTTGTCCACTTTCACCTGGAGCGCTTAATAGGGGGTGCAAGAATGCCTAACTATCATAAACACAAGCATGAACTGACCCCCGAGGAATACGTGAATTTAGTGATTAAAAACGAATTAACCGATCCGGTGCTTACCTTTTTGTTTAAAGCCGGGCGTTCCCCCGTGCGTCCTATTGCCCATTATATCGATGATGAAGAATCCGCTCACTATGGATTATTAACGGAGTGGAAAAATCCATTTGTCTGATATTTATGTTTTCGAAACAGCGGCTCCATGTTCAATAAGCAGCATAAGCTGCTCCGCCATTTCTTGAGGACCTACTTTGTGTTTATGAGGAAACAAGATCGCGTGAAAAATAATATCTGCAATTATTTCAGTATCTACTTTAGCAGACCATATGCCACCAGCTTTCGCATCATTAATCCATTTTACTAATACCTCGTATGTTTTTTTGTGTTCACCAGCTAACTGAGATTGATAATACGAAGCGAGTTCTTCTTCACTTGTCTGAATTTCACGAATCATACGTTCCACTTGATGAATTTGAGCATGATCCAGCAGAATGAATAACAAGGAACGGAGCTTTTCATTTGGCTGGATCTCTGCTGGAATATTTTCAATACGCTGGTTCATCTCATCCATAATTTCACGCAAATAAGCGATCAACAGCTCTTCTTTATTACGGTAATATTCGTATAACGTGCTTCGCCCTACTCCAAGAATTTCAGACAATTTTTTAAAATGGACGCCATGAATCCCGTCTGAACGAATGACCTGACCTGTCGCTTGAAAAAGCTCTTCTTTCGTTAATGACTTTCTTCTACCCATAGCGTTCCCTCTCTTACTCTAATTAGTATACTTAAGTATATCTTACTTTGAACTCACAAGAAAAGCAGGCTTAGAAAGCCTGCTTTTTTTATGAAGTAAATAGATTCGCCAGGTAGCCGTAACCTCTTTCTTCTAACTCTTCTTTTGGAATAAATTCTAAAGCAGCCGAATTAATACAGTAGCGTAATCCACCTCGATCACTAGGACCATCTTCGAATACATGTCCTAAATGAGAATCAGCTTTATCACTTCGAACTTCTGTGCGAATCATTCCATGGGAATTGTCTACGTGCTCAAGAACGTGCTGTTTTTCAATAGGTTTTGTAAAACTTGGCCATCCACAGCCGGCATCGTACTTATCTCTTGAACTAAAAAGAGGTTCTTTAGAAATAATATCGACGTAAATTCCTTCCCCTTCATGATCATAATATTCATTTTGAAAAGGGCGTTCCGTGCCGTTTTCCTGTGTCACAAAATACTGGAGATCTGTTAGCGTTTGTCTTAGCTCCTGCTTATTTTTCTTAATCGCCCAATGATCTTTAATAAAGTCTGCTCGGCCGGATCCTTTTTTATATCGTTTATAATGATACGAATTTTTTTTATGATACTCCTGGTGTTCATCCTCTGCTTTATAAAATGGTTTAGCGGGCAGGATATCAGTGACGATCGGCGCTTTGAAAATCCCTGATTTTTCCAACCGAAACTTACTTTCCTCGGCTATCTTACGCTGCTCCTCATCATGGTAGTAAATCGCCGTTTTATACGATTCACCCCGGTCGGCAAACTGGCCTCCAGAATCCGTAGGGTCAATTTGCTGCCAAAAAATTTCGACCAATCTCTCATAAGGAAAAAGTGCAGGATCGTACGTGATCTGCACAGCCTCACGATGCCCTGTAGTTTCAGTAATAACAGCCATATACGTAGGGTTATCTGTATGCCCACCGGTATAACCTGAAGTCACTGAAATAATGCCTGGGCGTTCTTCAAACGGCTCAACCATACACCAAAAACATCCTCCAGCAAATGTAGCTATTTTATATTCTTCATTCATATAAGAACCTCCGTTGACATGATGTTTTGCTGCATGGTTATTATTCTTGCTAAAATAAAACAAAAAATCAAGTAACCTGCACAGCCTAAATATATAACTTAGGCTGTGAAGTTCCTTGAGTCACTGAACGAGTCTTTCTCTTTTCTTTATCCTGCTCTGGCTTTTTTCGATCTGAGAAGTGTTTATCACGATGCTTTTTGTCTGCTTCACGTCTTTGAGAAGGGTTACGTTCTTTCTTCTTATGGTCTCGCTTCTTGTTAGCTTTAGAATGACTCGAACTCTCATTTTCTTCTTCATCCGATTCATTCATGATCTTCATCATATTTATCATGGCTGGGAGGTTTTTCATCATCGGACCATATTCTTTAACCATTGGTGCAGCAGATTGCATAGCTTTTAAAGCGCCCTGTATTTGATTGAGCCAGCCAGCTCCTGCTTGAGGCTGTACGGGCGGACCTAAAAAGGGTGCACCTCCGAATCCACCTGGACCTCCTTGATTAAAAAATTTAGGGAGAAAACCTCCTAAATTTTGCATGTGATGGGGTGAAAAACCTTGAAAATTCCTGGCAGGGCCAAAAAAAGGCAGCTGATTATGATTCATACTAGACCCCTCCGTCATTAGTCATGTCATAGCCTATGCTGTAAAGGAGGGGGATGTATGGGCATTCTATTTATTTGTTAATCGAAGACCAGTCAATTGGTTTTTCATTCATTTTTTCAAGAAATTCATTTGCTTGTGAAAATGGTCGACTGCCAAAGAAGCCTCTATAAGCTGAAAGGGGGCTCGGATGAGGGGATTGAATGATACAGTGCCTATCCTGATCCACAGAAGCGGCTTTCTTTTGAGCAGGCCTTCCCCATAAAATAAATACGAGCGGACGCTCGCGTTGATTGAGAAGTTCAATGACTCGGTCGGTAAGCCTTTCCCATCCCGCTCCTTTATGAGAATGTGCTTCGTGGGCCCGTACAGTTAACACGTTATTTAAAAGCAGTACTCCTTCATCTGCCCATGCTTTCAGATTGCCATGAGCTGGCGGCTCCACACCCAAATCTTCTCGCAGCTCCTTGTAGATGTTCTCTAAGGATGGAGGCACTTTCACACCTTTTGGCACAGAAAAACTATACCCGTGGGCTTGGCCTTCACCATGATAAGGATCCTGACCTATAATAACGACTTTCGTATTTTCATAGGACGTTCGCTGAAAAGCAGCAAAAATATCGTACATATTGGGGAATATACGATGTGTTCCGTATTCTCTTTTTAAATACTCTCTAAGATTTATATAATAGTCTTTTTCCAGCTCACTTTTAAGGACGTCAGCCCAATCATTTATAAATACCGCCAATCGTATCACCTTTCATATCTTTTATTTCTCTTTATTACCTACTGTTATTTCCCGGGCAAGCGCAAGAAGTGACAAATCATCATGCGTTTAAGGTCATTTAGTTGACTGAATGCAATGAAATTAGGCGATATTTGCAAACTGTTGTATTTTTTCTTAAGATAAGCTCTTCTATTTCTCCTGACCCAATGTGATCTGAACGAATATGTCGCTTAATAACAATCCTTTCGTTCATAGGAAATAACTTATACCCCTCAAAAGTAATTTCAAATAAATTGTCATTAGATTGAACTCTTTTCTCTTTACCTTCTGTGATCAGTGTCCATTCCATTGATAATGGTGTTGACATAATGATCCTCCCCTTTCAGATCTTATTGAAATGCCATTTGTACAGTGGAACCTTCCGGACCGGAGTGAATTTGCAACTTTGCAGGAATTTCCTCTTTTAACTGGGAAACATGGGATATAATTCCTAACATTCGATTCCCGTCTTGAAGAGTTCTTAAGCATCCGATAGCTTGTTCCAATGATTGTTCATCTAACGTACCAAACCCTTCATCTATGAATAAGGTTTCCAATTGAACTCCACCGGCATGTGATTGAACCACATCAGCCATGCCTAAAGCTAAACTTAAGCTTGCTTTGAAGCCTTCACCGCCTGAGAGCGTTTTAACGGAGCGTTTTTGTCCCGTGTGGTGATCAATGACTTCAAGCTCCAATCCGCTTTGAGCTCCTCTTTTAGCTAATGCATCGCTGCGCAGCAACTGATAACGGTGATCTGTCATTTGATCTAAGCGTATATTTGCCTGCACTAAAATTTCATCCAGATAAGAAGCCAGTACATACCTCTCGAGCGAAAGTTTTAAAGAGTTATCGCCGCGAGCCATATTAGAAACTTCTGCTAAGTCGTAATAGCGTTCAGCAAATTCCTTCTGTTCTTCGATTAAACTTGTCATTGATAATAAAATATTTTCATTATGCTCATACTCAACCTGACAATCATGAAGTTCCTTTTGTTTAAGATTGACTTTCTGTTTATGTTTTTCAAATGCTTGCTTCAATTCGTTTAGAACTGGGCGTTTCTCTTCTTTCAACTTCAATTTTATTTCCATTAAACGCTCGTGAACTACAGCCTTTCGCTGATTAAACTCATTAAGTTTTTGGCTTAACTTGTTTATCTCTTCTTCTGATAAGGTGGCTTCTTTGTAAGCACGGACTGTACTAAATTCCAGTTGATCAAGCTTTCGGTTAAATTCTAATTCCTTATTTCGACACATTTTTTCAGCTTCCATCAAGTAACGCTCTAATTCTTCTTTTTTTGTACGCATTTGCTGGACTTCTTCATGTTTTTGAGTGTAGACTTTCTGAATCTTCTCCCAATAATTTAACGAATCAGTAAGTTTTGTTTCTGCCTTCTTAACAAACTCATTCATCTCATTTAGATCGAATGTAGGAAAAGCATAATTTGATTTCAAATTTTCGATTTCAGTTTGGCGAGCCACTTTATCTTCAGCCCACTTTCTAAGTTGATTGTTCACGTCTTCTTCCTGTTTCGTTAGCTCGCTCATCTGGTCTTCTATTTGAGAAAGCTGATCTGCTGCTTCATGAATGGTTTTAAGTTCTGTTTCTATATGAGTTAAACTTTCCGTGTTCGTTCGCAACCTATGCTCTAATTGCTGGGCAGCGTGCCGTAAAACTTCTGTCGATAAATCCCCTTTGATCAGTGAATGAACCTCGTCATACAACGTGTCTACCAATTGCTTGTGACTTTTACCTTCTGCTCTAGCAGCAGTCATTGACTCATGCATTTTTAAGTACTTTTGTTCCTGCCGCTCATAAGTTTGTTTAAGAGCATCCATTTCTTCATTCGATAATACCCCTTTAGGCTGTGTTGCTAAATCGGGATGTTCACATGAGCCACAGACCGGACAAGGAGCTCCGCTGTCTATCTCTAAAGCTAAATGGTAAGCCCGGTGCTCTTTTAGTTTTTCTACAGCTTTATCATATTTCCTTTTCAGTTCATTCTTCTCTTCCTTGAACGCATCCGTATCTTTCTTCAGTAATTGATAATTCTCTCTTAACTGCTGTAGTGTATTCCATTCCTTTATTAATCGATGCAAGCTTGAAAGATTTCTTTTTTCTCGTTCTGTTTTCTCTTTTAGGTCGAACACTTTTGAAGTTATTTCTCTTTCTTTGGAAGCCAATTGGCTTTTCTTCTCTCTATCCTCAGCAAGTTGCTGTTTTCGAGAAGACAGATCGGCCAGCCGTTTATTATACTGTACTTGCTTTTGCTCAATTTGAGCAATCGTTTGTTGAATCTCTAACAAACTCTTCAATTTCCCTTGGGCTTCTCTTTTCTTTTGAACCTCATCTTTAAGTTGGTCTCTAACACTTTCTTTCGCTTTTTCTCTCTCATATTCTTCTTGGGTTTGTTTGAAGCGCGTTTCCAACTCTTTTATAACTTCGATATTTTCTTTTAATGAGGAAGAAAGCTTATTCACTTCCTGCTTTCTTTCAACCATCTGGCGTTCGTAGGGTCTTAATTCACGTGCTTTCTTCCCAAGATCCAGCACATCAGCTTCATGATCCCTATCTGGCTGACGCTCATCAATGTCTTGCTGTTCAATCATTAAGCGATCCAGTTCCCTGTACAATTCATCGATGGTTTTAGCATGATAATAGCGGTCTTGAACTTGATCCAGCTGTTCAGACAGTACACGTAATTGTTCTTTGACTTGTTTTTTATCTAACTCTTGACGCTCAAGCATTTCCTCTAACTTCTGGATCACTTGATGAGGGTCTTTAGGAATTTCCACTTGTTCCTTAGAAACCCACTTGATTTTTTCGCTCTCTTGTTCAATTTTCCACTCAAACTGTTCCATGTCTTTTTCTAAGGATTTTTTTTGTTCGCGTAGATGGTCTGTTAACTCCGAATAAAATTGGGTACGAAAGATCTTTTGTAGAATCTCTTCTCTTTCCTTACTATTTTCTGAGATCAACTTACGAAACTCCCCTTGAGGGATCATAATCATTTTACGGAATTGATCATAATCTAAACGAAGTAATTCTTCGACCATCTCATTCACTTCTTTAATTTTCGAAGCTAATAATCGTTCCTCCCCATTATGCTGCTGGTAAAGATAAGCTTTTGTAGGCTCTTCTTTATAGCCTTCCCCACGCTCTTTTTTCCTCCATTGTTTCGGCATACGCTCGATTCGGTACTGTTTTCCCCTAAGCATAAAAGTAAAATCCACTATTGTTATATCTTCTTCATTGGAAAAGTGGCTTTTTAATGTATCCTGGTCTCGATCTGTTCCGCTCGCTCTGCCATATAGAGCAAAACACATAGCATCAAATATAGTTGTTTTGCCTGCCCCTGTAGGACCTGTCACTAAAAAGATCGTTTCACTTCCCAATTGGGAAAAGTCAATTGTCTGCCGCTCTTTAAAAGGGCCAAATGCTTTTACAGTTAAATGTAGAGCCCTCACGTTACTTCCCCCTCTCTTTTAAACGCAAGTCTTCAATAGCGTTTTTGATCATTGATTTCCTTTTATCAGGAAGGTCGTCCTGTTTAATTTCCTGATAAAAAGCGGAAAAGAGATCCAGTGGCTCTAGTTTCTGTCTGGCTTTCATCTCTTCTATTGATGCTTGTTGTCTTTGGGGAGACAATGCGGCTCGTTCAAGATGAAGAACGTTAGGATACACTTTCCTTAGTTTTCCCATAGGATCTAAAATTGTTCCTTCATCTAAAAGTCGCACATGCAGATAATTCTCTCGATGATCAGCAGAATTCCCTTCCATCAATTCTGCAAAGTAGCCTTCTACTATTTCAAAGTCCCTTCGAGGCACGAGCGGAATTTTCTCTACTGAATATTTATCCTTGTCTTCTAAATCTATCATAGTAACTGACTTATGGTGATTGACCTCTGAAAAAGAATATTTAAGAATCGAGCCGCTATATCGAACGGTTTCTCTTAGAATTCTTTGAGCTTGATGAAGGTGCCCTAGCGCCACATAAGAAAACTGATCAAACAAAGATGCATCGACGTAAGGCGTGCCCCCGACCATCGACAGACGCTCTTCTGATTCTGATTCCATGCCTCCAGCAATGAAAGAGTGGCCCACCCACACATGACGGTCACTCATGTCATATTGACTCTCAATGTGTTCAACAAGCTTTTCAGTTGCTTGCTGGTGACTTTTGATCGAATCGTCCTCAAAAATATAAGCCACTTCTCCAGGTTCGACATAAGGGATTAAATGAAAATAAACAGGACCCCATTGATCATAAATTGTAATGGGTTCATATTCTTTCGTTAATTTTGTTTCTAAGTATAAACTTTGTCTTCTAAAAAGCTTAGACCCAAAATCCAGTCGGTCCGGACTATCATGATTTCCTGTAATGGCTAATACAGGTACATTTATTTCATTGATTAATTCAGTCAGCGTCTGGTTTAGCAATTCTACTGCTTGTTTAGGCGGAATCGAACGATCATACAAATCACCAGCAATAATCACGACATCTGGCTGTTCTTTTTTTACAATCGACAGGAACTGCTCTAAAATGTAAGCTTGATCCTCAGTCATATAAATATTGTTAACAATCTTACCTAAATGCCAATCCGCTGTATGTAATATCTTCATGGTCCCCCAACTTTCTTTTCCTAATATATATCCTCATTATACTAGATCGTAAGAATCCTTGAAAAAAGAAAAGATACCTTTCACAGGTACCTTTTTCTAATTAATCTTCTTCAATTTGATAAGCATCATATAATCGATCAAATACAGTTAGAGCATTTGTAAATGGGATATTCCACTCCAGGTAGCTGCTAATTTCATTGTACGATGTCGCTTGTTTAGGAAAGCTATGGTCCTCGAACATCCACTCCGCAAGTCTTTTCTCTTCATCAGCTTGAATATTTCCTCTATATCTCATCATGTAGTGATAGAACGAGCGCATTTCTGTTCCTCCCTCACCGGAATACTTTCGTATAGTTTTATCATGTTTACAAGGAAGAAGCAAAAATAATGAAATCGACTGGCCTTATCTCTGTTCGTCAGTATCTTCCATAAATTCTTGATGCGCCTTAAGCTTCTTGCGATATACGACCCTCGAAAGTACAATACTTACTTCATAAAGCAAAATGAGAGGTACAGCCACAACAATCTGCAGAATGAAATCCGGGGGAGATATCATCGTCCCTATGATAATAAGAACAAAGTAAGCATACTTTCTTATTTTTGATAACAGTTCCGGATTTATAAGACCTAAACTAGTTAAGAACATGACAATGATAGGAATTTCAAAAAGCAAAGCAAAAGGTATCGTTACTCGGAAAACAAATCGGAAATAACGTTCTACTGTAAATAATTCATTAAACATTCCATCATTAAGTGATAACAAGAATGGTAAAATTAACTGTACAAATACGGTGTAACCAAAAGCTAAACCTGCAATAAATAAGAAGAAGACCGCAGGGATATAAGCGAGCGATACTTTCTTTTCTTTAGGGGTTAATGCAGGTTTAATAAAAAGCCACAATTGCAAACATAACATAGGCAGTGAACCAATGAGTGCAATAATGCTAGCCAGCGTAAAGTAAATCCATACGATTTCTCCAGGACTCGTGACGCTTAGCTGAATAGGAATATCATCTTCTAAAAATCCATAAATTTCTCTAATGTATATAAACCCTGCAATAAAGAAAACGATAAAAGAGAGCAGGGAATAAATGATCCGCTTACGAAGCTCACTCAAATGATCGGTCATATTCATTTCAATATCTTGACTACTATTTTTAGGTTCTGGCAACTGTAAAACCTCCCTGGCACTACACAAGTGCCGCGACATAAAGAAGATGTAAGGGTAGCCCCTTACATCTTCTTATTTTTCATTTTTATCTTTGGTTGATTGATCCTCTGACATCATATCTCCAGCTGCTTTTTTAAACTCTTTCAACGAGCTTCCAAAAGCTTTGCCAATTTCCGGCAGCTTGGCAGGACCAAAAATAACCAATGCTATAATCAAAATGAGCAAAAGACCTGGAACGCCAATGTTCGATAACATGGATCAACACTCCGTTAGGACGATTTATTTTTTGAATGGCTATCGTCTATAATATTTTTAGTTTCCGTAACATCATCTTTTACGTCTCCTGTGAGATCGCGAGCGGACTTTTTAAACTCCCGCAGCGTTTCCCCAGTAGCTTTACCAATCTCCGGCAGTTTCTTAGGCCCGAAAATAACTAAAGCAATCACTAGAATCAAAATTAAACCTGGGATCCCAATACTTGAAAGCATGCAGGTCACCCTCCTTATGATAAGTATCTTTACTTCCATTTCTACCTGAAACTATGTCTACGTTAATCCTGCGTCTATCATATCACGTTTGTGTACCCTTGTCTTTATTCTATTACTAATTTTTCACATGTCGCTGTGCTAGTTCGAATTCTTCTTTTGTATTCATATTGAAGAAATGCCAATTAAGCTTATTCTCTTCCAGGTTAAATTGGTCTACAAATGTCACATCACATTGATCAAACAAAGACTGCATTTTACGTTCCCCATTTTCAAGCAATTGCTTACACACTCTTTCTAATGATTTTGCGTAAACGCCTGCTAAAGGCTGCACTTTTCCTTGATAAATGGGAATCACCGCACCAACATCATCAGAAAGGTGAGCCATTAAGCTTTCAATTACATCACGATCAATAAAAGGTGTGTCACAAGCTGTTACATAGACATATCTTGTCGTTGCTGCTTTTAAAACTGCGTGTAAGCCTCCTAAAGGTCCGTGATCTTTAAATTCGTCGGCCACGTAAGACGATTGTAAAGAAAGAGGAGTGTTTCGATTAATTATAACGGTTGTAAAAGATCGCTGTAACGTCGTGAAAATACGTTCAATCACAGTTTGGCTCCCAAGGTGCAATTCAGCTTTATCTTGTCCCATCCTCGTCGAACCGCCCCCTGCCAAAACGGCTGCACTTACCTCATAATTCATCATGGTCTTACTCGGTCATAGATTCTAAAGTAGTATTCATAGGGGTTTTTTTCATCTTTAATCCCTTTCGTTTCCTCAATCAAATGCCAATCCGCTTCTTCATAGGCTGGAAAGTAAGTATCCCCTTCGAAGGAATGGTCGATATACGTCATATACATTCGATCGGCATAGGGAAGCATTTTTTCAAAAAGAACACTTCCTCCAATAACAAACCATTCTTTTTCAGGGTACGTTTCATTCAAACGAATAATTTCATCAATTGAATTGTAGGTTTCGCATCCCTCAACCTCATAGTCAGGATTTGACGTTACAATTATATGGCGCCGTTCAGGAAGAGGTTTCCCGAACGATTCGAACGTTTTTCTTCCCATGATAATCGTGTGTCCCCATGTTTTCTCTTTGAAAAACTTAAAATCACGGGGGATGTGCCAGGGCAGATCGTTATTCTTACCAATTAATCGATTTTTATCCATTGCAAATACGAAAGAAATCATAGCTTCACCTCTATCCCTATTTATACCGCTACTGGAGCTTTAATACCAGGATGCGGGTCATACCCTTCCACTTTAATGTCTTCCATTTCAAAGTCAAAAACACTTTCTTTACTATCATTAAGCGAAAGCGATGGTGCTTCTTTTATTTCTCGCGATAGTTGTTTATTAATTTGTTCCACATGATTGGAATAAATATGAGCATCTCCCAGCGTATGAACAAATTCTCCTGCCTCTAATTGACATTCTTTTGCAATCAAGTGGGTTAATAAAGCATAGCTTGCGATATTAAAAGGGACACCTAAGAAAATATCACCACTTCTTTGATACAGTTGACAAGAGAGCTTCCCATCGGCTACATAAAATTGAAACATCATGTGACAAGGGGGTAAAGCCATATTAGAAGGAACATCTTCAGGGTTCCAGGCGGTAACAATATGTCTTCTTGAATCTGGATTATGCTTGATGTTGTCAATAACATCCTTTAATTGATCGATCGTTTCTCCACGTGAAGTCTTCCATGCTCTCCACTGCTTGCCATAAACAGCGCCAAGGTCACCAAACCGTTCACTAAATGAATCGTCATGTAAAATTTTCTCTTTAAATATTCCCATTTGTTCATCGTATCGGGCTTTAAATTCCTCATCTTGTTGACTGCGTCTTCCGAAATCTTCCATATCCGGACCATCGTACTCCTCACTCTCTATATAAGATTGAAAAGCCCACTCGTTCCAAATATTGTTGTTATGTTTTAATAAATAGCGAATGTTCGTATCCCCTTTAATAAACCATAACAGTTCACTCACAATTAATCGAAATGGAATTCGTTTCGTTGTTAATAAAGGGAAACCTTCTTGGAGGTCGAACCTCATTTGATAGCCAAACAACGACTTCGTACCCGTCCCTGTTCGATCCCCTTTGACTGCTCCATTACTCAACACTTCTTGACATAGGTTTAGATACTGTTCTTCATTTGTCATTGTGCTCACCTGCTCTTTCTGCGCTGTTCCATTCACTGTAAAATTGATTCAAATAATTCTCCATAAAAGTGTGTCGCTGTTTTGCTTCGATTTGAGCTCTTCTTGTGTACATCCCATCGCTGAGTTTTAGCAGCTTATCGTAAAAATGCTGGATAGAAGTCAAAGAATCTGAGTATTCATCATAAATCAATTGACTCTTTAATCCTCCAAAAGCAAAGGTCCTCGCTATTCCTACAGCACCAATGGCATCTAATCGATCAGCATCTTGTACAATTTTTCCTTCATGGGAGGCAGGAAGCTGTCCTTTTGAAAAAGATACACTTTTAATAATGGTTAATAGTTCTGTTCTTTTCTGTTCTTCCACCTCTAATGAAGTTAGAAAATCATTTAATTCCCGATAGGCAGCTTCTGTATCTTCATACAGCTTCGCATCGCCGACATCATGAAGCCAGCCGGCCAGCTCTGCGGTGTAATGATCAGCTCCTTCATCAAGTGCAATTTCTTTTGCCCAATGAGCCACTCTTTTCATATGATAATAATCGTGTCCCGTCGGTTCGGATGAAAATTGCTCATATACATATTTCCTGACATTACATAAAACATCTTTTTTTTCCATAGTTCACCTCTAAAACTGAAAGAGATCCATTTGCCTCGGGTTAAGGTCGGTGTACTCAATATTAAGCATCTCTTGTAGCTGTTTTGCATTATCTGCGGCATCTCCGCCTGAATTATTATTAAATAGTAAAGTCACCTCTTTTGTTTCTTTTTTCAGACGCTTCACTCTCTCTGCCCATTCTCTTAATTCTTCCTCATTATATCGATAAAGAAAACGGACCTTCCGCCAATCTTTACGTCCATTCTTATTCCAACCATGTATATTTCTCCCATGAAATCTAACAAGGGATTGGGTGGGGTGTGTAGTCGCTTCTACTAATGGTACAGACCCTTCTCCAGCTTGAGGTTCATCACAAATGGTATGAATCCACTCATAGTCTTTCATAAAGTCTAATGTTTGCCTTCTATATTTCTTATGAAACCACGTTTGATTTCTAAACTCTAAAGCCAGGGGGTAGGGCTCGAGCCATTCTCTTATCAACCTTAATTTTTGAATATGTTCTTTCCTTACGTCAAACCAAGGTGGGAATTGAAAAAGCAGAGATTGCACTTTACCAGCCTCAACGACCGGCTGAATAGACTCTTCATAAGCTTTCACAAGGTCTCTGGCTTCCTGCACAGTTCGTGTTTGACGGTCATGACCTGTCAATTGTTGAAATGCTTTAATGACAAAAGTGAAATTGTTCGGAGTCTGGTTCAGCCATTTTTCGTAATGAGTTCTGGGTTGAATCGCATAAAAAGCTGTATCTACTTCAACTACAGGAAAATGAGAAGCATAAACTGACAGCTTTTCATCAGGTCTTGTTTGATCCGGATAAATAGAGGCATGGTCGCCCCAGCCCGTTACACCTATTTTTATAGTCATCCTTCTCTCCTTCCCAGCAAATCGAGTATTTAGTATTTTCGTACTAAAAGTCGTTAAAACAAACCAGTTATCGTTCCATTTTCTTGTACGTCCATATTCAAAGCAGCCGGTTTTTTAGGAAGTCCCGGCATAGTCATTACCTCTCCGGTTAAAGCTACAACGAATCCCGCCCCTGCAGAGACGCGTAATTCTCTCACCGTCACAGTAAATCCATTTGGACGTCCTAATAAGGAAGGGTCGTCAGAAAGCGAGTATTGTGATTTCGCCATACATATAGGCAGCTGATTATGACCATGTTCCTTAATTTGTTTCAGCTGCTTCCTCGCAGCCGAGGTAAATTCAACATGACCGGCCCCGTATACTTTTGTGGCAATTTTATGGATTTTTTCTTCCACAGGATCATCAAGCTCATACGTATATCTTATAGAACCTTGACCTATTTTACAGCATCTTATCACTTTTTCGGCTAAATCTAGTCCTCCAGCGCCTCCCTTAGTAAATACTTCCACTAGGGACACCTCAGCACCTTGCTTTACACACCATTCTTTTAGAAAATTAATCTCTTGACTGGTATCAGTCGGAAATTGATTGATGGCGATCACAAAAGGCAAATTGAATTGCTCAATGGTTTCCATATGTTTTTTTAAATTATCCACACCACGTTTTAAAGCAGCGACATTTTTATATGCTAAATCTTTTTTACCCACGCCACCGTGCATTTTCAAGGCTCTAATCGTAGCCACGATTACAACAGCATCCGGTTGAAAATTACCTGCTCTCGCCTTTATGTTTAGAAATTTTTCCGCTCCGAGATCTGCACCAAATCCGGCTTCCGTCACCACATAATCCCCTAGTTTAGCAGCTGTCTTGGTAGCCATTAAACTATTACACCCGTGAGCAATGTTCGCGAACGGACCACCATGGATAATAGCTGGCGTGTTCTCTATTGTTTGAACTAAATTTGGCTTAATCGCTTGATTGAGAAGCAAGGTTAAAGCTCCTTCAAACCCTAACTGCCGTACTGTGACTGGTTGTTTATCATATGTGTACCCGATAATAATCTCAGCTAGACGTTTTTTTAAATCTTCGAGGTCGGTAGCTAAGCAAAGGATAGCCATTATTTCAGAAGCTACCGTTATTGTAAAACCGTCTTCCCGAGGTACCCCTTTCACAGGACCGCCAAGCCCTACAATTACTTCACGAAGAGCACGGTCATTTAAATCCATCACTCGCTTCCACCCAATGCGTCTAGGATCGATATGTAATTCATTTCCTTGATGAATGTGATTATCAATAAACGCTGAAAGTGCGTTATTTGCAGATGTAATCGCGTGCAAATCACCTGTAAAATGCAGGTTAATGTCCTGCATAGGTAAAACCTGAGAATATCCTCCTCCACAAGCTCCTCCTTTTATTCCCATGGTTGGACCAAGAGAAGGTTCTCTTAAGGCAATAATCGCTTTTTGATTAAGCTGACAAAGAGCCTGTCCCAAACCAACGGTAACCGTCGATTTTCCTTCCCCGGCAGGTGTTGGATTGATCGAAGTGGTTAAAATAATCTTTCCATCTGGTTTGTCATTCATCTCACTTACAAGGAGCGAAGATAATTTCGCTTTATAGTGACCATAAGGTTCCCAATCATTTTCTGATAAATTTAATCGTTCCGCAATGTTTTTAATCGGGGACATACTAGATTGTAAAGCAATTTCAATATCAGAGTTCATCCTAACAGCTCCTTTAAACGAACAGTCTACTTCTATTGTACCCGAAGATCAGCCATATTAAGAATAGGAATTTCCTAATCCTGTCTATTGCAATCTTCGGTTGTTAAACGTATAATGATAGGCTGCTGCTGCGCGGTTCGAAAACCTCCCGCGACACCAAAACTAAGGAGGAATAATTATATGAGCAACGAATGGATATGGATTTTATTTGCCATCGTCAACTTTAGTTTATTACTAGTCGTTTATCGTAGCTTCGGTAAATCAGGCTTATTTATATGGATAGGTATGTCTACAGTAGTCGCTAATATCCAAGTAGTAAAAACCGTAGAATTATTTGGTTTAACCGCTACACTAGGAAATATTATTTATGGCACTGTCTTTTTAGCTACTGATTTAATCAATGAAAAGTACGGGAAACGAGAAGCACAAAAAGCTGTTTGGATGGGATTTTCCACCCTCATTATTTTAACCATCATGATGCAGATTACCTTAACGTTCACTCCATCTGAAGCAGATATAGCCCAGCCAGCTTTGGAAATATTATTTGGAGTTGTGCCAAAAATAGCTGCAGGAAGCTTAATTGCTTATATTGTCAGCCAATATTTCGACGTTTGGCTCTATGCCAATTTAAAAAAGATATTTACTTCAGAACGCACACTTTGGGTTCGAAATAACGGAAGTACGATGATGAGCCAATTGCTTGATACGGCTATCTTTTGTGGGATAGCCTTTTACGGAGAGTATCCGCTTGATATTTGGTTCGAGATCTTTTTGACAACCTACCTTATCAAGTTTATTGTTGCCTTAATTGATACACCATTTTTATATGCAGCAAAAACATTCCACCGTTCTTAACAAAGGGGCAAGTGATCTATGATAGAAGTTTATACCGATGCAGCCACAGCCGGCAATCCTGGACCGAGTGCAGTTGGCATTTATATAAAAGATCGTCACAAATTCAGCAAATACCTCGGCTCCTGTTCCAACCACGAGGCCGAATTTCTCGCGGTCATCTATGCGCTGGAATATTGCTGCCAATATTACAGCGGAGAAATAATTTCTATACGCAGTGATTCGCAATTAGTTGTTCATTCAGCTGACACGGAGCATTGCAAAAATCCAGCCTATGCTTCCCTGTTAGAAAAAATACTAGCTCTTCATAAGCACTTTTCTTATGTATTTTATAAATGGATTCCAGATAAAGAAAACAAGCATGCAGATCGTCTTGCTCGTGAAGAATTGAAGAAGAACCAGTAACTATCGATTAGGAACTGGTTCTTTTTTTTGTTTCCATATTTGATAAACCGCGTTCTTCCAATGATTGATACGCCGACTTTTTCGTCATAATGGAACGATCTGATATATGCTCAAGCAAACTTATGTAAAAGCTGGGATCGAACTTTTTTTGAAACTTCAGCGTCATCTGAAGAGCTAAAATGACCTTCCAATCTTCCGTATTGGTAGAATTTTTGCCAAAATAAATAAAGTGTACATTCTCGTCAGACAATTTAAAGCCTTTTGACCATAAGTCCTCCAAGTAATAAGCTAATGAATGAGTTGACTTCATAACATTCTCCTTATCTTTAAAACCGTTATCGACAAAATTCGCAATACTTCTATTATACAAAATAAAAAGCCAAGTGGGAATCACTTGACGTCAATTGGTGTCCTGTTTTTCTCTCATAAATAGTTTTCCTGACAACGCACGTTCTTCTGCGGGAACACGGATCATAAGAACGAGCAGGTGCAATAGTGGAAATAAAAAAGCCGTCACAAAAGCTTGGAATAGCAGCGGAATTACCAGCAATTCAAAGAATACAATCATGTAATTAGGGTGTTTGATATATTGATAGGGCCCTCGCTCAATAAGAGGCTCATTCGGAATCACAATAATCCTCGTATTCCATTTCCTCCCCAGTGAAGCTATACACCAAACTCTTAATCCCTGTAACGTTACAAACAGAACAAGTAAGAAAGGAGATAACCATAAAACGCCTCCCTTAAAAATAGACCACTCCATAAAAATAGAGAGAAAGAAAAGGGTGTGCAGCCAAATAAATAATTGATAATGCTTCGCCTCTACTTCAACTCCTCCGTGCTTTATCATCCACTTTTTATTTTGCTTAGCTATACACAATTCCGCCAGGCGCTGAAAAATTAAAAAAATAAACAACCACATCCTAAACCCACTCCAGACTCACAATTTCTGATGAAAAACCAGGTCCTAACGAGGTCATAAAAGATTTTGTCCCTGCTGTTGGTTTTTCAAGCATAACTTGATGCAGGACAAAATGGACCGTTGGAGAGGACATATTGCCATGGCGGGATAGAACTTCTCTTGAATAAGATACAGCTTGCTCAGAAATTCCTAGCGTGGAAACAAAAGCCTCGATCACTTTTTTCCCGCCGGGATGAGCGACAATAAAAGGCAAGTCAACTGCTGCCATGTTTAATGCTGCTAACCTTTCTTCCATATGCGATTTCCAGAAACTTTCAACCAATTTAGGTATGCTTTTATTGAAAATAACTTCAAAACCTGAATTCACTACTCGCCACCCCATAACAGATTGACTATGAGGTTTAGTTTTTGTACTCGATGATGTCACTTTAGGTACTGGGGCAATTTTTTCATGCAGCAGAGATGAACCTTCTCCTACCACTAACAAAGCAGATGTCCCGTCACCAAATAATGCAGATCCTACAAAATTACTTATTCTTGTATCATTATGTTGAAAGGTCACACTGCACAATTCTGCACAAATGATGAGGACATTGCTTTTGGGTGCTCCTTTTAAGTAATCGAAAGCTTTCCCTACGGCACTTGTGCCTCCAGCACATCCAAGACCAAATATTGGGCTGCGTTTAATATTCTCACGCAGACCGAGCTCATCTATTAAATAAGCATCAATGGTGGGAGTAGCTACCCCCGTAGAAGATACGAAAAGAATATGGTCAATTTCCTTAGGATCAATTTCTCTTTTAATAAAGTTACGGTTAGATAAACACGTCAAAGCAGCTTGTTTACTATAGCTGATCACCCGTTCACAATATGAGGCGTTTACTTCTTGCAGCTGCCGTTCCTTTGTATACCATTCTAATGGGAAAGCTAGTTGGCGATTTTTAATTTCACTATTGCTAAAAATCGGCATTAATTTTTGTTTATCTGCTTTTTTTATAGGAAATACATTAGCAATCAGCTCTTGAATATCCTGCTGCTTATAATTATATTCCGCTTCCTTGATACTACATGATAAAATAAAAGCCATTTTCCAATCCACCTCTTTAAGAATAAGGTGGCTTAATACACACGAATTATGCGAAATAGTAAGTATATGTGAATAGGCGTCTTTAGTTAAAAGATAAGAACGAGGAAGTAGCAGAAGAGTTCGAATAAGCCATCTCTTCAAGAATACATTACATGTTAGAAGGGAATATGAATGAATCTGATTTAGCGTAAGAAACAAAACATTTAATGAGTTTCAGGAACGCTCTGTCGGTTTATAGATCTCACTCTGTTCAAAAGAAAGGGCCGCCACCTTAGAGTCCTCCGAGGAAAGCGGCGCATTTCAAGTTCTCTATCTTATTAACCGCTTTTCGGGTTCTTTTTTAAAATTGATAAATGAGTTTATATTTGTTTCTGAGGTAGGTCACTAAATCATCTGGATTAAGTCCTTCCCCTGTGACTTCTTCTAAGATTTCTAAAGGTTTCTTCATCTTCCCGTATTGATGAATACGATCTGAAAGCCAGGTTTTAATAAGCTGAAAATCTCCTGATCTTACGGCAGCCGGAACGTTTACATCTTTTCTCATGGCGTTATTAATTTGTGCTGCATACATATAACCTAACGCATAGGATGGAAAATAGCCAAAGTCTCCTCCTGCCCAGTGAATATCTTGAAGAACTCCTGTGGAATCACTATCTGGTACGACCCCTAAGTACGTTGCCATTTTTTCATTCCATAACTCAGGCAGTTGTTCTACCTCAATTTCACCATTTATTAAAGCTTTTTCCAGTTCATAGCGAACCATGATGTGAAGACAATAAGTCAATTCATCCGCCTCAATGCGAATAAGGGAAGGCTTCACTTCATTCACCGCCAGGAAAAAATCATCAAAGGAAACTTGTTTAAAACGATCAGGAGCATAAGATTGAAAGAGCGAATAATGATTTTCCCAAAACTCACGACTGCGTGCTATAAAGTTTTCCCAGAACAACGACTGAGACTCATGAATTCCCATTGATGTACCTGTTGCTAAAGGGGTAAAAGATAAATCTGAATCGATATTTTGTTCATAAAGGGCGTGACCCCCTTCATGAATGGTTCCAAAAACAGCTGTTCGGAAGTCTCTTTCATCGTATTTAGTTGTCACACGTACATCGTTTGTATTCAAACCAATAGCGAACGGGTGAATGGTTTCATCGAGACGACCAGCCTCGAAGTCGTAATTCATTCGCTTAAGAATCTCTTCGCTAAAGGCTTCTTGGGATTGCTTTGGAAAATGGCCTTGTAAAATAGCGGGATCCGGCGATATCTTTGAATCTTGAATTTTTGTTAACAGCGCGGCTAATTCATCCCTAACCTTAGGAAATACTTGATCTAGTTGTTTCACCGTTACACCCGGTTCATAATTGTGCAGCAATGCATCATAAATATTGTCTTCATAACCCCAAAGCTCGGCAAATTCACGATTATATCGAACAAGCTCTTTTAAATAAGGCTGAAAACCTTCAAAATCATTTTGTTCTTTTGCTTCTGCCCATTTAGACTCAGCAGTAGTCTGAAGCGTTACAAATTCCTTATACAGCTGTGTAGGGATTTTATTCGTTCGATGATATGTTTCCTCCGTTTCACGCAGGGCTGCAATTAATTTAGGATCGGAAGCTGTTTGCTTAAGCTCGTCTATATAGTGTTTTATTTCATCACACGTCTGAATTTCATGAACTTTTTCGGAGAGAACGCCAATCACTTCTGAACGATTCTCAATCCCTTTCTTTGGTGCTTTCGTACGCATATCCCACGCCATTAAACCAATAGCTTCTTCAAAAGAAGATTGCTCTTTTAACAGATTCCAAAATTTTTGCTCAGTGGAAAAACCCAAATGAAACTCCCCCTCATTTATTGTTTCTTACCGAAAAATTGATAGTAATCCGTTTTTATAAAGCCGTTAAATAATTTCCTTTTCTTCGTGGCCTCTCTCCCGTATAACTTTTCGAATTTCTCATTCGATGTAAGAATATATACGCTCCAAGAGGGATAATCTCTCATTCTAACTCCTAAATCACGATACATATTTTCCACTTCTTCACGGTCACCCATTCTCTCTCCATATGGGGGGTTCCCTAAAAGGTATCCATTGTTTTTTCTAGGATTAAAATCTTTTACCTGCATTTGTTTCCACTTCACTAAATCACCAAGCCCGGCTTCCATTGCATTTGTTTTTGCAATCTCAACCATTTCATGACTGATGTCTGATCCAGTGATATCAAGCGGTTGCTCATAATTCGCACAATCTTCCGCTTCTTGAAAAGCTTCGTCCCAATAAGAATCCTGAATGAAGTTCCAGTTTTCAGAAGCAAACTCCCGATTAAAACCGGGGGCAATATTTTGCCCAATTAACGCTGCTTCGATAGGAATGGTTCCCGAACCGCAAAAAGGATCGACAAAAGGTTGATCAGGTTTCCAATTTGTAGTTTGAACAAGAGCGGCAGCTAAAGTTTCTTTAAGTGGTGCTTCCCCTTGCCCTACTCTATAGCCTCGCTTATGAAGACCGCTGCCTGAAGTATCAATGGTCAGTAAAACCTCATCTTTATGAATCGCTACCTCAACTCGATAGAAAGCTCCCGTTTCTTTTAGAATGGAAGCCACACCATACTTTTGCTTCAAGCGTTCAACGATTGCTTTTTTTACTATAGATTGGCAGTCAGGCACACTATAAAGTTTGGATTTAACCGATTTACCTATTACAGGGAATTCTCCATCTTCTGTAATAAATTGTTCCCAGGGTAAAGCTTTTGTGCTTTCAAATAATTCATCAAAGCTATAAGCATTAAACCTTCCGACCAGCAAGCGAACACGATCGGCTGTTCGAAGCCATAGATTGGCGCGTGGTATGGCGGACACAGGAGCTTCAAATAGTACACGCCCATTTTCCACTTTCACATCTTCATATCCTAAGTCTTTTACTTCTCTTGCCACAAAAGCCTCTATTCCCATTGCAGCTGTCGCTATTAATGTTACATTCGATGCCATCCTTAGCCTCCTAAATCTAACTATCATTCAATTCCATTGATTATATTCATAAAAATAACCCTTCTAAAAAGCGTCTGGCTTTTCAGAAGGGTTTTCTGTGATGATCAATGACCTTTGAATACTCTGTAAGCCATGTTCTGTTCCTTTGTACTGCAAACGGTGGTCAACCTCGTACTCCGGTGGTAACCATCTATCTGCCGCATTAAGCGGCCTTTTTTCAGGTTGAATTCCCATCCAAAAGTGCCCCTACCTTAATTTGGGTTGCTCGCTCGTGGGGTTTACCTCGTTCCACCTGCAATATTTCTATTCCAGCTTCGTCACTGTGGCACTTTCAAGGTAGTCATACCTTATTCATAAAGAACGTAGGTATTTTCCCTGCCGTTAACTAAGAGTTACCTTGACTTATGGTTTCGTCAAGCACGAACACTACAAGCATCTCAGCTTGTGCGAGCATGGACTTTCCTCTGCATACGTAAATACGCAGCGATTACCCGAGTATTCAATATTCATTATTTGTTAGCTATTAAAAGTAAGTTCCAATAGAATAGCATAATTCTGGGCATAAGTCATCTGTTATTTTATTACAATTTACTCTTCGGCATACTTCTTTCCAAACACTGCTTTTTCAAGATTCGATACTCTTTTTAAAATATCGTAATTTACTTGATGATTTTGTGTGTTGTTTACTGGTTTCGTACGCTGAGTTGGAGCGTCATCACGAGCTGGATACTTCTTCAATCGATTGTTTTCATTCTGCAATTGATCAATTTCTTTTTGAAACTTCTCATAGTCTTGAATAATCAAATCTAAAAATTCATCGACTTCTTCTTGGTTATATCCACGCATAGAAGTTTTGAAATCTTTTTCTAAAATCGTTTTGCCATCTAAGTTATACTTTTCTTCACTCATTTTTATCACCTCTGTTCAGCACATTACCTACATTTTTTCAAATCCTTCGCGTAATGTCAATTTAATTTATTCATTAACCTTAGTTCGGCTAGTATCTTCATTATAAATTTCATTTACTGAGTCCAATAGTCAGGGTTTGTCAATCTTATTTCTTCCACAGTCTCATCGAGGTCAAGAGGTGTTATAAATAGTAATTCGTACGTGTGATGCTCTTTATACTTTTTGATTAATTTTAGAAAATACTGAGGCGATCCTGGCGTCTCTTCATCATAAAGCATTATACAACCCTCAGAATGCTCTACAAAAAATTGATCTCTAGCCCTGAATTGATAAGGACCATCGTACTCCTTTTCGTAAATTTCCTTATAGAAATCACATTGCTCGATGATGAATTCATAAGTATGCTGCATCGCATCTGGCCACCTGGATTGTTGGTTAGAAAAAGGTGGAAGTACCGCTAATTTGATGTCATATTCCTCTTTAAGCTCTAATATAATTTCTCCTGTCCACAATTCTACACCCATTTGACCGGAAATCAAAACCCAGTGAAGACCTTCATCAATAAGCGCAATCAAACGTTTCTTTATCGCAGTTTTAATAATTTCTACTTTAGGGTCGTCATTTTTAAAAATTCCTAATTCCATTGGCTTGTAGCCAGTAACAACGATTGTTTTCATAAGTGTCTCCCTTCACACTTTCTGCTTTTAACCAATTATAGATTATACAAGAAATGGCTGCCTACTGTCGGCAGCCATTTGCTAGTTTTCTTCTTTCGTTAGGTCATCTGGTGAAAATGAAAAAGGTAAAAGTTCAGACATCTTCACGGTTTTTAAATCCCCAGTTAAGTTCGTTAAATAAATATTTAAATCAGGGCTGAAAAACTCGCTCATTACTTGCCTGCATGATCCACATGGCGGCACAGGCCTTTCAGTATCTGCTACAACAGCAATTTCACTAAAAGCGTGATGACCATCGGAAATTGCTTTAAAAATAGCTACTCTTTCGGCGCAGCAAGTAACTGGATAGGCGGCATTTTCTATATTACACCCTGTATACAAGGTACCGTCTTTTGTAAGAAGCGCCGCCCCTACTTGAAATTTAGAATAAGGTGTGTAAGCTTTCTCTCTAATTTTCTTTGCTTCTTCAATTAAATTTTGCTTATCCATTTTTTCTCCCCCTTTAGTGGGAAAGTAATTATAAAAGATTATTCCATTATTGTAAAGCGTTTTCACTCCTTTTGTAGAATCAGCACATTGAAACCTTTATTTTTGACACAAGTGTCAAGAAAAAGTTTATACTGAACTTATACTTTTCAAACGTAAAGGTGGGTAAAAAAATGAGGAAACTAATTAATTATAAAAAAATGGTATGGGTACTTGTAATCATTCTCATTTTCACAGGAATTTTTACATATTTTCAATTACCGAAACGTGAAATTCCGGAGATTAGTGTAGATGTAGCAACTATATCTACTGCTTACCCAGGTGCATCGCCAGAAGAAATAGAACGTGCTGTTATTAACCCGCTTGAAGAAGAATTGCTGGATGTAGATGGAATAGATGAGCTCACCTCAAATTCAACTACCGGATTCGGTACCATTTCAGCTACTTTGGATGGAAGCACAGACTCTGATACCGTTAACAGTCAAATTCAACAAGTAGCAACTGATGTCTCCAGTACCTTTCCTGAACAGGCTGAATCACCTGAAGTCAGCCACGCTCAGGCTTCTTCCGCTGTCGCGGCTTATCACCTGCTTGCTGACTCTCCTGAAGAACTTTATGAGCTAAGGAATACGGTCGATGAATGGCAGGAGAACCTCTCCTCCTTAAATGGTGTCGACTCCATTGATTTTAAAGGATTACCTGAACAACGAGTTACCTTCTCTCTAAACAATGAAGCATTAGAAGAATATCAAGTGACACCAAATCAGGTATTAGAAGCTATTCAGCAGGAACTTTCCCCGGCCGCCATTGGTACTGAAGAAGAGAACAATACAATCTATCAATTAACTTTTGAGAAATTTAATGAACTTTCTCAATACGAGGAACTATCTATTTCAACTGACGAGAACGGAGAGCCCGTTACGTTTAGTGATATCGGAGAAATCAAAATAGAAAATGAGAGTGTGAATGATCTCATTACCGTTGAGGAGCAAAGTGCATTAACGATGACCGTTCTTGCTGAAAAAGGAGTTAACATTTCAGCTTTACAAGAAGATATTACTGGTGAAGTAGAAAGCCTTTCAAATGACCTCCCTTCTCACGTGTCTGTGGACCAATTCTATACCCAGAGCACAGTAATAGATGAAGTATACACGAACTTAGTTACTTCTTTTGCCATTTCTTTGTTTGCGGTTATATTTATCATGATCCTTGGGTTACCATTATCATCCGCAATATTAGTGGCTATAGCCATTCCAATTTCCATTTTAGTCGGTCTGATCCCTCTTCCTTATATTGGAGTCGATCTTAACCAAATTTCAGTGATTGGAATTATTATTGCGATAGGTATTCTCGTTGATGACGCCATTGTGGTAAATGATAACATTCAACGTAGATTTCAGTTAGGCGACTCTCCCTTAGAAGGTACGATAAACGGAATAAGAGAGGTCCGAAAATCAATCATTACCTCCACTCTAATGATCGTATTCAGCTTTTTTCCGCTTACTTTCATTTCTGGGACGAATGGAGAATTTATTCGAGCTTTACCTAGTGTATTAATTTTTACAGTACTTGCCTCTACCTTTATAGCACTTACTCTGATTCCTACTGTTCAATATGTCAGGCGTATGCGGGCGAAGAAAGAAACATCTTCTAAAGTTGGACTGCTCGGAAAGTTTTTCAACCGATTAGAAAGAAGTTACGCTGACCAATTGCTTCCTAAAGTGACGAAAAAACCGATTCGAACTGGCATAGCTGGAATTCTGGTTTGTCTACTCTTGTCACTCCTTGTCATTAAAATTCCTTTTGAATTTTTTCCGGCTGCTGACCGTCCGGAAGTGACGATTTCGGTTAAATTTCCTCAAGGTACGACTATAGAGGAATCGGAAGCACAGCTGGAAGAAATGGAAAAGATGCTTGCAGAAAATGAAGAGACGATTACTGAAACAGCTATATACGCTGGAAGCGGCTTACCAAACCTTTTTAATGAAACGCTCACTCAATCAGGAGAAAACACCGGTCAATTGCTCGTACGTGTAGATCGAAACGTAACTAACGCTACTACATTTATTAATGATTGGGAAGAACAGTTGAGGGATGAGTTTACAAACGCTGAAATTTTCCTTGACACCATTGTATCAGGACCTCCCCCTTCCCCGCCTGTGGCACTTAATTTACAGGGGCCTAGTATTGACAAATTAGCTAAAGAGGCTGAGAACATAAAAGACCGATTGGAATCTCTGGAATATTCAGAAATTGTAACTCTAAATATAGGAACCTTGCAGCCGATAAAGGAATACAGTCCAGACCGTGAGTTATTAGCAGAAAATAATATCTCTCTGGAAACCGTTACTTCACAACTGCAAATGGCAAATACCGGATTACCTCTTAGAACTTTTGATGATGGAAATGGACGTCTTCCTGTTCAGCTGCTCGTTGATGACGGAAATGAGAATGGAGTGAATTTAAGGGAGCTCACGATTGTAAGCGAACCAGTTAATGATTTACCACCCAATGAATTCACTTTAGATGAGGTTATTAATGAAAGTGAGAGTGAGCAGATTGGAGTAATTCCACACCTCAACGGTGATCGCACAATTACAATCGAGGCCTATCCGCTTACTGGTGAAGAATCTGTATTTACTTCAACTGCCCAGGAGGAGATTGAAGCAATCAGCTCTGAGCTGCCTGAAGGCTACACAATTGAAGAGACCGGACAGTCTGACGCTCAATCCGATTTTTTTGTAGAGGTATCAAAATTGTTTGTGATTGTATTGTTTCTTATCTATGTAACAATTGCGCTTCAATTTAACTCTTTAACGATGCCTCTTCTTATAACAAGCTCGGTTTTCATCGCGATTACAGGAGCTATTATAGGATTGTTTGTTACAAATGAACCGCTGAGCTTCTTAGCTGTATTAGGTATTGTTTCTCTCTCAGGGATTGTAGTTAGAAACTCAGTTATCCTTATTGAATTTATTGAACAAAATAAAAATCAGTACACATCTATAGCTGATAGTGTGATTGAAGCTGGTAGAGCTCGAATTAGACCTATCGTTCTCACTTCACTTACATCAATTGCTGCCTTAACACCAATTATTTTTACGGGCGACGTGTTGTTTAAACCACTGGCCATATCAATCGTATCAGGATTAATTTTCTCAACGGCATTAACACTCATTTTAGTACCTACGTTTTATTTGATCCTTGACCGGATCAGAAAAAGAGGTCATAAAATTTAATCAGAGACGGGAACCAAAAATTATTAAATAATCCGAACGATTCTGTAACAATCAGTTCGGATTATTTATGGTTGATCAAATGTTCGCCCCGCCGTTCACGGCCATAGCTTTCTCTTCTAACTAGGAGGGTGTTCTTTCTTTTCGAGATCTGTTAAAACCATATCAAGCACATAATGAGAAGATTGATGAAGTTCTTTAAATCTTTTCTTATCTACATCTAAATAATAACTATGCAAAATAAGCATTTCAATATTTTCATGCGTTGACTTTACTTGGTTGGGGTGAACACTTACACCCCTGTTTTTAACGAAAAGCTCAGCTTCTTTCAACCAATCCTGTGTTAATTCAAACATCGGTTTGGTTTCTTCTTTTACTTTGTTAAAAAATGCATGATCCTTTTTATCAATAGGACCTTCCGAGCGAAGAAACGTCTCATGACGTTGATCAATTAATTCTTTAATTTTATTTGTAAGTTCACGTAGCGTCATTACCCACCCTGCCTTTTTCTCATACCATATCATTCTTTATACTGCCTAAGCAAAGTTCATCCAACTGATTTTTTCCTAGAGGATAAATGAAGATTTCTTTTGTATCCCGATTTTTGTGTTTTTTTTACGTCCTTTATTTGTTCTCTTAAATGTATGACTTCTTCTTTGAGTTGATCAATTTCTTTACGGTGAGAAACAGCCATCGTAAAAACAATTTCGTCCGCTTTTAAAGATAAACGCTTTTCAAGCAGTTCAAACTTTTCTTTCAGCTGAACAAATTGACGCTCATAAGTAGCACGGGAAACTGATTGATCTTTACTCATTTAATCTCCTCCTATTTAAGCTCTTGCTATGATAATTCTGGATCTTTTGTATAACTCCTTTGAGGATGACAAAACTAGAATTAATGCAACAAAGAAAGACATCTTATAGATGAAGGAGGTCCATCATGAGTAAAAAACAAAAGAAAACCCAAAAGAAAAAGCCAACTCCCGCTAAAACGGATAACCCTAAATTAGCAGGTGAGAACAGACCTTCCACGTAATACTTTCTTAAAAAAACGCTGCTGTATGAGCAGCGTTTTTTTTAAAACAACCTACCCTGAAAATAAGATGGCGCAACGAATTAATATACAGTGGATTTTTTTACTTATGCTTTATTGATTATAATTTGTCGTATCATGTTTCACGTCGTATAATTAGATGAAACCTTTTGTGGGTTTCGTTCGTTAATTAATTGTAGTTAGAGGAGGAATTTTTTTAACACGAACAACTCTTTTTTTGTTATGATACGTTCATGATGTTAGGAGGGAATGTTTGTGAATTACCCAAACGGGAAAAAGTCCCCTGCCCGAGCTTCGTATACTAAAACCAAACCCGATTTTAGCAATAGGGGAATGACTTTAGAGGATGACATAGCTGCAACTAATGAATATTACCGCATCGCAAACATTGCAAATATCCATAAAAAGCCTACACCGATTCAAATCGTAGATGTACATTACCCTAAACGAAGTGCGGCTGTTATTAAGGAAGCATATTTTAAACAAGCTTCCACAACTGATTTTAACGGAGTTTATCGAGGACGTTACGTGGATTTTGAAGCAAAGGAGACAAAAAACAAGACGTCATTTCCTTTGAGTAACATCCATCAGCATCAAATTGATCACATGAAGGATTGTCATCAACACGGTGGAATTTGTTTTCTTATCGTTAAATTTACTGTGCATGATGAAACCTATCTTTTCCCTGCAGAAAATTTGTTTTCTTATTGGGAAGTTCAATTAAATGGCGGGCGAAAATCGATACCTTATCTTGATATTAAAGAAAAAGGAATTGCCCTTAATTTTCACTTTCAAGCAAGAGTCGATTACGCCAAAGCTATAGATAAGCTCTATTTTTGAATGGAGGAATGACGACATGGCCAATGAAAGTCAGTCGAGAGCAGCAAGAAGAAAGCAACTTAACACGAAAAAGTCAAAAGGCCGGAAACGACCATCAGTTAAATCGATTTTTATGACGTTATTAACAATTGGAATCGTTCTTATGTTGGCTGTAGGGGCTTTATTCGCCTACTACATCGCTAAGGCACCTGCGTTAGATGAAGAGCAATTATCTGATCCCTTTTCTTCTAAAATTTATGATAAAGACGATAACTTAATAACAGATGTAGCTGGAGATGAGAGACGTACGAGAGTAAGTTATAATGATCTTCCCTCTCAAACCGTTGATGCAGTTCTAGCTACTGAAGATGTTCGTTTCTTTGATCATTTTGGTATCGACCCTAGGAGGATTGGAGCGGCCGTTCTTTCCAATGTCACAAGCGGTTTTGGATCAGAAGGTGCAAGTACCATAACACAGCAGGTCGTTAAGCGTTCTTATTTAACAAGCGATAAAACGTTAGAACGTAAAGTTCAAGAGCAATTCTTAGCGATTAAATTAGACCAGCAGTATTCTAAAGAATCGATTTTAGAAATGTATTTAAACAAAATTTATTACGGTCAAGGGGCTTACGGAATAGTTGAAGCAGCTGATACCTATTTTGGTAAAGAAGATTTAAATGAGTTAACACTGCCAGAATCAGCTTTGCTAGCAGGTCTTCCGCAGAGACCCTCCGGCTATGATCCTTACGAGAATCCTGATCTAGCTCAGAAGAGAATGAACACCGTGCTTAATTTAATGGTTCAGCACAACAAGATTACTGAAGAAGAAGCGGAAGAAGCAAAACAAACGAACGTAGAAGATATGATTGTAGAAGATACTGAAGAGGAAAACACTCCATATCGCGCATTTATTGACCAAGTTGAAAAAGAAGTGAGCGCGAAAATGGATGATGCCAATATTTACGAAGATGGACTAAATATCTATACTACAATTGATCCTAATGCTCAAGAATATGTAGAACAAGTATTAAACGATGAAACAGTTCCATGGCCGGATGAAGACCTTCAATCTGGTATTGCAGTTACAGATACAAAATCAGGAGCCATTCGAGCTATTGGCGGTGGACGAAACTATACAAAAGGAAACTATAATTTTGCCACGGATATTAATCGCCAGCCAGGCTCAACTTTTAAACCGATCACGGCTTTCGGACCAGCCATTGAAAATGAAAAACTCTCTACTTATCACCAAATCAACGATGAAGAAATCGATATTAATGGATGGCAGCCTAACAACTATGACGGTGAATTTAGAGGCTGGGTCAGTATGAGATATGCACTTAGTCGTTCACTTAATATTCCTGCTATTAAAATGTTGGAAGAGACAGGGGTAGAGAATGCTAAACCTTTTGTTGAAGGTTTAGGTTTCAAGTTTGAAGATGACACCATGAATCTTTCTGACGCCATAGGAGGCGGTGTACTGACAAACCCTGTTCAGATGAGTGGGGCTTATGCAGCCTTTGGTAATGGTGGAGTGTATAATGAACCTCATACTGTCCGGGAAGTAGAATCTGCTGACGGACAGACAACTGATTTAAGGCCAGAATCTAAGTCAGCTATGAGCGACTCCACAGCTTATATGATAACCTCAATGCTTGAATCTGTAATGAGTGACGGTACAGGTACTGCAGCAAATATTCCAGGACTGCCGGTAGCAGGTAAAACAGGAACTACCAACCGCGAAACTAGTGATGGTCAAGACATTGTACCTGATGTTTGGTTTAGTGGTTATACGACTGACTATTCCGTTTCCATTTGGACTGGGTATAGTGATAATAACGTAAACTTGTCTGACAGTTCTCAACAAATTCCGCGGCAATTGTTTAAATCCGTTATGGGCCACATATCCGAAGGTAACGCTCCCGAAGATTTTCAAAGACCAGATTCGGTCGAATGGGTTGATGTTGAAGACGGTTCTCGCCCGGCGGAGCTTCCTAGTGACTACACTCCTGAAAGTCAAATTGTAAGTGAGTTATTCCACGTGGATAACAAACCGACTGAAACGTCCGAACAATTTGATAAAATGGATGCAGTCGGAGGATTAACAGCCACATACAACGAAGATACAGAGGCTATAGATTTAGAATGGAGCTATGATGATGACGATGTTACCTTTGAAGTATCAGTGGCTACAGATGGCGGAGATGCTCGAGAACTGACTACAACGCAGAGTCAAAGCATGGAAATCTCTCAAATTCAACCTGGTTCCACCTATGAATTCACTGTTATTGCCGCAAGTGACAGCGGGGATGCTGAAGAAAGCGATCCTCAATCGGCCAGTGTTACAGTTCCAGGTGGTGAAGAAGAGTCAGAAGAAACGGAAGAGGAATCTGAAGAAGAATCCGGAGAAGAAACGGAAGAAGAAACTGATGAAAACAGCGAGTCAGATGCCGAAGACGAATCTAATGATGAAGGTGAATCTGAAGAAAATACTGAAGAAGAAAACAACGGAAATGGCAACAATGATGATAATAATGGAAACAGTGGAAACAATGAAAACGAGGATAGTGAAGAAGAAAGCTCTCCTACCGAAGAAGAGGATACTGAAGAGACTGAGGAATCACCAGAGCCTGATGACGAAGGCTCTTCTGAAGAAGAGGATTCTTCAGGTGAAACTAATGAAGAGCCAGAAAACGAGGAACAATAAAGAAAAACTCCAAGACCATCTTAAAGTGTACCCTTCGTAAAGGACATTTTTAAAAAAACTAGGCAACGTGATTAAGAAGATGATTCCTGCAAAAAGCAGGAGTCATTTTTTTTAGGTTCCATTGCCCTCTGAAATGGTTGTGTCATATAACTTTTGACCTCTCGCTTTATTTCCTCGAATGTTCTACAAGATGTAAGATCGATTTCATCCTTAAAGTGACCAAAAAAGGATTCTTGTGGGGCATTATCCCAACAGTTCCCTCGGCTGGACATGGACTGCCCGAGGCTATGTTTCTTTAATAATTTTGATACTCAGGAGGTGTATAGTGTGTTCCTTTATCGGAGTGGATGAAGGCTACCTCTGCCAAGGTTATGGCCAGGTTCTTCATCAATTTATCAATAGTAAGCGTTGCGAGCTCCATCGTTATAGGGTCACATGATAAGCCAGAATTTGATTGGTCGATCCATCCTTAATTGTTGCTAAATAGGCTTTCTGCCGATCATATCAATATCAAAGCAGTTTTCTTGAAAGATCTGAGATGTAGTTTTTTCTTTTCATATTCCAAGCGCTTGAATACGTCTGTGTAAGTGATCCCCTTTGTAGAGACAGTTTTCACGTAAGTTTTCGCTTGTAGGGCTTGAACATCTTTATCGCTAAATAATCATTTACTTATCTTCTCATCTCCGTACGAATTGAAATTGTCCCTATTATACAGAAAAGTACCCTATAGAGTAGACTTTTTTTAAAGTGTCTATTCAATAGGGTACTTTTTATCCCTGACTTGGAGTTTTTTATTGCATTAATTTTTCCTCTTTACGCTTTCTCTTCTGTCCTTCCCTACACAAAAATAACAAGGGGCATTCATGACAGTTCGGGTTTTTGGCTTTACAATGATAACGGCCAAAAAAAATCATTCGATGATGCGTGTCACTCCACTCTTCCTCTGGAATCTTCTGCATCAGCCTTTTCTCTACTTCAAGTACTGAATCTTTATAACGGCATATACCTAGTCTTTTAGAGACTCGCTCCACATGAGTATCCACCGCAATAGCCGGTTCTTTAAATGCTACCGAAGCTACAACATTTGCAGTTTTTCTCCCTACTCCAGCTAAACTTTCCAATTCTGCCTTTGTCTGAGGAACTTGCCCATTAAACTTTTCAAGCATTGTACGACTTAACTTTTGAATATTCTTTGCTTTACTTCTATATAATCCAATTCTGCGAATATCTTGTTCTAATTCTTCTAGCGGTACGTTTACGTAATCTTCGGGAGTTTTATATTTTTCAAAGAGTCCTGGTGTTACTTTATTCACTAATGCATCTGTAGCCTGAGCTGACAAAACGACAGCGATAAGTAACTCAAAAGAATTTTTATGGGTTAATTCACACTCTGCTTCAGGAAACATTTCTTCAAACGTATTCAAACAATACCTTATTTGAGCTTTGTTTAACATATACCTACCTCTTTTACTCTTCCTCTAACCAATTGTAATATAAGGAAATATCACGTTTTTCCGGTGGCTTAGGTGAAGCTGTGTTTTTCGTCTGACCTTGTCTGAATTTTTTACCATGCTGTCTAGCTTGATCTACAGTCTGAATGCCCTTTCTCTTCCACTCTCTTAATATCCGATCGATGTATTTAAAATTTAATTTACCCATTAATACAGCTTCTCGAAGCGCAGCTTTAATTAAAGCCGGTTCCTGCTCCTCTTGATCAAGCCATATATTTATATTCTCAATTTCAAATGGAGATAATGGGCGTCCAAATTCTTGTTCAAATAGAGGAAATAAATTTTCAGGCTGAGCAGTTGGCTCTTTCTGCTCTTTTGGCTGTTGAAATAACTTTTCCCAAAGCGGCTCTAATGAATAGCATTCATTGCCTACCTGCTGTTCCCTGTCTTTTTGCTCAATGGTCAGAAGCTGTTTTTGAATAAGGCTTCTTAACACTCTTGAACATTCTTCTTCCGTAAAAGAAGTACGGTTGGAAATTTCTCCTGGAGTAGGAAAAGAGTTCCCGTCCATGTGGAATTGATGAATTTGTAAAACCGTTACAAGCTCTTTTTCTGCAATACCTAACCTTCTATAGTGAGTGATTAACGTCTTAGGCAAGGAAATTTGACTATCAAGTACGGCTTGGTAATTATAATAACTAGCGATTTCCATCACCTCATTCTAGGATGCTAAATAATGAAAACACCGACAGGGTTAACGGGCATCGGTGCTTTCATCTTTCTGTATTAAGGATATAATCGGTTCAATAAGCGCGGGAATGGGATGGTTTCACGTACATGTTCTACTCCAGAAATCCATGCCACTGTACGTTCAAGACCTAAGCCAAATCCTGAATGCGGTACCGTTCCATATTCACGAAGCTGCAAATACCATTTGTAAGCTTCTCCAGTTAAATCATGCTCCTCGTAGCGCTGTTGCATGAGCTCTAAATCATCAATACGCTGAGATCCTCCAATAATTTCCCCATACCCTTCAGGTGCAATTAAGTCAGCACATAATACTACTTCTGGACGCTCTGGGTCAGGTTTCATATAGAAAGCTTTAATCTCAGCAGGATAGTTCGTAATAAATACTGGCTTATCGTAGCTCTCTGCTATCACCGTTTCGTGAGGGGCACCAAAGTCTTCCCCCCATTCGATATCATCAAAGCCTTTCTCTTTCAGCAGCAGTACAGCATCATCGTAGCTGATTCTTGGAAAAGGAGCTTTAATTTTCTCAAGTACACTTGTATCTCGGTCAAGAGCTTCTAAATCCAGCTTGCAATTTTCTAAGACTGATTGGACAACATGGGATACATATTGTTCCTGAACTTCAAGACTGTCGTTATGATCCATGAACGCCATTTCTGGTTCTATCATCCAAAATTCGATAAGGTGACGACGAGTTTTAGACTTTTCCGCTCTAAATGTAGGACCGAAGCTGAATACTTTTCCTAGTGCCATGGCCGCTGCTTCCATATATAACTGTCCACTCTGGGACAGATACGCATCTTCGTCAAAATATTTGGTATGAAAAAGTTCAGTGGTTCCTTCTGCAGAAGAACCAGTTAAGATTGGCGCATCTACTTTCACATAACCATTTTGATTGAAAAATTCATAAGTTGCACGGATAATTTCATTTCTGATTTTCATTACTGCGTGTTGTTTTCTTGAACGTAGCCATAAATGACGATGATCCATCAAAAATTCTGTTCCGTGTTCTTTAGGAGTAATCGGATAATCTTTTGCTTCTTGAATAACCTCGAAGTTGCTAACTTGCATTTCATATCCAAAAGATGAGCGGCTATCCTCGACTATTACCCCTGTAACATAAAGAGATGATTCTTGAGTTAGGCCTTTTGCCTCCTGAAACTTGTCCTCGCCAAGTTCTGCTTTAACAGCTACCCCCTGCATAAAGCCGGTTCCATCTCTTAACTGTAAAAAGGCGATTTTACCGCTCGACCGCTTATTGTGGAGCCAGGCTCCTATCGTTACTTCTTCACCTACAAACTTAGATACCTCGGCAATCGTTGTTTTCACTGTTTAAACCTCCAAATTTCACTTATGATTGACGCATTTCAATAAATCGTTTAATTCGCTTAGCTGCTTCTTCTAATTGTTCTAAAGAAGTTGCATAGGAGAGACGCACATTGTCCGGAGACCCGAAACCAGAACCAGGTACGAGAGCCACTTTTTCTTCATCAAGCAAGTCTTTAACCCAGTCATCCACACTATCAACCCCGCATATCGTTGCTGCTTCCTTCACATTAGGAAACAAGTAGAAGGCGCCTTTTGGTTTCTCGCAATGGACACCGGGAATCTCTATTAACCAGCTGTGCAGCTTAGCTAAACGCTCCTTAAAAGCATTTCTCATTTTTTCCACATCTTCGTCAGAACCGGTATAAGCTGCAAGAGCACCATATTGAGCTAATGAAGTGGGATTAGAAGTCGAATGAGAGGCCATGCTTGTCATGGCTTTGATTATATCTTTATTTCCTAGAGCATATCCAATTCTCCATCCAGTCATCGAATGAGATTTAGATACTCCATTAATAATAATCGTCTGCTCATAAAGCTCAGAAGAAAGCTGGGCAATTGAAACATGCGCTTCTTCTGTATAAATTAATTTTTCATAGATTTCATCAGAAACGATTAATATGTCATGTTTTAAACAAACTTCACCTATTGCTTCCAGTTCTTCTTTAGAATACATCATCCCTGTAGGATTGCTTGGTGAATTAATAATTACTGCTTTTGTTTTATCCGTAATGGATTGTTCAAGCAGTTCCGGGGTCAGCTTAAATTGCTGATCTTCTTTCGTTTGTACGATAACTGGACGACCTTCTGCCAGCTTAACTTGCTCAGGGTAACTTACCCAATAAGGAGCTGGAACCACCACTTCTTCTCCTTTGTTTAGCAATACTTGGAATAAAGTAAACAAGGCGTGTTTGGCTCCAATTGTTACAATGACTTGTTCCTGGGTATAAGTAAGATTTTGATCCTTTTTCATTTTATGAATGATGGCATTCTTCAAATCTGGGATGCCGCCTGAAGGGGTGTATTTCGTTAAACCTTCATCCATAGAACGTTTAGCTGCTTCGATAATATGCTCTGGAGTGTTGAAATCAGGTTCTCCGGCCCCTAAAGCAATAACATCATGACCTTCTGCTTTTAGGGCTTTTGCCTTTGCTGTAATCGCTAATGTGCTTGATGGTGTTAAAGATTGTACTCGCTGTGCTAAATTCAATTTGGTCACTCCTTAAAATAATTATGTTTGGCGAAACGCAAAACGTTGTACTTCCTCGCCGTTTCTAACGTCTAAGTATTCAAAAACATAACGGTTACTCTCATCCTTATAAGTAACTTCCCAGACAGGTCGATTTTCTTCAAATGCAAGCTGAACATCTACAAATTCACAACCATTACACTGGTTTACATTTCTTCTAGCCGAATTTTCATCAATCATGTCTGCTGCAGATATAGTAGACACCTCTTCTTGATTAACAAAATCAATAAAAAGATATCGTTCTTCGTTCTGATCGTCCATACCATTAACGATATGAATAGGAGTCTCCCCATTATAACGGGTCACTTTATCCACACTTTCAAGAAGTCCTTCACCTAATACAAATTCACTCACTTCATCGTATTGACTTGTACGCGTATTTTCAATATGAAAATACATCCAAGTCAGCAATCCTATTCCTATAATCAATAAACTACCGAAAATGAGAAGAACCCATTTCAACCACTTAGGTACGGTAAATTGTGAAGACCGCTGTGTCCCGATCATCTTCATCTAAAGCCATTCCAAACATTAGATTTTCTTCTTTTAACGTACGATTCAGCGTATCTACGATTTTGTATAAATCGTCCGTTTTCTGCACACGTACTGTGGAAAGGGTTTCTACTTTATTCGCCATTAGACATATCTCCTAACTCTTTATACATTGGTTCTTTTTCGGTAAATACCTAATCTATTATAACAGGTCTCTCGTTCTTTTAATAAAAATTCCAATATTTATAGCCAATTCTGAGCTTGTTTTATTAAATTCGTAGTTGAGTCATACGTCACTGGAATATCTGGTATCGAGGAAATAAAATACTTCCCATAACGTGCCTCCATAATCCGATGATCACAGACGAAAACGATTCCTCGATCCGTACTGGATCGGATTAATCGTCCAAACCCTTGTCTGAATCTAATAATAGCTTCTGGCAGTGAATAATCCATAAAAGGATTTTTTCCTTCTTTTTTAATTACCTCTTCCCTAATACTTTGGACAGGCTGCCCAGGAGGCTGAAAAGGAAGTCGCACAATCATTAAACAAGATAGATCATCACCAGGAATATCAACCCCTTCCCAAAAGGAGCTTGTTCCTAATAAAACCGATTGATCGAAAGCTTGAAAGTTCTTTTTTAAACGATCTCGACTTCCACTAGAAATACCTTGACCGAAAATCATATATTCTTCTGGATTAATCATCTCTTTTAACAAGTAATATGTTTTTTTCAGCATATCATATGAAGTAAATAATACGAGCATTCGCCCTTTAGTGACTTGTGATAATGAATAAATGGCTTCACTTACCGAATAGATAAATTCTTCTTGATCCTCTCTTACATTCGGAAAGTCATTTGGAATCATTAACCTCGCATTTTGGTCGAACTTATAAGGTGAAGGGAGAACTTTTTCAATAACTTTATCTTCTTTTATAAACCCTATGGTTTTTCTTATGAAGTCAAAAGACTGTGCTGTTGTAAGTGTCGCACTAGTAAGTACAATACTTTCTTTTCGTGTAATGAGCTTTTTGCGAAGAAGTTCATCAAGGTTCACGGGTTCACTGTACATATAAAAGGAATGTTGATGTCCGCTCCCTTCTATTTCAACCCATTTGGCTTCTTCCAATGATTCTTCTTTAAAGTATCTACCAAGCTGATCCACAATATTAAAGCATACATTTTCATACTGTTCGAGCCGCGAAACTAGTATGGCTATGGGCTCTGTTTGTTGAACAGCTATAAATTGATTAATAATTGTCCTTAATATTCTCTTTATTAATAAGATTTTAGATAAAAAGCGCTCCATCATTTCAGCGGCTGTCGATATCATAGCTTCGTCTTTTGAATGAAGAAGAGAATATTGGACACGGCCTATATCACTTTTCGTTTTACTAGATGGACGATTTCGTTTAATACTATGATAAATAAACTTCGATAGTTGACTTAACTCTTCTTTAGCCTGTTCAACTGCTTCACGGCTTTGTTCTAATTTTGTATTAATAACTGGAGAACCACTGGAAAGAAAACGATCAGAAAGTAATTCATTTAGATGAGTCAACTGACTTTGTAATTCTTTGTAATTAAGTTGAACACCAAAATATCGACTTGCAACGGTAGTAAATTGATGGGCTTCGTCAATGATAACTTTTTCGTAACTCGGTAACTGTTGCTGGTCACTGATTAAGTCTAAACTTAAAAGTGAATGATTCGTAATAATAACATCTGCATACTCCGCTTTTTCCTCAGCGAGCGCATAAAAGTAGTTTTCTTCTTTTTGATGTTTAACAGATTGTTCGGCTGAAATTTTATGCCAAAATTGCTGCCCGTTTGATGGAAGCTGAATTTCTTCAATATCACCTGTATACGTTTGAGACAGCCAAACAAGTATCATAGCCTTAGCCAACGCTTCATCATAGTTATCTAAATAAGAGTTTTCCAGTTCATAACTGAAATGAGACAAACTAATATAGTGCGCTTTCCCTTTGAAAAGCTCAACTCGTATTGGCTCATTAAATAATTTTTCAAGCTTAGGTACTTCTTCATGAAGTAATTGATTCTGTAATGAAGTCGTGTAAGTAGAAACCACGATTCTTTGGTTGTTTTTTATCGAATAGTATAGTGCAGATAATAAATAAGCAATAGATTTTCCTGTTCCGGCTCCAGCTTCTATTAAAGCATGCTGAGAGTCTGTAAGAGCACTATATATAGATTCAGACATTTCTCTTTGGCCTGCTCTAGTCTCATAAGTAGGAATGGATCCCTTAAGTCCTTCTTTCCCTTCAAAAATATGAGTCATCCATTCTGAAAAATTTTTTGTGACGACTGGTTTTTCTTTTTTATCAGGTGTGAGTTTTCTAACAGCAATACCGTGCATAATTCTGTAATGCTGCATACCTTTTACAGAATACCTTGCTTGATCAATGGCTTCTTCAATAAATGGTCTCATCTGACTTTTTAACTTTTCAGTAACTTTTAATAATTGTGTTAGCGTGTGCTCTGGTAATTCTTTTAGGCGCTCTAATAGACAAAGTAATAGCTCCCCTGTAACCTGAGCATCTGATAAAGCTCTGTGAGGACGGTCATGTCCTAAATTCATCTGCCCGGCTAAATGTCCCAATTTGAAACTCTCAGAAGAAGGAAATAAAATACGAGCCATCTCTACTGTATCAATAATAGGATTAGTTAAGGCAGGCAATCCGCAATTCTTAAGCTCTGCGTTTAAAAAGCCGAGGTCAAATTCAACGTTATGAGCTACTATGTAAGCATCGTTAAATAAATGGTAAACTTCGTGTGCAATTTCTGAAAATAAAGGTGCACCGATGACATCCTCATCATCGATTCCGGTTAAAGAGGATATAAATGGAGGGATCTCACGCTCTGGATAAACGAGTGCCGAAAATTCTTTAACGATTTTTTTTTCTTTAATAAGTACAATTCCAATTTCTATGATTCGATCTTGTTTTGAAGATGAATTTCCTGTTGTTTCAAGATCTACTATGGCAAATGAAGCCATGACAAACCCTCCTTAAACACGCACAATAACATAAAGTAAGGATCTTTGCCGATTACTTACATGGGCTAAGATCCTTACCGACACTCCAAGACTTTAGGGATTCAACGCTAAATTATCGCTGGTTAAGATTATAGGGGGAGCACCGTCAATGGAGATTCTTCTTCAATGATCTCCATTACTTGATTGTCTTCACTCATAATGGCAATTTTAGGTTTAAACTCAGCCATTTCTTCTTCGTTCACTATAGCATAAGAGACAACAATAATGACATCATCCGGCTGAACCAGCCGGGCAGCTGCACCATTTAAACAAACAACTCCACTACCTCTTTCTCCAGCTATTACATATGTTTCCAACCGAGCTCCGTTGTTATTATTTACAACCTGTACCTTTTCATGCGGGAGTATGTCGACTTTATCCATTAGATCCTGGTCAATTGTTATGCTTCCTACATAATTAAGGTTAGCCTCGGTGACCCGGGCACGGTGTAATTTTGCTTTCATCATTGTTCGAAACACGATGATGACTCCTCCTTGAACAATTACCCTGTTATCACTCGGCTTCACTAAACACGATATTATCAATAAGTCTGGCTCGCTTATAGTTGACGGCTATCGCGAGTATGACCTGACGATCTATTAAATTAACGCTTTCGAGTTCAGGGTATGATAGTAACTCAATATAATCTATTTTACCATGACTCCGCTCTTCAAGGAACTGTCTGGTTTTTTTAATAATATAATTGACGTTACTTTCTCCAGAGTCATATAGCTCTTTCCCATATTGTAAAGCTTGAAAAATAGCAGGTGCTTCTTTTCGTTCCTCATCGCTTAAATTAACATTTCTGCTGCTCTTAGCTAAACCATCAGACTCTCTCACTGTAGCAACCGGCTTCAGTTTTACAGGGAAGTTAAAATCTTTAATAAGAGCGTCAACTACTGCCACTTGCTGAGCATCCTTCATTCCAAAATAAGCGTTAGTAGGCAGACAAATATTGAATAACTTAGTAAGGACAGTAACTACGCCCTCAAAATGGCCCGGTCGACTGCGTCCGCATAGAACATCAGCTCTTCTTATGACTGACATTTCTATCGATAAAGAATGAGGATACATTGTTTGCTCTGTAGGAAAAAATACGAGGTCCACTCCGTGCTCTTGAGCCAGTTGTAAGTCAGTCTCTTCATCTCTTGGATAAGAATCTAAATCCTCATTCTCTCCAAACTGCAGCGGGTTTACAAAAATGGATAGAATAACAAAGTCATTTTCATTTTTGGCTTCCTGTATGAGTTTGAGGTGTCCTTCATGTAAAAAACCCATAGTAGGCACGATCCCGATGCTTTTACCGTCCAGCTTAACTTGTTGAGCTTTCTGTTGTACTTCAGCTATCTGTTTGAAAACTTCCATTTTTGCTAACTCCTTATTGCTTTGGAAGCGATTCTACCTCCATTGTGAATGTATGTTCTTCACCAGGAAATTCTCCTGATTTCACTTCCGTTACATATGACTTTACAGCTTCTTTGAGGTGTTCATTACCATTAAAATAAGCTTTAACAAATTTAGGCAAGCGGTCGACTCCATATTTTAAGATATCATGATATACGAGCACTTGACCATCAACCTCCGCGCCAGCTCCTATCCCAATTGCAGGAATCTTAAGTTGTTTTGTAATCAACGAGGCTAATTCTTTCGGTACACATTCTAATACCAGAGCCATTGCACCGGCTTCTTGAATTTTTTTTGCGTCGTCAATCATTTGATAAGCAGCTTTCTTTTCTTTCCCTTGAACTTTATACCCGCCTAAAACGTTAACAGACTGCGGCGTTAACCCTAAATGCCCTACCACAGGTATACCTGCAGCAGTTAATGATTCAATCGTATGCAGGACGTTTCCTGCCCCCTCTACCTTTAAGGCTTGAGCTTCAGTTTCTTGATAAATCTGCTTAGCATTTTTAAGTGTATCTTCCAAAGATACATGATAAGACATAAATGGCATATCTACTACGACAAACGTATCCCCGGCCCCTCTTCTTACAGCTTTACCGTGATGCACCATATCTTCCACAGTAACAGGAATGGTAGAATCGTATCCTAGTACTACCATTCCAAGACTATCTCCTACTAAGATCATATCAGTTTCGGCTTCCTCAGCCACCTTCGCTGAAGGATAATCATAAGCAGTAAGCATAGTAATCTTATCTTTTTCTTCTTTCATTTTCATGAGTTTAGTTTTATTTAGCATCATATCCTCCTTCTCCCCAATGAATTTCTGCGGAATAAAGTTTTTCTTCGTTCCCATATAAGTCTCTTGCTTTTAAAGCACCATCAGGTTCAATCCCTATCAACTCGGCTTTCCATTCTTTTTTCATCGTCTTAATGGTCACTTGTTCACCAATCTTATACCCATACTTCTCCCAAATCTTCTTTACCTGTTTAAAGCCCTGCGACATAAATTGATCATAAGTTTCTTCAAATTGATGTAAAATGCTCTGAATAGTTTCGGCGATTGACCACTCCTCCTCTGATTCGATACGTAAGGAAGATGCTTTATGTCTTAAGTCCTTTTGAATATCTTCAGCAGCCTGATTGACATTGATGCCGATCCCGAGCACTATATATTGAATTTGATCATGTTCTGCCTGCATCTCAGTAAGAATCCCTGAAACTTTTTTATGTTTTATAAGAATATCATTCGGCCATTTAATTTGAGGCTTCAGTCCCGACTTGCGGGCGAACACCTCTGCGAGAACGGTAGCCGCTAACAGCGTTAGCTGGGGAGCTTGGACAGGCATAAGCTCAGGACGTAATAAGATACTCATCCATATTCCTTTCCCTTTTGGTGAATGCCAGGGTCTTGACATACGTCCTTTCCCTTTCACCTGCTCATCTGCCATAACAACAGTACCATGAGGTTTTCCTTGTTTTGCAAGCTGGTGTGCAATATCCTGGGTCGAATCCACTTCTCTATAATGATACAGCTGATGTCCCAGCCAATCATTGTTTAACCCCCATTGAACTGTGTTTTCACTCACTTTATCAGGAGAGGATATAATTCGATAACCTTTTCTTTGGAGAGCTTCAATTTTATAACCGTCCTTTTCAAGCTCTTTCATATGTTTCCATACGGCTGTACGTGATATTTCCAGTTGTTCTGATAACTGCTGTCCTGACACATATCCGTCCTTTTTAACCAACAGTTGGATTAATCGGTTTCGGGTGGATTCCATGTTTTTATCCATTCCTTTATCGCTTGATTTTCGTTAGGGATGAGTTCTAGTACCACAGCTTTTTCTATTTTGTTCAAGAAATCTCCAATCCATGGTCCTTTTGTTTGACTCGGATATTCTTTCATTAAATCTTCGGCTTTGAAATCTAATTGCTTTCGGGAATGTATCGGCAGTTTATCGTAAACTTCCTGAACATAAGAATGTTCGATGTTTACATCGATGGCCTGCAGTACATTGACTAGACTCTCAATTAAATGAGAGGGAACTGGATATATAACCTCAGGCAGCGGTTTGTGATCATATGAATGCACCGCTTCATAAATAATTAACGAATTTCTCTTTACCAGGTTGGATTGTTTCCAAGCTTTAATCCATTCTGATATTTCATAGGGAGAGCCTTTTTCACAATAAAAAGGAATGAGTTCTGAAAAACCTTGTAACCGTACAGAAGGTATAACTTTAATCTGCTCTGAATTTTCTTTAAACAAAGGTAAATAATGATGAACCTTAAGTTTTTCTAAGTGAAGGAGAACGGCTTTATATTCTTGACCTTTACATAATTTTTCAAATTCTACGGCTATACGCTCAATAGAAATTTTCGATAAAAGGGAAGCTTGATACGAAATAGCATCACTGATATATTTGTCCAAACTGAAGCCGAGTTGACTTGAAAAACGCAAGGCTCTCATCATACGTAACGGATCTTCGCTAAATCGTTCTTTAGCATCACCAACGGCCCTTATCAACCCTTTTACCAAATCTTCTTGTCCGCCGTACGGGTCAATTAAGTGCCCTTCTCCATTTAGTGCCATCGCATTGATGGTGAAATCTCTACGCGCTAAATCCTGCTCAACTGAACGGACAAATTCGACCTGATCAGGATGGCGAAAATCATTGTACCCTTCCTCCGTACGGTATGTAGTGATCTCGTAGGATTCCGAGTCGTAACGAATAAGAACAGTGCCATGCTCAATGCCGATTGGGACAACCTTAGAAAATAACTTGCTAATTTTATGAGGGGTAAAAGAAGTAGCTAAGTCAACATCTTCTATAGGTCTTCCTAGAAGTGTGTCACGAACGGCCCCTCCCACTATGTGTGCCCTGCCTCCTGCATCTTCAATGATTTTTACAATTTCTAATGCTTTAGCAATTTTTGAGTTCATGTTCCATCACCTGATTGTAAAGTTGTTCATATTGCTCAACAATAGCTGTGGATGCAAACTTCTCATGAACAAGAGATTCTGCATCTTTTGAGAATTGTTTTATTTTAACTTCATCGGATAATAAGTCAATGGCTAGTCTCGAAATTCCTGAGACGTCTCCCAGCTCGCCAATATAGCCTGTAACACCATGCTGAATAACTTCGGGTATGCCTCCAATATTTGTTCCAATACAAGGTACACCGCAAGACATTGCTTCAAGCAGCACTAGTCCAAAACTTTCTTTTTCAGATAAGAGCAGCTTTAAATCTGAAATAGCCAGGAGTTCGCTTACATTTTCTTGTTTGCCTAAAAATAAAACATACTCTTCAAGTTCTAACTCTTTTACAAGGTGGTAGCAATTAGAATACTCCGGACCATCACCAACCAAAACAAGCCTGCTAGGTATTTTCTTGACGATTTCGGCAAAAACACGGATGACATCATCCACTCTTTTTACTTTTCGGAAATTAGAAATATGAATAATAACTTTTTCATCCTCCGACATCCCATACTCTTCTTTTAATGTGGGTGTAGGAATACGATAATACTCCCGCTCATCAACAAAGTTATAAATGACATCAATATTTTTTGTTGTATCGAGTTGCTCTCTCGTTTGTTCAACTAAACTGTGGGAAACGGCTGTGACACAGTCTGATTGCTCAATACCAAAGCGTATCATACGTTTTAAAGTTGAATCGATTCCCAATACAGTAATGTCAGTGCCATGCAGAGTTGTTACAATTTTCACATCTCTATTACACATTTGTTTAGCCAATATAGCTAATACAGCATGAGGCATAGCGTAATGCACGTGTAAAATGTCCAATTCTTCTCGATCGATTACTTCCGCCATTTTGTTTGCAAGTGATAAGTCATATGGGGGATGTTGAAAAACCGGATAATTGCTTACTTCAACTTCGTGATAAAAAATATTAGGGTAAACGCGATTGAGACGAAATGGGACTTGAGAAGTGATAAAATGAATTTTATGCCCTTGTTCTGCTAGTAGTTTACCTAATTCCGTTGCAATTACCCCGGATCCACCGACTGTAGGGTAGCAAGTAATACCTATTTTAGTCATAAAAGTTACACCTGATCTTTCCTGTCTTTAACTACTTGTCTCCAGTTAATCTCTCCACGATCTAACGCACGAATCATAATTTCAGCACCCGCCATATTAGTAGCCACAGGAATTTGATGTACATCACATAGCCTTAAAAGAGCTGTTATATCTGGTTCATGAGGTTGAGCTGTTAAAGGATCACGAAAGAAGATAACCACATCCATTTCTTCATTGGCAATCCTCGCGCCTATCTGCTGGTCCCCTCCAAGCGGTCCAGATTGAAAGCGTACAACGGGTAAACCTGAAGCCTCATTTATTTTCTTTCCTGTTGTACCAGTTGCAAATAAATCATGTTTTTTTAAAATATCACGATAAGCAGTAGCAAAATTAATTATTTCCGTTTTTTTCTTATCATGTGCAATAAGAGCAATATTCATTTCTTTAACCTCCCTTTAGTCTAGCAGATGTTCTAATCCATACACTAAAACATCGAGCTTCATAACTTCGGTTGCAGCTAATTTTACTCCAGACATAAAGGATTCACGGTGGTGGGAATCATGTTTAATCGTCAACGTCTCTCCTAAGTTTCCAAAAACAACTTCCTGGTGAGCAACAAGCCCTGGTAATCGCATACTGTGAATTCTCATACCTTCAAATTCTGCTCCTCGTGCCCCAGTCATCGTTTCTGTTTCATTTTCGTGACCCTGCTTATGCGCTTCTCTCTCTTCTTGGATGAGCTGTGCTGTTTTAACAGCGGTACCTGAAGGCGCGTCGAGTTTCTGATCATGGTGCTTTTCAATAATTTCAACATCGGGAAAATGTTTCGCAGCCCACTTTGAAAACTGCATCATTAAAACAGCTCCAATAGCAAAGTTAGGTGCTATGACCGCCCCCAGTTGTTTTTCTGCGGCTAAACTTCTCAATTCCTCAAGCTGTCCATCAGAAAATCCAGTGGTCCCGACGACAGGGCGCACATTTTGCTCTAAAGCAAGTTTCGTATGTTTATATCCAAATTCTGGAGTAGTCAGATCAATTAATACATCTGCTTCCACCTCTTGGAGGCAAACTTCCGCATCTGTAAAAATAGGAGCATCCAATTTAGGAAGGCCATCAACGTCTTTTACGTTTATTCCATCATGTTTACGATCAATACAGCCAGTCAACGTTAATTGCTCGTCTTTCTCTATCATCCTCAAGGCCTCACTGCCCATTTTTCCTCTAGGCCCAGCTACAATACACTTAATTCGACTCATGATTATTCTCTCCTTCTTTACGTGTCCAGCGATTACGATCTCTTGTTTCTATTTTACTCATTGATTGTTCAAATGCATCTGATAAATCTATGTTTAAAGAGTTAGCAAAGCAAGTAAGCACAAAAATAATGTCCCCTAACTCTTCCTCTAAAGCTTTTTCATTCTCAGAAGACTTTTTAGGCTTCTCACCGTACCGGTGATTAATTTCTCTGGCCAGTTCTCCCACTTCTTCTGTCAAACGTGCTTGCAGACTCAAGGGAGAGAAATACCCTTCTTTAAATTGGGATATGTAACGATCGACTCGATCCTGAATCTCCTTTGTATCATATTTCAACAATATTCCTCCTTACACTTACCTGTATCATAATGTAATGGTAGCCAAAAGGAGGGGATTTGACAAATTATTAATACTATAGACGTTGTGGGTTTTTTAGGAAAACTTTATAATTAGAGCCGTTACTAAATGTGGAGGTGAGATAGTGAAACTATTTGGATTAAAAGTTAAAAACATTTTATTTATTTTATTAGGATCAGCTGTTTTTTCATTTGGCCTTGTTCACTTTAACATTCAAAATGAACTGGGGGAGGGTGGTTTTACCGGAATTACTCTATTGCTATTATACTTATTTAATTGGGATCCCGCATTAATGAACATCGTTCTTAACATTCCTGTTCTTATTGTTGGATGGAAAATACTTGGCCGACATACTTTTTTTTATTCTTTAATTGGAATATTAGCGGTTTCTATATTCATCCGTCTTTCACAAATGTACTTAATTGAAATTAATCTTGCAGCTGATTTAACTCTTGCCGCCTTATTTGCCGGAGTCTGTATTGGGGTAGGTCTTGGCATCATTTTTCGTTATGGAGGAACCACAGGAGGCGTTGATATCATTGCCAGGCTCATGAACAAATACCTCGGTTGGAGCATGGGGAGATCCATGTTTCTGTTTGATGCACTAGTTATTTTCACATCGACTATTACTTACTTAGACCACATTAAAGGAATGTACACGCTGGTTGCCGTATTTATCGGGGCCCGGGTTATCGACTTTATCCAGGAAGGTGCATATGCAGCTAGAGGGACAACAATTATATCCGAAAAGAGTGAAGAAATCGCCCATAAGATAATGAAAGAAATGGATCGGGGGGTCACCGTACTCGAAGGGAGAGGATCATTTACAGGATCCCGTAGAGACGTGCTTTATTGTGTTATAGGAAAAAACGAGATCATTCGATTACGAAATGTCATTGAACAAATCGATCCTCATGCCTTTGTTGCGGTAAGTCACGTGCACGAAGTGACTGGTGAAGGTTTTACATTAGATGAAAATAAAATGCCTTTAAATTAAAAAACTCCCGCTTGAAACCTCAAGCGGGAAATTTTTAATCTTGGTTCATTCCAATAAACATAAATACAAACCTTAATAGCTCAGCAAGGGCAACTAAAGCACCAGCAACATATGTTAACGCTGCAGCATTTAGCACCTTTTTTGTTTTACGTTCTTCATCATTTCTAATCACTCCTGTGGAAACCAACTGCCCCATCGCTCGATTGGAAGCATCAAACTCTACAGGAAGCGTTACAAATTGGAAGAGCACAGCAGCCGCAAAGAATACAATGCCGACAAGCAGCAATCCTGACATTTGAAGCAGCATGCCACCAATAATTAAAAAGATGGAAATGTTTGACCCAAAACTTGCTACAGGTACTAAAGCACTTCTGAACTTAAGAAACGCATATTCTTCAGCATCCTGAATCGCGTGACCTACTTCGTGTGCGGATACTGCAGCTGCCGCCATGGAACGACCATGATAATTGTCTGAGGAAAGTCTAATAACTTTCTTTCGAGGATCGTAATGGTCAGATAGCGTTCCTCTTGTTTCTTCAATCCCCACATCGTAAATACCGTTGTCATTTAAAATTTTTCGTGCGACCTCTGCCCCAGTCATGGATGAGGACGTCGGTACTTTTGAATACTTCTTATACGTACTCTTTACTTTTGAAGAAGCCCAAATAGGCACCAACAAAATAATCGCAAAATAAATGAGAAACTCCATCTTCATTCCTCCATCTTAGATGTCTACTGCATATAGGTCAATTTTAGTCAAATAAACTTAAAAAATCAACTATTTTGTTTTCGGGTTTGCTTCTCTTTTACCAGTTCCTTTTCCGCTTTGTATTTACGGTAACCGACATAAAAAAGCGTGCCTATGATTGAACCACCTATAATTATCGCTGTCCAAATGAAAGCGTCGTGTGTGTTATCTTTTTCGTCCTCCGGTATCATGTAGTCTAAATAATACAGCAACGATTGCTGTGTTTCTAATGAACTGCTCGCATGATAACTTTGTAAGGCTTCATTCACGTAATGAACTTTTTCCTGTGGAAAGTACAATTCAATAAAAGAAGATAAACTTGTCCATTTCTCCAGCACATCTGTACGGTTAATATCTGAGTTTTCTGCCAGTATTTGAATTTCTTTTAGCTTTTCTTTAACTAATTTCTCCTCATCTGGACTTATAGAGAGATCTAGAAAGTTCAACAAATGAACTATTTGTTCAGGGTTTTGGTTCGTGTTACCCGCAAGTTGAGCAAAAGTTTGTTTGTGAGCTAAAGATTTTTCCTCATAATAGTTTTCCAATTCTTGATAACGATTATCCAACATTTTTTCTGCAAGATCATATTTTCCATCAAAAACTAAATACCTGTATTGTTCTACAAAAGGCTCTAAGTTTTCGTCATTCGTATCAGCTGTTATCCATTGATTACACACAAAGATTATACCGGCTAACGACAGAAAAACAATGAGAATAGCTCGTCCCATGTAGCCTCTCCCCTTCTACTTCTATCTTAATGATAGTGTATGAAGAAGTAGAGAGGATTAGACCGAATCCATTTTAATTCTTACCACGTAGAACCCAATGGCTATAGATACTATACTAAGCCAAAATGTGAAATAACCAATTTCGTTCATATGGTCCATGATAGAAGGGTAAATTGGCATTTGTTCGTACACGTAATCAATAACATCATTGTGTAACGTCCATACAGCTGCTACGACTACATGGCGGAGTTTTAATTTATAGTAAGGGGCATAGAGAAGTCCCTGGATCGCCATGGCTCCATGAGAAATAACAAGCATATATCCTGTCCATGGAAGTGAACCGTATTCCATCCATGTTAATCCATTCATGACTACAGCCCAAACCCCATATTTGAACAACGTAATCAAAGCCAACGCTTCGAAATAAGGTACATTCTTTTTAAAGATATAAAAAGCTAAAAATATGGTAAAAAATAGACTGGCAGTCGGACTATCAGGCACAAATAGTAAAAAAATAGGGTCAGTCATTTTCAACTGTGATGCATACCATATATATCCGTATATAGTACCTAAAAGATTAATGATAAAAAGAGCTATTAGAAAGCTGCGCTGATTTAATATGTAATTCAGTAACGCCTTCATAAGAACCTCCAATGATAAAATAAGCCGTGCTCCGAAGGAAGGGCACGGCTTATTTCTATAAGATTATGTTATTCTTCTGATTCTTCATCAGAACCCTCTTCATCATCAGAACCTTCTTCTTCTGATCCTTCTTCTCCACCTTCACCGTCTTCTTCTCCCGTAGGATTTGTTACGAATGCGGCTAGTTGATCGAGTTCTTCTTCAGAACCTTCAAAGATTCCTTCAGGCATCTCGCCGATACCATTCTGGGCAATATCTTTAACCTGATCTGCAGGCAGCTGTGTATCAATTAAAGCCGGGTAACTTCCTGTACCCTCAAGGTTTCCGCCGTGACAGCTGGCACAGTTATTTTCATAAATTTCATAGCCGGCAGCTTCTGTGTCAATCTCTACCTCTTCCGCTTCAATACTTACACCATATTGCTCATCACGCTCAGCATAGTCTACTTCTGATACAGATTCATAAGTAAGCCAGAAAGTAGCGATAAATCCAAGCATCATAAGGCCAACAGCAATAGGACGTTTATGCGGACGGCGTTCAGGTCCTCTATCAAGAAACGGCGCAAGCAGCAAAGCTCCAAATGCTATACTCGGCGCAACAATCGCTCCAAAGACGATAAAGTCTCCACCAGCATATTGATACTTTAAAAATTGGTATAAGAATAAGAAATACCAGTCGGGTAACGGAATATACCCAGCATTGGTTGGATCGGCCTGCTGCTCAAGTGGTGATGGGTGAGCTGCAGTCAAAATCAGAAAACCAATAAGGAAAACCGAACCAACTAACCATTCTTTTAGAAGGAAGTTAGGCCAGAACGCTTCCGTACGACCAGGGTATTCTGAATAATCTTTTGGTAAATTGGCTTTTTGTTCAGCGGTAATTCGTGAATCACCGACGAACTTCATACCTTTTCCCCTATGCACAGCTTTCCCTCCTTTACATCATTTCCATTTTATAGTGGACCGGAAATTCCTTGTTTACGAATTAAAACAAAGTGAGCACCCATTAAACCGAATAACGCTGCAGGCAAGAAAAACACATGAATCGCAAAGAAACGCGTTAATGTCTGCGCTCCTACAATTGTTGGATCTCCTGCTAATAGCGATCGAATACTATCACCGATTACAGGTGTTGCCGCTGCAATTTCCAGGCCGACCTGAGTGGCAAAATAAGCTTTGTTATCCCACGGAAGTAAGTAACCTGTAAATCCTAAGCCAAGCATGACGAAGAATAAAAGCACACCTACAATCCAGTTTAATTCACGAGGTTTCTTATATGCTCCTTGGAAAAACACCCGTAAAGTATGTAGAAATAACATGACGATAACAAGACTTGCTCCCCAGTGATGCATTCCACGAACGATCTGTCCATAAGCTACTTCTCTTTGTAAGTAGTAAACAGATTCCCAAGCATTTTCAATATCAGGCACATAATACATCGTTAAAAACATCCCTGATAAAATTTGAATTACTGTAACAAAGAATGTCAAGCCACCAAAACAATAAACAAATGCGGAAAAGTGGTGGGCAGGGTTGACATGCTCGGGCACTTCGTGGTCGGCGATATCACGCCATAACGGTGTGATGTCTACGCGCTCATCGACCCAATCATAAATTCTCTGTAGCATGATTTACGCCCCCTATCTATCTTGTTCTTGTCCAAGGTACAACATACCTTCCTCAACTTTATGGTCGAATAAAGGTAAGGGTGCAGTAGGCGGTGTGCCAGGCACATTCACTCCATCCTTTGTATAACGACCAGCGTGACATGGACAGTAAAACTGATCTGGATACTCTTCATTTGATGCCCAATCGACTGTACAGCCTAAATGCGTACAAATTGGAGACAAGGCAACAATTTCATCCTCCTCAGTTCGGTACACCCATGCCGTTTTTTGTACCTCAGATTCATACCAGCCATCGACTTGATCAACAACCCACTCAAATCTTTGCGGCTCATTTGTAATTTCATCAACGGATGCAACAGATTTAAAGTCACCAGCAGCCGACGGCTTCAGCACAGGATCAATGGCAAACCTAACCATTGGTGCAAGCATTCCTGCAGCCATAAAACCACCAACACCTGTCAGTGTGTAGTTTAAAAATTGACGACGGGATACTCTTTGTTTATCGCTCATTCTTTTCCCCCCTCTATGCTGTAATCCATGCGACATGGATCGGTTACATACAGTTTACTAGGACATTACTATGATAGCGCAATCTTATAGCCTGGTCAATAAAATATCGACGTTAAAGGAAAGTTTTAGTCAATCCCAGTACGCTTTTATAAGGTCACTAATTTGATTTACCTGTTCTTTTACAAACGACTTTGTTTCAGTAGATTGTAGATTTCTTTCGTGTAAACTAGGTACCCACAACAAATGTCCTCTCAATTCTTTTTCCCATCTTTTCCATTTTGTATCAAAAGTAAATAAAAATATATGGGCAAACGGCTGTTTTTCAAACTTTTCTATCCATTGATTAATCCTTTGAGACTCTTCTTCATAATTTCCAGTTATATAATTATAGTCAGGAGCTAATAAAATACGGCCTTTATAACCTTTTTCTAACAAGTGTGTAGTTAAATGATTTAATTCTCTTTGAAATGCTTCTTTTGCTATTGTGCTATCCGTTTCTGGATTAAATGGAATTAAGGGAATGATTAAGGTGTCTACATATTTCTTTTCAGTTAAATAGAGTTCAGTATCTTCTTTTGTCCATTGCATAGTATACGATCCCATTCCTTTCTTACTTTAGTCTATTTTACTAAAAATAAACAAAAAGAAAAGCTAAGAGGAAAAATTTCCTCTTAGCTATTCCACCTGCGTGTACTTTAAAGCTTCGTTTACATCTTTCAAAGCTTCAGCTAATCGTCTAAAACGGCTTTGATCTCCACTTTGCAATGATTCATCTATTTCTTTCTCCAACTGCTGCTTTTTAAATGCGAGAAGACTGATAGATAATACATGTTCTGCCTCTTCACGATCGCTTTCGTTTACATAATGATCTTTCGGTAAATAAGGATTCTCTTCAAGAACCAGGGCATACATCGAACATTGATGGGCATTTTCAAAATTCATTTGAATATAAATCGGTTCGTCTTGATTCATTCTCAAATCATGAAATGACTTTTCCGCATCATTCGTCATCACTTGACCTTTGTAAAAGCGAAATGGAGGATCCTTTACTCCTTGAGCGGTGATTTCCATCCCACGTGGACACAACTTAACATCTTCTACGAAACACACTGATGATAGCAAAGATTCATGGTTCATTAAATAGTTTAGAATCCAGACACTTTCCCGCTTCTTCAATTGATAATGATTTAAGAACCAACGGACAAATTCTTTTTTTTCATTAACAGAAATCGGTGTTTCCATAGGCGCCCCTCCTGCGCTTGTTAAAATTACTTTTCTTTTAATCGATGGATAAATTCTTCCACTTCAGTGTTGGACGGTTCAATGGCCAAGTATTCTTCTAGTACTTGCTGGCCATCCCTCATCCTGCCTTCTTCCACCAAGAAATAACCATAAGCCTTAAGGAATACATCATCATCTTTAAGATTTGGATATGCATTTTGATAATACTCTAGTGCTTGTTTATAATCTTCCTCTTCCTCATAGGCTTTAGCAAGTTCAAATAAATAATACGGATCTTCCTCGCCCAACGTAAGAAGCTGGTTAATTAATTCTATGATGGATTCATGGTCCCCATCACTTTTATAATTTTCAATTAAGAAAAGAACGGCTTCCTTATACCCAGGATCGAGTGCTACTGCTTCTCTCATATAGCGGTATCCTGCTTCTTTATCTCCGGATTTATGCGACAGAGTACCCACTAAGTGATAAAGTTCTTTATTGTACTCATCTTTAGCTAACCCTTTTTCAGCCATATTTAATGCTTCTTTAGGCATCCCTTCTGCTTCATAAGCCTGAGCTAGTAAAGGGTAAACAGATTGATAATAAGGATCATCTTCAATAAGACGTTCCCAAACGTGAATGGCAATATCGTTTCGCATCGCTTGAAAAGCTACAAATCCGTAACGAAATAACACGTCAGCGTTATCTTCTTCCACTTTTTCATAATAATCCAGTGATTTCTCAAACTCCCCACTGGCAGCAAATGCTTCAGCCAGCCTTGTTGCAACTTCAATATCTGCAATCACCGGCTGGTGATGCATTGCATTTTCATAAAATGGAATACATTTATTATATTCCCCATTAGAAAAGGCAAGTTCACCTAGAGCGAAATCAATTACAGCTTCGTTCGGTTCCATTTGCTTAGCAGCAAGTAACTTTTGTTCAGCTACTTCAAACAGCCCTTGCGACTGATAGAGGTCTGCTAGCTGCAGAAGAGATTCTAAATAACCTTCATCCTCTGGTGTAAATTCATTTAATAAACTAATAGCATCCTCATCTTCATTTAGATCGATATGGATTTCAGCCATCATCACTTTTAGTTCCGCTTCCTTCGGATAGCGTTGAATGAGTTCCTGCAAAATCATTTTTGCTTCTTCCAACATTCCCCATTGAATATAAAGTTCAGTTATTGTAAAGCGCTCTTCTTCATCTGCTTCAGGCAAATATTGCTGTAATATTGTAATAGCTTCTTCCGTTTTTTCTGCTTCCATTGCTTGGATAGCTTTATGAATTTCCTCCATACTGACTTCCTTTCAACCATTAGACAAAATGTTTGTAAATCGAGCTTTTAAAAAAAATGCCTTTTGTATTTGGTTCAACTTTTTGTTGAATCTGGATTGGACATCCCCTCATTACAGTAATAGCTGGAACAGGTTCATGATATAAGAAATTTTCTTCTTCATCAATCAACTCGATTGAAGACTTCTCATATAAATTATAATCAGCATAAGCATTAGTTCTTAATGTTCCTTTATAAGGGTATATGCCGCTATCTTTCATATTTTGAAGCGTTAACCTTTCATTTGTAATAGGTTGAGATAACTTAATGATACCATAATAATCTGTAAGGGTTGTCCAAAACCTTTCGTTATTCATCTCACTATTTCTACTATTTTTGACACTATAAGTAAGGGGGATTCGACGGTAGCTTTGAGCTTGGGCTATCCATCCCCAAGCCACGTTTTTCAATTGTTCCATTGAATCAGCTTGAACAATGATAAAAGGGGTTTTCCTTAAGGCAAAATACCGTATCATCTCTGGGTGCAGGACATGAGAAGATATTCGAGGGACAATCATATAATCCAACGGCAAATCTTTTAAAAAGGTCTGCATCTGCTCGTACTCTTTTTTAAAATGTTTTTTTGTGTGAATGAAAAGTTGTATAAGCAGCAGTGTACATCCTTTTTTCATGTATTCGTAGCATTGACTTACGTGCGAAGGAGAACGGCTTAAGGGGAACGATGTATCTAACATGACGTGACCAGGTGCAATAATAAACTGATTAACGTTTACATTTAAAATATGACTATAGGCTTCGGAAGGGTCTTTGAATTTATCATGATTCACAAATAGCTCTCCGTAGAAGCTTTGACTATCTTCATTAAGGGTCCCATGAAACCAGTGAGCTCTCATCCGATAAAACCTCCAACAGGCTTTTTATATCGTATGAGAGCTCTAGTTAATCTATGAATTCTTATTTACAAACCTTTTCTAAATGGTCAAAAAAATTAGGGTAAGAAATATTTATACAATCTTTATCCTGGATAAGGACAGTTCCATCTGTTATTAATGAAGCTATGGCCCCCATCATGCCAATTCGGTGATCTCCATATGATTCAACTGAGCCTCTAGTTAATTTATTTTTACCATAAATAATCATGCCATCTTCAGTAGGTTCTACTTCCGCTCCTAAATTGCGTAAGTTCGACACAACAGCTTCAATTCGATCTGTTTCTTTTACCCTTAACTCTTTGGCATCTCTAATGTGAGTGGTGCCTTCAGCTTGAGTCGCAGCAAGAGCTAAGATAGGTATTTCGTCAATTAAGTTAGGAATTAACTCACCTTCAAAAGTGCATCCTTTAAGTTTACTGGTTTTCACTTGTACCCTTCCTACTGGTTCATGTCCAATCTTCTTAACCTGATCCACTTCAATTTGAGCCCCCATTTTTTTGAGAGCCGTAATAATTCCATCCCTCGTGGGGTTTAAACCTACATTTTCAATGCAGATAGAGCTATTAGGCGTTATAGCTGCCGCTGCAATGAAAAATGCAGCAGATGAGATGTCGCCGGGAACGGTTAAATTCGAAGCTAGCGGCTGTTGGTTACCAGCAATCGTTAACTTATTCCCTTGTTTATCCAGGGAGATTCCATATTGAGACATGAGCATTTCAGTATGATTCCTTGTAGTGCCTTTTTCATAAATAACGGTTTCTCCCTCTGCCAGCATCCCCGCTAATAATAAAGCAGATTTAACTTGAGCACTTTTCACTTGCATTTCAATACTAGTTCCTCGTAATTTCTTTCCGTTAAATGCTAAAGGGAGGAATTTCCCATTTTCCCGTCCAGTAATTTCAGCTCCCATTTCTGAGAGAGGTACAACTACACGATCCATCGGCCGCTTAGAAAGGGAAGGGTCGCCATATGCGGTGCTAAATAATGGGAGAGCTGATAAGACCCCGCTCATTAGACGTGCAGTTGTACCCGAATTTCCAAAATAAATCGGATTTACAGGTGCTCTAAGAGCATCTAAACCTTTACCATATACCGTAACGTTCGTTCCTTCTTGTTTAATTTCCACTCCGAATTCTCTAAAAGCTTGAACGGTGCGGAGACAATCTTCTCCTGTTAAAAAATTTGAGATATAGGAAGTCCCCTCTGCTAAAGCAGAGAAAATAATCGAACGGTGAGAGATTGATTTATCCCCCGGTACTGAGAGCGTGCCATTGATCCCTTTAGAGGCTGGCTGTAATTTTATTTCTGACATAATAAAGCCTCCTATTCTTCCATCATCACTTCATATCCTCTGCTGGTTAAAAGATCATAACTCATTTTTTGCTCTTTGCTTGAAGAGAAGCTAATTCTTAGTACTCCAGTAATTCCTTCTCTAATTTCGAGGATCTCAATGTTTTTGATGCTGATTTCTGTTTCAGCTAGCTGCTGAATTACTTTATAGATGGCCCCTGGCTGGTCGTGAATATCAACATAAAGATCATAAAAGGCTGGAATGGCACCTTTTTCTTTAGCAGGTAATCCATCACGGTACTGTTTAGCCTGAAGTAAATATTCGTAAGTCGTTTGAGCTTCTCTATCTTGTAATAGAGATTGCAGCTCTTGCATTTCGTCGATCCAATCACTAAGCATCTGAATAAGCAGGGTACGGTTTTGAAAAAAGATGTCCTGCCATAAAGTAGGATTGCTCGAAGCAATCCTAGTTATGTCGCGAAAGCCACCTGCTGCTAATTGCTCAAGGAAGGGATGAGTTTTTTGCCATTCCTTCGCTTGGTGTACAAGAGAGGAGGCTATTAAATGTGGAAAGTGAGAAATAACCGCTGTCATTTCATCGTGTTCTTTTGTACTAAGAGTAATAAACCTGGCTTTTGTCTCCTCTAATAATTCCTGCAGACGCTTTGCTTGGGCTCCATTTGACGTGTTACTAGGCGTTAACACATAAATGGCGTTCTCAAATAGATGAGGTTTTGCAGCCGAGTACCCTTGCTTATGTGAACCAGCCATTGGATGCCCGCCTACAAAAGTTACTTGGTCGTTTTTAATGACATTAGCTGCTTCTAATACATTATTCTTTACAGAAGATACATCGGTAACAAGTAAAGGTTTCTCTAATGAATAATCATTTAATTGATGCAAATACTCAATCGTTATAGAAATAGGAGTTGCTAGTATAAGAATATCCGCTTGCTGACAACCTGACTTGAAGTCTTCTGCTTCTTCATAAATAACACCTTGGATTTTAGCCATGTCAATCGTTTTTGGGTCAGGATCCAAAGCAATAACTTTGCAGTCCTTCTTCTTTGCTACATTCATAGCAATTGAACCGCCAATTAAACCTAACCCTACAATAAAGACGGTTTGACTCATTTAGAAATACCTACTAATCTTTCTTTAATTTCCGATTGAATAACAGCCATATCTTCCTCTTTACCAATCGTTAGACGAATCGAATTAGGAAGCCCCAGAGCTTCACCTGATCGAACAATGAATCCCTTGCTTAATAAATGCTCAAACATCTCATCACCGCTTACAGGCAAACGAACCATAACAAAATTAGCTTCCGAAGGATAATAATCTAATCCATGCTCATCAAGAAATTGCATTAATTTTCTTTTATTGATTGAATTTTCAGCAGTTGTTTCATTAATAAATTCTTGATCATCTAAAGCCAATAGTGCGGCTGCTTGAGCAATAGTAGAAGTATTAAAAGGCTCTCTAGCTGGTTCTAAAGTAGAAATGATTTCTTTGGAAGCTACTCCGTAACCTATTCTTAACCCCGCTAAACCATATGCCTTTGAAAACGTACGTAAAACGATAAGGTTTTCATAGAGGGGAAGAGATGATAGAGAATCAAACGCATCTTCTGCTTCCATATATTCATAGTAAGCTTCGTCCATAACAACGAGTACATGTGAAGGGCAATTTTCTAATACCTGTTTGATTTCAGAAGTTGAGAGGTGAACACCCGTTGGATTGTTAGGGGTGCACAACCATAATACACGTGTGCGCTCATCAATTTGTTCCAGCATAGAAGGAAGATCATGACGCCCCTCCACTAACGGAACCTCTCTTACTTCAGCCCCTTCTATTAAAGCATTATGCTTATATTGAGGGAACGTTGGTGTAGCCATAACAGTGTTTGAACCTGTCTCTAAAAATGTACGACAGATAATTTGAACTATTTCATCAGATCCATTTCCAAAGATTAGTTGCTCTTCTTCTACCTCTAGAAATGAAGCCACCTTTTTACGCAGAACACTGGCGTAACCATCAGGATACTTTTCTAATTGCTCTATTAGTTGAGGAAGCTGTTTTTTCACTTGTGGTGAGAAGCCGAACGGGTTCTCATTAGAAGCTAATTTCACGATTTTAGTTAGACCATATTCTTTCTTGACTTCTTCAATTTGTTTACCCGGTTTATAAGGGGTCATCCCTTTAAGTATTTCTTTAGCTTTCATGATCCTCACTCCTTACTTGCTCTAAATCCGGTCGTAATACTTTAGCTCCGTAATGATAAACGTGGTGGATATCTTTCTGAGACGAGTCTGAATTGACCGTCATCATAACTCTAATGCAACCACCTAAACTATTAGGGACAGGAATCTCCTGCATACACATAACAGGCACATAAGTCCAACCATTTATACTTCTTAGAGATTTCGCTGGAAATGCGGCATCGAGGTCTTCTGTTACACTAAAAAGAACGGAAGCTACGTCTTCGGCAGCAATATCGTTTTTATCGATCATATCTAAGGCCAGCTCGCGAGAACGAGCAACAATATCTTCTGCCTCATTGCCTTCGACGGTTGTTGCTCCTCTAATTCCTCTCATCAATATGACTCACCTCTTTCAAAAAACCAGTTAATAATTCATCCAGTTTTGATTCTTCAATCGTTTTAACTGCAGGCTTTCCGATTGCTTCTAGTAGAACATAATGAATTTGACTTTCGACAGTCTTTTTGTCCCATTTCATCCGTTCAATAACTCGTTTCTTATTGATATTTTTAATAAGATGAATAGGATAGTAGTTTTGAGTTAACCACTTCACATATTTTTCAGTAGGCAAGTTAGCACCTAATTGCTGCTCGCTTACTCTTAGAGAAAACCATATACCTAGAGCTACCGCTTCCCCATGAGTGATCTCACCATACCCTAATTCAGCTTCTAGAGCATGAGCCAGCGTATGCCCTAAATTAAGGTGTCTTCTTATACCATTTTCTTTTTCATCTTGTTCTACAATATCCGCCTTAACTTGAATCCCCTTAGATAAGTAAGAAATTAACTGCTCAGGTGAAAGTTCAGAAACGTTCTTTTGAAATAGATCGTCACTCCACTCTGCATCGCTTAATAAAGCATGCTTAATGACTTCTCCAAAGCCGGAACGCACCTCCGAAAGCGGAAGGCTCAAGAGCGTGTCCGAATCATAAATCACATAAACCGGATTATAAAAACATCCGATTAAGTTCTTTCCTTGTGGATGGTTTATCGCTACTTTTCCTCCAACACTGCTGTCATGAGCCAAAATAGTTGTCGGCATTTGTACGAAATCGACACCTCTTAAATAAGTGGAGGCAACAAATCCAGCCAAATCACCAACCATTCCTCCACCTAAACCAATAATTAAGGATTTCCGGTCCAGCTGCAAAGAAATACAAGCATCTAACAGCCGGCTGTATTGTTCCATGCTTTTAGAAGCTTCTCCAGCCGGTACTACATAATCATCTACAGTGACTTGGGATGAAAATGCCTGTTTTACATCCTCTAAATAAAGTGGCGCGACTTGTGTGTCTGTAATTATGAGCACTTTCTTATAAGTCGCCTCCAGAAGTTCCTCCACTTGGTAGCGGAGAGACTTACCTATTATTACATTATAAAAATGAGAGGCCGCCTCAATTGAAATCTTTTCCATTAAAATTCACGCACTTCTTCACGGTAATCTTCCACTGCTTTCTTTAAACGTGGGAAGTAATCGGAAGGGAACTCTTCTGTAATGGCTTTCGCTAGTTCAAATGCTACGATATGTTCCATGACTACTGAAGCCGCAGGAACAGCACAGGAATCAGAGCGTTCAATGCTGGCTTGAAATGGTTCTTTCGTTTCTATATCCACACTTTGTAAAGGCTTATAGAGTGTTGGGATTGGCTTCATTACACCTTTAACAACGATTGGCATACCTGAAGTCATTCCACCTTCAAAGCCGCCAAGGTTATTCGTGCGTCGGTAGTATCCTTTTTCTTCATTCCATAATATTTCATCGTGAACCTTGCTGCCATTTCGACGCGCAGCCTCAAAACCAATACCAAATTCTACACCTTTAAAAGCATTGATACTCATAACGGCACCAGCTAATTTGGCGTCCAGTTTGCGATCATATTGCACATAAGACCCTAAACCAGCAGGCATCCCTTCTACATATACTTCACAAACGCCGCCGATGGAATCTCCCTCTTTTTTAGCTAAGTCGATTGCCTCCATCATTTTTTGTGCGGCTTCTTCATCAAAAGTGCGAACTGGAGATTCTTCAGAAATACGCGCTCTTTCATGAACATCTAATGTTTCGTCCACTTTACTAACGATCCCTGCAATCTCTCTAACGTACCCAGCGACTTCGATCCCCAGTTCTTTTAAAAGAACCTTAGCAACGGCTCCTGCACCTACACGAGCTGCTGTTTCTCTAGCTGAGGAACGTTCAAGAACGTTCCGCATGTCACGGTGTCCATATTTCATTCCCCCATTTAAATCCGCATGGCCAGGGCGTGGTCGGGAAATGGTTCGTTTTACTTCAGCATCTTCAGGTAAGGGCTCTTCTCCCATAATATTAATCCAATGCTTAAAATCATCATTATGCACGACTAAAGAAATAGGTGATCCTAAGGTATAGCCGTGCCGAACACCACTTGTAATATCTACTAGATCTTTCTCTATCTGCATGCGTCTGCCGCGTCCATAACCGCCCTGCCTTCTAATTAGTGATTCATTTATTTGTTCTGGTACTAATGGTAAGTGTGATGGTACTCCCTCAATAATCGTTGTTAACTGTTTCCCATGAGACTCACCTGCTGTTAAATAACGCATGAGTAACGGCCCCCTAGTTTTAAAATTTATGTACTACTATATCATAAGGTTCAAGCTTTGTGTTCTTTAAATATTCAATCTATTAGAAAAAAAGAACGTAAATGCTTTTTCGCTTCTTTGGTGTCAATTCTTTTGGTAAAAAAATGTATCAAACACCTTAAAGTCATAATTTTGAGGAGAAAAAATTTGTTCAGTACTCCCAACAAAGAAGATACCTTTTTCTTTAAGTGATTGACTAAACTTTTGATAAATCATATGTTTGGCTTGCTCGGTAAAATAGATTAATACATTTCGACATACAATCAAATCATAATTGTGTCCATATGCATCTGCTAATAAGTTATGCTTTGTAAACGTTACGTTCTGCTTCAACTCATTGTTTATATGATACATAACATCTTCTTTTTTAAAATGCTTTTTCACCATATCTTGTGGCACTTCTTTAAGTGATCTTTCTGGGTACACACCCATTTCAGCACGCTTTAGTGCATTCTCGTCTAAATCTGTGGCTATCACTTGAAATCTTCCAGAAGGCAGATATTTATGCATAATCATCGCAAGCGTATAGGGCTCTTCACCGGTAGAACAAGCTGCACTCCAAACCTTTAATTTCCCCTGTTTCTCTAACAGGTGGGGCAATACTTTATGTTCAAGTATATCCCATCGCTTTTTATTCCTATAAAATTCGGATACATTTATTGTTAATCGGTCTAACAATTCATGAAAAAGATGTTCATCAGCCATTATTGCATTAAAGTAAGCTGAAAAAGTAGTAAATCCTCGTTTTGTTCGTAATGAAGTTAATCTTCTCTTCATTTGAGCTTCTTTGTAAAATAATAAATCAATTCCAGATTTTCTTTTTAATTGTTGTACAAACCAATGATAATCATTGTTCATAAGCAAAGCTCCTAACACTAAATCCTCTTTTACAGAGTAAAGCATTAAATTAAAGCTGTAAAGTTCTATTAAAAATTTGACGATGTAAAAATTCACTTTAAATATGTTAACACCTTCAAAAATAAGGAAAGAGCTATCCAGGCGAGAACGTGTCATCGTTCATCACCGAGATAGCCCTTACTTAGTATACCCAGGATAGATCATCTTTGTTGTAATCAATATGTTCAATTTCCTTAAAGAATAAACCAATTTCTCTTTGAGCACTCTCTTTAGAGTCTGAACCATGAATTACATTTTTACCTACAGTTAAACCGTAATCCCCACGAACTGTACCAGGAGAGGCTTCTTGAGGGTTAGTGGCACCCATCATTTTACGAGCTGTTAAAATTACGTTCTCTCCCTCCCAGATCATCGCAAATACTGGACCTGATGTAATAAAATCAACTAGTTCTTCAAAAAAAGGTTTGCCTTTATGCTCTCCATAATGCTCTTCAGCTAGAGCACGATCAATCTTCATCAGCTTAGCACCTGCTAATTTGAAGCCTTTATTTTCAAATTTAGAAGTGACTTCGCCTACTAAATTTCTTTGTACTCCGTCAGGCTTAATCATTAAAAATGTCTTTTCCATGGATAAACACCTCAGTTTATGTAATGTGAAAGCGCTTTTAATCGGCGCCATAAAAGATTTTACCAGACTTTAACCAAGCTGGCAAACCTTTTATGCCCTTCTTTTTCCAATGTACTTAGCAATCCCTTTTAATGTCTGCTTCGCTCGATTTTGCGGCAGCTGACTAAGGGCTTCATAAGCTTTTTTTAAATAGCGGTCACTTAATTCAAATGACCTTTCTATCGACCCATTAGTTTTAATCTTTGTAATCACTTTCTCAAAATCATCAGGTGTTTTGTCCTCTCTAAGAAAAACACTCATAAGATCTGATTTTAATTCAGGGTCCTCAAGCGAATAAAGAACCGGTAAAGTGATGTTCCCTTGAATTAAATCACTCCCTGATGGTTTGCCTAATTCTTTCTCTGAAGCTGTAAAATCTAATATGTCATCAATAATTTGATAGGACATCCCCACATAGTAGCCATAACGTTGGAGCGCTTTTTCTTCCACTTCACTTACATTAGCAGCTATGGCGCCCATTCTGCAGCTTGCGGCGATGAGTATGGCTGTCTTTCTTTTGATCCTTCTTAAATACCTGCGTACATTCTGTTCGAGATTATATTTATCTTTTATTTGTTCAATCTCTCCTAAACAAAGCTCCACCATTGTTTCTGCAAGCACTTGATGAGCTCGTGGATTGTTGATAGTTGTAAGGTTCTCCAAGGAGCGGGCAAATATGTAATCCCCGGTATACATGGCAATACGATTATCCCACTTTGATTTAATCGTTGGTTCGCCTCTTCTCATCTCCGCCTCATCAATGACGTCATCGTGCACAAGTGATGCGGTGTGAATAAGCTCTAAAGATACAGCCACCGCTTTCATTTGATCCAATTGGTAGTCGCCAAATTTACCCGCAAGTAAAACAAAAACAGGACGTATTCTTTTTCCACCTGCATTTAATAATTGGCTTGATGCTTCGCGTAAAACAGGGTTATCGGATTGAATCGTTTCATTGACAGCTTGTTCGATTGCCGCTAAATCCTGTTTAAGAAACGAATAAATCATAGCAAGTTTCATTGTCTTCATCCTTAATTACGATGGTTTCTCACCCATATGCATAGCTGCTACTCCCCCTGTAAAAGACTTTACCTGAATGTGAACTAGCCCTGCATGTTTAAACATCTCAGCTAATTCATTCTTGCCTGGAAAATCTCTTGCAGATTCATGAAGCCAGCTATACTCTTTATAGCTACGAGCAAATAGCTTGCCAAACAAAGGCATCACATAACCAAAATAAAAATAGTACATTCTTCTAAATACAGGGTTAGTCGGTTGAGATGTTTCTAAACAAACGACTTTTCCTCCCGGTTTAACTACTCTGTACATTTCCTTTAAAACTTGTTGATAATCAGGAACATTCCGCAAACCAAATCCAATAGTGACAAAATCAAACTGATTATCTTCAAAGGGGAGACTCATAGCATTACCATGTTCAAATTCTACATGCTTTAAACGTGCAGCCAATTTTTTCTTTATCGCTACCGATAGCATATTCACACTGAAATCAAGCCCTATTGCTTTACCTGTCGATCCTACTTGATCAGCTAAGGACATAGTCCAGTCTCCTGTACCACAACACACATCCAGTGTATAGTCGCCTTCTTTCACGTTCATTCGTTTCATGACATCACTTCGCCACAAGCGATGCTGTTGAAATGAAATGATAGAGTTCATCGCGTCGTATCTGTTATATATCTTCTCAAAAACGTGGTGCACACGCTCTTCTTTAGACTGTTGGTACTGCATTTCTTACCCTTCCTCTGCCAGATGCGTTTTATAGAATCTATGGTATATAGCGGAATCTATATAGCTTTTTAACCAGTTGAAATGAAGAGGGAGCTGAGAGACCCTTATTTCTATTTTTGAGATTTGATTGTGAATCAACTGTTCAAGGTTAAACATCAGCTGACTGTTCGTCTCAAAAGAATCTGGTTTGTTAATCAATAATTGGATGACCGGAGAAAAACGTCCCTCTTCATAACTGCTTTTCTCTTCCATTAGGCGTTTAGCAAAAAGCCAGTCTCCAGCCATATCATTAATCGTCGTTTTCTGTACGTAATGAGCAACGCGCTGGATGAGAAGTGATTCGATCTTCTTTAATGAAGTGAAAAACTCTTGAAAAGATTCAACATCTTTATAATAAAGATCCATCTTAAGCTCATTAATTTCTTTGATTGCACCTGCAAGCGTACGAACCATAGGTATATCATTTAGTTGAGACAATACATAGTAATAGAGACCGCTGTAATAATCACCCGCTAACACAGTTAGCTGTCTCGTTCGGACCGTTTCATACTCATCTTCTTCGTCTGAGAGTGTGACAAGATCATGAGTGTCAAGTGCGATTTGAACAAGCATTGTCGTAACTATATAGCTTTCTTTCTTCCGTGCAGAGAGAGTTGTGTGATCCATAATGGAGATTAATATAGCAAGCTTGTCCTCATCAATTATGGGATCTGCTATATACTTAGCCAAAAAAGGATGGCGAACCTTGGCAGCTATTGTGTTTTTTAACTGATCGATACGCATTTCTGATAGATTCACCTTTCATCACCTAATCCCTTTCTTCTGCACGTCTAAAATACAATTATTATAGCATAAAGAAATGCTTAATGCGTAGTATGTTATGTATTCAGCAGAGCCGCTTACTCTGCTTCATTTTTCATTTCGCCATGGCTGGTCTGAATCACGGCTTTTCCCCTAACCTTTACGGCAGATGTATGTTCAGTAAACTGAGCAATCATGACTTCATTTCGATCTAATTTTTCTGAGTGATGAAATCGTGTGTCAGTACCACGTGTTAAACCAATAACGTTCACTCCATCTTCTAAAGCTTTAATAACAAAGAAATCATTCTCTGATGCAGCCATAATAAGAACTCCTTTCCATTATCTTAACTATCTCTTACTCCCTTTATTATGTCAAAAATTCTACTTATTTACCATTGAAAAAGGGGTGCTTTTAAAAAGCACCCCTTGAGCCCTATGTAGCTATTATTTAACAGCATCTTTTAGGGCTTTACCAGGTTTGAAAGCAGGAACTTTGCTTGCAGAGATTTCAATCTCTTCACCTGTTTGTGGGTTACGGCCTTTACGAGCCGCACGTTCACGTACTTCAAAGTTACCGAATCCAATCAATTGTACTTTCTCACCATCTTTTAGTGAATCCATGATAGATTCGAATACAGAATCAACCGCTTGAGTTGCGTCTTTTTTAGAAAGCTCAGCTTTCTCAGAAACTGCATTGATCAGGTCTGTCTTGTTCATGACATTCACCTCCTTCCAAGAAGGTTGGTCTTTTAAGTGATTATTTCCACTTAAAGTGCCTCATAAGCCATCAACATGTGATGACAAGCCTTATATTAAACGACTTTGTAAGGAAATTCAATAGAGAAAACTTTTAAGAATGCCTATTTCTAGCGATTCCTTCCCATTTTCGGAAGTAATCCATGTCTTATTACGATAAACATCTCGTTTTAATAAAAAGCGCCGAAACCTTGATATATCAAGGTTTCGACGCTTTAATTACTTAAATTTCTCTTTTTATTTAGTTTACATAAACATACCCAGAAAAACTTTAATTTATTTTTCTAAAAAAAATCAAAACGGCCCTTTTAGGAGCCGTTATAAGATGATGGCAATCATTCCGCCGGATCCTTCGTTGATGATTCTTTCCAGCGTTTCTTTTAATTTGTATCGTGCATTTTCTGGCATTAAGGAAAGCTTAGCTTGAATTCCTTCCCTGACAATAGAACTCAATGAACGACCGAAAATATCTGAATTCCAAATAGATAATGGATCTTCTTCAAAGTCCTGCATTAAATAACGCACAAGTTCTTCACTTTGCTTTTCAGTGCCAATGATTGGAGAAAATTCTGATTGAACATCAACCTTTACCATATGAATAGAAGGAGCTACAGCTTTTAATCTGACACCAAATCGAGAGCCTTGACGAATAATCTCGGGTTCATCTAGTGCCATATCCTCCAGCGAAGGTGCTGCTATGCCATAGCCGGTTTGCTTCACCATTTGCAAGGCGTCTGCTACTACATCATACTCCCGCTTCGCATGTGAAAAATCCTGCATTATTTCGAGGAGATGGTCTTTCCCTCTGATTTCTTCGCCTACAATTTCTTTTAAAATATGATCATACAAATAGTCAGGAGCTTGTAAGTCAATTTCTGCAATGCCTTCCCCAAGGTCCATACCCGAAATATGAGCCCCTGTAATATGCTCATATTGTTCAAAGTTGCCAATCACATGATCAACATCACGTAAGCGTTTAATATCTTGAACCGTCTCCTCTATGGCTGTCTGCAGGTGCTTCCTTAGCCAGTGACGTGAATCAAGAACCATTACCCAGCTAGGCAGATTTACGTTAACTTCAAGTACTGGAAACTCAAAAAGTGCTTCCCGTAAGACGCTGTGTACATCTTGTTCTCTCATACTTTCTACAGATAAGGCAAGGACGGGAATATCATATTTCTCTTGAAGTTGATTTTTTAATCTTTCAGTTCGATCGCTATGCGGCTGTGCTGAATTCACCACCATAATAAATGGTTTACCTACTTCTCTAAGCTCTTCCACTACTTTTTCTTCAGCTTCTACATAATCTTCACGAGAAATTTCACCGATTGTACCGTCAGTTGTCACTACAATACCGATCGTAGAATGTTCTTGAATTACCTTTTGAGTTCCAATTTCTGCTGCTTCGTGAAACGGGATTGCTTCCTCATACCATGGGGTGTGAATCATTCGCGGACCACTTTCATCTTCATATCCTACAGCACCCTTCACGGCATACCCCACACAATCAACCATACGAACACGAACATCTAGATGCTCATCAAATTGAATGTTAGCTGCTTGATTAGGAACAAATTTAGGTTCTGTGGTCATAATTGTTTTACCTGCCGCACTTTGTGGCAGTTCGTCCATCGCTCTTTCTCTTTCAGAATCATCTTCCATATGTGGAATAACAACGAGTTCCATGAACTTTTTTATAAATGTAGATTTCCCTGTACGAACAGCACCTACAACTCCCAGATAAATATCTCCATTCGTGCGCTTGGAGATATCACTGAAAATATCAACCTTTTCCAAAAGATCCCCTCCCAGATAAATTTCACAAATTACAAGCTTGGACACTCTCATTCTATGACATGACCATAATGAATTATGCTTGATTTCGTGAAGTAATCTAAGTTTGCTAAAGTCCTAATAAAAAAACTACGCTTTTTGTAGGGAGGGAAACCTTCCTTTATTTGCGATATCTTGCTCCTACCCGCGCCCAGAAGTCATCACTTTTATTATGAATACTACTCTCAAACCATTTTCTCTACCTATTACACCAAGTGTATAAATGATGAGACAAAAAATGCTTGGAGAGAAACTTAATGTATCTCTCCAAGCTGAAAATTCTTTTACAAACCTTGCTAAATATTACTCAGATGTCTTAAACACAGGTTCCCCGTCTTCAATTGTATAAGCAGGAGAATATGCAGGAGCAAACGGTGTATGATCAGTTAATAAATAACGGATGTCATCACCTTCGTCGTAAGAGTGCTCTTCTTGATCTAATAATTGATATAATTCTTTACGGTAATCAACAAGAAGCTCCCCCCGTTCATTAATATAAACAGGAAGCTGCTGATCAGAATAGGGGCTGTCCACTGTAGGCGGACTTTCAAGCCCCATCTCTTCATATTTCAGATCGTAAACATTTTTAGCCACTTTATTATTAAGGGGTGGGTATTCATTCTCATTTTCGTAGAAATCCACTTTTAATTGCAGAGAACGTAAAGCTTCCGTCAACCGTAAATCAACTACTTTTACAGTCGGCTTCTCATCTGGGTGAACAATAATGTATTGATAATGTCCGCCATTTTCAAACGAATTACCAGGAGCTTCTCCGATCAATCCGCGTTCTCGAAGCTTAGAAAAGTCCACAGGATACTTCAAAAAAGGGGGGGTATCTTCTTCTCTGGTCTTAATAGGAAGCAGCCCGGACTCTTGTTCCTGGAATTGTATCACAGACGCTTGTACCGATTCTAGCTGTTCTTGGTTTGTCGCACTATTCTTGTTTAATTCTGATTCTGGATAAAGACATCCACTTAGTACAAACAATAGCAGAGGGATACTCACCCATTTCAGCAAATTCATGATGATCCTCCTTCTAGCCTGTCGGCCCGCTAAATACGATGTACAGTATAACCAGGCCGCCAAAGATCATAAATAGATATGCAAATACAGCGGTTATAATTGATACAATACCTGATAATTTAAAACGGCTGAGATAAATCAAACCGGTTGCAAGAAATAACGAGATGATTCCTGCAAAAGATATGTACATTTTCAGCATTGCTACTGACATAAAACTTCCTCCTAAATTCCCAATGAACACGATGGTATTATACCATAGGTGTCCTTTCTTAAGAAGTCAAAAAAAATCCGGAGCTTGATTGCCCCGGTTGACTAAATAATTCCCGTTAATAGCTCATACGTATTAATTGCTACGGATTATAGTATGCGCAATTTTGGAGGACTGTCTCCTTAAAACGCCTACATATGGTTAACCTTTAAAATATTTACTTAAAGTATTCATATCCAAAGGTATATTTTGATTTACAATGGCCTCAACAATTTTATCCTCTTTTTGTTTCGAAACAGGCTTATTAGCAACACGAGCTAGTTGTTTTACTAAGCGCCTTACCACTTTTTCATCGCTAAAGTCCGCATTTTTTACTGAATCAGCTACTTGATATACGTCCTCTGGGTTAATATTAGCTTTATTTTGCAAATGATCAAAAATGTTTTTTTGAAAATTACTCACTACCAATTACCTCCTCGCGCATTTTGTTCTTGGTAGTATATGCACGAGGAGAATAATGTGTTAGTTATTCATTTGATCATCAAGGATATTTGTTAGATCTTCCATTTCATGCCTTCTAATACGGGTCATAAGCTGCGTAACTACATCGCGGGGATCAGCATCCTCAAACAATATCTGGTATATTCCAGACGTGATGGGCATGTCAACTTCTTGTTTTTTTGATAACTGGAAGGCTGCTTTCGTCGTTCTTACTCCTTCTACCACCATCCCCATCTCTTCAAGGACTTGATCTAAATCGGCTCCCTTACCAAGTTTATTACCTGCTCTCCAATTACGACTGTGTGCACTTGTACAAGTAACGATAAGATCGCCTATACCAGTCAAACCCGAAAAAGTTAGTGGATTGGCACCCATAGACGTCCCTAATCTAGCAATCTCTGCTAACCCACGAGTAATAAGTGCCGCTTTTGCATTGTCACCAAATCCTAGTCCATCTGAAATACCAGCCCCAAGAGCGATAATATTCTTCAAAGCTCCTCCAAGTTCAACCCCCACCAAATCTGGTGAAGTATAAACCCTGAACTTTTCATTAATAAAGAGATCTTGAACTGTGGCTGCAACTTCTAAATTTTGAGAAGAAACGGTAACCGTCGTTGGATGTTTAAGGCTTACCTCTTCCGCATGACTTGGGCCAGACAATACAACAATATCCTTATAATATTTTTTGGGGACTTCCTCTGCGATAATCTCCGAAACACGTTTGTAAGTTTCCGGTTCAATACCTTTGGCGGCATGAGTGATGGTGACTTCTTGCGTTAAATACCCCACCAGTTCTTTACAAACTTCACGCATGGCTTTTGTAGGTACAACAAGCAAGATATGCTCGACCCCCTGTACCACACTTTCCATGTCAGAACTTGCGTGAATAGAATCGAGGATTTCAATCCCACTTAAATATTTTTCATTTTTATGGGTAGTGTTGATTTCATGAGCGTGTTCTTCGCGATGTGACCACAATTGAACTTCGTTTCCATTATCGGCTAATACAATAGCGAGAGCCGTACCCCAGCTTCCCGCACCTAAAACTGCTACTTTACCCATTTCATAGTCTCCTCTCATACTAGCTACGTTTTCTTGCAATAATTTTAATTGGAGTTCCTTCGAATCCAAACGCTTCTCTTATACGGTTTTCTAGAAAGCGCTCGTACGTGAAATGCATAAGTTCAGGTTCATTAACAAATACCACAAAAGCCGGGGGCTTAACCGCCACTTGTGTAGCATAAAAAATTTTCAGTTTTTGTCCTTTGATGGATGGAGCAGGATTCATAGCAAGTGCATCCATAATTACTTCATTTAAAATATTTGTTTGTACTCTGCGGGCATGATTCTCACTTGCTTCAATAACCTTAGGCAGAAGCGTGTGAGTCCTCTTCTTAGTTTTTGCCGACAAAAAGGCTATTGGCGCGTAATCTAAAAAGCGGAAATTAGAGCGCACATCGTCTTCAAATTCCTTCATCGCTTTTTCATTAGATTCTACAGTGTCCCATTTATTTACTACAATGATGACAGCTTTTCCAGCTTCGTGGGCATACCCGGCAATCTTTTTATCCTGTTCTTGTATACCGGTCTCCGCATCAATTAAGCTTAAAACAACATCTGATCGTTCAATTGCTTTTAACGCCCTCATAATGCTGTATTTCTCCGTAGACTCGTAAACTTTTCCTCTTTTTCTCATACCCGCTGTATCGATAATAATAAAATCACGATCATCTTTTGAGAAAGGCGTATCAATGGCATCTCTTGTTGTACCGGCAATATCACTTACAATTACTCTCTCTTGACCTAAAATACTGTTAACGAGTGATGATTTACCAACATTTGGCCGCCCAATTAAACTGAAACGGACAATATCATCATCAACTTCTTCAATTTCACGTTCAGGAAAATGTTCGATTACAGCATCAAGCATATCTCCTAGACCGAGACCATGAGTACCCGAGATTGGATAAGGTTCCCCGAATCCTAAAGAATAAAATTCATAAATATCTTCTCTCATCTCTGGATTATCTACTTTATTCACTGCGAGAACCACAGGTTTATTAGATTTAAACAAAATTTTAGCTACTTCTTCATCGGCTCCTGTAATTCCATCTCTTCCATTTACCATAAACACAATCACATCAGCTTCATCGATAGCTACTTGAGCTTGCGCTCTCATTTGAACTAGTAGCGGCTCATCCCCTAATTCAATACCGCCTGTATCAATTAAGTTAAACGTAGTATTTAACCACTCAGCCTCAGCGTAAATTCGATCTCTTGTCACTCCAGGAGTGTCTTCAACGATTGAGATACGATCTCCTACTAATCGATTAAATATAGTGGACTTACCAACGTTTGGCCGCCCTACTATGGCTGCTATAGATTTTCGCATGAAAGGATCATCCTTTCCCTATCTTATTTATCAGTTATTGAGATTTCTATTATACATGCAAATAAAAAAATACTGCTGTTCTTTGGAACTGCTAGTTCAAGCATACTTCCATAAAGAATAGCAGAAATGACCTAACTTATTTATATTAGCAAATTCCTTAGCCATATACAATTTAATTTTTGTTTACTATAACGATGAAACTTTAGGCATCCCTTTCTTTTTCCTTTTTACGCGCCTTGAAACTTTCTTAACATAGGCTATCCCATTTATAGTAAATATAGCCATCATCCCTTTAAATAAAGTAATATGAAACTCAATGAAATCAGGCATAAAATCTAAATACAAAACATGGCTCACTGTGTAAGAAGTAATTACCCCAAACGAATTCATGAGTATCCATAATCCTAGCTGACTGTTTAAAGAAAACCCCAAATAATAAATAATACCCACTAAAAGCAAGGTGCTTAATTGGACACCGGGGAAAAGGTACCACACAGGATTACTTAATAAAAACAATTGATAGATCGACCAGCAGCAGGTGAAAAGGATCGGCCATAAATGTTGAAAAATTGACCGGGATTCTGCCCATAAATAAACACCAAAAAGAGACTGAATAAAAAAAGATATCCAAAATGGTCTCTGACCTTCTATGTAGTTCGTAATCATAATCATTTGAATTAGAACAAAGAGAAGTAATGCGTTTTTATTACTCGATTTCGCATTTAAGAAGAACGCAATAATAACGAAAACTACCCATGCATACCAATAGTAAGTGCTAGCCATAATGTCCTCTCCTTACTTCCATTATGGCTGTTTGCTCTTCTGTTTAAACATTAATTCGTTGCTGTGCCCACTCTTTCGTAGCTCCATTTAAAGTAAAAGCAGCGGTTCCTAATTCTTCAACATTTTTAGAATTTGTTAACATCATTACCATTTTTAATTCCTTTTTAATATGTTCTATTTGTTCAATTAAAGATTCATATCCTTCCTCTACCAATACTTTTAGCAATACGCCGGCCATGCCAAAGGATTTGGCACCTAGAACAATTGTTTTGGCACCATCAACCCCATGACGTATACCTCCTGAACCTAAAATTGTAAGGTCGTAATCTTCTTCTAATTGTTTTGCTTCTAAAAGAGACATTGGTGTAGGTATTCCCCAATTATCGAAGGAAGCAAAAGGCTTAGTACGTCGCATATTTTCAACTTTTGAGAAGTTCGTGCCCCCTCTTCCTCCTACATCTATATAACGGACACCCAGTTCTATAAGCTTTTGAATGGCTTCGCGAGACATTCCATAACCAACTTCTTTAACTATAACAGGCACCTCTGATTGGTTAACTATAGTCTCTATTTTATGTAAACGCCCTGAAAAATCACGGTCTCCTTCCGGCATTATTAATTCTTGAAGGGTATTCAAATGAATTTGAAGTGCATTTGCATCAATCATCTCTACAGCTGATTTGGCTTGTTCAAGAGAAGCTTCACTACCCACATTTGCAAATAGGACGCCTTCTTTATTTTCTCTTCTAGCGATTTCATAGCTTAATCTTTCAGAAGGATCTTTTATAGCTGACATTTGTGAGCCCACTGCCATACCGATCCCGGTTTCAGCAGCGGCTCTAGCTAAATTGCGATTTATTGATAATGTTTGTTCTCCGCCGCCGCCAGTCATTGCATTTACAAAAATAGGAGAACTTAAAGTAAGTTCTCCCACATGTGCGCTTAAATGAAGTTGATCAAAGTTTAAACCAGTTAAACTTTGATGCACAATGTTTACATCATCAAAGTGATTATAAACATTATGTTCATGACTAAGTGCGTGGCGGATATGATCGAGCTTCCTTTTGGCCCTCGACATAACCATCACCGCCTGTTATTTTTTGTATTTATCTAATTGATCGCCAATCATATCACTAAGAGAAAATCCAGCATTGTCTTCCTCTTTTTCGTACTGTTTTACTTCTTCCCTGCTTTGTTCACGCTCAAGTTCTTTCATGCTTAACGACAACCTTTTCGCATCTTCATCAACATCAAGAACTTTAACACTCACGGTTTGTCCTTCTTCTAATACTTCACCAGGCGTTCCAATATGGCGATTAGAAATTTGGGAAATATGAACAAGACCTTCGACACCTGGAAAAACCTCAACAAACGCACCGAAGCTTACAAGACGGCGTACTGTTCCTTCTACTACTTCACCAGACTGAACGCGGCTGGAAATATCATGCCATGGTCCAGGCTGAGTAGCTTTAAGAGATAGGGAGATTCTTTCATTATCACGATCAACTGACAATACTTTCACTTTTATGGTCTGACCTTCTTCTACCACATCTGAAGCTTTCTCGACGTGTTCATGAGAAAGCTGCGAGATATGTACAAGACCGTCAATACCACCAAGGTTAACGAAAGCCCCAAAGTCAGTCAGTCGTTGTACTGTTCCCTCAATTACTTGTCCCTCTTCAAGTGATTGAAGAACTTCTTGCTTTTTAGAAGATTCTTCAGCTTCTACAACTGCACGGTGTGAGAGAATCACGCGGTTCTGGTCGCGATCCAGCTCTACCACTCTCAGGGTTAATTCTTTACCTTTATAATTTTCAAAATCTTCAACATAATAAGTTTCAACTAAGGAAGCGGGAATGAAGCCTCGCAGTCCGATATCTACTACAAGTCCACCTTTAACAACGTCTTTAACTTCAGCAGTAAAAGTTTCACCGCTTTCATATTTATCTTCAAGGTCCTGCCAAGCGTTATCAGCATCTACAGCCCTTTTGGACAGGACAATCTCATCATCTTCTACCTTTTTCACTTGAAGTTTAAGTTCGTCACCTTCGCTAACGACGTCTGAGGCTTTTTCTACATGCAGACTGGATAATTCACTAATAGGAACGATTCCTTCAACTTTATATCCTACATCTACAAGGACTTGTTTTTCTTCAATTTTCACGACTTTACCAGTCACGATATCCCCTGCAGAAAATTCTTTCATACCTGATACTTCATGGTTCATTTCATCCATGCCAAGCTACCTCCTTCAATTTCCGACACAACCTAATTACAGAAATGCCCTTTTGTCTAACTTCTAATATTTGAAGCGGTTTGTCAAGTATTTACCCTTTTTCGCTGTGGATTTTATGCAATTGTCTGATTTCTTCCATAATTAGATCTGTAACGACTTGTGCAGATGCTTTTTCATCACGATAAGGCTGCAGATCAATTGGCTTTCCATAAGCTACTTTAAGCGGTTTAAACTTGCGGTACGGGCCAATAATCGCACACGGGACAATTGCCGCTTCTGAACGAAGAGCAAAGAAACCTGCTCCAGCTAGTCCTTTACCAATTTCTCCGTTCCTTTGTCTAGTACCCTCTGGGAACAATCCTAAAGCATGATTTTGCTTAAGAATATCTAGTCCTTTACGTAGAGCGTTACGATCTCTCATTCCTCTTTTGATTGGAAACGCATGCACTCTTTTCAAAATTCCCCCAATAAGCTTGTTTTTAAACAATTCTTCTTTAGCTAAGAAATAAATATTTCTGTTATTTGTAATACCTACAATAGGAGGATCAAAATTTGAAATATGATTACTGCAAATAATAACTGGCCCATCTTTTGGAATGTTCTCTCTTCCTACCACCTTTATGCGGTAAAGAGGATAAAAGATAATAGCACAGAGAGCTTTTCCAAATTTATATAAATTCACGTATACTACCTCCCTGCCTGCTCAACTATGTGAATAATTCTATCAACGACTTCTTCAATCGACAACGAAGTTGTATCTACTTCTATTGCATCTGCAGCTTTCACCAAAGGCGCTATTTCCCGTTGTGAGTCGATCTCATCTCTTTTTCGTATCTCTTCCATTAATTCATTCAAGTTAGATGAAAAGCCATTCTCTATATTTTCTTTATGACGACGTTCTGCTCTTTCTCTAACAGAAGCGATCATAAAAATTTTCACTTCTGCATCGGGAATGACATGCGTGCCAATATCACGTCCGTCCATCACAACTCCTCTTTGTTCTACAAGGTTTTGTTGTCTGGTTACCATTTCTTTTCTCACTTTAGGGTGCTTTGCTACGTAAGAAACACTAGATGTTACTTCATGTGTACGAATATCTTTAGTAACATCAAGGTCATCCAGTTTTACATGTTGTCCATCCGCCTCTTGAACTAGTTCAATACTCGTTTGTTTGAGAAGCTCCTCAAGAGCTTCTTCCTGATTAAGATCGACTGCATGCTTTAAGGCTTTCAATGTAATCGCTCGATACATAGCACCTGTATCTATATAAATATAAGATAATTGTTCAGCAACCTTTTTAGCGACTGTACTTTTTCCTGCTGCTGCTGGTCCATCAATAGCTATGGCGAGTTTACGTGTCATCTTTCTTCCTCCAATATTTACAATGCTACATACGAAAACGCACCATTATATAAGAAAGCGCGTTTTGTTTCCAACCTTTGAAATTGTTGTATTTATGTACACCGTTTTCTATAATACACTCGTAAAGAATAACATAAAAAGCTAATCAATATCTATACAAATCGCTATAGTCTTTTTGTTTTACGCATTTGCATTTGTTGTTCAAAACAATATTGAATGATGAGTTGACGAAACTTTTCATTAAGTTCAACGAACTCTACCGAAACAGCGGAAACATGACTTTCTTTATTGAATGAGGATCTTACGACAGATCCAAGCACATCTATATAATAGTATTCTCCACTATTCATAGGTAGGACTAGGGTAAAATCAAATAATTGATTATTAGTTAATGAAGTGCCATTCGGCTCATAAATTGCCATGCCGCCTCCACTAAGATCACGGGTTACCGTAGTAAACTGTACTGGGCTATTCCTTCCCTTTACGGCAACATTAATTGCCGTATCTATTCGAACATACTGCCTTCTTTGAACTCTAACCAGTTCGTCTTCCCCTGGAAAGCTAAGCACAAGGACAGGGATATTTTTTTTTCGACGACCAAGCACTTCTGTTTCAAACCAATATGCGGATCCGTCCTCCCCTAAAAAACTTGCTTGAAACTGAGCACCTTCAAAGAAAAAAGCGGTTTTCTGGGTAATAAGTTTCACGGGGTAATCAATAAAGATTTGTTGATCTGCATGATCAACTAACCTGCATTTAAATTTTTCTATGTCTTCTTGTTTTTCTGCATGTAATTCAAGAGTGATTGGTGTTCCCACTTTCAACATGGTTTCCCCTCTTTCCTTTTCACATATAAGTAATTATTTTTCTTAATTATCTCAAAAATAAGATAGTAAGAAAAGCATAGAACTTTAGATCCATAAACTTGACCAGTTATAAATTTGATTTATACGCTTTCTTCTTTATATACGGAAGCGTTTAAGTTTTAATGAAAACTAAAAAAGCTGCGAGAAGCAGCTTTTTAAGATATATCTGTATTAAATTTAGCCTCACTAGTGTTTAACGTTTCTACTTTTTCTTCTTCTCCATTATCGGAATTTATAAATATCCGATAAGTTTCATCATCTTTTGTCGTTAAAAATTCATAGCAGAGGACGAGCTCTTGAGCATCATTTTCTATAACGGCCAAATAGTTCTCTTGCACTTCCAGATTAGGATTAATCATCTCTTTCGCTTCTTCTTCCGAGAGAACAGGCTCTTCATTAATCGATTCGTTTGGACGACTATAATACTGAAGAGCATCCAGACCTAGCATTTCGCCATTATCTAAAGCCACTTTCACTTGAACAGTGCTTGGATAATAACGGATATCGTCCTCGGTATATACATACCTAAAAACGCCTACATTATCATATTGACTGCTTTCAATCAGTTCCATGTTTTCTAAATCAAGTTTATCCACATATTCTTTAGCTTTATTAGAAGCTTCATTTAAACTAATCTTTGTATCTTCTACATCCCTTGCTACCATGATAGTCAACGGATACCCACCTTGCTTGGACATGTCCATGTACCCGTTTTTCTTATCTTTATGAAAAGAAGCCGTTACTGTTGGTATGTCAGCCCCCTTACCAGAGTCAGTAATCGTAAACTCAGAAGGATCTACTTCGCCGAACCACTCCTGAGCAATCTGGATGGCTTTATCTTTGTTGATCTTTTCCCCTTTTAAGTGAGAAAGATCTTTCTCATCAGGTCTAGAAGATATGCCTGTCTCCATATTTGTCTGCTGATATCCATCCACGGATTTCTCTACCGTTTTAAAACCATTAATAATCGTGTTGTCTCCAGTTTCATCATTGGTGGCTAATGCTAGTTCTACATCCATCCACCTAAGGTTGTCTTTTAAAACCATATTTTGAACTTTTCTAAGTTCATTTTTTATATCACCCGATTGCTTATATAATTCTTCTAACCCTGCTATTTCGTCTTCGGATAAAGGCTCTTTATCTAAATCCCTGATCGCCGTATTATAAGCAAAGTCTCCAATATCAAATAAGAATTCTTCCGTTTTATTAAAAGGAAGAAGCGTTAATGGTAATTGACCAACATCAGAGCTTGCTTCAGAAGTAATTCTCCAGATTTCAGCCATTTGTGGAGAAAGTTGCTTCCTTGTGTTCATAGCGAGTGTTGCCCCAATTTTATCATGAAGAGTATCCACATCAGAAGTCAACTCATGAAAAGCGCGCTGATAACTGTTCTCTGCTTGAATAAGTATCGCATTTTTATCCTGATGCTCTTTGTACGCAAATGCCGCAGCCCCAATGACTAAAAGTGTTAATAACGAAATCGTAATCCAGCGAAACATCACTCCACCTCCTATTTACAAAAGATATGTTTTCCGATTTTCTTAATTTGCGGCCTAGACCAAATCCAACCTGAAGTGGCTGTATTTGGATTGAAGTAATAGGTTGCATTTCCTGAAGGGTCCCAGCCATTAATCGCGTCAATTACCGCTTTTTCAGCTGTGTCATTAGGAGTCAGCCAAATCTGACCATCGGCCACCGCTGTAAATGCTCTAGGTTCAAAGATTACACCTGAGATTGAATTAGGGAAGGTAGCACTGTCTAAACGGTTCAGGATAACTGCCGCTACGGCAACCTGGCCTTCATAGGGTTCACCGCGTGCCTCACCATAAACCGCGTTCGCCATTAACTTAATATCGTTTTGAGAGTAACCTCCAGGGACATTAACGGCCGTTGGTTCTGAAGGAGTGGTCTCCTGTCCCCCCTCACCACTGCTTTGGCCTTGACCTTGCTTATTCGTTTGACCCTCTCCTGAGGGTAAGTACTGTTCATATCCTTTTGAAGCTTTAACTAGTTTGTTTTTCATTTCCGGTCCTACTAGACCGTCAATCTCCATTCCAAACTCATATTGGAAATTCCTTACTGCCCAGTAGGTACTCCATCCAAATACACCATCTACTTCTTTGCTGTAAAACCCAAGATGTTTTAACCTCGCTTGAAGTTCTATCACATCTTGACCAACTGCTCCCTGCTGTATTACCTGATTTGTAAAGGCATGAATCTTACCACTATGATTCATTTCAGGCACAGGTAATATTAGAAGCGTGAATAATAAAGCAAACATTACAGTTTTCTTCCTAGCCATCTCATTTACACCCCTGACCCATCTTTTATTTATAGAGGTAGTTTTGTACAAATAGAGAACAATATACATAAGCTAATAAAAAAGCCGCCTCAAGAAGGCAGCTAATGATCAGGATCCGGGGATAAAAGATTATCATGATGCTTATTAGCAAGGTTAATTTTACGAACACTTATTAACCATAAAAAAATCATGAACGGAATAATCAAGTATAACCAAATCGAACTGACGATAAAGTAATCGTATAAACTATGTAAAACTACTGGAATAATTAATGCTAAAGAAATGGAAAGCCGCCTATAACGCAAGGAAAACTTAGCTTTACCCATGTAAAAACCCATGAGCAATCCAAATAAAGCATGAGAAGATACAGGGAAAACGGCTCTGAGCAGAGCAATTTCTATTCCATTAGCGAATAGATAAATAATATTTTCTAATGTAGCAAAACCTAAACTTATAGCCACCCCATAAATAATGCCATCATAATGGTGGTCAAAGTCAGCGTGCCGATAGGCTACAAACAGAAAGAAAAACCATTTAAAAAACTCTTCTAATAACCCCGCTAAAAAAATTGACTTCATTATAGGCGACTGGAATATGGCTTCGCTTTCAAAAGCGTACTGAATAAACATAAGCGGGAAGACTAGAATAGCTCCTAAAATAAACATCCTTATAATGAGAGGAAGAGGTTCTAATTCAATACGTTTACTTAAATAAATAAAAGTCATCAATGCTACTGCAGGTGCGACAGCAGCTGTTAAAATGGCCAATGGTCATCTCCCCCTTCTCTTTTCTTCCGCTGAATTTCATCGTATCATGGAAAGGTAAGAAAAGGAATATTTGAACTAGCAGGAGGTTCTTATGAAAACAATTTTAGTAATACATACTGGTGGAACAATTTCTATGAAAGAAAATAAAGAGACAGGCGAAGTAAATACAGGGGATCAACACCCTTTAGAGGAGATCACTTCATTTTTAAGTGGAAGCACAAAGATCGAAGATGAAATCTTATTTTATTTACCTTCCCCTCATATCCGTCCTGATCACATGTTAAAACTAGGGCAATTCATTCATGAAAAATTAGCTGCTCAACATTATGACGGAATCGTCGTTACTCATGGAACAGATACTCTGGAAGAAACAGCTTATTTTTTAGATCTGTTTTTACAAACAAGAAAGCCTGTTATTGTCACGGGGGCTATGAGGTCAAGTAATGAAATTGGCTCAGATGGCCTTTACAATTTATTAAGTGCGATAAAAGTAGCCAGCTGCGATGAAGCTCAAGATAAAGGAGTGCTTGTCGTGATGAATGATGAAATTCATACTTCACGCAATGTAACGAAAACATCGACAAGTAATGTTGCAACGTTCCAAAGTCCCCAATATGGCCCTATTGGTATTACGACAAAAAATGAAGTTTTCTTTCATCATAAATCAACAAGTCACGATTCTTACCCTATTCAGCAGCTTACAAAAAAAGTTGTCCTTATAAAAGCTTATGCAGGTATGGATGGCTCTATTATAGAAGCCGCACGAAAGAGCGGTGCTGATGGAATGGTTATTGAAGCGCTGGGGCAAGGAAACCTTCCTCCGGAAACAATTCCGTCTATTAAAGAGACCATACAAAAAGGGCTCCCTGTCGTTCTCGTTTCTAGATGTTATCAAGGTATCGTCCAAGATACCTATAGTTACGAAGGTGGAGGGCGCAGGCTTAGAGAAATGGGAGTCATTTTCGCCAATGGCTTAACAGGTCCTAAAGCAAGAATTAAACTAATGGTTGCTTTAGAGATGACGAATAACCCATTAGAATTAAATCCTATGTTTGGTTATTAGGAGGCTGGAACAAAACTGAATAAGGCATAAAATAATCCGAACGATTTTATTAAAATCAGTTCGGATTATTTATGTGCCAAGGAAGGAGTTTACCTTTGCCCCGTCAAAATACTTCGCGTTCCATGGTCACGGCCTCAGTTTCTTTTTACGCACCGGGTACCAGATACCGAAATTCACACTTAGCACTTCGCTCTTTTAGGGCTTTTCGGTACCTGGTACCCTTATGAGTTTTTTATCGTTCGTTTCTTATATCCCAGCCCCTTCTTTATCACAAATGGAGCGGGCAATCTGCCCTCCATGGAACCGGCCGTTTTCAATAAATATTTCATTATTATTATATCCTGCTGCGATAACCCCGGAGATATAAATATCTCGAATATTCGTTTCCATCGTATTTTCATTAAATGACGGACGTCCTGTCTCCTCATTTATATCCACACCCATTGAGGTTAGAAACTGATGATTTGGACGGTAACCAGTCATTGCAAAAACGAAATCATTACTCAATCGTTTTTCTTCGCCCTTACAAGTATAAACGACTTCTGTCTCAGTGATTCCCTTTAAATGAGCACAGAATTCCATACTTACGATTTCTTTTCTCACTAAAGCTTCAAATTGAGGCAGAATCCAAGGTTTTATACTCTTTGAATAATCTTCTCCTCTGTATAAGACAGTAACATTTGCTCCAGCTTTTACAAGTTCTAACGTGGCATCAGCAGCGGAGTTCTTCCCGCCGACGACGACCACATTTTTATTAAAATAAGGGTGAGCTTCTTTAAAGTAATGCATTACTTTATCTAATTCTTCACCCTCAACACCTAAAGGGTTCGGTTGGTCATAATAACCTGTGGCTACAATCACATATTTCGCATGGTACAGCTTGTCTTCATGATCATTTTTTAAAGTCTTGAGATAAAATCCATTTTCTGCTTTCGTAACATTCGTTACTTTTTCAAAAGAATGGATGCGTAATGTTTCGCGTTCAGCTACAGCACGATAATAAGCCAATGCTTCGTTTCTTACAGGTTTTTGTCTTTCTGTAATAAACGGAATCTGCCCAATCTCTAATTTTTCACTAGAACTGAAAAAAGTTTGATGAGTTGGGTAATGATAAATCGAATTTACCACATTACCTTTTTCTATAAGTAAAGCATCGATACCTAATTTTTTTAATTCTATTGCTGCACTCATTCCACAAGGACCTGAGCCAATAATGATGACTTTTTCTTCTAGCACCTTCGTCACTCCTCTTTATTGCCAACACGTAAAAATCTCCTACCATATAAATGATAGGAGATTTAATCTTTAGAATCAACCTATATCCATCCTCTAAACCTAGAGGCCTCAGCCATTTTACGCACGCCCACCATATAAGCAGCAAGCCTCATATCAACCCGTCGGTTTTCTGCTGTTCTAAAAACATTATCAAAGCCTTTAACAATAACTTTGTGTAATTTCTCTTCCACTTCTTCTTCCGTCCAATAATATCCCTGGTTATTTTGAACCCACTCAAAATAAGAAACTGTAACGCCACCTGCAGATGCTAATACATCTGGTACAAGCAGTTTACCACGGTCAGAAAGAATTTTTGTAGCCTCTAAAGTAGTAGGTCCGTTTGCTGCTTCCACTACAATATCTGCTTTTATCTTGCCTGCGTTCTCTTCGGTAATTTGGTTTTCAATCGCTGCTGGCACTAAAATATCACAATCGAGTTCTAATAACTCTTGATTTGTAATTGTATTCTTAAACAAGTTAGTAACCGTACCAAAACTGTCTCTTCGATCAAGTAAGTAATCAATATCTAAACCATCAGGGTCGTGCAATCCTCCATGAGCATCGGAAATACCTACTACATTTGCTCCTTTATCGTGCATGAACTTTGCTAAAAAGCTCCCTGCATTGCCGAATCCCTGCACAACCACACGTGCACCTTCGATTTGAATCCCTTTCTTTTTAGCAGCTTCTTCTATGCAGATCGTCACCCCTTTTGCCGTTGCGGATTCTCGACCATGTGAACCACCTAAAACTAAAGGCTTCCCTGTAATAAATCCAGGATTATTGAATTCATCTATTCGACTATATTCATCCATCATCCAAGCCATAATTTGCGAATTTGTAAACACATCAGGGGCGGGTATATCTTTAGTCGGGCCTACAATCTGACTAATCGCTCTTACATAGCCTCGACTTACCCCTTCTAACTCTCTAAAAGACATGTCTCTAGGGTCACACACAATACCGCCTTTACCGCCACCGTAAGGCAAGTCTACAATTCCTGCTTTTAAGCTCATCCAAATAGATAGTGCTTTTACTTCCTTTTCAGAAACGTTCGGATGAAACCGCACGCCCCCTTTAGTGGGACCGACCGCATCATTATGCTGAGCTCTAAAACCGGTGAAGATTTTTATAGAATCGTCGTCCATTCTAACAGGAATTCTTACTGTCATCATTCTTACAGGTTCTTTCAGCAGATCGTAAACCTCATTAGGATAACCCAATTTATCCAGGGCTTTTTTCACTACTTTTTGCGTGGATTTTAAAACGTCTAACTTATCATTTTGATCATTTGTATTGACGTCAGCTTTATCGGCTACCATCGATTTACCTCCTATGTGAAACCAGTCGCTAAGGGTGCTCTTTCAGTCAATAGTATACACGTAACCTATCGTTATGCCTAGCTTTCTCTCTTATTTTTTAAAAAGAAATGAAAGCGATTACAAACCCTGACTCTTATTTGGTAAAGATAAATTAACAAATTGCTCAACCAAGTCATCGTAGCTCCATCCGACTACTTGAGCGGAATCTGGAAAAAGGCTTGTAGGTGTCATACCAGGTAATGTATTTACTTCTAATATAATAGGTGTATTATTCTCATTAATAATAAAATCTACTCGGGAATATACGCTGCATCCTAACAATTGATGAGCTTGAACTGCATAATTCTGTAATTGTTCTGTTAATTCGTCAGAAACCTTAGCCGGGACAATATGTTCACTGCCACCTGGCTTGTATTTTGAATCGAAATCATAATAATCACTTTTTGGAATAATTTCGATCACAGGCAATGCTGTCTCTTCTCCTTGCTTACCGACTACAGGTACGGTAACCTCCCTGCCCCTTACGTATTCCTCTACTAAAATGACAGTATCGGATGCAGCCGCGACTTCTATAGCTTTATCAATTTGACTATCTTCTTTAACGATTGTCAGACCTAATGTAGAACCTTCTTGATTCGGCTTTACAACAAAAGGTGTAGTAAAGCTTGCTTTAACTTCTTCTGCAATTACTGAATAGTTCTCGTATCTGTTTATTTCATAAGAATGGCTTAAAGCGGTAGGAATGTCATTTGTTTCAAAAATTTGCTTTGACTTCGCTTTATCCATAGCTAAAGCAGAAGAAAGTACTCCTGAGCCCACATACGGGATATCGAGCATGTCTAACAGCCCTTGAATTCTTCCATCTTCACCAAAGCGGCCGTGCAGGCCGATAAACACTAAATCCACCTTCAAGTGAATGAGTTGTTCTATTTTGCTTGGATCAAAATCAATTCCTATTACTTCATGTCCTTTATTTTTTAAAGCCTGAATAATTCCTTTACCTGTTGATAAAGATACTTCTCTTTCTCCGGAGACTCCCCCGTATAACACTGCAACTTTCATGCTATGAACACTCCATTCTTCAGTCCAAAGTTTCACCTTATTTTAACACGTTCTTTACCCCGCTTCTAATTTAAATCAAACAAAAAGAACGAAAGCATGTGCTTCGTTCTAACTTTATCTTATGATGGGGAAAAGTATTGTTTAATAATTTGTATTGCATTTTTTTCCATGATGGGCTGACCATATTCAATTAAACGATGAGAAGTAACCGCTGAGGCTGAGGAAAATTCAGATAATAAAGCGATAACTTGTTCGGCATCTAAGTGAAAAATAGATTCGTCGTCAAGCACCATGTAATAAAGGTCATTGTAAAGGTACACATCCCCCTGACGCACTTCTAAAGCAAACAAGTGCAATCCCGCCTGAATAATATCTTCAAAGTCATCAAATGCAAATATCATCTCTTTACTTTCATCTAAAGTTACTTTCATTTCAATATAACCATCATCTTCGTCTATTTCTTCCTTAGATTTCGTTACAACTACGAGCATTCCTTGTGCCTGCAGCAAATACACTTGAACGAGAAGCATCCCATTTAATTCAACACCCAATTCTACACCGGCGTCATACATCATATCACTAAATACACGGTGCACCCTTGGAAGATCACTCCAAAGTTCTTCCTTTGTCAAGCCTCTGTCTAACAAATCATCAAAGGTTAAGAAGATTTTAAATTTCTCGTTAGACATTCTTTCGACTCGCATGTATACGCCCCCTTTTTATTAAGGATATCTGTTATCTATATCTTATGATGACCGCTCTAAATATGGCACTTATTTTAGAATTATATCCGCGATTTCACTGAGGGGCAATCATTTCTTAATTTACTATAGACTTCTCTGAAGCCAGCTTTCCCATTCGTCCTTAGTACTCCCGACAATATAGGGCTGAAGCCTTTTTCTATCTAATTCTGGCAAAGTTTCATAAGCATATCCACCTAGTCCGATTCTTAAATCTGCGTACTTCTCGTCTAAATCTTCAACCAGTCTGATGGCCATAGCTATATTTTTTTTCATTGTACAGGACATGAACACAAAGGCAGGTTCAACTTCATCAATTACTACCTCAATATCTCCTCCGGCAATGCTTTGTCCCAGGTATACAACTTCATATCCCCTCCGCTTTAAAAACAAGGCAAAAATTAGCAACCCTAACTCGTGACGTTCGTTTGGACCGCACAAAAGTAAAGCTTTTGGTTGAATACCTTCGATAGGCACAGCTAACAGCAGCATCCCCATGCGAGAACGCAAAAAGTTGCTGGCAAAGTGTTCATGTGCACTCGTGATTTCATTATTTTCCCACATATCCCCTATTTTGACTAATAAAGGCCCTATCATATCAATGGCTACCGTTTCAGGAGTAAATAAACTAAAAGCTTCGTCAAGCTTTAATTGGGCAGCACGTTCATCGAAAGATAACAAACTTTGAAGCAGGTGATCTCCAGTGGCAGATAAATGATTCTTTTCTTCTTGAATTCGTGGAGGCTCAGAAAGGCTTTCACTGTTTTCCAACAAGGAGACCGCTTGAGATATCGTAAACCCTTTATTAACTTTATCTATAAGCCATTTTAATGTTTGAATATGATCGTCAGTATATAAGCGATGACCAGCGTTGTTTCGTGCAGGCCGGATAATTTGGTATCTACGTTCCCAAGCTCTCAGTGTGCCCGCTTGAATGCCCAGCATATTGGAAACTGCTTTAATATTATATTTCGCTTTTGGTGTTGGCATTATCTTCCCTCCACTAGAAGGTTTTACATTAATTATAGTGTTTGTTTTATCATTGTGTAAAGTTTGTATATTCTTCGTATAACACCAATTCAACCGTGTCCTTGAATTAAGTCTTAAACCGAATAGGACAAGTTTTTACATCATATGGTGAAGGTATGACTGTTAAGAAAGGTGATGGATATGTATACCCCTATAAAATGGTATCATCCGTATGCTAGCACAGCTGATCCTTGCCCGCCGATCGAATGGAAGTATTATCAAACGCCTCCGAATTTATATTTAGGTTTTCAGCCTACTGGTCTTCCTCAGTTTCCTTTGAAGGAAGCACTATTTAAAGGAACTTTGTGGCCGGTTTTATTTGATCCGTACCCGACGCCGATTCGAGGTGAAAGCAAGTGAAGCCGAGTCGAGAGCAAATGAAACAAATGGAACAAATCCAACAAGTAGATTTCGCGTTAGTCGAACTCACTTTATATTTGGATACACATCCACAAGATTATAACGCCATACAACAGTTTAACCAGTTAGCAGCACAAAGTAAACAATTAAAGTCACAGTATGAACAGCAATTCGGACCGTTGAGGCAGTTCGGAGGAAGTTTTTCCTCCTATCCATGGAGCTGGAACGAGCCCCCTTGGCCCTGGCAGATGTAAATATTAAAAAGGAGGATCCTTATGTGGTATTACGAAAAAAAGTTACAATATCCGGTAAAGGTAAGTGAGTGTAATCCGCGATTAGCCAAGTATCTCATTGAACAATACGGTGGTGCAGATGGTGAATTATCTGCAGCCCTTCGATACTTAAACCAAAGATATTCAATACCAGATAAAGTGATCGGGCTGCTTACCGATATCGGTACAGAAGAATTTGCCCACCTCGAGATGATTGCTGCCATGGTTTATAAGTTAACGAAAGACGCTACACCGGAGCAACTCAAAGAAGCAGGTTTAGGAGCTCATTACGCCAACCATGATCATGCTTTATTTTATCACGATGCGGCAGGTAATCCCTGGACGGCAACCTATATTCAAGCCAAAGGAGATCCTATTGCTGATTTATACGAAGATATCGCTGCTGAAGAAAAAGCAAGAGCAACCTATCAATGGATCATCAATATGTCAGATGATCCATGCTTAAATGACAGTTTGAAATTTTTAAGAGAGAGGGAAATTGTACATTCCCAACGTTTTAGAGAAGCAGTGGAGATATTAAAACAAGAACAAAACCGCAAGCATATTTTCTAATAACAAGCCTTAAGAAAACTTATTCCACATTCCCACAGGATTCTAGCGGTTTTTTGAACTGATATGATATTTAATTTATGCTCCCTAATTGGGAGCTGTTTTATTTTATAGATATCTCCTCAATGTAAGAAACGGGATCCTCATTCTTTAGTTTATATTTGTCTACCCAGCTGCTCCAATAAGGATGAGTAAGAATCAGTAATATTAAGATTATAAAGATACCCAGTAAGCTCTTAAACCATAATAGACTAAACCTCCATCTTGCACTAGCTTTCTCCTTTCTATGTGTCTCAGATCGAGAAGGTAAGTCTAAAACTGTTTCTACTTTTTCACCATGTTCAGTCGTATCAATTTTGTCACTCACTGTTTCTCCCCCCATTTCGCAACGAAATCCACACGCCTAAAATAAAGTCGATGAGAAAATGAGCCGTGATGGTCACGAGTAAGTTCCCTGTAATTTCATACATGTAACCAAGAAAATAACTAACAAATAAAACAGAAATTAATAAAACCAATTTTTTCAAATACCTGAAATGTATGAGTGCAAATAAAGTGCTTGCTGTGAAATAGCCAAATGATGTCTGGATGACACCTCTAAATAAAGCTTCTTCACAAACCGCAATAAGCAGTGTTAACCAAAAAATGTTTAGTATGCTGTGATTTTGAAATACTTTTTGGTTAATTCCGCCATCATCGTAAAAACGTTCAGGAAGAAATCTCATTAGTGTGAAGTCAATAGATAAAATTAAAGCAGCTGGAAGCGCTCCTAACAATATAACCTCCGTTATTTGTATAGAAATAAGAGAAAGCCATGTTTTGAGCGGAGCTTGAAACAATATTAAACTCGCCAGGACAGCAACAAGTAATAAAATGATCTGAGTAATGATTAAGTGTTTGGTAATTTGACGAGTAGAGAGCTGGTTTATAAAATCACTTTGACTACGTTTCGTCATTGGTAGTCTCCTGAAGAAATAATGCTCTAAGCCTGTCTTGCCAATTTTCAATTGTATCCACTGAGCTTACACGCTCTTCATATATTTCGAGATCATCTATAGAAAAACCACAGTAATCACAGCACGTCACAATAGGTCTTGATATTTCATTTTGAAAAGGAGCGTACAACTGCTTTCGTCGACAACCACTACAATGAATCCAGTTGACCATCTGTTTATATTTATTATTTTTATAGAGCCATCGTTCTTTTAAGCGCTTGCTTATCTTAGCGCGTAATCCTATTAAATCTGGATGGCGTTGAATCATTCGATTACTTACTACATGATGGTATTCCAAATGATATTTCAGAAAATTCCATTGCGACTCTGCCAGTTGTAAAATTTCAGTCATCTCTTCATCTATGAGCAATTCGTTTTTATGTGCAAGCCAGCGCAATAAGCGCTCTACGTCCTCCTCTTGTGGCAGTTCCTTCTCTAAAAGCCTCTGAGGAAGCACCTGATCATTAGGGGTGTGCAGTACTAGACTTGCACATGGTTTTCCGTCTCTTCCAGCTCGACCGATTTCTTGAATAAATGACTCAATTTGAGTTGGAAAATGATAGTGAATGACTCTGCGAATATTGGGTTTGTTTACCCCCATGCCAAAAGCACTTGTGCAGCAAATAACATCAAGTTCATCTTTCATAAATTGTTGTTGGACAAGCAATCGATCCATGGTTTCCATCCCGCCATGATAAAAAGCAATTCGTTGATCGAGCGAAAGAGTCAATTCTGCTGCAACCTGTTCAGCTGCTTTACGGCTAGAAAAATAAATCATAGTCGGAGCGGGTTTGTTTGAGACAATTGACTTAATTCTTTCCACTTTCTCTTGGTGCCAAAGAACATCCTCCACCGCAAAACTCATATTTGATTTGTCCATTCTATAAATATGAGAAACCATGTCAAGCTTTTTCAGCTGACATTTAATATCTTCCTGTACTTCCGGCGTAGCAGTTGCACTTAGCGCAAGAATAGTAGGATCTCCAAATTCTTTTACCACTTGGCTTAACTTCAAGTAATCTGTCCTGAATTCATGTCCCCATTGGGAAATACAGTGTGCTTCATCAATAACAAACAATTCGACATATAGTTTTTTTAATTCATGAATAATTGTACGATTTTGCAGCATTTCCGGAGACAAGTAAATGAGACGATAGTTATGTAAAGATTGGAAAACTGCCTTTCTTTCTTTTAGCTCCATAAAGCTATTAAGAGCAACTACAGATTTAAAACCTTTAGCTTTTAATTGTTTAACTTGATCAACCATTAAAGAAATCAACGGCGACACTACAATAGTGGTACCTTTCTGCAGTAAAGAAGGTAACTGAAAACAAAGTGATTTACCGACACCAGTGGGAAGAATTCCTAATACATCTTTTCCCTCTAGTACATCTTCAATAATCTCCTGTTGTCCTTCTCTAAAACTCGAATACCCAAAATGCTGTTTTAAATAATCAAGAAGTCGATGGCTGCCCATGAGTATTCTTCTCCTTTTGTGCATAATTTGTTCTGGCAAGTACTAATCTCAGTTCGAAATAACTATATTTTTTATTCAATGATTCATATAAGTTTTTTAGTTTATTGGTTTTTAATTCATCTTGCATCCGGCCAATAGTTTGTTGATCCTCAATCGTTATAAAAGGTGTGATATCAAACGCCGGCATCACTAATGCGGCTTCTACCACGTGATCCTGTATGGTGCTCAATTTCAATCTTCGCTTTTTACAAATTTCTTCAAGCTCAAAACCTCGTCTGAGCCATTCATAGGTTTGTTTAGCCGAGTCAGTGATGAGCTCACTCGTCTGTAACCCTTCCATACCTAAAAAAAGAGCAGGATACGAGCCAGGATGTTTTATGACCTTCTGAAAGATATAAAACCATGTATGCCGAATATTTAAATCAACATTTTCTTTAATCATTTGATATTGTAAAGCTAGCTGCTCTCTCGTTCTTCCTGTCAAATTGCCGCCCGTTAACCGAGCTGTAAACAGTTCAGCTTCTTTATCATGGACAGTAAGTAGTAATGCGTTTATTTCTTCAAAAAGAGAATTTGCTAAATCGTTAAGACGATTCTCTCTATATTTTATTTTCACCCATTGCTGTATGGCTGAATCTTCTTCAATAGGAAGAAAGGATAAGTTGTTTATTTTAGTACAAGTGACGGTTTGAATAAGCAACCGTAACCTTTTTTCGAATATAGTTACGTGGCGATGATACACCATACCGTTAAAATAGTGGTTCTTATTAATAATAGAAGAAGATAAGTGATTCACGCCCGCATCTTTTATTACTGGCATACCTTCTTCGTTTACTTCTATCCATCCCTTATTAACCATCTGCTCCATTACATTATTTACTTGTTCTTTATTCAGTTGGGGGTATACACCAAATAAGCGGTCTAATTCATAGATTCTAGCATCTTGTAATGTTTGTGAAGAGCGCTTCCCTTGAATCAAATGATAGACACCTGAAATAGAACGCTCTCCTCTTAACGAAAGAATACATTTCAACAAGATTGCTTCAAACATGTAACGTCCTCTTTTCCTTAGGTATTGAAATGTCTCGTTTACCAATTTACAATAAACCTATGGCATTGATCCTCTAAGTCAATCTTCATGAGGTAAAACATAAAGGAGGTTCATGAATTTGGCTAAATATACGATAGTAGATCAAGACACTTGTATTGCATGCGGGGCCTGTGGTGCAGCCGCTCCAGATATATTTGACTATGACGATGAAGGGTTAGCCTATGTCGTTCTAGATGAAAATAAAGGCTTGGAAGAAGTTCCAGAGTATTTGGAGGATGACATGGAAGATGCTTACGAAGGTTGTCCAACAGACTCAATCAAGATTGAAGAGAAGCCCTTTAACGGAGATCCGCTGAGATTTGAGTGAACGAAAAAGTCCCTTTCTTTAGAGAGGGGTTTTTTTACTGCTCCCACTCATTAAAGCCCAGTCTTTTTATGACCTTTATAGGTGAATCTTCCAGAGCCGTTCTTAATATCCGGCTCTCAGAGAACAAAGCACATACCGTGACAGCTGTAGACCAACCTGCTACTAGTCGACCTTTTTCAATTTGAACAAGCGTTTTTTTCGACAGTCCGATCATTTGGGACATAGAGCTTTGGGTAAAGCCTGCCTCAACCCGTACAAGTTTTAGTTTGAGCGAAACTATTTTTCTTATCTCGCAGCGATCCATTCTTACCTTCTCCTTCTTAACTCCTTTTATTTTATCAGATACGCTTCTATTATTCTATGGATCATAAAAAAGGCCGCCTCTAATGGGCAGCCTTCTGCGAAAGATTTCTTTTTTGATACCGGTTAAATAAGGTACCTAGAACAGGTGATAATAGGGCAATGAATACGGTATTAGCAATCGCGTGATTAACATCCATAGGAAGACCAGCTAAATAATATCCCCAGAATGGCTGGCCTGCCGTGTACATTGTCACTGATATCATAAAACCAAAAAAGATTCCGCTAAAAAAACCGTATACGGCTAAGCACCATAATGGAATGGTAGACCAATACTTACCTAGCAACCCGGCAATCATTCCTATAACAGACCATGAAACGACTTGCCAAATCGACCATATTCCCATCCCTAAGATAATATTCGATAAAAAAGTGGTTAAAAATGCCATAATAACAGCCGCAAAAGGACCTAGCCAAAATCCCGTCAATATAACAATAGCTGTAACGGGCTGAATATTGGGTAAATGACCCATTGCTATTCTTCCAGCGACTGCTAGCGCAGCCAGCATTGCGATTAACGTAATTTTATAAGTCTTCATTTACATCATTCCCATGATTGAAAATCGAAGTTAATTTCGTCTCCTTCTTCCACTTCATATTCATTAGCTCCTACTGAAGCTTCTTCCCCGTTTATCGTATACATCCATGCTTTTTGTTCTCCATCTTCAGCACTTATACCTTCAATACTATTAATAAAACCTTCTTCTTGCTCAATTTCATAATTATCTTCCATAACATCCATTAGAATTGTGCCTTCTTCCACCGAATGTTCTTCTGTAGAAATTACCTCTTCCCCTTCATCTTCTGAAACTTCCACTTCAATAGTAACTTCTTCCTGCTGATTCGCTTCCTCTGAAGGCTCGTTACTCGTCTCTTCTTCTGCCTGACATCCTACTAAAAAAGCAGCAGCTACGAGTGAAAACAATAATGCTTGAATACTTTTTCCCATTGTTGATCTTCCTTTCTATAATTACTGTTTCAACGCTTTTATAGATATGTACAACGCTAAAAAGCCTGCCCTTTTCGACAAAGGGCAGGCTAAAGACAAACCAAGTGGAATAAATCATAAATTCATACCTTATGGCTGCCTCAAACGCTCAATCCCCGAAGCCTTGAAACGAGTGATCTTGGCAGGTCTACTGACTTGTGTGTCTTTCTACTAAGAAACCTTCCCATAATAAAGTTACAGTGGTTATTTCCGTTCGTCTACACTTACAGTTGCGAGGACAGCTCTGGAATTACACCAGATTCCCTTTTCAGCCTAGTTCAGGCACCAACATCATGCTATGAAGTTCTTTATCTAGATTACATGAACCTGTCGAGAATAGCAATCTAATTTTCTGAATCATCCTTTTCATTAGGAATTTGCACAGTAAATGTTGTTCCTTCATTTATTTTACTATGAACTTGAATATTACCTTTATGAGCTTCCACAATATTTTTGGCAATGGCCAGCCCCAGCCCTGTACCCTTTTGCGAGGATTCTCTCTTTCGGGATTTATCCGCTTTATAAAATCGCTCAAATATAAATGGTAAGTCTTCATCAGGAATTCCATATCCTGAGTCAGTCACTTGTATAAATAATTCCTTGTCTGTTTTCACATCCACTGACACGTAGCCCTTTACGCTTGTATGTCGAATCGCATTATCTATCAAATTCGTTAATACTTGCTCGATACGGTCAGCATCAATTCGTATAAAGGGTTCATTTACTGATATATGATGCTCAAGCTTTACTTGTTTCTCATCAGCTAACCCTTTAAATTTGCGTAAAACCTTTTCAACAAAAGGTTCAACTTCTATTTCTTCTACACGCAAGGAGATGTGACCGGCTTCCATCCTGGCCAGATCTAACAATTCATTAACTAACCTGCCTATTCTGAGCGATTCATCGTGAATAATAGCAGCCAGTTCATTTTTATCTTCTCTTGATTCAGCAATATCATCTACGATTGCTTCACTATATCCTTGGAGCATAGAAATTGGAGTTCGCAGCTCATGAGAAACATTGGCAATAAAGTCTTTTCTTAATTTATCTAACCTTCGTTCTTCTGTCATATCACGAAGAACAGCTACAGCTCCTCTAATATGATTTTGATCATAAAGGGGAGTCATAATAATTACCCAGGAGCGCCCCTGTAGCATTACCTCTGTCATCTGCTCATGTTCTAATTCAATTACCTTCTCAAAGAGTTTCCTCATCGGAGAAGGCAAAGCTTTTCTAGATGATTCATCTTCTATTAATTGCTCTTCATTTTCAAATGACCAAGCATCTAAATATTGATCAGCTGGAGGATTAGAGACGAGAATATCTCCTTGTCGATTCATAGTGAGTACACCATCTGCCATTGAACGCAGAATGCCCGAAAGCTGTTCCTTCTCATGATTCAGTGCATCAATATGGAATTTCAACTGTCTTCCCATTCGATTAAAAGCCATGGCCAATTCACCAATTTCATCATGAGTACGAATCGGTATTTTTGTATTAAACTCTCCTTTTGTTAATTCAAGAGCCCCTTTTCGCATTTTGATTAAAGGAGAGGTAATCCTCGTTGACAGAAAAAAGGCAAAGATCGTTGTTAAAATAATTGCAATCCCAGCTCCCAAAAAGATGATTTTAGTCGTTTGCTCGGAAGTTTCTTCAATTGTATTTAAAGACTGATATACAAAAACAGCCCCTTCTTCCTCATTAAGGGGGGTGCCAACGACTAATAATCCCATTTCCGAACTGCCTACATCAGCCACTTTCATTACTTCTTCACGATCCCTCACTACAGTAGCTAATTCTGCATCATCCATAAACCAATTATAATCTAGTTGAGGTAAAGCAGAATCATTTGAGGTTGAAGTCATTAAATCTTCTTCCCCATTCGTAATAACTATCTCACTAGACGGGTCCTTAATTAAATCTGTCATTGAGAGAATTAATTGTTCTTCCTCGTATTCAGAGACCACATCCGAAACTTTAGCTGCATCTTGTAGAAGCTCCTTTTCAGCCTCCAGCACATGATAATTTTCAAAGAACTCTAGTAAAAGGACGGTTAGTATAAACAAGACAAAGCATACAAGAAGTAAAATAGTGAACCAGAGCTTGCCTACAACACTTCGCCAAAACATTAGTCCCCACTAACCTCGAATTTGTAACCTACCCCCCACACAGTTACGATCATACCTGCCGCTTTAGAGGACACTTTGCTTAATTTTTCTCTTAACCTTTTGACGTGTGTGTCGACTGTACGTAAGTCACCAAAAAATTCATACTGCCATACTTCTTTTAACAATTGTTCACGATCAAATACTTTATCAGGTGACTGTGCCATATAATTCAATAATTCGTATTCTTTAGGGGTTAGGGAAACTTCCGTCCCTTCTGCCGTTACTCGGTGGGCATCATTATCAATCGTCATATGTGGAAAAACCAGTACATTTCTTGCAGCTGTATCCGTTTCAAGAAACTTCGTTGAAGAAGCCCTGCGCAAAAGCGCTTTCACGCGTAATACGACTTCCCGCGGACTAAAAGGCTTTACAATGTAATCATCTGTGCCCACTTCAAATCCTTGTACACGATTAGCTTCTTCGCCTTTAGCAGTCAGCATAATTACAGGAGTAGCTTTCTTTTCACGCAGCTCTTTACATACTTCCACCCCGTCTTTCCCTGGCATCATAATATCTAATAATATGACATCATAGTCCTCGTTAAGTGCTTTACTAAGGGCTTCATGACCATCCTCAGCTTCATCAATTACATAGTTTTCTCTTTCTAAGTACATCTTTATCAGCCGGCGAATACGATCCTCATCATCTACGACTAAAATTCTGGCTTCCTTATCCATCTGTTAGCCCCCTCAAATAAACTTCTTCTTCCTTATTATAATAAATGGCAGGTGGGATAAACAAATCCTACCTGCCACATAACTATTATGCATAAGAATGTAAACCCGAAATAATTAAATTAACCGCGAGCAGGTTGAACATAATAATCGCGAAACCTCCAACGGCTAACCACGCAGATTTCGTTCCTTGCCAGCCCCTTGAAAGGCGTAAATGTAAATAAGCGGCATAGAAGAAGAATGTTATCAATGCCCATACCTCTTTAGGGTCCCAGCCCCAAAAGCGGTCCCATGCTTCCTGAGCCCAAATCATTGCAAAGATAAGAGCTCCTAAAGTAAAGACAGGGAAACCGATGGCTACAGCTCGATAACCAACTTCATCAATAATCTCAGGGTTAGCTTTTTTCAATAGCGGCTGTAGTACTGAGCCAATACGTCTTCTAAACAGCAAGCGCAGTAGACCGTAGATAACTAATCCACCTAACAGCGACCAAATCATTGTATTAAATTTAATAGAAGCATCTACACCACGCATCCATTCAGGTGATAAAAACAACGGATTCATTGCATCCTCTGTAAGTAATTCTCCATCATAAGGCCCTGCAATAGCAGGCATTTCATAAGTGACTTCTACTGTTTGACCTTCTATTGGTGCTTCAAATGATGCTTCATAGTTCAATGCGCTGAAAACCGAAGATAAAACAATAAAAGCAAGCGTAGTTGCTACCATGTAAATGACAAACTCAAGCCAAAACGTTTGTTTTGTCTTCTTCGTCTGGTCTACTTGACGTATCAAGAAGATTAATCCAGCAACAAAGCTGATTGATAAAATAGCCTGTCCTAGAGCAGCCGTCGTTACGTGAATATATAACCAGTGTGACTGTAAAGATGGCACCAGCGGCGAAATCTCAGTAGGAAACATACTGGCAAACGCTATAACTATAAGAGCAATAGGTAAAGCAATAACACCTAATATATTAATCTTATAGATGAAATACATAACGATAAACGCAAAAACGAGCATCATCCCAAAGAACGTAATAAATTCAAACAGATTACTAACAGGGGCGTGTCCCGCGGCACCCCATCTTGTGAAAAAATAACCCAATTGTGTTAAAAAACCAATAATCGTAATAGTTATTGCAACTTTACCTACTAAACCAGTTTCTGTATTTTTTTTATCTCGAATAGTGCCCGCAAAGAAAAATGTAGCAATCAAATAGATAAAAAAAGCAGCATAAAGCAAGTTACTGCTAATGGAACTTAAATCACCCATGGCCTTTCCTCCTTATTTGTATCATACAGGCTAACCTTTTAGTTCTTGTTGATCGGTTGGAGAATTGACTCCAGTATCTTCGATCACCTTGTCTATCTCCCTCTTTAGGGCTACCCAGTTTTTGTTCGTATGACCAGCAATCCAAACTCCATTTCCTTTAGGTTTTATCCAAATCCTGCGGTGGTTCCAATACATGCCTTGAATAACACCAATCATGAATATAGCCCCTCCTAAAGCGATAAATGGAAGAGTATAATCTTTTCTTACGGTTAGTCCTGTAACATCTCTTACCTCAAAGTCTACTAAACCAACTTTATGCTCATTTTCTCCAGATCCATCAACATTTGCTCCAATTCCAGCAAAACTTACTTCAGGCTCTGATTCTCCAGGCGGATAAACATTAAACACAAACGCCGGGTTTTTAGGAAACTTAGATTTTGACACAGGCTCACCATCATCTAACTCATATTCAGGAAAATAAGAATCGAGCACAACTCTATATCCATCGTCTAACTCATATTCAGACTGAGGATCGCTTAAATCCACTGTAAATTCCCCATATGTGGTATCCTCGTCATTCATATCATGTAATTTGAAGGTCATATCTTTAAATTCATTTTGTTGATAACTGGCTTGATAAAGCGTGTAGTTCTCAAACTTTATAGGATGATTCACTCTCGCTTGATCTTGCTGAATTTCTTTCAATTCGGGGTCGGTTCCTACCACAATGTCATCCGTTCTTTCATAAATCGTCGCATTTGTTTGATATGTCTTAGGTACAGGCTGGCCGTTTCTCTGAATTGCTTCTTGGAAACGTTCATCATTTTCATCATAGTTTTCTAATATGAACTCTTCATTTTTAATGTAATACTGACCATCTGTCCCATTAATAACTTTTGTTTCTCCCTCTCTCACCCAGATGAAATCATCGGTATATAGAGCGGGAACAAATCTAAGTAAAGTACCAAGCAAAAAGATAATCAACCCTATATGGTTGACATAGGGCCCCCATCTTGAAAATCGATTCTTTTCGGCTAACAAATTACCATTATCTTCACTTACTTTAAATCGATGTTTCTTCAAATTTTGTTTAAGTAACTCTATATCCACTTCAGTTGTTTCTGATTTCCCAAAGATCCGCTGTTTTTTTAAGAACAAGTCATGGCGTTCAGGCTTTTGAGTTCTTAACGTTTTATAAAGTGGAATAAATCGGTCTAAACTGGCAATAACAATCGAGATGCCGATCAATGCGAGCAGTATCATATACCACCAAGAGGTATATAAATTATGAAACCCTAATTGATAATAAATTTGACCTGCCAAACCATATTGATCTCGATAGTGTGTGGCAGCATTTGAACCTGGAGGAATATACATCTCCTGGGGGAAAATGGTGCCCACTGCAGATGCAATTAACGTTATTACAATCAACCATACACCGACTTTAACTGAGGAAAAAAAGTTCCATACTTTATCAACAAACGTTCGATTATACGTTTGTGAACGCCTGGCACTCCCATCATATCTCATGTTTAGCAGCTGCTGGTTCTCGTTCCCATTTAGATGCTGGTTGTCTTCAACGGGTTTCCCGCACGACTCACATAGCACCGTTCCCTCAGGGTTCACATGTCCGCATTCACATGTAATCTTCTTCATATTAAAACCTCACAATTTGATCCGAACTTAACTCTCTGGTGTAATTTCATTCAGATAGCCTTCGAGTCTGTCTAAGGTTAAAGGACCGACTACCTGTTCTTCTACTTCCCCTTCAGGGTTAATAAATAATGTAGAAGGCAATTGCCCCACATTATATTCATCCATTACCTGCCCATCTTTATCGTGTAAAATAGGAAAACTCAGTCCATACCGATCAAGAAATCGTTGCACAACAAGGTCTGTGGAGTCGAGATTAATCGCCAGTATTTCTACACCTTGTTTCTTGTAGTCCTCGTACAGTTCTTCCATGTATGGCATCTCATCTTTACACGGCTCACAATACGTCGCCCAAAAATTAATCATGACACCTTGCCCTTCATAATCACTTAAAGATACCGTTTCTTCGGTTCCAAATTTCTTCAGCTTGAAATCCGGCGGCTCTTCACCTTCAGCCACCACGCTTTTATCGCTGTTGTTGTTAGATATAAGCGCAAATACAATAAGTCCAACCATGACAGCCAGCATGACTGAGCGAAAAACAAGCCGTTTCTTTTTCTTTTTTAATGTGCTTCCCTTCATAGCTTTCACTCCCAGACCATTATATCATTGATGAGCTATGGAAATTTTGAAAATTATTTAACATTTTCTTCAGCTGCTTGACGTAATTGTTTTACTTCATGAGGTTTTAATGGTCGACAATCACCTGCGTTCATGCCGTGTAAAGAAATACTTCCAAAGCGTTCTCTCTTCAGTTTATCTACAGGATACCCTAACGCGTCAAACATTTTACGTACTTGACGGTTTTTTCCTTCATGCAGAATAAGTTTTACAATTGCCGTATTCTTTTTGGAGTCAGTTGACATTATTTTCGAATGCACAGCCTTCATATATTCCCCATCAATGGTTAAGCCCTTTTTTAAATTTTTTAACTCGTCTGCAGATGGAATCCCTTTAGTCTTAGCTATATAAACTTTGTCAATTTCATGACTGGGGTGCATCAGCAAATTTGCAAACTCTCCATCATTTGTGAGGAGAAGAACACCTGAGGTATCATAATCCAAACGCCCGATAGGAAAAATTCTTTCTTCTACTTCCGGTAAGTAATCGGTTACTACTTTACGCCCTTTATCGTCTTTTACACTTGAAATAACGCCTCTGGGTTTATAAAGTAAATAGTAGACAGGGACTTCTTTTACTAAAGGAACTCCTTCAACTTCCACATCATCGTTCGGACTAACTTTAGTGCCTAATTCCTTGACTACATCACCATTTACTTTTACTTTGCCTTGTTTAATCATTTCTTCTGCTTTTCTCCGTGATGCGACCCCTGCATGGGCCATCACTTTTTGCAGACGTTCCAATTTGGACATAGGAAAGTCCTCCTAATTCTTTTTATCGTAAACATCAGGAAGCCACGCTAGGAAAGTCCAGCGCGGCTTAATCTCGTCACTATTATACATACTTTAACACAAATTGCACAAAGATATTATTCGATTAGCTAAATAAAATAATAACAATTACTATAGAGGCTATTATACCAACCAAGTCGGCTAGAAGTCCAACCTTTAAAGCGTCCCCCATTTTTCGAATTCCTACCGCTCCAAAGTATACTGTAATGATATAAAGTGTCGTATCTGTGCTTCCCTGCATTACAGACGCCATTTGCCCAATCAGTGAATCAGGTCCAAACGTGCGGATGAGTTCCGTGGTCATACTTAAAGCAGCTGTTCCAGAGATGGGGCGTATCATCGCTAAAGGTAAAACTTGTTCTGGAACACCAAGCATCGTCATTAAAGGTTTAAATATGCTGAGCAAAGCATCCATAGCACCAGAAGCTTGAAAAATAGCAATAGAAACCATCATTCCTAATAAAAACGGTAAGAGGGAGACAGCAAGCTGTACACCTTCCTTACTTCCTTCTACAAACACTTCATATGCCGGCACGCGTTTAATGGTAGCTGTGACTAATATAATGAGTATAATCGCGGGGATTAGCCAGACACTCATCATATTCGCCCTAACCTTTGGCGTCGATAATAAAAGAAGCGGTCAATTAAAAGCGCAGCAAAAGTAGATATTGCAGTAGCAAGAACAGTTGCTCCAATAATACTAGTAGGATCAATAGAGTCATACTTCATACGAATGGCGATCACAGTAGTTGGCACAATCGTTAATGATGACGTATTAATGGCTAATAATGTGATCATGGACCTGCTCGCTTCATTATTGCCCGAGAGCCGTTTGAGTTCCTTCATCGCTTTAAGCCCCATGGGTGTTGCAGCATTTCCTAAGCCAAACATGTTAGCCGTCATATTTGATAATATATATCCAATAGCAGGGTCATTTGAAGGAACTTCTGGGAAAATTTTTTTGACAATCGGTTTAAATAGCTTTGCCAACCCTTTTAATAGACCTGCCTCCTCAGCTATTTTCATTAATCCAAGCCAAAAAACAAGTACCCCTAATAAACTAAGAGCAATCATGACGCTTTCATCAACAGCTTCAAAAATAGCTTTATTTACTTCGTTCATGGTTCCATTAAATCCAGCATAAATAATACCGCTGCCTGCCAAAATCACCCAGATTAAGTTGACCATGGCTCCACCCCCAACATTCGTCTGAAAAATGATAAACTGCTAGGCAGCCAAGGTTGTACGGGACGTTTAGACAGCACAAACGATTCAGCCACTAATTGATCATTTAATCGATAGGCTCTAACGCCTTCATACGAATCATCAAGTGTATTAGGTTCATAAACGGCTGTGATTTGATTTTTTTCTTGCTGCGTTAATGGAAGATGAATATCCTTTGGAAGATAACTGCGTTTGCCATGTACCTTAGTATAGCCTTCTTCCTGTAACTTATAGGTTTCAAAATTTTCAAATCCCCACTCATACATCCGCTCATGATCGTTCCAATCGCTTGGTGCATTTAACGTTACAGCTATTAATTCCATTCCATCCTTTTCAGCACTGCTTACCAGGGTTCTTCCCGCTCTTTTTGTAAATCCTGTTTTACCACCTGTCGTGTGGTCGTACAACATGGTTAGTAACTTGTTTTTATTCTGCCAGGAATATGTACGATTTTCAGATTTGTAAGAAGTACTTCCTGTTACCTCTCTAAATGTATCATTTTTCATAGAGTACGCCATTAAAAGGCCCAGGTCATAGGCGCTTGAGACATGATTCTCCCCATCCAGTCCATGTGGATTTTCAAAATTAGATGATTCCATGCCAAGCCAAGCTGCTTTTTCATTCATTAGATAAGTAAATCCTTCAATACTTCCTCCCACATGTTCCGCTATAGCTACTGCAGAATCATTTCCCGAACGCAGCATTAACCCATAAACCAAGTCTTCAAGCTTTATTTTTTCGCCCTCTGTTAAATAAATAGATGATCCCTCTGTGCGTATGGCACTTTCACTTACAATTACCTCTTCGTCCATCTTACCGGATTCGATAGCAATGATAGCTGTCAGAATTTTTGTAGTACTCGCAATTAAAGAAGGAGTATAACTATCTTTTTCAAATAATACTCTGCCTGATTGTGCATCCATAAGCACAGCGTGCTCTGCAGAAACATCTAATCGAGGTGAGGAATAGGCATGCTTCGGTTTTATCATACATACGCAAATAAATACGATGAGTATCGTATAAATGATCGTTTTCAAAAGAGATCTTCCTCCAATCTTCTACTCTTGCTTATCCTTATGCAAAAGAGTACAAGCTTATGAAAACGAAAAAAACTGCGAGCAATATTCGCAGTCTTCTGAGTGAAAGGTAAAAGCAGATAAACAATCGGTTAAGATTGGTTAAAAAAAGCTAAAGTGGATTCAAGCTCGACTTCTCCAAACTCCTGGATGTCCCGATATAGGTTTTGAATGGCGTGCAGGTTAAGGTCCTCAAATACGAGTAAGATTTCTTCTTTTTTTAATAAAATGCTTTGTCGATGTTTGTATTCAGGATATTTAATAAGGCAAGCTAATGAAACAATCGGTACAATGGTTTCTTTAGGAATTGAAAATCGATTTGTAATTTCTTCTTGTGTACTTTCTGGATATCTTACTTCAAATGATTCTTTCTTACCTTTATCTTCGTAAAAAACAATAGAAGAACATATAGAAACATCATTCTTGCTGCACTCACCATAGACCTTAATAAATTTTAAAATACTTTTCCCTCCGTTCTAAGTTTCACCGTTAAAACGTTAGCTTTCTTCGTCAGAGAAGTTTTCAAAGAACAAGTCAGCTTCATCTTCTACATTCTCATCTTCACGAAAATCTTCTATTGGTGGCAGCTCCTCAATTGAAGATAAGCCAAAATAGGTAAGAAAAGCAGTTGATGTTCCAAATAACACAGGCCGGCCAACCGCTTCTTTTCTCCCTCTTTCTTCAATTAAACCTCGATTTACAAGTGTCTGTACAGCACGATCACTTTTAACTCCTCGAAGTTCATCAATCTCAATCCTAGTGATAGGCTGACGGTACGCAATAATAGCTAATACCTCAAGGGATGCTTGGGAAAGTCTCGTGGATCCTTTCGTGTTGAGCAATTGATCATAGTAAGCTGCATGCTCTGGTTTAGTAGTAAGATGAAGAGTACCATTTGACTCCATCATTTTGATTCCACGTCCTGGACTTTCATAGTCTTTATAAAGAGAGGCGAGCAGTTCATTAAGCGTCCGAGACGTACAATCTATTATTTGAATTAATTTATTTTTGGATATTCCTTCTTCACCAACAGCAAATAGCAGACCTTCTATAAGTGCTTTTCTTTCGTTATTATTCATTATGTTCCTCCATCGATCTAACATAAAACCTAAGTACTGAATATATTTCGCCAGTTTTATTAAACATCTTTATCTTTCGGGTTCTTTTCTTCGAACGTACGAAAGATCATTAATTCATCAAAATGATTAGATTGCGTACAAACAATATCATTGCTTTTCATTAACTCTAATATCGCGATAAATGATACAACTACGTGAGACCTCGAATGTTCTTCAAACAAGTCATAAAATCGAGTGCCCTCTTTTGAAATCTCAACTTTTTTAAGAATGTCATCCATTCTTAATTGAATAGACACTTCATCCCGTTTTATTTTTGTTTCATTAGTTGTATTTTGCTTACTATTTTTTAATAATCGTTGAACAGCTTCTACCATTTCAAAAACAGAGGCTTCTCCTTCGGTAATTGGTACTTCATCTTCTTCGTTATGTTCAATAACCATTTGAGGACGTGTGTATATTCGATTTTCTTCTAACTCTTTATTCTTTAAATCTTCAGCTGCTTTTTTATATTTTTTATACTCGATAAGTCTATTAATTAATTCTTCCCGGGGGTCCTCAACTTCTTCATCTACAAACTCATCATTCAGCGATGGAGATGGTAGCAGCATTTGGCTCTTGATTGCTAATAATGTAGCTGCCATTACCAGATACTCGCTTGCAACATTCAATTCTAATTCTTGCATCGCATGAATGTAATTCATATATTGCTCTGTTATAGTTGAAACTGGGATATCATATATATCAATTTCATATCGATTAATTAAATGAAGTAAAAGGTCGAGCGGGCCTTCGAACCCTTCGAGTTTAACATGATAACGATCTGTCATAGTATTCTGTCCTTTGTCTTCAGAAGTTTGCTTACTGCAATAATAGTATCAGAAATTGGGCAAACCGTTAATACGATCTCGCAAATTAAGAAGGGAGTAGGAAAATGTACCCTAAGTATTACATTGAATTTCTCGCTCATTTTCACGGAACTCGTGATTACTTTGAATGTCACGAGGTATTAGAGGAATACTGGAAAGAGGTGGAAGCGGGCTGTCGAAATTCAGTGTGGGTTTTATTTATTCAATTTGCTGTTTCGCTCTATCATTATAGAAGAGGAAATTTAAAGGGAGCCTTTATTCTTATCAATAAGGCAATCGAAAAACTTGCTTCTAACTATGAACGCATCTATTCACTTGGGATAGACGCCCAAGAATTTCAAAAGTTGGCTTTTTCTATAAAAAATAACATCGAAAGAAATAAACCTTATAAAAGCGTAATGCTGCCAATAAATGACCCTGAATTACTCAATAATGTACAAATGTTATGCATGAATTGGAATGTTCCATATGGCCAGCCTAGTGATTTAAATCATGAGGAATTAATTCACCGACACAAAAAATGGAATAGAACTTAAAAGGAGACGCCCTAGTTTAGGCGTCTCCTTTTATACCTTTGATGAGGAGCTTTCCATTTCACATTTTTCACAAAAAGCTTCCGTAGTTTCATCTGGTCGGACCTGATATTCTTTTTCCAATTGCTCCTGTAGAGCTAATATCATCTTCTTCCCTATCCCTAAATTACGGTGAGAAGGATTAACAGAAACATGCTGTACATAAGCTACTTCACCTTCTATACGGACACCTACAGTTCCGAGTATATCTTCCTCTTTCCATAAATAAAGGTGCCAGTTCGGATTCTGTTCGTACTCCTGTATAGTGTTTTGAAGCCTCCGTACATCTTTACACTCAGGCATAAAAGATAGAAGACCCATTGCAATTTTTTCAAATGATTTTTTAAATCGAATTAACATAATAACCCCTCGTATTGCTCAATAAAATTTTGTGAACCGATTCATACGCTAGTGATTACATGACTATACCGAACCAATAATACAATCCCCAGGAAAAACTCATAATGAATAATATCGTAAAAAGGATCCAATTTCTCTTTTTCATCGCCAGCCCCCACTATCCTTCATTCAAGCCTAGGCAATAGGATACTGTAAAACTAGTTAAGATTCAACCCAATATTTGTTTAAATTCTTCAAGATCAGATAACCGTCAGATTTACGGTCACCAATCCGAAAAGGAATAAGGTTTACAACGGCCAGATAAAGATTAAACAAGAAAAATAAATGAATCACTTCTATTTCAATATTAATAGGGATAATAAGCGCTAGACCAAAGGTGATACCATTTGCTAAAGGTCCCCCACTGCTTATCAAGACTTTCTGTAAATTGGTGAAATCAGGTTCCTTTACATTTATGGAGTAGCCTCCAATAAAAAATAGACTACCTATAATTATGTGCAATTTTTGGAATTTAATACGTATTATAGAACGTCCGGTTCCAACGGTCAATACCGCATAGCGAGCTCCACATAGAGCTCCTGCTAAAACATGACCAAGTTCATGTATAACTAAAGTCAATGGGGCAGCAACCAACACTAAAAAGAATAATGATTCTATCATGTTAATAATCGATATAGACTTTTATTTACTCTTCTTTAACCCTTACTCGCTGCATCACATCACCCGGGCGTACACGGTCCACGGTTTCAACACCCTCGATCACTTTTCCAAAAACCGTGTGTCTGCCGTCTAAATGAGGCTGTGGTGAATGACAGATAAAAAATTGACTGCCTCCTGTATCTTTTCCAGCATGAGCCATTGAGAGAGTTCCCCGTTCATGTTTATGAGGGTTTCCTTCGGTTTCACACTTAATGGTATAGCCAGGCCCTCCTGTACCGTTTCCATTCGGATCTCCACCCTGAATCACAAAATCCGGAATAACACGGTGAAAGGTTAACCCATCATAAAATTCGCTGTTAGCAAGCTTTTCAAAGTTTTCAACTGTGTTAGGAGCTGCTTCATCGTAAAGTTCAACTTTTAGTTGTTCACCATTTTCAAATTCAATCGTTGCTTGTTTCATAATTTTTCTCCTCCTGCTTCGTATAAGATAAGTCTAGTCTTGTTATTTCCTCAAAGTCTTCCCGTCTCACAACAAGTTGATGCTCTCCGTTTTCAACGAACACTACTGCCGCTTTACCGAAGCGATTATAATTATTAGCCATAGCATACCCATAAGCACCTGTACTAAATACAGCCATTAAATCATGGGGTTCAACTTTAGGGAGCTTCACATCCCATAATAGCATATCTCCCGATTCACAGCACTTACCAGCAATAGCATATTCCATTTCAGCACGTTCGTGCATTTTGTCAGCTAGAACGGCATCGTATTTAGCTTGGTATAGGGCTGGTCTTATGTTATCAGTCATTCCGCCATCTACAGATACATAGGTCCTTACTCCCGGAATATCTTTAATGGAGCCCGTCGTGTATAAAGTAACTCCTGCATCTCCTACAATAGCTCTACCTGGTTCTATCCAGATTTCAGGCATCGGATAATTAAGCTTCTCAGATTGAAGTTTCACTTCATCTATTAAGGCAATAGCATATTGATCGAGCTCTAGAGGGTCATCTTCTTCTGTATATTGAATTCCAAAACCGCCGCCAAGGTTTAGAACATCAGCATTATAGTCAAAACGCTCACGCCAGTCTTTCATTGTATTAAACAGTTTTTGTGTAGCCAAAGTAAAACCGCTTGTTTCAAATATTTGTGAGCCTATATGACAATGCAGGCCTTTCACAGTTACTTGATCGTTCGCGTTTAATAGTTGAAATGCCTTTTCAGCTTGACCACTAGATAAGTCGAAACCAAATTTGGAGTCTTCTTGCCCAGTTAGAATATAATCGTGGGTATGAGCTTCAATTCCAGGAGTTACGCGCAGGAGTACATCCATTGATTTTTCTTTTTCTGCTAATACGTCAGTTAACAGTGCGATTTCATAAAAGTTATCAACCACGATACAGCCTATATTATACTCTACGGCCATTTGAAGTTCTGCAAGGCTCTTATTATTCCCATGCATGTGAATTTTCTCTACTGGAAAGCCCGCAAGTATGGCAGTATGTAATTCACCTTCAGATACTACGTCTAAACTTAAACCCTCTTGATCCGCTACCTCTAACATAGCAATAGATGAGAAGGCTTTACTTGCATAGGCTACTTGCGCAGGGATATTATGATTCTTAAATGTTTGAACAAATGCTCTTGCATTTTGCCGAATTCTTTCCACGTCATATACATATACAGGGGTTCCATAAGTTTTTGCAATCACAGAAGCAGGGATCCCTCCAATAAGAAGCTTACCTTGATCATTGATTTCACGCCTCATGTTGCTCCGCCTTTCCAAAATGTAAATTATATTAGTATTTCGTAAATTTTAAATGATTAGTTTCCAACACAAAAGAAAATGCTCCTTCTTAGTAAAGGAACATTTAAAATTATATTAAATTTATCACATGTTGAAAAAACGGGCAATTATCTTTGTCTATGATTATTTTGAGGATGTACAATACTTGGTCTAATTTTGCCTAAAGGAACAGACATTCTCACTAATATTTGGCCAAACGCTTTGGCATTAAAAGGTAAGAAAGGCCATAGATAAGGCGTATTAAGAGAATTCGTTCGAGCTAATAGCAGGATATACAATGTACACCCTATAACGAAGCCGCTCAACCCGAACAACGCTGCTAATCCTAAAATAATAAGACGAGACATTTTGTTGGAAACGGAAAGTTCATAACTCGGTGTAGCATAAGAGCCAATAGCACTTACCGCTACATACAAAATAACCTCCGGTACAAATAAGCCAACATCAATTGCAATTTGACCAATGAGAACAGCAGCGATTAAACCCATAGCTGTAGAAAGAGGTGTAGGAGTATGAATCGCAGCAATTCGTAACATCTCGATCCCTAAGTCAGCGATGAGTAATTGTATGATGATGGGAAGCGTACTTTCTTCATTAGGTCCAATAAAGTCTAAAGATTCTGGCAAAAGATCAGGCTGGATAACAAACAACATCCATAGAGGCAGGAGAAATACAGAAGAAAATAACCCAAAGAACCTCACCCATCTAATAAAAGTACCCACCGCAGGTGACTGGCGATACTCTTCGGCGTGCTGGACATGGTGAAAGTAAGTAGTTGGCGTAATAATCATACTAGGAGAAGTATCCACCATAATAATGACGTGCCCTTCTAACAAGTGAGCAGATGCAATGTCCGGCCTTTCCGTATATCTTACTAAAGGGAAAGGATTATATCCTTGCTTAACTAAAAACTCCTCAATAGATTTATCTGCCATAGATAACCCATCAATATTAATTTGCTTTAATTCATCTTTAATTAATTGAATTAACCCAGGATCTGCCACATCTTGGATATAAGAAATACAAATATCTGTTTTTGATCGTTTCCCAACTTGAATAAGCTCATTTCTTAATCGGTCATCCCTTATTCTTCTTCGGGTGAGGGCTGTGTTTTCTATAATATTCTCCGTATATCCATCACGAGACCCTCGGACGACTTTTTCAGTATCCGGTTCTTCAGGTGTTCTACCCGGGTATGCCCGAACATCAACTATAATAGCTTCTGCTTCACCTTCTACAAAAATGGCAATTAGACCAGAAAGGACTTGGGTTACACACTTTTCAATTTTGTCTTCAACTTCTACCTGCTGATGTGCCAGATCATTATAAATATGCTTAAAAGCCGACTTCTTATCTCTTGTACCTTCATTTAGTTCAAATAACTGCCTCAAAAGATTTACAATAACAGGAGACTCACAAAGACCATTTACATAATATAGGTCTACTTCATGACCTAAAATGTTTAAGGTTCGGCAGCCAACGTCGAAGGATTTGCCAATGCCCAACCTTTCATACATAATGGAACGGTTTTGTTCAATTTTCATAACAATCGGCGTATCTTTTTGAGCTGGCATATGAAGAGATCTCCTTTCTATCCAGTTACCCCTTAGGTTTAAAAATAACAGCTACAATAAATCCAAATAATATAGCAGATGCAATACCAGCTGACGTCAACTCGAAAATTCCAATTGCTATTCCGATAAATCCATGTTCATCAGCTTGTTCCATCGCTCCATGTAAAAGCGAGTGTCCAAAGCTTGTAATCGGTACAGTGGCTCCCGCACCGGCAAACTCAATTAAATTATCATACAGATCAAACGCATCAAGAACGGCGCCTGCCACTACAAAAGAAGACATGACATGAGCTGGTGTCAGTTTTGCGATATCAAGAAGAAGTTGACCAATGACACATATCGATCCACCCACTAAAAAGGCCCATAAAAAAGTCATTCATATCCCTCCTCTTTCGCCAATACGACTGCGTGAGCGATACCAGGAATAGATTCTTTTTGCTGCAGCATCATTGGACTCATAAGGGCTCCAGTCGCTACCACGAGGATACGTTTGTAAGTACCATCTTTTAATCCATTTAAAAGTTTGCCATAAGTAACTACGGCCGAACAGGCACATCCGCTGCCACCGCTGAATACTGGCTGCTCACTATGATAAATCAGCAATCCGCAATCTTTGTGTACTTCCGCAATATTATAACCGTCGTCCTTTAGCATATCCCTTACAATAGGTGATCCTACAGCTGAAAGGTCGCCAGTGGCAATGACATCGTAATCACCGGGAACTCTCCCCATATCTTCTAAATGGGTTTTTATCGTATCCCAGGCGGCCGGTGCCATTGCTGAACCCATATCAAATGGATCCGTAATTCCGTAATCCATCACTTTACCTATCGTTGCCGCTTCTATTTTTACAGCAGAGGGTTTAGAAGATAGTAAGGCAGCTCCGCTTCCTGTGACAGTATAAGTTGCTGTATTCGGTTTCTGCCCGCCATACTCGGTTGGATACCTGAACTGACGTTCTGCTGTCGCATTATGTGAACTTACAGCAGCAATAGCTTGTTTTGCATATCCACCGGAAATTAAAGCAGCTCCTGTAGCGAGTGTTTCCATTGAAGTGGAGCACGCCCCAAACATGCCAATAAGAGGAATGCCTAAATGACGAGCAACATAGTTTCCTGTAACATTCTGATTTAGTAAATCTCCTGCTAAGAACAAGTCTATATTCCTTTGATCCACTCCAGCTTTTTGTAAGGATTGGTTGACGGCCTCCAGCATTAATCTTCTTTCCGCCAGCTCCCAATTATCTTCATTACAATGGAGTTCGTTGTAAACTTTATCAAATGTATCTTTTAATGGTCCCTGTCCTTCAAGTGGTCCTACAGCAGTACCTGTTGATTGAATATATACAGGTTTTGTATAGCCCCACGTCTGTTTTCCAATTTTAGTCATAATGCTCCCCCCTTAAAATAATGCCTGCCAGGTAAACCTGATGACACCAAGAACATAAGCTGCCACAACGCCAAACACAATTACTGACCCAGCCAATTTAAACAAGTTAGTTGCTACTCCAAGAACAAGTCCTTCACTTTTGTGTTCAAGGGCAGCGGAAGTAATCGAATTCGCAAACCCTGTTACAGGAACAGCAGACCCTGCTCCTGCGAATTGCCCTAACCGGTCATACACACCAAATCCCGTAGCTAATGCCGCTAAAAGAATTAATGTGGCTACGGTTGGATCTCCTGCATCTTTTTCTTTAAACCCAAACCAATGAATGTACATTTCAGAGAGCAGTTCACCTAGGACGCAAATTAGCCCTCCTACAATAAAAGCTTTAAGAGCGTTTATAAAATATGGAGGCTTGGGTTGATAACCTTGACTTGTCTTTTTATATTCCTTTGAATTAAAACCTGACATTATTACCGTCTCCTTCATCTTACAAATAGGATCCATTGAAACAGAGACCCCGCAATTTTCCCTAGAGATAGAGCCATCAACAATATAAACAAATAATTTTCAATTCCAATTCTTTTAAACAATAAAGGAAATACATTTAATACTTCAGTTAGAGCAGCAGCAAGCATACCAACAAACACTCCGTGGAGCAGTCCCCAGAATATTAATCCAATAACAGGAAACGTAAAGGAATGGTCTCCAAACGAGAGATAAATTCCAAAGAAAACTCCCAGTATTATAGCAATTTCATAATAGATGATTTTAGATTCTGTATGGCTGAGCTGCATAAGTCTCGGAACGATGCCAAGTACAGTAATGAAAGCTACAAAACCAGCACCTACGGCTATTCCTGATGCAAGCCCTATCAATGACTCAACTATCCTCATCCTTTTGCTCCACCTTATTTTCATGAATAGCTACATAATGATCTAGATCCTCTTGGTATTTAAATACTTCAATTTCCATAGGGTTAGGCTCTTCATTAAATTTTTTGGAAAACCAATGGTTAAAGAATAATATCATTCCTATCCCCAGTCCTACAGAATAAGGTACTTGTATCCATAATGGGTGCTTTTCTTCTTCTCCTGTCAGCATGTAATGGAGTTTTTGCTGTACAGACTCCATGGCAACATCATAATGAAAATTCATTATGGCCATGGCCGCCCCTATGAAGAGTAATAACCAAATAAACAAAACAACTAAAAGCGGAGGTTTTTTCTTCTTTCTTTCGATGTGAACAACACATTGATTAGGTCCAAGAATCTCCACTTCTCTTTCCGGGAAGCGAGTAACGATTTGATCAACTATAGAATAGCTGTCAATAACAATAATGTTCTTATCTTCCGCTTTAATTCTATGGAGAATCATGTTTTCAATGGTTTGTTTCTTTAACAAAGTGCCTGTTACTTTTGCTACATCATAAAGGCGAATTTCTTCCTTAACAGGAATTCGAATGGATTGCTTCATACGCACATAAATAGGTGTAGTCATACGATCGCCGCCTCTTTAGAACTCAACGTTAGTATGTGATATATTTACAATTTCATACAAAAGAAAAAACTACGCTGGGTGCGTAGTTTTCGTTAGGAAGAGTCACTCATTGACTCTTTCATTTGTTCTAATATTTTCTTTTCCAATCTGGACACTTGTACTTGTGATATTCCGATCCGCTCTGCCACCTCGGACTGGGTCTGGTCTTTAAAATACCTTAAATAAATAATCAGGCGCTCTCTTTTATCTAACGTGTTCATCACTTCGTGAAGTGTTAAATGTTCGAACCACCGGGAGTCTTCGTCCGCAATTTGATCCACAAGGGTGATAGGATCTCCTTCACTTTCATAAACTGTTTCATAAATTGACTGCGGTGAACGACCTGCATCTTCCGCTTGGATAACTTCTTCAGTTGTCAACTCAAGGGATTCGGCCAATTCGTTAATAGTCGGAGAACGTCCGTGTTCTTTAAGCAGTTCTTCTTTTTTTACACGGATTTTGTGATACGTTTCTTTTAAGCTCCGGCTTACTTTCACGCTTCCATCGTCGCGTATAAACCGCTGAATTTCTCCAATAATCATCGGTACTGCATACGTGGAAAATTTCACATCAAAACTTAAATCAAATTTATCGACAGACTTCAATAATCCAATACAGCCTATTTGATATAAATCGTCTGGGTCATACCCGCGCCTTAAATACCGTTGAACGACTGACCAAACGAGACGTGTGTTTTTTTCTACCAAGAAGTGACGAGCCTCCTGATCTCCCGCCTGACTACGTTTAATTAACTCACGGACTTCCTTGTCTGATAAACGTTCCTCTTTAGTTTCTGTTTTGATATTCATGGTCCCGGCCCTAATTACAAATGGCCTTCGTTGAAGTCAACTGCTTTGATAACGTAATTTTCGTTCCTTTATTTTCCTTAGATTGAACGTCTACTTGATCCATGAAGTTTTCCATAATTGTAAAACCCATACCAGACCGTTCCCACTCAGGCTTGGAGGTGAATAATGGTTCTCTAGCGACCTCGATGTCTTCTATTCCTTTTCCAAAGTCTTCAATAATAATTTCAATTTGAGACTGATCTATAGAACATTCTAGAATTACTTTCTCCTCTTCGTTTTCCTCATAGCCATGAATGATAGCATTCGTTACAGCTTCTGACACAACTGTTTTAATGTCCGTCAATTCATCAACCGTAGGGTTTAAAGGGCTAATAAATGAGGCTACAGCCACACGTGCCAATGACTCATTTTGACTTATACTTGAGAATTCGATCTTCATATGATTTTTCATGAAGCCACCCCCAGCATATGCAAAGCAAAATCTTCATTATCAGCAAGTCTGACAATTTTAAACATACCTGAAAGATCAAACAAACGACGCACCTCTGGTGAGACTGAACAAATAACCATTTCCCATCCCGCTGCCTGTATTTCCTTATAGCGGCCAAGCATTACTCCTAATCCAGAGCTATCCATAAAAGTAAGCTTTTCTAAGTTTACAATGACGTGTCCTACATTGTTCTGAGCAAGCTGTGCTTGCCATTCTTCTCTTAAGTTTGTGGCTTCATGGTGGTCAAGTTCACCTTCAAGTCGAACAAGTAGTACGGATTCCTTAACGATAAAATTTACAGAAAGACTCAAGTGTAGTTCCTCCTTATCAATTAGAGTCACTTAGTCTTTTCGTAAAGAAAAGCTCAATTTCCTGCTGCAAAACAAAACTAGTGATGAATCGCTAAAACTTCTCAAATCCTGCTAAATTTCTAAATGAACGTTCCCACAACTCAAGTAAGTTAGCTTTATTCATGGGTTCGGCTGCTTCGAGTCTCACCTTGGATATCTCTTCCTTTCCATTGCTGACTGTCAGCCATCCAAGATGATCACCTTTTTTAATTGGTAATTCCACTGCCTCATTCATGGTTACAGAAGTTGTGTAATTTCCTTTTGGTTCATTTTTTCGTTTTAACACCACTACATCTTTTTCAGGTTTGAGTGGAAGCGTATGAGGAGTCCCTCTTGGGTTGGTTATTTGATGAAGAATATCATCTTTAGAATGTAGCCGTTCCCCTTCATACTGACCAAATCCATAGTCTAACAAGCTGGTGATCGCAGCATTGCGTTCTATTGGTTTTTCAGCTCCCATTACCACTGCAATCATGTGAAGGTCATCTTTTTTCGCAGTAGCAGTCAAACAATACTTTGCTTTTTTCGTAAATCCCGTTTTTAACCCGTCCATGCCCGGGTATGATTTAATCAGTTTATTCGTATTAACAAGCCAAAATTCATTTTCTTTGCCTTTTCTTAAGTAATCGTCGTATATACTTGTATAATTGGTAATGTCTTCATGCAAAAGTAATTCTCTAGCCATTACCGCCATATCATTTGCTGTACTATAATGATTATCCGCCGGCAGACCTGTTGGATTCTCAAAGTGCGTATTTTTCAAACCTAATTCTTTTACTTTATCGTTCATCATTTTCACAAATTCTTTTTCACTTCCCGCAATTCTTTCCGCAAGGGCAACACTAGCGTCATTCCCAGATGCAACAGCTACACCTTTTAATAAATCATCGACTGACATTTCTTCGCCTTCCTCCAGAAAGATCTGAGAACCGCCCATTGAAGCTGCGTATTCACTCACGCGAATCGTTTCGTCTAAAGAAAGCGTTCCTTTGTCAAGCTCTTCCATAATCAGCAGTAATGTCATGATTTTGGTCATACTCGCTGGCGGCAATTCTTTATCTGCCTCTTTTTCAAACAAGGTCATCCCGCTGTTCTTTTCCATCAATATAGCTGATGGGGCACTCTGTGCGATAGATTTGTTATTATCTTCTGCATTCACATAAGTCGGGTAAAACATAGAACAGATAACACTAAGGGTTAATAGTAGGCTTATAAACCTATGCATAATGATACCTCCTGCATCTTTAAGTGCTCCTATTTTCCCCTTAACTATCGGTTCTATACCAAAAATAAGGTAGACTCCCACGAAAAAAAGAACCCCACCTCGTGGAGTTCTTTCTTCTTCATTATTTAATTACTTTATGAATTAATGTCGGTGTGTCTACTTTAAGATCTGTAATCTGGTAGGCCTCTTTCACTTTTTGGATAGAATCCTCAGCTTGCTCGTTATCGCTATGAAGAACAACTAAGGCCTCTCCAGCACGCACGGGGTCGCCTATTTTTTTATTTAACGTAATTCCTACCCCATGATTTATGATATCATCCTTTGTTGCTCGCCCTGCTCCTAAATACATAGCCGCAACCCCAATGGATTCTGCATCTATTTCAGCTACATATCCACTGCGATCAGCTTTCACTTCAATTTCATAGGCAGCTTTAGGAAGCAAACTTAAATCATCAATCATGGATGTTTCCCCATGCTGGGCTTCAATGAAGTTACGGAAAGCACTAAACGCTTTGCCGTTTTCTAAGTTCTGCTCCAGTGCTGAATAAGCTTGTTCATAGGTATCAAAAACCTCTGCTAAAACGGTCATATGAGAAGCTATTTCTAATGATAACTCTCTTAAGTCTTCAACCTTTTTACCTTGAAGAATTTCAGCAGCTTCTCTAATTTCATTCGCATTTCCTACTTCAAAGCCTAAAGGTTGATTCATATCACTAATAACTGCAACAGTGTTGCGTCCTAAGTTATTTCCGATGTTCACCATCTCGCGGGCAAGCGCTTCTGAATCCTTAAGTGTTTTCATAAAAGCTCCGCTTCCCGTTTTAACATCTAAAACAATACTGTCTGCACCTGAAGCAAGTTTTTTACTCATAATGGAACCTGCAATCAGCGGCAATGAGTTCACTGTACCTGTGACGTCACGTAAAGCATAGAGTTTCTTGTCTGCGGGTGCTAAATTACCGGTTTGACCTGCGACAGCTAATTTATGAGTGTTCACATTTTTAATGAACTCATCTTTCGTCATTTCAATCTGCAATCCCTTTACCGCTTCAAGCTTGTCCAATGTTCCTCCTGTGTGCCCCAATCCTCGACCAGACATTTTGGCCACAGGAACGCCTGCTGAAGCAACGAGAGGACCAACAATAAAGGTAACCTTATCTCCTACGCCACCAGTAGAATGCTTGTCTACAATATGTCCGTGAATCGCTGACAAGTCAATCGTTTCACCAGAATCCACCATCGCTTGTGTTAAGACCGCTGTTTCTTCTTGCGTCATCCCTTTAAAATATATGGCCATTGTTAGCGCAGAAGCTTGATAATCAGGGATCTCACCTTTTGTATAGCCATCTACAAAAAAATCGATCTCTTCTTTTGTTAGTTCTCCGCCATCTCTCTTCTTAATAATGATGTCAACCATTCTCATCTTATACGCCCCCTTAGTTTATGCCGGCAAAGTTTTAAGTAAATCTTTTACAAACCCAAGAAAATCTTCTCTTACACGTGCAGTTGTCTCAATAACTTCATCATGCGTAAGGGGCTGGTCCAGTATCCCTGCCGCCATATTTGAGATACATGAAATCCCAAGGACGCGTATACCTGCATGATTGGCTACGATTACTTCGGGAACCGTTGACATTCCAACAGCATCTCCACCAAGTGTACGCAGCATCCGTACTTCCGCTCCCGTTTCGTAAGCCGGTCCTGTATTCCCTACGTATACGCCTTTTTGAATTTGCAGGCCAAGGCGCTCTGCACTGTTCTCAGCATGTTGAATTAATGCTCGATCGTATGCTTCAGACATATCCGGAAAGCGAGGGCCTAAATCCTCATCATTTGCTCCCATTAGTGGGTTATCCCCCATATTGTTTATATGATCTGTGATCACCATAAGATTTCCAGGGTCGAATTCTTCATTAATTCCACCCGCAGCGTTAGTTACGAACAATGTTTCAATCCCCATTTCTTTCATTACGCGCACTGGGAATGTTACTTGTTTCATATCATAACCTTCGTAATAGTGAAAGCGGCCTTGCATGGCCAGAACTTGGCGGCCTTGCAATTGCCCAACAACCAGCTGCCCTTTATGCCCTGATACGGTGGATTCAGGAAAATGGGGAATCTCATGGTATGGTATTATCGTAGGGTTTTCTATTTCCTCAGCTAAAACGCCTAAACCTGACCCCAAAATTAATCCAACTGTTGGCTCGTTATTAATTTTATTCTGAATAAATGTTGCTGCTTCCTTACTTTGTATTGCCATTTTTATCTCCCCCTAGTTAATATCTTTTAGAAAACTCTTCCCGTGTGCAGGCATTTTAGCAGAAAAATTATCTGAAATTGTTGCTCCTATATCGGCAAAAGTTTGGCGCTGTTCTAACTCTTTACCTTCCTTAATTCTATTATGATAAACGATCAATGGAACTAGTTCCCGAGTGTGATCTGTCCCATGGTGAATTGGATCATTTCCGTGATCAGCTGTAATAATTAACAAGTCATCATCTTTTAACTTTTCTAACACCTCCGGCAAGCGACAGTCAAAAGCTTCAAGCGCTTCGCCATACCCTTGAGGATCTCTTCGGTGACCAAACTTCGCATCAAAATCTACAAGATTTAAGAAATTTAGGCCTTTAAATGATTTATCCATTGATGACACAAGTTGATCCATACCATCCATATTATCCGATGTGCGTATGGCTTCAGTAACCCCCTCACCATCGTATATATCTGAGATCTTTCCTAATGCAATGACATCTAAATCAGCATCTTCTAAATGATTCATCACAGTTTCACCAAAAGGTTTAAGTGCATAGTCATGACGATTTGAAGTGCGTTCAAAAGCGCCCTGTTTTCCTACAAAAGGCCGGGCGATAACACGACCTACCATATACTTTTCATCTAGTGTTAGTTCTCGAGCATATTCACAAATTTCATACAACTCTTCGGGCGGAATCACTTCTTCATGAGCCGCAATTTGAAGAACAGAATCGGCAGAAGTATAAATAATTAAGTCACCCGTATTCACATGATGTTCACCTAACTCTACTAGAATTTCAGTACCAGAAGCCGGTTTATTACCTACAATACCTCGACCGGTTTTCTCTTTAATTTTATCTAGCAGCTCATCAGGGAATCCTTCAGGGAAAGTACGGAAAGGTTGTTGAATATTCAATCCCATGATCTCCCAGTGACCAGTCATTGTATCTTTCCCATTCGATGCTTCTACCATCGTCGTATAGTGAGCACGAGGACTCTCTGCTTTTTCAATGCCTTGTATTTGGCGGATATTACCAAGACCCAGCTGAGCCATATGGGGCATATTTATACCATCCATATGTTCAGCAATGTGCCCCAGGGTATTGGCCCCCTTATCATCAAATTTTTCAGCGTCTGGAGCCTCCCCAATACCTACTGAATCCATAATTATTAAAAATACTCTTTCAAAAGTTTTCATAACGATACCTCCTAATGTTTACTTTCCCTAAGCTTGCAAAATATAGTCTAAAAATAATAGTTGTAGGATGTCCGACAACTAAAAACAAAAAGAGACTACGCCCTTGGATGATACGAGCGATAGACATCTTTCAATCGAGTTTTAGTAACATGAGTATAAACCTGGGTCGTGGAAATATCAGCATGGCCTAGCATCTCTTGTACAGCTCTTAAATCCGCTCCATTCTCTAGTAAATGCGTTGCAAAAGAATGTCTCAAGGTATGCGGTGTAATTTCTTTTGTTACTCCCGCCTGCCTGGCAACCGCTTTCAATATCTTCCAAAAACCTTGTCTCGATAAACGGGAACCATGTTGGTTTACAAATAACTCTTCCGTTTGTTTCCGCTTGACTAATTGTGCTCTCGGACCATTGAGATAGGCTTCAAGCGCTTCTTTAGCTAAATCTCCTAGCGGTATAATTCTTTCTTTAGACCCTTTCCCCATGCATCGTACAAAACCCATCGTTAAATGTAAATCACTTACTTTTAAAGTAATAAGTTCAGTGACGCGTAATCCTGTCGCATATAGTATTTCAAGCATTGCTTTATTTCGATACGTTAAAGGATCTTTAGCTTGTAAATTTAACAGCTTGTCTACATCATCTGAAGATAAGACTTTAGGCAGCTTTCGTTCTTTTTTTGGCGTTTCTATATGTAGGCTTGGGTCCTGGTTTGTAATTTTTTCGCGAACTAGAAATTGATGAAAAAGACGAATTGAAGATAAAAATCGAGCCACAGTAGCCGAAGACCGGCCTTTATCATTTAATGCATGCAAATACTTCATAATATGAGTCCGCGCCACTTCATCCCAATCATCTACATTCAACTCTTGTAAAAATAAATGGTATTGATTTAAATCTCTCTTATAAGAATGAATGGTATTTTGGGATAACCCCCGCTCTACAGTTAAATAATGAAAAAAATCTTCTAAAGCAAATTTCATTCCGTCTACTCTCCTAATTGAAAGAAAATCGATAAACGATTCGACCAACCTGCACCGACGGGATTGATTACCTTGACAGCTGCACCTTCTGGCGGGTCATACCGATGACTTCTTTCATGCTGATCGTGAATGACGCGTAAAGCTACATAAAATACACTTGTACATATTGTAAATATAATTAATACCTTTACAATCTCTTGAAATTGAGTATTATTTTTAGACATATGCTCCTCCATAAACTTCGTTTTAATAAAGGATATGTCTAAAAATCACAAGAGTATACATACAAATTACATTTCTAAAATTAACATAAACGATTTCTATACTTTTGTAAATAGAAACCTATCAACTAATAAAACCGTTACGAATACTAGATTCATAACGGTTTTATGATCATTAATGTTTAATTAGAGCTATTCGTAACTGCAGCTTTTTGACAAACTTTACAAATCCCATGAAATGTTAACCGGTGATCCTTAACTTGGAATCCCCACTGATTTTCCACCAGTTTCTCAACATCACCTAGCAAATCCTCTTCAATTTCTTCAACGGATCCGCATTCAGTGCAAACAAGATGGTGGTGAAAATGTTCAGCACCCTCTTTACGTAAATCATAACGAGATACGCCATCTCCGAAGTTAATTTTATCAACAACTTTAAGCTCTGATAATAATTCTAATGTACGATATACTGTAGCCAGACCGATTTCAGGTGCTTTCTCTTTTACGAGGAGGTAAACATCTTCGGCACTTAAATGGTCGGCTTCATTTTCCAAAAGAACTCTCACAGTTGCTTCCCGCTGCGGTGTCAGTTTATAACTTTGGGAATGTAATTGCTTTTTAATTCGTTCCAAGCGATGTTCCATCTTGTCTTCCCTCCCTCGTAATTCCATTTTCATTATAAGCAGAGAAGGAAACAGTGTCAAATTAAAATAATTATAAAGTGTTAATGATAATCACTATAACTTGATACTGTTTATCTATATATCCATTTTACCGCTACTTCTAATAAAGGCTGAGCGATAAATACTTCAATCAAAGATGCAGTAACTAAAATGAGCAGCAGCGCACCAAATAACAGGCTATATTTTGCAAATGCTTGCAAAATAGGTTGATGAACTCTTTTAATAAACAGTTGCTTACATAACGTAAGCGAGAACAGTAAAGCTAAAGCACCAGCTAATAAATAAACAGGAATAATAACTAAATTTTGAGGAGCTATTGAAGCTGATGAAAGCAGCAACCCGTACCAACCCATCTGGTTAACTAGAAAACCTACTGAAAAACCTACTACTAAACCTTTAATAAATAGTAGCACGGTTATGATGGGCATTCCTACAATCGAAATCCCTAATAGGAACAACAAGAGCATATATTTCACATGATAAAGAACGCTGTCTTTTAGTAAGGCTGTCTTATCTGGATTGCTTCGGTCTACCATTTGTTCAAAGAACTGTTTCAAATAAAAAAACAAATCTTCTTTCTGTACAAAATTCATACTGTTCACGATTATGGCACCAAAAACCATGCCCATAATAAACAACACAAATATAAAAACGAAGATGCTTATATGGTTGTTAAAGTCACCCTTTACCATTCTTACGCCACGCTGCATCTACTCTTCATCCTTTCTCCTCATCGATCTATAAGTACTCTATGATCGGAGCAGGAAAAGTAGACCAAGAAAGAGAGATTTCTTAAAAGCGGGGTTATGGTCAGCTAGTTTGTATTGTATTTTATTTTAACCCTCTCAATTTTAAATAGAGTAATGCATAGGATGTTTTAGCATCATGTATTCTTTGCTCTTTTTCAAACTGTTCGGCCTCTTCTATTGATAGCTCCAATAATTCTACAAATTCATCTTCATCCCCGGCTACACTCTTCTCTAATCTCATTAATTGATTTGTAAAATACACATTAACAAGTTCATCAGCAAATCCCGGGGAGGTGTAAAAACTATTAACTAACTCTAAGTTTTCTGTGGTATAACCCGTTTCTTCTTCTAGTTCCCTTTTTGCCGTAACGATTGGATCTTCCCCTTCTTCCAGCTTGCCAGCAGGAATCTCCACCACGCTTTTTTCCAGTGCTTTACGATATTGTTCTACAAATATAATTTTTCCGTCTTCTTTTTGAGCAATAACAGCAACAGCACCAGGATGTTTTATGATCTCTCGTTTAGATGTATTGCCATCGGGTAAAGTAACTGTATCTACTTTTAAGTGTACGATTTTCCCTTTAAATATTTCTTTAGAATCTGTAGTTACTTCTTCAAATTTACTCACAAACATTCATCCTCTCTTTTCATCTATCGATAGTTTATCATAGAGAGAGTAAATAATAGAATAATGAATATATAACGAAAGGAAGATTAGATGAATAAAAGGCAAATTGGTCATACGGATTTATATGTTTCTGAATTGAGTCTTGGTTGTATGTCACTTGGCACCGATCCTAATAAAGCCAAAGAAATTATTGACCGCGCATTGAATGCAGGAATAAATTATTTAGATACAGCTGATCTTTATGATTTTGGTGAAAACGAGCGAATTGTAGGAGAGGCCATTAAAGGGCGGCGAGAAGATGTTCTAATCGGCACAAAGGCTGGTAATAAATTCACCCCGGGCCAAGAAGGATGGACATGGGACCCGTCTAAGTCTCATATAAAAAGCGCTGTCAAAGACAGTCTACAGCGACTGGGGATTGACTATATTGACCTCTATCAACTTCATGGAGGTACAATTGAAGATCCTATAAATGAGACAATCGAAGCTTTTGAAGATTTAAAGTCGGAAGGATTAATTAGGGAATACGGCATTTCTTCAATTCGCCCAAATGTTATTAAGGAATTTGCGGAAAAGTCAAACATAGCGACAGTAATGATGCAGTACAGCGCGTTAGACCGCCGCCCCGAAGAACTATTAGGGTTTCTTGAAGAAAACAATATTAGTGTATTAGCTAGAGGACCGCTGGCGAAAGGAATGTTATCCTCCAAAGGGCAGAAAAAAGTGAACCAAAAAGGAAGAGATGGATTTTTAGACTACAGTTATGAAGAACTGCTTGCAACCATTAATAAATGGCAAGATTACAGAAGCGATGAAAGAACTCTGGAATCCTTAGCCTTACAATACATTCTGCATCACAAGTCTGTAGCTACTGCAGTGTTTGGGGCAAGTTCATTAGCTCAGCTGGAAGATAATCTAAGCTTCCTGGAAGCTGCTCCGCTAACAGAACAAATTTTTGGGGAAATGCAGACATTAACTAAAGAATTAACCTATCAAAAACATCGGTAACAAAAAACGCCCAACTCAGTGGGCGTTTTTTATCGTTCAATTGTTTATATGCTTAGTAGTGGTATAAGACAACAGAACATTTCTTTATTTATAATAATAGAATATCCAAACTGAAAACAATACCTACCTTTTATATTTTTTCCAGTCTAATTCACTTTCATTTAATAGCTCTTCGAAGCTTTTATTCGCTTCTCGTTTTTTTCTTTCTTTTGCCTTTTTTTGCCGTTCTATTTCTTCTCTTTCTTTTTCTTGTTGCTTTAACGTTGATTTTTTCTCCTGCAGCTGCTTAAGCAAGTCTTCATTTAATTGATTAGCCAATGAACCTTTACTTTTATTGTTCATAGCGACACCTCTTTTTTTACAGTCCCTGTTGGAATAATCGGATTTAATATCCCTTCAGGACTTGATAGGCGAAATGTACCTTTTACAAGATCGAGCTTCATTTCATTTCTGAAAAAAACACCTTGTTGATGGTCAATAATAACAGGAATGTGTTCATTTTTTACTTCTCGATGGGCTTCTCTCTTATTAGTATTGACTAATCGAATCGTGGGCTGTCCATTAACCCCACACCCTAAGCCTTCAGTATCATAATAAAGCCGAAGCGTAGTGTGACTTTCATCCATTAATAAATTTAATTGTTTCAATGCTGATTCTGTAATCATGAGCCTCATCTTATCACCTCTTTATGTTTCCATAATAATTTAGGTAAATAGCCAATTCAAATATCATGCTGGGTTTGCCGCTATTTTTTGTTAAATTGAGAGCTTAACAAAGTTTCAAATAAAGATGGATAAACCTGGTAACACCTACTTCCAAGATCCATCCATACAGGCCGATCCATTTCCCGTTTTGGTACAAACAGCGTTTGTACAATTTCGCGTGCTACTTGGTTAGGTTGGAGCATAATTTTCTGGACCGCCTTTTCATACTTACCTGTCGGATCAGCATTCTGAAAGAAATCAGTTTTCACAGGCCCCAGGTTCACTGTGGTAACATAAACTCCGTATGGCTCAGCTTCCATTCTAAGCGCATTAGAATATCCTATAATGGCATGTTTAGTGGCTGAATAAACAGCTGATTTTGGAGTTGCCATTTTACCTGATTGGGACCCTATATTAATAATATGCCCTCTTCTTTGTTCTATTAAGTAAGGTAAAGTCTCATAGGTGGCACGGAACGCAGCACGAATGTTTACACTTATCATTTGCTCAATATCATTCCAATTTGATTCATTTACGGCGTCAAATTTTCCTACCCCGGCATTGTTAATAACAGCATCAAGAGAACCGTGGTCTAAAAAAATGGACTGTAACACATCTTTCCACATTTGATCGTCAGCTAAATCTGCTTCATAGCAATGGACAGGCACGTCATATTTTTTTTCAATTATATCCTTAATAATTCGCAGCTTGTTTATAGATCGAGATACAAGGATTGGTTCGCCGCCTTTCCCAGCAACATGAATCGCCAAATACATCCCAATTCCATTTGAAGAACCTGTAATTAGAATCTTTTTTCCTTTTAAAATTTTCTTCATAACAATCACCTGTTTACATAATAATATTTCTGTTTACCTGAAAGGTGAAAACAAATTTGTTTAGTATCTTCTAAGTAATCCAATTGTCCAATTGTTTCAGACATCGTTAAGCCGAATTGAGCTTGTATGTGTCTAGGAAATAACTTTTCACAAACCTGATAAGGCGTCATCTCTCCTCGTTGCAGCATGCTTAATACTTTAGCTGCTCTGACTTCCTGACTTTTTAACCTCTGTGTAATTAAAGCATCCATGTCGTGAAAAATTTCTCCATGACCAGGGTAAACTGTATCTACATGATAATGTAATAGCTTTTTCATAGAGTCTCTGTACTGAAGTAAAGGACGCGGCCGAGGTTTACTTGACGTCTTTGGCGGTTCCAAAAGCGGGTTTGAGGATATGTGAGCCAGCAAATGATCACCACCAATTAGAGATTGATCACTCTCTCTATAAAAAGAGATATGACTTTGCGCATGACCTGGTGTTTCAATCACTTTCCATTCAGGGTGACCTGTGAGTACATCTCCTTCTACCAACTCTTCTTTAAGCTTACCTACAGATGTCCATTTTAAAGGTTTTCGCAAATTCTTAAGTAAATAAAAATATTCTTCCGGCACACCAGATTCCGTGTACATTTGATGAAAAAAATCTTCGTATCTAATAAAAAACCCTTCATCTTGTTCATACCAAGGCCGCAGTAAAGGATGAGCAGCCACTGTTTTTAAATGAGGAAAATTTTCTACAAGCCCCATATGATCAGGATGATGATGTGTCAATACGACTTGTTCGATATCGTTAGGTGTTACATCAAGTTTTTCTAGCTCCTCCGTCATCGCCTGCCATGCTTCTTCCGTTTTCACTCCGGCATCAATTAACGTTAACATATCGCCTTCTAATAAATAGGCATGCACATCTCCCACAGCGTAAGGAGTGGGCATGGTAATTTGATGTATAGTGTCCTTAATCGTTCTCAATAATATAACCCCCAAAAGTGAATGGTCATTCATTGTTCATTGTAGCACTTTTTTTCCTATTATCCTATTTGTTTAAATAAAAGAAAGAAAACCACCCGGGAGCGGTTTTCTCGATTGTTATCAGAATACGATGCGACTGGACTAATCAATGAAACAAACACTTATGCTTGTGTTGTTCCTCCACTTCAAGGAACGGCAGAGAGTACTGAGAGTAGTTCAAGAACGGAACATATGATGAATCGTTTTCGTTAAAATAACCGGAAGTTTCTCAAAACTGTACGTTAACTCCAACCGTTCTGTCCACTGATGAGGATCTTTACCTAATGGACCAATATTGATAATAGGCATTGTAATGGACTCCATTAAATTAGATGGTAAACTAAATCCTTTTCCCTGGATCGGCATTTGATCGACTAACTGTTGTATGGAAGATTGAGTAGACACTGGACCTATGAAACTTAAATCAGATAAACCTGTAAAGTACTCTTGCGTTTGCAACTCCATGCCAAATGACTGACGAGCATATTCCATTGCAAACTGTGAAGTTTCCTTAATAAAAGGATCGTCATTGGATGATACTGCCGGGTAAAAAGGCGGACTGTAAAAAAGCACCATCATTGGCGTTATATCTTTGCATAAAGCTGCTAGATCTTGAACTAATAACGTAGAAAAATCCCGATCTCCTTGATCCCTTTGTTTCATTAATAAGTTTTGTCTTCTCTTCACTTCTTCCTTACCATAACGATCCACAGCAGCTTTATAAAGCTGCTCGTATGTTAAAACGGTTATACTCGGTTTAAAGGATGACTCTTGCTTTTCGTCCAAATAATAAGAAGCTTGTTTATAGTAGTGATCGATGATATTTTTCTTTGCTCTCTCGGCGGCTTGAATTAACTTTTTATTAATGTCTTCTATGGACTGCTTCATGTATAGTACGTTATACATTGTTACAGCAGCTTGTGGACTTTGAACAGAATATTCCTCTTTCAAGTCTCTTTGCATTAGACTGATCGGTGGAGGGGTCTTTTCCCCATCTACTTCTTCAATAAAAGCTTCATTCAGTTCTAATTCTTTTGCTAAGTAACTGATCATTAAGTTAGCATTTAATCCACCAAACGGTTCTCCTGCATGCGTTTCTTTTCCGTAACAAAGAAATCCGGGAAGCGCTTTGCCGATTGATCCCGTGTAAAGGTAGTAAGCTGGATCCCCAGGATACTTACTAAACATAGGTTCACCGTTAAGAGCAGCTTTATAAGTAAGGTTAAATTTATCTTTTAATTCATCCAATACCGGGAGAGCGGCAAGCATTCCCTCAGAATTCACTTCTTCATCCGGCACAGCCAGCAGCAGTAAGTTCCCTTTAAATTCTCCTTTCATGGCTTTTTCCAACAATGATAAGTGAACGGTTAAACCAGCCTTCATATCCATCGTGCCGCGGCCGAATATCCACTGCCCCGTTTCTAAATCCCGAGCAGCATCTGGAGGTAAAGCCTCTGTGTTTTTTTTGAATTCCTGGGTAAGTTCTTTAGGATAGAATGCTAAATTTTCCCATGATCCATAGTCCTGGACAGACACTACGTCAGCATGGGAAATTAAAACAATCGTTTCGTCAGCTTCATCTTGTTTTACAAGAGCCGAAACAAATTGGCGTCCATCTTCTAAGGGATGTAACTTTAAGTACTCTGGATGTTTTTGATAATATTCCTGATCGCTTAAAATATAATATAAATATTCAAAGATTGCGATCTCAGCATTAGAACCGGTAATACTAGGGTATTCCACTAGTGAACATAACAAATCAATCAGTTGATCTTTCGTTTGCCATTTACTCATGAAGAACCACTCCCTTTGACTTTTCCTAGATCATCACCCACAATCAATACGAATTAAACCTTTAATTGAGGTGAAAAGTGTGAAAAAAACTTTAATTTACGCTCATCGTGGAGCGAGTAAGCTTGCTCCTGAAAATACAATGCCCGCCTATAAACTCGCTAGTGAATCGGGAGCTGACGGAATAGAAATTGATGTCCAGCTGACGAAAGACCGTATTCCAGTTCTTATTCATGATGAAAATGTACGCAGAACTACAAACGGAACTGGCTTTGTTCAAGAGTATACATTAGATCACATTAAAAAACTGGATGCAGGAAGCTGGTTTTCTACAAAATTTTCTGATTGTTCTATTGTAACATTGGAAGAATTTCTATGCTGGTTCAAATTTAAGCCTATGTTATTAAATGTAGAACTGAAAACGAACTTGATCGAATATAAAGACATTGAAAACATCGTATACGAATCATTAATGAAACATAGGATGTTAAATCGCACTGTTATTTCTAGCTTCAACTTAAATAGTATTACAAGAATGCATGAATTAGATTCTAACGTGCAAACAGCGTTTTTAACGTCGACCAAACGTCAGAACTTAGCGAAGTTTGCTAAAGAAAACGGATCCACTTCCTTACACGTTAAATACCGCTTACTTGATAAGAAATTAATTAAAGATTGTCGAAGAAATGATATAGCTTTGAGAGTTTATACTATTAATCGACCTTCATATATGGAAAAATGCTACAACCTTGGCTGTGACGCGATTTTCACAGATGTTCCGCATGAAGCCATAGAGTACCGTGAAAGATTTCAAAAAGTGAGCCATCGATGATGATACTCTTCTATATCCTGCTCCTTGGCTTTTGGATATGGATAGTAGTAGAGTTCCTACGTGGATTTAAAGCTATAGAATCGATTGACCACTACCCAATAAGCGAAACCTCTCAACTTGTTTCTGTAGTTATTCCGGCAAAAGATGAAGAAAGGCATATAAAAGAAACACTCCTTTCTCTAATTGCGCAAGAAAATATAGCACTCGAAGTGATTATTGTAAATGACCGTTCTACTGACCGGACAAAACAAATAATTGACGACGTTAGCAGCCGCTACTCTAACGTTAAAGCAACTACTATAACCAGTCTGCCAGAGGGATGGCTAGGAAAAAATCATGCCTTATATAAAGGAGTTCAACTTGCACGCAGCAATTATTTATTGTTTACTGATGCAGATGTGGTTTTTCATAAAACTGCTTTAGTTCGTGCATTTAATAATATGGTCACCTACGGGGTTGATCATATTACTGTAGCTCCTCATTTAAAGGCCTCTTCCTTTTTCTTAAAAGGTCTCATTTCATATTTTCTATTTGGTTTTAGTTATTTAAATAAACCATGGAAAGCTAACAAACCGTCCTCCAAACAAGGGATTGGTATTGGCGCTTTTCAACTAATAACACGAAATTGTTACACAAGTGTAGGCGGTCACGAGCGGTTAAGACTTCGACCTGATGATGATCTCGCTTTAGGTCAACTTGTTAAAAATTCCAACTATAAGCAGAGATTTGTCACTTCACTTCAGCGTATTACTGTGGAGTGGTACCCCGATCTACAAGCAGCTTTTAAGGGTTTTGAGAAGAATGCTTTCGCTGGATTAAAATATTCTTATTTTATGGCAGTTTTAGCCATTACAGGAGTTTTCGCTTCTCAAATCCTCCCTTTTTGGTATCTTTTTTATGGTTCGAGCACCGAACAATTGCTCAGTGGACTGACGTTGCTCCTCGTGACTTCTGCCTATACAGTTTCCACCTTCTATTTTACTCGTTATCCTTTGTGGATAGTAGTTGGCTGGCCTCTATTTTCCCTTCTATTTGTGTACATGCTTACTAGAGCATTGCTTTTAACAATGACGCGAAAGGAAATAAGCTGGCGTGACAGCCGTTATTCTTTAGATGAGTTAAAAATTTTTTATAAAAATACAAAATAAAGAAACAGTGAGCTCTTAGATAATATGAAGTGTATCTACATTATTACGGTGGTATGATAGTTAGAAAGGGGGATACATATATGGAGCTATTTTTTTTAGGTACTGGCTCAGGAGTACCTTCAAAAGAACGCAATGTCTCTTCACTCGTACTTCGATTACTTGAAAAAAGCGGAAGAACGTGGGTATTTGACTGCGGAGAAGCTACACAACATCAGATACTAAGCACTAATATACGGCCAAGACGAATTGAAAAAATATTTATTACACACTTACATGGCGATCACATATATGGATTACCCGGATTATTAAGCAGTCGTTCATTTCAAGGAGGAGAAACACCAGTTACAGTTTATGGTCCAAGCGGATTGAAGGATTATATCGAGATTAGCTTAAGTATCAGCGGAACACGCCTGAAGTATCCTCTTTATATTGAAGAGGTGGATGAAGGTTTTCTATTTGAAGATGAAGCTTATGAAGTGGAGGCCGTTAAACTGCAACATGGCCTTAAAAGTTTTGGATATCTCATTAAAGAAAAAGACAAGCTTGGAGAACTGCGCCCAGACCGGCTGAAAGAATTAGGTGTTCAACCCGGCCCTATTTATCAAGAAATTAAAGAACAGGAGAAAACTACCTTGGAAAATGGGCGCACTATTTATAGGGATGAGGTATTAGGCCCTCCCAAGAAAGGAAGAAAACTAGCTATTCTTGGGGATACGCGTTATATGCCTGAACTAAAAGAAAAGCTGTCGGAAGTAGATGTGCTTGTCCATGAGGCTACTTTTGCTAGTGAGGAAGAAGCAATGGCTCATGATTATTTTCACTCAACAGTGAAACAAGCCGCTCAATTAGCTAAACAAGCGAATGTCCAAGAACTCATTCTCACTCATATTTCCTCTCGATATCACGGAGAAGCCGTAAAACAACTAGAGCGTGAAGCCAATACCATCTTTGATCGTACAACAATCGCTTTTGATTTTTACCAGCACCACATCAAATAATTAGGAGGCCGACTATTATGCACCCTGTAGTTAAACTTCAAAAAGATTGGTATAACGAAGGACACACCAAAAGTTACGAATTCAGAAAAGAACAGCTGAAAAAAATCAAGAAAATGCTGGTTACATTTGAAAAACCTATATTACAAGCTTTGAAATTCGACTTAAGCAAATCAGAGTACGAGGCTTATACAGCTGAAATTGCTTTTTTAAAAACAGAGATTGATGATCACTTGAAACATTTAAAAGACTGGATGGCTCCTGAAAGTGTGAAAACGCCTTTGACTCATACCGGCTCGAAAAACTATATAATTAAAGAACCCTATGGTACCACACTTATCATTGCCCCATGGAATTACCCACTGCAACTGGCTATTGCTCCTGTCATCGGAGCGGTTGCAAGTGGTAATACAGTTATCATTAAACCTTCAGAATTGACACCCACTGTATCGTGGGTAATTAAAAGAATGATCGAACAATACTTTCCTGCTCACTATATTTCTGTTATCGAAGGAGACAAAGAAGTTACTCAAGAACTCCTCGACCAACCTTTAGATTATGTATTTTTCACTGGAAGCGTCTCAGTAGGTAAGAAAATAATGGAGCAAGCCAGTAAACGTCTTATTCCTGTAACGCTTGAACTTGGAGGTAAAAGCCCTGCCATAGTCCATCGGGATGCTAACATTGACTTATCTGCTAAGCGAATTGCTTGGGGTAAATTTATAAATGCAGGTCAAACATGCATTGCTCCTGATTATCTTTATGTACATCATGAGGTAAAAGCGGATTTTGTTAAAGCAATAAAAAAATATATTTATGAGTTTTATGGAGAAGAATCGCTGTTAAACGAAGATTATGTGAAGATTGTCAATCGTTCTCACTTCGACAGAATATCAAGTTATTTAGATGAAGGGAACATTTTAGTAGGCGGACGTGTAGACTCTAAACAACTTAGAATTGAACCTACTGTGGTGGATCAAGTAACGTGGACAGACCAAGTGATGCAAGATGAAATTTTTGGACCTGTTCTTCCTATTCTTACTTACGATGAGTTAGATGAAGTTATTAAACAAATAAGCAACAAACCTAAACCGCTGGCTCTTTATTATTTTGGTGAGAGCGAAATAGATCAGCAGAAAGTTACAGAAAGAATATCCTTTGGAGGCGGCTGCATCAACGATACCCTTTATCACATTTTAAATCCTCACTTACCCTTTGGAGGAGTTGGAGAAAGTGGTATCGGTCATTACCATGGTAAGGCTAGCTTTGAAACATTCTCTCATGATAAAAGTATTACTAAGCAAACCACTAAGTTCGATCAAAAGTTCCGCTACCCAGGCTCCAAGCTCGGTTTAAAAGCGGTAAAAACGTTATTAGGATAAAATTAAAAAGCCATTATTTTAGACAGGGCTCCAGCTTGTGGAAGGACCATTGGTTTTCTACAAGCTTTTTTCTTGCCGCAAAAAGCGACGAAAGACCATTCGGGTCACTCTTTTTGCCACAGTAGTGGAAGGGTTCTCTCTTTTTGGAAGTCCTTTGGGAAAATCTCCTCCTCCCCCTGGATCACTCCGGGCAGGTGAAGAAGAATGTTCAGCCTACAATTACTTACACTTTTAATGAAAAACAATAAAAAAGATTTTCTGCCGATGAATCCTCAGTGAGAGGTCCTCTATTCATCAAATTCCTTTAAAAATTCGCCATAACCTTCTTTTTTTAATTCAGTTTTAGGGATAAAATTCAAGGCTGCGGAATTCATACAATAACGAAGTCCCGTTGGATCAGGTCCATCACTAAATACGTGTCCTAAATGGGAATCAGCATGTTTACTTCTCACTTCTGTCCTTACTCCAAAAAGGCCAGGGTCCTCTTTTTCTACGATATTGCCTTCAACTAGCGGCTTTACAAAACTGGGCCAGCCAGTCCCTGACTCGTATTTATCTTTTGAACTAAAGAGCGGCTCTCCAGAAATAATATCGACGTATATCCCCTCCTCCTTCAAGTCCCAGTATTTATTATTAAAAGCTTCTTCCGTCCCGTCTTTCTGGGTCACTTCATATTGATCAGTTGTTAGTTGATCTTTCAATTGTTCTTGAGAATATGTTATTAGTTTCCCATCTTTTTTAAATATTACTTCTTCTTTTTTTCTATCAACTTCTTTACCTCCTGCCATACGTTCGACGATTGAAGGAGTGTAGATTACAGCTAGAATTAAAAGAAAAATGAGAGCCATCACTATTTTGTACAATTGATACCCTCCTCTTATATAATAGTTAATATAATTTTATCATCTTATATAACGTGAGTCATAAATGAGGATGTGCCAATGGAATGGAGGAAAACCATGGAAAGAAATGAAATGGAAGAACGTGTGATCCGAAAGTATCGACAAGATGAAGATATGATGATTTTAATTTTTGCACAGTGGTGCGTCAATAACAATTTAGATCCTGTAAATGTTTACGAAGAAGCCTACCCGGGTCAACGTAAAAATGAGAAGCTTAACGAAGCAATAGAAAATACCGCATTAAAAAATGAATCAGAGCATATTTCAAATGAAGCATTATTAGAAATATTAGCCTTATTTGATAACGACACACTTGCCTTTAAGGTCGCTGAATATATTGAACAATTTAACACAGAAAGCAGCGAATAAAGCGTTTTCATTGAGTATTTATTCAATCTGTTCATTTGACTATCCAAAAAATTCTGATAACATAATTAAAATATGAGTCACGGTCTACAAACCGTGGTAATCACAATGATTATACAGGATGGTGAAAGCGTGACACTACAAACAAAAAACAACGATCATACGACACCGCTGCGACGGGACGTAAACTTACTAGGAAACATGCTTGGTGAGATTCTTGTCCATCATGGGGGAGAAGAATTACTTAACAAGGTGGAATCGATTCGTAAACTTACAAAGGATTTAAGGGAAAATCGCGAGTCTGATACTTACGATAAGTTAAAACAAAAAATCTCAAATCTTGAACCACCAATACGAGGCCAGGTTATCCGTGCTTTCTCAATTTATTTTCACCTAGTTAACATCGCGGAACAGAACCACCGTATCCGTAGGCGTCGTGAATATCAATTACGTGAGGATCACGGAGTACAGCCCTATTCATTAGAAAGTGCTGTAACTAATCTTAAAGAAAATAACATTGAAAAAGACGTTATTCAAAATGTGCTAAATGAATTATCTCTAGAGCTAATAATTACAGCACATCCAACAGAAGCAACAAAGCGTACGGTATTAGAAATTCAAAAACGAATTGCTAATATATTAATCAAGCTAGACCACCCTCAATTAACAAGCCACGAACGTGAAAATATTGAAGAAAGTTTATTCAATGAAGTAACCGTATTATGGCAGACTGATGAACTCCGCCATAGAAAACCGACAGTAATGGATGAGGTACGTAATGGTTTATATTATTTTGACCAAACGTTATTCGATGTACTGCCTGACATTCATCAGGAACTGGAAAATCGCTTAGAAGAAGTATATCCAAATGAAGATTGGGTAGTTCCAAACTTCTTGCATTTTGGTTCCTGGATTGGCGGCGACCGTGATGGGAATCCTAATGTTACTCCTGAAGTTACGTGGTCTACGTTAGAAAGACAACGTAACTTAGTGCTAAAAAAATATGATGCTGTTTTAGTTGAATTGATGAAAAGGTTTAGTCATTCAACTACAAGAGTCAAGATAAGCAAAGACTTTTTAAATGCTATACAAAAAGAAGAGGAAACCATCCCTGAAGACAAACGCTGGCGGGTGGAAAGTGAAATTTATCGACGCAAGCTTGCCATTATACTTGAGCGTTTACGCCAAGTGGGGTCATCACACGTGGGTTATGAAACAGCGGATGAATTACAAAAAGATTTAGAAGAAATTCAAGAGAACGTACATTATCACCATCCGACTAAACGCGAACTAAAAATGTTAAAGAAACTCATTAGACAAGTGAAGCTATTCGGCTTTCATTTAGCAACATTAGATATCCGTAACCACAGTGGCGAACACGAAACCGCTATAACCGAGCTTCTGCAAAAAGTTAATATCACAGAAAACTATGCTGAACTAAGCGAACAGGAGAAAGTGGATTTACTTGGAAAAGTATTGAGAGATCCCCGTCCAATTTCTTTATTAAATGAAGATTATTCTGAAGAAACTCAAGAAATGCTTAAAGTCTTTCAACTTATTAGAGAAGCTCATAAAGAGTTTGGTAAACGCTCCATACATGTTTACTTGATCAGCATGACAGAATCGGCTAGCGACTTACTGGAAGTATTGCTTCTTGCAAAAGAGGCAGGAATCTACAGATTACATGCGGATGGGAAAGTAGAAAGCAACTTAGACATTGCTCCTTTACTTGAAACTGTCGATGACTTGAAAGCAGGGCCTGAAATCCTTCATACCTTATTTTCCATGGATGTGTATAAAAAACACTTAAACGCCCGCGGTAATGACCAGGAAATTATGTTAGGCTATTCTGATGGCAGTAAAGATGGTGGTACTCTAACCGCTAACTGGAGATTGTATAAAGCTCAACAAGAAATTCACGAAATGGCTAAAGACTTTAACGTAGGATTAAAATTTTTCCACGGCCGAGGTGGTTCTCTTGGTCGCGGCGGTGGTCCGCTAAACAGAAGCATTGCATCCCAGCCTGTTGAAACGCTAGGAGATGGAGTAAAGATTACTGAGCAAGGTGAAGTGTTATCCTCAAGATACTTACTAACTGACATTGCTTATCGTAGTCTGGAACAAGGTGTTTCCACCCTTCTTGAAGGGGCTGCACACGTTTCAAGAGAAACTGAACAAGCTACAAGCTGGGAAGAGCATTGGGAGCAGGTAATGGAGGAGATCGCAAATGTTTCTTTGGAGAAATATCAGTCGCTTGTATTTGCTGATAAAGACTTCTTAACTTATTTCAATGAAGTAACTCCTCTACAAGAAATCAGCGAATTAAATATTGGGTCACGTCCTATGAAGCGTAAAGACAGCACTAAATTCGAAAACCTTCGTGCCATTCCCTGGGTTTTTGCTTGGACCCAAAACCGTCAGCTCCTCCCTGCCTGGTATGCAGCAGGCACCGGCCTTGCAGGGTATGCGGATCAAAGTGAACAAAATTTAACTCACTTAAAACAAATGTATCAAAACTGGCCATTTTTCCGTTCCACTATCGACAATTTACAAATGGCTCTTACCAAAGCTGACATGCCAACGGCTAAAGAATATTCAGCTCTTGTAAATGATGAAGAAATGGGTGAACGCATCTTCCAAAACATTGTTGATGAATATAATACAACTAAAGAGATTCTACTCAAGATTACAGGTGACAACGAGTTACTTGATCATCAACCGACTATTCAAGAATCTGTTCGTTTGCGCAACCCTTACGTGGATCCCTTAAATTTCTTACAAGTCGATTTGATCAAAGAACTTCGGGAACTTGATGAGACTGATGAAGAATTACTAACGGAAGTTTTGCTGACAATAAGCGGAATTGCTGCAGGACTTCGAAATACAGGTTAACAATTGTCCCGAGCTGCTAAAGCTCGGGATTTTTATTTGCCTATGCATAATTATAGTCGAGAGAATCACAATAGAGAGGAATTCATTTTATAGGAGGAATAAATATGGAACAACAGCTGCCTAATAATAATCCACAGTCTTCTTCTAACATTCCCGCTTCGATGAGTCATGGAGGGCACGAATTGTTTGATGCTCATGAAGTGATTGCTTCTGTCATAAGCTTACTAGATCAATATCAATTATACGATCAGCATATGCAGGATGAGGAGCTTAAACAAATCGCTTCACGTCAGTCATCATTTTTAACAGAGTTGTATAACATTATGGTTGAATGCTTACAAACAGGAGCTAAACCATCCCAGTCCACTCACGTTTACAAGATGGAACAAAATAATGATGTAACCTATGGGATGAAGCCCACTAAACCTAAAAAGCCAAATCAGTCGATTAATGACCTATCCGATCAGGGTCTATCCGCATATATGCTTGGTCAAACGAAAGGCTTAGCTTCTTTAATGGCTATGACTGCATTAGAAATGACGAATCCAGTATTAAGAAGAGTGATCGCCGATAGTGTCCCTAATCTCATTGAAATGAGTTACGAAGTGTTTTTGTACCAAAATAAACACGGGTACTATCAAGTCCCTCAACTAGCCCCTCAGGATATTGCTCAAATGACGAATAGTTATGCTCCTGCAACAAACCAGGGTTTACATTAAAAATATAGCCTTTTAACTGTTTTCAGACTGTCGAGAAATTTCTCGACAGTCATATTTTTATCTTTAATTTTCGTTATTTAAATTATAGACTTAAGAGCCGGTATGGAAAGGGAAGTGTTCTTAGCCGCTTACGTGGAAAAAAGAAAATGATGGAACAGGTGCTGATCACAGCTGCCGGCAAGAGTGATCCAGGAGAAGAATGATTTTCTAAAGGACTGCCAAAATGCCCTATCAGAAAAAAGTTAGCTAATATTGCCGAGCACGTATTTCTGTAAGGAAGCTCGGGCGCTCATCCCCGGAAAAGGAAAGGCCTTTGCTCCTGGCGGCAAGAAAAAACCTGTAGAAAAACAGAAGGTTTCTCCACAAGCTGAAAGCATTCTTTTGGCTGTTTGTTTAGTTGTTAGTACTATTTGAAGCAGCTACTGCTCCTACCATTCCTGCCATGATGGCAGCCTGCTGTGCTTGCATAATTGATTCTATGGTCGCAAATAACCCTGTCGCTGCAATACTAGAGTCTTTCAATCGATGACTAATCGACAAATTAACTGCCATTTTAAAATTTATGTCCTGATTCCATTTGAAATGTTTTGAATGATCAAGATCTTTTTTAACAGCTATAATAGTTTCTAACTCTTTTGTTCCTTCTTTGAAGAGGGAAAGTAAACTAATTTCAGGGTAATAAAGAGTTTTAGGTTTAATAGAAAGATGTTTCATTTGCTCATAAACATGAACAGCCCTTTCTATTAAATGATCTTTTTCAGGTTCTTTATCCAAAGATAAGATATGACTTAAGAATTGTAGATCATTTCCTTTATGGAAACCGTTACGACTCAGTTTTTTATAAAAATATTCCACCCTTTGAACGACTTCTTTTTCTTCTCCGTCAGTTTCAGATAGAAGAAAAGCCAACGGATAATCTTCTTTTGCCGTCAGAAAAGGGTGTTTATTCTTCATCTCTTTATAAATAGTAAGCGCTCGACTCATTTGTTTATCTTCTGCATGTAATTGTTCATTCGTTAGAATAGTGAGAGCTGCAATATATGTGAAATTTCCTTTTTTAAAACCGTGAACAACAAGCTTATCGTATACATGAAGCAGCTCTTCATACTTCCTTTTTACGTCCTCCCCATGTACATCTAATAGAGCAGCAGCTGTGAAGCGTAAATCTGAATTCAAAGGTGAAAAAATTCCTGCTTCTTTTTTTATGTATTCGCACAGTTCCTTATATTGACGAATGGAAAAGGTATGGTCATGCGTCACATATATAGAAGCTGCAAGCATAAGAACTTTTTTATCTGTCCACTTAAACGTCTCTGCTAGTTTAAAAAAGATTTGTTTATATTCTCTAATATTTGGCCCCAATTTATCTGTTTCCATTTAGATCACGCCTTTCTTGAATTTTACTTTAGTTACGTCCTCTCTTACAAAAGTTTCAATTACTTTTAAATCAATGCCTTCAAGCACCAAAGTAGGGTCATTTATAAAAAGCATGTAGTCTTTCTATTAGACTACATGCTTTTTAATTTAAACATTTTTACTTTTTATGATTTGTTTTCTGTTTCATTCTCATTTTCATCCTTTAGGGGCTCTTCTTCCTTGGTTGATGAAACTTCTTCGAACGCTTTATTAATTTCAGAATCAAAGTTATTTACATGACCTCTAGACACGTAGCTTTCAAGCATTGCTTTTAAATCCATACCTGTTGTTTCTTTCAAAGATTCCTGGATCCCAAGCATCGTAGACGTTACACTATTTGCTACTTTTGCTGAGCCGCCTTGAGAATTCGATCCTCCCATATCTATAACTCTCATGTCTTTAATTTGTGACAGCGGTGCTGAAACCTTTTCTGCGTAGTCTGGTAACACCCCTATCAACATTTCCATAATCGCAGCTTCACCATAATGTTCCATCGCTTTGGCCATACGTTCTTTCGATTCTGCCTCTGCAATACCACGCTGACGAATCACTTCGGCTTCTGATTCACCTTTAATTCGCTCGGTATCTGCTTCGGCTTCCGCTCGTTTGGTAACTTCATAAGCTTCTGCATCGGCGATAGAGCGTCTACGTTTGTTTTCTTCCTCCTCCAGCTCAACGGCTCGCTGTTTCTCTATGTATTTTACCTTCAGCTCTTCTTCTTTAATTTGCTGAGCAAGTTTTTGACGTTCAAGTTCGCCTGCTTGATCTGCTTTGGCTTTTGCACGATTTGTTTCTTTTTGAAATTCAGCTTCTTTAATTTCTTTTTCATTTGTAGATTCTGCTACCGCAGTGAGTCGGCGGTTTTCTTCATCTTTTGCTTCTTGATCATTTTTCGCATGATAAATTCGGGTTTCTTTTGTAGCGTCAGATTCCGCCATATTTGCTTTTTTCTGCACTTCCGCAATATGAGGGCGACCTAACGCGTCTATATAGCCATTCTCCTGGTCAACATCTTCTACATCATTTAATGCAAAAGATGTAATTTCAAAACCCATTCCTTTTAAATCCGATTCAGCAATTTTTTTTACCTGCGTATTTACTTCTTTAAAATCGTTATAAATTTTTTCTATTGGAAGTGAAGCAATAATGGAACGAAGGTGGCCATTCAAAACGTCTTTCAGTTCAGATTCTCTTTCATTCTGCTTCTTTCCTAAGAACTTCTCAGCAAAATTTGCCATTATTTCCAGTTCGCTCCCGATACTAATTACCGCCGTACTCGCTACGCGTACTGGAATACCTTCTTTGGTATATGCTTTTTCTGAGTTTACTTGCAGTTGGAAAGAAGTCAGGTCAATCGGTGTAGCCGTTTGGAACATACGTAAGCGATATCCTCCACCTCGTATAATTTTTACGGAACGACCATTATCATCTTCAAATACGTTTTTTTCTTTTTCTGGATCCCCCAACTTTGGCCCTGTTACAATTAAGGCTTCATTAGAGCTTGCTGTTTTGTAACGCAATCGAAAAATGACAAAGGTGATGATTCCCCCCACAAGAGCCACCACTCCTAAAATCATTAAAATAATTACGGATAAAGTACTTTCTAGCATCTTAAACCCTCCTACTTTTATGTTCCATTTCAAACTAATAAATGGTTACTCTATTACATAACGATGACAACCTTCCAAAAGTTTCACTATTTGTACTATAAAAACAAAAAAACCTTCCTCAAAGGTGAAGAAGATTTATAATGCTTCCATATAACGCTGATAATAAGCTTCCACGTTGTTAAGCAGAAGTAATTCGGTATATATATAACTCTTCATATTAAAATCATTAAAATCAATATTCGTCAGCTCTTGAATTTGTTTGATTCGATAATTAAGCGTGTTAGGATGTATATACAATTGAGTAGATGTTTGTTTCCCTTTACCGTTATTAGCAAGGTAAACTTCTAATGTACGTAATAGATTGGTTTGTTTTTCTGTGTCATTTTGAATCAATTTCAGCAGATCCTCGCTGTAATAATCCTCTGAACTATTTTTTTCATAAAGAGCCGCTAGATAACGATAAATTCCCAGTTTTGCAAATTCACGGGGCATTGACTCAGGTCGGGGCGTGATAAAGTTTGCTGTTTCAATAACTTCTAAAGCCTCTAGAAAGCTTTTTCTTAAATTGTATAGATTTGTATACTCTTTTCCTATACCTATCAGAAAATGATAAAACTCCTCTTCCCCCGTCTCATATTTAACATCATCTATTAATTTCCTGGCAATTTCGCGCGAAGAAAATTCCTCTGCTGTCGTTCCTAGAATTACGATAATGATCTGAAACTCTGTTTTCAAATATTGCAGTTGTTTACGTGCTGGTGATTGTTGAATAACCTTTTCTAAATAATCAAGCATATATTTATGCTTCGGTGTGGTAATTGAAAAGACAACCACTGAAAAACGTTCAGGCAAAGGTAGTTTGGCCAAAGAGGCATCATGACGAATTTGACTTTCGCTGCCATACTCGTGATGAAGCAATTTCCAAATAAGCTCTTCCTTCCGTCCTTCTTTCGCATTAGCTTTAGCATATACATCGTAAATTAACTTTCCAATGTGAGGCGTAATCTCTTCTAAAAATGTAAGTTCATCATCCTGTAATAGTTGATCGGATTCTTGTACCCACACGTATCCCATCGTATGTCCAAGATGCTTAGCAGATATAACAATTCGTTGATGAAAACCAAGTTCTTCAATCGGCTGCACTCTAATGGGGTCAGGCCGTTTTTCTAACCTTTGAACTATTCCTTCTTTTTTAAGACGATCAATAATGAAGATCGGGCATTTTTTGGAAAGGATCGTTTTTTGCTGCGTTTGATCAAACTCATCGAAAGAAGAGCTGTAAGAAATGAGTTCGAAGTTTTTATTTTCTATAATTACAGGTTTTTTTAAACGTGAACTAATAAGCTCTGTAGCTTTGTGCACATCGTCTACTTGAAAAATCAATTCTTTTACTTCCATAACAATCCATACCTTTCCAGGTCGTCATCTTGTGACTAGTTACTCATTATTATAGCGATTATTGATGGAAAGCAAAAGAAAAAAAGCTCTCCAGTTATGGAGAGCTTTTTTAAATCCTGTCATTTAGTACATTTCAGAGATGGTTTTAGCTTGCATATGAAGGGCAAGGTAATCTGGTCCACCAGCTTTAGAGTCTGTACCGGACATTTTAAATCCGCCAAATGGCTGGTAACCTACAATCGCACCCGTACAGTTCCGGTTAAAGTATAGGTTGCCAACATGGAAATCACGTTTCGCTTTTTCTAAGTGATCACGGTTGTCAGAAATTACAGCACCCGTTAAACCATACTCTGTGTTGTTGGCAATCTCAATGGCTTCATCAAAGTTCTTAGCTTTTGTAAAACATACAACCGGCCCAAAAATCTCTTCCTGCTGCATGCGGGAATTAGGTGCCAAATCAGCAAATACTGTTGGTTCAATAAAATATCCCTTAGAATTGTCGCCTTTTCCACCTGTAACCAGTCTACCCTCGTCTTTTCCAACCTCTATATAACTCATTACCTTATCATAGGCTCCCTGATCTACTACAGGCCCCATATAGACATTTTCTTCCGTCGCATTCCCAACGGTTAATTTTTCTGTTCTCTCTTTAACCATTTCAAGGAGCTCATCGTATACATCTTCATGCACCACTGCACGGGAACCTGAAGAGCACTTCTGACCAGAAAATCCAAAAGCAGATACAACAATCGCTTCAGCTGCAGTTTCAAGGTTAGATTTGCTATCAACTACTACGGTATCTTTTCCACCCATTTCAGCAATTACTTGCTTAATGTGAGTTTGCCCTTCTTTAACTTCTGCTGCTCGCTTAAGAATACGCGTTCCTACATCGCGGGAGCCAGTAAATGAGATTAAAGCAGTTTTTGGATGATCTACTAAATAATCTCCAACTTCTCCGCCGCTTCCAGGTACAAAGTTCAGGACACCTTTAGGCAGCCCGGCTTCTTCTAAGACTTCTACAAACTTAGCTGCAATAACCGGGCTATTACTGGCTGGTTTCATGACGACCGTACTACCAGTAACTAGAGGAGCGACCGTAGTACCAGCCATAATAGCAAACGCCAAATTCCAAGGTGGAATAACAACAGCAACCCCTGTAGAAGTGTAAATATAGCGGTTTTGTTCCCCTGGACGGCTTTCTATTGGCTTACCATCCTTAAGTTCAATCATCTGTCTGCCGTAGTATTCAAGAAAGTCAATCGCTTCGGCTGTATCAGCATCCGCCTCTTTCCATGGCTTACCTACTTCGTAAACGAGGTAGGCTGAAAATTCATGCTTTCGTCGGCGAATGATACTCGCTGCGCGGAATAGAACTTCAGCACGCGCACGCTCATCCCATTTTCTCCAATCTTCAAATGCAGTGTCCGCTGCCTGAATAGCTTTTTCTGCTATTTCTTGATTTGCTTTTGACACCGTGCCTACAACTTCTTTTGTATTAGCAGGATTAGTAGAAACGATTTCTTGATCGGTACGAATTCTTTCCCCATCAACTAAAAGATCATGTTTCTGACCAAGTTCTTGCTTAACTTGCTTGAGTGCCTCTTCAAATGCCTTTTTATTTTCCTCAATTGTAAAATCTGTAAACGGTTCATGCTTATAAGGTGTAACCATAATATTATTCCCCTTTCTATTTTTAAATTTATTTACTAAAAATTCCTTTTATAGCAAAAGTAACATTTGCCGGTCGTTCAGCAAGACGTCTCATAAAATAACCATACCAGTCTTCTCCATAAGGCAGATAGACACGTACAGTATACCCCTCTTCCATAAGCTGCTTTTGAGTTTCATTACGCATCCCATAAAGCATTTGAAATTCAAATTGATCTTTAGAGAGAGACATTTCTTGTTCAAGATGTTTCGTATAATTGATGATCGCATCATCATGACTGGCAATCGCAGTATAATGGCCATTCTTTAAATTTTTCTTTATTAAGTGTTTTAAATTAGAATCGACCATATCTTTGTCAACAAATGCTACTTTTCCAGATTCTTTGTAGGCGCCTTTCACAAGTCTTAAATACGGGTCGACCAAATGAAGCTCCTCAATATCCGAATCTGAACGATAAAGGTACGATTGAATTACTGTACCTAAATTTGAATAATCTTTTTTTAAGGATTTATAAATTTCTAAAGTGGACTCACACCTTGAAGAGTCTTCCATGTCAATTGTAACTGTTACATTACGTGCTTGCGCCTCTTTGAGAAGTTTTTTCATATTTTCGATGACTAATTGATGACTAATATCAAGTCCTAAAGAAGTAAGCTTCAAAGAGATTTCTGACTGCAGTTGATTTTCAGCAATCAACTGAACTGCTTCTACGCATTCTTCAGCGCGGTTTCGAGCCTCTGCTTCTGAAGTGACAAATTCACCTAAATGGTCAACCGTCACTTGCAATCCATCATGGTTAAGCTGTTCTATAATTGGTATTGCCTGACTAAATGTTTCGCCTCCTACAATCTTGTCAGCCCCAAATCTCGATCCAAATCGCTTCGCTAAACGATCCAAAACTTTGTTATTGGAAAGGTATAAGAAAAAATTCTTACTTATGGCTTCCAAGATCACCACACCCTTTCTATCATGCATTTAAAACCATGTGGAACATCGAAATAGATTTTTTAGTATTTGATCTATTAAGAAAATTATAACGATTAATGTCGGTTGCCGGCAACGTGGACATACCACAAACTTAAGCCTTTTCAATTGTGGTTTGTGCACAACTTGTGAAATGTCAAATAAAAACTCTGCTTTTTCTTTTTAAGAATATCTTTAAATGAATCGATAAATTTCTCCTTTCTTTACTTTCATGCTTACAGCAATAAGTGCTTTAAAAATTCAATACTTTAGGAAGTTATATTTTTATCTATTAATCAGCCTTTAATAGGATTGTAGTAACCACTAATAGACTATTGAATAAGTTAAAGAGCTTCTTTGTTAAAGTTCGTAACTCAATAAACGTATCAAAAAACCGCCAATATAACCAATGGCGGTTTACAATTTTTTCATATTAAATTGGGCATTGATCTGTCCTTGAATCAATTGGTCTCTTACTTCACGTTTTTTATTATCGTTTAATAATTCTTGTTTGATTTCATAGGTTTGGATACCTTCCTCCCGTTTATCTGCGATTTCCATTAATAATTCAATATCGGAGAAGGAATATTTTCTTGTTCCTCTCTCCGTTCGTTCAGGAAAAATTAGTCCCCGTGATTCATAATAACGAATCATTCGGCAAGTTAAACCTGTGATTTCATTCACAATTCCAATTGTAATGACTTTCTTATCTTTATAAGAAGACATAATTAACTCCTTTAACCAACAAAGTTATTTAACCGTCTGCCTGACGCGGTGATGACTCATAATAGTTTTAAGCTGGCTAACAGTTAGTGTACATTCATCCTTAGCTGAAGCATCTAACAAATTCGCTTCTATTAGTTTATTAATATAATACTGTTTCATTTCATAAACGGCATTCCTTAACTGATTAGGTTCTGAGACATCCATAATCCAATTATACTCATCGCTCGCCTTATAACTTTTAGGTTGATCCACTTCACTATTCCTCCCTTAATAATATCTTCTTTGTATACAGACTAGGATGAAAGAAAAAATGACACCAAAAACTAATGAGCTGCTTTGTTTTTCTGTTTCGTTAGTATAAGGATAAAGGAAAATTAATTGGTTGTCAGTAACTATGTAAGAAAACCTAACATAAGTTTCGTTAAAAAATAAATATAATGTAAGGAATATTAACATATATATACCAAAAAAACACAACTCAAAATTTGAGTTGTGTTTTTTCTTATTAATAACCGTCAATAACTTTATCTAGCTTGCCGGTTTCCGGATCAATAATGAGACCGTGAACTGGTATGCCTTCAGGCAGTAAAGGATGATTATTAACAGTGGAAACACTCTGTATGACACTATCTTCTACACTGCTAAAGCCTTGCAGGAACTGTTCTAACTCCACACCTGAATAATTTAGCGTATTTAATGTTTCTTTTTGAATACCTCTATCTTTCATTTTATTCATAATACCTTCCGATTCTAAGCTGGCCATACCACAATCGTAATGACCAACAATACAAACCTCTTCTGCACCTAGCTCATAAATCGCTACAAGAATACTTCTCATAATGCTGCCAAATGGATGAGAAACCACTGCACCAGCGGTTTTGACAATTTTTACGTCACCGTTTCTTACATTCATTGCTTTGGGAAGTAGTTCTACTAGTCTCGTATCCATACAAGAAACAATCACAAGCTTCTTGTTCGGAAGCTTACCTCGCTGGTACTTTTCATAGGCTTTACTATCCACAAACTGTTCGTTGTGAGTCAAAATTTCTTCAAGTAACTTCATTTTATCTACTCCTACTCTCTCATTATTTCTTTTATTCTATACTAGCGTTCTTTCAGCCTGTTGAAAAGTATTCTATCTTTAAAATCGCTGAAACTGCATCTATTTTCATAGAAAAATATAGGTCTTTCTCAACGTTTTACAAATATAAACAAGGGAACTTATACCATATGTACAATTTTGACCCTGAAGAGCTGCTGTTTACTCCTAGCAAAATTACAATATTGTACGTTGCTGTATAACTTATAAAGGAGGAAGTATGATGAGTAAAATTCATTTAATCCCTTATGAAATTGACGAAATTATCGAGGTATCCTCTGAAACACCTGAGGGTGTAAAAATGATTCAAGCTCCTGATGTATGGGAAAAATCCGAGCAAGGAAAAGGTAACATAATTGCTGTAGTAGATACGGGTTGTCAAATCGATCACCCTGATTTAAAGGATCGTATTGTAGGAGGAAGGAATTTCACAAGCGACGACAATGGGGATAAAGAAAACTATGATGATAATAATGGTCACGGAACCCATGTGGCCGGTACGATTGCTGCTTCTTCAGCCAATGAAGATGGTATCTACGGAGTGGCACCTGCGGCCAATATTTTAGTGGTCAAAGTGTTAAGCGAGGATGGAAGCGGTGACTATCAATGGATTATTGATGGAATACACTACGCCATCGACTGGGAAGGTGAGAATGGCGAAAAAGTAAGGGCAATCTCTATGTCCCTTGGCGGACCTACTGATGTACCTGAACTTTATGAAGCTGTCAAGAGAGCTGTCGATGAGGGAATACCTGTCGTTTGTGCAGCGGGAAATGAGGGAGACGATCGTCACGATACAGACGAGCTTGCTTTTCCAGGTTCGTATAATGAAGTCATTCAGGTTGGTGCAGTAAATTTCAATAAAGAAATCGCTCCATTCAGTAACACAAATGATGAAGTAGACCTTGTAGCGCCTGGCGTAAACATACTATCTACTTATTTAGACAGCAAATATGCCAAATTATCAGGCACCTCTATGGCTACTCCTCACGTTTCAGGTGCTTTAGCTTTAATAACAAAGATTGCTGAAGAACAATTCGATAGGCAGTTAACTGAGGCAGAACTTTACGCACAGCTGGTAAGACGTACAATACCGCTGGGTTATCCTAAATCTGCTGAAGGAAATGGTTTGCTCGCCCTCGCTATCTTAGATCAGTTCGAACAATTATTTACAGCCTTTACAACTCCCTATAATCTACCGAGCCAAAAAGAAACAGTCAGTACCTCAAGAAAACCCTAAAATCAGCAAGCCACCTGTGTCTTTTAAACAGGTGGCTTGCTATTTTTTATAATCATCTAAAAAATCTTTTTGAAAACTTGTAGTCACCTTTGCTTCCTGATTGTTTTTTAAAGAACGAAAGGTATCCTCTCCGTATTTCTCAGTTAAATTCTCCATGACTTTATACAATTTTTCTTTACTCGCATACTGCTCGAAACTAAATATGTCCAGCTGCTGTGTCACTTCAGATTTTTCAGCTAAGTCTTGAGCCGTAATCCCCAGCAGTCTCACAGGCGTTTGATTCCAGTGTTCATCAAATAACTGCATAGAAACTTGAAAGAGATCATCTCCCGTTTCTAAAAAATCCAATTGTTGTTTGCTCCGTGTTATCGTTTTTCGATCATGGTAACGAATCGTGATTTGAATATTTTTAGCAACGACGCCTTTATTTCTCATACGGGTTTCAACCTTGTTAGCCAGCTGCCTAAATATCCTTCTTACTTCAATATCATCCGTCGTGTCCTGTGCTAACGTCGTTGATGTACCTATACTTTTAAACTCATGAACTGCTTCTGGGTCTACGGGTCGTTCATCAATTCCATTTGCTCTATCCTGCAGTCTTTCACCATTTATTCCTAAAAGCTGTTTCAATTCAAAAGTTGAATGATGCGCCAAATCCCCAATAGTATAAATTTTTACTTTTTTTAATTTCTCAGCTGTCTTTTCTCCAACACCATACATTTCTTCAATGGGCAGAATCCATAACTGTTTTGATAAATCCCTTTTACGTAAGACGGTAATGCCCATAGGTTTCTTCATATCTGAGGCCATCTTAGCTAAAAATTTGTTAGGGGCAATCCCTATACTGCATGGAAGATCTAACTCTTCTTTAATTCTTGTTTGTATTTTGTCTGCAATTTTAAGTGGAGACCCTTGAGCTTCACAGCCAGTAATATCAAGGTACCCTTCATCAATAGAAACAGGCTGCACAAGATCAGTTACGTCAGCTAGTATTTTAAATATTTCTTTAGAAGCTGTTCGATATCGTTCAAACGTTGGACGCATAACAAGCAGATCAGGACACAAACGCTTTGCTTCCCCAACAGGCATTGTTGTTTTAACGCCAAATTTTCTTGCTTCATAACTGCTCGTAACTACGATCCCTCTCCGCTCTTCTGGATTCCCCGCAATGGCTAAAGGTTTCCCCTTTAACTCAGGGTTAAACGCCATTTCAACGGAAGCATAGAAACTGTTCATATCCACGTGAAAAATGACGCGGCCGCTTTTTGGATACCACTTCGACATAGTCATCCTTCCTTTTTTAGAACGGTTGTTCTCACATTATAACATAAAAACAGCCATGAATTTATCATGGCTGTTTTTTGTATTATTGTTGAGAAGCCTCCACAATAATTGAGGTAATAAATTCTGCAACTTTTTCGAGTTCAGCTACAGAGATGCGTTCATTGGTGGTATGAATTTCTTCATAACCTACAGCTAAGTTTACTGTAGGGACACCAAATCCAGCGATTATATTGGCATCGCTGCCTCCACCACTCGTTAAAAGCTCACTTTCACGGCCGATTTTAGCCGCGGCTGCTCGTGCCACCTCTACAACTTGATCACCTTCAGCGTGCTTAAAACCTGGATACATAACTTCTACATCAAGTTCAACTTCACCGCCCATTTCTTCAGCTGTTTCATTAAAAGCTTGTTTCATCTTTTCAACTTGCTTTTCCATTTTTTCGGGCACTAAAGAACGAGCTTCTGCTAAGATTTCAACGTAATCACAAACAATATTTGTCTGTTTTCCACCTTCAAACCTTCCAATGTTTGCCGTGGTTTCTTCATCAATCCGGCCAAGCGGCATTTTAGCTACAGCTTTAGAAGCAAGCGTGATAGCTGATACTCCTTTTTCAGGAGCTACACCAGCATGAGCGGTTTTTCCTTTTACTTTCGCTAAAATTTTAGCTTGAGTTGGAGCGGCTACAATGATGTTTCCAACCTGTCCGTCACTGTCTATCGCATAGCCATACTTGGCTTTTAAATGGGTGGTCTCTAGTGCTTTTGCTCCAACTAGACCACTTTCTTCACCCACTGTGATAACGAATTGAAGATCCCCGTGGTCGATGTTTTGTTCTTTAAGACTTTTAATCGCTTCTAGAATAGCAGCAATTCCAGCTTTATCATCTGCGCCAAGAATGGTTGTTCCATCTGTAATTACATACCCATTTTCTACAGAAGGTTTAATGTTATTGCCAGGTACTACTGTATCCATATGAGATGTAAAATAAATCATATCTGCCTTTTGATTAGAGCCCTGTAAATTACATATTAAATTTCCCGCACCATGACCAGTTTTCTCTTTCGCATCATCTTCTATGACCTCAAGTCCTAACTGGGTAAACTTTTCTTTTAAAACTTCAGCTATTTCAGCTTCCTGTGTTGTTTCAGAGTCAATTTTCACCAACTCTAAAAACTCATCTAATAATCTTTGTTTGTTAATCATTACCATACAACTAGAACCCCTTCCTATGTAAACGTACCACCCTCTGTACGTTAGCCGAACGATTATTTCATGTCAATTAAAGTGGTATATTTCCATGTTTTTTATATGGACGATCTTCTTGTTTATTTCTTAACATGTCCAAAGCTTTCATCAGAGTAAGACGTGTTTCTCGTGGGTCAATAACGTCATCGATCATCCCCAGCCCTGCAGCAACATAAGGGTTGGCAAACTTTTCCCGATATTCGTTGATTTTATTTTGCCTTGTTTCTTCTGGGGTTGAACTTTCTTGTATTTCCTTGGCAAAAATGATATTCGCTGCTCCCTCTGGCCCCATTACAGCTATTTCAGCGTTCGGCCAGGCGTAAACAAGGTCAGCTCCTATGGACTTACTGTTTAAGGCAACATAAGCACCTCCATACGCTTTTCTTGTTATCACGGTTAGTTTAGGAACTGTGGCTTCTGAATAAGCGTAAAGAATCTTTGCACCGTGGCGTATGATACCGCCGTGCTCCTGCTTAATACCTGGGAAAAAACCAGTTACATCCTCAAAAGTAATTAAAGGAATATTAAAAGAGTCGCAGAATCGAATAAATCGAGCTGCCTTGTCACTCGAATCAATATCTAGCCCCCCGGCCATATACTTTGGCTGATTACAAATAAGACCGACACTTTCACCTTTTAACCTTCCAAATCCTACCACAATATTCTTGGCAAAATCTGCATGTATTTCAAAAAAAGATCCCTCGTCTACAACCTCGTCTATAATAGTCCGAACATCATAAGGACGAATCGGATCAAAAGGAATCTTGTCTGTTAAGTCAGGTCGGTAATCATCTGATTCATCTACTTGAAACATAGCTGGCTTTTCTTTACTATTCTGTGGTAAATACTGAACTAACTGACGTACTGCGTCCAATGCTTCTGCTTCATTTTCTGCTTTTATATGTGCATTTCCACTAAGAGAATTATGGACGTCTGCACCGCCTAAATCCTCAGAGGATATTTTTTCTCCGGTAACTGTTTCAATAACTTTAGGACCCGTAATAAACATTTGTGAAGTTTTTTCCACCATAATCACGAAGTCTGTAATCGCTGGAGAGTATACAGCTCCTCCGGCACAAGGGCCCATGATGACACTAATTTGAGGTATGACACCTGAATATACAGAATTACGATAGAAAACTTGTCCGTATCCATCTAAAGAGGATACACCTTCTTGAATCCTGGCTCCACCTGAGTCATTTAATCCAATAAATGGCGTACCGTTTTTCACCGCCAGATCCATTACCGCAGCAATTTTTTTCGCGTGCATTTCCCCCAGGGCTCCACCAAATACGGTAAAATCCTGAGCAAATAAATAAATCGACTTTCCACCAATTTTTCCGTACCCAGTTACGACACCTTCTCCAGGAGCATCTTTTCCGTTCATTCCGAAATCGTCATGACGATGTTCTATAAATGGATTCAACTCCACAAAGGACCCCTCGTCTACTAAGTAATCGATTCGTTCTCTTGCTGTCCATTTGCCTTTTTCATGCTGCTTATCAATACGTTCGTCACCACCGCCTAATTGTACCTGCCGTCGCTTATCATAGAGTTCATTAATTTTATCGTAAATATCCATTTCAATCAGTCCTCCTGGTTGGGTTGACAGAGTTCATACATAACGCCATTTGCAGCTTTTGGATGCAGGAACGCAATTTGGCTTTGATGAGCCCCTTGTTTAGGATCATTATTAATTAATGCAACCCCCTCATCTTTATATTGTTGCAATCTATGGGAAATATCATCCACTTCTAATGCAATGTGGTGAATTCCTTCTCCTTTTTTTGAAATAAATTGATAAATGGGAGAATCATCGCTGGTAGGCTCTAGTAATTCAATTCTTGTATCCCCTATAGGTAAAAAAGCCACTCGTACCTTTTCTGAACTAACTTCTTCTACCGCTTCTAATGATAGACCTAGTGTATTTTGGTAAAAAGGCAGAGCCATCTCTAAACTTTCCACAGCTATTCCTATATGAGCAATTTTCTTAGGTGGTCCTACCGTTTCATGATTCATTAGCTGTTTAATATAAACAGCTATCGCATTCGTAGGTGCTCCGCTAGTAAAGATCTTAGTGACACCTTTTTCCTCAAGAAATGGAATATCTTCTGCTGGAATTACTCCCCCTCCTATTACCGGGATATCTGCTGCCTGCTCATTTGCCAAAGCTTCCACTACTTTAGGAAATAAAGATTTATGAGCTCCTGATAAAGAAGAGAGACCCACTACATCAACGTCTTCCTGTACAGCTGCTCTTGCAATCTGCACGGGTGACTGCCTTAACCCAGTATAAATTACTTCCATCCCATGGTCTCTTAAAGCCTGTGCAATGATTAAAGCTCCACGATCATGGCCATCTAAACCTGGCTTAGCGATTAATACACGAATAGGTTTCATCATTTTGTCATCCTTCCTACATTGCCGTATATTCTCCAAATTCCTCTCTGAGAACGTTTGCAATCTCTCCTACAGTGGCATAAGCTTTCACTGATTCAACGATATGAGGCATTACGTTTTCGTTCGTACTTGCGGCTTTTCTTAGCAATTCTAGACATTCTTTTACTCTTTGTTGCTCTCTTGTCTCTCGTACTTGCTGCGTTCGCTCGATTTGATTTTCCTCTAATTTTTCATCTACTTTTAATAAATCGGGATTGATTTCTTCTTCCACTTTATACTCATTTAACCCCACGATGATATCTTCTTTCGATTCAATTCTTTTTTGAGCGTCATAAGCAGCTTGATGAATCTCACGCTGCATATACCCTTCTTCCACAGCTTTAACCGCTCCGCCTATGTCAGAGATACGAGTCAAATACTCATTTACTTGTTTTTCAATTTCATCTGTCAGTGCTTCTACATAATAGGATCCGGCAAGAGGGTCAATGGTATCAGCCACACCACTTTCCTGTGCTATAATCTGCTGTGTTCTAAGAGCAATTCTGGCTGAGTCTTCAGTTGGAAGAGCGAGTGCTTCATCCTTAGAATTCGTGTGCAAACTTTGGGTTCCACCCATTACTGCTGCTAAAGCTTGAAGAGTGACCCTGACGATATTATTATCTGGCTGCTGAGCTGTTAATGTACTACCGCCCGTTTGAGTATGAAATCTCATCTTCCAGCTTTTAGGATCTGAAGCTTGGTAATGCTCCTTCATAATCTTAGCCCATATTCTTCTAGCTGCACGGTATTTTGCTGCTTCTTCAAAAAATTGATTATGAGCATTGAAGAAAAAAGCTAACCGCGGGGCAAACTGATCCACTTTTAAACCAGCTTCAATTGCGGCATCTACATATGCAATACCATTTGCAATTGTAAAAGCTACTTCTTGGACAGCCGTTGAACCAGCTTCTCTAATGTGATAACCAGAAATGCTAATGGTATTAAACTTCGGTAAGTTCTCCTGGCAATAAGCAAAAATATCAGTGATTAATCTCATCGACTGATTAGGAGGATAGATATATGTACCTCTTGCAATATATTCTTTAAGAATGTCATTTTGGATGGTGCCTGTTAATTCCTCCGCTTTTACCCCCTGTTTTTCACCTACAGCAATATACATAGCCAGCAGTATAGAGGCGGGAGCATTTATTGTCATCGAAGTACTCACTTTATTTAAAGGAATTTGATCGAAAAGAACTTCCATATCCTTAAGTGAATCAATCGCTACTCCCACTTTCCCTACTTCACCTTCGGCCATCGGGTCATCAGAGTCGTACCCGATTTGAGTAGGTAAGTCAAATGCAACAGAAAGCCCGGTTTGCCCTTGGGCAAGTAAATATCGAAATCTTTTATTCGTTTCACTAGCGGACCCGAATCCTGCATACTGTCTCATCGTCCAGTATCGACTGCGATACATGGTAGGCTGTATTCCCCGGGTATAGGGATACTGCCCTGGAAACCCTAATTCTTTTTCGTAGGAGAGTTTTTCTTCTTGAGTTGGTGTATACAACGCATCAATTTTAATATCAGAACTCGTTACAAATTGCTTCTTTCGTTGCGGGAAACGTTGGCTTGCTTTTTGAACATCTGCTTCCCACTTCTCTTTTCCTTGTTGAAAATCTGTTGAATTCCCCATGTGTTGACCCCCTCTAGTAATCTTTCTATAGTAAGCATACCAGAAATAAAGCGCTTACGTTTCAAAAAATTAGTAGAATTCATAATACTATTTTAATTCATTTCTCTCCCTTGTCCAATTCTTTGATATCATTTAAAATGTTTGTAGTAGGAAATGAAGGAGGTTACTAAACCTTGGCTAATCAAAATGAACCAGCAAAAAAGAAAAAGTCTAAACGAGAGAAACGTATGAAGTTCATTATCTACCTAATGATCCTTTCTATGTTCCTATCTTCTCTTCTCGCTGGCGCTTCTTTCTTTTTATAATACGAAGCTAAATGAGGGAGTCTATTTTCAATAGACTCCTTTTCTTTACATAAAAAAGCCGAGCATCCGCTCGGCTTAGTCTCCTAATAATTCCTTTAACTGTTCTTTCTCCCAATTCTCATAAACCTTCTCAAATTCTACAGTTTCAGAAGTAATGACAATATCTGTTTCTTCTTCCACTAAAGAATAAAGCTTTTCAACTTTTTCATTTTCCATTCGTATACACCCTGCCGACACGGCATCTCCAATTGAATCAGGATCATTAGTGCCATGAACGCCATAGATCCTTCCATCGGTTCCTTTTGCGTCAAACCCAATCCACCGGCTTCCTAAGGGGTTTTTCGGATCTCCACCAGGAATATCTTTCTTCCTATAATAAGGATCAATAGCTTTTACTTTAAATGTAAATTCACCCTCAGGCGTCAATTCCTTTGTTTTTCCTGTCGCTACTTCTGATTGAAAGACCGGCTCCCCATATTGATAAGCCACTAGTTCATTAGAAGATTTATTTACAATCACTAATGTATCATCAGTTACAGCAGGAGGGAGAAATAACGCAGCTATGAAATAAAACATATGCATGAAAGGCATCTCTGTCATCCTTTTTTCAAAGTATGCCTCATTCAATTGAGCTTATACATCACTTTTCTTAAATGAGCGTTTAAATATTAAGTATTGTTCAATTTCATTTAATAAGTGAAAAAGACTCGCTCTTTTTTCAAACTCTTCCCGCGTAGCAGGCAGATCATCATTACGGAACTCATCTTTCATTTCTTTTAGCTTTTGCAAGTATATGACGGCTGTATTTCCTGGATGAATGGCTTCTGATAAATCTTCAAAGAAATCCGCAATTACATGAGCATGCTTATTATCACCCCAAATTCGGGTAACGAGCGGGAGTATACGCTCCAGAATTTCGAATTGTTTTGTTCTCATATGAAAATAATGGTAATACTTATTGTGCGTCCTTAATAAATGGTTTTCCACATCACGGAAAGATAGCGATTTAGCTTCCTCAAGAAGCGAAGCTGTTTCTGTAAGTTCTTTACCAATCCACACTTCATTGCCGTCTCGTAAATAACGAGCAATTTCTTTAAGGATTGTTGAAAAGTTATCTTCTACCTTAAATTGATAATCCTCCAGTTTCCCTTCCAAGCTGGGCATGTATAAATTAAGCAGCAAGGCAGTTCCAATACCTACAATTATTAATAAGAATTCATTTATAATAATGTTCCATCCGATGGGTTCAGCCACGAAAAGGTGAAGGATAATAACAGAACTGGTCACAATTCCTGGAGTGATTTTGAGCCAGACTGTTGTAGGAATGAAAACGAATAACATAAGTCCTATGGCAAGAGGGTTATAACCAATTAACTCGAAAAAAATAAAGGAAAAAACGATAGCAATCATACAGGCAGCAAACCGATGCCACGCGGATAACATCGATCGTTTCCTTGTAATTTGTATACACAAAATTGTCAGAATACCTGCCGAAGCAAAATTCTCTAAGTTCAATAAAGTAGCAATCCATATCGCAAATGGTGTGCCTACAGCTGTTTTTATCGTACGATACCCAATCTTCAACGGTAATTCCACCTCAAATTAACCAATTCTACACAAAAGAGGACCTTTGCATAACAAAGATCCTCAATTTCTACTAGTTTTTGCTTACACTTCCTCACAATATTCCTCAAATTGATGCTGTAGTTTCGCGATGACTTCCATTGGCTCAAAGCCCTCAATGTCGTGGCGTTCAACCATCGCGTGGATTTTACCATTTTTCAGCAAGGCAAAAGATGGAGAGGATGGAGGAAATCCTTCAAAATATTCACGTGCTCTTTCTGTTGCTTCACGATCCTGTCCTGCAAATACCGTTACAAGCTGATCCGGACGCTTATCATAATGAATAGCGTGAGAAGCAGCTGGACGAGCTATACCGCCTGCACACCCGCACACTGAGTTAACCATCACTAAAGTAGTACCTTCTTTATTTAATGCTTCATCAACTTCTTCTTTAGTTGTTAATTCTGTATACCCTGCCTGCGTAATTTCTTCACGTGCTTTTGTAACGACGTCATTCATAAAAATATTGAAATCCATATCATTCGGCCCCTTTTCTATAAGTGCTATCAATAGTTTATCAATATTTATACAGCCTTTCAATTCTAAGAAACCAATAAAAAATTCCCCCGGTAGAAACCAGGGGCTAGTATTAATAAACGGAAGTATTGTCTTTCGTCATTTTTTCAAGTATCTCTTTAACACGTCTTAAGAAATTACCTGCCACCAAACCATCCAGCACTCGGTGGTCAAGAGAGAGGCAAAGGTTAACCATATCACGGGCTCCGAACATGCCGTCCTGAAAAACTGGCTTTTTAACTATAGATTCTACTTGAAGAATGGCTGCCTGTGGATAGTTAATAACACCCATCGACTGTACAGAACCGAAAGAGCCTGTGTTATTTACTGTAAAGGTGCCACCTTCCATATCCTTTGAAGTTAACTTGCCTTGACGTGCTTTTGAAGCTAAGACAGTAATATCTTTAGCGATTCCTTTAATGCTTTTTTCGTCTGCATCTTTAATAACCGGCACAAAAAGTTCATCTTCTTTCGCAACAGCTATATTTAAGTTTACTGCTTTTCGCTGAATAATCTTATCACCGGCCCACGTACTGTTTAACTGCGGATATTCTTTTAAGGCTTGCGCCACTGCTTTTACGAAAAAGGAAAAAAAAGTTAAACTGTATCCTTCTTTTTCTTTAAACTGTTGTTTAATAGAATTACGAAGCTCTACTAATCCGGTGACATCTACTTCTACCATCATCCAAGCATGAGGGATTTCAGTGGTGGACTTAACCATATTCTGGGCAATGGCTTTCCTTACACCAGTAACCGGAATTTCAATATCTCCTTCAGCGGTTTGTACGCCCGCTGTTTGAGCTTCAGCTGATTCCGAACGATTGTTTTCTTTCGATTGCTCATGCACTGAGGAAGAAGCAGTCGGAATATCACCGCTTTGAATAATTTTTTCAATGTCTTTTCTAGTGATTCTACCGCCTCGTCCAGAACCTTCAACTTGATTTAAATCAATATTATTGTCTTGTGCAAGAGTCATTACCGCTGGAGAGTAACGTTTCTTACTAGTCTTGTCATCGCTTTTTGCATTCTTACTCTGTTCAGGGGGTGAAGCAGATGCAGACGAGTTTGATGGCTTCTCCCCTTCTACTACTTCCTTCTCAACCGGTGCTTCCTCTGGGCTGCCAGCTCCATCAATTTCGATATAGCACATTAGCTCGCCCACTGCAATAGTGTCATCCTCCTGTGCGACAAGTTCTTTTATCGTGCCTGTAAAGGATGATGGTACTTCTGCGTTCACCTTGTCTGTCATTACTTCTGCAATTGGATCATATTTATTTACTTCATCACCGGGTTGTACGAGCCAAGAGCTTATCGTACCTTCTGTAACACTTTCCCCGAGCTGAGGCATATTAATCTTTTCTAACCCCATGGGAACGCCTCCTCTATATTAAAATTCCGCTAAATCACGCATCGCTTTCTCGACTTTATCAGGATTCATCATAAAGTATTTTTCCATTGTAGGTGCATAAGGCATAGAAGGAATATCCGGACCTGCTAAACGTTTTACCGGAGCATCCAAATCGAATAAGCAATTTTCACTGATGATCGCTGAAACTTCTGATATAATTCCGCCTTCTTTGTTATCTTCTGTAACGAGCAATACCTTCCCAGTTTTAGAAGCCGCTTCAATGATAGCTTCCTGATCGAGCGGATAGACTGTTCTTAAATCTAACACATGCGTCTCTATACCCTCGTCTGCGAGTTTTTCTGCCGCTTGCAAAGCAAAATGCACACAAAGTCCATAAGTGATTACTGTTATATCTGAACCCTCGCGTTTAACATCAGCTTTCCCTATTGGCAGCGTGTAATCCTCATCAGGAACTTCACCTTTAATTAAACGGTACGCTCTTTTATGTTCAAAAAATAGAACAGGATCGTTGTCACGGATAGAGGCCTTTAGTAAGCCTTTAACATCGTATGGAGTTGAAGGCATAACTATTTTCAAGCCAGGCTGATTAGCAAATACAGCCTCCACAGACTGCGAATGATACAGGGCTCCGTGAACACCGCCGCCATAAGGCGCACGGATAGTCATTGGAACCGACCAGTCATTATTAGAACGATAGCGTGTTTTTGCTGCTTCGGATATGATTTGGTTTACAGCAGGCATAATAAAATCAGCAAATTGCATTTCAGCGACCGGTCTCATTCCGTACATTGCAGCGCCGATTCCCACTCCTGCAATAGCTGACTCAGCAAGCGGAGTATCTAGTACCCTGGCTTCACCGAATTCTTCGTACAACCCATCAGTCGCACGGAAAACACCTCCACGTTTTCCAACATCCTCACCTAAAACAAAAACTCTCTCATCTCGCTGCATTTCTTCCTTCAAAGCTTGAGTTACAGCTTGAATATATGATATTACCGGCATACCTTCTCCCCCTCCTTACTCTTCGTAAACATAATGCAGTGCGGATTCAGCTTCTGCATAAGCTGCATTTTCTGCATAATCCGTAGCTTCATTTACTAACTGATCTAATTCTTCATTTAATGATTTTTCATTTTCTTCAGTTAATATGTTGTGTTCTCTTAAGTATTGAGCAAACGTAACAATGGAGTCTTTCTTTTTCGCTTCATCCACTTCATCACGCTCACGGTAAGTTCGATCATCATCATCGCTGGAGTGCGGGGTTAAACGATAGGAAACAGCTTCAACCAAAGTTGGCCCCTCACCATTTCTTCCACGATCAGCTGCTTGTTTAACGACTTCATAGACAGCTAAAGGGTCGTTTCCATCGACTGTATGTCCTGGCATTCCATAACCTACAGCTCGGTCAGATACATTTTCACAAGCTAACTGCTTAGAAACTGGAACAGAAATGGCATATTTATTGTTTTCTACCATAAAAATTACTGGTAATTTGTGAACGCCAGCAAAATTTGCCCCTTCGTGAAAATCACCCTGGTTAGAAGATCCCTCTCCGAATGTGACAAGAGAGACGAAGTCTTTATTTTCCATTTTTCCAGCCAGCGCAATCCCCACTGCATGTGGAACTTGCGTTGTAACAGGAGAAGAACCTGTAACAATACGATTCTTCTTTTGACCGAAGTGTCCCGGCATTTGGCGTCCGCCTGAGTTTGGGTCTTCCGCCTTCGCAAATCCAGAAAGCATTAAGTCCTTTGCTGTCATACCAAAAGCAAGAACCACCCCCATATCCCGATAATAAGGAAGGGCATAATCCTTTTCCCGATCCAGAGCAAAAGATGCTCCTACTTGAGCGGCTTCTTGACCTTGACATGAAATTACGAATGGGATTTTACCAGCTCTGTTTAGAAGCCACATTCTTTCATCAATTTTTCTTGCTAATAACATCGTGCGGAACATGTCCAGCACTTCGTCATCACTTAACCCTAACGTTTTATGACGATTCTCAGCCACAGGAATTCCTCCTTTGTTAATTATCCATGGATTTGATTACCATCTACAGCTAATGCTGCCTCACCGATAGCCTCTGATAGCGTTGGATGTGGATGTATACTTTCTGCAATTTCCCAAGGTGTAGCATCGAGAACCTTAGCAAGTCCGGCTTCCGAGATCATGTCTGTGACATGCGGTCCGACCATGTGCACTCCAAGCAGATCATCATTCTCTTTATTGGCAATTATTTTAACAAAGCCTTCCGTTTCTCCATAAACTAAAGCTTTCCCTATCGCTTTAAATGGAAACTTTCCAACCTTGACGCTGTATCCTTCTTCTTTAGCCTGTTTTTCCGTTAACCCTACACTTGCTGCTTCCGGGCTCGAATAAATGCAAGTTGGTACCTGGTCATAATTCATAACATGCGGGTGCTTGTCAACCATATGTTCCACCGCTGTTATTCCTTCATGGGAAGCGACATGGGCCAGCTGCATCCCGCCAATTACATCGCCTATCGCGTAAATATGAGATTCTTTTGTTTGATAATATTTATTTGTTAAAATTACCCCGTTATCCACTTCAATATCCGTATTCTCAAGTCCTATATTCGTCACATTAGCTGCACGTCCCACTGATACAAGCATGCGGTCAGCCTGAAACGTTTTTGTTTCTCCGTTAACTTCTCCCTGTATAGCAACCTGCGTTTCCACCTTTAAGCTTTCTGGCAGCACTTTTACATCAGTTACAAAGGTAATGCCTTTTTGTTTCAGCTGTTTTATCATTTCTTTTGATACGTCTTCGTCTTCTGTTGGTAAAATACGAGGTAAATATTCAAGGACGGTAACGTCTACCCCGAAATCAGCCAGCATCGATGCCCATTCAATACCGATAACACCGCCGCCTACAATTATAACGGAATTAGGGAGTTCTTCCATAGTGAGTGCCTCATCTGAGGACATCACATACTTTCCGTCAATCTCTAAACCTGGGAGTGTTTTTGGACTTGAGCCAGTTGCAATTAATACATTTTTGGGTATTAACATATCATTTTCTTCCCCGTTATTTAATTCAACTGAAATCGTTCCAGCCGATGGCGAAAAAATAGAAGGACCTAAGATTCGGCCGAATCCTTCATATACATCTATTTTCCCTTTTTTCATCAATCCTTGAACGCCTTTATGTAAGGTATCTACTATAGATTGTTTACGCTCTTGTACCTTAAGAAAGTTAAGTTTAGGAGATGATGTTTCAATACCATATTCATCTGCTTCTTTTGTCTGGCGGAATACTTCCGCACTTCGGAGCAGCGCTTTAGAAGGAATGCAACCACGATGCAGGCAAGTGCCACCCAATTCTCTTTTTTCAACTACAGCCACTTTTAATCCTAAACGAGAAGCACGTATAGCAGCTACGTAACCGCCTGTGCCACCGCCTAATACGACTAAGTCATACTCTTCTGCCATTCTAAACGACTCCTTTTATTCAGCAAAATTTGGATAATGCTTTGGCAGTTCTTCTCGATTCAGCACGCGGAGAGTTCCCTCATTTAAAGCCTCTAACTCATTTTCCCCCGGGTAGATTAATACGTCTGAAATCCAGCTCACTCTTTTGGATATTTCATCAGTAAATCCTTTTCCATATGCTAAGCCGCCTGTTAAAGCAATAGCATCGACGCGCCCTTCAAGTGCTGCACTCATACTGCCTATTTCTTTAGAAATTTGATAAGCCATCGCCTCATAAACCAGTTTTGCTTTTTTGTCACCATGCTCAATCATTTTTTCTACTTCTAAGCCATCATTCGTATCAAGATAGGCCATTAATCCGCCTTGTCCAACAAGTTTTTTCATGATTTCATCTCTATAATAGCGGCCAGAAAAACACATAGATACAAGATCACCAGCTGGTACTGTGCCGGCACGTTCTGGAGAGAAGGGACCATCTCCATGAAGTCCATTATTCACGTCAATCACACGTCCCTCCGCGTGCGCCCCAATCGTAATACCTCCACCCATGTGAGTGACAATTAATCGAGATTTACTATAAGGTTTTCTGAGATCTTCTGATGCTCTTCTAGCTACAGCTTTCTGATTTAAGGCATGAAATATGCTTTTTCTCGGGATTTCAGGAACTCCTGAAACTCGCGCGATATCTTGAAGTTCATCTACGACAACGGGATCCACAATATAAGCGTCTATGTTGAGACCTTTAGCAATCTCGCTGGCAATAATTCCACCAAGGTTAGAGGCGTGTTCTCCATTATAGCCATTTTTTAAATCTTCCAGCATGGCCTCATTTACTTCATATGTTCCACCTTCTATCGGTCGCAGTAAACCACCTCGTCCGCAGACTGCACTCAAAGATTGAATGTTAATTTCCGCATTGTCCAGCTCTTTTAATATAACGGATTTACGAAAATCATATTGCTCAATGATATGGTTATATTGATTGATCTCCTCATGTGAATGACGCATCGTTTTCTCAAAAATTACCTCTTCATTGTCAAAGACTCCAATCTTCGTTGAAGTTGACCCAGGGTTAATGACTAATATTCGATGTATCTCCAAAATCTTTTACCCTCCGATGCCTATCTTCTGCTTAAAATATGATGACCATTTTGTAGAAACTGGCTGCGAGATTGACGCATGGACTCTATACGTTCTTCTGCCATCCGATCCGCTGCTTTATAAGTAGGAATATGATCGCGCCGGGCGATTTCAAAAACTCTTGTTACGTTATCATAAATGGTCTCTACGCGCTTCATAGCCCGGTCTTTATTATATCCGTTCAATTCATCTGCTACATTTATTACTCCACCTGCATTTATAACATAGTCAGGAGTATAAACGACACCTTTTTCATGAAGGATGTCCCCGTGTTTTGTTTCTTTAAGTTGATTATTCGCTGCCCCTGCAATGACTTTAGCTTTAATTTGCGGTATCGTCTCATCATTAATTGTAGCACCTAGTGCACATGGAGCGTAAATATCGCAATCAACGCTGTAAATTTCGTTAATCCCTACTGCTTGTGCACCGAAATCCTCAACAGCTTTTTGCACAGCTTCTTCGTTAATGTCTGTAACAATGAGATGTGCTCCTTCTTCATGAAGGTGACGGCATAAATGGTAGGCTACATTTCCAACTCCTTGCACTGCCACCGTTTTTCCTTCTAAAGAGTCACTGCCAAACCCTTCTTTTGCCGCTGCTTTCATCCCTCGATATACGCCGTAAGCAGTTACTGGTGAAGGGTTTCCAGAAGACCCGAAAGCGGGAGAAATTCCAGTTACGTAATCTGTTTCTTCATGAATTAAATCCATGTCCTGTACAGTAGTGCCTACATCTTCTGCTGTAATGTATCTTCCGTTTAAACCTTGAATGTAACGGCCAAACGCACGGAACATGGATTCATTTTTATCTTCGCGAGGATTACCGATAATAACAGTTTTTCCTCCCCCAAGATTAAGACCAGCAGCAGCATTTTTGTATGTCATTCCTTTAGCTAAACGCAAAGCATCCTCTATTGCTTCTTCTTCACTGGCATAAGTCCACATACGCGTTCCACCCAGTGCGGGTCCTAGCGTTGTATCATGAATGGCGATAATGGCTTTTAAACCAGAGGATTCATCATGACACATGACTAATTGTTCATAATCGTATTTGCTCATATACTTAAAAATTTCCATATCCAATTCCTCCTACTATTTGCTTGAATGTAACGCTAATGCTAGTGAATATACTTTACTTTCAGATGTGTCCGACCTTGAAGTCAGTACAATTGGTGCACTTGCACCACTAATTACTGCGGCAACTTTAGCGTGAGCAAAGTACATAAAGGATTTATAAAGTGCATTGGCTACTTCTATTGAAGGTACCATCAATATATCTGCCTTACCGGCTACCTCAGATTTGATGCCTTTTTGTTCCGCTGAGATACTACTTACAGCGTTATCAAAAGCCAAAGGTCCATCTACAATACAACCGCTTATTTGTCCTCTCCGGTTCATCTGTGTAAGAGTAGCGGCATCTATAGTTGCCTGCATCGAGGGATTAATAACTTCAACTGCTGCTAAAGGAGCTACCTTTGGCATAACCCAGCCACTTCCTATTGCTACATCAACTGCATTCTTAATAATTTGAACTTTCTCTTCTAAGTTGGGTGCTATATTCATTGCTGAATCGGTTAAAAATATTAATCGTTCCTGACCGGGAATTTCAAAAAGAGCTACATGAGATAAAATTTTCCCCGTTCTCAATCCATCCTGTTTGTTGAGCACGGCTTTTAGCAGCGCTTTGGTATCCACATTCCCTTTCATAACTACTTGAGCTGTACCTATACTAACTGCTTTAACTGCTTCGAATGATGCTTCCTCAGTTAAACAATCAATAATTTGAATCTCGTCTCCTGCGTGAACATTAAGTTTCACCTCTCCAGCTAGACGCTGAATCTCTTCCTTATCCCCTGTAAGAATAAAGGTAGCTAACTGTAAGTCAACAGCTTTTTTTACAGCTAAGAGAACTTCTTTATCAGCTGCTTGTGCGACCGCTACTTTATTAGACTTCTGGTGTTTTAAATTGGTGATAAGTTCGTCAAGCGACTTCATACTCACCACTCCTTTTTTGCATACTATGAAAATCCTTGCAGATCATCTTTGTCCAATTGGTGTTTTTCTAGCTTATAATATAAATTTCTGATTGAGATACCTAATGCTTTAGCCGTTTTCGTTTTATTAAAATTATGCGTCCTAAACGCATCCGTTAATAAACTTTTCTCATAATCATCCACAGCTTCTTGGAGGCTAGACCTCTGCCAGGCCGCTTCTTCCCCATAATGATTCGTTTCTGATTTTAATAAGGTAGGAATATGACTTTTACGAATTACTTCTTCTGTGTGCTCCATAAAAATCATGGCTCGGCTAATTACATTTTCAAGCTCTCGAACATTACCAGGCCAATCGTAATCTTCAAGCTTTTCAAAAGCTTCATCGTCAATCGTCCGTACATTTCTTCCATAATCTTCGTTCAATTTCTGTATTAGATGAGTGATTAAAGGGGACAAGTCCTCTTTTCTCTCTCTGAGAGGGGGTATATAAATGGGCAGCCGGTTAAGACGATAATAAAGGTCATCTCGAAACGTTTTACGCATAATAGCTTTTTCTAAATTAATATTTGTGGCAGCGATGACTCGCACATCAACTACGACCGGCTTCGTGCCCCCAACGCGGACGAGTTCTTTCTCTTGTAAAACTCGTAGAAGCTTCGCTTGCATCGGCAACGTAAGTTCGCTAATCTCATCTAAAAAAATACTTCCATGATTCGCTTCTTCAAAGTAACCATTCTTGCCGCCCTGCTTTGCACCTTCAAAAGCTCCATCCTCATAACCAAATAATTCGCTTTCTAACTGCGACTCTGCAATAGATGCACAATTCACTCGAATAAATTTATTGTGACGCCGATTGCTTTCATTATGAATCGCGTGAGCAAATAGTTCTTTACCCGTCCCTGATTCACCTCTTAGCAATACTGTAGCAGGTGTTTTTGCTCCCACTCTTGCTTGTTCTAATGCAATGGTGAGTTCTTGAGAATCCCCTGTAATATCCGCAAATGTATATTTAGCTTCTAAACTTCTGATAATTTGTCTGGCTCGTTTTAATTCACTTGTTAATGATTGAATTTCTGTAACATCGTGTAATACTCCTACGCTTCCTTTCACTTTTCCATCGACAATCACTGGAGCAACGTTAACGAGAACATCCTTCTTCGCAGGTCCTACTTTCATCCGTACACCACGTACTGGACGTCTTGTGTTCAACACTTTCATATGCATACTTTCACCTTCGGAAATATCTACCGTGGCAGGCTTACCTATAACCTCGCTTTCTTCCAAGCCAGTAATTCGGGTGTATGCAGGATTTATCATTAAACCGCTTCCATTTTCATCGACCACAGAAATTGCTTCATCCGAGGATTGAATAATGGCTTCAAGCATTGTTTTTACTTCTTTTAAATCTGTAATTTCTTCCGCCAATTCAACAACTTCAGTAATATCTTTGAATACAGCATAAGCACCCACAGGCTCACCATCTGCTCCAATTAATGGAATGCGCGTTGTAATAACTTTTTTTCCATTTTCCAATTCTAACTCTTGATTTATTTCTTTCGTTTTAGTCTCTAGTAACTGTGGCAGCCCTGATGCCGGGATAACTTCTCTTACGTCTTTACCAATAATCGTTGAACGGACCTTACCTAGTATTTTTTCCCCACTTTTATTTAAAAAAGATACACGCTCATCATCACCAATTACAATCATGCCATCATGTATGCTGTTAAGAATTAGCTCCTGGTTATTCGTCTGGTGTTTAAATTCTTTCAGCAGTGTTTCTTTCTCTTCTAAAAGTTCTGATGTAATATAAGCCACTGCACCTGGAATTACAACAGTATGCGCAGGACGTTCTTCTCGAATTTGTTCAAAAACATCTTCTTTGCCAGTAGCTTCAATTACAATATCAATATCTTTATGTATATATGACCGCCAGTCATCTCCCGTAGGAATGCCTAATGATTTTGCTTTACTAAGTCCGACGGCGTACGGGTTTACGTCGGTTACAGCTACCACTCTTAATTTGTCTGTTTCACTTAACAGTTTCATAAGCGCTGTACCGCCTTTACCTGCTCCTACAATTAATACTCTTTTCATAGTTTTCACACCCTGCAATTTTTTGCGCAATTTTATCGTACATGATTGTGCACGTTTTAGCAAGAGTCAACTCTATTTTCAGTTCAAAGTGCTTCTGATATACTAATGAAGGATTGAAAAAATAAAGGAGTTATTATGATGAGATTGATCGCTCTATTGCTCATTGCTACACCCGGCATAATAGCTGTGATTGGGATAAAACTAATACGGGATGCATTATTTAACGTGTTTCATCCCGTTTTCTTTCATATTGTCATTCAAGGTGTCTTCGGACTCCTTTGCGTAATCGGCGGAATTGCCTTTATAGGCGGCTTCATTTTGCACCGTGACAGAAAAAGAAATTTAACTAAAGGACGTTTTAAGAAGAAGTAGAGTGCACACGCTCTACTTTTTTAAAAGTACATTTATAAAGGAGGTAATCACCTTGGGTCATTCTTTAGACTTTTACCGAACTCAATATCCATTTGATCTTCTTTCTGATAAAGAATTTGACGAGATCATTAAAGATGTTGAAGTTAAAGAATTTAGTAGTAATGAATTCATTATTCATGAGGATCAAAATGAAGATACGATAGATATACACTTTTTATTATCAGGCTTGGCTAAGAATATTATGCACCGTTCAAACGGAAAGCAATTGTCCGTGAGGTTTTATTACCCTGGCGATCTAGTTGGCGTAATGATTTTACTTACAAGCGGAGAAATGAAATTTTCTGTTCAAGCTTTAGAACCTATTAAGACGCTTTGCTTTAAGCGTGAATCCTTTTTAAAAATTATGTCTAACAATACACAATTTTCTAAAGTAGTCATGGATGGGATAAGTCATTTAATGAAAAGCTTATATGATGAAGTGAAATTTAAAAGCTCCTCTACGGATGAAGATGATGATCGTGAGTTATACAAAAAACGAGCCGGATCTTATATGGAACAGCCTGCTTTTATTCATCCTCAAGATTCCATTGAGAAAGCGGCTCGAATGCTTCAACAGCAAAAAATTGAAGCTCTGCTGGTTAGTGAAGATCGCCAGAACCTTTTAGGGATGATCGGATATGGTGATTTGCTGAAAGCTTATTTTGAAAATAACCATAGAGATTCAGTCTATCTCCACATGTCCGAAGAGCCTTATTCCATTAGTGATCAAGAGTTTATCTACGATGCATTAAGTTACTTAAAACATCATCCTACTGAAATTATCCCAGTGCACCATAAAGATAAGATTGTAGGAATATTACGTCAATCTTCCTTCTTTACGATCAGTAATTCTGTTTATTTTGATCTAACCTACCGAATTTCAAATGCTACAAGCTTAGAGGAATTAAAAGATTTGTCACCAGTTTATAATACCCGTTTCCAAGATTTTGTCTCAAGCTTGATTAAAGATCATATGATGGCTTACGATATTGCGGAGCTTATTACAAACTATAATGATCGGATCCATAAACAAATTGTCCAAATTGCGGAAGATGAAATGATTACAGCAGGGTTAGGAGCTCCTCCAATTAACTATTGTTTTTTAGTTATGGGCAGTGAAGGACGTAAAGAGCAGGCTTTTTCAACAGACCAAGATAACGGGATGATTCTGGCTGATTATGAACACTCCCGAAACAAGGAGCAGATTTATTCCTACTTTAAACTGCTTTCTGAAAAAATAAACTCTATGCTCAACCAATGCGGCTTTCCATACTGTACTGGAGGGATCATGGCTAAGGAGGATAAATGGCGCAAGGAGAAGAATGAATGGCATGAAAGTATCGATCAATGGATTAAAAAAATGGACGCGGAAGAAATTCGTGACTTCACTATATTTATGGACTTCCGTCCGATTTTCGGCGATTTTTCATTGGCTTATGACTTAAAAAAATATGTGACCAATCGAGTTCAACGTTCGCTGGGTCTGCATCAGCTTCTCATGAAAGATACGCTGCGTTTCAGGGTGCCTGTGCAGCCCTTCGGTCGAATTTCAGGGGTGGGCAAACGAAAAACATTAAATCTTAAAAAGTCAGCAATTATGCAAATTGTTAATGCCATTCGAATTTACAGCATGAAATATGGTATTGAAAATATAAATACCGTAAGCCGGCTCAATGCATTAGCCGAGCAGGAAAGATTTCATCCACGAGATGCTGAAAATGCAAAACTAGCTCTACATCGGTTAATGTCATTTCGAATCAAAGAAAACTTAGCACAGCTCCAAGATGATGAGCCCCTGTCTAACGAGCTGAAACTCGGAAAACTAAACAAAGAGGAACGTAAATCCCTTAAAGAAGCCCTTAATATAGCTAAACGACTTCAGCAAGTACTCGAACTCAGTTATAATCGAAATCGGGTGATGTAATGCTACCCATTGATTTACAAATATTAAAGTATCTATTCTTTGAGAAACCCATTTATTATTATAAGATACGACCTTTTATTAATACTGATATTCATCGAGAACTTTTTATTCAATTGCAAGAGTATGACTGTCTTGAAGTTCATAATAAAAGCTTACTTGAGATTGATTACACTATTTTTGATTTAGAAACCACTGGTTTTATTCCAGAAATCGGCCATGAAATTATCTCTATAGGGGCGATACGAATGCACGGAAATAGGATTTGTGATAATGAAACGTTTTACAAATTAGTTAACCCAATACGTCCTGTAACCAAACAGACCCTTACATTAACAGGTCTTAAAAAAGAACAACTGATTCAGTCCGATTCTTTTTTGGAGTGTTTCAAGGAGTTTCTTTCCTTTTGTAAAGGCTCCGTTCTAGTGGCCCATCCAGCTAAATTTGATATGCGGTTTATACAAACAATGCTTAAACGTTGGAAACTTCCGCCTTTAAATACCCCTGTTATTGATTCACAAAAGCTTGCAAAGTTTCTGTATCCTAACGAAAAGCATCAGCTTGACCCTCTTTTGAAAAAATTCCAAATCCAAAGACGCACAAGGCATCACGCATTAAACGATGCCCGAATGACCGCTGAATTATACGGTCATCTACTAGAAGATATTACTTCAGAAAAAAACCGAACGTTCGGTGAGTTAAAAATTCTGCTTTCAGAAAAAACAAAAGCGAGTAACCGTTAATGGTTTCTCGCTTAGTTTGTATATAAACTTAAATTTTACCTTCTATCTTTAAAAGGGGACAGACATCGAGTCTTGCCCCATGAACTAGGAAAGCTGCAAACTCTGTTCTCTTTCTATAAACCAAAATCGAAGATCAGAGCCAATTTTTAGAAAAACGCACGATACAATGATTGAACTGCCCGATTTAGATCCTTTGCTTTAATTCCAAACATCATGGAAACTTCTGAAGACCCCTGGTTAATCATATCAATATTCACTTCAGCATCTCTAAATGCCGTAGTAGCCTTACCTGCTATACCAATTGCTTCGTTCATACCTTCTCCTACAATCATGATCATTCCCATATCTCGTTCAATCGAAATAGTGTCCACATTTAATTCTTTCTTAATTCGCTCTTTAACACACTCTTCTTTTTCTTTAGAAAGCTGATGATCTCTAATAATAACAGACATATCATCAATTCCAGAAGGTGCGTGTTCAAATGAAATGCCTTCTTCTTCAAGGATTTGGAGCAGCTTGCGGCCAAAGCCTACTTCACGGTTCATTAAGTATTTACTTACATATAGGTTTAAGAACCCTGAGTCACTTGCTATACCAGCAACGTGACCTTCTCTCTCAGGAAGTTCTGCTACAATCATTGTTCCGTCACCGCCTGGATTATTTGTATTCTTAATACAGACAGGTATTTTTTCTTTAAAAGCAGGAATCAATGCTTCATCGTGGAAAACAGAAAAGCCTGCATAGGACAATTCACGCATTTCCCGATACGTTAATGTTTTTAACTCTTTAGGCTGATCGACAATCATCGGATTAACACAGTAAACAGAATCTACATCTGTAAAGTTTTCATATAAATCAACCTTCATACCTGCAGCTACTATAGATCCAGTAATATCAGAACCGCCGCGTGAAAAAGTGACTAAATCTCCTTCCAGCGTATAGCCAAAGAATCCTGGAATGACAAGAATACCTTCCCTTTCCCTTAACTTAAAGAGCTGATCAAAACTTTCATCTAATACCAAAGCCCCACCAGGCTGGTCACTTACAAAAATGCCGGCATCCTTAGGGTTTACATAAGAAGATTCCAGTTCCCTCTTGTTTAAGTAAGCACTCAACATAAGTGCCGTACCATCTTCACCACAGGACTTCAAGGAATCCATACCTCTTTTAAGATCTGTTTTAATAAGAGCACAAGCCTCATCAATTCTCTCTTGAATTGTATTTAATATAGAATAATCCAATTCAAGGTCTGTAATGATAGAAGCAAACCGTTCAATTACTTGATCATAAACAGCTTCATTCTTTACATTAATTTGCACAGATTCTCCAAGAGCTATTAAAAGGTCTGTGGTTTTAGTATCTTTCGAGTGCCTTTTTCCAGGTGCTGATACAACAATAGCTTTTCTTTCAGGATCAGCTTTAATAATTTCGGTTACTTTTCTTAATTGATCGGCATCGGCAACTGAACTGCCGCCAAATTTTACGACTTTCATTGTTACAACTCCCTGTTATGATGAACTAAAGTGTCTAATAATTAAGAATTGTACCATAATCTGTCGATAAGATGAAATAAAAAATCCCCCCTTAACTGGGGAAGCCGCTGAAAAAAATCCCCTCTATCTAGTGAGTAGTTCTTGATTCTCACAATAGCTTGTCGGTGTATGCTTGCCCCCGGCACGGCCTCACCACCGAATGCTTATTGCAGAACCAACCGAGATCCATCTTAGTCTTTAATTTATAAAAGATAAATCTCTCATTGATTAACTGTTTTTATTGTTCAAAATAACTAACGTGTATAAAATCTTTATTAGCACTGCATTTAATTTGCCTTACACGATCTGAAGTTACGTTAATTTCTTTTCCTTTTTCTCGCAATTTTTCTACTTCGGAATTAACTCCATATATCTTATTTAGTACCGAGTAATTCATAAAATGGAGATCGGTTAGATTTTCGGATCACTACACCACTTAATATTGTATAGATAGAACTCAAAATCTTCACAAAAAAATCTCCAATTTATTGAGTGGATTTTCCAATACACCCAAAAAATAAGAGATTAAAATTTGTTGAAATAATTACCTGTTATTTATCGATCTGAAAAAGTTGTTGTTTAGGTCATCAGTCAGTGTCCACAAATCATTCATACATAAGGTCTATAAACGTTAGTATGAATCCTATTAGGATGCTTTATGTTCTAATCTTAAACGATCAGCCACCATCGCAATAAATTCACTGTTTGTCGGTTTGGCTTTCGTAGAGGAGATCGTGTAACCAAACAAGGAAGAGATAGCTTCAATATTTCCTCGGTTCCAGGCTACTTCGATAGCATGACGTATTGCTCGCTCTACTCTTGATGCCGTCGTATTGTATTTAGCTGCTATGTCTGGGTAAAGGACTTTTGTAATGGATCCAAGAAGGTCAATGTCAGTATACACCATAGTGATGGCTTCTCTTAAATACAGGTAACCCTTAATGTGTGCAGGAACGCCTACTTCATGAATAATGTGAGTGATACTTGTATCTAAATCAGGCTTTTTCGATCTCGTGTAACTACTTCCCATTGCTCGATTAATGGGATCTCCCACATGTTTTATCTGTCTAACCTGCTCCCCTAAGTGGTCCAAATCAAACGGTTTCATCATAAAGTATGCAGCACCTAACTCTACAGCTTTTTTCGTCACTTCTTCTTGTCCAAAAGCAGTCAGCATAATAACTTCCGGTGATTGTTCCCTGCCTTTTAGTTCCTGTAAGACAGCTAATCCATCAACATGGGGCATAATAATATCAAGAATGAGTACATCCGGTTTCTTTTCTTTTAACATTTCCAAGCAATCTCTGCCATTGAACGCTGTACCAATCACTTCAATATCTTTAGCATCTGAAAAATAGTCCTCCAGAAGTCTAACTAGTTCACGGTTATCATCAGCTAAGCACACTTTAATTTTATCCATTTGCCCTTCCTCCTTACAAAATAATCCTGACTTACTATATGAATTCGACATCAGGAATGGTAACCCTCTTTATTATATCAAATTTATTTGTAAAAAATAAGATTATCTTGAAAATGCTTCTATTTACTCTCGCTTTCTCTATAATTCGATAATTTTCAACAAACTAATTTTATTATTGTCGAATTTTGTCGAACGAAAATAGAGAGCTCGTTTTTGAGCTCCCTATCCATTAACTTGCTTTATTCTGATCGTTTTCATAAATATCAATACCAGCTTCTTCAAGCATCCACTCAATATGAACACCATATCCTGAAGTAGGATCGTTTACAAATACATGAGTTACAGCACCAATAATTTTATCATTTTGAATAATTGGGCTCCCACTCATCCCCTGCACTATCCCTCCGGTTTTTTCCAGTAATTCTGGGTCTGTAATTTTCACTACCATCCCTTTAGTCACAGGTGAGTCCTTAGGCATATTACGGACCACCTCTACATCAAACGATTGTAACTTGTCACCATTTAAAACGGTTAAAATTTTAGCTGGTCCTTCTTCAATTTCATTATCCAAAGCAATGGGTAAACCATCTTTATATTGATCGTTTTTAATCGGATTTTCTAATTCACCGAAAACGCCAAAAGAGCTATTTTTTGTTATCGTTCCCATTCGATCATCCGTTAATGAAAACTCTGCTTTCTTTTCTCCTGGGACTCCTTGATTCCCTTTTTGAATTGAAGTTACTCGTGAATTCACAATTGTTCCTTCGTGAATTTCAATTGGCTTCTTAGTATCCATATCTGCAATTACATGTCCAAGAGCTCCGTACTTCTTTGTAACGGGATCATAAAAAGTCATTGTTCCAATTCCTGCTGCAGAATCGCGAACATAAAGACCAATTTGAAATTGATCTTCTTTTTTATTTACTTCTGGTTTAATCGTAGTATTAAATGTTTCTTCTCCACGCTTAACGTCAAATGTTACTTCTTTGTTTTTCTCTCCAGCTTCTTTAACAATAGCGGAGAGGTCTTCCATATGATTTAATTCTTTACCATTCCCTTTTAAAAGAATATCTCCTACTTGAATGTCTCCATTCTCTCCCGGTGATGTTTGTTGATCTTTATTTTCACTAACAAGGTGGTGACCGACCACTAATACACCTTTTGTCTGTAACTCTACACCTACTGATTGTCCGCCTGGAACTAATCGAATATCTTTTACGCGCTTCATATCTGTTTTCTTAACAGGAATTCCAGCATACTCATGGAATATAGCGTTTGTGGTGTTTGTTTTCTCCATTGAAAAGGCAGGGACTGAACCTTCCTCATCACTAATTGATGCATTTACTGGGTGCGATGAAGAAAGGTTGATCTCGGTTGGAATTGATATATACTCTTGAAGTGGACTTAATAAAGGAATAACAAGCATCATCAACAGGAGCATGGAGCCTAGAATATATTTCACCCTCTGTTTTTTATCCAAGGTCTACCACTCCTTTTTACTCCTGAACCAATCATTTGGCTTACTTATAATGTGGGCCTTAAAGCACTTTTTTAAACGAGCATAATCACAGAAAATATAGGATGGTTTCCCTAGTCATGAAACATTCACCAAAAGAAAAAACGCATGAATACAATCATGCGTTCTGCTTATGCTTATTTGCTAGTGATAATAATTCTTTTGCGTGCTCAACTGTAGTAGCAGTCAACTCAGCACCGGTAATCATCCGGGATATTTCATCCGCTTTATCTTTGTCAGATAACTCTTTTACAACGGTAGAGGTACGATCATTATCAATTTTCTTTTCTATCCTGACATGCGTATCTGCCATAGCAGCCACCTGTGGCAGGTGAGAAATACAGAGTACTTGAGAGCCTTCAGAAATCCCATAAATCTTTTCAGCAATGGCTTGAGCTACTCTGCCGCTTACTCCTGTGTCCACTTCATCAAAAATAACACTAGTAACGCCTTGATGCTTGGAAAAAATCCGCTTTAGAGCTAACATGATCCGAGACAATTCTCCACCAGAGGCTGTTTTATGTATTTCTTTTAAAGGTTCCCCAGGATTAGTGGTAATTAAAAAAGAAATAATATCCATCCCTTTTTTGTGAAGCTTAACTGGTTTTCCATTTATTGTTGGATCTGTTGTATTTCCTTCTTTCACATTAAATCCAACATCAAAAGCTGCTTTTTCTAAATACAAATCCTTCAATTCGTCGTGAATAGAATTTATAAGCTGTTGGGAAGCACTTTTTCGAATGTCATGTAAATGTTTAGCTTCTAGTACTGCATCTTCTCCGCATTCTTCAATTTCGGTCTGAAGACGAGATAAATAAGAGTCTTTGTTTCGGATTTCATCTATTTCTTCTTCAATCCGAGACATATATTCCAACATGTCCTCTACTGTTTGCCCGTACTTTTTCTTTAAACGATTTAATTCGTTTAATCGAGACTCTATAAAATCAAGCCGATCAGGGTCAAATTCAAGTTCCGCCATCTGAGCACTAAGCTGAAAACTCAGTTCTTCTACTAAATAATACGAATTCGTCATCTCTTCAGATAATTTTTCTACTTGGCTATCGTAGTTTGACGCACCTTCAAGAGAAGCCATCGCATGACCTAACCAATCCAGTCCTCTTTGTTCACCATATAAAGCATAATAGGCGTCGTGAATACCTTGATATAGCTTTTCATAATTCATTAGCTTTTGACGTTCATCGGTTAACTGCTCGTCTTCTAAAGGGGACAGCTCTGCTTCTTGCAGTTCCCTAAACTGAAATTCAAGTAAATCCAATCTTTGCGCCATTTCCTGCTCGTTTTCACTTAATTCCTTGTATCGCTTTCTTAAAGTACTGAGTTGATTGTATAGCATAGTGTAATCCGCCAACGTACGTTCCAATTCGTCACGCGCATATAAATCCAACAACTCAATATGCCGTTCAGGGTCCATTAACGATTGAGTTTCATGCTGACTGTGAATATCAATAAGGGAACTTCCAAATTCTTTAAGAATCCCTAACGTAACAAGCTTGCCGTTTACTCTGCAAATGCTCTTTCCTTGACTTGTTATCGTACGTTGAAGCACAATCATACCTTCTTCCTCAATTTCAACCCCGTAACGCTCTCCTTTTGAAAAAACAGGGTGGTGCTTTTCAACTGTAAATAATCCTTCTATATCCGCTTTATCAGTACCATGGCGAACAAATTCCACAGAACCGCGAGAACCTGATAATAGCTGAATAGCATCAATAATAATTGATTTCCCAGCTCCTGTTTCACCCGTTAGAACAGTTAAGCCTTCTTTAAAATGAATAGACACCTGATCTATAATAGCAAAGTCTTTAATTGATAATTCAGTTAGCATGAAGTGAGTCACCTCAGTTTATAACATATTTAACAGCTGTTCACTTATATCCTCGGTTTGCTCCTGACTTCTGCAAATAATTAGACATGTGTCATCTCCGCAAATTGTACCCATGATTTCCTCCCATTCAAGGTTATCAATTAGAGCACCCACTGCGTTCGCGTTACCCGGTAATGTTTTCAAAATAATGAAGTGACCGGCTCGATCGATACTTACAAATGCATCCATCATTAACCGTTTAAGTTTCTCTAACGGGTTAAAACGTTGATCAGCAGGGAGACTGTATTTGTAGCGGCCATCCATCATAGGGACTTTAACTAAGTGAAGTTCTTTAATATCTCTTGAAACTGTTGCCTGGGTTACGTTATATCCCATACCCTTTAAACGATCGACTAATTCATCTTGTGTCTCAATATCTTCATTCGTTATTAATTCTCGAATCTTTATATGGCGCTGCCCTTTATTCATTTTCACCCTCCCTAAACTAAATCTTCCTTAATAAAAGAGGCTGCTCGTGAGCCCCTTTTTCCTTACTTTTTATGTTTAGAATGTGCTTCTTTTACAATTTCATCAATATCTATATCAAACAACTTATCGTTCGATGCGTCTCCATATCGAAAGTGAGCTAAAAACTCGATGTTTCCATCACCGCCAGTAATCGGTGAAAAGGTTAAGGCTTTGGTTTTGAACCCGTATTCCTGAGCGAACGTTAAAATATTTAATACTACATTCTTATGAATTGCGGGCTCTCGAACGATGCCTTTTTTTCCAACTTGATCTCGACCTGCTTCAAACTGGGGTTTAATTAATGCAACTACATCACTTTCAGCTTTTAGAAGAGAAGCAAGAACTGGGAGGATAATTCTTAAAGAGATGAAAGATACATCAATTGTCGCAAACTCAGGCTGGCCATGTTTTAAATCATCTAATGTCATATACCGAAAATTCGTACGTTCTAATACAATAACCTGTTCATGATTTCTTAGCTTCCAATCTAACTGATTATAACCCACGTCTACGGCATAACTTTGCGCCACACCATTTTGTAATGCACAATCAGTAAACCCACCTGTTGAGGAGCCGACATCAATCATAATTTTACCTTGTATATTAAGATTAAAATTGTTTAATGCTTTCTCTAGCTTTAATCCACCTCGACTTACATATGGCAGAAGTCTTCCCTTAACCAGAATATCCGCATCTTCATCGATCTTCATACCAGGTTTATCTAAGCGAACTTGTTTATGGAAAACCAACCCGGCCATTATTGTTCGTTTAGCTTTTTCTCTTGTTTCTAAAAGTCCCTTTTCAACTAGTAGTACATCTAACCTTACTTTTTTTCCCATTTACATTAAGCCCTTTGCTGTTTAGTTAAAGTAATTCCTTTTATTTGTTTAATAATATTATCTTCTGTCAGGCCGATTTCTTCCCAGAGCTTAGGGACACTTCCATGCTCAATAAATCGGTCAGGAACGCCTAGGCGTTTAATCCAAGAAGTATAGTTATTCTCTTCTTTAAATTCAAGCACGCTGGAACCAAACCCGCCTTGAAGAACAGCTTCTTCGATCGTTAGGATCGGAAGGTTGTCTTTCATAATGTCATGAAGCATCGGCTCATCTAACGGTTTAATAAATCGTGCATTAATTACACGTACAGATATGCCTTCTTTTCCTAAACGTTTACCTGCCTCAACTGCCATAGAAATAGTTGTTCCAAATGTCAAGATCACTGCATCTGTTCCTTCTTGCAATACCTCCCAGCTTCCGATTGGGATAGTCTTCAGATCTTCGTCCATTTTCACTCCATTTCCATTTCCACGAGGGTAGCGAACAGCTATTGGCCCGTCATCGTATTTTACGGCTGTATGAACCATATGCTGTCCTTCATTTTCATCTTTGGGCATCATAACAACCATATTAGGAACCGAACGTAAGAAAGCTACATCAAATACACCTTGATGTGTTTCCCCATCAGCTCCTACGAGACCGGCACGATCAATACCGAACATTACATTTAGATTTTGACGAGCCACATCGTGAATCACTTGATCATAGCCCCGCTGAAGGAAAGTAGAATAAATAGCTAAGAAGGGTTTCATACCCTGAGTAGCTAAGCCTGCTGATAATGTTGTAGCATGTTGTTCTGCTATACCAACATCAAAAAGCCTTTCTGGAAATTCGGCTTGGAATTTTTCTAATTTAGATCCAAGTACCATTGCTGGAGTGACTGCCACAACCCTTTTATCTTGTCGTGCTTCTTTTCTCAGCGTTTCACTAATTACTTCACTCCACGCTGGAGGAGCATCTACAGCTTTTATCTTCTCACCAGATTCAATTTTATAAGGACCTACACCGTGCCACTTATCTTTTTGATCTGATTCTGCCGGATGATAGCCTTTTCCCTTTTGTGTGATCACATGAATAATAACAGGACCTTCGGTTTTCTTCGCGTAATTCAGATTTTCTAACAAATCATTATAATCGTGGCCATCCACAGGGCCGTAATAAGTAAAACCTAACTCCTCAAAAAACATTCCAGGTACGATAAAATATTTCATACTATCCTTAAGACGTTCAGCAGCTTGAGCAAGCTTTCCGCCAACCGCAGGAATCCGTTTTAGAAGCCACTCTAAATCATCTTTTGCTCGGTTGTATTTGCCAGCACTGCGCATGCGTCCTAACGCACTGTGAAGGGCCCCTACATTCTTAGCGATAGACATTTCGTTATCATTTAAGATAACGGTTACATTCTTTTTCTCATCCCCAATGTGGTTTAAGGCTTCAAGAGCCATACCCCCTGTAAGTGCTCCATCTCCAATAATCGGAAGAATCGAGTGGTCCTCCTCATTTAAGTCCCTTGCGATAGCCATTCCCATAGCAGCCGAAAGAGAGGTCGAACTGTGCCCGGTTTCCCAAACGTCATGCTCACTTTCATTACGTTTAGGAAATCCGCAAAGACCTTGATATTGACGCAGCGTATCAAATTTCTCTGCTCGTCCTGTTAGGATTTTATGGATATAGGACTGATGTCCGACATCAAAAAGAAAACGGTCTTTAGGACTTTCATATACTTTATGCAAAGCAAGCGTTAATTCAACAACCCCTAAATTTGCTCCTAAATGACCTCCAGTTGAGGACAAATTTTCGATTAAAAATTTTCGTACTTCTGTAGATAGTTCATTTAATTGATCAATTGACATTCCCTTCACAAAAGAAGGATCTTTAATCTTGTACAGATCCATAAATGGACCCCCTTATTTTTATCGTGATTTTCGAGTGGATTTTGTTGAGGCGGAAAGTATATTTATTTTAAAGCTTGATTCAATCCACGCAATCACTCGAGCAGTCATAAAAATAATCTTCGTAGAAGAATGTATGGCAAGAAATTTACCAACAGCCTTGCCGCCAACAGTTAATGCTGCCACAATACTTGTTAATACTACTGACAATGTGATTTGAACGGTTGAACCATCAGAATGACCGAACACGTTAGCTAATTGAATGACAACAACAGCTGTTGCTGTTCCACTCACTATACCAGATATATCCCCTATTACGTCGTTACAGAAACTTGCAAAGCGATCTGCGTTTCTCACGATGATAATAGCTTCCTTAGCTCCGGGGATCTTTTCAGCGGCCATGGCGTGGAATGGGGGCTCTGAGGCAGCAGTTGCTGCTATTCCTAGCATATCAAAAACTACCCCAGTAAATACAATGAGGAGTACGATAATTAGTCCAATCCCCCATACAACCTCAGTTAATACGGAAGAGGAAATTATTGAAAAAATAGCCGCTAACACAAAAGTGATAACGGCAATACTAATACTAAACTTTAAGGATTTTCTAAATTTATTGTCCATTTTCAACCTCAATATTTATAATTACGACTTATGTAAGAAAGGAATGGTCGTCAATCGAGTAAAAATTACGGCTTAGGTCTAGTAGGTTTTCCCAACCGGATACCGAATGTCACCATTCTGGCGGTTCCCCTTTAAATCCGGATCAACTCCGTTTCCGGAAGTTGGACTAGATTACCACTTAGTCCGTACTATAATTCTCGATTCACGTCCATAGAACAGCCTAGGGGATTTCCCCGACAGCCTTTAGCCGTTCCTTAGCCTCTTTTGCAGTTCAGATTTCATATAGTTACCTCTTCAAACCCTAGTGGCCATCTAAAGTTTTGAATGGTCCATGACTATAATCCCCTCAAAACCACTCAAGGCAGGCTACGCTACTTATACAGATTATTCCTCCATATAAAAGTAGGTTCATACCCCATTTCATAAGAGACTCCGGCTTAGAAACTCTTACAAAGATGGGCCTCCGCGGAAGCAGGGTCAACGCCCACATGCCTTTGTGGATCGCCCTGCAACCTTAACTCCCAGCACCGACCCAAGGCTGGGCGCCTCAAGCCGACACAAGGAACTTCATCGATGTGCCCTTCGGCGGATTTTTAGGCCCGCCTTCAGGAACGGAGGGCCGACTAGAATACTGCACCATTCCTTTTGTAGATCAAATATATCACAATCGTTCAACTTCCTCAATAAAAAACGCTGGCCAAACTTTAACGGTCCCTCTGGCTTAAATAGTTGATTAATTCTGATAACACCGTTCCGTCCACTCCTGCTTCATGTAAAGCATCCTGAGCAATCTTTAAGTAGTAATCTCTCTGTTTGATCGCTCCCTCTAGACCTAAAAGCTGCGGGTATGTACTTTTATAATTGCCTTCATCGCTTCCAGTAGGTTTGCCTATTGCTTCTGCATCACCTATGACATCTAAAATATCATCTTGTATTTGAAAAAGAAGCCCCAACGCCTCGGCCATCGTTGTTATTTCGGATAACTCGCGCTCCTTAGCCTCTGCTAGAAAAGCACCTGCTAAAACAGCAAACTTTAAAAGCTCCCCCGTTTTGTGCTTATGCATTTTTTCTAAATCTTCAAGTGGGAGCGTTTGGTTCTCACTATTCATATCCTTCATTTGACCATCTACCATTCCTTTAGGACCACTGGCTGCTGATAATTGACTAATGATGAAGACTTTTTCTTCACTGGTTAATTCTTCCGCATTAGAAATAACATTAAAACTTAATGTAAGAAGTGCATCGCCTGCAAGAATAGCTGTAGCTTCATCAAATTTCTTATGATTTGTAGGCTGACCTCTTCTTAAATCATCATTATCCATAGCAGGTAGATCGTCATGAATTAAAGAGTATGTGTGAATCATCTCTAAAGCGCAAGCTACACTTGCACCTTTTCCAGCATCTTTTTGAAAAGCTTCTATAGTAGCCATTAGAAGTATAGGCCTAAGGCGTTTGCCCCCTGCTTGAATGGAATAGAGCATAGCATTCTGCAGACGTCCTTCATTCGTATTTTGCCTAATATGTCTTTCTAATTCTGAATTCACTATGCGTTTATACTTATCTAAAAAAGGGGTTAAGCTTTCCACTACTCTTCCTCCTGAACGTCGAACGCCTCAAACTCTCCATGTTCATTTAAAATCTGATGCATTTGTTTCTCTACTGTACTTAGTTTTTCATTACAAACTTTAGAAAGCTTCATTCCTTCTTGATAATACTGAATGGCTTTCTCTAAAGGAACTTCGCCTGTCTCGAGTTTTTCTACCAATTCCTCAAGTTGACGCATAGCTTCTTCAAAGCTCACTGATTCTTGTTCTTCACTCATTTTTTCTCCTCCTTTACATCAACCACTTCACAATATAGAGTACCGTCTTGAAGTGTTACTTTCACATCATGGCCCTTAGATATTTGATTCACTGATTTAATCACTTGATTGTTATGATTGTACGGAATTGCGTAACCCCGCCTCATAGTGTCCAGAGGATTGAGCAAGGTTAATTTTTCAAGTTTTGAGTGAAATTGTTCTTTTTTTGCAGTTAATTTATGATGAAATTGTGTTTGCAAAAGCTTTGTCACTTCTTGAAGCTGCTTTTGTTTAGCCTCGATTTCTGTTTGAGGATGCTGCTGAAAAAGACGATTAGTTAAATAAGAGAACCGATCAGTTTGTTGTTTTTTTACTTGGTTAACACTTTGTGTTAGACGTTCAATCATCCGATCTAAATCCTGTTCTTTTTGGTTCATTAATTGTCCAGGATATTTAAAAGCATACGATTTTACCAGTCGATTCAATTTTTCTTTAGCCGTGGAGCGATCGACCTCCATTGCTCTTTGTAATCTTCTTTTTAAGGTCTGCACACGATCTTTTAGTTCAATAAGAGAAGGTACAGCTAATTCCGCAGCCCCTGTCGGTGTGGCCGCCCTTACATCTGCTGCAAAGTCACTAATAGTGGTATCTGTTTCATGACCTACAGCTGAAATAATAGGTGTCGCTGAACTGGCAATGGCTCTTGCTACAACTTCTTCATTAAAGCCCCACAAGTCCTCTAGAGATCCTCCTCCCCTTCCAACAATCAGCACGTCACAGTCTAAATGGTCGTTCGCATATTGGATCGCTTTATTAACCGAATTGGCAGCCGATTTACCTTGAACGAGCACAGGTAAGATCGATACTTTCACAATAGGGTATCTACGTTTAATTGTCGTTAGGATATCACGTATGGCAGCCCCTGAAGGTGAGGTGATAACTCCTATATGTTTGGGATAAGCAGGTATATTCTTCTTTCTTTCAACACTAAATAACCCTTCCTTTTGAAGCTTTTCTTTTAACTGTTCAAAAGCTAAATATAAAGCCCCAAGACCGTCTGGCTGCATATCCTGAATATACAGCTGATAACTCCCCATTGGTTCATAAACATTTATCTCGCCACGAACCAGCACATTCATTCCATTTTCAGGAGTAAACTTTAACGTTCGATTATTCCCTGCAAACATGACTGCTTGAATTCTTGCATGTTCATCCTTTAAAGAAAGATACATATGACCGCGGCTGTGATGTTTGAAATTAGAAACCTCTCCGCGGAGCCATACTTCCTTAAGATGATAATCATTGGAGAGCTTCTTTTTAATATACTTTGTAAGAGCTGTAACGGTTAAATAACGCTCATTCACTTCACATATCTCCTTACCGGTTATGAATCCACTTTGCAGCTTTAATCGTATTATGAAGAAGCATTGTAATCGTCATGGGTCCTACTCCTTTTGGTACAGGGGTAATGAACGAAGCCTTTTCTGAAGCTGATTCAAAATCAACATCACCTGTCAATTTTCCATCGACTCGATTAACTCCCACATCTATCACCACAGCTCCTTCTGCTATATCTTCTCCTGTAATCATACGAGGTTTGCCTACCGCAACGATAAGTATATCAGCCTGTTGTGTTAATTCTTTCATGTTTTTTGTACGAGAATGACAGTAGGTAACGGTAGCATTCTCATTAAGTAAAAGCTGCCCCACAGGCTTACCTACTAAGTTACTGCGACCAACGACTACCACATGCTTGCCTTCAACCGTAACGTTGGCTCGCTTAAGCATGACAAGTATTCCATACGGCGTACACGGATAAAACGTATCTTGTCCAGTCATTAACTTTCCAACATTAATTGGATGGAATCCATCAACATCTTTCCTGGGATCGATAGCTTCAATTACTTTTTGCTCATCAATCTGGTCGGGTAGTGGAAGCTGGACAAGAATGCCATGGACTGAAGAAACAGAATTTAACTGCTCAATCGTCTCTAATAATTTTTCTTGAGAAGTATCTGCCGATAGTTCTAATAAATCTGATTCCATTCCTATATTTTCAGAGGCACGCTGCTTTCCTTTGACATAGGATTGAGAGGCTGGATCTTCCCCTACGATAATAACTACGAGCTTAGGGTGAATCCCTTCTTTACTTAAAGAAGCAACTTCTTCTTTCATTTCTTGTCGAATTTGAGTAGCTAGATCTTTACCGTAAATAACTTCTGCTGACATACTTAAATTCCCCTTCCTACTTCACCATTTTAGATAATACGCCATTAACAAACTTACCTGATTGATCTTCTCCAAATATCTTCGCAAGCTCAACAGCTTCATTAATGGCCACTTGAGAGGGAACTTCCTCATTAAATTTAATTTCGTAAGCGGCCATTCGGAGCAAAGTTTTTTCTACTCGAGCTAGTCGAGTGAACGTCCAATTTTCTAAGTGTGTTTCTATCCAATCATCAATTTCATTTCTGTGTTTAAGTACCCCTTCTACCAACTCCATCAAAAAGGCATCTTTCTCCTCATCATTGAGGACGTGTTCAATGGCTTCATCCGCACCTATTTCACTTGAATTCATTTGGAAAAGCGCTTGAAATGCTTTTTCTCTTGCTATTCGTCGTTTCATCGGTCTTTTTCTCCTTTAATGTCATATCCGATAGAATCATAACATTTTCAATTCTTAAATGCTATTCACCATTAATAAAAGACCAGTCCAGGGTAATAACCTGCTGCTGGCCTTTTATAATTAGTCTTCTTCGGTTGCCGCTTCTTCTCTTGATTCCATTTGTACGCCGACCACATGGACGTTAATTTCTTTAATTTCAAGCGCTGTCATGTTTTTTAGTGCTTGACGTGTATTATCTTGAATTTTTTGTGCGGTTTCTGGTATGGAAATTCCGTAGTCCATAACCACATACGCATCAATTAATATTCCTTCTTCATCAAGTTCCACTTTTACACCTTTGCCATGGCTTTTTTTTCCTAGTCTTTCAACAACACCAGTGGCGAAATTACCTCGCATAGCAGCTACGCCTGCTACTTCAGAAACAGCTATGCCAGCAATTACTTCAATCACTTCTGGAGCAATCTCTACATTACCAAGAGTTGAACCTTCTGTAACGTTTAACAATTGTCTTTCGTCCATTTGTGACCACTCCTTAATTATTCGTCCTCCAAAACATTATAATTCTCGAGAAATTTAGTGTTGAAATCGCCTTGTACAAATACCTCATGATCCATCATTCTTTGATGGAATGGAATTGTAGTCTTGACCCCTTCAACAACAAACTCATCAAGAGCTCTTTTCATTCTCTGTACAGCTTCTTGACGATCTTTACCATAAGTAATCAACTTGGCTACCATTGAATCATAATAAGGAGGAATCATGTATCCAGGATATGCCGCAGAATCTACACGCACACCGAACCCACCTGGAGGTAAATACATTTCAATTGTTCCTGCTGATGGCATAAAGTTTTTAAAAGGGTCTTCTGCGTTAATTCTACACTCCATAGCCCAGCCTTCAAATTGAATCTCCTCTTGTATAAAAGATAACTTTTCATTATTCGCAACTTTTAATTGCTCTTTAATAAGATCGACACCAGTTACCATCTCTGTCACAGGATGTTCTACTTGTATACGAGTGTTCATTTCCATAAAATAGAATCTTTGCTCTTTCTGATCAAAAATAAATTCTACGGTTCCTGCACCAGAATAATCTACCGCAAGAGCAGCCTTTACTGCTGCATCCCCCATTTTTGTGCGCATGGTTGGATCAATTGCAGGAGATGGTGTTTCTTCAATTAATTTTTGCAAACGGCGCTGAATAGAACAATCTCTTTCACCTAAATGTACGGCATTCCCGTGATTATCAGCTAACACTTGAATTTCAACGTGGCGAAAGTCTTCAATAAATTTCTCAATGTAGACCCCCGGGTTTCCAAAAGCAGTTTCTGCTTCTTGCTGGGTTACTCTGATCCCTTTTTCAAGATCTTCTTCCGTTCTTGCTACTCGAATACCTTTTCCGCCACCGCCGGCAGTTGCTTTAATAATAACTGGATATCCGATTTCTTCTGCTATTCGCTTACCTTCTTCAACATCCTCAATTATCCCTTTAGAGCCAGGTACAACAGGCACTCCTGCTTCTCTCATCGTTTCACGAGCTACATCTTTGGTCCCCATCTTCTGAATCGCATAAGAAGAAGGGCCGACAAAAGTAATGTTGCATTCTTCGCACATCTCTGCAAATTCTGCGTTTTCAGCTAAAAAGCCATAGCCCGGGTGAATAGCATCCGTTTGCGTCAGTGTAGCCAAGCTCATTATATTCGTGTAATTTAAATAACTGTCTTTACTTAACGTTGGACCAACACAATAGGCTTCATCGGCAATTTGGACATGTAAAGCTTCTTTATCGGCTTCTGAATACACTGCTACCGTTTCTAATCCCATTTCTTTACAGGCACGGATGATCCGAACTGCAATTTCACCGCGATTCGCAATTAGTACTTTTTTTATCATGACAATAACCCCCCGACTACGCTGTCTTCACTCGAAATAATGGTTGACCATACTCGACGAGTTCGCCATCTTTTACGAGGATTTCTACGATTTCCCCTGTTACTTCTGCTTCAATTTCATTAAATAATTTCATCGCTTCAACTATACATACGACTGAATCTTGTTTAACTTCATCGCCAACTTTCACATAAGCTCCTTGATCTGGTGAAGGTGACTCGTAAAATGTACCTACCATCGGAGAAGTAATTTCTTGATCGTAGTCTGCTGTCTCCTTTTGTGGCTCTTGCCTTTCTTCAGCTTTAGGTGATTCTTCTTTTGGTTGAGAAGCTTCGCTTACCTCTGGTGCAGCTTTTGGAAGTGTATTTTGTTGTACAGGAGCTTCTGTTACAACTTTTCCTCCGCTCTTCTTCATGCACACCTTAGTTCCATTTGCTTCATATGAAAATTCATCGATTTGTGAATCATCAATTAATTTAATTAGTTCACGTATTTCTTGAACCTTTAACATGTTGGGCACCCCTTTATGTATATAGCTTTTATAACTGGTACTAATAACTCCTTATAACATTTTACGATACAATACCACTTCCCTGCAACTTTCCTTTCGCTTTACTAGAGTAATTAAAAATCTCCTTTACCAATTGGCAAAGGAGATTTCATATTTATGAGGTTGGTTGAAACTTCACTTCCACGCGCATCTGCCCAAATTCATCAGAAACCATTTGCATAATCTCTCTAGTTTCAGACTTCGTAAGCTCTTCAGCTTGTACGGTAACTTGAATAACATCGTCTTCAGCTCTAACTAATACATCTTCATATGGAATGCTTGCTCGAATGGTATTTTCTAAAATCGATTCTTTAGAAGACGTTTCCTGTAATGTCTCCATTTCTTCCATGGCATCATTTTTCTCTTCTGCCGAATAATCACTAGAAGCTACAATTTCTGAAAGTTGTTCTGATTTCTGGTCTCTTTCATTTTGTTTTTCAAGACGGATGGAGGCAAACAATTCATCAGTAGATAATTCCGAAGTTACTACATCTTCAGAAGTCCCTTCTTCTCCGTTCTCTCCCTCTTGCCATTCATCATCTTGAATGAAAGCCATCTCCCCGTTATCAGGTGAAGTCATGTAATAGACACTTAACACAATAAGTAAACTTAACATCGTTAACAGCCATACCGTTTGTTTTTTTACCAAGAGAAACCCTCCCTATGATTTAGGTAAAACTGAAACCCTGTGGCTGGGTACATCAAGTACACGAGACACAGCTTCAACTACCCATTCTTTTACTTTCATCTGTTCAACGCCTTTTGCCGTAACAAACACTCCGCTGACGTTAGGCTTGTTAGTTTTTGTCAGCAAAGGCACTTCTCGATCACCCTGTCTTACAAGTACTAACTGCTGTTCCTTCGAATAATCCTCAATCTCTCGTTCGCCTCCATTCTTGTCCGTTTCTTTTGTAGTTTGCTTTCCAATAATTAAGTTTTTGTCATACACTTTCTCCTCCGTAGCAGCTAGATTGATCATTAAGTCCACATCACTTACGCCTTGTATGTTTTCAAGAAGGGGCTTCAGTTGTTGTTCAAACTCACTTTCAAGCTGATCAACAGATAGTGATATGTCTTCGGTCTCCTCCTCAGAAGCTGAACTTTCATTAGTTGGAGGAGGCGGGGCAGTAGGGTTTGGCGTTTGGAACCAATTGCTAACTAAAATAAACATCACACCTACTAACCCTATAATGATCAGGTATTTTGGCTTGTTTAGTTTCTGTCCTTCTTTTGAAGATAAAGGACTTAACAGCTTACTCAACCAATTACTCATGATCTTCCTCCCAGCGTATTTCAATTTGTTCTTTAGCAAGATCCAATTGTTGAGCAGCTAACTCTTTAATTGAATCTTCTTCAAATTGCGGCTTTTCAGCTCTTTTTTCTTCATCTGCTGCTGAGATAATAACTTCCTCAACAGATCCCCCCTCTTCTGTTGAGGATATGAATAATACAAGCTTGTCCAGTGACTCTAAGGAGTGCGGGGTTTGAAAAAAAGTCAGATCAACCGCTTCCACCGTTACTTGTTCACTGCTCTCTATAGGCTCTTGAAGCTGAGCCACTATTGCTTCCTTCACCTGTTGTAATGTATATGCATCTTGTCCATTCAATATTTCATTTTTCTTTTCTTCAATTTCACCTGTTAATTGTTCTGTTTCCATACTTGCTTCCATCTGTCTTTCAACTGAATATAGGATCTGGTTAGGATCAAGCTTTAGAAACTGAAGCAGAGGGTCTACAATGACAAGCAGCAATAAAATCGCCATTACTAATCTTGCGTACTTTTTCATTAGTCCTGATGGAAGCAGAGCATCGGCAACCATTGCTAACAGGAGAAATAGAACGATTTCAATGATCCACTGGATAAAAACTTGCATAAGACATCCACCTTATCGAACCATCATTGTTATATTACTGGCTGCAACCATAATGACGATAACTAAGAAAAACATCATGGATACCATCAGCAATGCAGCAAATATATACATCATGTGCTTACTAACGACGGCCATTGCGGTTACGACTGGACCATCTCCTACTGGCTGCAGCAGGGCAGCAGCCAGTTTATAGATGAGAGCGATTGCTAATATTTTTAACGCAGGAAATAATGAAATGCCTAAAAGAATAACCACTCCTGCAATCCCTAATGTATTTTTCAATATAAGAGAGGCTCCTAAAATTGTATCGGTCGCATCTGTAAACAGCCGGCCTACGACAGGCACAAAATTGCCTGTAACAAATCGTGCCGTCTTCATCGTGACTCCGTCCTGTACCGCAGTAACTGTGCCCTGCACAGAAATAACTCCTAGAAATAAAGTCAAGTAAACTCCCATGATCGCCATCCCCGTCTTACGCATTAATTCCGCTAATTGATCAACCTTAAAAGCTTCATTTAGCGAACCCACGATAAGCAGAAGTGCCGATGAAGCGAATAAAGGGATAAGGACAAATTTAACAAGTAGACCACTTGATTGAACGAGAGCCACAATAACAGGATGAAAAAAAGAAATCGACATAAGATGACTAAAAGATGCCATAATCCCTAACAAAAGTGGCAGGAGTCCGATCATGAAGCTGCTCATTTGATTTATGGCTCCCAATGTATACTCAATAACTTGTCCAAAACTTTCTAATGCAAGTCCGATTAATACTAGATAGATGACCATATAGGCGATTCTGCTGACAACAGTATTCTCAAATGAAGACTGCATGGCTTGCAGTAAGGTACTAAACAAAGTGAGGAAGAGAAGCGCTCCTAAAAGTTTCCCGTTTGTCAACAATTCATGGAATAAAAAAGATACGATTCCAGAAATCCAACCTGTATTTGTAGGTTTTTCATTCCCCCAGCCACTAAGATCGTTAAAATCTACTTTAGGCATGTATTCACCATATTGCTCATGAAGATGTTCATAATTTTGCTCTAATTCTTCGGTTGAAATGTGATCCATTAATGATCTAACTTCTTCATCATTAGAGGTGGAGGCCTCCGACACATTTGGCATAAATAATATTCCAAAACTAAAACAGCAAAGTAAAAGTATTTTTTTCATTTCGAACCTCAATCCTTAACCTGCAGCTCCAGGTATAAAATCAAGTATTGTCTCAATTAAGGCTGTAATGATTGGGATTGCCAGCATAAGGATAAACAATTTCCCCGCGAGCTCCACTTTTGAAGCTAAGGAATTTAATCCAGCATCACGAATCAACTGGGAGCCAAACTCAGTAATATAGGCTATACCTATTATTTTTAAAATTGTCTTGAAATAAATTGACTCTACCTGTGCCTTTTCAGCCATGTATTGAAGAAGAGAAAAGATATATTTGACATGATCAATGACGGCTATAAAAATGAGAATCACAGTAAACAATAAAAGCAAAAATGCTATAGAGGATTTATGTTCTTTTAATAAGATAATGAGCAAGCTTGCAACTAGTCCTAAAGATACGATTTGAACAATATCCATGATCGTCTATCCTTGATACAGGAAGACCGATTTAATTTGTTGAAATAAGTCCGCCAGCCTGTGCAGCACAATAAATAAAACGATGATGAAGCCTGTAAGTGTGACTACTTGCGCGATCTCTTCTTTTCCCATTTGCTTCAAAATGCTATGGATCATAGCAACGATAATTCCTATGCCAGCAATTTGAAATAGGATGGATGCGTCTTGAAACACAACGTCCCCTCCCCCTCATCAAATAAGTAATAAAACAACTAACAATCCACTTAACACCCCCACCCCGCGAGCTAGTTTTTCATGTTTGCTCGAACTTTCAATTGCTTCATTAAGCTGTAAGTCTAGATGATGTGTAGTTAACTTAATTTGTTTTTGCTGCTGAGTTAAATCGTGCTGCCCAATTGTTGTTCCAAATTGTATAAGAATATCAAGATCACTTTTTGACATTGCATTCCAAAACCAATGCTTCCTTAACTCCGCACTCCATAAAGCACTGAAGTCAGTACAAGAATCTTTTTCTTTGGTTAGACTTGAAAAAAAATAGCAAACAGGCGGGGGAAGTATAACGGAAAGTTTTTCACAGACTTCCCACAAAGATGACTGACTATAAACCATTTCAGCTTCAATCATTTGCAGAGCACTCTTCCATTGTCTGATTTGACCAGGACGCTTTCTAAATTTAGCCGCAATATCAAACCCTACCCACGTTGTAGCGACTAGTACGATCAGGGCCCCGAACCATTCCATCATTTCCCTCCCCTTTCACTTTGACCATCTGTTTGCCGTGGCGGTCTAAAACAGTTAAATAATAACTAGAAATTGCTTTAAGTCTCTCCAATATGACATAACGATCAAATACTTCATCATCAAGTAAGGGGCCTACATCCTTTCTTCTTTTTACCGTGGTTAATCCTTCCCCATGGACACTGCAGATCACTTGAACCCCAGTGTTAACCGCTTCTTTTACTGCAGCTGCATCTTCCATCCCCCCAATTTCATCTACAATTAGAACTTCGGGGGACATAGAACGAATCATCATCATCATCCCCACAGATTTCGGACAACTATCCATAACATCAGTACGATTGCCTACATCCATTTGAGGTATTCCTTCTCGACAGGCAGCTAGTTCAGACCTCTCATCGACGATGCATACTTTTGCGCTTTGCGAAAAAGTATTACCACTTCCTATCCAACGTGAAATATTTCGAAGAACCGTCGTTTTCCCCGAATGAGGCGGCCCAATGATAAGTGTACTCAGCCATCTACTTTCACTGAATAAGTAAGGTATAATCCCCTTTGCATTGTCGATGTGATCATGCGCTACGCGAATGTTCATAAACGTTATATTCTTTAAAGTTTCTACTACGCTGTTATTCACATTAGCTTTGCCGGCTAGTCCTACTCGGTGCCCCCCTTCAATGGTGATGAAGCCTTCCTTCATTTCTTCTTTAAATTTATAAACCGAAAATTGACTGACTTGGTTGAGTACAAATGATAGATCGGATGAAGAGACGACGCCATTCGCGATAGTTTTTACACCATTTCCATCTACTACTTCCAGTGCTTTATTCACACGTAATCGAATCTCCTGAGTAATGTCCCAATTCACTTGTTTTCTTAACAAAGGAGCATAATGCTCAGGAAACAAACGGATAATCTGCTTCATCAAAAATGGTCTCCTTTACCTTCTTTACCTTATATGTATGTGCTCTCTTAAAAGATATGACTGTTGATAGAGGAACCATAAAAAAAGAGCAATCCCTATTAGGGTTGCTCTAACTAGTCTCTTATTTAAGCACGAGACACATATTTACCATCTGAGGTATTAATAAGTAACACTTCACCCTCATTAATGAAAAATGGCACTTGTACAATTAATCCAGTTTCCAATGTGGCTGGTTTCGTGCCGCCGCTAGCCGTATCACCTTTAATTCCTGGCTCAGTTTCTTCTACTTTTAATTTAACATTATTAGGAAGTTCTACTCCAATTGTTTCGCCTTCATATGTTTGGATTTGAACCTCCATATTCTCTTTCAGGTAATTCAGTTGTTCAGAGATTTGAGCTGTAGGTAATTCAACTTGCTCATATGTTTCAGTATCCATAAAAGCATGCATGTCTCCCGATCCATATAAATACTGCATTTTACGGTTCTCGATATGAGCTTTCTCTACTTTCTCACCAGCTCGGAAAGTTTTTTCTTGGATATTTCCATTACGCAAGTTTCGCAGCTTTGAGCGAACGAATGCAGCCCCTTTTCCGGGCTTAACGTGTTGGAATTCAACCACCTGCCAAATACTTCCGTCTACTTCAATTGTAAGTCCCGTTTTAAAATCGTTAACTGAAATCATATTTATTCCTCCTATTAAAGCGTAATTAATTCTTTCGGTGAATGACTTAATGTTTCGTTGCCTGTATCAGTCACTACTGTATCGTCTTCTATACGGCAACCACCAACTTTAGGAACGTAGATGCCCGGCTCAACCGTTACCACCATTCCTGGTTCTAAAACTACATCAGAACGATAAGAAAGTCCGGGACCTTCATGTACATCCAGTCCGATGCCGTGACCGGTTGAATGACCAAAAAAGTCGCCGTAACCTTTATCTTTAATATAATCACGCGTCAATGCATCTGCTTCTTTCCCCGTTATTCCTGCTTTTAAACCTTCCATTCCTTTGAGCTGAGCCTGTAAGACAGTATCATAGATTTCTTTCAACTTTTCATCTATTTGTCCAACTGCTACCGTCCGAGTAATATCAGAGCAATAGCCATTGTATAAAGCTCCGAAATCCAACGTCACTAATTCACCCGTTTGTATTTCTTTGTCTGAAGCAACACCATGGGGTAATGCCGACCTGGAACCAGAAGCAACGATAATATCAAAGCTAGACGATAAAGCTCCTTGTTTTCTCATGAAAAATTCCAGTTCATTAGAAATCTCTATTTCTTTAACTCCAGGTTTTATGTAATTTAATATATGGGAGAAAGCATCATCAGCAATTTTGGTGGCATCCTTTAATATAGTAATCTCGTCTTCGGACTTTATCAAGCGCAACTTCTCTACTAACCCTGAAGTAGGTGTTAAATCTGCTTTTACATGCTGGCGGAAGAGGTCATACTGCCCATATGTAAGTAAATCTTTTTCAAACCCTAATTTAGTGATTCCTAATTGATTTGCCTGCGCAGCTACTTCTTCATGTAAAGGTACTTTATGCTCGATTATAGAAAATCCGGTTGCTTGTTCTGCCGCTTGTTCTGTATAGCGAAAATCAGTGATCAAAAGCGCTTGATCTGCGGTGATTATTAAAGCACCAGAAGATCCTGTAAAGTTAGCGATATACCTTCTATTCTTAGAGGACATGATAAGGAAACCATCTATCCCTTGTTCTCCAAGCGCGGCCCGTAATTTACCAAGTTTAGTCATGAAAAAATTCTCCCTTCGCTTTTAAAGCTTTTTTAGCAGCCCTACTGCTGCGAGCTGATAGCCATCTGTACCAAGACCCACAATCTGTCCCTCACATACTGGCGCTAACATCGAATGGTGACGAAATTCTTCTCGCTGATGAACGTTCGAAATATGGACTTCAATGACTGGAGCTGTAATTGATGCGATAGCATCTCGCAAGGCAACACTTGTGTGAGTATAGGCCGCAGGATTAAAAATGATACCCGAAACCTCCCCTTCCGTTTCGTGTAATTTATCTATAAGTTCACCTTCATGATTGGATTGAAAATGATCCAACTCATATTGGTATTCATCTGTTACAGCTTTTACTTTATTGACCACATCAGCTAGTGTTTCCGTTCCATATGTGTCCGGTTCTCTTTGACCTAACCTGTTTAAATTAGGTCCGTTAAGTAGTAACAAACGTTTCACGATTAACCAACCACCCTATTCTCCCAAAATGAATATACTCCTATATTTTATCATACTATGAGCATATCATCACTTTGGCTGCTGATTATACTCGTGAAACTCGTACGAAATTGAATATCCAATGAAAACTCCATAAAGGATGAATAGGCATACACTCGTTACATACGTATCGCTAGTTAAATCACTCCATGTAGGTACAGCTGAAAATATAGGATTCAAAGCAAAGAAAACAGCTGAAAATACTACTATACCTAATAGCAGTCCTGGCCACATACCATTTTTTCGTTTCAATAATAAATAATATATAAGAGATACTAAGATTGACAATAACCCTACTATTATAACTGCAAGTATTTCCGCTAAAAAAGAACTCGTCCAATTCGTCTGCCAGAACGATCGAAAAATGAACGAAGCTGGAGATACTTCAGAAAAATGAAAATAATAAGAAATCGCTCCTAATGTACTCCATAGTACGCCAGAGACAAAGCCAATAGTTAATGACTTGGCCAGCACACTTTGCGGCGGCTCTTGTTTTCTTTGTTCTTTTGCTTCATCTGACATTTTCATCACCTCATCGTTATATTTTCCAACTTCTTATTTTTCATCCAATTTCTTTGAGCAAAAACTGTAGTGAAAGTCTCTGTATTGCTGTAAAATAAAAGAAAAGAAGTACTGGCGTTTCCACTAAATATTAAAGGTGATTTTCCTAATCTATGCATAATTAGAGCCTTATTGGAAAGAATTTAAAGAGTTAGTTGACTCGAAGAATTTTATAAATGTGTAAAAAAATGATAACAGCAAGGTCTAAAGTGGTATACAGATAGTAAGACTATCTTTATTGAAATTATGTAAAGGAGGAATAATTCATGACGAGGAACTGGGTAAGCCCTATGATCTATACACTAATTGCCCTTGCTATATTTTACGTGGGTGTGCAGCTCTTCACCAACACATCTGGCTTTCTAAAGTCTATTGTAATGATGATTGGAATCGCAGTGCTGATTTACGGGGCCATCTACTTTTTCTTTATCCGTCAACGCGTTGGATCCGGAGGTAACAGCAATGAAATGAAAAAGTATAAACAAGCGGTTAAACAATCAAAACAAAAATACAAAGCGCCAAAGCCCGTAAAATCAACGAAAACAAATCCTTCTACTACAAAATCCACATCGCTCCAAAAGAAAAAAGCTAAACGAAAGCAGCCATCCCACTTAAGAGTGATCGAAGGAAATAAAAATAATAAAAAAGATCGTGCCTCTTTCTAATACAGGCTCGATCTTTTATTTTGACCACCTTCTTAAAAAACCCGTCGCCTGTTCACGGCCTATTTCAAGTAATCTTTCTTTTTGTAGAGGACTTAGGTAAAAATCCGTTGTTTCCACACCTTTAACAGGGATAAAAATAATGTCACGACTTTTTGTGGTTGATATATACCGTGCATCGTGAGCTTGCTTCATCGTACTAAATAATGCCTGAAACATTTGAATAGAGTTTTTTATTTTACGCTCAGGCAGCTGATCTGGCGGATCGCTTAGCTGCATTCCTATTATCGGACGCTTCCTTCTCCCATGCTCATTCTCAAATAACCAAATCGGAAAATTACTAAGAACTCCTCCATCAACAACCAACGATTTCCCCTTCTTTCCATGTATTTTCACAGGCATAAAAAAATAAGGCAAACTTGCACTGATCCTTACTGCTTTTGCTACAGAAAACGTCCTCGGATCAATACCGTACACCTCACTTAAATCATCGGGAAAAACAACCATTCTCCCTAAAGTAACATCAGAGCATACGACTTTCAGGCTTCCCTTAGGCAGGTCATCAAAAGTGTGAATTCCTTTTTTATGGAGCCATTTAGTTAAAAGCTGTTCTAACCTATTCCCTTTATATAATCCCATTCTAAAGTATAGAAACAACCATTTTGAAAATGGGAAAATTTGATCCGAGAGAGGTTGGTCGATCAATTTCTCAAAGGATAGTTCCTCTAGAATGATATTTAAATCTTTCGCATTATAACCCGCTGCTTTTAAAGAAGCAATAATAGCACCGGCTGAAGTTCCTGCCACTCTTTCGAAACAATAATTCTGCTCTTCTAATACTTCTAATGCACCTATAAAAGCAAGTGCTTTTACCCCTCCACCAGAAAATACGCCGTCAATATTCACGCACATCCCCCCACACTTATATATAGAAAGAAGTCGTCGTTTATAGAACAAGAAGGCATGAAAAAAAGGCATTATAAAATGCCTCAGGCTGTTGAAAAAGCTTAGACAGAGAGAAGAGGTTAGCAACCCTTCCCTGAAGAAAAGGCACAAGAAAAAGCCGTCACTTAATTCAATTTAATACGTGTCGATATTATGGGTACACTTCAATAAAAACCGAAGCCCACCTTTCGCCTGTAGAATAGGTTTTGTTACCTGCACCCATATTCTATCGAATGATAGAAACTTTCCCTGACATAAAAAAATGTAGAGAAAACCAAGGTTTCTCTACAAGCTGAGGCGCTATAAAACGGCTTTAATTCTCTTCACTATTTTGCTCTTCATTTTTTTGCTGTACATCTCTTAAATCAGATACTCGGCTTTTATTTTCTTCAAAATATTGTACCAGATCACCTATGCGATCTATAGAATCCCAGCTTAAGTGATGCTCGATCCCTTCTACATCTTCATAAATTTTGTCTTTTTCTACTCCAATTATTTCCAAAAACTGTTCAAGTAGTTCATGACGATAAACGAGCCTTTTTCCAACTTTTTTCCCTTTCGGGGTCAGGATCAGCCCACGATATTTTTCATAGTTTAAATATTGGTCACGGTCCAATTTTTGAACCATTTTCGTTACTGAAGATGGGTGGACTTGCAGGTTCTCAGCAATATCAGAAACACGAGCATACCCTTTATCTTCTATTAATATGTAAATTTGTTCAATATAATCTTCCATACTTGGCGTCGGCATGTTGAACCCCCAATACAGCATATGGTCGCTAGACCTTTTCATGAAAATGATACACTAGTTTCCCTTTGATGACAAGGAATGGAGCTATTACAAAAGAAAGACACTTGCGTAAAGCAAGTGTCCTTTGTGTCCATATTATAATCCACATTTCAGCTGCGCATTACAATTTGTACACGTATTACAGCCGCCAATATCTTCTACTGTTCCTTTTCTACAAACAGGGCAGGTGTCCCCGACTTCAGAGCCAATGGTTACATTCGTTTTCTCAAGTTCATGCACCGTATCCATCAGTACAACCCGAGGTTTTGTATCTTCCTCAAATTCAAACTCTGTTTGCTCCCCGTCAAATGCATTTTCTTCCGCTTTCAACGTTAGAACTTGACTGTCACGACTGCCGTCTACATAAACAGTTCCGCCCTTAGCTCCACCACGGTAAAGCCTTTGGTAGACACTTTCAACCTGTTCTACAGAATAACCTTTTGGTGCATTTACTGTTTTAGAGATGGAACTGTCTACCCAGCGCTGAATCACACACTGTGTGTCCGCGTGAGCTTCAGGGCTCATAGTCATTGCAGTAATAAACCATTCCGGTAACTGATCAGGATCCTGGTCGGGATTTCGGTCCAGGTACTCTTTAACAATATCTGCTTTTACTTCAATAAATTTTCCTAAACGGCCGCTTCTATAATAAGAGAAAGAAAAATAAGGCTCAAGACCTGTACTTACACCCACCATCGTACCTGTACTTCCAGTAGGAGCTACCGTCAGTAAATGAGAGTTTCTTATTCCGTATTGAAGGACTCCTTCTCTTATATCTTCAGGCATTGCCTGCATGTATCCAGTATTCACAAAATTCTCTCGGAGTTGTTTTGTTTCTTCATCGGTTTCTCCAATAAGGAAAGGAAAGCTTCCTTTCTCTTTAGCTAAGTCGATCGATGCACGATAAGCGGTAGTAGCAATGGTTTCGAATATTTCATCAACGAGCTGGTTTCCTTCATCAGAGCCATACTCTGTTTCACAATAAATAAGAAGGTCATGCAGCCCCATCACTCCTAAACCGACTCGGCGTTCTCCAAGAGCCTGTTTCTTGTTTTCTTCCAGGAAATAAGGAGTAGCATCGATTACGTTATCCTGCAGGCGTACACCCGTAGCTACCGTCTTTCTTAGTTTTTCAAAATCGACTTGCTTGGCTTCCTTGTCTGCAACTGCAGCAAGGTTAACTGCGGCTAGATTACAAACTGAGAATGGGGCTAACGGTTGTTCACCACATGGGTTAGTAGCAACCACTTTTTGACCATACGCACTAGCGTTTGTCTTCTCATTTGCATTATCGATAAAGAAGATGCCTGGTTCCGCTGAATAAGTAGCACAAATATTAATAAGCTTCCATAGCTCGGCAGCTTTGACTGTACGATATGTGCGAACAGCTAGTCCTTTATCTTCCCATTCACGTACATCTCCGCTTGCCTGCCACTCCGCATTATAAATATCCATTTCTTCCTTAGAATAAGATTCCACATCCGGGAAACGTAAGCGATAGTCCTGTTCATTCTCAACAGCATCCATGAACTCCTTTGTAATACATACAGAAATATTCGCACCAGTTAAAAATTCAGGATTATTTACGGTATACGTTCCGCCTGTATGAAGTTTTTCTTCAGCTTCTCGGATGCTGCTTTCTGTGAAACCACCCTGACCTGGCATCGCTTTGTAATTAACAACGCTTTGGTACAAATCACGTTCTGTTTCTGTTAATGGAGTGAATTTTAATTTTTCTTTCGCTAAGTTTTTGATTTGCTCATCTTCTGTATTTTCTATTAAATAACGCAAAATTCGAGGGTTTTGCATTTTAGAAATAATAAATTCGACAATATCAGGATGCCAATCCGCTAACATTATCATCTGCGCTCCGCGTCTTGAGCCACCTTGCTCTACTAAGTGTGTCAGTTTCGCAATATCATCAAGCCAGGATACTGAACCAGAGGATTTACCATTTACCCCCCGGGCAAGCGTATTTCTCGGTCTAAGAGTAGAACCATTTGTTCCAACCCCGCCCCCGCGAGACATGATTTCCATTACTTGTTTCCGGTGATCAGAAATTCCTTCACGGGAATCTTGAATATATGGCATCACGTAACAGTTAAAATAAGTAACATCAGTGTTCGATCCTGCTCCATATAAAACTCGGCCGGCAGGTATAAAGTTCAAACTTGAAAGCTCTTTATAAAATTCTTCAAAACTTTGTTGTCTTTTATCCTCATCTACTTCAACCGCTGATAAACCAGCAGCATTCCTTAAAGCAATCTGCTCATAATAGACTTCTAAAGGCTTATCTATGATATCCAGGTTGCGTGTAATTAATCCTGAATCGCGTTCTTTTTCACTATCCAGTACATTAACAAAATCAGGTTCAACCTTGACAACAGCTTTGTGTGTTTCCCAATTGATTGATTGGATGAAACCGTAACCGCGTGCCGGAAACTTAGGATCATCTTTAACAGTTAATACAACGAAATCACCTTCTGCTAAAGTTAATTTCTCTGTGTCTTTGAATGCATAGCGGTCAAGCATGACTAGTCTTGATACACCGCTGTGTGTTACCTTCATATCCGGTGTAATCTCATGCACCTGTTCAAATTGTCTAATATCAGCATTCAAACGTTCTACATCGATTTTTGCGTTAGCGTCACTCGTTGTGGACGTCATTTGCATACAAACCTCTCCCTTCAATCATGCTTCATGAGGCATGTCCATAAATTACTACAGTGATGTTTAACCTATAAGTAACATACCACATCTATGATTTTTTAATCAATATATTGTACTTAAAATAAAAAATATTTCTATATATTGTGTTTTGAACAACATTTTAGAACTTTGTCAATTTGAAAATCGTTCAAATTATAAAGTAAGAAGAAGATATTGAAAGTAAACCTCTCTTCTTTTATTCGAAATCACCTTTTTTATCGTTTGCACCGTACTTCATTTAAAATACTTTTTTTCAATTATAGATAAAGCTTCTCTATCATAAGATACATTACCATATAATTTCAACGGGAAAAAAACTTTGAAATAAGAAGTATTCCCCCATATAATAGATAGGGGAAAAGGGGGTAGAGATAAAATGGAACTATGGATTTTAATTGGTGCAATTGTCTTCTTAATCGCTTTTGGCGTTTTCCGATTTTTGAAGGCTCGAAAAATATTAACCACATTAACGGAAGATGAGTTTCGTCAAGGTTATAGAAAAGCCCAGCTTATTGATGTACGAGAACCAAAAGAATTTGACGGTGGTCATATTTTGGGAGCTCGCAATATTCCACTATCTCAAATGAGAAACCGATTAGTGGAGATCCGTAAGGACAAGCCTGTGTATCTTTATTGTCAAAGTGGTGCACGCTCTACACGTGCAGCATTAATGCTCAATAAGAAAGGTTATCAAAACTTAAACCAATTACAGGGCGGCTTTAAAAAATGGAACGGAAAAATAAAAACTAAAAATTAAAAGACGCTGCAGTTACTGCAGCGTCTTTTAATTTTTATTCCTCTTTTTGATACCTCAAAATCGGTTTTCTAGCAGCAGTAGTTTCATCCATACGGCTGACAATTGTTGTATGTGGGGCATCTTGAACTTTTTCTGGATCATGTTTCGCCTCTTCAGCTATTTGTAACATGGCGTCAACAAAAGCATCTAAAGTTTCCTTAGACTCCGTTTCGGTTGGTTCCGCCATTATGGCTTCCTCTACATTGATCGGGAAGTAAATCGTAGGAGGATGATAACCAAAGTCTAACAAACGCTTAGCTATATCAAGTGTACGAACCCCTAGTTTCTTTTGAAGCTTGCCAGATAAAACAAATTCATGCTTACAGTGCTGGTCAAAAGGAAGTTCAAACTCTTTTTGTAGACGGCGCATCATATAGTTAGCATTTAAAACAGCATATTCACTCACCTTTTTAAGTCCTTCTGCACCCATCGTGCGAATATAAGTATATGCTCTCACGTTAATGCCGAAGTTCCCATAAAACGGTTTTACCCGCCCAATCGATTTTGGTCGCTCATAGTCGAAATCGTAGCCATCTTCACGTTTTGTTAAAATTGGTTTTGGCAGAAATGGTTCGAATTCGGCTGTAACTCCAACAGGGCCAGAACCTGGCCCCCCTCCTCCGTGCGGTCCAGTGAAAGTTTTATGCAAGTTTAAATGTACAACGTCAAACCCCATATCACCAGGCCGTGCATACCCTAAAATTGCATTTAAATTAGCACCATCATAATAGAGCTTTCCTCCAGCTTCATGAATAATTGAGGCCATCTCTTCAATATTTTCTTCAAACAAACCTAATGTATTAGGATTGGTAAGCATAAGCGCGGCTGTGTGCTCATCGACAACACGTCTAAGGTCCTCTAAGTCTACAAGCCCTTGCTGATTCGATTTTACCGTTACCGCTTCGAATCCTGCTACAGTAGCCGAAGCAGGGTTCGTCCCATGGGCTGAATCAGGAACAATTACTTTAGTACGGTTATAATCTCCGTTGCCTTCATGAAAAGCACGTATCATCATCAGGCCAGTCCACTCCCCGTGAGCACCTGCAGCTGGCTGTAGTGTCACTGTATCCATTCCTGTTATTTCAGCTAATGTCTCTTGAAGGTCATACATCAGCTCCAGTGCGCCTTGCACAGTTTCAACTGGCTGCAAAGGATGGATATGACTAAAACCAGTAAGTCTTGCTATATCCTCGTTTACTTTTGGGTTATACTTCATCGTACATGAGCCTAAAGGATAAAACCCAGAATCCACCCCATGGTTCCTTGTGGATAAGGCTGTATAATGGCGCATGATTTGTAATTCACTCACTTCTGGCAGTTCTGGTTCACTTCTTCTTATAAAAGCTTCTCCAAGCTGTTCTTCTATATTAGTCTCTGGAACATCTAATTCAGGTAAACTAAAGCCTGTACGACTCTCTTGACTGTGTTCAAAAATTAATGGAAAGTCTTGATTAGCCACAAATATCCCCCACTTCCTTAACGAACTGATCGATCTCTTCTTTCGAACGAATTTCTGTCACCGCTATGAGCATATGTCCTTTTAACTCCGGAAAATGACTGCTTAAATCGTAGCCGCCAATGATTCCTTTATCCAACAGTTTTCGATTTACGGTATCTACTTCATCTTTTAAGTTTACGACAATTTCATTAAAAAACGGTCCGTCAAATGCTACTTCAAAACCTTCTTCTATTAATAGTTTCTTCATATAAGAGGCTTTCTGAATATTCATCCAGGACATTTTTTTCAGGCCTTGCTTCCCGAGAGAAGACATCGCCACTGATGATGCCAATGCATTTAACGCTTGATTTGAACAAATATTAGATGTTGCTTTGTCACGTCTGATGTGCTGTTCTCTTGCTTGTAGTGTAAGGACAAACCCTCTACGGCCTTCTTCATCTTTCGTTTGCCCTACCAGTCGGCCAGGCACTTTACGCATCAATTTCTTTGTTGTAGCAAAATAACCACAGTGAGGACCCCCAAACTGGGCAGGAATTCCAAAGACTTGCGCGTCACCTACTACAATATCCGCTCCGAACTCTCCTGGTGGTGTAAGATAACCAAGTGCTAAGGGATTACTAGAAGTAATGAGCATCGTTTTTTTCTGTTCATCCACAAGTGCTCGTACTTTTTCTAAACGTTCGATTTGTCCAAAGAAATTTGGATACTGTAGAACAACACTTGCCGTATTTTCATCGAGTTCATTTTCAAGATGCTCTAGATCGGTGACTCCATTGTTATGGTCAATCTCTACCACTTCCACCCCTGGACCCTTTACATAGGAATGAATGACAGCAAGGGATTCAGGATGAATCGCTTTTGACACTAATACTTTTTTCTTTTTCGTCTGTCCCGCAGAAAGGTTTACTGCTTCAGCTAAAGCCGTTCCACCATCATACATAGAAGAATTAGCTACATCCATTCCTGTAAGTTCACAAATCATTGTTTGAAATTCGAAGATCGCCTGCAATTCTCCTTGAGAAATCTCCGGCTGATATGGGGTATATGCAGTATAAAACTCTGAACGAGAAATGACGTGATCAACAATCGAAGGAATATAATGGTCATAGACACCAGCACCAAGGAAACTAGTATGTGACTTCGTATCAATGTTCCGTTGAGCCAGCTGCGTTAGTTCTTTAGTCAGAGCGAATTCATTTTTTGGCGGCTTTATATTTAAACCCCCGCTGTAGCGGACGTTTTTAGGAATATCCGCAAACAATTCTTCCGTTGATTCCGCCCCTATAGTAGAAAGCATTTCTTTTTTATCTTGTTCTGTCATCGGTAAGTATCGAAATTCCATTAATCTTTCCTCCAATCCCTTAACGTTTGTAAAATGGGGTTGATACAACTTTTGCTTTTAATGTTTTCTTACGAATCTGCACACTAACTTCTGTTCCCAGCTCTGTATAGTTAATATCTAATATAGCTAATCCAATATTCTTTCCTAATGTAGGTGATTGTGTACCTGTTGTTACAAAACCAATAACCTGATCTCCATCTACTACATCGTACCCAGTCCGAGGGATTCCTTTATCGATCATTTCAATTCCGACCAGTTTACGTTTTAGCCCCTCCTCCTTCTGGCGGAGTAATGCTTCTTTTCCTATAAAATCAGCTTCTTTATTAAGTTTCACGGCAAATCTAAGACCTGCTTCAAGCGGTGTAATATCTGCACTCAACTCTTGCCCATAAAGTGCTAAATTAGCTTCAAACCGCAGAGTATCTCTTGCGCCTAATCCTATAGGCTGTACACCGTGCTCCTCACCGTATTCAAGAATGGCCTGCCATAACACAGGTCCTGATCCACTAGGCAGATATACTTCAAAACCATCTTCACCCGTATAGCCAGTGCGCGATACAATTGCTTCTCCTTCTACTCCATTAAATCGAACGTCTTGTGCAAAATGGAAAAACTTAATATCTGAAAGTTTTGTAACCGTCAAACTTTGTAAAGCAGCCTCAGCATTAGGGCCTTGTAAGGCTAACTGAACATACTCATCGGAAACATCTGAGACATCTACCTCTTCATCTATATGTCGCTTAAGCCAATCCACATCTTTCTCTCGATTCGCTGCATTGATAACGAGCAAGTATTTCTTATCGTTTAACATATAAACGATAAGGTCATCGACCGTGCCGCCGTTTTCATAACACATAATGGTATATTGTGCTTTTCCCGGCTTCAGTTTTGAAACGTCATTTGTCAGCATTTTTTGCAAAAAGGCTAAACTCTCTTCCCCTTCAACAAGCACTTCTCCCATATGGGACACATCGAATAGACCAGCTTTTTGACGCGTAGCATGATGTTCGTCTTTAATACTTGAAAATTGAACTGGTAAATCCCATCCTCCAAAATCAATTGTTTTAGCACCAAGCTTTTTATATTCAGGATATAACGGCGTGCGCTTTAAATCTGTCATTCAATCACTCCTTATCTCTTATTAGCCATAAAAAAAGAGACTCCACCGCATTATTAGGGAGTCTCTGTCCGTGCACCAGAAAGTTTCACGCAATCTTTTACGCTTGCTTCTTGGGTGGTTTACCTCTTTTGATAAACTCTCTCCAGAGCTGCGTCCTACAGAGGTCTTTTTGCCTGAGAGATTCACAATTAGTTGCTTGCTCCTTCGGCGCTACATTATGTAGACTCTCCCCCTGCAGTCATTCGCTTTAGTATTTAGTTAGACGGAACGGGACATACTAACCTGTAAAGCATGCGACAAACTCTCTTAATTTTCAGCTTCATTATACCATAGCGATTTAAAACGTACAGTTTAGATTTTTAAATTTCAAAAGAATCTATAAATAAACCCACTATAAGGAGGGGTTGAATGTGATTAAAGTTCACCAAGACTCCGAATTCTTACCTATCCTCACCAAAAGACTGGAAGCATCCGATTCGCTTTGCAGTTTTGATGAATTTAAATTAGCTTGGGAAGGGTTAAAATTACAATCCATCCCGCAATTTGAAGGGGTACTATCGCTAGAACAGCTCCCTCATGTGCAGTTCTTAGATCACCAAGTCCAAGCTTGTGAAAGAGTAGTTCATGAAATGAACGGCCGAGCCATTCTTGCTGACGAGGTAGGCTTAGGAAAAACATTGGAAGCTGGATTAATTTTAAAAGAATATATGATTAGAGGAATGGCTAAAAAAGTACTTATTTTAACCCCTGCTTCATTAGTCAATCAGTGGACTCAGGAACTCAGCGAGAAATTTTATATACAAGCCGCTTCTCCCCGAAAGAAACATGCAGACTGGAAAAATTGGGACGTAACCGTAACTTCAATAGATATGGCAAAAAGAGAACGCCATCAGGAAGAAATTCTCTCTATCTCATACGATATGATTATTATTGATGAAGCACACAAGTTAAAAAATCATCAGACAAAAAACTTTCAGTTTGTTAAACAACTAAAGAAAACATATTGTCTTTTATTAACAGCAACACCGATACAAAATCAATTAAGTGACTTGTTTAATTTAGTTTCCATATTAAAGCCAGGTTATCTTGGTGATTTAACAGAATTTAAAAAGAAATATAAAAATACGAACTTAGATGAAGAATCAACACAGCAGCACATTCATTCACTCCTTAGCAAACTAATGATACGAAACTTAAGAAAAGATACTGGACTTGATGCTTCAAAACGCAGAGTTAAAAATATTACACTGTATTTTAACGAAGAAGAACGACGTTTTTATGAAGAATTAGAAGCTCTCAAATCAGACTATCCCTCTTTTACATGGTTAACCTTAGCTAAAGAGTTTTGTTCTTCCCGAGAAGCGTGCTTTATGTCTTTAAAATCCATGAATGAACAAAACCCGTCTGACCTTAAAACCCACTTAATAGAGAGACTCGGAGAGTTACCTCACCATACGAAAGCCGAAAAAATGACGGAATTAATTAAGGAATCAGGCGAAAAGTTTATCGTATTCACAGAATACCGAGCTACTCAATTTTATTTACAATGGTTCCTACAACAGCAAGGTATTTCATCAGTACCTTTTAGCGGCAAATTTAATAAAAGTAAAAGAGACTGGATGAAGCAGCTTTTTAAAAACAAAGCCCAAGTCATGATTGCCACGGAAGCAGGCGCTGAAGGTATTAACCTGCAGTTTTGTAATAATATGATTAATTACGACCTGCCATGGAATCCAATGCGTTTAGAACAAAGAATCGGCAGAATTCATCGTTTTGGCCAAAAGAAAGATGTAAATGTTTTTAACTTTGCTATAAAAGAGACCCTTGAAGACCACATCCTTACTTTACTTTATGAAAAAATACAACTTTTCCAAAATGCAGTAGGGGACTTAGATGCCATTTTGGAGAAAATTCCGGGCGGAAGTTTCGAAAAACACGTTCAGACTATCCTTCAAGAGTCTGAGTCTCAAGGTGAGATTGATATCAAATTAAAAAATTTAGTCAGCTATGTTGAGTATTCAGTAGAAGAAAGGAAGGAATTAGGTTGAATAACGCTAGACATTATAACTTCACAAAAAGTTTCTTTGAATTAAACGGTTGCCTGATTACAGAGAAAAAACCTAAGCATATGACAATTAAGCTTACAAAAGAAATGGACGAAGCTCTTATGAATCGTCCATTTTATTGGCATTATATGAAAAAGATGAATCGAGAAGGGGAACCATTAAGTTTATCGTTTAAGGATATCAGTCTAGGGGATGAGGAAGAGGGTATATTTTTACACGCTGGAACACCTAAATTGCAACAAATATACCAAGTAGCTCTTGAAAAGGGATACACGACCCGTTTGTATGAGAAAATAAATTCGCCTTCTCAAAACCTTGCTCTTCATCCGTGGTTATGTATCAATGCAAAGCTTACATTTCGAGGGAAACAGTCTAAAGATCTATTGCTGTCTCTTGGTCTAAACCTTATTAATGGATCGCTCATTCACGAAGCTATGAATAAATTTCTAGGTGTGTCATTAACTTCAAATATCTCTGATTACACCTTCCCAATGACTCCATTAATTCGTTTAGAAAGCGGTTATAATCGGATCCTACAGAATATAGAAAACTACCTTCATGAGCTGGATACTGAATGGGCTGACCAGTCACTCTCTCAGCTCAATTACGAACAAAAACTGCTAGAAAGCTTTTTTCAATCCGGGGACGTTGATCCGGAGCAATACGAAAAGGAGCTTGAACAGCTCCATATCCGTTACCAGCCACGTATTCAGTTGAGCGTAGCTAATGGCGGCTTAATCTATTTAACCCACGAGACATCTCAGGACCTGCTAACCCATTATCATTAATTGCGCCGCTTTCTCAGCATCTTCAATGCGAATGGCAATAACCCAAACCAATAAGAAGTACTTTTCTTGGACACTTTCGCCTGCTTTTTTTCCATTTTCTCCCTCTTTGTCATATGCATGTGTTTCATCATTTCTTCTGTTAAAAATTGTGCATACTCACTCTTTTTCATAAGTACTCCCACCTTTATCAGAACTACTTTTATTATGTCCGGTGGGTTAACTTTTTAGACAATTGAGAACTTCGTTTGCAATAACAGGGGTCTCCTTGTGATCAACTTGAATCACATGGCTGGCTAGTGAACGATAAACCGGCAAGCGTTTTTCATAACGCTGTCGGTTTTCTTCTCGATTATTTGTCCATAGAGGTCGAGCTTGATCATTAGATAGTCGGCCATCAATCGTTTCAAAAGACGCATCCAGAAAAATAACCGTACCTTTTTTTAATAGTTCTTGATTTTCGGGAGCCAGTATAACTCCTCCCCCAGTTGAAACGATAACTGGCGCTTGCAGCGATTTTAATAAATCTGTCTCCAGCTTCCTAAAATACGCTTCCCCATATTTATTGAAAATTTGCGGGATACTCATTTCTTGTTGTTGTTCAATCGTTTCATCCATTTCTATGTATGGTATGTTCAACTTATCACTAAGCTCACTGGCCACCGTGGATTTTCCACTTCCCATGTACCCAATTAAAAAAATCATAATATTATCACTCCATTTTTATAAAATTTTTGCAGGAATTTATCAACTTACGTCGAAATAAGTATAGGCAAAGATATTGAAATGAGGTGATAATTCAACGTGAGTCAAATTGCTACTAAGGCTAGAGATTTACTCTCATCCGCTATTCATCATGCTGCTTCAGATATTCATTTTTCGCCTAACGATGAATCTACCGACATTTACTTTCGTATGGTAGGTCGTCGGACTTTTCAAAAGTCTTTACCTAACCCAACTTATCAGAAGTTATTAGCTTATTTCAAGTTTACTTCAGGGATGGACATTGGAGAAGTCACCAAGCCCCAAAATGCTTCATTAGAATATCGCGACACCCCCTTATTGTACCATTTGAGGCTTTCCACCTTACCCACAATTAAGAGTGAAAGTTTAGCTATTCGTATTCTTCCCTCTGCAGAACTCTTAAAGCTGGATCAGCTTTTCCTTTTCTCCCACCAATTAAAAACCCTAAAATCCTGGCTTAAACGTTCAAGTGGCATGATTTTATTTACCGGGGCAACAGGATGTGGGAAAACAACTACTATGTATGCTTTAATTCAGACACTTCTTCATGAAAAACCATTACAAGCTATTACATTAGAAGACCCTATTGAAAAGAATCTAAACGGTATAATTCAGGTTCAAGTTAACGAAAGGGCAGGAATCACATATGATGCAGGATTAAAAGATGCTCTCCGTCATGACCCAGATCTCATTATGGTTGGAGAAATCAGGGATAAAGAAACTGCCCATTTTGCCGTTCGAGCCGCTTTAAGCGGCCACTTAGTCCTCAGCACAATCCATGCAAAAGATGCCTTTGGCACGATTCAAAGGTTAAAAGAAATGAATATTAAGACGGTTGACCTTGAGCAAACGCTGATTGCTGTCGCAAGCCAACAGCTCATTAATCTCCAATTACCTGATTCTAAACCTCGAAGAGCGGCCATTCTGGAACTTCTAGAGAAGACAACCCTTATACAAGCTATTCATAATATCCCGCCTTCAAAGGATCCCTCCTTTCATCCATTTGAAACATTAAGGAGGAAAGCTTATGCTCTCGGCTATTTCAAAGATTAAACACTCTTTATCAAATAATTCTCCCTCTCTTCCTCTAAAAAAACAAATCACTTTTTTAAATCGCCTCTGCAAACTACTTACCAAAGGATATCCTCTGCTTAAGGCTCTTAAAATGACTAGCTGGGATGACAACTACAAGAAAATTACACAAGATATTATCGATGAACTTAATGTAGGTAACCCTCTAGATGAAGCATTTAAAAAAGCAAATTTTTCTAAGCAGGTCAGTTCCTTTTTATACTTCGCAAGAATTCATAAAGACCTCCCCTCTATGTTTAGACAATGTGCTGAAATATTGCAGCTTCATCATGATTCTAAGAAAAAACTTCAAGAAGCAATACGATACCCCATTATTTTACTTATTTTTCTGACTATCGCTTTTACTGTAATCAAACAAACAATTCTGCCTAGCTTTAGTACCCTTTTTGCAACTAATACTATACAGCCGTGGAGCCTTACTATTTTAAAATTAACTGACTTAGCTATTTCGAGTATGGGCTTTATCGTTATATTTGTAATAGGTCTGAGCATTGTATTTTATCTAACTAATCAGAAATTAACTACCTTTCACAGACTGCTTATGTATGAAAAGACCCCTCTCGTACGCTCCTATAAGATGTTCACTTTAACATTTCTATTTTCCACCCACTTAAGCTCTCTTCTTAAAGCAGGACTCCCGTTAAAAGAAGCCTTACAAGTAATCTCACACCAAACAAAATACCTTGAATTAGCTGCTTATGGAAAAAGAATTGAAAACCTATTACAGGAAGGGCAAACGTTAGCCGCCTCTGTGCATAGCTGTACGTTATTCCGACCTGAGCTTACCTCTATTTTTCATCACACCAATGACTTAGAAACATTAGAGTCAGAATTACAGATGTTATCAGAGCTTCTCATTGAGCAATTAAAAGAAAAAATGCTTAAGATTGTGCAATACATTCAACCCGTCTTTTTTATCGGGGTAGCGTGTATTGTGGTACTCATCTATGCCTCCATTATGCTTCCCCTATATCAATGGATGGACCAAATTTAAAGGAGCTGCTCACTTATGAACCAAAAAGGCTTTACATTAATAGAAATGCTTATTGTACTTCTTATTATTTCAGTGCTATTGATCATAACTATTCCAAACTTAACAGAAAACACAGAGTCGATTCGTACCAAAGGATGTGAAGCGCTCGTTTTAACTACAGAAGCACAGGTGGAATCGTACTATATTGAGCATAACGCACTTCCTGCCGATTTAAGTGTTTTAGTGGATGAAAATTACATTACCCAAACTACTTGTCCAAATGGCGAAGAGCTTACCTATGATGCTGTGAGTGGAAAAGTTGACAGCCCTTGATTGCCAAAAAGGCTATACACTCGTTGAGGTCACTCTCGTATTGACTGCCTTTACGGTTCTGCTCCTGATATTTGCCCCGCTTCAGCAACGTACAGTCAATAAAATAGAAAACGATCATTACCTGAAGCAGTTTGAAGAAGATATGTTACTCGCTCAACAATTAACGATGTCGGACCATCCTAATTACTGGATCATGGTTCGACCTCTACAAAATGATTATTACTTATACGACTATCAAAACAAAAAAACAATCTATCACAGAGTATTCCCACATGACTGGGAGGTAAGACTTCAAAGCCTTACCTCTCCTATTCGTTTTAATTCTACCGGTACAATGCAAAGCCCCGGAACAATGGCAATTAAAACCCATTACACTAATTACAAAATTACTTTTCCATTTGGAAAGAGCAGGGTGAGAATTGATGAACAATAACGGATTTACGCTAGTAGAAGTAATAAGTGCCTTCAGCGTGCTTATGATTGCAGCTTTACTTATTACTCCCCTACTAATGGAAATGAGAACTGCACAGCATTCCCTATCGGTAAAAAGAATTGCTTTAGTGACTTTACAAAACAAACTACATGATTATTCAACTCATTCTTCTATAGAAGATGTAAATGAATCAATCGATGAAGTCTATTATACATTTAACGTGTACCCGGATTATCGAGAAGGATGTGCGGAATGGAAAAATATGCAAAATGAAGAGGAGAAAGAATGCTTATATGCACCTTTATAATGAAAGAGCGTTTACATTTGTTGAAACAATGATATCTTTAATTGTCATTTCCATACTTCTAAGTATCAGCTTACCTACTATAAAGTTGGTGAAGAGTCCTTCATATTTTAATGAATTAGCCGTATTTCAATTTTTCACGTTCATCGAAAACGAAACAAACTCCTCAAGCAAAATTACGGTTAGTGAACGCCAAATTATTATAACAGATGTAGATGATAGAGAAATTGAGGTGTCCCTATATGGTGATGATGTGCGCAGAAGAGTAAATGAGAAAGGCCATGAACTGTTGATCCATGACTTAAAAGATATTACTTTTTCAATGCAGGATCATCTTTTAAGTATTCATGTCACTACTGTAAATGGAGGGGATTATCATAAAAAAATTCCCGTTTTCCAACAATGAAGAAGGCATCATTTTCCCCTGGGTCTTTATTTTAGTAAACCTAATGACCCTTATTACCATTTTCACCATCAATCTATATAAAAACCAAATGTATTCTACTGAAGCCATCCTCTATTCACACCAACTTCAAAACCTTTATTATTACTCGGAGACTGAGTTAATGAAAAATACAAACGATTTGGGTAATATTATAGAAATCTATACCTTACCTACTGGTAAGGCAGAGGTTAGCTGTAAGACAATTACAGAAAAAAATTATAAATGCGAATGGCACCTCAAGCTTTCTACAGGACAGAGTGATCGTTTTACAAAAAAATATTCCATGTAAAAAAACCGATATAAGTATCGGTTTTTTTTTAGTACGGGCTAAGAAATTTTTACTTTAAATTCGTGCTGCTCTGTTGTTAAACCTTTTAAACCTTCTTCATTATATCCAATCACTAACTTCTCACCGTCAGTCAGAATTGGTCGTCTTAACAGCTTAGGTTTTTCGTTAACTAATTGGAGAAACTCACTTACCGTTAAATCTTCAACTTCTATGTTCAGCTCTTTAAACTCCTTGCTGCGTTTCGCCAAAATTTCATCTATTCCACTTGTTGTAAGGGTTAATATCTGTTTCAACTCGTCTACAGTAGGCGTTTCTCTAAAAAGGTGCTGCTCATCAAACTTAATACCTTGCGTAGTGAGCCATGATTTAGTACGGCGACAGGATGTGCAACTGGGATAACTGTAAAATTTTAAAGCTTCCATCTTGATCGCTCCTTTATATAAAATTTTTGTCGAATTTTTAATGTACAGTTAATGTATAACCTTTGTACAATTTATTAAACCTATATACTTTAATTTTTTCATTTTAATTCGTTTAAATTTTATTTTTTAGGATAGAGTATAATAGATAAGCATATGGTTTATTTACAATCGTGACTTGGTCGTTTATAATGTGAATGATAGCGTTACGATGATAGATGATAAAGGAGGGGGAGGAAGCATGGATCGCATGTTTCGTGTATTGGCGTTCTGGACAGGGATTTTTGCCGTCATGTTTTATACTGGCGACATGATGGAAGCTGCATTTTTATCTCTAGCTCAAACTGCCTTTTTCCTTGCAATTGGTTACCTTAAACTGTCTGAACGTATGTACATATACATATTTTTTTCGTACTTGACAGTGTTTATGATTGGTTTTACGTATTATTCTTCATTCATTTTAGTACCTTCTTTTGGAGGTCACTAAAAAAACAGCTCCCTTTAAAAGGAGCTGTTTTTTTACGAGAAAAAAGGATTTTCATTTTTTTCTTCTTCTACTGTAGTCGGCAAACCATGACCTGGATAAATTTTCATATCGTTCCTCAGACTAAATAATTGAGTAGTTATACTATCCTCTAATATTTCTCGGTCTCCCCCGGGCAGATCTGTTCTACCTATTCCTCGCTGAAATAAAGTATCACCTGCTACAGTGAAACGTTGATTACGAAACACAAATGATACACTTCCAGGCGAATGGCCTGGCGTATGACGAACTTCAAAAGTAAAGGGGCCGATCTCCATCTGACCTGGGTTAAGTTCACGATCAGCCGGCCGAGCTGTAATTTCTCCTAATTGAAACAGCGCCGAGCCGTTTAAAGAGCTATCCATCAACCACTCTTTCTCGGCTGCGTGCAAATAAACGGGTGCCTGATAAGCTTCCCGTGCCTCATCTACAGCGCCAATGTGATCAAAATGAGCGTGAGTTAAAAGAATGGCTATTACCGTTACGTCCTTCTCTTTAATAAACTGATCTAGTTTGTCAAAATCTCCACCAGGGTCAACAATGATTGCTTGTGCTTCTGATGTGATAATGTAAGAGTTTGTACCCATTATCCCTAATGGCAGCCTCGTAATTTTTAACATTATATAACACCTCAACATCCTAAAATATTCTGCGATAACTACTCGACAAAACAACTATAATACTATAAAATAAATGTGGAAAGAAAACGGGTACATATAGTATAACATCCATTCATATCGGGTGATAATAATGAAAAGGATATTGGGGGTCTTCTTATGGTAACAGCAATCCTTCTTTTACTCGTAACCATTTTATGTGTTATGGCTGTATTTAGAGAAATTAAAACAAAAAATTTCTTTGCTGTTCTTTTTGCGGCAGGATCTGCTATAATGTTTGGCTGGTTCTCAGTGATGACCATTTATGCAAATTTATTTAGTTAAAGTCAAAAAACTCCAGTTGCTATTGCAATTGGAGTTTTTCACATTATAGAGAAACCTTTTTCATCGATCGTGTAAGTAAACGCGCCCTTGAAATAAAATTTAGAAATCGGTTGCCCCTTTATATTCTTTATTAAGACTGCGTGCGAATCTCTTCTTCCGTTTCCAGTAATTGATCTTGATCATTAAAAAAGTATCGGTACATCGCTAAAGTAATAAACATCGCACTTAAAGATACAGACGAGAATATACTTAGTGAGATGACAAGCTGATACTTTATCGCCATTACCGGCTCGACTCCGCCTAATATTAAGCCCGTCATCATACCCGGAAGCTGCACCAATCCAATTGTCTTAAGCTGATCTACGTTAGGAATAAGGGCAGCATTCAATGTTTTTTGTACGATAAGTTTAGACGCTGTTTTAGGTTTAGCACCTAACGATAAGGCGGCTAATAAGCGTCCGTTGTTCTCTTTAAATTCATTTTTCATCCGCTCTAATGCCAGCCCCATGGCCACCATACTATTTCCAATCACCATTCCACTCATTGGAATCACTTCTGAAGGTGTAAATTCAACCATATCAAATAACAGCCACATGCTTAATACACTTATTTCAATTACTATCAAGCCAACCAATATGTACCAAAATACATGAGGAAGCTCTTTTCCCTTTAATCTGGCATGGAAAGTAGCTACTGTAATCATAATACTAATCATTAATGGTATACCGATACTAGCTCTTAAATCAAATAAATAAGTTAATAAATATCCAATAGCAAACAATTGAATGGTTCCGCGTACAGAGGACCATAGGATATTTTTACTTAAGCCAAGTTGATAAAAATAAGATAATGAGAGCGGAATAAAAACAAATACAATTAAGAATAGTAAAGATTGATTAGAAATCTCTGGTTCCATTAGATTCACTTCCTTTAATCTTCAATAAATTTTTCCAATTCTTTTGACTTAGGCTTTTCAAGCATTTCCGGAATCCGGCCATCTTCTACCAGTCTCCCGTCAACCATAAATAGACCTCTTTCTCCTAATCGCCTGGCCTGCTTTAAATTATGAGTCACCATAATCATTGTCAAATTATGCACTTCTATTAAATTCTCCAAACATTCCTCTATTTCTTCAGCAGTACGGTAGTCTAAAGCACTTGTCGGCTCATCCAATAAGAGAACATCTGGTGAGTTAGCAAGAGTACGGGCTAAAGAAACTCTTTGCTTTTCTCCTCCGGATAACTGTGCTACATCTCTATCTAAATACGATTCGGGCAGCTGAACGTATTGTAAAAGCTTTTCTGCTTCTTGGTCATCCCATTCACCAAATATGGAAGGACCGTATTTAACATTATCTAACACAGTCCCTGGAAATAAATTAGGCTCTTGTAAAACTAAACCTACGCGTTTCCTTAATTCTGTGACTTCAAAGTCAACAATTTCTTGTTCTTTTAAATAAATAGATCCGCTGCTAGGACTATGTAATCGGTTGAACAAAAATAACAAAGTGCTTTTCCCTGCTCCTGAAGGACCAAAAAGGATTACTTTTTCCTTTTTATTTATCGAAAATGTTAAATCTTTTAAAGGTCCGTAAGAAACATCCTTAAATTGAAACATTCTCATTTCCACCCCTTTGTACTATTTTGAAACATCCCAAATGGTTATTTTTAGACACTCTTCTTATAATACCCGAGTTCACCGTATATAAAAGTAAAAAGTCATTATGAGAATAGACTCATAATGACTTTATTTCTTATTTAAAATCATAGAACCTGAATAAATCTCCGTAAATAATGTCATTGGAGTATTGTAATTCCTGATCGACTTTTTCTCTTACAGGGGCGCATGCCTCTTGTTCTGGGTCAATTTCTTCCCCTGTTTCTCGATCATAACAAATCGAATCAGTATAAATATACTCATCACTTACAAAACTGCCATCCCTCATTGCAATGTAGCCTTTTCGATCGTCTGAAAACATGTCTGTGCCAAAAGTGAGATCTTTTTTATCTTCTATACCCAAAAGATTGAGTAATGTTGGTTTTACGTCAATTTGTCCAACTACTTCGTCGCTATTTTCTGCACCTTCATACCCAGGTATATGAATCATGAAAGGTACTCTTTGTAATTGAATGTGTTCATAACCATTAATTTCTTTTCCTATAAATTCACCCATTGCCTTATTATGAAATTCACTAATGCCATAGTGATCTCCCATTAGTACAATAATGGAGTCTTCATACAATCCCGACTCTTTTAACTCATTAAAGAAAACCTCTACGGCTTCATCTGTATATCTAGCCGTTTGGAAGGAGTCATTTAAAGTTTGCGATCCAGAATCATGCTTATCTATATTGGCTTTTTCTTCTGGTAACTCAAATGGAAAATGGTGAGTTAACGTAATAAATTTACTGTAAAACGGCTGCTCCTGCTTTTCTAAATATGGGATAGACTGTTTAAAGAATTCTTTGTCCTCCAGTCCCCACCCAAATGAATTCTCTTCCGTTTCTTCAAATGATTCTTCCCCATAAAACTCGTCATAACCAATGTTGTCATACATGACTTCTCTATTCCAAAAGCTTTTATTATTAGCATGAAAGACAGAAGTTTCGTACTCATTGTGATTTAAGATTTCAGGAAGAGCATGATACTCATTTTGAGCATGTGTAAAGTAAACTGAGCCACGGTCAAGCGGATACAGTGAATTTTCCACTATAAATTCAGAATCTGATGTTTTCCCTTGAGCTGTTTGATGATAAAAGTTTTCAAACCAAATGGTATCATTTCTTTCTTTAAGATCATTTAAGAAAGGAGTGGTTTCCGTACCATTAATTTCAGAGTCCAATAAGTAGTTTTGGAAAGATTCAACGCTTACAAAAATTACGTTCTTATCTTCAGCCACACCAAACATTTCTGACGCTTCTTTTGAGCCCGTTTCTTCTTTCATGTAAGTTTCAATTTCACTTATTTCACTATCATCCGCGAAGACGCGCTGTGCTTTCGTTTTCGTCTGCATGGTGGCATCATAAATATGATAGTTGTAAATCCCTATATTTTTCACTAAATACTCACGGTCAAAAGCTCTGACAAATAGCATAGGACGTTCAATTTCAGCAAGTACTACATTTCCCGCAAGCAGCAAGAAAGTAACTGCCGTGGCTGCAATTTTAGTATGCTTACTAAAGTGTACAGCTGCATGAATGGATTTAACGCTTATCAGCCAAATAATAATTATATCTAAAATCAGAAGCACATCTTCAAAATGTATAAGCGTGAATAGACTAGAAGTTAAATCAGCTGCGTTATTTCCCTGAAAAAGCACTGGTATAGTGATAAAATCAGTAAAATTCCTATAAAAAACTAAGTTTAAATATAAGATTAACGTACCTACAATAGCGGTCCAACGCAAATACCTCATTTGATTTTTAGGTTTAAGCCAAACGCTGATTGCAAAAACCAAATAAGCACTTGCTAAGGGGTTAACAAATAAAATAAATTCTTGCATCAAGTTTTCGATGGTTAAGCCAAACATAAAGCGGTACATAAAATATGTTTTTAAACCAAAGAGAAACGATGCAATAACAAATAAAGGTAATCGCAATTTGTTAAATTGCATGTTGTTTCCTCCTCCACCCTGTAATTTGCATTTACGAGGATGTTTATCTTTTATTAATTTCCACGATGGATGATTTTTAAACAATTCCCCCTAATATGACGAATATCTTACCACAAAAGTTTCACAGAATGTAGTACTTCCCATTTATTACTACTTCTCACACCTCCACCTAAGCAAGAGATTTCCCTGCATTTCATTAAAAAAAAGCCAACTTAATGGCTTTTTTATTTGTGATACTGTTTTACCAACGATGCTCCACCTATGACACCGGCATCATTACCTAGTTCAGCCAGCTCAAACTTACATGCTTCGGCTGCTCTTGGTAATGCGTATCTTAAATAAGCTTCTTTTAAAGGATTTAACAATTGCTCTCCAGCTTTAGATACACCTCCGCCTAACACGATCTTATTTGGGTTAATTGTAACCGTTAAGTTGGAGAGTGCTAAGCCAAGTGTATCTATAACTTCTTCTAACACTTCCTTTGCAGCAGGGTCGCCGTCATCCGCCGCCTCAAATACATCTCTAGCTGTCAAAGCTTCTAACTCAGATAGAGTAGATGCAGGATATTGGTTCACGGTTTCCTTTGCTTTTCTAACTATAGCAGTAGCAGAAGTTTCTGTTTCTAAACATCCTGTTCGTCCACAGTTACAAGGAGCTCCTCCTGACTTCTTCACTGTCATATGTCCAATTTCTGCGGCTGTTCCATTTGCACCATTCAACACTTCTCCATTAGCAATTATTCCACCACCAACACCGGTACCAAGTGTAACTGCAATTAAATTCTCTACACCTCTCCCAGCCCCTAACCAGTTCTCGCCTAAAGCAGCTAAGTTAGCATCATTATCAACCCAGACGGGCACCCCAGTTAATTCGCTTAACTCTACTCCGAAATCATAATCCTTCCAGCCAATGTTAATCGCTTCATTAATATAGCCAGTATCCGTGTCGACAAAACCTGGTGCTCCAGCACCTATACCAAGAATCGAAGCTTTATGTAGTTGCAATTCGTCTAAAGTATCATTAATAGCTATGTTAATATCTCTTGTAATATGCTTGCCACGATCACTCGTATCTGTGTGAATCTCCCACTTTTTAATGATCTCTCCCTCAGTCGAAATTACAGCCAGCTTTATCGTTGTCCCTCCAATGTCTGCTCCAATACAATATTTCTCATTCATTTCACCCATTCTCCCCTTTTTGTTTATCTCTTAGAAGCGCTATTTCCGAACGCAAAAGTAAAATAGCCATCTGGTAATCGTCTTTTGTTATACATTGAGCTTCATATAATGTTTGAACTTCATCTTCCATTAACTCTATATCAGCCAGACGGTCGCCCACATAGATAAATGTTCCAAATTTTTTTAATAATTGCTGCACATCATAAATTGTTTTCATATTATCACCTTAACCATTATACCAATCAATGTGAGGATTGAAAACGTATAAGACCCTAACCGACTTATCGGTCAGGGTCTTTTGGATGCAGAAATGCAGGTCTTCTATTTTTTAATGGAATCGGAGATCGAACAAATATATCTCTAAAGGCTCGTAATGAGAATGGTAGAAAAGGCCATAGGTAAGGAGTTTTAAATGTTTGCATATTAGATAAATAAAGGATCCACAACGTAATCCCTATAATATAACCTTTGAGTCCAAATAACCCTGTCACCATTAATAAAGCAATTCTTGAGATACGATCGGCTAAACCTACTTCATAACTTGGCGTAGCAAATGTTCCTATAGCTGCAATAGATAAATATAGTACAACTTCAACAGTAAACAGCCCAACATCTACGGCTACCTGTCCTATTAAAATTGCTGCTACCAGACCTAAAGCTGTAGCTAATGAAGAAGGTGTATGAATGGCGGCCATGCGCAGCATATCAATTCCAATCTCTGCAATTAAGAATTGAACAATGAGCGGAATAGTCCCTTCTTCCTCTGGCCCTATATAGGATAAATCCACCGGCAGTAATTCTGGATGTATTGAAAATAAATAATACAAAGGCAGTAAAAAGAGTGACATAAACAGCGCAATAAATCTTACCCAGCGTAAATAAGCTCCTACTAGTGGCTTTTGGCGATATTCTTCTGCATGCTGCATGTGATGCCAAAAGGTAGCGGGTGTAATCATTACGCTCGGCGATCCATCAATAATGATTAACACATGCCCCTCATATAAATGAGCAGCTGCTGTATCAGGTCGTTCGGTATAACGAATAACGGGGTAAGGATTCCAATGCTGCCCGCTTATAAATTCTTCAATTGTTTTCTCTGCCATAGGAAGAGCGTCAGTATCTATTTCTTTTAACACTCTTTGCAAGTGAGAAATGCGTTCATCATCTGCTATTTCTTTAATGTAGCAGAGACATACGTCAGTTTGAGACCTTCGCCCTATTTGTAAATATTCCATGCGAAGTGAACGATCTCGAACTCTTCTTCTCGTTAAAGCTGTGTTAAACACTAGCGTTTCCACGAATCCGTCTCTTGATCCTCTAACTACTCGTTCCAAATCGGGTTCTTCAGGACCTCGTACGGGATAGGTGCGAGCATCGATCATGATAATCTTATCTACACCTTCAACAACTAATGCCGTCGGCCCGGCTAATACATTATCTCCTGCTTTATTTAAATCTGTTTCTTGCTCCAATTCCACATAAGGGATGTGCGTCTTTATCAATTTCTCAAGAGGCTCAATACTTAAATCGTTAGCATCTAAGTGAGATAATCCCCTCATAAGGTAGTGTAATATATCATCTTTAATAAATCCGTCCACCATAAATAAAGACATTTTCCGATTAGCGTAGACTACGTCTAGTTGGATTAAGTCAAAGCTTTCTTCAACGCCAAGATAATCTTTGAGGTAACTCACATTTGTATCGTAATGATCAAACATTGGCTGTTTCTCTTTCATGCCATAACCCCCATGATTCTTATGATGATTAGGCTTTACCATTCCTAGAAAAACATACGTCTGGATAACTTTTAAGCATGTCCTTCAATTTTCTTACATAGGTCTATAACATAGAGCCGTTAAAGGGGATGCTAGAGATTGAAATACATTTGGTTATCAATTTGTGTAAGTCTGCTATCCTTAACATTTTTTTACTTTTATCAAGTTACAAAAGAGGAATCGGTAGTTAAATATTTTCCCATTGATGAAGAAGGAAAGTTTGAATATGCAGAAACCTCTCTGTCGTTTCAGGAAGGAGAAGGAGACGATGAATATGAGGTTGGCTGGAAGATTAAATCAAAAAGTAACGAAAAAGTGTATCTAAGACAAGATGTATCTTTGTTATATGTAAACGGCCGGTTAAAAGGTGTAGTCAACAAGTGGAAGGAAAATGCAGATGTAATAAATAAACATTCCACGCTCCATGGAGAAGACACCAAGAAATATGAAGCCGTTAGTTTTCATCACGGAGAAATACATAAAGATGATGATGTAATAAATAGTATTCAAGCAACTTCAGGGGATTTGCTATACATTATTGACTCTCCACACTCTAACCGAATTGCGTTTAAAAAACCCGAAACGAAAGAAGAAGAAAAGTGGAAAAATAAACTTGACCATTCTATTTACCAGCAGCTTACCGCTCAGTGGGATGAACTAAAAGCATATTACCAGATACCCTCAGAAAAATATGAACAAGTACCATTAACTGACTTACCTTCTTACAATGAAGAAAACCCGTTCCCATTTATACCTCAAGGACAGTACAATAGAATCTCCGGTCAATTATGGGAAGGTCTATATAAGAATTATGTTTTAGGAATTAAAGATGCAAAGTCTAAACATCCTATACAAAGTTATATTCCTCTGCTTTTATTTGATAAAAAAGGCAAGCATTTAATGGTACTCTACGAAGATGACCAAGGGGAAAAAAATCAGCTTATTCAATATTATTGAATTGATTAATTAATTTTTGAAAATCTTCTTGTGCAGGTTGAAGGCTAGCTGCTTCTTCAGCAAACTGTTTAGCTGAGTTCAAATCTCCCTCCGATTGATAAATAAGGGCTAAGTTATAATGAGCTTCTGCCATTTTTGGCTGGAGCTCTATAACCTTAATTAAATCCTGCTTTGCTAAAGAAAGCTGATTGTTTTGGGAGTATGCATATGAACGATTAAATAATAATTCAGCTTCATAATTTCCCGGATGATGCAAAGCCTTCGTAGTTGTTTCTATTGATTCAATAAACTGCTTTGATTCATTTAATTCTTGTGAGATCTGCAAATGAGAGAGAGCAGATTGCTCTCCATCTCCTTTGTAAACTCCAATAGTAATCATTGAGACCATTAACAAACTATATAAAAGCACAGCCATTAGTTTGCTTTTCAACTGGTTGGAACGCTTAGGAAGACCTACCATCATAGATGCAATAAATCCCCCAATTAAACCTCCGATGTGAGCTCCATTGTCAATCTGCGGCACTATGATACCGAAAGCAATATTTATTCCAATAATCATGATTAGATTGTAGCCCATCGTTTGAAAGAAGACACGTTTATTGTTGAGTCCAAAGAACAATAATGCACCAAATAGGCCAAATATAGCTCCAGATGCTCCTGCAGCAATTTGAGGATTAAGCATAAAGCTTGCTGTTCCACCAAATATCCCTGCTAGAAAATATACCGTAAGAAACCTCGTCGAACCATAGATCTTCTCCACAGCTATTCCTAAATAAAATAACGCGAGCATATTCATTAACAGATGAACAATTCCAATATGAAGAAACATGGAAGTTACAATCCTCCACCACTCCCCTTCAAGGATAGCAGGATTATATTTAGCTCCAAATTCAATCAATGTTAAGGCAGAAGTACTGTTACCTTTCCATTCCATCACCGCAAAAAGAGTAAGGTTAATAACAATGAGTACAAAAGCAGCTACAGTTTTTCCATGAGAAAAAACTTCCTGGAGTTCTTTTCTTCTTTTTCTTTGAATCGTCATAACTTTCTGTTTTAAATAATCAACCTGACTTTCATATTCTATATCGTCTAATTCATAATCGGTCTTCGTCATTTCTAATTGAAATTTCTCAAAAAACCGGGAGTCTCCTCTTACTTTCTCTTGATCATTCAAATAGTATACACTTACTTGTTTTATACGCTTTTTGAGTGGAATCTCAACTTCTTCCCATGCATCAATCGGGGGATATTCAGAAACAAAAATGCAGTGAAGATGAGTTCGGCCTCCACGAAACATATGATTATTCTTTCTAACTTGCTCTTGGGCGTTGATCACATCTCTTTTTAATTCATTTCTCCAGTTTAATTCCTTATGCACAAGCCTTAAAACGTTCTGTTCGCCCCTTTTATTTTTGGCGAGCCAGACCTCACTCTTGTGTTCATCTATATAAACTATTTCATACTTGTGTTTAACCACTAAGTCATACGTTACCTTCCACAAATAGAACTCTTGTTTAATGAACACCACTCTCCCCCTCTCCTAAGAAAATCATACCACGATTGATTGTGTTGAAGTAAGCTATCTTCTACACAGGTAGTCAGCTTATAAAGAAACATCAGTATTCTCATGATTTTTTAATATTCAGGAGCATTTCAATCGTCCAATAAAATAAAGGATTCAAGGAAACGGAGTCGTTTCCTTGAATCCTTTTTAGATCAGAGCTCACTCATTAAAAACAACGAAAAAGTACCGCTTTCAGAAAGAATAGACTTTCCCTTTTGCATCACAGGAAGCGTGGCTTTAACTTTTTCTGTGACAAAAATGAAGGAATCTTTATATAAAACGTTTTTACTTAAAAAGATTCCCCATCAGCTTTTTCCTTACAAAAGGTATTTTCATAACAAACCGTACGCTATACTTTCTTAAAATTGGGACGGAAGCCACGATTGGGATCAGCTTATTCCTGAAAAAGAAAAGGGCAGTACCAACAGAAGTTATGAGTAGTGTGACAAGGATACTTTTATTTTTCATCTATGGAAACCTCCAGTAGAAATTGGGTTTCACATAGTTTCTCCATGTAAAGAATTGTTTATTCTATGGATGATGTCGTGCGAACGACTTCATTCTCAAGAATTAATTGATGGACAGGCTGATCGAACGATTCATAAGGAATCTCTTCTATCAGCTGACGATGAGAGAGCAGAGAGACTGTGTAACCTTGATAATCTTTTAAGTACCTATCATAAAACCCTCCACCATAACCAATTCTGAACCCACTTCGATCAAAAAGTAAACCTGGGACTAATATAAGATTAATGTCTTTCTTTTCTACTGGGTAAGTTTGATGTGGAGATGGTTCTTTTAAGCCAAAATACACGATCTCCAATTGACTAAAATCGGTTAACTTGTAAAATGTCATTGTTTTAGTTAGAGGATCACTTTTAGGCACAGCTACGACTTTATTATCTTCCCAAGCTTTTTCAATAATCGGATAGGTATTCCATTCATTCTTTAATGATAATGTAACACCAATGACCTTAGCTTCTTTATAGAAAGATGAGCGGAATAATTGATTGTATAATTGCCGCTCCGTTTCTATTTTTTCTTGTTTAGAAAAGGCTTTGAGAGTAAGTTTTCCTTGCTCACGTAATAATTGTTTTTTCATGTCATCATCCCTATAAAAAAACAGCAGAGTATAAAACTCCGCTGCTTATTTAGTCTCGCGATGAAGCGTATGCTTTCCTAGACGTGGGCTGTATTTTTTAAGCTCAATACGTTCAGGGTTTGTACGCTTGTTTTTTGTAGAAATATAATTGCGGTCACCAGTTTCAGTGCAAGCAAGTGTGATATTTACACGCATGGTTTATCCCTCCAAATCATGATTCAATTCACTGTCTTTATCCACATAATCAGACTTTATAATCGTACCAAAACTTCGATTGGCTTTCAAGTGTGTAAATGTAAATAGACGAATTAGCTTATAGAAATCCCTCTTAAAATATGGTATAACTGTACGAGGAAAGAGAGGAATGTAACAATGATGCCTATTTTAATTACTTTAACTGCAATTAGTGTTGTGCTTTTTATCGCTTCATTTTTCATGAATGATCGTTTAAAAGATGTAGAAGACCAAGTCGAACAACTATCGATCCAAGTAATGCAAGATACATATCAAGTAAAGAAAAAATTAAACGTTTTGGAAGAAGAACTTTTGACGGGGGACTTAACAGAGGAAATGATAAAACATCCTCGTTCCTCTTCCTCCAAGTCTCCTTCCCTCGCTCAAACGATTAAAAGTATGTACCAGGGTGGATATTCAACAGAAAGAATTGCTCAAGAAACAAACATGAGTGTTGCGGATGTAAAAAACATTGTTTATAGCTATTCTGCAAAGGGTGTCCCTCAATGAAACAATCCTTACGTTTTTTTTCACTAGGAATTTTTGTTTCTACAGTTGTAATGGGGATGAATTACTGGATTGGACCAAACGAGCAGGCTGAGAGCACAGCCACTATGGATGAGATAGATATGATAAATGAAATGGAAGCTGGCGGTTATAACGTGTTAACCGATGAACAGCTTCAAGAAAAAGTCAATCAAGCTGTTCATTCTCAAACGACCGCCGCTTCCAAAGAAGAAAGTACAAATGAAACTGATGGTGATGAACGAAATCAGGCAGATGAAGTGGAAAGTCAAGAGAAAGATAGTGAAGAAGGAGAAGAGAACAAAACTAAAACTTATACTCTCGTCATTGAAGAGGGAATCAGCTCAACAGATATAAGCCAAACTCTTGAACAACAAGGCATTATAGAAGATGCTGAATCATTTGATATTTATTTATCTGATCGAAAATTAACGCAATATATTCAAATTGGCGAGTTTGAGTTAAGTGAAAGTATGAATAGAGATGAAGTTGCTGATACGATTACAAGGTGAATATACGATTTTAAAAAGGTATGAGTTCATCCTCATACCTTTTTTCTAACTATTTAAATCAACATTTTTACCCTTTACTAAATATAATACATTCTCACCGATATTAGTAATATGATCAGCAAATCGTTCAATATAACGGGCCGTATAAGCCATCTGCATGATATGTTGAATCTGCTCTGGATTTATAGCCGTACTTTCAAGAAGTTCCTTCACAACTTCTCCGTACATCTTATCCATCGTATCGTCCATTTCTGCAAGTTTCTTCGCTAAAGTAATATCTTCATTTTCAAAAGCTTTAATGGATAGATCAACCATATCCATAGCTAAAATGCCCATCTCTCTAAGTTGGGGGTGAATCGTGATACCATGATCCTCACCCAAGTGTATTGTCGCTTTAGCAATATTCTTTGTATGATCTGCCATTCTTTCAAGATCAGCAGAAATTTTAATAGCCACGACCAAACGTCTTAAATCTGTAGCTACAGGCTGCTGTTTTGCGATCATTCCAATCGCTTCTTCGTTAATCTCTTCTTCTTTTAGATCAATAACTTTGTCATCTTTTATCAGCTGCTTAGCTTGTTGAACATTACCTTGATATAAAATGTGAATGGCACGGTCCAGAGCTTCTTTAGTACTTAGAGACATCTCATTAATATGGTTTTTAACTTTTGCTAGTTCTTCTTCAAACTGTAAACGAATTGCCATAACCAACTTCCTTTCGAGAGATTTTAACCAAAGCGTCCAGTAATATAATCTTCTGTTCGTTTGTCACTCGGATTTTGAAATAAGTCATCTGTACTGCTGTACTCAATTAACTCACCATTTAAAAAAAAGGCTGTTTTATCTGAAATTCTAGCTGCCTGCTGCATGTTATGAGTAACTATGATAATGCTGTATTTTTTCTTTAATTCTTGAACAAGTTCTTCAACCTTCAAAGTGGAGATCGGGTCTAATGCAGATGTCGGTTCGTCCATTAAGATAACATCAGGTTCAACAGCTAAAGCGCGGGCAATACAAACCCTTTGCTGCTGACCCCCGGATAACCCATAAGCATTTTCATTAAGCCGATCTTTTAGTTCCTCCCAAATCGCTGCATCTTTTAAGCTTTTTTCAACGATCTGGTCTAAAATTGCTTTTTTCTTAATACCATGCACCCTCGGCCCATAGGCTACGTTATCATAAACAGACTTCGGAAATGGATTTGGTTTTTGGAATACCATACCTACTTTTGTTCTCAAATACTCAACCGTCAGCTTATCTTTGTAAATGTTTTGATCATTGTATTTAATTGTTCCCGATGTTTTTACAATAGGAACCATCTCTACCATTCGGTTGAGTGCTTTCAAGTAAGTGGATTTACCACAACCTGACGGACCAATGATTGCTGTAACTTGCTTTTCAGGAATTTTCATATTAATTTCGTAAAGAGCTTGATTTGAACCATACCATAAATTTAAATCCTCTACTTCAAATACATTCCGCTTAGAATCCACCTCGTTATTTGATTGAATTTGCACTTGTGGAATTACGGTTGGCTTTTCATTCTCTTTGTTTGAAGACTTCTTTTCTCTTAGTTTATTCATATTGAAATCCTCCTCATCCATTTATAGGCGTCTCTGAAATTTATTTCTTATTAATACGGCAATAGAATTCATAAGCAGTAGGACAGCTAGTAAAACAATGATTCCGGCACCAGCTACATATTGCCATTCTTCTTGAGGACGTGCTGTCCAATTGTAAATTTGAATCGGCATAGCGGTGTATTTAGATAATAAAGAGTCAGGTAACGTGTAAATGGCAGCTGCGGCACCTACAATAATAAGTGGTGCCGTTTCCCCAATCGCACGTGACAAGGCAAGTATAGTACCTGTTAAAATACCAGGTAATGCTGCCGGCAGAATAACGCGTGCAATCGTCTGCCACTTTGTAGCACCCATTCCCATGGAGGCTTCTTTAATCTCATTTGGTACAGAGCGTAACGATTCTTGAGAAGCAACTACTATAATGGGAAGAATAAGCAGAGCCATCGTTAACCCTCCAGCAAGGAGTCGATAACCAATCGCAAACATATATACGAAAAAGGTTAATCCTAACAACCCAAAAACAACGGAAGGCACACCTGCTAAATTTTGAATATTGATTCTAATAATTTCTGTCAACTTGTTTTTCGGAGCGTACTCTTCTAAATAAATAGAGGTAGACACTCCAATGATAATCGACACTACAGCTACAATAGCCATTAGCCATATTGAACCAATTAAGCCTGCCCATATTCCTGCGTCTTCAAATGAAGGGGAAGGAAGGCTAGTTATAAAATCTAAACTTAAATATCCAGATCCTTGAGTCAATACACGGTAAAATAATGCACCTAAAACAACAAGTCCGACTAATGTTGCTAAAAGGAATAATACCATCATTCCTTTATTCAGCCACACTCTATTCGTCATTTTCTTTTGTAAATTCCCTACGTTCTTTTCAAACATTAATACTCCTCCCTAAACTTCCGTGAGATGTATTGGGCCAGTAAATTCATTACTAAAGTGATGACAAACAGCGTCATACCAACAGCATACAAACTATAATAGATGTCAGAACCAAAGCTTGTATCGCCCGTAGCAGCTTGAACGATGAATGCGGTCATCGTTTGAACGGATTCTGTCGGATTCATGGTCAGGTTCGGCGTAGCACCGGCAGCGATTGTAACAATCATCGTTTCTCCTATCGCCCTTGAAATCGCAAGAACAATGGAAGCTACAATACCAGAAAAACCTGCTGGCAGTAACACTTTGAATACCACTTCCAGTTTTGTAGAACCTAGTCCATAAGCCCCTTCACGTAACGAATTAGGGACAGCATTTAATGCATCTTCAGATAAAGAAGCAATCATCGGAATAATCATAACTCCTACGACAATCCCGGCGCTTAACGCGTTAAATATACCAAGTCCTGGAATAAATGATTGCAGTACAGGAGTAACAAAAGTTAAAGCAAAGAAACCATAAACAACGGTAGGAATACCCGCCAGAACTTCTAATATAGGTTTAATAACTCTCCTTACTCGATCGTTCGCATACTCACTCAAAAAAATGGCAGACATAAGGCCAATAGGAACTGCTACCACTGTTGCTACTAAAGTAATTAACAAAGTTCCACCAATCAATGGAGCAACACCAAAGTTACCGGTCCATGGGCCCCAGCTTGCACCCGTGTAAAAATCTACAATGGATACAGATGAGAAGAACCCAACAGATTCCCTTAAAAGTGTAAATAATATCCCAAGAGTTGTTAATATACTTACACTCGCACAAAGAAAAAGAAAATACGGTATTGCTTTTTCAAATATATTTTTTACGCTGCGATTTTTTCTCTTTTCTTCAATCATCATTTGGACGTTTAACTCTTTTCCCTCATTCAAAAGTTGGTCCATACGTAAACTCCTCTCACCCATAAGGCAAGGTGAGACCTAAATTGGCCCCACCAACCTTTTTGCTTTTCTGAATTATTCTTCCTCTACCCAGCTTTCGACTTCTTCAATTTGTTCTTTATATTCTTCATCGCTAAGTGCAACATACCCAACTTCATCAGCTTTTGCACCAGCATTTTCAAGTGTAAACTTAACAAAATCTAATACTTGCGGCTTTTCTTTTAACGAATCAAGGTTTGCATACGTAAAAATCGGTCGAGATAGTGGAGCGTAAGAACCATCCTGAATCGTTTCTGCATCAGGTTTTACTGCACCCTCTCCATTATCAATCCCTAATACTTTCAATGAATCTTGGTTAGCTTCGTAATAGGCATAACCGAAAAACCCGATAGCATAAGGATCATTTTCAATTCCGCGTACTAACGTATTATCGTCTTCAGAAAGAGTCGTATTTTCTCCCTCTTTCATTGGCTCTTCTTCAAGAATCGTTTCGTTCCAATAGTCAAAAGTACCAGAGTCATGTCCCGGGCTGAATATTTTAATAGGCTCGTCCGGCCATTCAGAATTTAGATCTGACCATGTTTCTACATCTGAAGAATCTAAGAAAATCTCTTTAAGTTGATCTACTGTTAACTCATCAACAAAATCATTTTGCTGGCTCACTACCACTGAAAGTCCATCATAAGCAAGTTCTAGTTCTTTAAGTTCAATGTCATTTTCCTCAGCAATTTTTTGCTCTTCTTCACTGATTGGACGAGAAGCGTTGCTTAAATCAATCTCTCCTACAGTTGATTTTTTAAATCCTCCACCTGAACCAGAGCTGTTTAGAGATGGATCAGTTTCAGGATGTTCTTGAGCGTACTGTGCTGTTATCCCTTCCATGATAGGAAATACTGTAGAAGATCCATCAATAGCGATTTGACCAGATACTTCAGAATCTTCTCCACCTTCTGAATCACCTTGTGTTTCTTCGTCCGAAGAGCCACATGCTGCTAGTACTCCTAGTACTAGAATGAATGCGAAAAGAAGTGCAAAATTTTTAAAGCTTTTCATGTTCCTTCTCCCCCTATAATTCTGAATGATTTGTGTATTGGCTGAGCCAACTTACATTTTATATACTAACTAGGTAATTTTAAGTACATATGAAAGCAACGTAAAGGTTTTGTAAACAAGTTTATTTTATGTATAAAAATCAGGAAAACGGTTTTTATTTTACACACAAAAAAAGAGTGATGCCTCATAGCATCACTCCTCTTCCACATCTTCTGTGTTTTCATCTGCGTCTGTTAACTCTAAGTTTATTCCGTTTTCTTCTCGTTCGTCTTTAAGGTCAAAATATGCATCCAAAATCCTGCGGGAAATGTCCCCATTAATGCTTGTATCAGAATCTTCTCCTGTAAATGGAACCATAACAGAAAAAGCTACTTCTGGATCATCAAAAGGCGCATACCCTACCATAGTTAAATTTAAAGTTTCATATTGCACAGGTTTATCGTCTGCACCATAAACTATATCCCCATTTTCATCTCTTTCAGTAACTATCTCCTGAGCGGTACCAGTTTTTCCTGCAGGTTGATAGTCCACACCGTTGAAATATCCGGATGCAGTACCTCCAGGAAGCATTACATCGCGGAAAGCTTCTTGAACTCTAGTTATATCCTCTTCATCCATCGTCAGCCTGTTCATAACTTCGGTATCATACTTATTGTATAAAGGCCCTAACCCCTCTTCCTCTTCATTTGGGTTATGAACTTCCTTTACTAATTTCGGCCGGACGCGATTTCCGCCATTGGCGATCGTCGACACATATTGATTCAACTGCATAGCTGTATATGTGCTGTACTGACCAATGGAGTAATCCAAGACCACGCCTGGATTAGGGAAACTCATTTCCTCAAATCCTTTGGCTTCATAAGGAAAATCTATCCCGGTTTCTACTCCTAAGCCGAACTGATTAAAGTTATAATTGAATCTTTGCAATGTGTCACTTTGTAAATTTAACGGCCCATTTTCTACATATTCGTGTCCGCCCATCCACATCGCAATATAGAACATGTATACGTTTGAAGATTGCTGTAATGCCTGGCGATAATTTACATTACCAATCCCTGGTCTATAGGAACTCTTGTTAGCCGTACCTTGAAACCTTAATGTCCTGTCATTTACCACCGTGCCTGGGGTGATGACTCCTTCTTTAAGGCCTGTAAGCACCGTAGCACCTTTAACTGTTGAACCCGGCGTATAGGCATTATATACAGCTTGATAAGATGCATCTGAAACTTTATCATCGCCCGGTTCTCGATCACGATTGTATTGTTTTCCTGAAACAGCAAGAACTTCCCCATTGTTAGGATCAGACATAACTACAACCGCATTCTCCATGTGTCGGTTCGCCTGCGGTTCTTCTTCAATTGCTTTCACCAGCTCTTCTTCAACAATATCATCGACTTCCTGCTGCAATTCAACATCTAAAGAGAGCATAAGGTCTTTCCCCCGTGAACCTTCCCGAACAACTTCCGTATCAATAACGGTATTATTTTTATCTGTCGTGTACTGAACTTTTTCCTTCGTTCCCCTCAGAACACTCTCATACTGTTCTTCTAATCCGCTGGTACCTACGCGGTCGTTACGACTGTAGTCCAGAGACATATAATAATCTTCCTCATCACGAGGAATACCTTGCTCACTTGTCGTGATGCCTCCGATGAAACTTCTAAATGTATTATCATAAGGAAAGTCTCTCTCCCAGTCGGATGTAACGTTAATCCCTGGAAGTTCAGATAAGTGTTCAGCGACAGTTGAGTATTCCTCTTGTGAAATATCCGCGTTCTTCACTACGTGGGGAGATAAGGTATATGCTTTATCCAGTTCTTTTTTAATTGCAATAATTTCTTTTGTTTCATCATCAAAATCATTAATTTCTTCTTCCGTGATACTGTCTATTTGCGCTTGATAAACTTCTCCATTGTCTAAGTCTTCAACATCTTCTTCTGAAAGGCGTTCAGTAACTTCCTGCTCATTTTTTAAAAAGAAATATTCTCGTAAATCTCTATCTGTCAATTCATCTTCAAAATCCATCTTAATATATTGAGCCATGGCTTCAGCCACTTCTAATCGATCTTCTGCCTGAACCCCTTTAGGTGGTGTATATGTAATTGAGTAAAGAGGTTGGTTATTCACCATTACCCGGCCAAACCGATCGTACATTTCTCCCCTCGGCACTGGGATGGTGGTTGTTGTATTTTCCGTCCGATCTATTTCTTCTTGTGCAGATTCTCCCGTTAAAATTTGCACGACGCCTAATTGCAAAATCAGACCTGCGAATAAAAGGAAAACGATAAAAAAGATAATATTTAAACGGAAAGGTAAATGCGATTTTTTATGATTTGAATTCTTCCCCATGGTTCCTCTCCCTTACTCCTAATAATTCCAACCTCTAGTATATCATTTATATAAGGTTGGAAAACAGTAGAAATCCATGAGAAAATTTTCAATTTTGTGCCTGATGCTTTGAGTTAAAATGAATGTCTTTAATTAGAAAGTAAATGAGGAAGTGTCCGCCTCCTATGATTAATAGGATATAAGGTATACCTGTCTCTGGTGGAATAAATACGATCGATAGTAAAAACACACCTATTGATAAGACACGTCCTGCATTTAAAAAAATTTCCCTTACCACAATATATTCTATTCTCATCTCTCCAGCGTTCCACGACTTGCCGATGACATCATATGTTAACGACTGGTAAGGTACATAAAGGAGTGGAAAAAATACACCCGTAATCGCTCCATAGAAGAGCAGTAACGATAAGCTTTCTCCCATGAGCAATAGAAGCACAGACAAATATAGGGCTAATCCAGCATAAAAGATAGCCTGTTTTCTTCGACTAGGCTTCACAAGTTTCGTTACTAAAAAGAAAAACAAAAATGAAAAGCCTGAATAGACGAGGTTATAAACTCCTAAAGTAAATTCATTTCTTGTGAGTAAGAAAACCCAAATAGTTACAGCAAATAAAAAGGTTCCTTCTCTAAATCCTTGCGATACATGCGCTTGTAGAATTTTATTCCAATTTGAATTGTATTTACGCTCTAAAATAATTCTTCTAAACGAAAAGTTTCCACGTGCTTTTCTTCTTGATAATCCAAAACTTATAAAGACTGCCAGTATAAAAAAGCTGAAAGAAATAGCAAATATAACAGTGTAGCCAGTGAGTTGGTCCAGCCTTGAAATCACATAACCAGCAAAAAGCGGACCAGTCATACCTCCAAAGGATTGGAGTACACCCAAAAAACCGTTAAAAAAGTCACGCGTATCAGGCTCTGTAATCTCAAAAGTGAGTACATTAAAGGCCAGCCAATAAAACCCATAGCCAATCCCTAATAATGAGCCTAAAAGAATGTTAAACTGCGCGGCCCTTTCCCCAATGATTAAAACAGCCAAAAAGAAAGCTGAAAGTACAATGACTCCAGCACGCAGCACGATTACACGGTCAATTTTTTTAGCACATTTACCCGCCACGATAAATGTTAAAGGCTGCATGACATAAATGCTTAAATTATACAGTGCTATATCAGTATAACTATTAGATTGTTTCCACAAATAAATGTTTACAAAAGTGCTCGATAAGAAAATTCCTAGAGAATAAAGACCTCCAATTAACAACAAAAAGATAAGGTCTTTCGATACATTCTCTTGCTTTAACCACACCTCTAACAATTTCAGCATAATTGTATATCTCCTTTAGCCATCTGTTCTTAGTGTAATCAGAACAATTCGAGATATACAAAAAGAAGGATACAGATCGCAATCTGTATCCTTCTGCTCATTAAATTATTTAGCAGCGTCGAAACGCTTAGAAACTTCTTCCCAATTTACTACATTCCAAAATGCTTTAGCATAATCAGGACGACGGTTTTGATAGTTCAAGTAGTAAGCGTGTTCCCAAACATCAAGACCTAAAATAGGTGTTTTGCCTTCCATAATAGGAGAATCTTGATTAAGCGTGTCAATAACTTCAAGTTGGCCGTTATTGACAACTAACCATGCCCAGCCTGATCCAAAACGTCCAAGTGCTGTAGCTTCAAACTTCTCTTTAAACTGGTCAAATCCGCCAAAAGTGTCTTCAATTTTAGAAGCTAGTTCACCTGACGGCTCTCCTCCACCGTTTGGAGAAAGAATCGTCCAGAATAGACTATGGTTTGCATGCCCGCCACCATTGTTACGAACTGCAGTCTTAATGTCTTCAGGTACAACTTCTAAGTTATTTGCAAGAAGTTCCTCTAATGATTTGTCTTGAAGATCTGCATGCCCTTCAAGCGCGCTGTTAAGCTTAGTAACATAAGTGTTATGGTGCTTCGTATGGTGAATGTTCATCGTTTCCTTATCAATGGTAGGTTCAAGTGCATCGTATGCGTAAGGTAGTTCTGGTAGTTCAAATTTAGCCATGTTTAACTCCTCCTTAAAATAGTATGTACAATATGTGAAAATTTTCATCCACAATTGTACATTACCAAAATGAAAATTTTCTTGCAAATCATTTGCACACCAATTAACTTGGTTTTTTGATTTCCGTTAATATGCATTCCCGTTTCATACTTATTTAAACATAAAAAAAACAAGCTTATATGCTTGTTCGAAAAAAATGGTGGCTCGGGACGGAATCGAACCGCCGACACACGGATTTTCAGTCCGTTGCTCTACCGACTGAGCTACCGAGCCATCGCAGTATTTAATTTTAAATGCGTGGTATTTAAGTACCTTGTTATGTAAATGGCGGAGGAGGAGGGATTCGAACCCCCGCGGGCCGTTAAGCCCCTGGCGGTTTTCAAGACCGCTCCCTTCAGCCAGACTTGGGTACTCCTCCGCAAAAAATATTGGTGGACCCTGCAGGACTCGAACCTGCGACCGATCGGTTATGAGCCGATAGCTCTAACCAGCTGAGCTAAGGGTCCAACATGGGGCGGCTGATGGGAATCGAACCCACGAATGCCGGAACCACAATCCGGTGCGTTAACCACTTCGCCACAACCGCCATGTTAATTTAGATATATTATGTAAACTATTTTACTATGCTTGTAAGATTGACCACTTCATGTAATAGTATATTGGATCAAAGCCATTCAGCACTTGGATTATCCGGCTTCAGGGCCAGACATTCGCGAGATAAGTCAGTCACTTCCATATTCCATAGATAGGGAACATCGCTGAACCTGTCTTATCCGTTTCGTGACTAAACGGTCCCTTCAGCACTTAATAGTAGCGGCGGAGGGGATCGAACCCCCGACCTCACGGGTATGAACCGTACGCTCTAGCCAGCTGAGCTACACCGCCATGTAAGAATTCATAGTCACTTTCAATGAAGCGACGCAAATAAATATACCATGGTTTACTTAAGCTGTCAACAAAGTTTTTTAGGTTGTTTGGGCTTTTTCGACAACAAAATTAATATAGCATGATGCTAACAGAGTTTCAATAAGTTATGGTGTATTTTTTTAAAAAAATAAAGCCGCTGAATGAATCAGCGGCTTTGTCATCTATTACAGGCTTTCTTTTTCTCCAAGAACTTCTTCCGCAATATTAACAGCGTGATCGCCAATTCGCTCTAAGTTACTTAACATATCGACAAAAACGATTCCCGCTTGACCTGTACATACTCCTTCATTCATACGAATAATATGCTTCTTACGGAAAGTTCTTTCCATTCGATCCAATTCATTTTCTTTTTGCACAACTGATAAAGCTTCTTCCCGGTCCATTCCTTCTAATGACTTCGTAGCCTGTTTAACGGTCATTAACGTTAAATCAAACATTTCATTTAAATCATCTATAGCTTGTTCAGTAAGAATAACCTTATTTGAATTCTTATAATCAATAAGCTCGATAATGTTTTCAAAGTGGTCCCCTATACGTTCAATGTCACGCACGGAGTCCATAAGGGCAGTATGCTTATGACTATCTTCATCTGAGAGCTGAGCTTGAGAAAGGTCCACTAAATAGTCCGTAATCTTACGGTCTAAATTGTTTAAAGCTTCTTCGATCTGCATAGCAAGCTCTGAATGCTTCTGTTGTTTATTGTTTAAATATAAACTAGTTTCTTCCAGGCCTTTGTATGCATATTCCCCCATACGAATAACTTCTTCTTTCGCCTGATCCAATGCAAGGGATGGAGATTGTTCAATAAAGATCGGATCAAGATGCTGTGGTTTGTATTCGATAAGTGAATCTTCTCCTGGTACGATGCGCATTACAATCCAGGCTAAAAGGGCAATGAAAGGGAATTGTACAATTGTATTGGCAATGTTAAATGATCCATGAGCAAATGCGATGGTCATCTCTGGATTTAAGTCTAACGTTACACGCAGCCAATCTACAAAAGCGTAAAATGGTACGAGCAGTATTAAGAAGACGGCAGCACCTAGGACGTTAAAGATAACGTGAGCTGCAGCAGCTCTTTTGGCTCCTACGCTAGCCCCAATAGCAGCCAGCACAGCTGTAATTGTTGTTCCAACGTTATCTCCAAATAAGACAGGCAGCGCTGCTTGTAAGTCCATTAATCCTTCGCCAAACAGTTGTTGCAAAATACCAATTGTCGCACTTGAACTTTGAACAATTACAGTAAATAAAGTACCAATGACTACCCCCAATATCGGGTTATCACTCATACTTAACGTTAACTCTTGAAAGGCTTCCAGACTTCTAAGCGGCTTCATGCCTTCACTCATAACATCTAGTCCAAAGAATAAAGCACCTAAACCAAACACAGTCTGTCCCCAATTAGCTACTTTTTTGCTCTTGAAAAAGAATAATAAGAAGGACCCTACTGCAATTATTGGGAGGCCATAAGCTCCAACATCAATACCTATAATAAAAGCGGTAACTGTAGTACCAATGTTCGCACCCATTATAACCCCTATGGCTTGTCTAAACGTCATAAATCCGGCGTTAACTAAGCCCACGGTCAGAACGGTCGTCGTCGTACTACTCTGTACAAGCACAGTTACAAACAAACCAGCTAGAACTCCCATAAATGGGTTGCTGGTAAACTTATCTAATATCTCTCTTAAACGTTCTCCTGCGGTCCGCTGAAGTCCGTCTCCCAAGTATTTTAAGCCAAATAGGAAAATACCTAGACCACCAATGAACTCAAAGATCATCTGTTGCACATCGATTTCCACAGTTTCTCCACCCTTTCTTCATCCAAGTTTGTTTTTATATCTTTATAAAATACCTTCCTCATTATTGACGATGTAAAAATGCTTTGTAAAGGGATTTTTCGAATCTTAACATTAAATTTACATTCGCGTTATTTTGACGAATATTCCTATCTTTTTAACTTGCCTTTATAGAGCGTTGTCGATTACGATAGTATCGATTAATGTAAAGGGGATATTTACATATGAGTAAAACGCAGCAATTAATAAAAAGCTTTTATCATAGCAAGATGCTCGCGGCATTCCGAATTCAGCCAATGGGTAAAGCCATCAGTTACTTGTTTTTCTTAAGTCTTGTCATCTTAATTCCTGTGCTTTTAGGATCTTTGTTCACGTACTTTTTTACAGAGGAAGAATTTACAGCAGCCAGCGGTGTTTCAAGCGGCATTTTTATCGTTATTTTTCTTCCATTTTTATATTTTTTTATAGCAGCCGCATTATTTTGTTTAGTATCTGTACTTGCTAGTATGGCATTGCTATACACACGTATCCGCTCTTTACGTACGGATTATAAACAGTTATGGAATATAACAGCTTTTTCCATCACCGCTCCGACCTTAGTATTTGTTATTCTAGAAATATTTATTTTTTCAAGTTCCTGGTTAATATTGTTGCATCTACTCTTTTCACTCGTCTACATCGGGCTGGCTCTCCAACATTTGCCCATAAAAAATAGACCAGCATAATGACTGGTCTATTCCTCCGTAGGTTTTGATATTTTTTTAACTAATATCCTGGTGCCATCTACGGAAACAACCCTTAATTCGTCTCCTTTATAAATCCATTGTCCATTTGATACAGCGCTGTATTCTTCCTCATCAATTTGAATGGTTCCTACAGGTCTCATGTCCGTCAATGCTTTCCCTGTTTTGTCTACCAAGTCAGCGTAAGACTCCTTCATTGAATTATAACCCATCTCGGAACTTAGCTGATCAACTAAAGCAATCTTTGTCCACATTTCTCTTCTTTTAAATACTTTTAGAAACATAAGAGAAGAAGCACCCCCGATCAACACACCTATCACTGCATATAAACCTGAAACCCAGTTAGGAGCGCTAAAACCAACAGCAATGATCATAGCTGTTGCACCAATCGTAGCTAGCGTACCATCATTTACTACTTTTCCATCAATGATAATTAAAGTTAACCCTAAAATATAAACAAACATCATAAGAGCAAACATATCCGGAGTTAGAAAGGAGTAAAAATAAACGGTAATGAAACCTAAACCGAGTACTCCAAAAAGACCACGCGTATTAACAAGTAATTCTCCAATTAAAAACAATGTACCAAACAGGGTGACGAGCAAAACGATCCAATCGTGCGATAATAACCCCATTCCATTCACCTACTTTCCCTTCCTCTCTATTGTATACGTTTACTTAAACATTTTGTTTCAAAATAGCAGTAAAGTTTTTCATCTCTTTGTCCTCATGATATAATTCTATAGGCTAACATACAATTCTGTCGAAATTATTGTAAACAATCTGTTAGTTTTAAGTGTCTATACTTCTCATTTAAGATGATACCCCTTATAATAAAAAGTGGTATTTATAATGAGCTTTTTTCCAGATATAAAGGAGCGATTATTAATGGCAATAACTCACAGAAAAGATACTCGACCTGTAAAAGTCGGCGATCTGACCATAGGTGGAGCAGATCAAGTTGTGATACAGTCCATGACTACAACTAAAACTCACGATGTAGAAGCTACCGTAGCTGAAATTCATCGTTTAGAAGAAGCAGGGTGCCAGGTTGTTCGAGTAGCATGTCCAGATGATCGAGCAGCGGATGCGATTCCTGAAATTAAAAAAAGAATTAACATCCCATTAGTGGTGGATATCCACTTCGATTATAAAAAAGCGCTAAAGGCCATCGAAGGCGGAGCAGATAAAATCCGAATTAATCCAGGCAATATTGGAAAGCGAGAAAAAGTAGAGGCTGTTGTGGAAGCAGCGAAAGCTAAAAATATTCCGATTCGAATCGGAGTGAATGCGGGATCTTTAGAACGTCATATTCTCGAGAAATACGGTTATCCAACTGCCGAGGGTATGGTGGAAAGTGCACTTCACCATATAAAGATTCTTGAAGACCTAGACTTTCACGACATAATAGTTTCTCTTAAAGCATCGGATGTGAAGTTAGCTATTGATGCTTACGAAAAAGCAGCTGAAGTAATCTCTTACCCGCTTCACCTTGGAATTACTGAATCTGGCACATTGTTTGCCGGAACAGTTAAAAGTGCAGCAGGATTAGGAGCTATTCTGAGTAAAGGAATCGGCAGTACTCTTCGAGTAAGCTTAAGTGCTGATCCCGTTGAAGAAGTTAAGGTGGCCAAAGAGCTGTTAAAATCGTATGGTTTAGCTTCTAACGCAGCTACGTTGATTTCATGCCCTACTTGCGGTCGTATTGAGATTGACTTAATTTCAATTGCTAATGAGGTGGAAGAGTATATTCAAACGATCAAAGCGCCTATAAAAGTAGCAGTCCTTGGATGTGCAGTTAACGGTCCTGGCGAAGCAAGAGAAGCAGATATTGGAATTGCCGGAGCTCGAGGAGAAGGTCTTCTTTTCCGTCATGGGGAAATCATTCGTAAAGTCCCTGAAGACATTATGGTTGAGGAATTGAAAAAAGAAGTCGATAAACTTGCCGAAGAACATTATGAAAAAGAGCGTCTCGAAAAAGAAGAACAAGAAGCATAATCAAAGGTGGACCAAAACGGTCCACCTTTTTTCGGGTTAAAATATTTGAGTTACGGGAGCTAAGAATAATGAAAATAGGATGGAGACAATACTTATGATTATCGCCATATTCCCTAACGTATCCGCTCCACGTCTTTTACCGATAACACCAAATACAATCCCAACGATCCCAAGTAAAAAAGGTGCAAAGAAGAAGGAAAGGATTGCAGCGGATAGTCCCACCCAAGCCATACCTGACTTGACTTCTTCTTCCATGTTCGTCTCTGCTTCCCGAGAACGGATAGGTTCATTTATAGGCATCGCAGCTTCTTGAGCATATTCCTCATCATAGCTTTCACCATAGACAGGTTGATTAGCGACTCTTTCTACTTCTGTAGAATAATCGATTTCTTCTCCATGCTTTTGAAGCTCTTGTTCTTCCTGATCCCCTACAGACTTATTTGTTTCATCCATACAAAACCCTCACTTTCTGTTTGAGAATCAAGCTTAGTATGTGAAGAAACACATTTTTTAGGTGAGGTATATAATGGGATTAACAAAGTAAAGAAGACTGGGAAAAATCTGAACAATACATAAAAACATCCGAACGATTCTGTAGAAATCAGTTCGGATGTTTTAGATTAAAGCACGCAATAGGACCGAGCCTCATAAAGCAAAGAGTGCTATCCTGCGGATGCGACTCATGATCTGCATCTATGCTAAAATTCTTTTTTATGATGCCAGGCTCTTTCATCAATTTGCACTAGCTAAAGTATCATGTGCATTAGCTTTTGACTGGATCTCTTTCGCATACCAGCTTTTTGCATCTCCATTCTCTTCTATATACTCCTTTAAGCCGCCTACTCCTCGATGATAAGCAGTTAGAGCTTTGTCCCAATTATTGTACTTGTTGAATAAAAAATCGAGGTATACTACAGATAATTGAATGGAGTAATAGGGATCAAATAATAACTCTTCTTCATAAGGCAAGCCGGCCATATCAGCAATCCATGGTGCTGTATTCTTCATAAACTGCGCCATTCCATAAGCTTTACCATATTTTGTTTCAGGGCCCACAAGCTCAGGATCAAATGTGTCCCCTGTTTCAACTTTCAGCAATTCGTAAACCATAACAGGGTCTACCTCATATTTTTCTGCTTGTTTAACTAAAAATAAAGCCCAGGGCTTTTTAAATTCACCATTACTGTCTTTGTAAAAAACATTAGCTTGCTCCTCTAAGTATGACCAATTTTCAAAATCATCACTTTGAGATTTATCTGCATCAGAAGTTAAGTATTCGTATTCTGACTGCAACTTCTCATGTTCTTCCGTAAGCTGCTCATTTTTTTTAGCTAATAAACGATTATCTTTATCTTTATAATAATTTACAATCAAAACGGAACCGGTAATTAAAACAATCGTAAAGCTAATTTGAGCAAACATTGTAACAGCTCGCAAAACTAACACTCCTTCTGCCAACAATTCTTCACTTATGGCATACATTGAATCATAATACTTCTCTCTTCTTTAAAACTCAATCAAAACCCCTATGGTAAAAATTAGAACGATTCCTGTACTGTGAACATAAGGTGTACTGAATAGAAAAAGAAGGAGATTGGATAGATGAAAAACATGGCCCAACAGTACATTACCCATAAATTAAAAAACATAACCGCAGAAGAACTAATTTATTTTAGTCAAATGTACGATATCCCTCTTACTTATAAAGAAGCAGAGAAAATTGCAAAAGAGTTAAAGGAAAATAAGGAAAATCCTTTTGAAAAGCAAGGCAGAAAAAGAATGCTGCGAAAACTTGCAGTCATCACCTCTAACGACACGGCCCGGTCTCTAGAAATGTTATTACATCGTTTGGCTAAACAGTATGGCGTAGAAGAGTGGCTTAAATGAAAAAAGAGAGTGCTCTTGAGCACTCTCTTTTTTACTGATTCATAATCTTATCTTTTAGTTCCTCATCAAATGTTCCTTTTTTCAGCATATCAATTTCAAATTGATATGGAGGCTGTTTATTTTTCTTGTCTTCTCCTACATATGGAGTTTCAAGAATTTTAGGAATGTCTTTAAATGTTTTATGGTGCACAATATAATGCAAAGCATCATAACCAATGTGACCAAATCCAATATTTTCATGGCGGTCTTTTCCTGCGCCTTGAATATTTTTGCTGTCATTGACATGTACGACTTTAATTCTGTCGATTCCTACCACGCGGTCAAATTCTTCAAGCACTCCATCGAAATCGTCGACTACATTATAACCCGCATCGTGAATGTGACAAGTGTCTAAACACACAGAAAGTTTTTCATTCAGATTAACTCCTTCGATAATCTGAGCGATTTCTTCGAAGGTTCGACCGCACTCAGATCCTTTTCCTGCCATTGTTTCTAGCGCAATTTGTGCTGACTGGTCTTTGTGCAGCACTTCATTTAAACCTTCAATAATTTTCCCTATTCCTTTATCGGCGCCCTGCCCTACGTGAGAACCAGGATGTAACACGATTTGCTTTGAGCCAATGGCTTCCGTTCGCTCGATTTCATTCCTTAAAAAATCGACTCCTAATTCAAATGTTTCAGGTTTGGTCGTGTTCCCAATGTTAATGATATAAGGGGCATGCACAATAATGTCGTCAATTCCGTTCTCTTGCATATGTTTCGTACCATTTTCAATATTCAATTCTTCGATGGGCCGCCTTCTCGTATTTTGAGGCGCCCCCGTATAAATCATAAAAGTAGATGAACCATAAGATGCAGCCTCTTCACTTGCTCCGAGCAACATCTTTTTCCCCTTCATAGAAACGTGCGATCCAATTTTTACCATAGTTATACTCCTCTCTATCTCTTCTTGCGAAAGCTGTCTCTTTTGAGTTTCTTATAATTTTTGTCTGCTTCTTGTTTCATCTTTTTCTTATAACCTGGTTTAACCTTTTTAGGTTTTTTGACCATGTGTTTTGCTTTCTTTTCAAGATCATTTTGGTTGGGGGTCCGTTTTTGTCTTTCTTTATATGACTTCGCCTCTACCCATTCCCCATCTTTTACTTCATAAAATGTAAATGATAACCCACGCTTTTCTAGCTTCTCAATTAAAGGCAAATCTTTTTCTGTATATAAGTTGATAGCCGTTCCTTCTAAGCCCGCTCTAGCCGTTCGTCCTACACGATGAATATAAAATTCTTCTTCTTTTGGCATTCTGGCATTGATGACGTGACTAACGCCTTGAATATCAATTCCTCTCGAAGCAAGATCTGTGGCTACAATGTATTGATAACGTAAGTTTTGAAGTTCTTTAAGCATGCGCTTCCGTTCTCTTGGACTTAACCCGCCATGAATAATCCCGGTCTCTAAGCCTTTATCTAACAATGCAGACGCCAACTCATCCGCTTGATCTTTGCCATTTGTAAAAATGATGGCTAAATACGGCTGGATGCTTTTTGAAATCTCAAAAATCACATCAGCTGGTTCTTTATGTCGTAGAGCAACTAAACGATGCTCCATTGTCTCCGGTGACGGTTTATCATCTTTAATTTCGATGTGAGTTGGATTAACTAAATATTTTTTGAGGAATGGCTGCAATCGCTCAGGAATTGTAGCAGAGAAAACTAATAATTGAAGGTCCTCATTCATACGAAGTAAAATTTGATCTACATCTTCTATAAAACCTAAATCCAGCATTAAGTCTGCTTCATCGAGCACGAAAGATTTTACATGATGAACGTTTAAAGCTTCTTCCTTTACCATGTCTAAAATTCTTCCTGGAGTCCCTACAATTATTTGCGAAGGATTAGCCGAAAGTTTATCTAACATCCTTTGCTTATCCGTACCCCCAATCACTAAGCTGGAACGCCACACTTCTTCTTTTCCAGCAAGTTGAATTGCTTTTCGCACTTCATTATATATTTGCATGGCTAGCTCCCGAGTAGGTGCAGTTACAACAAATTGCACACTTTCTTCGGCTTCATTTATCTGGTTAAAAAGCGGCAGTAAATAAGCATGAGTCTTACCTGAGCCAGTATGTGACTGGCCAATCATACTTTCACCTCGTAAAGCTGCGGGTATAACCCGCTGTTGAATCGGCGTAGGATTTGTAAAACCCAGCCCCTCTATAATTTGCTCAACACTTGAGCCTATTGCGTATTCCTTAAATGAATGATTACTCATAACGTACTCCTTTAATGTATATTATCCCTATCCTATTATAATCGACTATAGGTTGAATTGCACGGATCATAGAGATTCTTTGTCATATATAGCTTTAGCCTTTATAATAGAGGATGAATTAATTCGTTTCAAAGTTGTTTTTAGAATAAAGAGGAGGATTTATGAAATGGAAGTCATAAAAATCGCCCCTCGCGGTTATTGTTACGGAGTGGTAGATGCTATGGTTATTGCTCAAAATGCTGCAAAAGACCCTAATCTGCCAAGACCGATATATATTTTAGGTATGATTGTCCACAACTCTCATGTTACCGATGCATTTGAAAGTGAAGGAATTATAACCGTTGATGGTAAAAACCGTTTAGACTTACTAGAAGGTATTAATGATGGGACTGTTATTTTTACAGCTCACGGTGTTTCACCAGAAGTTAAAGAAAGAGCAAAGAAAAAAGGATTAATGACCCTTGATGCCACGTGTCCAGATGTTACTAATACCCATAATCTTATTAGAGACAGAGTTGCAGAAGGATATGAAATTGTATATGTTGGGAAAAAAGGTCACCCTGAGCCGGAAGGGGCTATGGGAGTGGCACCCGGGAAAGTGCACCTCGTGCAAACTGAAGAAGATGTTGCAGAACTTAACCTTGATCACGACAAACTGATGATCACAAACCAAACAACAATGAGTCAATGGGACGTCTATGACGTGATGGAAAAAGTGAAAGAAAAGTACCCTCACGTAGAGAAGCATCAAGAAATTTGTATGGCCACACAAGTCAGACAAGAAGCTGTGTCCGAACAAGCAAAAGAGGCTGATTTAACTTTAGTAGTAGGGGATCCAAAAAGTAATAACTCTAATCGTCTAGCTCAAGTTTCAATGGAAATCGCAGGCACTCAAGCTTATCGTATCGCAGACGTTACTGAAATAGATTTGGATTGGCTCGAAGGCGTTTCAAAAGTGGCTGTAACTGCAGGTGCTTCGACTCCTACTCCAATCACTAAAGAAGTAATTAAATTTATCGAACAATTCGATCTTGAAAACGAGGAGACATGGATCCGCGAATCCAAAGTGGAACAGAAAAAAATTCTGCCACGAGTCAGAGCAAAGAAAAAATAAATAAAAAGGCCGCTTGTTCAAAATGAATGAGCGGCCTTTATATTTATAAAAAGTGGAAAGGTTCGGTATTCGATTGAGAAATAATAACTTGAACATCTGTTTCAAAACAAGATTTTATCCATTTCTTCAATTCAGGCATCATTACTTTTTCGACATGATGCCCTGGATCAATTACGTTCAATCCATTTTCTTCAGCTTCTTGTGCAATGTGAAATGTCATATCACCTGTAATGTAAACATCTGCTCCTTGATTTAATGCAGCACTAAAATACTTCTCTCCGCTCCCCCCAAGCACAGCTACTCGCTGTACCATTTGTTCAGGATTCCCCACAAAACGTAAATTGGAAATATTATATTTTTCTTTCACTCGATCACACAATTCCTTTAGTGTCACAGAATTTTTCAGAGAGCCTATTCTTCCCACCCCTTCGGATGAACCTTCATTTAAAAGCGGGTAGAGATCATAAGCAGCTTCCTCGTAAGGATGAGCAGTCCGCATCGCATCTATAACATGGGAAAGTGTAGATTTTGGAAGAATGGTTTCAATTCTTTTTTCTTCCACTTTCTCTAATTCGCCTTTGTTTCCGATATATGGATCACTGCCTTTTTGAGGCTTGAAAGTGCCCTGCCCATTTACTTGAAATGTGCAATGACTATAATCACCTATATGACCAGCCCCAGCATCACTTATAGCATCTCTAACTTGATCCGCATGTGTATCTGGAACAAAAACGGCTAGTTTAATAAGCTCATCTTTTTTTGTTTCAATTAACGGTTTAACATCTTTTATATCAAGCAGTTCGCTCATCACATCATTCACTCCGCCTTGAGCAATATCCAGGTTCGTATGAGAAGCATATACGGAAATATCATGTCTTAAAAGTTTCTGGATCGTTCTTCCTTTAGGGGTGGAAACATCGATCTTATCCAATTTAACAAACAGTAACGGGTGATGGGCTATGATGAGGTCAACGTCATTTTCTATAGCTTCGTCTACTACGCTTTCTAAAACGTCTAATGTAACCATAACTTTTTTTACCGTCTGCTTTTTTGAACCCACTTGCAGTCCTACGTTGTCCCAATCAAATGCAAAGCCAGTAGGTGCTTTCTCTTCCAGCTTTGAAATTACTTCCCCTACTGTTAATTCGTTTGGACTCATCTTAGAACCTCCTCTAACCAGTTAATTTCTTTCTCAAATTGTTTAATTTTCTTAAAATCAGGCTCAGAGGCCCTTTTCATTTGTCCAACAATTCGTTGTTTCTTTGCTTTTTCCTCTTCCCACTTCTTACAAAACGCAGAATTCTTTTCCCGGAGTAAATGAGGACCTAACCATAACTGTAACTCTAACATTTTTTCATCATAATTACTTTTGGGATTCCCTTTTTCAGCTACTAAAATTTCATATACATGGCCACTTTCTTCGAGAATGACTTCATTTACTAAATTATACTCGTGGTCAATCAGCCACTTTCTGATCGATCGAGCATCAATATTCGGTTGAGTAATGATTTTAGAGACATGAGTAAGTTTGTCTTTCCCTTTATCCAAGATCTCCTTGATTAAGGGCCCCCCCATCCCTGCAATAACAATTTGATTTACTCGATTATCAATAACTTCTAATCCATTGCCTTGAATCACTTCAATTTGATGGGTAAGCTGACGATTATTTACTTCTTCTAATGCGCTTAAATATGGCCCTCTATTTAATTCGCCTGCTATTGCAAATGCTTCTGGCTCATTTTGACAGACATAGCATGGGAGATAGGCATGATCAGAACCTATATCAGCAAACCTGATAGGCTTTTGCAAAAACTCAGCGACGGTTTCCAGCCGCTTGGATAATTGATCAGCATTCATTACACTTCTTCCCTCTCATAAAAAGAAAAGCTTTCTGAAAGTGCCAGAAAGCTTTTCTAATATTTATTGATGCTCTTCAGCAAGCCATTCTGCTAACGTAGCAGCATCATCACCTGTGTAAAGACCGGCCGGCATAGCGCCATCCCCTTTACCATTTTCAATGATGTCTTGGATTTCAGCAGCATCATATCTTGAGCCAACTTCTTGTAGGCTCGGTCCATTCTGTCCTTCTAAATCCCCGCCATGACAGCTTGAACACTGTTGTTCATACATTTCTTCTGGTCCTGCGGCTGTTTCTTCGCTTTCTTCTCCATCTTCTGCATTTTCAATTGCTTCTCTTTCATTAATTCCTACTGATGATACAACAATCATCACTAGTATTCCTAAAACAGCAATAAGTGCAAAAGGAATCACAGGGTTTCTTCTCATTAGTTGCATCCTCCTTATGTATCCCTTGAAAGTTTGAGAGATGTCTAATCGACTATATTTATTTTACTTGAAATTCTTCCCTTAGGAAAGGGAAAACAGTGAAATCTTACAAAGTTATTAATATTACTAGTACGGCTAACCCCAAAAATCCAAACACCTGTAAATATACCACTTTCTTAAATACCCCCGCTATCATCCAAACCAAGCAGTGAGCCATTATTGCCAAGTAGACAATTGTGTTACTAAATGTTAAATGATTAATAACGTGAATGGTAAGGATAAGGAATAATAATAAGACATGAAAGTTTATCATTCGCCTTATTAAAATGTCGTTAGTAAACCTATACCGATAAGAGGTGTAAGCGATACCAACAAATATCGACAAAAGACCTGTTTGCATTATAATACCCATTTCAGTAAAATAAATGACAAGAAATGAAAGTGGTAACAACAAAAGGTTCATAAAGAAAAAAATAAAAGTTACTATTTTTTCATTATGTCTCGATTTATCATTTAAGCTTATAATGAGAGAGCTTTTATCTTCTCCCTCTGTATATAATGCTAATAAAAAGTCGCAATATCGGGTTGGGAGCAACTTATTTTGTTTCCAATAAGTTATTTCTTTCACAATTGTTTCCTTTCGGTGGTCCATAATGATCACCCCGAAACATTTAATAAAACTTTAGGGACCATCTTATAGGCCCCTAAAGATTAGTACGATTTTATTCCATAAAGTCTTTGAGTCGTTTACTGCGACTTGGATGTCTAAGTTTTCTTAAAGCTTTAGCTTCAATTTGACGAATACGCTCTCGCGTTACTCCAAACACTTTTCCAACTTCCTCTAAGGTGCGAGTACGACCATCATCTAACCCAAAACGAAGACGTAATACATTTTCTTCACGGTCGGTTAACGTATCTAAAACGTCCTCCAGCTGTTCCTTTAACAGCTCATAAGCTGCATGGTCAGAAGGAGAAGTAGCCTCTTGATCCTCAATGAAGTCTCCTAAATGAGAATCATCTTCTTCTCCGATAGGAGTTTCAAGAGATACTGGTTCTTGAGCAATTTTCAAAATTTCTCTCACTTTATCTGGAGTCAGTTCCATGTCTTGTGCAATTTCTTCAGGAGTTGGTTCACGACCTAAGTCTTGTAATAACTGACGTTGCACACGAATCAATTTGTTGATGGTTTCTACCATATGAACCGGAATACGAATGGTTCTTGCCTGGTCAGCAATTGCACGTGTGATCGCCTGCCTGATCCACCAAGTAGCATAGGTACTAAACTTAAATCCTTTACGGTAGTCGAATTTCTCAACGGCTTTAATTAGTCCCATGTTACCTTCTTGAATAAGATCGAGAAATAACATACCTCGTCCGACATAGCGCTTTGCAATACTTACAACAAGTCGTAAATTGGCTTCTGCTAGTTCTCTCTTAGCTTCTTCATCACCATCTTCAATACGATGAGCTAAACTTATTTCGTCGTTAGCAGATAAGAGATTTACTCGACCAATTTCCTTTAAATACATACGTACAGGGTCATTTATTTTAACACCTGGAGGAACACTTAAATCATTTAAATTAAACTCTTCCTCTTTATTGAGCTGCTGCATGCTCGGATCCTGATCTGAATCACCAATTACTTCAATCCCTTGTTCACTCAAGTACTCATAGTACTCATCCATTTGATCAGATTCCAATTCAAAATTAGAGAGTTTTTCAGCCACTTCTTCATAGGCTAAAATTCCTCTCTTCTTACCTATTTCAAGTAATTGTTCCTTTGCTTGCTCGAGAGTTAGTTCACTTTCATTTTCTTTAGAACGTGATGGCTGTTGTTGCTTATCTGCCATGAGTCCCCCTCCTTCCAACTATCCATACCATTAATGAGTATTTTTCAACTCTTGTTTTCTTCTCAATATTTCCATTGCAATTTCTGCAGCTTTTATGGGGTCATTGTGCTGCTCTGCTTTTTTTTGTTCTGCTTCAAGACTTTTTATATCATTACGATCAGTGTTTTCTGAACGTATTCTATGAAGATAATCCGATATTTCTTGATCTGACATTTCTTCATCCATCCCGGAGGACATCGTCAATTGGATAACTAGATCCTTAAGTGACTGGTCTTCCAGCCGCTCAATAAATTGACTGACGTTTGGTTCATGGCCATCTTCATAGTATGCATATAAGTGCGTAACAATAACTTGGTGTTCAGAAATATTAAAAGCCCCGCCTAATTCCTCTTGCACTTTATCAGCAATGACAGGATTCTTCAACATGTTTGCAATCAGCTTTCTTTCTGCATTATGAAATGCTGGCAGCAGCTTTCGGTGGGTGGAACTTCGTTTGACCGGCACGTTATGCTGCGGCCTTCTTTCATAGGTTTGAAGAAGATTTGCATTGCTTTTTTGTGCTTTAAGTTTTTCCACTTCACTCTTTAACGTGTCTATCGACATTTGAAACTCTTCTGCCAAAGCTTTTAAATAATGCTCTCTCTCAATGGCTCGCTCTAATTGAGCAATCTCCTGTAATACCTTTTCGATATAAGCAATTCGATCTCCTTCTAATTGAAGGTTATAATTTCTACGCAGAAAATTTATAATAAACGACGTATAAGGATCACTTGCTTCTATAACTTCTCTTTCAAAGCGATCTCCGCCAAATTTCTTTATATAATCATCAGGGTCAAGTCCTTCTGGTAATCGTGCTACGTTGGTTTGACAACCCGTTTGCTTTAACAGCTTTGCCGCTTTTGATGCTGCAGTCATCCCCGCAGAATCGCCATCATAACAGACTATCACTCGATCAGCGTATCTCTTAATTAATTGAGCTTGAGTTTCCGAAATGGAGGTCCCCATCGTTGCTACACCATTACGAATTCCTGCCTGATCGGCAGAAAGGACATCTGCATATCCCTCAAATAAAACCATTGTCTTTGACTTGCGTATCGAAGACCTTGCAAGATCAAAGTTAAAAAGCAACCTTCCTTTTTGAAAAAGTTCTGTTTCTGGAGAATTCAAGTACTTTGGTTCTTGATCGCCTAATGACCTTCCCGCAAAAGCAACTGTTTTGCCTAAATGATTTCTTAAAGGAAACATAATTCTACCTCTGAACCGATCAAAATATTCTCCTTTTTCATTGGCATTTAATAAGCCTGCTTTAACCATCGTTTGAGGATGAAAACCTTTCTTCTCTAAGAAAGTTGCGACAAAGTCTGGAGATGTAGGTGAAAAACCTAAGTGGTATTTTTGAATCGTCTCTTCAGTAAACCCCCGTTCTAACAAGTACTGTAAAGCGTTCTTGCCTTCCTTAGAATTACGCAACATATGGTGATAAAGTTTGGTCATCCACTCATGTGCATCCAAGATACTTTGGGCTTCCGGATCAGTTTGTTGAACCGGGGTTTCATTAAATTGCTCAGGAAGGGAGTGCCCCGTTTTATCTGCAACTCTCCGAACGGCTTGCAGAAAACTATACCCTTCGATTTCCATTAGAAACGAGTATACGTTTCCTCCTTTTCCACATCCAAAACAATGAAAGATCTGCTTATCACTCGAAACAGAAAAAGACGGGGTGTTTTCTCCGTGAAAAGGACATAAGCCGAAGTAGTTCCTTCCTTGACGCTTTAATTGAACATATTCACCAACCACTTCGGCAATATCAACGGATTTTCTTATCTCGTCCACTTTTTCTTCTGGAATGTGTCCAGCCATTTTGCATCACCGTACCAGTTATATAGTTTCCTTTTATTTAGCTAAAACTCTCGATCAGCTATTAACACATATAAAGCTTCCGAGAAGTTCCTGCGGTCCTCATCCGTAAAAGCTCGTGGACCCTTCCATTTTTTCTTTCGCCTAAAGGTTTGTTGTCGAAGATGCTTCTGATTCATAATATCAAAGGCTTCCCCCTCTTTAATTAGTTTACCTCTTGGCGTAATAACGTAAACCCCCCGGGGAGTAAGTAATACCGCTAAAGAATAATCTTGAGTTATAACTACATCTTCGGGTTTAACGTGATTTAAAATAAAAAGATCCACAGATTGAGATCCGTGATCGAGAAACGTCCAATTTTCCCCGTTTGTCTCATGTTTAAAATGATTCACGGTAGCCACAAATTTTGGCTCAATCTGAAAACCGGCACACACAGAACGAATTTCTTCCTGCACAGGACAACTATCGGCATCTACCCACACACTCATGTTTTGTTTTTGCATACTTGAGTAATTCTACAATAATCGTTAGATTCCTGCTCTTTTCTTAATGTTTTATTATTCAGAAAAGTATCTTCATGTAAATAGCAATATGATTATTTTTACACAAATAATTATTATAATACATAAGATTTGAAAAATCCATATAAATACCAAGAAAAAACGCGCTTATTTTTTAAGCGCGACATTTCTTCATTTGTTATTAGAGAGAATTTTCCCTCTTTAAATTCATAATAACGTTCGCAGTCTCCTCAACAGCTTTGTGGGATACATCAATAACTTGGCAGCCTATTCGGTCTACTACTTCATTAAAATGCTCAATCTCTTGTTGAATTCTATCCATGTTAGCATAGCTGGCCTCTGATCCTAAGCCTAGTGATTTCAAGCGCTCCCTGCGAATATCATTCAGTTTCTGGGGACTAATCTTTAAACCTATACATTTTTTAGGATCTACCTTGAAAAGTTCTTCTGGAGGTTCTACCTCTGGAACAATAGGGACATTCGCTACTTTTAACCTTTTATGGGCTAAATATTGAGAGAGTGGAGTTTTAGAAGTACGTGACACACCTATTAATATAATATCGGCTTTAGTTATCCCTCTTGAATCCCGGCCGTCATCATACTTAACAGCAAATTCTATCGCTTCTACACGTTTAAAATAATCTTCATCTAATTTATGAACCAGCCCTGGTTCGAGTCGAGGCTCAGAATTAAAATACCTCTGCATTGCATCCATCATTGGGCCCATAATATCGATACATTCTAATTCATACTCTTTTGCTTTCTCTATCAAGTGAGATCTGAATTCCGGTATGACGAGTGTGAAGCCGATCATAGCATTGTGTTCTTTTGCCTGAGCTACAGCCTCATTTATTGTCCCTTTATCTTCAACATAAGGAATTCTTTGCACTTCAAACGGTCCATCATCAAACTGGCTTAATGCAGCTTTTACTACGAGTTCAGCAGTTTCTCCAACAGAATCAGATATGATATAAATAAAGGGTTTTTTCAATATTTTTTCCTCTCCTTCTTAGAAGGGGTTCCTTATAAGTGTTGATCGGTGGCAAGTTCAACGAGAGCTTTTGTTACACTAGTCTTTGTCAGCCTTCCGATGACCTCCATTCCGTTTTCAACTGGTTTTACAACAGGAAGCCCATCAATCTGTTTCTCGATAAGCTTTTGAGCTGCATCCAATAAAAGGTCATCCTTTGTGCAGATGGATACATTTGGCATTCTAGTCATAATGATATGAACAGGAACAGAAGTTAAGTCCTGATTTCCTATACTTGCCCGAAGTAAATCTTTTCTAGATAATACACCTACGAGTAAAGACTCTTCATTAATCACAAATAGAGTTCCTACATCCTCTAAGAACATCGTACATATGGCATCATAGACTGATACGTCTTCTTGTACCACTACTGGAAGGGCCTGATACTCATAGACTTTAAACTTTTTTAATTTTTCAGTTAAAAGTTCAGACCCTGTTTTACCAGTAAAAAAATAGCCGACACGAGGACGGGCATCTAAATAACCCGCCATCGTTAATATAGCTAAATCAGGCCGTAAGGTTGCTCTCGTCAAGCTTAAGCTTTCTGCAATACTTTCTCCAGTAATCGGACCGTTCTCTTTCACAATTTGAATAATTTGTTCTTGTCTGTTGGATAGTTCCATTCTTTCACCACCCTAATCACCAACTGTGACATACTATTTAATTATTATAGCTCATTTATTTTGTTGGGTAAAAGAACGTGACTTAATATTGCTGCTTCCACTCTACCTCATTAAAGTCAGCAAATTGTAAAATATCATTGGCAATGTTCTTTAGTAGAGCCAGACGATTAGTTCGGACCTTTTCATCTTCAGCCATGACCATCGTTTGATCGAAGAATGAGTGAATAGGATGCGCGAGTTCGCCTAATTGTTCTAAAGCTTTCTCTAAATTGCCAGACTTCAAATCACGAATATATAATTCATGAACTTTTTCGTAGGTATTAAAAAGATTAGCTTCACTGTTATTTTGAAACAGATCAGTATTAATTGTAACTCCCTCTGTTTTTTTAGCTAAATTCAATACTCTTCCCAGGGCTTCATGGACCGGTTTGAAATTAGAATCATTACGTTTTTCAGATAAAAGTTCTGCTTTTTTTAATGTAACCGAATACTGTAGTATGCCGTTACTGAGCACAGCTCTTACAATATCTGGAGCTATACCTTCATCTTTAAATAAGAAGGAAGCACGTATACGAAAAAAATCTTGTACTTCTTTTACTAGTTCATCTTTGTCTTTAGTCAGTAAATCTCGCTCGACATACAAATCAATAACACTATTTAATAACGCTTCTACTTGAATTTCCCAATTTTGTGTTTTAAGTATTTGTAAAATGCCGAGAGATTGACGTCTTAAGCCGTATGGATCTTGAGAACCTGTCGGACTGTTTCCAATAGCAATGGAACCGATAATGGTATCTAATTTATCAGCTACACTCACAATCGACCCGATTTCAGTTTGAGGAAGCTGGCCATTTGATTGACGAGGCATGTAGTGTTCATTTATAGCAATCGCTACTTCCTCATCCTCTCCAAAGAGTTTCGCATATTTCTCTCCCATAACTCCTTGTAATTCTGTAAATTCATCAACCATATGAGTAACTAAATCGAATTTACTTATTTCAGCTGTCCTAAGTGCCTTTTTCTTTAGATTATCTTTGCTATCTAACTTATTACAGATGTCTCCGGTAATCGTCTTTACTCGATCTACTTTATCTGCAAGAGTGCCAAGCTCAACTTGATAAACCATGCGATTAAGTTTCTTTAATTTCTCGTCAATCGAACCTTTTTGATCTTCTTGGTAGAAAAATTGTGCATCAGCCAGACGGGCTTTTAATACTTTTTCGTTTCCTTTTGAAACATTTTCAATATGCTGAGCATTGCCGTTTCGAACAGCAACAAAATAAGGTAGCAGTTTTCCTTCGTTACTTTGAACAGGAAAATATCTTTGATGTTCTTTCATCGATGTTATTAAAACCTCATCAGGAACTTCTAGAAAATCCTTGCTAAATGTTCCACTGAATACAGTAGGATATTCTACTAGATGTGTCACTTCATTTAATAGACCTTCATCGATCAGGATGGTCCAATCTTTATCTTCTTCCATTTGTTTTAACTGCTTTTCAATCTCAGTTTTTCTTTCGCTCTTATCCGCCAATACATATTCAGCTTTTAAGACAGAGTCATATGAGGAAGCCTCAGCTATTGTAGTCTTTCCACCCAGGAAGCGGTGGCCGTATGTCACGTTATTTGTTTCTACATTTTCAATTTGAAAAGGGATCACTTCATCTTCAAATAACGCTATAATCCATCGTATTGGACGGACATAGCGTAAATTGAAATCTCCCCACCTCATATTTTTAGGGAAACTTAACCCTACAATTACATCTTTAAAACCTTGTAACAATTCTCTTGTCAGCTTACCTTTTATGAATTTTTTCACGTGAACATACTCTGTACCATTCATTTCTTTAAAGTAAATATCTTCCACATTTTTCCCCTGACCTTTTGAAAATCCTATCGCAGCTTTTGACCAATCTCCTTCATCAGTAAGAGCAATTTTTTTCGCTGGCCCTTTTGCTTCTTCTGCTATGTCCGGCTGCTTGTTTTCAACACCGAATATTTGAACCGCTAATCTCCGGGGCGTCGCGTAAGATTTTACAGATTGATATGGAATTCGCTGCTCCTTCAACCATGCTTCGGTATTTTTCAAGAGCTGTATTTCTGCATCATCAATAAAACGAGCTGGTAATTCTTCAAGACCTAGTTCAAATAACACGGTTTTACTCATGAGAAGAGTCCTCCTTCTTCAGCATTGGAAAGCCCAATCTTTCTCTTTCTTCTACGTATGTTTTAGCTATGGAGCGTGCCAGGTTTCTCACTCTCCCAATGTATCCCGTACGTTCTGTAACTGAAATAATGCCTTTTGCATCTAATAGATTAAATGTGTGTGAACATTTTAAAACATAGTCATAAGCTGGGAATACTAACCCCTTTTCCATAATTCTTTTCGCTTCTTTTTCATAAGTAGTAAATAAATCAAACAACATCTCGTCATCTGATTCTTCAAAAGTGTACACAGAATGCTCATATTCAGGCTGTGTAAATATATCCCCAACTGTGACCCCGCTAGTCCACTCTAATTCAAAGACATTTTCTTTATCTTGAATGTAGGAAGCCAATCGCTCTAGCCCATACGTAATTTCTGCGGATACAGGACGAGCTTCTAAGCCACCTATTTGCTGAAAGTAGGTAAATTGAGTAATTTCCATGCCATCCAGCCATACTTCCCATCCTAATCCAGCGGCTCCAAGAGTTGGATTCTCCCAGTTATCTTCCACAAAACGAATATCGTGCTGATGTGGATCAATTCCTAATGCTTTAAGGGAGTCCAAATATAATTCTTGAATATTGTCAGGTGAAGGTTTCATAATCACTTGAAATTGGTGATGTTGATACAATCGGTTAGGATTTTGCCCATACCTTCCATCCGCAGGTCTTCTAGAAGGTTCCACGTAAGCTACATTCCATGGCTCTGGGCCAAGACTTCTAAGAAGCGTCATTGGGGACATCGTCCCTGCCCCTTTTTCTACATCGTAAGCCTGCATAAGCAGACACCCTTGATTTGACCAATGCTTCTGCAAAGTTAAGATCATGTCTTGAATATTCATTCGACTTACCTCCTATTATTCTAATAGCATAAAGAAACCCCGTCCCTATGCCAATTATGACATAGGGACGGGGTTGATTTCCGCGGTTCCACCCTATTTGCTTCCGTAAAAACGAAAGCCACTTTAAACGTCTCTTGCTCCAGAACGCCTTCGCCGGCCTGTGTCACTCGATTTCCACCATCACGAGTTCTCTATTCACACAGAATCCGCTTACTACTTTCCTTCAATGCAAACATATAGTTAGTAAATAGAATCATACTGAATCCTATTTATTTTGTCAATTATTATCGGTAAACAAGTCGATCTGTTTAAGAAACTTTTTCGACTTTAAGAAATATCCACCATAACGATCATAGTATTCATCCATTAACGTACGCAGCTTTTTCTTGTTTTCGTCTTTCATCGAAACTTGCCCTAACCGACTAACATCCATATGTAAAAATAATCGCAGCAGTTTGGCCAGCGGCTCGGTTAACCCATATGCCTCGGGGTCGACTTGTTTGCAGCGAAAACAAAGAAAACCACCTTCCACAACAGAGAAAGAAAATGGGCCATCTGCCGCTCCACAGTTTAAGCATGCATCAACTTTTGGAGCAAACCCAGCTTTACGATACATTTTTAACTCATACATCATAGATAATATTTCACAGTCTTTCCCTTCTGCCATCCAAACAAAAGTTTGAAGCAGTTGTTCATAAAGAAAGGGATCTGGTTTTTTCTCCTCCACTAACTTATCCGTCAATTCAGCTAAATAAGATGCGTATGCAGTTTTAATGATATCTTCTCTTATCGAACGCAGTGATGTTACCATTTCACCTTGACTAAGCGCTCCGAGTCCTGATCCTATTTGAATCAAAAATTGACCATGAATAAAAGGTTGGGTAACCGAGGCCATACGGCTCTTAGGTTTTTTTGCCCCTCGAGCCATGACCCCAATTTTACCTTTTTCTCTTGTAAATAAAGTAACGATCTTATGAGTTTCCCCATAATCTCTCGTACGAATGACAATTCCCTCAATTTTTTCTAACAAAGCATTCACCTGCTTTATCCGATTGGGTCTTCTTGTTCCATTGCAGATGAAGCATCTTCAATTCCCTTTTTATTGTCGGCTTCTAATTCCTTCATTAGCAAATAGGTTTCTATGTTTCCTGTCTGTCTAAATACATTCCAATACAGATCTAGCACAAGAAACACTCCTTTCCTATAAATCATAAAAGAAAATGTAATGACAACCTTAGGTTGCTTCATCTACAACAAATGATGAATTTTAATTTTTTCCAGTCTTAGTATTCTTCTTCCTTATAGCCGAAGTCACTCAGTTGGATCTGTCGATTTCTCCAGTCTTTTTGCACCTTGACCCAAAGTTCCAGGAAGACTTTACTGCCTAGTAAGGCTTCAATATCTTTCCTTGCTCTCTGTCCAACTTCTTTTAGCATGCTTCCCTGTTTTCCGATGATAATTCCTTTTTGTGATTTTCGTTCTACAATTATTGCAGCCTGTATAAATACAGCGTTTGAATCATCACGCGGCTTTATCGTCTCGATCACAACAGCAATAGAATGAGGGATCTCTTCTCTAGTTAAATGAAGAACTTTCTCTCGAATCAGTTCACTGACAATAAAGCGTTCGGGGTGATCAGTAATGTGATCTTCAGGGTAAAACTGTGGTCCTTCCGGTAGATGAGATTTAATGACACCTAGTAAATGATCCACATTATTGCCCTCTAAAGCAGAAATAGGTATAATCTCCTCGAAATCAAGCTTTTCGCGATATTCATCAATTAGCGGAAGAAGCTGGTCCGGGTGTACTCGATCAATTTTATTAACGATTAAGAAAACAGGCTGATTAATTTTTTGCAATCGGTCTATAATAAATTGGTCGCCACGCCCGTATCCTTCTTCAGCGTTAATCATAAACATAATAGCATCAACTTCATTCAATGTATTCTCGGCAACATTTACCATGAAATCACCTAGTTTATGTTTAGGCTTATGAATACCTGGAGTATCAATAAAGATCATCTGGGCATCCTTCTCAGTCAACACCCCTTGGATTTTATTACGAGTTGTTTGCGGCTTATCGCTCATGATGGCAATTTTTTCACCAATCACACGATTCATAAATGTTGATTTGCCTACATTAGGGCGTCCTATAATAGCAACAAACCCCGATTTAAATTGTTCTTCCATTGTATTTCCTCCATCTTTTAGCATCAACCTACAACAATACCATGACTTTAGGCAAAAAGATAATTAAACCTATAACAATTGAGCTGCCTGCTGCTATTAGCACAGCTCCTGCTGCAATATCTTTAATTGTTCCTATTAATGGGTTAAATTCCGGTGCTAAAAAATCCATAATTCTCTCAATGGATGAATTAATCATTTCAAGCGTGATCACTAATGCCATAATTAAAATTAATACGATCCATTCAATAGCCGTAATCTGAAACCACGCACTGCACAAAATGACTAAAAAACTAATGAATAAATGAATTTTTAAGTTTTTTTCTTCACGCACTGCTTCCTTCAGCCCATTAAACGCATAAGACAAACCTATCCACTTTTTATGACCTTTGTAATCCGAATTCATCTAAGATATCCTCTTGTCTTACAAACATTTTCTTTTCATCTTCTTCATTCATGTGATCATATCCCAATAAATGTAAGAAACCATGCAGTGCGAGAAAAGCAAACTCTCTTTCTAAAGAATGCTTATAGTCTTCTGCTTGTTCTTTTGCTTTATCTACAGAAATGACAATATCCCCTAAGAGTACTGGTAAATCTTCATTCTGCACTTCTACTTCTCCTTCACCTAATTCCTGCATAGCGAAGGAAATGACGTCAGTTGGATTATCTTTTTGACGATAATTACGGTTTAACTCTTGGATTTCTTTATTATCAACAAAAGTTATAGATAGTTCACTTTCACCGGCTATATTCTCTTTCTCACCGGCAAATTGAATAACTCTCTCTACTAAATCTACAAATGCTTCATCAACTGAATTCGTTTCATCGTGAAAATCAATATGAATCATATTACTTTGCCTCCTTTACGGCTTCATCCTGATGTGGGTATTTTATACGTGAATGGAAGATCCCTTGAAGTGTTTCACAAATTGCATTTTCTACCTTCGATAGTTCGTTAAAGGTTAAATGGCAATCATCTAATTGTCCGTCTAATATACGGTCTTCAATAATAGAGTGAACAATGTTTTTAATCTTCTCCTGAGTAGGATCTTCAAGGGACCTGACGGCTGCTTCAACAGAATCGCAAATGCAAACGATAGCCGCTTCTTTAGATTGGGGTTTTGGACCAGGATAGCGGTATTTTTTCTCTTTCACATGCGGATCTTTTTCTTTAGCCTGATAATAAAAATACTTTAACAATGTCGTTCCATGGTGTTGTTTAGCAATATCAATAATTTCTTTAGGGAGCTTCTCTTTATTCAATAACTTCGCACCATCATATGGATGGTTGATTATTATCGTAGCACTTTCTTCGGGTTTTAGAAAATCATGAGGATTTTTTACGCCCATTTGGTTTTCTATAAAATAGTGGGGTCTAACCGTCTTACCCAGGTCATGATAATAAGCAGCCACTCTTGCAAGTAAGCCTTTCGCTCCTATAGCTTCACAAGCAGATTCACTTAAATTCGCAACCATGACACTATGGTGATAGGTCCCGGGAGCTTCCGTTAAAATTTTTCTCAGAAGCTTATGATTAGGATTCGATAATGCCAGTAGTTTATTGTCAGAAAGAATATCAAATGTGGATTCAATCAAAGGTAGTAAACCAAACGTTAAAACCACAGATAACAGGGCACTTAATATTCCATAACCTGAAAACGTTATCCAATCAGTCCATGTATACTTCTCAAAAGAAAGGAATACTGTAAAACTTAACGCCATACAATTAACTACAGCTATGCCGATTCCTGTTTTTGCAATGAACTGACGGTCACTTGTATTCCATAAGAAAAATATTCCCGCAAATTGCGAAAGCAATACATAGATACCAGCATGAGCATTTAGTGTACTAGCTACTTCCCCATTAAACAATACCGTAGCCATTAAAGCGAAAACAACGCTCATTAATAATGCAAATTTTTCGCTGCAAAGTAGTTTTATTAAAAGCGCGCCCATAGCCGCAGGCATAACGTAATAGAGCGATTCATTTGATAAGGAAAGGACGCTTACGCCTTTCATCAGACTCATAAGAATAACCGAAATGAGAACTACTACAAATAGGTGCCGAAAGGTTAATGACTCTTCTCTTATCATCTTCCTAAAGTGATAATAGAGAACAGCACCCAAAAGTAAAGAAAAGATCGCCAACCCTAAGTAAGGCATCACATTTCTTTCTTCATTTAATAATCCTGTTATTTCTAGTTCCTCATAAATGTCGCTTGTAATAATCACTCCCTCTGCCACTATGACTTCTCCCGCCTGGATCATATCAGGCTGAACTTGAGAAACTGCTTCTTTTCGAGCTTCATCAGTAGCTTCTGCATCGAAAAAAGCATTCTCTACTAAAGCAAAATTACCAAGTTCAGTTACTTGTTCTTTTAAACGATCAGGAACAGACGAATACCGTATTTTTAACAGAAGCGTCTGCTCCTTATCTTCTAAGTCTGTCGTGCGGATCCCTTCATTAAAATAAGATTGTAAAGAACCTAGAAGAACTTCTTCGCTTTGTTGCAGTTCTTCCTCAGAGGCTTGAACAAATGGAAGAAATATTTCGGTAGGTAAATCATTGGTTATATTATCTGAAAGCAAAGCATTTAATTGATCCAGCTTTTCCTCAGATGAACGGGCTTCTGACAAATTAACTTTTTCTACGGCCTCAAAAACTTCTGTTATGTACCCAAGCCTTTCTTCAGTTATCGTATGAGAGATTTGATAGTGATCTTCAACAGCTTGAGTAGCCTCTCTTATTCTTTGCTCCGTGTTCTTTTCGTTCTCAATTGTAATGGGTGAGTGGATGGTCTCATTTGCTACACTAAATTTCTCCAGGTTATAAGTTTCTGTATGTACATTCGTTGAAGCAAGTAAAAAGAAAAATAACGCTATAACAAAAGCGGTGAACATTACCTTGAACCCGGGCCCGCTTTTATTTTTAAAACGATTTATATTAGGTTTTAGATGCTTATGCAACTCACTCACCCACCTTACATATTATTCCAAAAAACGGTAATAATAAAGGCCCTTCTCTGGGCCTTAGTTTTTTTCGTACGCGTCAATAACTCGTTGAACAAGGGGGTGGCGGACGACATCAGTCTGGTCTAGATGAATGAATGCTGATCCTTTCACATGACTAAGTTTTTCTTCAGCCACTTTAAGTCCAGACGTCACTCCTTTTGGCAGGTCCACTTGAGTAATATCACCCGTTATAATCATTTTTGATCCAAAACCTAATCTCGTTAGGAACATTTTCATCTGTTCAGGTGTGGTATTCTGCGCTTCATCTAAAATAGCAAATGCGTCGTCTAACGTACGCCCTCTCATATACGCAAGGGGGGCAATCTCAATTGTCCCTCGGTCAATAAGACGTGCGGTATGTTCTGCACCAAATACATCGTGTAGAGAGTCATAAAGTGGGCGCAGATAAGGATCTACTTTTTCTTTTAAATCGCCTGGCAGGAATCCGAGGCTTTCTCCGGCCTCTACAGCAGGACGTGTTAAAATTATTCGTTTAACTTCACCATTTTTTAATGCATTAACTGCCATTACAACAGCCAAATACGTCTTACCAGTTCCTGCAGGACCAATACCAAACACAAGATCATTATTTTTTATAGCCGCAACATAGCTGCGTTGACCAAGTGTTTTTACTCGTACCGATTTACCTTTGGCATTTTTAGTGATTTCGTCTTCAAAGAGAGCTTCAAATTGATTAATTTTCCCTTTTTTAGCTAACTCAACAGCATATACAACATCTCGCTCAGTAATAGATAAACCTTTTCTTATTAATGCTAGTACAGCTAAAAGGATTTCTTCCACAAGCTTCACATGCTCAGCTTCACCGGAAACGTTCACTTGTTCGCCTCTAGAAATAATCGTCACTTTCAACTGTTCTTCAATACGTTTTAAATGGCGGTCTTCTGTGCCAAATAAAGATAAAGCTTCAGTTGGATTATTTAATTGTAGATCTATTGTTTTCAGTTCTCCTTGCATACTCAATCTCCTTGGGAAACATACTTGGTTTCTGCTATATTTTCTTCCACTTTCACTAATAGGATTAATTTTACTTTACCACGGTCCTCACTCTCGTGCAAAATTTTTTCCTCTGTAATTTCGGCGTTTTCCTCAAGCTGCATCAGAAGAGAATGCTTTGCTGTTCTCAAGGTTTCTTTTATCGAATCGTCTTCAGATAACGTGTGAAGTTTGTTTTCATTTGTAAAGGTAGTTGTTTGATTTAATTGAACTGGAACCTCCCATCCTAAAATCTTAAATCTATGGTCATAGCTTTCCTTTCTTACATTATTTTCATTCTTTCTCCAAAAACCCCATATCGGAATTGAAACTTCATTAATTACTAATGAATATGACTGGGAAGAACCTCCATCTGTTAAACCCTGCTTCTGTTTTTGGGGGCTTTCTATTTCGACTCGGTACCAAGTTTCCGCAATGACTTCTCCCTCGGATTCAATATACTTTCCACTGTCTTCTTTTAACTCACCCGTGGCTAGTAAAGTTCCCTTTTTAACTACATCATTCACTTCGACTAATGGTCGTCCTTTAGAAATAAACATCTTAGTTATTATCCCTTTTTTCGAAGCCACAATGTTGGAAGGTCGAGGTTCTTCAGCTTCATCATAGTTTGTCTGCTTTACGCCATATAACTGATAACTTGTCCCTTGTTTCTTCACTCCAACCCATAATAATTCTGGAATATCCTCCAACAGTAAACGCTGGACTTCGCGGGGCTGTTTCATTGAAAATGTTGTGGATCCTGGTTGTATTCCATACGTTTTTAATTTAGACTCCACTTCAGCTTCTAACTCTGGATCAAGCCCTGTGACCTTTATAGACCATAAAGTATTTGCCAATAAAAAAGCGGCCATGAATCCAATAATTAAAGCTGAAACGAAAGCTTTCCTGCTAATTAGACGCTTATAAAAAAAAGGAGCTCCTTTTTTAGAATTAATCTTTATTTTGCATCGATAATGTTTCCTTAGTTTTCTTATCTTTGGCCAATCCTGCCATAATATTGTCATTTGAACTTTATTATCGCTTAAGTATTTGATATTAGATAAGGTACAACCTTGGTTAACACAAGCGTGCATAAAGGCTTCTAAGACTTGTCCTTCAGCAGTAATGATTAACTTCCCTTGTAAAACTGTAAGTTGCCCTTTCTTCATTTCACCCCTCCCTCCTTCAGCTCTTTAAAATCAATTGACTGCAGTTCACCTTCCAGCAATAACTCTTCCTTTAACATCATTTTAATTCGTAAATCTTTTCCTTTAATAGACAACTCGCCCCTGCGGTATTGAATCCTTATTTCTTGATCAGAGAAATGGAGCAGACCTGTGCAATTTTCTACGTAGGCGTGTAGAGATCCAATCGTCGTAATCCGTGGAAGGTCTAGCATTACATCAGCTGGCAGGTCAAAATACTGACTCACCCAATTACGTAAATGATTTTGCCATTTTGACATGCCGCTCCCCCCTCACTTATACATACGAAAAACGCACGAATTGTATCACAACAATTCGTGCGTTTCTTTATCTTTTTCTCGGATGAGAGCTATGCGGCTTGTAGGCTCGAGGCTGCCCTAAAATTTCTGACATAACAATTCCTTCAGCCAGGCGGTTACGATTAAACTTTGTCGAATATTTTAAAGATGTTTTTTTCGTATTTGGTTCTTCTTGAACAAATACTTCCATTTTATTTTTATTTAGATCTTTTTCATCAAACGTAAATGATTCTTGCGTTCGTTCCCCTTGATAGTCTGACATCTCATCAAGGCGCTTTTGTTTCTGCTCATAATAATCCTCTATACGTCCCTTGGTATCTTGAGCAACTTCTCTTGACTGGCGCTGCAAGTCCTGCGCCTTATCCATACTCCCTCTTACTGGTTTCTGCTGCATCGGACCAGAAGGAGTTCGAGTAGGCTTAGGTTGTTTAGGAGCACCACCCTGTTTCTCAGAATCTTCCTTGTTCATACCTGAGAACCAGCTTATTAATCCTCCAATAATTGCCGCCACAATTAAGAAATTGCTAAAGATTAATTCAAATAGTTCATTCATAGCAATTCTCCTTTATTTCATGAGGAAAATTATTGATCGTCATTCTCCTTATCTTCTGATAGGTCACCTAATGTCTTTCTCATGTCTGTATCTGCATTAATGTTTTGATAATTCATGTAGTCCATAACACCCATTTTACCAGAACGAAGGGCTTCCGCAAGTGCTTGTGGTACTTCAGCTTCAGCTTCCACAACTTTAGCCTGCATTTCTTGTACTCGTGCACGCATCTCCTGCTCTTGAGCAATCGCCATCGCACGACGTTCTTCTGCTTTCGCTTGTGCAATGTTTTTATCTGCTTCGGCTTGGTCAGTCTGCAAGATGGCTCCAATGTTTTTACCGATATCAATATCAGCAATATCAATGGATAATATCTCAAAAGCTGTTCCTGCATCTAAACCTTTACCTAATACATTTTGAGAAATCATATCAGGGTTTTCAAGTACCTTATTATGATTCGTACTAGAACCAATGGTTGATACAATACCCTCACCTACACGAGCAATAACCGTATCTTCTCCAGCACCACCGACTAATCGATCAATGTTAGCACGAACAGTAATACGGGCTTTTGCTTTCACTTCGATACCGTCCATCGCTACACCGGCAATAAAAGGCGTTTCAATCACTTTAGGGTTTACACTCATTTGCACAGCTTCTAAAACGTCACGTCCTGCTAAATCAATAGCAGCAGCACGTTCAAAGCTTAACTCTATATTGGCACGCTGAGCGGCAATTAGAGCATTCACTACACGGTCTACGTTACCACCAGCTAAATAGTGGCTCTCTAATTGGTTCGTGTCTACATTTACACCTGCTTTATGAGCTTTAATCAGAGGGTTAATTACTCTGGAAGGGATGACCCTTCTTAACCTCATTCCAATCAGTGTGAAGATACTGATTTTAACTCCTGCCGCTAATGCGCTAATCCATAGCATGACTGGTATAAACGTGAATAATACCGCTAATACGATAATAATAATCCCCACGATGATAATGGGCATCAATTCTTGAATCGTCATCTCTTATTCCTCCTCTAGTTTGTTTTGTGCTCTTACTACAATTCTTGATCCTTCTGTCTTCACAATAACGATGGGCTGGTTAGCTCCTATAAAACTTCCTTCAGAAACTACATCTAACCTTTCATTATCAAATACTGCAGTGCCTGCTGGGCGAAGTGGAGTAATTGTTTCTCCTTGTAAACCAATCAACTCAAGACGTGTGACAGAAGATACATACCCTTTTTCAGTGGAAGTAGCATCGCTTAATATCACACGTTTGAAAAATCCTCTTTCTAAGCCAATTGTTTTAAATAAAATGATGGAAACTGCAATAGTAAAAATTAACGCAATCCCTATGCTCATTGCCATTTGTCCCATATCAGCCGATGAAAGCATTAAAGAAGTAACAATAGCTACAACACCAACTATTCCAAGAATCCCGCTGGATACAAAAAACTCCGCAATTATTAATCCTATGCCTAGTATAAGCAAAATAATTGCTTCATATCCTGCGAGTCCAGCAACAATGTGACCATAAAAAAACAGTACTAAAGATATAGCGCCCATTGTTCCCGGTATACCAAAGCCAGGCGAATATAATTCAACGACTAAGCCGATACTGGCTACAGATAGTAGAATAGGGATAACGACTGGATCCGTAAGAAATCGAGCAAAATTCTCAGCAGGTGTTGGGTTATTCTCCACTACTTTTGCTTCTGATAGTCCCAACTCACTAAGTAATTCGACACGATCCTGAACAATACCCTCTGCGTAGCCGACTTCCTCTGCTTGATTTGGACCAAGCGTTAAAAATTCCCCCTCTGGAGCTCCATAATCTGGTAAGTCCACAGAACTGTCAGCCATAGCTCTAGCATATAACGGATCTCTATCATTTGATTCTGCAGCAGCTACCATAGAAGAAATCCAAGCAGATTGGGCTTTCTTATCAGCAGCTGTACCATCAGAGTTAATAACACCTGACGCGCCTATAGTTGCTTGCTGCTTCATATAGATTTGATCTGCATTTAAAGCGATATATGATCCCGCAGAATATGCCTGGCTTGTAATGTACGCTGTATTTGGAACCTCTAAATCTTGTAACAGCTCACCGATTGCACCAGCAGCATCTACTCTTCCACCGGGTGTATCGATCTCAAATATGATATGATCTGCACCGTTTTCAACTGCTTCACTAGTTGTTCGCTCTAGAAAAGCTGTCATTCCTCGCTCAACTGTACTTTCAACGGGGATCACGTACACCTGATCTCCCTCACCATCCGCTTGAACGGTTGAAGAAATTTGAACAAAACATAGAAACAAGGCAAGTAAAGCGCTTGCGCAACACGTAATAAGCTGAATCGGTCTGAGCATTTCCATCACCCCCTCATTCTATCTTATCCGTTGAATAGTATCTATACGTATTTATTATAAAATAAGTTTCATAAAAATTAAAAAAGTCTCCCTTACCCTAAGGGAGACTTTCCTACAATTAAGATAATTGCTTAAGTACGAGTTGATTCACTTTGGAACCATCCGCTTTACCCTTAACTTTAGGCATCACGGCACTCATCACTCTGCCCATATCTGCTTTAGATGAGGCTCCTACTTCTTGAATGGTTTCCTGAACAATCTGATCAAGTTCTTGGTCAGATAGCTGTTGAGGCATGTATACTTGTAAAATATCAATTTCTTGATAAAGCTCTTCTACAAGATCTTCGCGTCCAGCTTCTTTAAACTCATGGAGGGAATCTTTACGCTGTTTTACCTCGCGAGATAAAACTGTAAGTTCTTCTTCTTCAGAAAGTTCATTTTTACCTAGTTTAATCGCTTCATTTTGCATAGAAGCTTTCACCATGCGAATGACTGACAGAGTCTTTTTGTCTCTAGCCTTCATCGCTGTTTTCATATCTTGGTTTAGACGTTCAGTAATAGACATCTATTTACACCCTCTTTAGATCACTTGCGCTTTCTAGCGGCCTCAGACTTTTTCTTACGGCGTACGCTAGGCTTATCGTAGTATTCACGCTTACGATATTCAGCTAATGCACCGCTTTTTGATACATCGCGCTTGAAGCGACGAAGAGCATCTTCAAGTGACTCGTTTTTACGAACGCGAGTTGTTTTTGACATGCTATTTCCCTCCCTCCGAAGCAAAAAAACTGTTTCTCTGCTTGTATGAGTGTCACCACTCATACCTTCGACAATTATATTATATTGGAAGGGTATGGTCAACTTTTTTTGAAAAAGATGTGTTTTTAATAATCAGAGGATCCTTGATCTCCATTAATAATTGCAATTCCGGCACTGGCTCCAATTCGTGTCGCACCGGCTTCAATTACCGCCTTTGCCCCTTCATAATCTCTTACCCCACCAGATGCTTTAACGCCTAAGTCAGGTCCTACAGTTTTGCGCATTAGACTAATATCTTCAACTGTCGCTCCACCACCCGAGAAGCCAGTTGAAGTTTTTACAAAATCAGCTCCACCATCTTTAGTTAGCTGAGATGCAGTAACTTTTTCTTCTTCAGAAAGCAGAGAAGTTTCAATAATTACTTTAACAAGAGCCTTACCTTCAGCCTCATTAACAACTGCTTGGATATCTTGAAGAACTAAGTCATTACGACCAGATTTTAATTCACCTAGATTAATTACCATATCTATTTCAGTAGCGCCGTTTTCGATGGCTTGGCGAGTTTCAAATACTTTTGTATCTGTAGTAGTTGCTCCTAATGGAAAACCGATAACTGTACAAACTTTAACATCTGTACCTTCTAGCAACTCCTTACAAATGCTCACCCAGTGAGGGTTTACACATACAGACATGAAATTATTTTCACGTGCTTCTTTACAAACCTGCTCAATTTTTTCTTTAGAAGTATCGGGTTTTAATTGTGTATGATCGATGAATTTCGCTAAATTTTGTTCCATATTTTATCTTCCTTTCGGCTGGTTGTACGTACATCTATTGTATCATAGCACGATTCTGATAAGAAAGCGAATTGTTATGAAAGGGTTACCATGTAAAGGGCGGTTTATTCAAATAACCCAACTCTTGATGACTCAGGAGACTATGACTATTTATTCTTCTAGTTGATAAGAGAGAGCTGATAAAAAATAAAGGGGAGCCGTTTCCATTCTAAGTATTCTAGGGCCTAAGCGAATAGCCTGAAATCCTGATTGAAGAAATGTCTCCACTTCTTTCTCAGAGAATCCCCCTTCAGGACCAAATGCAATAATAATTGAATTTCCTGGCTGAACTTTTTCAAAAATAATTTTAATTGTTTCTGAATGACCGTTTCTTGCTTCCCCTTCGTACGCTAAAATTTTGTAATCATAGCCTTCGAGGCTGACAATCTCATTTATCTTCATTAGTTTCTTCACTTCAGGTATATAGGTACGCTCAGATTGCTCACTTGCTTCTTTAGCAATTTTCTCAAGCCGCCAGATCTTTTTATCTGACTTCTTAGCATCCCATTTAGCAATCGATCGGTCAGCTTGATAAGGGATAAAAGAGTCAGCTCCTAGCTCTGTGCCTTTCTGAACCACTTGTTCTACCTTATCGCCTTTACCCAAGCTTTGGACAACAGTTACTTTAACGGGCAGTTCAATTTCTTGGGTGATCCATTCCTCTATTTTACAAAGCACTTGCTCTGAACCTTCAATCCGTAAAATTGAGCAGAGTGCTGTACCTTCATCAGGATGCACGCAAATTAGTTTATTACCTTCAACCATACGCATAACATTCACGATATGATGAACATCTTCACCCTTAATGTATACGTGAGTTTGTTCCATATTTAAAGACTCTACAAAATACCTTTGCATAACGTCACACCTTATTTCTTAGCGATAATCAAAACCCAGTCTTCCATTTTATTGGTTTCTATAATATCAAAACCTGCTTGCTTCAAACGATCTAGAACTAATTCTTTTTTACCGGAAATAATGCCCGAAGTGATAAAGTATCCATCTTTTTTCAATAGACGATAAGCATCATCTACGAACTTTATTATGATCTCTGCCAATATATTTGACACGATTAAATCAGGCTCGACCATTACATCCTTGAGCAAATCGTTTTTCTTGGAGGTAATTTGGTTCTGTACTTGATTTAATTCAGCATTATTATTCGTGCTTTTAACAGCCACTTCATCTAAATCAAAGGCATGAACATGTTTTGCACCCAGAAGAACAGAAGCTACACTTAATATGCCAGATCCAGCACCGACATCCAATACTGTGTCACCAGGACTTAAATATCGCTCTAAAGCTTGCATACTTAAAACAGTCGTAGGGTGGGTTCCTGTACCGAATGCCATGCCAGGATCCATCTCAATAATAAGCTCATCGCTGGACACAGGCTCATACTCTTCCCATGTCGGGATGATAGTAATTCGTTCAGAAATCTTTACTGGTTTGTAATATTTTTTCCATGCAGTGGCCCAATCTTCTTCGTGAATTTCATTTAAAGTAACAGCATTTTTTCCAATGTCAATATCATACATTTCCAAATTAGTCACTGACTGCTTAATAGAATCAACTGTTTCTCCGAGAAAACTGTTCATTTGTAAATATGCCTTTACATACACACCTTCTTCAGGATAATCTTGGGGGTTTAATTCGTATATTTCCCCAAGAGCCGTCTCTTCTTTAATCATGTCTCGGGGGTCCTCAATAACTACCCCGCTAGCTCCAGCTTCGTGCAATATATTAGATACTGGTTCAATCGCTTCATTCGAAGTGTGAATACAAATTTCTGACCACTTCATTATTGGATCAACTCACTTTTCTCGTAATAAGTATAAAAAAGAAAGTGCCTAGCACTCAAGGATCCGGGCAGTCCCGTACAATGATATCTGCTAGACACTCTTAGTTGAGATCAATCACCTTTAAACGCACGCTTCATTCTCTCGAAGAATGTACCATGCTGTTCTTCAGTGGCTTCATTTCCACTAATTTCATTAAATTCTCGAATTAGTTCTTTCTGTCGATCTGTAAGATTCTTTGGTGTAATCACACGAATTTTCACATGTTGGTCTCCATGTCCTCTTCCATGTACGTTCGGAGAACCTTTTTCTTTTAGACGAAAGGTTTTTCCTGTTTGCGTGCCTCCAGGGATTTTAAGTTTTACCTTTCCGTGGACAGTAGGCACTTCAATTTCATCACCTAGAGCTGCCTGAGCAAAAGTTAGGGGGATTTCACAGAAAATATGATCTCCCTCGCGTTCAAAGAATTCATGGGGCTGTACACGAATGACAACGAATAAGTCGCCTGCCGGACCACCATTTACTCCGGCTTCCCCTTTTCCAGGCACCCTAATTTGCTGCCCTTCTTCTATACCAGCTGGAATGTCAATATGAATTTTCTTACGGTTCGTTACGCGGCCATCCCCTCCACAAGTATTACACTTGTCTTTAACGATTTGACCGCTGCCTTGACAGTAATGACATACTCGTCGGTTCACAACTCTACCAAATGGGGTGTTTTGCTCTTGGTTAATTTGGCCGCTTCCCTGGCAATGTGAACAAGTTTCAGGCGATGTTCCCGGCTTAGCCCCTGACCCATCACATGTATCACACGTTTCTTCTGTAGGTATCTCGACGTCTGTACTCTTTCCAAAAATCGCCTCTTCAAACTGAAGCGTCATGGAATATTGCAGGTCTGCACCTTTTCTTGGGGCGTTAGGATCTCTTCTGCGGCCTCCACCTCCGAAGAACATATCAAAAATGTCTCCGAAACCGCCAAAGTCTTCTCCTCCGCCGCCAAAGCCACCGAAACCTTGACCTTGAGGACCTGCATGACCAAATTGATCATACTGAGCACGCTTTTGCTGATCGCTTAAAGTTTCATAAGCTTCCTTAGCTTCTTTAAACTTCTCAGATGCGTTTTCTTCTTCACTTACGTCTGGATGATATTTACGTGCTAATTTCCGGTATGCTTTCTTAATTTCATCCTTAGAAGCATCTTTAGATACACCCAGCACTTCGTAATAATCTCGTTTACTCACTTGTCGATCACTCTCCCGGACACTATTGCATAAGGTTTATATTAACACTCTCTCTTACGTTAAAGCAACTATTTAGAGAGTTGTACAGAATGGCCATACCTGAAAAAAGTCAAAGTCAAGATGATCCTGACTTTGACTTTTTCTTTTCAACCATTACTTTTTGTTTTCGTCCTCGTTAACTTCTTCATAATCTGCATCTACAACATCGTCTTCAGCATTTCCTTGCTCGCCTTGAGCAGCTTCAGCTTGTTGTTGAGCTTGTTCATAGAGTTTAACGGAAAGGTTCTGAACTTGTTCTTGAAGAGCTTCTTTCTTCTCTTTAATAACTTCAAGATCTTCCCCTTCTAAAGCAGTTTTCAATTCTTCTTTTGCTGATTCAGCTTTATCTTTCTCTTCATCAGAAACTTGATCGCCTAGATCTTTGATCGTTTTATCTGTAGTGAAGACCAGCTGGTCAGCTTCATTCCGCAGTTCAATCGCTTCACGTTTCTTCTTATCTTCTTCAGCGTTTTCTTCAGCCTGACGAACCATTTCTTCTACTTCATCGTCAGAAAGACCAGAAGAAGACTTAATAGTAATAGACTGCTCTTTATTCGTGCCCATATCTTTCGCACGGACATTCACGATACCATTCGCATCAATATCGAAGCTTACTTCGATTTGAGGTACACCACGAGGTGCTGGCGGGATATCTGTCAATTGGAAACGGCCAAGCGTTTTGTTGTCTTGAGCCATTTCACGCTCCCCTTGAAGGACATGAATGTCAACAGCAGTTTGGTTGTCAGCAGCAGTAGAAAATACTTGAGAGTGACTAGTTGGGATTGTTGTATTACGCTCAATTAGCTTCGTTGTTACACCGCCCATAGTTTCGATACCAAGAGAAAGTGGTGTAACGTCTAGAAGAACAACATCTTTAACATCACCCTGAAGGACTCCGCCCTGGATAGAAGCACCTAGTGCTACTACTTCATCTGGGTTTACACCTTTAGAAGGGTCTTTCCCTACTTCTTTCTTAATCGCTTCTTGTACAGCAGGGATACGAGTAGATCCACCAACAAGAATTACCTTGTGAATTTCATTAGAGCTTAATCCAGCATCTTTAATAGCCTGACGAGTAGGTTTCATTGAACGCTCGATTAGGCCAGAAGCCAACTCTTCAAATTTAGCACGTGTCAGCGTCATTTCTAAGTGAAGCGGACCTGCTTCTCCGGCTGTAATAAAAGGAAGAGAAATTTGAGTTTGAGCTACACCTGAAAGATCTTTTTTCGCTTTCTCTGCAGCATCTTTCAAACGCTGTTTAGCCATTTTGTCTTGTGATAAATCAATTCCATTTTCTTTCTTAAATTCAGCAACCATGTGATCGATAATGACTTCATCAAAATCATCGCCGCCAAGGCGGTTATCACCAGCTGTAGCTACAACCTCAAAAGTACCGTCACCGATGTCTAGAATAGAAACATCAAACGTACCGCCTCCAAGGTCATAAACTAGAATCGTCTGGTCTTGATCTTCTTTATCAATACCATAAGCAAGAGCAGCTGCCGTTGGCTCGTTAATAATTCGTTCTACTTCTAATCCAGCAATTTTACCTGCATCTTTAGTTGCCTGACGTTCCGCATCATTAAAGTAGGCTGGCACTGTAACTACTGCTTTTTCTACAGTCTCGCCAAGATAATCTTCAGCGTACCCTTTGATATACTGAAGGATTATTGCTGATACTTCTTGAGGAGTGTACTCCTTCCCTTCTACTTCTACTTTGTGGTCTGTTCCCATGTAACGTTTAATAGAAAGAATCGTATTTGGATTAGTGATCGCTTGACGCTTAGCTACTTCACCAACCTGGCGTTCCCCATTTTTAAACGCTACAGCTGAAGGAGTTGTACGGTTACCTTCCGGGTTAGGGATAACCTTCGCTTCTCCCCCCTCCATAACTGCCACACAAGAGTTCGTTGTTCCTAAGTCAATTCCAATGATCTTACTCATAAATTTATCCTCCTCTACATTATTTAAATATCAATTCATTATTGATTTACTTTTACCATTGCCGGGCGAATAACACGATCATTTAATCGATACCCTTTCTGAAGCTGCTCAACAACTACATTGGATTCATAGTTATCATCTTCCACTTGCATAACTGCTTGGTGCAAGTGGGGATCGAATACTTCTCCTTGAGCTGGAATTTCTTCCACGCCTTCTTTATCAAGAGCAGCTTGGAATTGGTCATAAACCATTTTCATTCCGCTGGCAAAATTTTGAGCGGATTCTCCATCTACTTCAACTTGTAAAGCTCTTTCAAAATTGTCTAATACAGGAATGAGCTCTTCAACTAAAGATTGAGCTTTATATTTCCGATCGGCCTCTTTCTCTTTTTGAGTGCGGCGACGAAAGTTATCATAATCAGCCTGAAGACGAAGAAGGCGATTGTGGATTTCTTCTTTTTCTTCCCGAAGCTGATCCAGTTCACTATTTTCTTCGACTACTTCAGCCTGGCTTTTTTCAGCAGTTTCATTTTCATTTGATTGATCAATAATCTCTTGTTCTGAAACTTCTTTTTGCTTTTTTTCTTCCATGACGTACACCTCCTTAGTTCCCTAACACCGTTATGACTATAACATGAATTTATATTCTTAAAAAAGCAAAAGACAAAAAGAAGCGATGGGATATCTTACCTCCCCATCTGTTATTCCTTCTACACTGCGCAGCTAAAACTAGTACCACGCTCGGAATGTATCTGTCATTTGCTTAGATAACACATTTAAAAGTGAAACAACACGGTTATATTCCATTCTTGTTGGACCCAGCAAAGCGATTGTACCCACTTGTTCGTTACCTAGCGTATAACTTGCAGTAATTAAACTGCAGTTTTGCATAGCATCAAATGGGTTTTCATGACCAATTCGGACATGAACTCCTTTTTCACCTGACCTTAAAAGATCAGCCATTTCATTCTCTCTTTCAATAATGCCATACAAGGAGCGAACTTTATCTAAATCCTTAAATTCCGGCTGCCTTAAGATGTTCGTTTTTCCACCAACGTATAATTTTGTCTGGTGATCATCTAATAAAGCGGCTTGCAAGTACGTAAATGCGTGTTCATGTTGATCTGTATGAGATTTTATTAAATCAAAAACCTCAGACTGCAGCTTTTCATATAGATGCACAAGTGGAATGCCTCTTAAACGATCATTTAAAATGTTCACCATTGTTTCTAATTGAGAGTGATCCATTTCAACAGGTACATTAAAAGCTCTATGTTCCACATGTCCTGTATCTGTAACTAAAATCGCTATCGCAGATTGATCATTTAGAGGAACAATCTGCAGCTGCTTTAGTTTTGTCTCAAATACTTCAGGGCCGAGAATAATGGATGTGTAATTTGTGAGCTCCGATAAAATGCCCGCAGACTTTTGAACGACTCTTTCAAATTCCATTCTTCGGTCATTGAATGCTTGCTTAATCGTCCTCAACTCTTGGTTAGATAACCGGAGAGGTGATAGCAAATGATCGACATAAAAGCGATAACCTTTCTCAGAAGGAACTCGTCCCGAAGAAGAATGAGTTTTTTCTAAAAATCCCATCTCTTCTAAATCGGCCATTTCATTTCTAATTGTAGCAGAACTGTGAGTGATCTCGTCCTTCTTTGACAATGACCTTGAACCTACAGGTTGCGCAGTAAGGATAAACTCATCAATTATGACTTGCAGAATTAATAACTGCCTATCCGTTAACATCGATAATCACCCCTGTTAGCACTCGATTTAAGTGAGTGCTAAATCTAATAATAAATTATCAAAAGGCCTAATCGTTGTCAATGGATATACTTCGTTTTTTAGCTTTCTAAAAGAAATTCCTGAAAAACTTCATTCCCTAACAGTCTGCCGCGTTCTGTAAGAAATACATTTCCATTTCCTTCTTTTAATAATCCTCTTTGCTTCAAATATGGAACAGCATCTTTAAATACACTTTCAATCGTACATCCGTATTTTTCTTCAAAGCGTCCAGTAGACACTCCTTCCACTTTTCTTAGGCCGAGAAACATTTCTTCTTCCATTTGTTCTTTCGTACCTACAGTCTCTTTATGCAATATTGGTTTTCCATTAGACATAGCCTGCTTTACATAAGCAGGCAGCGGTCGAATATTAATCGTACGCACTCCCGGCAGATAGCCATGAGCACCTGCACCTATCCCGAAATAATGCTCATTATTCCAGTATGTCAAATTGTGCTGACTCTCATAACCCGGTTTAGCAAAATTACTAATTTCGTATTGACAGACCCCTTGAGCAGCTAATTTAGTTTGAAGAAGCTCGTACATTTCAGCTTCTTCTTCCTCAGGAGGCTTAATAAGTTTCCCTTTTTTATAACGTTGATAGAAAATAGTCTTTGGTTCTATTTGCAATGAATAGGAAGAATAATGAGGAAGGTTAAACTGCAGAGCTTCATCTATAGTTGCCTCAAAATCTTTTACTGACTGGCCTGGCAAGGCATACATTAAATCAATGCTAATGTTTGTTAAACCCTCATTAATTAAGCGGCCAACATTCGTATAAACATCTTTTACTTGATGAACTCTTCCTATCTTTTCTAACATGACATCGTCAAAAACCTGAACCCCTAGAGAAATACGATTAACTCCATAAGCTTTTAACAGCTTCACTTTATCTAAATCTAAATCACCGGGATTCGCTTCAAAGGTGTATTCAGCGCATTGAGAAATATCAAAGTGTTCATTAATCATTTTCAATAACTTCTCCAATTGCTGCGCATTTAAAGCCGTAGGTGTACCTCCCCCTACGAATATCGTTTGAACCCGTGCTTTTTCTAAAGGAACATACGTATGAATTTCTTTCTCTAACGCTTCTAAATACTCATCAGCGAGACGTTCATTATAAAAGAATTTCGTGAAATCACAGTAATGACAAATCTGCTGACAAAATGGAATATGGATATATGCTGAAGAAATATTCATGCTGCCCAACCTTTCATAAGGAAAACCGCAAGAGTAGTGCCCCTGCGGTCCATAACCTTACATATATTAATCATCGTCAATCTCTAATACGGACATAAACGCTTCTTGTGGTACTTCTACTGAACCTACCATCTTCATACGTTTTTTACCTTCTTTTTGCTTCTCAAGCAGTTTACGCTTACGGGAAATATCTCCCCCGTAACATTTAGAGAGTACATTCTTACGCATAGCTTTTATCGTTGTTCGAGCTACAATCTTATTACCGATTGCTGCCTGCACCGGTACTTCAAATTGTTGTCTAGGGATCAGCTTTTTCAGTTTTTCTGCAATAATTTTTCCTCTTTCATAAGCAAAATCACGATGAACTATAAATGATAACGCATCAATCGTATCGCCATTTAGCAGAATATCCATCTTAACTAAGTTAGAAGTACGATATCCTACAAGCTCATAGTCGAATGAAGCGTATCCTTTTGTTTGAGACTTCAACGAATCAAAGAAATCATAAACAATTTCAGAAAGAGGAATTTCATAGATGATGTTGACGCGGTTGTCATCCAGGTATTGCATATCCAAAAAATTACCGCGCTTACGCTGACAAATTTCCATGACTGGTCCTACGTAATCGTTAGGTACCATTATGGTCGCTTTCACGTAAGGTTCTTGAACTTCTTCCACCTTTTGATTATCCGGCATCATAGACGGGTTATCAACTTCTACCTCACTGCCATCTGTAAGTTTCACTGAATAAATTACACTTGGCGCCGTCGTAATTAGATCAATTTTGTATTCACGTTCGATTCTTTCCTGAATAATTTCCATGTGCAACATGCCAAGAAAGCCACACCTAAAACCAAATCCTAAGGCTTGAGAAGTTTCCGGCTCAAACTGCAAAGAGGAATCATTCAATTCTAACCTTTCTAAAGCATCTCGCAAGTCATTATAATTACTTGCATCTACAGGATAAAGCCCACAAAACACCATCGGGTTCATTTTTTTGTAACCCGGAAGCGGCTCTGATGCTGGTCGGTTTGCTTGAGTAATCGTATCACCGACACGAGAATCGCCTATGTTCTTAATCGAAGCTGTTAAATATCCAACATCACCCACGTTCAACTCTTTCAGCGGGGTAGGTGTAGGCCGGAACACACCCACTTCGTTTACTTCAAAGACTTTTTCAGTAGCCATCATCTTTATTTGGTCGCCGACTTTGACAGACCCTTCACGAACACAAGTATATGCAACTACCCCTCGGTAAGAATCATACAAAGAATCAAAGATAAGTGCTTTCAAAGGATCCTCAGGGTTGCCCTCTGGCGCCGGAATGTCTGAAACAATACGTTCAAGAATTTCATCAATCCCAACTCCTTCTTTGGCGGAGGCTAGAATAGCGTCTGATGCATCAATTCCAATTACATCTTCAATTTCCTGTTTAATTCTTTCTGGATCAGCTCCAGGGAGATCAATTTTATTAATAACAGGGATAATTTCTAAATCGTTCTCTAAAGCTAAATAAACATTCGCTAAAGTTTGCGCTTCAATTCCTTGAGCAGCATCTACAACAAGGATTGCCCCTTCACAAGCTGCAAGACTTCGGGACACTTCATATGTAAAATCTACATGCCCTGGTGTATCAATTAAATGAAACGTGTAGTCTTGTTGGTCATTCGCTGTGTAACTAAGTTGGACGGCGTTTAGCTTAATTGTAATACCTCGTTCTCTTTCTAAATCCATCGCATCTAAAAACTGCTCCTTCATCTCTCTCTGCGTTAGAGCATTCGTTTTCTCCAGAATTCGGTCTGCAAGTGTCGATTTCCCATGATCTATATGAGCAATAATCGAGAAATTGCGTACCCTTTCCTGTTTTGGTCGTGTTGTCATCTTCATCACTCCTACTATTTCGGCACACCTATCTATGATGATTATAGCAATAGGAATGGCTTGATTCAATCAATAGTCCATAAAATCATGATCAGTTCGAACCAACGAAGGAATATAGTAATAATAATATGAAATCAAACCCGTGACTGACGCCTTCACCAAGTCCGTCAGCCACTTGAGCTATAAATGGCGGATCTTCATTAAATTTATTGTAACCGCACGCTTTATCTTCTTGTTTTATTTCAGTCTCTTGTACTACAGCTTGGTGCACCATTTCGTCTTTAGTATCTTGTTTAATTCCATAAAGTGATCCTCCTACAAAGAGAAACAACCCGCACATAATGAGAACCAGGATCTTCAAAGAATCCCCTCCTTTAATCGTTCTCAGAAACTTCTTCAGCCTGCCAATAGTACTCACTAAACACCTCGCCTACTGCTTCTGCTGAACGATAAAGCTCATCTAAGTTATTTTCTACCCCGCCAAATTCAATCAAGCTTGCATTTGGATCCAGATCTTGATTATATATGCCATCTACTCCAGACCCTTTCTTCGTAATAACACCACGACTTAAACCTGGAAACTCTTTTTCAAGGCGTTCATGTAGTTCTGTAGCTAACTTCAGATTCTTTTCATATTGGCTATGCTCTGCTCCTATAACGAAAATCGTCCTAGCGTAATTTTTGCCATCGATTTCGACGGTGGTTACATCACGAGGGAGGCTATCTCTATGAAGATCAAAAAAATAATTAAAGGTTTTTGTTTCTGCAATGGCACTTTCCACTACAGTACGTGCCGCATCATATGACTGATGGTATTCCATATTTTTGTCTTTTAATACAGCGGACATATCAGTGTAATCCACAGAAGATCCTATTCCATTTCTTTCTAAAGTTTCTGCTAACCTCTTACCAACTAACGTAATATTAACTTCTCCGTGAAAGGCTTCTGCAGCAGGGGTGTTATCAGGTAAGTGAGGTAAGAATGATTCTCTATTGTGAGTATGGTAAATAAATACTTTTGGATCATTTGCCCCTTCTTCAGTTTCTTTTTCTTCTTCACGATTTTGGTCATTTTGCTCCGCATCTTTTGCTTCCCGATCTTTCTGCACGACATCCACTGGTGCTTCTGATTCTATAGGTAATGTAGTATAGTCTGTCCCTTCTCCTGCAATAACAATTTCACTGTTGTAAGACGATAACCCCGGGATTTCTCTTCCAAGCAGACTCCTTAGATCATGTGGCTTTACGTTAGTTAACAGCTGAAAGGAAAGTGCGGAAAGACTAGGTAGTTTTGCCCCCTCTGGGTGAGCCTCAGCAAACTTGCGATTTTCCATTTCAAACAAATGGATAAAAGCCTCCCCACCTATTTGCGTGGTAAAATTCTGGATGTTTGAAGAATATAACTTGTATGTAGTCTTTGCCCCAGTAAGTAGACCTACCCCTATAAATAAAAGTAAAATAATGAGGATAGCTCCAGCTAGCAGAACTGACCATTTCTTAAATATATTGGGATTTCTTTTCTTGAATTTTTGAATAGATCCCATCGTTCTATTCCCCCTAACATGGACTCTAGTAAATCCTATGTCAGGGAAAATTATAATAGAACGAGTTCTCTTAAATAGATTAGAATCTTGTATAGGAAGAAGATTCTCCTTCTTCTATTTCTTCATGTAAAGCACTATTAATACCAGACGCAATGACGTTTGCCATATCGTGCACAAAAGCATCAACTTCTTTAGGAGTAACCATTAAATTATGGCCTAACGGAGTTAACACCTCTTTTATTAATTGCTTTTTCTCTTCAACCCCTAATTGACCAAGCATCCCGAGCACAGCTTTACGCTCATTGTCTCCAGGCATATCTTCTTCAGTGAGCGTTTTTCTTTCGAATGGATTCATAGAAGGTGATAGAGCATTTGATGGTCTGTCTTTCTCCTGCCACTCTCTCCCAAAATGCTTTAAAATATAATCGATACTATCGTTTGTAATTGTAACTGCGTCGACTACGGTAGGCACGCCGATTGAGATAACGGGTATACCATACGTTTCCTTACTAATTTCTTTACGTTTATTCCCAACACCAGAACCCGGATGTATGCCTGTATCTGAAATTTGAATTGTAGCGTTAATCCTATCAATGGATCTAGAAGCAAGGGCATCCACTGCGATGACGAAATCTGGATTAATCTCATGAATAATCCCGTGAATCATATCACTGGTTTCAATCCCAGTAACTCCCATAACCCCCGGAGAGACAGCCGATACAGGCCGATAACCGTTTGCCACCGTTTCAGGGTGAAGTTCAAACAAGTGACTTGTAACAACAACTTCATTCATAACAAGCGGTCCAATGGCATCTGGAGTGACATTATGATTACCCAGTCCTACTATTAAACAACGCTCAGACTCTTTAATCCCTAAAGCTTCCATCACCTTTTTTAATTGTCTGGAGAGACACGTTGCCAGTCTTACCTGCATCTCAGTATCCTGCTTACGAATAGCAAGCGACTCAAGTGTAATATAGCTTCCAGCTTTTTTGCCGATTCGTTCCGCTCCTGCTTGATCTACTTTCACATAGGTTAGAGTAATATCTTCAAATTTCTCTTCGTTCACGGTCACCCCATCTTCGGATTGACTCCGATCCTCCTCTGGATGAACATTCATTTCTTGTGCTTCTAAAGCTAAATCCGTACGAACCGAAAATTCTTCCTGGTTTGACATGTTTTCAGACCTCCTTACGAATAAGTTTTCCTTTGATTATCGTTACTATGCAAATGTTCAAAGGAAACCTATTGAAAACACTCGGACGCTTTGGTAAAATGACTCTTGTTCGATATGAACGAGTTTAATGTTTTTACCTGGGAGGTGAAACCATGCCTAATATTAAATCAGCTAAGAAACGTGTACGTGTTAACCATGATGCTCGCGCTCTTAACGCTGCTTTCAAATCTGATATGCGTTCGGCAGTTAAACGTGTAGAGAAGTTAGCAGCAAGCAAAGAAGCAGACCAAGCTAAAGAAGCACTAGCCACAGCCGTTAAGAAAATTGACAAAGCTGTACAACGCGGTGCCCTTCACAAAAACAACGGGAATCGTACGAAGTCTCGTTTATCTAAAAAAGTTAACGCGCTTTAATGAATTACGTTTTTTATGACCAACAGACGATCCTTACTAAAGGATCGTTTTTATCTGCACATAAAAGCCTTCAAGCATGATCTGCTTGAAGGCTTTTTATACCTAACGTGTTTGAATATAGAATCCATTTTGTTTGATATGGATCAACTTGTAAAGCAGCAATTCAAAAGCTAATTCTTTTTCCATCAGCCCTTGTTTCATCATTAAATCTGTCTCCGCTAATTCCTGAATAATATGGTTGACCTCCTCTGTAGTGAAAGCTCTCTCTCTTTTTAATGCCATCTTTATAACAAAAGGATGAGCTTTTACATAATCGCGCATTTGATTTTGAGCATACCCTTTTTGTTTTAATGTTTTAACTTGACTTATAATTCTAAACTGAGAAGCCAATAATGCAACTAAAGATATCGGCTCCTCGTTTGCTTTCAGCAAATCTTTAAAAAGCATGATGGCTTTCCCTAAGTTTTTTTCCATTACGGCGTCCACCATCTTTAACCCCGATGTTTCTGCACTATGTGATAGTAGATCTTCTGCTAATTCACGTGTAACTAGTCCACCTTCTCCAACATTCAAGGCCAACTTCTCCATTTCATTTCGAAGAGCAAGCAAGTTTGTCCCCACTTCTTGTGCAAAGAGCTCGTGAATGGACTCCGGTATAGTTATATGTAAATCATTTGCAATGGACTGAATCCATTTATCAATATCCCATTCTTTCACAGGCTGTAGCGATTGCACCTCAGCATGTTTCTTTAATTGCTTAAATACCTTTTTTCTCTCATCTAATTTTTCATAAGGTGCGATTAATAGAAGCACGCTATATTCAGGAGGGTTTTCTATGTAACGCAGTAATGAGTCAATATCGTGTTCAAATGCTAATGGCTCTGGTCTTGCTTTTAAAAATACTGGGTTATAAGCAATGACAACTTTATTGTCCCCTAAAAAAGGAAACGTTTCAGCATCTGTTATTACATCTTCGATGGGAATTTCTTCTAAATCATATTGAGAAATATTAAATTCCCGATCTTCTGGAACGAGCGTTTGTTCAATGATCTTTTTTTTATGATTTTGTATTAAATAATCTTCGGCCCCGTATAATAAGTAAATCTTTTTAGCCACAGTTTGACTTCCTTTCCCCTGGTAAAAAAAATTGCGGTGGTGTCTCTTACTGGAGATGTTTTCGTTATACCATTCTATGGTTAAACTATAACATCTGTCAAAACATCACCACCGCAAGCATCTATATAAACGTTACTTTTATAACCCCGGACGCTATAAAAGTAAACGATGTTGTCTCCCTCATGAGTTTAGTGTGACCGTTTAGGGGAGAATTATCTTTGACAAGTCTTGCTAGAAGAGGCAATGAAAAAGCGAATAGAGGATCACTTACAAAGCATGTGGATTTTTGATCATTTATCACTTATAATGGAAAATGATATAGGAGGGGTAACCATGAATGAATTTAAGAAAGATATTCAATCTAAAACAAATGACGTCATTGATTCTGGCATCGGGTTTGTCGCTTCATTTGTTTTCTTCTTCGTCATTTTTGGGATAGGCGTATTATTCTCAGTTATTGGACAATAATCCATAATGAAGATGAAAGGCTGCTTATAGTAAGCAGTCTTTTTTAATTTCTTTCCGCATTATACGTCAGGTGAGGTAAAAACGTTCCATTATCACCTTTAAATAAAAACCTCACTCCTCCGTGCTTGTCTGTCCTGAAAACCAAACTCCCTTGTTCTTCAATGGCTTCAATAACCTCTGCATGCGGATGGCCGTAACTGTTATCGCGGCCAACCGAAATTAACGCTACTTGTGGGCTAAGGTGCTTTAGCCAGTTCGGATCTGTAGAAGTGTGGCTGCCATGATGACCGACCTTCAAAACATCTGCACTTAATTCAGGATAAGATTTTATTAAGTTCTTTTCTATCTGTTTTGAAATATCCCCTGTAAAAACCCAACTCAACCCACCTAACTCAGTATAAATGACTAAGGAATTTTCATTTGAATCTTCATGATCTTCCCCGGGATGCAGAATATAGAAAGAATAATTAGAAAAAACTAAAGCATCACCTTCCTTTACGATTCGTTTGTTTTTTAGTTCTTCATTATAGTAAGGACTAACGTAAATTCCTTCAATGAGAAAGGCAGAGTCGAGGTATTCTACACTTCCGCTATGATCTTGATCATTATGGGAAATGATTAAAGCATCGATCTTCTTTATGCCATTAGACTTTAAAAAGGGTTCAATGATGTAGTCTGAAGTGCTTGAAGGGTTATTAGTAAACAAAGAAGGACCTGCAGCATCAATCATAATTACTCCTTTCCTATAAGGTAGTTCTATAACAAAGGTGTCCCCTTGGCCCACGTCAAGCATCGTAACTTTGCCAAATGGGCTGATGTAAGGAAGTAAGCAATAAGCAACCAAAAGAAGGACAAGCAAGGTACCTGAGATAAAAGCCTTTTGCAAATGGTCAACGCTCCACTTTTTCATCATAATAGTAAAAATCACTAAATAAAGGCCACCCCAAATGATCGGCAGCTGACCTATTACCCATTGAATATTCAATTCACTGCTCAAAATCATGATGCTCTTTAGAATATACTCATGTGCTTTGATAAAAACAAAAGATAACTCGCTTGCTATCGAAGGAAAAACTAAACAAAAGAAGACAATTAGTAAATTAAAAGGAATTACAAAAAAAGAAAAAAAGGAACAAGTAATAAATTTAAAAATAAAGAGAGGGGGTTGAATTCATAAAAATGATATAGCTGGATAGGAAGAATTGCTAATTGGCTCACTAAACTAATAATAGCCGAGATAACTAGTGGAGGTTTAGTCCTTAACAGAGGAATGGATAGCAATAAAGCGAAAGTAACAAGAAATGAAAATTGAAAGCCTAAATGGAATAAGTAATTAGGCTTTAAGAAAAGAAGCCCAAGAGCTATTAAAGAAATTACATCACTCATGTTTATTCTTATTTTAAAAATATTAAGTATTATTAGAATGATGGCCATAAAAGAAGCTCTTAACACAGAAGGTTCGGCTCCGGCTAAAAAGCAAAAGATTGGAATAATTATTAATAAGGCCCCTCTCGTTTGCTCAAAAGTGGTTACACCGGTTCGAAACAAAACAAACGTTAGAGCTCCAATAAATAATCCTACATGCAACCCAGATATCGCCAATAAATGAGAAAGATTAAAATCTCTAAACCATTCGATAATCTCATCACTCAATAGACTGCTCTCCCCAAAAATTAACGCAGCAGCCCATATAAATGCTTCTTCTTCAATCGTCCGTTTTACTAGTTCAATAATGGAGTTTCGTGCTTGATAAAAATAGTTTAAAAACGAAGAGCCCTTGCAGGAGAGGTGATGAGGAGATTCGAGAAGGATCTCGGAGTAAATTCCTTGTTGAGCTAAATAATTACGGTAATTAAACTCGCCAGAATTTCTTGAAGTTTCGGGAGATCGGTGTATACCTTTTACTTCACAGTATGATCCATATTTAAACTGAGTAACGACAGCTTCATCTGTTTCCACCTCGCTCTTATAATATTGAAGAATAGATGTTTCATCTGAGGAAGTATGTTCAAACAGAACTCGTATGGTGGAATCGGTTTCTGTTACGGGAGATATAATTTTACCTGTGAGGTCCACCTCTTGTTCAATACTTTCAGAAGAGGGAATGGAAGGTGAATAGAAAATAAAACCGAAAATGAAAAAGAGTATGAAACCTCCCCTCCATTTCCAGTATTGAATTCTAAATATCCACAACAAAAAAGTTATGAGAAACACCAGGTTTGTTAACTTATCTAAAACACCAAATAAGCTACCAAACAGAAACGCAAAAACAAAAAGATGCAGGTTACCGTTCATACGTTTTTTCAAATGGAGCATGAAATAATTGATGTGCACGTTCCTTTAATACGCTTATCTTATCAGTATTAGTTTCATTATTTTCGATGTGTTCAATAAGCTCGTTTACAAATTGCGCTTTTTCCAGCGATTCCCCAGCTGTTTCATTCGGATGTTCAACTTTAACCATTTTAACATTTGCGTTCTCTAATAACTGAATGGCATAAGGGTGATTACGATAATCCTCACTATAATAAACCGCTTGAATGCCTGCCTGTATAATGGCTTTAGTGCAATGTAAGCAAGGGAAATGCGTTACATATATCTCAGCACCTTCCGTAGCAACACCAAATTTAGAGCACTGAAGTAAAGCATTCATTTCTGCGTGGATCGTACGTACACAATGTCCATCTATAACGTAACATCCTTCATCTATACAATGAACTCCGCCACTGACACTTCCATTATATCCTCCAGCAATCATGCGTTTATCCCGGATGATTACAGCTCCGACTGCCAGGCGTTGGCACGTACTACGTGTTTTTAATAAATAACTCTGTGCCATAAAATAATGATCCCATGATATTCTCTCCATCCTACTGACTCCTTTTCCTTCACTATTTTTTCAAGTGTACTCCGACTAATAACGCTCGTCAATAAACCCATTTATGGAATTTGAATGTGTTCCTCTAACGTTTCCAGGGTCTTTTCGCCGATCCCAGATACGTCTAAAAGTGAATCAGCATCCTTAAACAAACCCTTCTCGTCACGATATTGAACAATTGCATCTGCTTTGGACGGCCCTATTCCTGGCAGTGTTTGAATCTCCTCCAAATCTGCATAATTAATTCGTACTTTTGCAGGGGCACTTGCAGGGCCAGCTGTAGATTCAACCAATGAGCTTTCTTCAACTTGGCTAGTGACTAATATCACCATTTCATCCTGTACTTTCTGAGCCAAGTTGACACTTGTCTCATCAGCTTGGTCAGTTAACCCTCCAGCTAATTGAATGACATCATTAACTCTTTCTGCTTCTCCTATTTCATAAATTCCAGGGTTTATGACTTCACCTTTAACATCTACAAAAACACCAGCAGAAAGTTCGTCTTTTGTTTCATCTGTTACTATTGCGGGCATCTCTATTTTTTCAGCAGTCAGCGCATTTTCCAGCTTTACACCACCTTTCTGCTTAAGGTTAACAAACATAAGTACCATAAATATAAATATGATCAGACCAATCCACCCATATTTTTTAAAAAACACCAAAGACTTCAACTTCCTTTCATAATTTAAAATAGCGTGAATAAAGTAATTAGGTAAACGAAAAGGAGGAGATTCCCATGAAATACGGCATTATAGGTACAGGGAATATGGGGAGCATGCTAACACATGCCTTTATTTCAAGTGGAGCAGTTCGTGCGGATCATGTTGCCATATATAACAGAACCCCAGATAAAGCCCAAGTTTTAAAAAATGAATTTAAAGAACTTGCTATTGCTCCTTCCATTAAGGAATTAGGAAATACTTGTGACATTATTTTCATTTGTGTAAAACCTCATCATTACGAGTCTGTTATTAAAGATTTAATGTTATCCCCTTCTCAATGCTTAGTTTCAATTACTAGCCCTGTTTCTGTAGTGGATCTTGAAAAAGCCGTGAACAGCCAAGTAGTTCGCATTGTACCTTCTATAACTAATAGGGCCCACGCTGGCGTAAGTTTGTTTACATTTGGAAATAATATTACACAAGCTTTTAAAAGGGAATTATTATCGACTTTTGAATTTTTCTCTAAACCTGTTGAAATTGAAGAAGAAAATATCCGAGTAGCTTCTGATATTGTTTCCTGCGGGCCGGCTTTCTTAGGATTTCTAATTGAAAATATGATTGATTCAGCACACAAAATCGGCGGAATTTCAGAAGAGAAAGCAACGGTATTAATGGAGGAAATGATTATAGGATTAGCAGCTCTTTTAGACAAAAAAATTTACAGTTTTCCAGAATTAATTAAGAAAGTGACCGTGAAGGGCGGGGTAACCGGGGAGGGATTAGTGGCTTTAGAAGAGAACATTGATGATACCTTTCTAGCGTTGTTTCAGGCAACCCATTACAAGCATTATAGAGATAAATTATCCATTAAACTATAGGTTAATTATTCGACATATATTATTATTTTCCTGCAAAAACTTTCCTGCAAAAAAACGAAGGTGGCTTAAAGCCACCTCCTACACCTTTTGACAAACAAAGAAAATCCGATCTCCTTCAATCGAGGAATTATAACTAAAATCTGAGTGTATATCTAAGATGTTAAAACCAACTTGGCGTAACTCCTCTTTCAAAAAGTCTATTGAATAACCTTTTTGTTTGTGCGTTTCATCAAACCGGTCAAATAATTCGCCGCTTTTCACGAAAAAGGTTAAATCGTGTTCAACAGTATTTTGCTCTTCTCCTTGATCACAAAACCATATATACGATAAATCGTCATATACTTCAGCAAACGTCTGACCTACCAGATCATTTGAGATATGTCTCAACGAATGAACGTCAAATAAAAATAAGCCATTTGTTTGTAAAGCGCTATAAGCATTTTTAAATACGGATAATAATTGCTCTTCTCTTACTATATAATTTACCACATCGCAAAAGCTGATTACAGCATCGTAACCTGATAAACCCATAAGTTGAGAGATATCCTGTAATAACCATTGAATCTGATGACGTTTATCTTTATTTGCTGCGATAGCAAGCATATCCTCTGATAAATCAACGCCCGTCATTTGATAGCTGTCAGCAAGTCTATTGGTAATTTCCCCTGTTCCGCAGCCTAATTCAAGTATTGTCTTTGCCCCAGGGTGGTGTTCAGCCATGACTTCTTTCGTCCAACTTACCCAATCCGTGTAAGGTGCATCTTTCATCAAGCGATCATACACCTCAGCCATTCGGTGATAACTCAACCTTGAATTCCTTCTACAGAAACGGAAGCAGCATCTCCCCAAAGTCTTTCAAGGTTATAATAATGGCGTTCATCTTTATGGAAAATGTGACATACCACTCCATTTAGATCGACCAAGATCCAACGTGCTTTATCAAAACCTTCCATTCTTTTAACTTCAATACCATTTTCTTCTGCTTGTTCCTTTACTTCCCTAGCAATTGCTTGTACTTGTCGTTCATTCGAACCTTCACAAATTAAGAAATAATCTGCTACCAGCGATACATCGGCCATATCTAACACCACAATATCGTTTGCACGTTTTTCATCACATGCCTTAGCAGCAATTGTCACTAACTCTTTACTATCCATGTTATTCCTCCCATATAATCGTTAACGCAGCTTATACTAATGCATTATATGCATGAATGGTATCAGGATAAACCGTTCTTTTATTATTCGTTAAAAATTGGACTGTATTAACAAGAGATTGAAGACAAGCTTCATTCAAATCTTTTTCAGCAATCTCTCTTACTTGCTCTACCCCTTCAAAGTTTCGACCAGGCTCTATATAATCAGCTAAAAAAACTACTTTATCCAAAAGAGACATATTCTTTTTACCTGTAGTATGAGCTGCAATAGCTGACAATATTTCTTCATCTTGAATCTGCAACTCATCTTTGAGCATCATCGCCCCTACTGGACCGTGCCATAATTCATGATGATAACTTAATAAATCATTGCTCAGCTTCTCTTCGCGTAAAATCCAACTCTTTAACTCTTCTATAGGTTTGTGCTTTGCATAATCATGCAAAATTGAAGCCGTTTCAGCTTTTTCTACATCCGCCCCATATTTTTCAGCGAGCTTTACTGCTGTGTCCGTCACTCTAACAGTATGCTCAAAGCGTGATTGTTTTAGGTGGGGCCGTACAAATTCCAATAACTTTTCACGAGTCTGATACATATAATGAATGCTCCTTTATATACTCGTAAACTTCATGTGTTACTAAATATCTAATCGATTTACCTTGAGCTAAACGCTTCCTAATCATAGAGGAAGAAATGTCTATCCGTGGAATATCTACCAATTTTACATCTCTGCTTGAAGCTAATTGATAACCTTCTCTTCCAACTCCTACAAATTGGACCAGTTTTTTCAATTCATCTATACGGTGCCAGCGATCCAGATGTTGAACCATGTCCCCACCTATAATAAAACAAAAATTATTCCCCGGGTATTGGCTCTGCAATTGCTTAATTGTATCAATTGTATAGGATTTTCCTTCTCTTTCCAATTCAACAGTAGACAATGAAAATTGAGGGTTCCCCTCAATCGCTCGTTCAACCATTCTTAAGCGGTCTTCTGCCATGAGTGAAGATTTTTGTTTATGAGGCGGTACATGAGAAGGTACAAACCACACTTCATCCAAATGCATAACTTCAAGCACGTGTTCAGCCATAATCAGATGTCCTAAATGAGGAGGATCAAAAGTCCCTCCCAGCAAACCTATCTTCATGGTAACCTTTCTCCTTTAAGGCAGCTCGATTTGTTTGTTATCTTTAGATTCTTTATATAAAATAACAGTATTTCCTATCACTTGGACAATTTCCGCATCAGTGTGCATTGAAATCTCATTTGCTACTTCTTGATTATCATCGAAATTATTTTGCAATATGCTGACTTTAATCAGTTCCCTCTTTTCAAGAGCCTCAGAAATTTGAGTCGTCATATTCTCATTAACTCCACTTTTCCCCACCTGAAAAATCGGCTGAATATGGTGAGATTGTTTACGCAGATACTTTTTTTCTTTACTAGTTAACATTCTATTCTCCTTCCAACTTTCGTTCAAAGTCTTTCATTATGTTGTCTGTGTCAGGATTAGTACCCGTCCAAATTTTAAAAGAATAAATAGCTTGATGCAGCAACATTTCATATCCGAAATGAAGATCTGCACCCATGGATTGAGCTTGCGTTAAAAAGACCGTCATTTTAGGACGGTAAACAATATCACTAAATAAAGACCCTCGCACGTTTCTACTCAAACTTACAATGGATTGATGATCGTTGGGTGACATACCTACTGAAGAAGTTTGTACAACTATATCGTATTTGTCTATATTATACTCTGCTTCTTCTATACTTAATGGTTGAGAAAAATCTTCGCCTTCAAGTTCCCTGATAATATGATCAGCTTTAGCAACGGTACGATTGGCAAGATCTACTCTTCTCAAACCCTTCTGCAGAAAGGAATAATAAATTCCGCGAGCGGCCCCGCCGCTTCCTAATATGAGAACTTTGCTCGTTTCTTTTAAGGTGTCAGGGTATCGATTTTCAATAGAAGTAACGTAACCAACTCCATCAGTGTTGTAACCAATCCATTGGCCGTCTATTACTTTAACTGTATTTACTGCCCCTAAAAATTGTGCAGCATCATCAATATCATCTAAATACTCAATAATCCTCTCCTTATATGGAACAGTAACATTAAATCCATCTAAATCCTTAGCTTTCAATTTAACTATCTCTGTATCAAATTTATCGGGATCGATTTCAAATAACTCGTAAGTACCTTCCATTTGCTGATCCTTTATTAATTTTGAATGAATCCAAGGTGACAAAGAATGAGCAATCGGATAACCTATTAACCCTAGATGCAGCATATACAACCTCCTAAATTAAAGACTGGCGTAATGATACTTTTACACCCTCAGGGGCATGAACTGTAACCGATACTTTCCCTTGTGGCACAGTAACCCAACCTAAGCCTGAGAAAACAATATCCGTTTTTTCGCCAGGTATTTTAAAATCTTGAGCTTTCAGCGGCGGAAGTTCTTTCCTTGTTTCCTCATCCGGAGGTGTGAGAAGCTCACCTAAATGATTTTTATAGAGATCATCTGCTTTCTCGAGCTTAGTACGATGGATCTCCATCTCATTGGAAAGATAGCAAATAAAAGAACTTCTCTCCCCGGAAGTGAAATCGAGGCGAGCTAATCCCCCAAAAAACAATGTTTGTCCTTCATTTAATTGGTACACTTTAGGTTTCACTTCTTTTCTAGGAGTTATATGCTTTAAGTCACGATCTGAGACATAATGTGCCATTTGATGACGATGAATCACTCCTGGTGTATCATAAAGTGAAGTTGTATGATCTAACGGAATATCAATAAATCCAAGCGTGGTACCGGGAAAATAAGATGTGGTAATAACATCCGTTACTCCGGAACTTTGATGGATAAGCTGATTGATAAACGTTGATTTTCCTACATTTGTAGTACCAACTACATATACGTTCTCACCTTTTCGATGGTTATCGATTGCCTGAGATAGTTCTTCCATTCCTGTTCCCTTTTGGGCGGAAATCAAATGAATATCTTCTACTTTTAATCCATATTCTTTGGCGGTGATTCTAAGCCATTGTTTTAATTTATTTGAATTTACAGACTGGGGAAGTACATCCATTTTATTTCCGACTAAAAGAATCGGGTTATTACCAGTTAATCTTTGCAGACCGGGGATAAAGCTGCCGCTTAAATCAAAAATATCAACCAATTGTACGACAAGACCGCGGCTTTTGCTTATTTGATTTAACATGTTTAGAAAGTCTTCGTCTTGATACGGCACATCCTGCACCTCATTATAATGTTTCAAACGAAAGCATCGTTTACATATAACATCATCTCTCTCAAGTGCAGATTTTGGTGCATAGCCAGGCTTTTTTGGGTCAGAGGTTTGAATTTCTACTCCGCACCCGTGACATTTTATATCTTCCATTAATTTTCCTCCCAATTGATCTTCCCTTTACGCTTCATCCATTTAAGAATTCTGCGTTCAATTTTACGATTAAATTTTGTGAAGAACCCGTCAGTTTCTACTATAGGAACTACTAATATTGTATGAATACCTGCTATATTCCCTCCAAGAACGTCGGTCATTATCTGATCTCCTACTACTACAAGTTCATCTTTTTTTACGTTCATTTCTTTTTGGGCTTTCTTAAAAGCTTTTGAAAGCGGTTTTCTTGCACTATGAATGAATGTCGTATCTAGAGGCTCAGAAAAAAGCTTCACCCGTTTCTCATTATTATTAGAAGCAATTATAACTTGAATACCATGCTTATTCATACGTTGAAACCATTCTACAATTTCCTCCGTAGCATCCGGGGCATCCCATGCCACTAATGTATTATCTAAATCAGTAATTACACCCTTAATTCCTTTATCCTTTAAAATGAGAGGGTTAATATCATGGACACTCTCTACATGTTCATTTGGCAAAAATTTTTTCAACATTAACCTTATTCCACCCTTCACGACAAAATCTCCTTACCTATCATAAACAAAAAAAGACGACGTTTCAAAATAATCCTATAATTATCTCAAAGATTCCAAAAATCGTTCGACAAATCGCGACAGATCAGACCTGTGGATAACTTTATACACACATTCCACATGAACCAGTCACGATATTTACAGGAGTTTCCTGGATATTCAAGCTGAGTTATCTACAAACGGCTGTTGATAAAGGGGTTATTGTAGCTATAAGCCTCCCGTGATATGGTGAAATAGTAGTAAAACTTCCAATTCCTAAATATTCAGGAGGTGGCTGCCATTCGGCAGAGGAAGATGAAACAATTATCTGATACCCTGTTAATACAATCTTACCACAAAGCTATCCAACTCAATCTTTCACGCGAGTTCATTAAACAAATAGAAAGCGAAATCATCGAGAGAAAGCTCTATCACCTATTAGATCGTTCGAATTTCCGTGTAGGTTAGTTCCATTATTAGGAATACCTACCTCCTGTACAACGTCAATGTTATGATTGGCGTTTTTTTATTGAGATTTTTTTATTATAAGATTATGACGGCTTTCTTCATATTTATATATTCTGATGAAACCGGCAACAATATTATTGATTGCGATAGTATACAGTTGAATATTCGACTAATTTTTGATTACAATTGAGTGAACCAACTAAAACGTTGAACTTAGGCCGAGGGAGGAACAACCAGATGCTACTGGCTGTATTATTGCCTTTTATTATTGCAATTTTCATTCCATTATTAAGTAAATGGAAAACTAAACTTCACACAGGAGTTTTCGTCACAGCCGTACCCGTTGTGATATTTATTTATTTTATTCGATTTATAGGACCAGGATTCGAGCCTGTGCACTCAGAATATTCCTGGATTCCATCACTAGATATGAATATTCTTTTTTATCTTGATGGTTTGAGCTTGTTGTTTGTATTACTAATTAGTGGTATAGGCTCCCTAGTTGCTTTTTATTCGATCTATTATTTACATAAATCGGAGCAGCTGGGACATTTTTATGTGTATTTCTTATTATTTATGGGGTCTATGCTAGGTGTTGTACTTTCTGACAATGTTTATGTCTTGTATACGTTCTGGGAGTTCACATCGCTATCGTCTTTCTTGCTTATTGGGTTCTGGAACCATCGTGAAGGATCGCGTTACGGAGCATTAAAGTCTATGCTGATTACTGTATTTGGTGGTCTCAGTTTGCTTGGCGGATTAGTTTATATGAACGTTATTACTGGTACGGCAAGCATTCAAGAAATGATGAGTCAACAAGAATTAATTTTAAATCATGAATTCTTTCCCCTGATTTTGGGTCTCGTTTTGTTAGGGGCTTTTACTAAGTCTGCTCAGTTTCCATTTCACATTTGGCTTCCGGATGCTATGGAAGCTCCTACTCCAGTCAGTGCATATTTACACTCTGCTACAATGGTTAAAGCCGGTATATTCTTAGTCGCCCGCTTTTTTCCAATGCTTTCAGTTTCCGAATGGTTTTTCATTATTGTATCTACAGTTGGTATCTTCACCTTATGCTGGGGATCCTATATGGCTGTGCGACAAACTGATTTAAAAGCAATTTTAGCATTCTCAACCATCAGTCAGCTTGGTATGATCATGGCAATGCTTGGATTTGGTACTGACCTTGCTATATTTGCTGCTGCGTTTCATATTCTTAACCACGCGACCTTTAAGGGCAGTCTTTTTATGGTAGCTGGAATTGTGGATCATGAGACCGGATCAAGAGATATTAGACGCTTAGGCGGCTTAATGACCTTCTTACCAATTACGGCTACGTTAGCATTAGTAGCCTCATTCTCGATGGCAGGGGTACCATTGCCGATTTTCAATGGTTTCTATAGTAAGGAAATGTTTTTCGAAGCCGTATATGATTTAGACGGTTCTGTTGCAGGTATTACTGCTTTACTGCAATCATTATTCCCTTACCTGGCTGTATTCGGGAGCATCTTTACTTTCGTTTACTCCATGTACTTTTTCTTTGGAACATTTAGAGGAAAGAACAACGTAGAAGAATTACCAAAGAAACCACATGAAGCTCCATTAGGAATGCTTGTATCCCCGATGATTTTAGTAGTGGGAGTAATTGTGATTGGTTTAATCCCAGATTTGATTAATAAGCCTTTTATTGAACATGCAGCCTCAGCTATAGGTGGCGCTGAAATCGCCAAAGACATTTATTTTTGGCATGGAATCTCTCCAGCTTTTATCATGTCAATAACAGTAATAGTATTCGGTACAATTTTATTCTTAGTCCGTCCTAAATGGACATCGATTTATAATGTTGTACCAGGAGTTTTAAGTTTAAACAAATTTTACGACGGGCTTGTTGACCGGACAGAGAGGTACTCAACATATATCACTAATGGTTATATGAACGGTTCATTAGGTCGTTATGTTCGCTTAATTCTAGCTGCTATATTAATTGTCACTTTTGGTGTTATGACGTTTACAGGCGGGTTTACAGTAGATACAAGTAATGTATCAGATATAACTGTTCATGAGCTTCTCATTGCTGTAGTGATGGTCATTGCAGCTTTCGGTACTATTGTATCGAATAATCGCATTGCAGCGATCCTTATCTTAGGTGTAGTGGGCTACGGTTTAGCAATGCTCTTTGTCGTTTATCGCGCACCTGATCTTGCTTTAACTCAGCTAATTGTTGAAACAGTTACTGTAGGCTTATTTTTACTAGTGTTTTATCATTTGCCTAAACTTGAGAAAACTAACGAATCTTCAATAACGAAATCTCTTAACATTATTATTTCTGTTGCGTTCGGGTTATTAATGACAATGGTTGCCATTTCTTCTCACAGTTCCAAGATGTTTGAAGCAATGTCGAGTTATTTCGTAGATAATTCCTATAAATTAGGTGGCGGAGATAATATTGTAAACGTCATACTAGTGGACTTTCGTGGATTAGATACGTTATTTGAAATTGCTGTACTAGGTATTGCAGCGATGGCGATCTTTTCATTAATTCGATTACGCGGAAAGAAAAAGGAGGAGTAAAACATGGAATTAGTTATGGCCGCTCTTGCCGGAATATTATTTATGACCGGCGTTTATAACCTCCTCCAAAAACAACTGCTCCGAATTGTGATAGGTACCGCCCTAATTTCTCATGGGGCTCACTTATTTATATTAACGATGGGAGAATTAAAAAGAGGGGCGCCTCCTATATTAACGGATGGAATTGAACAGTATACTGACCCTCTTCCTCAAGCTTTAATTCTTACGTCCATCGTTATCAGTTTTGGGGTGACAAGCCTGCTGCTCGTATTAGCTTACAGAGCTGCAAAGATAAATGGCACAGACAATATGGAGCAACTGAGGGGTAACGACTATGAGTAATTTATTAGCTTTAACGATTATATGGCCGTTAATCGCGGGAATTATTGCAGCTTTTCTAAACAATAAAAAACGAATAGTGCGACCTCTATCGCAGGTTTTTGCTGTTCTTAACTTAGTTTTAGCTGGTGTTGTGTTATACTTGGTTTCTATTCACGGCACGGTTGTGTTAGAAACTGGCAGCTACGAGGCACCATTTGGAATTGTAATTGTAGGAGATCTATTAGCTTTAACGTTAGTATTAACTACTAATATAATAGCTACTGCATGTGTGTTTTACGCACCTAAATCCTTAACTGAACAACAGGAATCGTTTTACTTCTACAGTTTTTTCTTTATGCTCATTTCAGGTGTCAGCGGAGCCTTTCTAACAGGTGACTTATTTAACCTTTTTGTTTTCTTTGAAGTTCTTCTCATGGCATCTTATGGACTTATTGTATTAGGTAACGGAAAAGCACAGCTTCGGGAATCTTTAAAGTATGTGCTGATCAATCTTTTTTCATCTATGTTGTTTGTTACAACCATCGCTTTTCTTTATTCGGTGGTAGGTTCAGTAAATATGGCTCAAGTATCTCAACGAGTTCAGGAAGTTGAACAACAAGGTGTACTTACAACGATTGCGATATTGTTCTTTTTTGTGTTTGCTACTAAAGCTGCCGTTTTCCCATTATACTATTGGCTGCCAAGACCTTACATTGTACCCAATCCGGTAGTGTCAGCTTTATTTGGTGCGCTGCTTACCAAAGTCGGTATTTATTCCATTTTAAGAGTATTTACCCTTATCTTTGTAGGCGAAGTAGATATCACTCATACAATTTTCATCTACCTTGCAGCCTTTACCATGATTTTTGGAGTTATCGGTGCTTTATCCACTCATAATATTAAACTCATTGTAGCTTATAATATCATCCCGGCTGTTGGATTTATGATGATGGGTATCGGCATCTTCTCTGAAGTATCACTAAGTGGTACAATCTATTATTTAATAAATGACATGGTTATTAAAGGAGCTCTATTCCTTCTGGTTGGCGCTATCGCCTATGTTGCTGGAACATCTGATTTAAGAAAAATGAATGGCCTTATTCACCACTATCCTACGCTTGGATGGTTCATGTTTGTTTCCACATTAGTATTGGCGGGTATTCCACCATTTAGTGGTTTTGTAGGAAAGCTGCTTCTTATTCAAGGTGGTTTAGCCAACGAAGAAATTATGGTTGTTATTGCTTCACTTGTATCAAGTCTGCTTATTTTATTCTCTATGATCCGCATTTTTATCAGAGGGTTTTGGGGAGAAAAGACAGATGCTCCGCCACACCCTGAACGCAGCGCCGCTGCCGGCAAGATGATATGGCCGATCGCTGTTCTTCTCTCAATCACTGTACTGTTAGGTGTTGGGGCTGAATGGTTTTATCCTCCTGTGGAATGGATGGGAGAATATTTAATGGATCCGCAAATGTATATCGATTCTGTGATAAAGGAGTAGACTATTTCATGCCATTTCAAATTTTGCTCAATATTATTATTGCAGTAATGTGGATGTTTTTAAGCGAGACATATAACTTCACTTCATTTTTAGTGGGCTATATTATTGGGATTCTAATGCTGTTTGTACTCCAGCGTTTTATACCTGATACTTTCTATATTAAGAGGGTGTTCAGTGTAGTAAAACTCATTATGTTATTTGTCCGAGAACTTTTGTTATCAAACATAGATATCGTGAAGCTGGCCTACAAGCCTAATCTAAATATACAACCAGGTATTTTCGCTTTACCGATTGATCTTAAAAGCAACTGGGAAATTACATTACTTGCAAATTTAATATCTTTAACGCCTGGTACATTATCACTAGAAATAAGTGAGGATTATTCTAAAATATATATTCACGCTATGGATGTTCCTGATGTGGAACAATCTATCAAGGATATAAAAGAAACTTTTGAAAAAGCCATTATGGAGGTGACCCGATAATGGAAGAGTCCGTTAGCTTCACAAAGACATTGATCGATATTTCGGCCACAATTGCCATTATAGGTGTCTCCCTTTCTGTAATGATTTTACTCTATAGAGCAATAAAAGGACCTACTAATCCAGATCGAGCTGTTGCTCTGGATGTCATTGGAGTTAATATTATGGCTTTAGCGGGAGTTATCGCCATTTTGCTTGTCTCCACACAGTTTAATGATGTAATTCTTTTAATCGGGATATTACTATTTATTGGTACAATTGCATTGGCAAAATTCTTAGAAAAGGGTGTTATTATTGAACGGGACATGGATTAGTATCATCTTTGATTTGCTCATTTGTATATCCCTGCTTCTAGGCACCTTCTTTCTTATTTCAGGCTCACTTGGGGTATTAAGGTTCCCGGACGTTTACACACGTCTTCACGCGGCTACTAAGAGCTCTACACTAGGGGTTGCTGGAATTTTAATTGGTGCTTTCCTCTTTATGTATGTAGAGCACGGGGTGGTCAGTGGAAAACTTCTCTTAGGAATCTTTTTTATCTTATTAACTGCTCCTGTATCCGGGCATATGATTGGCAGAGCCGCTTATCGAAGCGGGGTTCAATTATGGGATAAAAGTATCAACAATGAACATAAAGACGTCTATCAGCAAACTAAAGAAACAAGTAAGTAAGCAGCCTTTCAACGGCTGCTTTTTTATTTGGCTTCGTACAGGCACGAGAGAGCTTAAACCCACATACACTTGTCATAGGCAGATGCCCAAAATCCAAGGAGGTGTGTGCGTTTGAGCAGCTTAATTGCTTCAATTCTATATTTTTTTAAGGAAGCTTTATTTTTTGTCTCGTATGTGAAGAATCAAGCTTTTCCAAACCCTTTACCTAAAGAAGAAGAAGCGAAACAACTGCAATTGATGAAAGAAGGAAGCAAAGATGCAAGAGATAAACTAATTGAACATAATTTAAGACTTGTTGCTCATATCGTAAAAAAGTTTGAAAACACGAAAGAAGATTTCGAAGATTTGATTTCTATCGGGACAATTGGCTTGATTAAGGGAATTGAAAGCTATTCTACTGGGAAAGGGACTAAACTGGCTACTTATGCAGCGAGATGTATCGAAAATGAAATATTAATGCATCTTCGTTCCACAAAAAAGATGAATAAAGACATCTCTTTGCAAGATCCAATCGGTCATGATAAAGAAGGTAATGAATTAAATCTGCTCGATATCTTGCAAGCAGATGTTGTTGATATTGTAGAAGAAATTCAGCTTCATATGGAGATTGAGCAAATTAAAAAGTATATTACTGTACTTGATGACCGAGAAAAAGAAGTTATTGTTTTTCGTTACGGATTAAATGATGAAGACGAAAAAACACAGCGAGAAATAGCAAAAGAGTTAGGTATTTCTAGAAGTTATGTATCACGAATAGAGAAAAGAGCTCTAATGAAGATATTTCATGAGTTTTACAAACAAAGCAAATATGGGAATTCGTCGTAGACTTCCCCAAAATAAAAGCCACTGCGTTTTTGCAGTGGCTCTCGTTATTCTTCTCCCAGCTTTCGTTGCCAGTGATTTATTTTTTTTATAAAAATAAAAGCAGTAATTAATAAGACTGCTATAACTGCAAATAGATAATAATATGCGTTGGTCTTGTATTCATATAAGCTAATGATGACTCCAACGTACATATATCCACTTAGAATAAGGAGAGTCAACGTAAAGCGTCGGTAGTCTGCCAACTTCTTTTCTAATTGCTTGTTAGAATCCATTAACCCACCTCCTGTACGTTACTGATTGTAACATAGCAGCGGGATGATACCTGATGGTAATTTCTACTACTCTATTTCATCTAACATGCTTAGAATCATATTTGCTGCATTGTTTGCTGCTTTAGGCAAGAACTGATCAAATGAAATGGATGATTCTTTTCCAGCAATATCAGAGAGCGCGCGTATCACAACAAACGGTGTTTCATATTTATAACAAACTTGAGCAATCGCAGCAGCCTCCATTTCAGCTGCAATCATTTCTGGAAATTTTCCACGCACAAAGTTCACCCGGCTCTCTTCTTGCATGAAAGAGTCACCTGTCGCTATAATACCTCTTTTTGCTTTCGCATCCGTTGTTTTAACTGCCTTCATAGCCAGCTCAATTAAATCCTTATTTGCAGGATACATAGCTGGCAGCCCCGGGACTTGACCATATTCATATTTAAAGGCTGTGACATCTACATCATGATGTGTGACTAAAGAAGATATTACAACATCCCCGACTTCTAGATCTTTAGCGAATCCACCGGCAGAACCAGTATTAATCACACGATTGATCGAAAAACGTTCATGTAATATAGTTGTAGCGATTGCAGCGTTCACTTTTCCGATTCCTGATTTCAATAAAACCACAGAATGATTATGCAGTTCTCCTTCTATAAAGACACTATCAGCGGCGTGGTGTACTTCTCTTACTTTCATTTTACTTTTTAGTAATTCGATTTCTTCATCCATAGCCCCAATTATTCCAATTGCCATTTCACGTCTTCCCCTTCCACATCTGAACCCCTAGTTATAAGGATTATTATTCAATTCTTCAACTTGAACAGGACGATAACCTTCGCCATCTACCCACTCAATTAATACTCTGTAAACGGGATCCTGTGATTTTTCAGAAATGACTGCATTGACTCTTTCATTGCCGGCATTCTCTACTCGCCACTCAATCATGTTTGCAGAATCCACACCTGTTGCTACGCTTGCAGCTTTTATTATTTCATTCCAATCTTGAGAACCTTGTTGGAAAGTAGTTGTATGATTCCCTGAAGTATCTTGTTCAGTCCCAACGGGGTCCCAGTCCTGTGTAATTACACGGTCCACGTTCTCTTCAGAACCTTCCTCTACTTCCCGATTATCGTCTTCTTCCTCTGAAGATTCTTCTTCCTCGTTTTCGTTTTCTTCCTCTTCATCAGAACTTTCTTTTTCTTCTTTTTCTTTTTCTTCCTTTTCTTTTTCTTTCACTTCTAATTCCTGGCTATCTTCTTCACTTTCTTCTGAATCTTCGGTACTATTTTCTTCATTCTGTTCTTCATTTTCAGATTGAGTTGCTGTGTCTTCAGACTGCGGTCCACTTCCTCCGGTAAAAGTAAACAAACCTATATATACCATAAGCAATATTACTGCTGCGGCAGTTAATATAAGCGTGATTTTTTTTGTTTTGTTTCTTTTTTCAAATCTGCCGGATCTTGATGATCGCGTATGATTATTTTTCATTTCTTAATCCTCTCCTCTATAAAATTCATTATAGTTCATTCGTAGCGTTCATCCAACCTTAGACGGTTTAATATATAATCAAATAGAAAAGACAGGGGCTCACCCCCTGTCCTTACTGTAAAGTAACTGTAATAATCTTCACGTTAATTTCTCCACCTGGTGTAGCTACTGTCACTTTATCTCCTACTTCATGACCAATAAGGCTTTGTGCCATTGGGGAATCGTTTGAAATTTTCCCTTCAAACGGATCCGCTTCCGCACTACCTACAATGGTGTAGGTTTCTTCATCTCCATCAGGAAGTTCTTGAAATGTAACTGATTTACCCATAGAAACACGATCAGGGTTATCATTATCACTTTCAATAATAACAGCATTGCGAATCATATTCTCAACGGATTGAATACGAGATTCCACAAAAGCTTGTTCATCTTTGGCGGCATCGTATTCTGAGTTTTCAGAGAGATCTCCAAATCCACGTGCAATTTTAATACGCTCTACAACTTCTTTTCTTTTTTCATTTTTCAAATATTCTAGTTCTTGTTCTAGTTTTGTTTTGCCTTCTTCTGTCATGTAAAAGCTTTTTTCTTGGGCCATACCAACACGCTCCTTCTATCCGACAATGTTAATTGATTGTATTCAGGGTTTGATCCCTCTGAATTATTTACTCCAATTTGGACTTTGATGAGTAGTCGTACTTTTTGTCCATAAACTGCTTGTACACTTATATCTAATATAATTACATGCTGAGGGTGGATCGGAATTAATATAATGTATACATGCGTCAGGGTATCTAGAACTACTATCAAAAACTATGCCAGATTTTTTAAAACTTTTCAACTATTTTATTTGCTTAATTTCTGACCTTTTTCACGAAGCACTGTTTGAATCTTTGTTGCCATTAAATCAATAGCCACATGATTCTGTCCACCTTCAGGAATAATAATATCAGAATAACGTTTTGTTGGTTCAACAAATTGCAAATGCATCGGACGTACTACATTTATATATTGATCAATGACCGAATCTAACGTTCTTCCTCGTTCATTAATATCCCTCATCATACGTCTAATAATTCTTACATCGGCATCGGTATCAACGAATACTTTAATATCCATAAGATCTCGTAACCGCTCATCCTCTAGAACAAGAATTCCTTCCACAATTATAACCTCTTTTGGTTCTACTACTACCGTTTCGTTTGAACGTGTATGGATTTTATAATCGTATACAGGCTTCTGTACTTGTTGCTCATTAATAAGCTGCTTTAAATGATCAATTAATAAATCATTATCAAAAGCGAGAGGATGGTCATAATTTGTTTTTAACCTTTCCTCTAACGGGAGGTGACTTTGATCTTTATAATAATAATCCTGTTCCAACATCAAAATTGTCTTATCTGTAAATCTTTGAATAATTGAGCGGGTTACACTCGTTTTCCCTGACCCCGTTCCCCCAGCTACTCCAATTACTACAGGTTTATCTTTCATGTTATGGTTCTCCTTTCACCATCTCTGTATTTATGCTTTTACTGTTATTGCTACTCCATCACCAATAGGAACTATAGAAGTATGATAATAATTGTTATCTTTTAGTAATTGATTAAAGGTACGTACTTTACAAGCTAACTTTTGTAAACGTTCAGGTGCCTCCTCAGGATGCGCAACTGCCCCTTTAAACAACACGTTATCAGACACAATAATGCCACTGTCTTTTAAGAGAGGAGCATATAAATTAAAAAATTCTTCATATTTTCCTTTTGCCGCATCTATAAAAATCAGATCAAATAATCCAGAATTAACCACTTCATCTTTTACATCTAATGCATCGCCATGAATTAAATGAATTTGTTTTTCCTTGTCAAAAGTGTTAAAGTTCTTTTTTGCTTCTTCATAACGGACAGAGTCACGTTCAATGGTTATGATCTCTGCTTTCTGATAAGCTTCTAGCATTCTTAAAGCAGAATAACCAATGGCAGTCCCAATTTCAAGGATTTTACGTGGTTTATGAATTCGAATAAGCTGCATTAGAAAATCAATTCCTAAAGGTTCCATGATGGGTATTTTATGTTTAGCTGCGTATATTTCTAGATCTTTTATCTCTTTTGAAACAGGGGGCAGTAAAGATTGTAAATATTCTTCATTTTTCACAAATACTGACTCCTTTCTATCATCTACATCGCTTTACAACCCTATTATTTTAACATAAAAAAAAGAAGGAATGCGAGAAGTTGTTCGCATTCCTTGAAAAATTATTCAGGTGTATCGTCAGGTAAAGGCGTATCTTCATTATTATTATCAATATGTTCTTCTCTAAGCTTTTTGTGTTCCTCAAAATCCTCAGCATAGAAAATTTCACCTTCACTATTAGCCAGGAAGTACAAATAATCATTATCTGACGGGTTTATTGTTGCTTCCAATGAATTCGCATTAAAGCTTGAAATTGGACCAACCGGCAGCCCTTCATTTTGATACGTATTGTAAGGAGAATCAACTTCAAGATCCTCAAACAACACCCGGTCTTTATGTTCTCCAAGGGCATAAAGAACTGTAGGATCCGTTTGCAGCATCATATCTTCATCCAGTCGATTATAGAAAACTCCAGCAATATCTTTACGGCTATCTTCATTAGGGGCTTCGTTTTCTACTAAGGAAGCCATAGTTAATATCTCGTGAATCGTCAAGTCGCTTTCTTCAATCTCTTCACTTCTTTCTACTACAGTCGCTTCTGTTCTTGAAATCATTTCTTCAATAATTTGTTCAATTGTGGGATCTTCTACAAAATAGTCATAGGTGGTGGCAAACAAATAGCCTTCGAGAGGATAGCGTATATCCTCGTTAAGTACTTCATCACTCAATATAGCAGGATAATCTTCTATTAATTGATTAATGTACTCTTCATCATTTGCTTGTTCTAAAAATTCTTCTTTTGTAAAATCGAATTCCTCGGCATATAATTCAGCTATTTGTTCTAAATTCCGCCCTTCAGGAATGGTAACTCTTACAGTTGGTTCTTTTACAATTTTTCCAGTTTTTAAAGACTCAATTATTTCATCTAATGTCATAGATGCTGTGAAGCTGTAATCGCCTGCTTGAAAACCAGTTTCATTTTTAAACTTTGTGTAAAACCTAAAGATCAACTCGTTTTTTATTACATCATTATCTTTCAAAATACTCGCTATTTGAGATGTAGATGATCCAATAGGGACTTCTACGTTGATTTGGGATTCATCGTCAGGATCCACAGGCTGTAAGGATGACTTAATATATAAATAGCCTGAAATTAGAGCGATGATAAGTAAAACAGCTATTACGGCCAAAACGATAGTGACTATTTTCCGAACTGTACTCGCTTCTTCGCTTCGTTTTTTTAATTTTTCTTTGTAACTTTTCTTAAAATCTGACACCCAAGCTCCTCCTTCCGCCCGATTCATTATACTACAAATTATGAGCTTTTTTCTATGAATTTAGACATATTTCACGTTTTCGTGGTAATTGTTAATTCTTTATTAAAAAATGCGGATTAAAAAAGACTTGCAGTAAAATTACTGCAAGTCTTAAATGATTTTTATGTTAGATCCTCTTCAGTTAGAGTGTTTAACATCTCTTCAACCATTTCCCACTCTTCGTCTGATTCAATCTGATAGAGCGCTAAATCGTCTTCTTCGTTCCCTTTTTCTTCATATCTAAAAGCGAAAACTTCAACCTCATCGCCTTCTTTTTGTTCTGCCGGTACGACAGCAATATAAGACTGTTCTGTTTGTTCTACATCAAAAGTGAATAAAACTTCAAATAAATGTTCTTCTCCGTTTTCGTCCGGGATAATAATTCTCTCTTCTTTTTCTAGTGCCATGTGGTGGCCTCCTTTATTGTTTTGCATCCAAATAGCTTTGCAATATGATAACTGCAGCCATTTTATCAATAACTTTCTTTCGCTTTTGCCTGCTTACATCAGCGTCCAGCAATACTCGTTCTGCAGCCATAGTGGTGAGACGTTCGTCCCAATATCGCACACTAACTTTAAATTCCTTTTCAAGCCATTTTCCAAACCTTTGACTTGCCTCACCTCTAGGACCGATTGTTCCGTTCATGTTTCTTGGCAATCCTACGACTGCTTCAATGATGTCGTTCTCCTCGATAACCTTGCGTAGAGGCTCTTTGGCTGTCGTATAATTGTTCTCGTCCCATTTTAGCGTAGTCAGCCCTTGAGCTGTCCAGCCAAGTGCATCAGAGATGGCAAGACCAATCGTTTTTTCCCCCACGTCCAGTCCTAGTTTCTTCATTAACTATCCTCTTTATTATGTTCTAAATAAAATTTAACTAACTCTTCGATTAGTTCGTCTCTTTCCATCTTTCGAATTAGGTTCCTTGCATCGTTATGACGCGGAATATAAGCCGGATCGCCGGAAAGCAAATACCCTACAATTTGATTGATTGGGTTGTAACCTTTTTCCTGCAGTGAATTGTGAACAGAAAGTAACAGGGTTCTTACATCTTCGTCAAATGGTTCTTCTGAGAAATTAAAGCGCATTGTTTTGTCCATTGAACTCATCATTTGTCACCTCGCCCGAATTAGTCTTTGTTCTATTATATACCTAGTTTCTACCTTTTGTAAAAACTAGGCATGTTGCTTAACGTATTCTTTAGCGTATTCTAGGGCTTCTGAGATTTTAGAGGAATCTTTCCCTCCAGCTTGGGCCATATCTGGACGGCCGCCCCCACCGCCTCCGCAAATCGAGGCAGCTTGTTTGATTAGGTTACCTGCATGATAGCCTTTGTCAATTAAGTCTTTAGATACCCCTGCAATTAGTTGAACTTTCTCACCGTTGGTTGCAGCTAACAATAGAATTCCTGAATTAACTTGCTGTTTTAGGTCATCCATCATCGTTCGTAGTGAGTTCATATCTTTTACATCAACTTGTTTCGCGAGAACATTTACGCCATTAACTTCTTCTACATCGTGTAGAATCGATGAAGCTTCCATATTGGAAAGTTTTGAAGCCAGAGAATCATTTTCCCGTTGAAGTTCTTTTATTTCTTGATAAAGTGATTGAACTCTTTCTGGGATTAGTTCTGGTCTAGTTTTCAGCAAATAACCAGCTTCCTTTAGAACCGATTCTTTTTGACTCATATACTCATATGCACCTTTACCGGTTACTGCTTCAATCCTCCTTGTTCCAGCTCCTATTCCTGCTTCACTTACTACCTTGAATACTCCTATTTCAGCTGTATTAGAAACGTGGCAGCCCCCACAAAGTTCTAAACTATAATCTCCAACTTGAACCACTCGTACTTGCGCTCCGTATTTCTCACCGAAAAGAGCCATTGCGCCCTTTTCTTTTGCTTCTTCAATACTGCTATGTTCAATAACTACCGCGAGCGACTCCCAGATTTTCTCGTTTACAATTCTTTCAATTTGGTTTAACTCTTCTTCACTAAGGGAGCTGAAATGTGAGAAATCAAAACGAAGACGCTCAGGCGATACTAAAGAACCAGCTTGATTGACATGCTCTCCTAGAACATCCTTTAGTGCTTGATGTAACAAATGAGTGGCCGTATGATTTTTAACGATATAAGAACGTGTTTCTTGATAGACAGAAGCTTTAACATGGTCTCCTTTATGAACCGTTCCTTCTTTTACATACGCTTCATGCATGTGTTGTCCATTCGGTGCTGTTTGCACGTTTGTTACTTCCAAAACCGCTTGTTCGCTTTGCACAATCCCTTTATCTGCAATTTGACCTCCGCTTTCAGCATAGAAAGGAGTGTAATCCAAGAAGAAATAAACAGTCTCACCCTCACTTGCAGAACCGCTTATTTGATTATCGAGAATCAATTCGACTACTCGACCTTCTGCCTTCAAGCGGTCATACCCAACGAACTCACTTGCGACCTGCACATCGCCTAAGACTCCAGTTTGAACTTGCATACTGTCAGACTTTTGTCGTGCACTTCTTGCTCGTTCACGCTGTTTCTTCATTTCTTCCTGAAAGCCTTCTTCATCAATCGTAAAACCAGCTTCTGATACGTACTCTTCTGTTAACTCTTTCGGGAATCCAAAAGTGTCATATAATCGGAATACTTCTTTACCTGGAAAAATATTGCTCCCTTTTTTGGTTTCTTCTTTCATTATTGTAGACAATATGGCCAGACCTTCATTTAAAGTTTCATGGAACCGCTCTTCTTCTGTTTTAATAACGTTTTGAATAAAGTCCTGTTTCTTTTGTATATCTGGATAGAAGTCATTCATAATTTCAGCTACTTCTGGTACTAGCTTGTACATAAACGGCTCATCAATCCCAATTTGTTTAGCAAAACGAATTGCACGTCGCAGCAGGCGTCGCAGTACGTAACCTCTTCCTTCATTGGATGGTAGAGCTCCATCACTAACAGCAAAGCTTACCGTTCGCATATGATCGGCAATTACTTTAAACGCTGCATCTTGCTGCACATCTTCCTCATACTTACGTCCAGAAATAGCTTCAGTAGCTTTAATAATAGGTAGGAATAGGTCGGTTTCGAAATTAGTAGGCGTGTCTTGAATGACACACACCATACGTTCAAGTCCCATTCCTGTATCAATGTTTTTCTTAGGTAGAGGCGTATACGTATCATCTGGATTATGATTGAACTGGGAGAAAACTAAATTCCATATCTCAAGGTATCGTTCATTCTCTCCACCAGGATAAAGTTCAGAATCTTGAGGGTCATTCCCATACTTCTCTCCACGATCATAGAAGATCTCTGTGTTCGGTCCACTCGGCCCTTCACCAATATCCCAAAAATTTTCCTCCAGACGAATAATGCGTTGTTCTGGTACGCCGATTTTATCTCTCCAAATAGCATAGGCTTCATCATCTTCAGGATGAACCGTTACTGAGAGCTTTTCAGCATCAAATCCAATCCAATCATCACTAGTTAGAAATTCCCACCCCCACTCAATTGCTTCCTCTTTAAAGTAATTTCCGATAGAGAAATTCCCTAACATTTCAAAGAAAGTATGGTGTCTAGCTGTAAAGCCTACATTTTCAATATCATTGGTACGAATTGATTTTTGCGCATTTACAATCCTCGGATTCTCCGGGATAACTCTTCCGTCAAAATATTTCTTTAATGTGGCAACCCCGCTATTAATCCATAATAAGGAAGGGTCTTCATGAGGAACGAGTGATGCACTAGGTTCAACACTGTGCCCTTTTTCTTTAAAAAAATCTAAAAACATTTGTCTTACATCTGCTGAAGTTAATGATTTCACCTAAATTGCCTCCTTCATTAATTGATCTATCTTTATATGAACAAAAATATCCCGTCCCTGCACATTGGCAGGGACGGGATTGTAATCCGCGGTACCACCCTGATTATAGACATTCAGCGTCTATCACCTTAGACGTAAGTAACGGTACGTAAAACCGGCGGTGATTAACCGCACTCTGGAATAGCTTTCAACAAAGCTAGATTATTTCTCTTTCAGCCTGTGGAGAAATTTCTCTTTAATCCGCCTCTTGTTTACTTATTTCCTTCATCGTATTGATAAACGTTCATATAGTAATGGATAGCGTCATTATAGATAATTTGCGCTTATCTGTCAATGTTCATCCGTGCTTGATAAAATTCTTCAATTATTACTTTCAGGCAGGTTAATACAGGTACAGCCACTACCATTCCCGTAATTCCTGCAAGCTCACCCCCAGCTAACAAAGCAAAGATAATGAGGAGGGGGTGAGTGTGAATGCTTTTCCCCATAATATAGGGGGACAATAAATTCCCTTCAATGAGCTGAATAACCACAATAGCAATAACTGTAATGATTAAGGTTTTAATGGATAAAGTAATTGCTACAATAAGTGCTGGCACAGCACCAATAAGAGGCCCAAAGTAAGGGATAATATTAGTTATGCCGGCGACAACACCTAGTACAAGAGGATAAGGTAATCCAGCTGTCCAAAAGCCTAACGTCGCTAAAACTCCTACAAACAAACTAATTAATAATTGACCTCTTATATAACCACCTAGTGATTGATTGAGTTTCTTCGTTAAGTGAACGGTTTCCCTCTTCCACTTTCTTGGAATAAGACAGAGCATAGCGTTCATTATGGAGTGGTGGTCTTTTAAGAAATAAAAAGTCATTACAGGGATAACGGCTACAAGTACAATCACATTAAATATGCCGGACATACCAGCGATAATAGCCATTAACCTTGCATTCATCCAAGATTCCAGCTTGGCAAAGCTCTCTTCTAAACGTTCGTGGATGCCGTCTGGAAAACGTTCTGTTTGTTCATACATTTCTTTAGTCCAGTTCTCGTAAGCTTCTATTAAGTTTGGCAGTTGCTCATTTAATAGTTTGATTTGCTGAACTAAGTGGGGGTATCCGCGATATACTCCATAACCCACGAGCAGGAAAAAAGCTAGAAAAATAAGCAGAATTGAAATGGACCTTTTTAATCCTAACTCTTCTAAATATCGTACGAGAGGATGAAGCAGCATAGCTAAAACAATGGCAATAATAAAAGGCAGAAAAATCCTTCCTATTAACACTACAACGTGATCATAATGAGGAAACAGCCATGCTAAAAAAAGCAACATTAGTAAAACAGCGAAAAAGATGGATAAACGTATTCCCCACTTGATAATTCGCTTATTCATTATGATCCAGATTGATAGAAAATATCATTCAAAGAACTTAAACTGCCATCTTCTTCTATCTGATTTATATTAATTTTGCCTTTTTCCACGGAAAGCTCCAAACAACAATTCCAGCAGTAATAATGATCATTTCCAATGCGTCCGAGGTTTTTACTATCACAGTTTGGACATTTCATAGGTCAGACTCCTTTTTCCTGCTAGTCTGTCCCTGAAAATGTTAATTTATACCTTACATAAAATCATAAGGTGATAGTTCCGCTTCTTCCTCGTCCTCCATAACCTGAGGAACCGCATCTGACTGCAGCTTCTCAGCTAACGCAGTGAACCTTAAGTTCGTGTCCGTTGTTTGCACACCTTCAAGGAAAGCTCGTTCATCTCCACAAATTATTAGTGAATGCTTTGACCTGGTGATAGCTGTATATAATAGGTTTTTTCTCAGCATCCTCTTAAATCCTCGCACAACAGGTAGAATAACAACTGAGAATTCACTGCCTTGAGATTTATGAATAGATGTACAATACGCGTGCATGATGTTATTTAAATCCTTTTTTGGGTAAACGACTTCTTTCCCATCATACTCCACTACTACTTGTTCGACCTGATCTACGTTCTCTTCCGCTCGAAAAATAGCTACAATTTCACCAATATCCCCATTAAACACATGATCCTCTGGCTGGTTGACTAATTGGATCACTTTATCGCCTTTCCGATAAGTGATTTCTTTATAAACCAAATCTCTTTTTTGTTTACTTTTTGGATTGACTGCTTTCTGAATCTCTTCATTGAGCTTATGGATTCCTACTTCAGTACGGTACATTGGTGCGAGTACTTGCACTTCTCTTAATTCAATTCCTTTTTCTATTGCCTTTTGTACAATACTTGTTACTAAACTTTTCACCTGCTGCTCTCCTGCTGAAATAAAGTTGAAATCCTTATCCTTTCGAAGAGAACTTGCTTTGCACTCATTATTTTTTATTTCATGAGCCAACTGAATAATTCTTGAACCTTCTTTTTGACGATATACCTCAGTTAACTGAACAGAAGGAACATATTCAGATCTAATAATATCCGTCAACACTTGCCCAGGCCCAACTGAAGGAAGTTGATCTTCATCACCAACAATCAATACTTGCATACCTTGAGGAATGGCTCTAAACAATTGATTAGCTAACCAAATATCAACCATGGAGAATTCATCGATGATGAGTACTTTTCCCTCCAATTGATTATTTTGATTCTTGTCAAAGCTCTGATGACCATCCCACCCTAGTAAGCGATGAATCGTACTGGAAGGTAGCCCGGTTGATTCTGTCATTCGTTTTGCGGCTCGTCCTGTAGGCGCAGCCAACACAAATGGAAAAGGTTCGCCTTGTTCATAATCCCCCGGGTCAGTAGAAGTATCATTCAGCTTAGCGTAAGCTTGGATGATCCCTTTAATTACCGTAGTCTTTCCTGTACCAGGTCCTCCTGTTAATATCATCACCTGAGAATGCAGTGCTTTTTCGATCGCTCGGAATTGATCTTCACCGTAACTCATCGTTTCCTGCTCTTCTAAATCCCCAATTATTTTCAATAAATCTGCCTGGGTGTACTCTTCTTCTACTTCATTCTCAGTAATTCGTTCTAACTGATGACAAAAACCGTTTTCTGCGTGATAAAGAGAAGGCAAATAGACTCTTTCCTCCTCAATAAAAACAAACCGTTCTTCTGCTAACTCTAGGATTTGCTTAGATAATTCATCAAATGTAATCCCTTGTGAGTTTCCGCCATTTAAAAGTCCATCCACTTGCAGTAAACAATTCTCCGTCGGTAAATAAACATGGCCAGCGGATAAACTTTGCTGCAAAATGTATAGACAAGCGGCACGAATCCGGGTGGGGTGATCCTCAGGTAACTCTTGCACTTTAGCCATTTCATCTGCCCGATGAAAACCAAAGCCTTCTACATTAAAAACAAGCTGATAAGGGTCTTCTTCGATTATAGCTAAAGTTTGATCTTTAAAAGCTTCGTATATCTTTTGAGAAAGCTTTAAACCAAATCCATATTTATTAAGCTGAATCATAACATGTTCAAATCCCTGATGTTCTTTAAGAGAATCGATAAGCTGCTGTTTCTTTTCTTTCGCCAGCTTAGGAATCCGATCTAGCACTTCAGGTTCTTGAAGGATTTTAGAAATCGCCTGCTCTCCCAGCTCTTCTACAATGCGCTCTGCTGTTTTCTTACCTATACCATGAAATAAATCACTAGATAAGTAAACAACAAGACCTTCTTTTGTTTCAGGCATAATGCGCTGATAGAATTCTACTTGATACTGCTTACCGAACTTTTTATGTTCTTGAAAATCGCCTTGGAAGTAATAAGTTTCACCGTCTTCTAAAGGAGGAAAATGACCTTTGATTACTAAGCTTTTTTCCGAGAAATCTTCGTTTGTTTCAATGACGTGTATTGAAGCGATCGAGAAGTGCTCTGCTTCATTATGGAAGATCATCCGGTTCAATTCACCCTTCACAAAAGGTGTTTCATTTTCAGTTGTATCAGAAAAAAGCGTTCGTTCTTCCATTTTCAAGCTTCTCCTTTTTTGTTATTCACCATTTAAAGCTTGCTCGATTTTAGCTTTTCCATGAGAGGCCAGCATATGATCCTTATTACATTCTAGAGCTTTATCAAAATAATCAAGAGCCAGGGCAGCGTCTTCTTTATGCAAGGCGGCTACGCCTAAATTGTAGTAAGCATCACTATGGTTTTCTTCTAATTGTAGCACAGTCTTCATCGTTTCTTCAGCACCTTCAATTTGTCCATTTTGCGCTAAGCATAGTCCGTATTGAAACTGTATATCTACATCATCTGGATCCAGTTCTACTGCACGTAATAAATAAGGAAGTGCTAATTTAACATACTCTTGATGAACGAACGTCATGCCTAGCATAAAGTAAGCATCTGCTTGGTCCAGGCCTTTTTCTATAGCTTGCAAAAATTCGTTTTGCGCTTTAGTGAAATTTTCCTGTTCATAATATACAGTACCTAATCCGTAATAAGCCGTCGCCGCAGTATCATCTAATTCGATCGCCTTATTATAAAAGCGTTCAGCTCGTTCAAATTCATTTAAATGCATTAATAAATTTCCAAAATTAATATACCCAACAGGCTCTTTTGGGTTTTCTTCGATCGATTCAGTAAACAGCTTTGTCGCTTCTTCAAATTTTTGATTTTGCATAAGTTCAATAGCTTTTTCTAGTTTATTCATTGGTCTCCTCCTACTTAAAACAGCCATGCCCATAACATAATGGACATGGCTTAGTTGAATTATTTTATCCTACATAATCGAGCGTTTTATTTTCTTTTACTACTTGATCAATGGTACCCCCGCCAAGGCATACTTCTCCATCATAAAACACAACCGCTTGACCAGGTGTAACAGCTCGTTCGCATTCATGAAACTGAACATTATAGGTGCCATCACCGTTTGGTACCACAGTTACTGGACTGTCGTCTTGACGATAACGGAATTTAGCTGTACATTCAAACGGACATTCAGGAATTTCCCCTTTCGCCCAGTTCATATTGGCTGCGATTAAACCATCAGAATATAGCGCTTCATGATGGTATCCTTGACCTACATAAAGAATGTTCTCTTTCACATTTTTCCCAACAACAAACCACGGCTCTCCTGCTCCACCGATGCCTAAACCTTGACGCTGACCTAAAGTGTAGTACATTAAGCCATCATGCTGCCCTTTCACTTCACCCTCAAGAGTCTGCATTTCTCCAGGCTGAGCTGGAATATATTCGCTTAAAAATTCTTTAAAATTACGCTCTCCTATAAAACAAATACCAGTGGAGTCTTTCTTTTTAGCTGTTGCTAGGTCATGTTCTTCCGCAAGTCGTCGAACTTCTTTTTTCTCTAAGTGACCTAATGGAAACATTACTTTAGCAAGTACGTCTTGAGTCAATTGATTTAAAAAATAAGTTTGATCTTTGTTGTCATCAATGCCGCGAAGCATTTCGTAGGAGCCGTCAACTTTTCGGACTTGAGCGTAGTGTCCCGTAGCTAAATAATCAGCTCCTAAAGCTAAAGCATGATCTAAAAAGGCTTTAAACTTAATTTCTTTATTACACATTACATCAGGATTCGGTGTACGTCCTGCTTTATATTCGTCTAGAAAATACGTAAATACTTTGTCCCAGTATTGTTTCTCAAAATTCACAGCGTAATAAGGAATATCTAACTGATTACACACTCGAATGACATCTTCATAATCTTCCGTAGCTGTACAAACACCATTTTCATCCGTGTCATCCCAGTTTTTCATAAATATACCTACAACATCATAACCCTGCTGCTTGAGCAGCAAAGCAGAAACAGATGAGTCAACTCCTCCGCTCATTCCGACTACGACACGCGTATTTTTAGGTTCTTTCATTTTATTTCACCCTCCTAACTCAGTCTTTTTATAATTTGACTGATTCTCTTTGCTGCATCAACTAACTGTTCTTCGTTATTCGCTATACCAAAGCTAAACCTTATAGAATTTGTTGTTCTTTCATCTTCAGTCCCATACATTTCTGATAAAACATGGGAAGGCTCTACAGACCCAGCCGTACAGGCGCTGCCGCTTGATGCGGCTATTCCAGATAGATCAAAATTCGTAAGCAGAGTTTCCACATTCATCCCTGGAAAACTAATATTAATGATCGAAGGTGCACTCATTTTTTCAGTACCATTGATAGAAAAATTCACCTGTTCGCTCTCTAGTGTATCTATAAAAATATCTTTATAGCGCTTGAACATTTCTATTTTTTCCAGACGATCATTTTCCATGATTTTAACTGCCTTTTCAAATCCTGCTATACTTGGGAGATTTTCTGTACCTGCTCTGCGTTTACGCTCTTGTTCTCCTCCATGCTGTTGAGCATGAACGACAGTTCCTTCTCTTATATAGAGAAAACCCGTCCCTTTAGGACCATTGATTTTATGGCTTGATACCGCTAATAAATCGACAGGGAGAATTTGAGTATCTATCTCATATAACCCATAAGCTTGTACAATATCTGAGTGAAAATAAGCCTGATGGTCCTTAACTATTTCAGACAGCTCCTGAATCGGCTGAATCACACCTGTCTCATTGTTTACCATCATCACTGTAACTAATATTGTATCCTCTTTTATTAAGTTGTGAAGATCTTCAGATTTAACACGCCCGTCTTCATAAACAGGTAAATAACTAACTTCAAACCCTTGAGCCGTTAGATATTCCACAGCATGTAATGTCGCATGATGTTCAATCGGTGTAGTGATAATATGTTTTCCTTTGTGTTGATTCGCTATAGCAGTACCAATAACAGCTAAATTATCGGCTTCTGTTCCTCCACTAGTAAAAATGATTTCTTTTTCATCTGCATTTATGCTCTTGGCCACTGTTCTTCTAGCCTCATCTAAAAGTTTTCTTGATTTCCTTCCATACATATGCACACTCGAGGGATTCCCGAATGATTCTTTAGATGAGGACATCATAATATCAATGACTTCTGGATGAACTGGAGTGGTAGCTGCATGGTCTAAATAAATAGAATCCATTATCTCCACCTCCTAATTAAATATAAAACATATACGCATCTTGCGTTTGGTCATCTACATGATCTTTAAGATCTTCTAACGTTGTCGTGTCAAGTACGTCTTTAACAGCATCTCTCACTCTTTTCCATAAAGCTTGTTTTGCGGGCTCCTCATCTTCTATTCCTTCGACCGGGGTAATAGGACCTTCTAGTACTCGAATAACATCACCAGCCGTAATCTCATGGGGATCTTTTGTAAGCATATATCCACCATAAGCCCCCCGTACACTTTTCACTAAGCTTGCATTTCGCAAAGGAGCTATCAGCTGTTCTAAATAATGTTCTGATAACTCATTGTCTCTAGCAATTTGTTTTAATGAAATTGGACCATCTCCATACTTTCTAGCTAATTCGATCATTATGGTCAGGCCGTAACGACCTTTCGTAGAAATTTTCATATCCTTCACCTTTCTTTATTAAGAAGTTCAATAGTTGTTTTGATAACGGAAGAGCGTAACCAACAAAGGTTCCCAGAAATAGTGCAATAAAGACTGTGCCTATTCCTACAGGTCCTCCTAACATCCAGCCTGCTAAAGCAACAGTAATTTCAATTCCGTTACGTACCGTTGAGACCTTCCACTGCAGCCAATCGGTTAAGACTAACATTAAACTATCTCTTGGACCTGCCCCCATATCAGGAGCTACGTATAATCCAATACCTAATGCAATAATAATTGTCCCTAAAATAAACACTATAATTTTAGATAGCAGCCATTCAGGTTGTGGAAGCACCCAATTAAATAAATCAATAAAAACACCGATTAAAATCATATTTAAAATAGTACCTATTTGAGGGATTTTTCTTATAGCGACTGAACTAAAAATTACTATCACTATCCCTGCAATAACTGACCAAGTACCAACTGTTAATCCAAATTGTTTATATAAACCATAGTGAAATACATCCCATGGACCAATACCAAAGTCTCTTACTTGCATGGTTAACGATATTCCGAATCCTAATACCACTAAACCTACAATAAAAAAAGACCAGCGCAACCCGGCATTCGGGCGACTTGACCGATCATTCTTCATAGCTGACCTCTCCTATCTCATTATACCAAACGCTATTATAGCATGAACAGCAAGTCCCTTGCATTTTAACAGCTTTAGACATACGCTTAACGTGATTACCTATGTAAAGGAGCTGTCCCTCATGAGTGTTCAACCTTTAGCCTATCGAATGAGACCCTCATCTATTGAAGAAATCATAGGCCAAAAACATTTAATATCTGAAGGAAAAACAATAAATCGAATGGTTAAAGCAAACAGACTAGCTTCTATGATTTTATTCGGGCCGCCGGGAACAGGCAAAACCTCTATGGCTACTGCTTTAGCAAAGCATTTACAATTGCCCCATAAAACACTTAATGCAGTTACCGATAAGAAGAAAGATATGGAAATCGTAGTTGAAGAAGCAAAAATGCATGGAGCAATGGTCCTTATTCTGGACGAAGTTCACCGATTGGATAAAGCTAAGCAGGATTTTCTGCTCCCCCATTTAGAAAGCAACCGATTAACTATGATAGGGTGCACAACAAGCAACCCCTATCATTCAATCAATCCGGCAATTCGAAGCCGTTGTCATTTGTTTGAGCTCTATCGATTGGAGATAGAAGATATAAAAGAAGCCATTAACAAAGCTCTGCAGGACAAAAAAGAAGGGTTAGGGCATTTACCCCTACAGTTAACTAAAGAGGCAATTGACCACTTAGCATTAAGTGCTAATGGAGATCTACGAGCTGCTTTAAACGGCTTAGAATTGGCTGCTTTTTCAACACCAGAGAATAAAGAACAGAAAATCGTAATCGATTTAAATACAGCTGAAGAATGTATGCAGAAGAAAAGCTTTTCTCATGATAAGGACGGTGATGCTCATTATGATGTTTTATCAGCTTTTCAAAAGTCGATCCGTGGCAGTGATGTGAATGCTTCTCTACACTACCTTGCACGACTTATAGAAGCCGGCGACTTAGACAGTATAGCACGGCGGCTCGTTGTAATCGCATATGAGGATATTGGTTTAGCGAATCCCCAAGCCGGACCGCGAGCGCTGGCGGCAGTTGAAGCAGCAGAGCGATTAGGATTCCCAGAAGCAAGAATCCCTTTAGCCAATGCTGTAACAGAACTAGCCCTCTCACCTAAATCAAATAGCGCTTATAAAGCATTAGACGCTGCCTTAGCAGATATTCGTAAGGGTAATAGTGGAGATGTCCCTATTCATTTAAAAGATTCACATTATAAAGGAGCAGCATCGTTAGGGCGCGGAACAGAATACAAATATCCTCCCAACTATCCAAACTCCTGGGTGGACCAGCAATACTTACCCAATTCGCTTAAGTCCACAAATTATTATGAACCGAAAACTACAGGGAAATTTGAGCAAGCACTAAAACAAGTATTTGATAAAATTAATCAACAAAAATCGTAATCAAGTATATTATTTGTCTTCTTTGGTCACAATAGTAGCAAAATCTGACAAACTATTGTTCTAATAGTTCAACAGGAGGGTTATTATGCCAAAGGTAAGACAAGATGCTTGGTCTCATGAAGACGATCTACTATTAGCCGAAACGGTACTCCGTCATATTAGAGAAGGAAGCACTCAATTAAAAGCATTTGATGAAGTTGGAGATGTACTTAATCGTACATCAGCTGCTTGTGGTTTTAGATGGAACGCTGAAATTCGCCAGAAATATGAACAAGCTGTTGACCTTGCAAAGAAACAGAGGAAAGAGAAGAAGCGTAATGAAGCTTCATTTGCCCAGCCTGTCATGACAGCACAGCCACAAGTTAATAAGTCGCATGAACCGCCTAAGAAGAGTCAGGCAACCGTTATGGATCTGTCCCAGGTTATTTCTTATTTAGAAACACTTCAAGACAATGATTATAAACAAACGACTTTAAATGAAGAGATTCAGAAACTTGAAGAGGAAAATCAAAACCTTATTCAAACAAATCAAAAGCTTCAAAGTCAATTAGACTCATTAAAAGAAGACTACCAAGCCTTTATTTCAATTATGGATCGTGCTAGAAAAATGACAATGTTTGATGAACAGGACATTGTAAGTAAGCCGTTTTTCCGAATGGAAAAAAACGGGAACCTAGAACATTTAGCAAAATAGAAAGTGCGAGCTGTGTAAGCTCGCACTTTCTTTTCTTTCACATATAAAACAAAAAAACCAATCCCAATTGTGCCGTTGCATCATGAGTTTTGAACCCGCTCCAGGCAGGTGGGTGCCTTGCTTCACATTTCTTGCGTCCTCTGAACGTAATAAAGAGGCGTGCATTCCGTGTGAAGACGGCAGGCTCCCGTCTCAAAAATGTTCGGTCAAAACGTACATTCGAACAACGTACACATCAGGATTGGTTTGTTATTTTGTAATCAAATCATAGCATAAATTATTTTGCTTATCAAGCATGGAGATAACGATAATCTCTCCTACTTCAGTCCTGTTTTTTTCTTTTTAGCTTCAGATTGAGCTCATCTAATTGGGCTTCACTTACTTTTCCTGGCGCATCTGTTAATGGGTCCTGTGCAGAAGCGGTTTTAGGAAATAGAATCGTATCACGCAAGTTTGTTCTTCCCGCTAATAACATGATGAAGCGGTCAAACCCTAAAGCAATTCCCCCATGAGGTGGTGTACCGTATTCTAACGCTTCTAATAAAAAGCCAAATTGTTCTTCCGCTTCCTCTTTAGAGAAACCTAAAGCTTCAAACATGCGGTCCTGCATTTCTTTTTCATATATACGCAAAGATCCTCCACCTAATTCATATCCGTTTAACACAATATCGTAAGCTTCAGCTCTTGCTTCCTGAGGATGATCGATAATTTGGCTTACATCACCAGCAGCAGGCATCGTGAACGGATGGTGTGCTGCAAAAAATCTTTCTTCATCTTCATCGTACTCAAATAACGGCCAATCCGTCACCCATAAGAAATTAAATGTATTCGGATCAATTAACTCAAGCTTCTTACCTAATTTAAGGCGCAGCGCCCCCAAACTGTCGTAAACTACTGAAGTTTTATCCGCTACAAACAAAAGCAGGTCTCCTTCTTCTGCGTTCATTGCGCTAAATATTTGAGCCGCTTCTTGTTCGGAGAAGAATTTTGCAATCGGACCGTTTAATTGCCCATCCTTTACTTTAAGCCATGCCAAGCCTTTTGCTCCATACACTTTAACATCTTCCGTTAATTTGTCGATGTCTTTTCTAGAGAAATTATCAGCTTGGGATTTTACATTTAACCCGCTCACTTTACCGCCAGAGGCCACGGCTCCACTAAACACTTGAAACCCTGAATCTTTAACAATTTCTGAAAGAGTAATAAGTTCTAACCCAAATCGAGTGTCAGGCTTATCGGAACCGAACCGCTCCATTGCTTCATCGTATGGCATTCGTGGAAATGGGGTTGATATGCTAATTCCTTTTACTTCTTTCATTACTTTACGCATCATTCTCTCAGTCATAGCCATAATATCTTCTTTTGACATAAATGATGTTTCAATATCAACTTGGGTAAATTCTGGCTGACGATCCGCTCTTAAATCTTCATCACGGAAACAACGTGCAATTTGATAATATTTTTCAAAACCGGACATCATGAGCATTTGCTTAAAAAGCTGCGGCGATTGAGGAAGTGCATAAAACTCCCCTTCATGCACGCGACTTGGAACAAGATAATCTCGCGCACCTTCGGGAGTACTCTTTGTTAACATAGGCGTTTCCATTTCAAGATATCCTTCATCATTAAGGAAGTTGCGCATAACCTGCGTAGCCTGATGACGAAGCTTGAATGTATCTTGCATTTCTTTACGCCTTAAATCTAAATATCGGTATTTTAATCGAATATCTTCAGCTACCTCAGAATTCTCTTCTATCATAAATGGAGGCGTTTTAGCTTTGTTAAGAACTTGAATGTCATGAACAAGAACTTCTATTTCTCCTGTAGACATGTTTGGGTTAATCGTATTTTCATCCCGGATAACGACTTTGCCAATTACTTCAATTACATATTCACTGCGGATATCTTCTGCTGTTCTTAACGCTTCAGAAGATTCATCAGGGTTAAATACGATTTGTACTAAGCCAGAGCGGTCTCTTAAATCGATAAAAATTAATCCACCAAGGTCACGACGCTTTTGCACCCATCCTTTTAGTTTTACATTCTTTTCTCTATCGGCTGTACGTAATGTGCCACAATGTATGCGCTCCATTATTCGTTCCCTCCTGCAAGCTTTTCGTGTAAAAAATTAATAATCTGATCCAATGGTAATTCAATTTGTTCTCCTGATTTCATATCTTTAATGGAGACCGCATCTTGTTCAATCTCCCGCTCACCTAAAACAACAACATATTTAGCATTTAGGCGATCTGCTGCTTTAAACTGGCCTTTCATTTTTCGCTGTAAATAATCCTTATCTACTTGAACACCAGCCTGCCTAAGCAGATAGCTCAAACGAACAGCTTCCTTCTCCGCTTGCTCCCCTAAAGCTACAATATAACAATCTAAAGACTCTTCAATAGGAAGCTCAATACCCTCGGCCTCAAGCGCCATAAGTAAACGTTCTATGCTCATAGCAAAACCAATACCTGAAGTTTCTGGTCCGCCAATATCTTCTACCAGGCCATTATAACGCCCGCCTCCACTTAATGTAGTAATCGCCCCAAAACCTTCGGCCTCACTCATAATTTCAAAGGCCGTGTGATTATAGTAATCTAAGCCGCGAACTAGATTAGGATCGATCTCATAGGCAATTCCCATCGCATCTAAATGTGCTTTTACTTTTTCATAATACTTCTGAGAAGTTTCGTTTAAATAATCTAATATGGAAGGCGCTGTGGCCATTGCCGGATGATCTTTGTCCTTCTTACAATCAAGGACTCGCAGAGGATTCTGATCTAAACGAACCTGGCAGTCCGCACATAGCTCTTCTTTATGAGGAGAAAAGTGCTGAACTAGAGCTTTTTTATGATCTTCTCGGCTTTGTTTATCTCCCAGACTATTTAATACTAGTTTTAATGACCTCAACCCAAGTTCTTCGTATGCATTCATTGCTAAAGCCATAACTTCTGCATCTACGGAAGGGTCATCGCTTCCCAGTGCTTCAATACCAAATTGTACAAATTGCCTTAAACGCCCTTGCTGTGGACGTTCGTATCGAAACATAGGGCCAATGTAAAATAATTTGGTCGGCTGGTTAGGCAGCCCGAACAATTTGTTTTGAACAAAAGAACGGACTGTAGAAGCTGTACCCTCTGGACGAAGAGTGATACTGCGTCCGCCCCGATCCTCAAAAGTATACATTTCTTTTTGTACAATATCCGTACTATCTCCTACTCCCCTTTGAAATAATTCCGTATGCTCAAAAATCGGGGTACGAATTTCTTTATAATTATAGCGACGACAAATGTCAGTTAACTGCTTTTCAACATACTGCCATTTTTCTGACGTTCCTGGTAGAATATCCTGAGTTCCTCTAGGGGCTCTCATTTCAATTTCCTCCTTAACAAAAGCTCATATTTTTTCAATAAAAAACTCCCGTCCCTTTCTAATCATGATTAGAAAGGGACGGGAGTTTGATCCCGCGTTGCCACCCTAATTGAGACTAAGTTAAGCCTCCACTTTAAACAGTTAACGCCTGTGTACGATCCCATTTACTGCCTCAGCGAAGGTTCAATAGAATACCTAAGAAATGTCTTTCATTTGAATGGTGTAAGAAATGCTCCCAGCCAAAAGGCATTTCCTCTCTGTCTACACACAAAAATCAAACTACTTTTTTCCTCATCGGTTTAATCGATTCATTTAGAATTATGGATACTATCATAAGGTTTTTACTAACGTTATGTCAAGTTTAGAGAAAAATAATTCCCTTTTTAAATTTTTTGACGAAAGAAGAAGGTATATCACCTTTTTTGTCGAAATGTTATATGCATTACAAAATATTGGAGGTGGATCCATAAAAATGAAAGGTTGGCTGGCATTATTATTTATTTTGACTGGTTTGATTTGGGTTATGCCGGCGACAGCCCACGCAGATACCGCAGACGTTCAAGTAAATAACTTAAACGTAAGATCAGGGCCAAGTCTTTCTGATTCCGTTTTGGGCAAAGTCCAAAAAAACGAATCTTATTCAGTCGTTGATAAAAAAAGAGACTGGATAAAGATCAAATGGAACAATAAGACAGGGTGGGTTGCTAATTGGCTGGTTCAAATCAAGAAAGACGAATCTGTGGTATCTAAAGTAAATTATTTACGGGTTCGTTCAAAAGGCAGTTTAACTGCCAGTGTCCGAGGTTACTTAATGAAAAATGAAAAAGTGACCAAGGTCGGTGAAGCTGGAAGTTGGATAGAAATTGATCGTTCAAAAGGTTCCTCGGGTTGGGTACATAAGGATTATTTAAGTACATACAACAGCGGACAATCGAACAATAAGCAAGCTTCTACTAACAGCCAAACATCACTTGGCAAAGTAAACGTGGCTACAGCTGTATTGAATGTAAGAAGCAAACCTACAACAAACAGCTCAATTTTACAACAAGTAAGAAAAGGCAGCAGCTTTGAATATCTAGAAGAAAAACAAGGCTGGTACAAAATCAAACGTAATGGAAATAAAACGGGCTGGGTAGCAGGCTGGTTAGTAACCAAGAACAACAGCTCTTCTTCACAACCTAAAGCTGAAGAGGAAACAAAGGTAACGATGCAATATAATGCTACAAATTTGAGGTCAGGTCCTTCTACGAATTACAAGATTCTGGGAAGAGCAAATAAAGGTGACAAATTCAATGTAATTAGTAAAGAAGGCAAATGGTATAAAATCTCTTACAAAAACAGCCATGCCTATGTAGCGGGATGGATTGTAGATGAAGATAATTCATCCACTCCAACCCCTGTGTCTTCATCTTCTCTTTCAGGTAAAACAATTGTTGTTGATGCCGGACACGGCGGATTTGACCCAGGAGCGATTGGTCGAAGTGGAACATATGAAAAGACTCTTACCTTGCAGACCGCTCAAAAACTTAAAGCAACGTTAGAAAGAAATGGCGCAGACGTCGTTATGACTCGTGCTAATGATTCTTACTTATCGCTTTCAGCCAGGACGGCTCTTTCGAATGCTTCAAAGGGTGACGCATTCATAAGTGTTCATTATAATAGTGTGCCCCAGTCCATTAAGGCTACTGGTATTAACACTTATTTTTACAGTTCTAATACGCGAAAGTTAGCTTCTAACGTACAATCTGGCGTTACTCAAGCAACTGGTCTCAGAGACCGTGGCATACGTCAGGGTAATTTTCATGTTATACGAGCTAACAACAAACCATCGATTATGGTCGAGCTCGGATTTATTTCTGACGCAGATGAAGAAAAAGTAGTGAAAAGTTCAAACTATCAAAGTAAAGCTAGCCAGGGTATTACAAATGGCCTAATTCAATACTTCAAATAAAAAATCAAGGGATTTAATCCCTTGATTTTTTAACGTTCTCTGCTATCTAAAATGAGCGTGACAGGACCACTATTGGTTAAGCGGACATCCATCATTTCTCCAAACTGCCCAGTTTCCACATGAATTCCTTCATTTTCTACTAGTTCATTGAAATTCTCATATAATTGTAAGGCTTGCTCTGGTTTTGCTGCTTTCATAAAATTTGGTCTTCTTCCTTTACGTGTATCACCATAAAGTGTAAATTGGGAGATAGAAAGCATGGAGCCGCCTACATCTTTCAATGAAAGGTTCATTTTCTCTTCCTCGTCTTCAAAAATTCTTAGGTGAGGAATCTTAGATGCTAAATAACGCGCATCTTCTTCTGAATCATCTTGAGTTACTCCAAGTAAAATAACCAGACCTTGTTTTATTTGCCCTACAGTCTTTTCTTCTACAATTACACTCGCTTCAGCCGAACGCTGTATTACTGCTCTCACTACTCATTCCCCCGTTATTGCATCACCCGACGCACCGTATAGACATCATGAATTTGTTTAATGCGTTCTACAATTTTTCTTAAATGATCTGTGTTTTGAATAAGAATGGTAATATGAATAGTCGCCATCTTATTGCGATCTGATTTTCCGGATACTGCTGTAATGTTCGTTTTAGTTTCGTTTACAGCTTGGAGCACTTCGTTAAGCAAACCTCGTCGGTCATAACCCCAAATTTCCAAATCCACGTGATATTGTTTGGTATCACGTGGACCTTTCTCCCAGTAAACGGGCAGGAGGCGCGTTTCTGCTTCTTCGGTTTGTACATTTGGACAATCTGCCCTGTGAACAGATACTCCTCTTCCCTTTGTAATGTAACCGACGATTTCATCACCCGGCACTGGATTACAGCATTTCGATAAGCGGACAAGGAGGTTATCCACCCCTTCTACACGTACTCCAGAATCCTTTTTGCCTCTTGAAGAAGAAGTTTTAATCTCAGTAGTAGAAACATCAGCTAAAGTCTGTTCCAAGTCTTGTTCTTTTTGAATTTGTTTGCGCAGCTTCTCCGTTAAACGTGTAGCTATTTGGGAAGCTGTGATCCCTTGATAGCCTACTGCCGCAAACATATCTTCTTCATTTGCAAAATTGAACTTTTCAGAGACACGATCCATATTCTCCGAAGTAAACACTTCTTTTGGCTGTAAGCCCATGTTTCGTATTTCACGTTCAACCAATTCTCGACCTTTACCAATGTTCTCTTCTTTACGCTGCCGTTTAAAGAATTGTTTTATCTTATTTTTAGCTTGAGATGTTTGAGCCAGTTTAATCCAATCTTTAGAAGGACCGTAAGAATGTTTGGAAGTCATCATTTCCACAATGTCCCCAGTATTTAGCTTATAATCTAACGGTTCCATTTTCCCGTTCACTTTTGCTCCTATAGTTTGATTACCGACTTCTGTATGGATTCGATAAGCAAAATCAATAGGTACGGAACCTGAAGGAAGCTCTACCACTTCCCCTTTAGGTGTAAAAACGTACACCATATCCGAAAACAGGTCCACTTTTAACGATTCCATGAATTCTTCAGCATCATGTGTTTCACTTTGAGAATCTAGAATTTCTCTAAACCACGTTAATTTTTCTTCGAAAGAATGAGTTGAAGATGCTTGTTTACCTTCTTTATAAGCCCAATGAGCTGCTATACCATACTCTGCAATTTCGTGCATTTCATGTGTTCGTATCTGAACCTCAAGAGGGTCCCCCTTAGGACCAATTACAGTGGTGTGCAAGGATTGATACAAATTAGGTTTCGGCATGGCTATATAATCTTTAAACCGGCCCGGCATAGGTTTCCAGCACGTATGAATGATACCAAGCACAGCATAACAGTCTTTAATACTATTAACTAGTATCCGCACAGCTAACAAATCATAAATTTCATTAAACTGCTTATTTTGCAACACCATTTTACGGTAAATACTATATAAATGTTTTGGTCTTCCATTCAAGTCAGCCTCAATATTAACATCCTTCAATTGAGTTCTAATTTCATTCATAACATCATCAATGTAATATTCTCTTTCATTTCGTTTTTGTTTCATTAAATGTACAATGCGATAATACTGTTGAGGGTTTAAATATCGTAACGCTGTATCCTCAAGTTCCCATTTAATGGTAGAAATCCCGAGTCTATGTGCAAGTGGAGCAAAGATTTCTAATGTTTCATTTGAAATTCTCCTCTGCTTCTCGGATGGCAAATGCTTAAGCGTTCGCATATTATGAAGACGATCCGCCAGTTTAATTAAGATAACCCTCATGTCTTTAGCCATAGCTACAAACATTTTTCTATGATTTTCTGCTTGCTGGGCTTCTTTCGATTTATATTTGATTTTTCCTAGCTTTGTTACGCCATCTACGAGCATGGAGACTTCTTCCCCAAACTCTTTTTCTATATCTTCTAATGTAAAATCCGTATCTTCTACTACATCGTGAAGAAATCCGCCAGCGATTGTCTCGGGATCCATTTCCAAATTCACGAGAATCCCCGCTACTTGAATGGGATGAATGATATAAGGCTCTCCCGATTTTCGATACTGCTCGCTATGAGCCCGATTGGCATACTCAAAAGCCCTGCGGATAAACCCCAGATCGTCCTCATTCATGTATTGACTAGCCTGCTCTATCACTTCTTCGGCAGTTAAAATTTTATCCTTCGCCATTCGATCACCCTGATTTCTCTAAGCTTCCTAAAATATGATGGTTTGTGTTTCATTATCAAAAAAAGTTCATAAAAAGTAAAGAAAAAACGTTTAAAAAAAGGATGGTTAAAACAAAGAGCGCCCTAGATTAGGGCACTCTTTACTCTTAATATTGCATTAACGTTAAAACATCATATCCCTCTAACTTATCACGGCCATCCAAGTATGTTAATTCTACAAGGAAAGCGCACCCAGCTACAACTCCGCCTAATTGTTCTACCAGGTTAATAGTCGCTTCTATAGTTCCACCTGTAGCTAATAGGTCATCGACAATAAGTACACGCTGGCCGGGCTTAATTGCATCTTTATGAATCGTAAGGACATCTTTTCCATACTCCAAACCATAATCTACTTTAATGGTTTCTCTAGGCAGTTTTCCTTCTTTACGGACAGGGGCAAATCCAATCTCAAGAGCATAAGATACAGGACAGCCTACAATAAAGCCTCTCGCTTCAGGTCCTACAATTATATCAATTTCTTTGTCGCGAGAATATTCTACAATTTCATCAACTGCAGACTTAAATGCTTTTCCATTGTCCATAAGCGGTGTAATATCTTTAAACCGAATGCCTTTCTTCGGCCAATCTTCTACAATTGCAATATGTTGTTTATAATCCATTGAAAACTTCCTCCTTGATGGGCTCACGCTGCTGATTGAACCAATCCTTTAATTCTTTATAAGTAGAATAGTAAAGAGCTTGTTCTACAGCTAATTGCTCTTTTCTTTCTTGATAGATTGTTGATTCAGTAAGATCTTTCTGCTGTGGCTTTGACTCGATGGTCACAAGACCATCTTTTATTTTAACAAAACCAAGCTCAAAAAACACCTGGGAAATAAAATTAATCATATCTCCATTCCATCCTTTACGCGCAGAAAGCAATTCCCGGTCTTTATTTAAATTAAATGACTGTCGCTTCATTAGCATACCATAAAACCATTTAAAATGATCTCTTGTAGGCCATGAAGTAAAGAAAGCACTATCCTCTACTTGATAGCATGCGTAAATGTTGTCAGGCGCTAATCTTTGAACCACATGAGATAACTGTGCAAGGCTAGGCGGAAGATCTAATAGTACAAGACCGTGTAAAGGAAAAGATTGAAAGCTTTCAATCTCTTTTCCATTAATAACTGGTAATTCGTGCGGAGCGTTTTGTGCATTATTAAACGTTAAAGCGACAACATGCTGATCGTTAGGAAATCCAAGTTTTTTTTCAAGATGCTTGGACCCTCTAAAATCAAACAATTGCCAGGTTTGTACTTTTAAATCTTTAATCATTATTTGTACATTCTGTCTTCCGTTCCATTCATTAATCCCAAGTTCGCCGATGACTTCAAGTTCAGAAGCCGGGGATATCCTTGTATATAAATCTCCCATTCCGAACGCAATGCCATCAAGCTTCTTTTGGTTTTTCTTAAACATTAACTTTAAGTGATTTTGTCTACTGCCGATTAATCTTATTTCTTTCGCTTTTTCTTTAATATGGAAAAGTGGTTTAGGATTTCCCATGCCAAAAGGACGGAGTTTATTTATTTCTTGGATTTGTTCAAGAGTAACTTCTTCCATATCAACATTCATTTCAACGTTAAGTACTTGGTGATAGTCGTCATCAGATAATTTATCTTGAGCTTTTTGGCACAATTGACTTCGTACTTCCTCTATATTATCTGTATTTAAAGTCATACCGGCTGCTTGAGCGTGACCTCCAAAGTGAATGAATTGCTCCCTTATTTCCATGCAATTTTGAAATAAATCAAAAGCATCGATACTCCTTGCTGAACCTTTTGCCTCGTTCTTATCAGAGTCTATCCCCAGCACAATTGCCGGACGGTCAAATTGACGAACTAATTTTGAAGCGACTATTCCAAGTACGCCAGGATTCCACCCTTCTTTAGCAACGACTATTACTTCTTCTAGAGGCTGCTCTCCACTTATTAACAGCTCTTCTGCTTCTTTAGTAATATCCGTGACAATCTTTTGTCTCTTTTGATTAAGATCATTTATATATTCTGCTAACTGACTCGCTTCATATGAATCTTCTGTTAAAAACAAGTCGACGGCAGGTGAAGCATCCTCAAGCCTGCCAACAGCGTTCACACGAGGTCCAATACTAAATCCCACTGTTTCTTCTTCTATTTCTCCATCTATACTGCATACGTCTTTTAGAGCTTTAAATCCTATACGATTAGTTTGATTTAAAGCCTGGAGTCCCAAGAAAACAAGAGCACGATTTTCATCCTTTAATGGAACCAGGTCTGCTATTGTTCCTATTGCCACCATGTCCAACAAATGATGAGGCATCTCCTTTAATAGAGCTTGTGCAAACTTAAAAGCAACTCCAACGCCGGCTAATTCTTTAAATGGATAATTTTTAGACGTTTTTGGATGAATAATAGAAAAAGCGTCAGGCAGTGATTCTTGAACTTCGTGGTGATCTGTAATGATTAAATCAATTCCAGCTTCTTTTGCTACGTTTGCTTCATGAATGCCTGCAATTCCATTATCTACCGTAATAATTATACTAAACCCATCTTGAGCAGCTTGAAGAAAAGCTGCTTCATTTGGCCCGTATCCTTCCGTGAAACGATTAGGAATATAATAGTCACAAATAGCACCTGCTTCTCTCAGTGCTTCAACCATCACCGTTGTAGAGCTGACACCATCTGCATCATAGTCACCGTAGACTAATATGTGCTCATTTCGTTCGATGGCTATCCGTACTCTTTCTACAGCTTCTGACAATCCATCTAGCAGAAAAGGGTCGTAAAGGTCTTCCTGAGATGGATGAAGGAATCTTTTTACTTCTTCAGGCTTCGTAATACCTCGCCTATTCAACAATTGACTTGTTAATGATGAAATGTCTGGAAGATTATTAGAATACCCATCCGTTGAATTATCATTATATGTAAAGTTCCATTTTGTTTTGCTTTTTAACATAAGTTCACCCCTGACTAATCTATTATACAAGACGCCATCAGGGGGAGCAAACACGATTATTTACTGCGAGATCCCTTACCTTCATCTAAGGAGGTTATTTTTTGTTTTTTTACATCACTTCGTTTTGGTGTCTTCGCCTTCTCAGAAGAGGAAGTATTTTGACTACGCAAATTTTTATTTTCTCTTTTTAACCGATAAAACCTCACGGCACCCACAGATGCTGTTATGAGTCCACCCATTAGTACAGAACCTAAAATTACTAGTATTAAAGGTGCTTCTCCTGTACCAAAAAGGTAATTCACTTGAACGGATCCTACATTAATAACAGCAAAAACAGAGATCAAAATTGCAATTATAAGTGCAAAGATAAAGTACGTTTGACCTTTCAATGACAAGTCCTCCTTCACTATGGTCTTCACATAAAGGTATACCCTTTTTTGAAAAAAGGTAATCAAACATAAAAAGACCGCCTTTAACAGACGGTCTTCCAAATTAAACTTGAGGTCCTCCAGTATTTTTCTTCTTAATATATTCAATCGGTTTATTCTTAATATTCTTCCCTCTCCAAACCAGCCATAATTGAGCCGCAATAAAGAGCGAAGAGTATGTTCCCGCAGTAAGACCGACTACTAAGGCAAATGCAAAGTTTGTGATAGAAGAAGCTCCAAATATAAACAGCATAGCAGCAGCAAATACTACTGTTAACACTGTGTTTAAACTTCTAGCCATCGTCTGGAGTAAACTGTCATTTACCACTTTAGCTAATTCCTTGAAAGATTTAACTTTTTTCTTGAATTTTAAGTTCTCGCGGATTCGATCAAATGTTACGATCGTATCATTAACAGAATAACCCACAATAGTTAAAATTGCCGCAATTATCGTAATATCAAATTCGAGCCTTGTAATACTGAAAAGCGCTATAATAAAGAACGCATCATGCAGTAAAGCAAGAATTGCAGTAATTGCAAAAAAGAGTTCAAACCTGAAGGTTACATAAATAATTATTCCTATCGAAGCATACAAAACAGCTAACGCTGCATTTTTAGCAAGTTCTTGTCCTACAATAGGTGAAACAGTACTAACATTTGGACTGCTGCCGTATTCCTCAGAAAAATAATTTTGAATTTCAGCTATTTTATCTTGTGAGAGTTCTGAATCAAAACGAGTAACGGCAATATCATTATTTTCCCCAGAAAGTACTACTTGTTTTGGTGATACGTTTAACTCGTTTTCAAATGCTTCTTCTATTTCTTCTGTAGATATACTTTCTTCAGCCAGTATTTCTACACGAGAGCCACTAGTGAAATCTATACCTAAATTCAACTTGAAAATTCCTAAAGCGATAGCCCCTGCTGCTAATAATGCTAACGACAGAGCAAAGAACCTCTTCCGATACTTAATTAAGTCCAATTTCCGGTTCATAAATTTAGGCTCCACTTCTTCTCCTTCATCCAGAGAGTGGATTTGATCTTTCTTCACCCCAAACCAACCTGGACGCTTTGTAAGAAAGCGGCTTTTAACCCAGAGACCAAGCAGCAGCCTTGTGCCGTACACAGCAGTAACAAAGCTTACTAATATGCTAACAATTAACATCGTGGCAAACCCTTTAACGGAACTAGTTCCGAAAATAAAGAGCACAGTAGCTGCAATAAGCGTTGTAATGTTTGCATCTAAAATCGTCGCTAAGGAGCGTTTATTCCCTGACTTAAAGGCAGCCATAATCGATTTACCAGACTTTAATTCTTCTTTTATCCGCTCATACGTAATAATATTCGCATCAACCGCCATACCCACTCCAAGAATTAGTGCTGCGATTCCTGGCAGAGTGAGCACACCGTTGAGAAGTTCAAATACGACTAAAATGAGATAAATATAGGCCGATAAAGTAATAACGGAAATAATACCCGGGAAACGATAATAAAAAAGCATATAAAGGAAAATTAAGGCGACTCCAATAAAGCCTGCATAAATCGTCTTCTGCATCGCTTGTTCTCCAAATTGCGCTCCTACGGAGGTTGAATATGTCTCTTCAAGCTCCACAGGAAGAGAACCTGCATTTAAAATATCTGCTAATTGTTGAGCCGATTCTTGCGTGAAATCCCCTTCAATCTGGACCGTGTTGCTCCTGATACCTTGACTTACTTGAGGAGCGGAAACATACGCCGGATCCTCAGATCCATACTCTTCTTCAAATGCAATATCTTCATCATAATCTAACCAAATAACAAGTAAATTCGGAGGATATGTAGCACCTTCGACAGGTTCCTTATTAGCAATTTCCTGAGTTACATCATAGAATTCTGACGCACTCTTCACCTCTAAAGTAACAATGGGAGCATTATTTTGGTCGTATGACTGCTGAGCACTGCCTTCCCTAATATCGCTGCCATCCATGTATTCATTACCCTCTACATCCCGAAATGACAACTGAGCAGTGGTTGAAAGAAGCTCCCGAGCTTCTTGCTGATCTTGAACGCCTGCTAGTTGAACTCGAATTCGATCTCCACTTTCTATGGAGATATTGGTTTCACTAATACCTAAAACATCGACGCGCTCATATAATGATTGAACAGTTGATTCCAATACTTGCTGACTTACTTCTTGATTTTCATCAATCGTTTCCACATCATATAAAATTTCAAAACCACCTTGAAGATCTAAGCCAAGGTTTATATCTTTTGTGACTCCTGTGACCGTTGTACCAATCGTAGCTGCTACTAAAATAACGGCTAGAAAAAAGGCAACAATCCGCCCTCTTTTCACCATATCATTCTTTGCCTCCTTCTACTTTCAACGAACTTTCTTATGTAAATTATCATCCAAATCTTTGTTTCCCTATACAATTTTACTACTTTTTTTATATTTAACAATTCTAAAGTTACTATTCAGTTTCTGAAGACCCATGCCGTATAGCTTCTATTGATGCCATAAGATCATCATTTTGATAAGCCTCCACTGTAATAAAACTTACATACTGATTGTTACTAAGGTGAAAAATATCTTGAACCACTTCATAAAGCCTTTTTTGTGGGTTGTTTTTCCAAATTTTCTTCTGCATACATTGCCACACATCTTCTACACTAGCCTTTTTATAGCCTATAAGTCTAAACTCGTTTGCCTTACTTACAAGCACCGGCCAAATGGTTTCTTTCCATTGGCTCGCGGGTTTCAATTCTTCCATGTCCTGGCACTCCTTTTAAAAAGTTGTGGAATAGGATCGCTAAATCCTTGTCATGCCTTGTCCATCTCATTGCATATACTTCATTGTATATGAATTTTATTCCTTTGAGAAGGCGGATTCCTACGATGACAAAACAAACCTTTTTACACGGTGCCTTAATTTTAGTAGCTGCTGGACTCATCACCCGGCTGTTAGGTTTTATTAACCGAATCGTAGTTGCTAGAATTATGGGAGAAGAAGGAATGGGACTTTACATGATGGCTCTCCCCACTCTAATATTAGTAACAACAATTACGCAGTTTGGGCTGCCTGTAGCGATTTCCAAACGGGTGTCTGAAGCAGAAGCAAAAGGTGACGAATTACAAATCAAGCGAATATTGATTGTATCTCTTACCATTACCGGGAGCTTAAGTGTCTTATTTACTGCAGGATTATTTATATTTGCACCAGTTGTAGCCAAATATTTCTTAACTGACGTTCGCGCGCTGGCTCCCTTGCTAGCCGTCACTCCTATTATACCAATCACAGCGGTTTCTGCTGTATTAAGAGGATATTTTCAAGGCCGTCAAAACATGAAACCGCAAGCCATATCTCAAGTCATTGAGCAAATCGTCCGTATTACTACTGTGGCATTCTTAACAAAATTATTCTATCCATACGGTGTTCAGTACGCAGCAGCTGGGGCTATGATCGCTGTTATCATAGGTGAATTAGTTTCCCTTTTATATATGACGAGACAATTTGCTATCCATAAAACATTTAAGTGGAGAAAGGCATGGAAGAAACATATTCAAGAAGGTAAAAGTACGCTTCAACAATTAATGACGATTGCTCTTCCTACTTCTGGCAGTCGTTTAATAGGATCTCTTACTTATTTCTTTGAACCCATTCTTGTCGCACAAAGTTTAGCAATTGCTGGATTTACTGCAATTGAAACAACAAAACAATATGGTGGACTTACAGGATATATTTTACCTTTATTGTTTCTGCCTACATTTCTTACCCATGCCCTTGGTGTTTCACTCGTTCCTTCAATTAGTGAATCAGCAGCTAAACAACAATACGTTACAATTAATTATCGTATTTTACAAGCCATAAGGCTTTCTCTTGCTTCCGGCGGCTTAATCACTGTCATTTACTTCCTATTCCCAGTTGCTACATTATCGATTGTTTATGGTACGAACCAAGGAGGGTTTTTACTGCAATTTATGGCACCTTTCTTCTTGATGCATTACATTCAAACTCCTCTTCAGGCAAGCTTACAAGCTCTGGACCTGGCCAAAGCCGCCATGTGGAATACTTTAATCGGAGCAGCCATTAAATTTATAGTACTAGTTGCTTTAAGTACACGCCCAGAGTTTGGAATAAATGGAGTGGCTATCGCTATGGTTGTAGGTGCAGTAATTGTGACCCTTCTCCATTTATCTGCTCTTATTCGAGCGACGAGCTTTGTTTTTCCTTTTAAGATGGTAGGACGTTTTAGTTTGATATTAATTACAACTGGAGGTATTGGTTTCTTTTTGCATGGTCAAGAATTCTTTCCTTCCAGTCCATTATCGGAGTTGTTATGTATTGGAGTTATACTCACTTTCATTTATTTGTTCCTTTTATTCAAGTTAAAATTATTAACTAAAGATGAGTGGAATTTAATCCCGTGGCACAAATTGAAAAAACAATAGCCAGAATTTTTTCTGGCTATTGTTCCGGGTCATAAGGAAACTGTTCTAAACTTCTTTTTAAAACATGGACCGCTGTTACACAATCAGTTAAACTTGTCCATTCTTCAGGATTGTGGCTTACTCCATTCTCACTCCGTGCAAACAGCATAGCAATAGGGAAGTGGCGACCTATAATCATAGCATCATGAGCTGCTCCACTAGGCAGCTCTAAAGCCTCTAAATTCATTTCTTCCACAGAATTTACTAGTATCTGCTTCAGCTTTGGATCAACAGGGACTGGTTTTACCTTTGTTTTTACGTTATGTTTTAATAATACATTCTGCTCATCAGTAAATTGGTGAGCCTTTTTAATAATACTGTCGACTAACTGATCCCGATTTTCTTCATCAATATCACGAACATCTACAAATAATTTAACTTCTCCAGGAATAACATTAACTCCATTTGGGAAAACATCTAATTTTCCTACTGTTGCAACGGCTGTACCCCTAGTCATGTCAGGGAGTTCATGGATAAAAGCACCCGCAGCTACTAAGGCATCCCTTCGATCATTCATAGGAGTGTTTCCCGCGTGAGCTGCTTCACCGATAAAACGAAGTTCAATCCATGAGGGGCCCGCAATGCCCGTCACAACTCCTACAGGCTGAGCCGCTCTTTCAAGCTGTTTTCCCTGCTCTATATGAACTTCTAAAAAGGCATAAATGTCCTCACGTTTGGCATTACCGATTGTTTGTAGTGATAAGTCTACTTGCTGCATAACCTCTTCAAAACTTTTCCCTTCATGGTCTTTTAATTGAGCTAAATGATCTTTACTTAGTTCTCCGACTACAGCTTCGCTTCCTGTAAACCCTCTGCCAAAACGTGAGCCCTCTTCATCTGAAAATACCACCACTTCAAAAGGAAACGGAGGCTGATAGCTTTGCTCATTCCAGCTTGAAGCAACTTCTAATGCCGCTACAACGCCTAAAGTTCCGTCAAAGTGCCCCCCTTCAGGTACGGTATCAACGTGAGAACCTGTTAAGACGGCTGGTCCATTTTGTTTACCTAACCTACCGAAGACATTACCTGCTTCATCCTCCTTTACTATTAAGCCTGATTCTTTCATCCAGCCCTTCACGAGCTCTTTCGCCTTCTGTTCTTCCTTTGAGTATCCAGGACGATTGGAACCCCTTTTTTCGGTCATCCCCACAACAGACAATTGGTAAATCCTGTCTGCTACACGTTCACCACTTATACCATTATTATCACATGAAAAATCATAAGAAGATAAAAGTCTTTCTTTTAAATCCGCCATTGTATCACTCCGATCTATCTACATTGGACCATAATCAATCAATTGAGCAATAATAAGAAATATTACAGCTAACCCATACCAAACAATTAACAGCGGAAAAATAAACTTCACCCATTTTTCCCACCTCACACCGGCAATTGCTAAAGTCGCCATAAAATAGCCGGACGTAGGATAAAAGATGTTTGAAAAACCGTCCCCTAGCAGGAATGCTAATACTGCTGTTTGTCTCGTCACCCCTGATAAGTCTGCTAAACCAGTCATAATAGGCATGGAAACCATTGCTTGTCCACTACCTGAAGGGATGAGAAAGTTCATTAAACCTTGAACAACCAGCATAACAGTAGCCGTCATCGAGTCAGGAATCATACTAACGGCTTCACCAAACCCATAGATAATCGTATCCATGATTTGGCCTTCTTCCAGCACTACTGCGACCGCTCGAGCAACACCTACAACCATTGCACCTAATAAAATCTTTTTAAATCCTTCATTAAATGATTCAGCAATCTCGCTGGGCTTTAACCCCCCTACGAGTCCTGTGACGATTCCAATGAGCGCATATAGTCCGGTCAATTCACGGAAATACCAACCAAATTGAATAAGTCCGTAAACAAGGACTCCAAAGAATAATATCAGAGTTAAGGAGGCATATTTTTGCTTTTTTGTTGTCGTTAAAGGCTGGTCATTAGCCGTTTGAAATTCTTCTTTAACATCTTCACCATATACAATGCTCAGCTTAGGATCCTCTTTAACCTTTTTAGCATATCTCCAGACGTACATTATTCCTAAGGTAAGTATAATAGCAAGAATCAGCATACGATAGCTTAACCCTGAATAAAAAGGGAGTTCTGCAATTTGTTGTGCTGTCCCTAAGTTAGCAGGAACAGTAAGAGCTACAGCAAAACCTGCGATTGTTGAAACGAGTACAATACCGGTAGCTGTTATTTTATCGAAACCCAGTTTTAAAATTAAAGGCATAATTGCAGGTAAATAAATTAAGCTAAGTTCGACCTGACCGGTAATTGTTGTAAAAAGACAAAAGGGAAGCATTAGAGTAGGAATAATTAATAACCCTTTATTCGCAAACCTTCTAGCTAATTTATCAACACCAATATCAATAACACCGGTCCGCTCAATAACTGCGAACATCCCGCCAATCATAATAATTCCAAAAATAATCTCTGCTGATTGAATCAGCCCTTCTGGAATTGCCAGCATAAAATCCATAAAGTAGACAGGTGCTGCTTCAATATAAGCAAAGGTTCCAGGTTGAACTACCATTGCCCCACTTGAATTTTCAACTCTTTCAAACTGACCTGCAGGTACGATGTACGTTGCTAAAGAAGCGAGTACTATCATAATAAATAAAATAACATAAATGTGTGGAACAATTCCCTTTCTCTTATCTTCACCATCAATTTTTCTACGTTGATCCTTCATTATTAACCTCCTTTATATGTTTATAATTAAATAAAAAAATACATCCTTCGAGGTTGTATTTTTTCAAATTATAAATGAATTCTGATAATTATCAATAGAATATTTTTACTTTCTTTTTAAACCAACTTTATTTCTGTTCATCTGCTTCGTCCATACAAATTTCACCTTCTAAATTAATCGTACATAATGAAATTTCCTCAACCGACTGAAATCCCTTTTTCTTAATTTCATTCATTAGCCAGTCCTTGTTTTTTTGTATCTCTTTTAAGCCAGCATATTGAACATTGCCGTCTTCTATAAGAACAACAGCATAGTCAGACGTCTCATTCTCTTTATTTTTGAACACTGATAATTTACCCGAGGGTTCTAAAATGGCGAAATCAACGTCCGCTATATGTTGAATTTCTTGTTCTCTTAACTGGAGAAGCAAATCAGAAAAGTTATATCTCTGTCTTCTCATTTCACGTTCATCTATTTTACCATGCTTAATTAATACAGAAGGCTTCCCATCAAACCAATCCCTGAATTTTTTACTTCTTAATGATAAAGCAGCACTTGCCCATTGAATGGTAAGGAGAACAGCCATCGGAACGATTGCTCTCCAAATTGAATCATCGGGTTTCTCAATTAAAAAAACAGCAATTTCAGCCAGCATAATAAACACAACTAGATCCATGACACTAAGCTCGCCAATTTCGCGTTTACCCATAAGCCTAAAAATAACTAAAATTAAAAAATATGTGACAAGTGTTCGAATGAGCAGTTCAAAAACCATAATTGTCATCAGCCCTTCTTAAACTCTACATGTTTAAGATGACCTATCCTTCAATTTCTATGATAAAAATGGAATTAAATATCTTAAGAAAATATAAAGCGTACAAATACATAACGATAAAATAAGAATGGGTATGCCATATAGCGCAAATTTAAGAAATGGGATTGGTTCTTTGTAGCTCGCCGCAAGCCCTGCTACTACTACATTTGCTGAAGCACCTATTAGCGTGCCGTTCCCTCCTAAACAGGCACCTAAGGCTAAAGACCACCAAATTGGATCAACATTCATCATTCCATAACCTTGAAGCTCTTGAACAACTGGGATCATTGCAGCAACAAATGGTATATTGTCTACTACACCAGAGAGAATACCTGAACTCCATAACATCAGCATAGAAGTAAACGGTAAATCTCCGTCAGAGACCCACACCATCGCCCGAGCTAACTCATCTATCAATCCTACAGTTTGTAACCCTCCCACTAACATAAATAGTCCCATAAAGAAGAATAGTGTAACCCATTCCACTTCTTGAAATACATGTTCTACGTCGAGAAGATGATCAGTAGTGAATAGAAGTAATAACGCCCCACTAACAGCTATAGTAGTAATATCCATGTGTATAAAGGGATGAAGCATAAATCCTGCGATCGTTAAAAAAAGAACAGAGAGGGATCGCACCAACAGTTGATTCTTCTCTAAATGCTCATTAGCATCTTTTTTCATAAAATCTAAAGCTAATTTTTCATTGTAATGCAATTGATTTTTAAAAATTAAAATAAGGATGATTAACGTTACAGTAAAAACAAGCAAAACAACTGGACCCATATTATTAAGAAAGGATAAAAATGTAAAATGTTCCACAGCCTGTCCGATCATTATATTAGGCGGATCTCCTATTAGTGTCGCTGCTCCCCCTATATTTGAAGCAAATATCGTAGTAACGAGATAAGGAAAGGAAGGTAGTTGTAGTTGTTTTACTAATGATAGTAGAACGGGAACAAATAAAAGTACTGTCGTCACATTATCAAGAAGAGCAGAGCCCAGCGCTGTAAACAAAGCTGAGACAATGAGCAGCGGAACTGGCCGACCTTTTACTAACTGAGCAAGCCGAATAGCAACGTAAGTAAAAATCCCTGTCTTTTTCGTAATCGATACTAAGACCATCATCGAAAACAGCAAAGCAATCGTATCCCAATCAATAAAACCAAATGCTTCCTCCCATTCATACACATTGCATATTAGAAGAAGCACCCCTCCCGTTAATGCAACAGTAGCTCTGTTCCATTTTTCTACCATAAGCAAACAATAACTTATTAAGAAAATAATGATTGTAAGCAAAGTGGTCATAAATCTCCCCCATTAAACGTGCTTTTTTTATATCTATTCAAAAGCTCGTCTAAATATCTACTTCTATCCTCTTTATGTTGTTGCATATAGTTAGGAAAACAGGCTAAATAAGGGGGCGGACGAAATGAAAACTTTTTTGCAAGGAGTTCTTGGGTATGGGGTCGGTTCCATTTTCATTTTAATGATTCTATTCTCAGCGATTTTAGCCAGCTTGCTGCGGTTTACCGCTATGGATACAGACACCTTAAATCAAATTTCTTTAATAGCTGGCTTAACTATCCTCGCTTTTGGAGGATTATTGGCAGCATATAAAGGACAGAAGAAAGGGTGGCTGACAGGTCTGCTAACTGGAATCGTGTTTATTGTCATTATTATGTTGTTTCAAATTATCTTTGAGAACCGCTGGGTCTCTGTTGCCCAGCTGAGTTACTTTGGAGGGCTGCTCTTAGCTGCTTCGCTTGGAGGCATGATTGGAGTCAACATGCCAAACAGAAGTACACAATAGTAAAAAAGAACAAATAAAAAAACCCAGCAGAAGGGTTTTTCTAACAAAATATGTAGATAAGCTGAGGTCTGTCTCTTGTAAGGACAGACCTTACTCGCATTATCCTTAGTCCTGGTTCAGCTTCTCTCTAACTGAAGAACGGTCAAATTTAAGCTGAGAGCCATCCTGTACGCTAACGATTAAAGTACCTTCATCAATAGCGTGAATCGTGCCGTGCAGGCCTCCAATTGTGATAACTCTATCTCCCTTTTGCAACTCCGACTGCATATTCTGAACTTGCTTTTGTTTCTTTTGCTGTGGCCGGATTAGCAAGAAATAGAAAATGACAAACATTAAAATAATCGGTAATAACCCTAATAATGTGTCCATTCGTATCCCCCTTTCTAAAAGTTCTTTGCGTTTGGTTTGTTGAAACCATACTGTTCAAAGAATTCTTCTCTAAAGTCCCCGAGTCGATCTTCTCTAATGGCTTCACGAACTCGCCCCATTAATTTTAACAGAAAATGAAGGTTATGATAAGTAGTAAGCCTAAAACCAAACGTTTCATTCGCTTTTACTAAATGACGGATATAAGCCCGGCTGTAATTGCGGCATGTATGGCAATTACAATTCTCATCGATCGGGCGGAAATCGCGGGCGAACTTGGCATTTCGAACCACTAATCTTCCTTCTGAAGTCATAAGCGTTCCATTCCGCGCAATTCTCGTTGGCAACACACAATCAAACATATCAATCCCTCTTACAGAACCATCTATAAGAGAGTCCGGTGAACCTACGCCCATAAGATATCTTGGCTTGTGATCTGGTAGAAGCGGTGTTGTAAAATCAAGTACTTTATTCATCACATCTTTTGGTTCACCTACTGAGAGGCCTCCAATGGCATACCCGGGGAAATCCATGGATGTTAAGTCTATTGCGCTTTGACGACGCAGTTCTTCATACTCTCCACCCTGCACAATTCCAAATAACCCTTGATCATTAGGACGTTTGTGACCTTCTAAACAACGTTCAGCCCAGCGGCTTGTTCGTTCAACCGACTTTTTCATATAGTCATATTCAGCAGGATAAGGAGGACACTCATCAAAAGCCATCATTATATCTGCACCTAAAGAGTTTTGTATACCCATTGCTTTCTCCGGGGATAGGAACAACTTCTCTCCACTAATGTGGTTTCTAAAGTGCACCCCTTCCTCTTCAATTTGCCTTAGGTCACTCAAACTGAAGACTTGAAAACCGCCCGAATCAGTAAGGATAGACCCATTCCAATTCATAAATTTATGAAGTCCGCCTGCTTCCTCTACAATGTCCTCTCCTGGTCTGAGCCATAGATGGTACGTATTCGATAAAATAATTTGTGCACCCATTTGGTCTAGTTCCTCAGGACTCATAGTTTTAACAGTAGCCAGCGTGCCAACAGGCATAAACATTGGTGTTTCAAAGGACCCGTGAGGGGTGTGAACTCGCCCAAGTCTCGCTCCAGTCTGTTTACAAGTTTTTATTAATTCATAAGTAATTGCCATGTTTTCGTTCCTTTCTTACAAGCCATCTCATTAAAAAATAAACATTGCATCGCCAAAACTAAAGAACCTGTAACTTTCGTCAACGGCTTTTTGGTAAGCATCAAGTATAAAGTCCCGCCCAGCAAACGCACTGACTAGCATAATCAGGGTAGATTTTGGTAAATGAAAGTTTGTAATTAGTCCATCGATTGCCTGCAACTGATAAGGTGGATAAATAAAAATATCTGTCCATCCGCTGGCTTCCTTAAATTTCCCATGATCACGTACGATCGTCTCTAACGTCCTAGTAGAGGTGGTTCCTACAGAAATGATTCGACCGTTGTTTTTCCTAATTTTATTTAATTTTTTCGCTGATTCATCACTTAACTGATAGAACTCAGCGTGCATTTCGTGTTCCTCAACATTATCGACACTCACTGGGCGGAACGTTCCAAGCCCCACGTGCAATGTCAAATAAACCATTTCCACCCCTTTTTTTTCAAGCTCTTCAATCAGCTCGTTCGTAAAGTGCAAACCTGCTGTAGGCGCAGCAGCAGACCCTTCCTCCCTTGCATAAACCGTTTGATACCTCTCCTGATCGGATAATTGTTCTTTTATATATGGAGGAAGCGGCATCTCTCCTAAAGATTCCAAAACTTCGAGAAAAATCCCATCATATGAGAATATAACTTTTCGACCTCCATGCTCTTGAATTTCTGTGCATTCAGCAACAAGCTGTCCATTTCCAAAAACAATTCGAGTGCCTTTTTTCACTTTTTTTGCCGGCTTTACAAGTACTTCCCATTCATCACCTGATGTTTGATGCAGAAGTAGAACTTCAATTTTTCCGTCCGTGTCTTCTTTGGCACCATATAGCCTTGCTGGAAGAACACGAGTGTCATTAAGAACAAGACAATCTCCCTTTTGCAGATAATTTGTAATGTCCGAAAAACGTTGGTGCTCTATATTTTTTTTCTCACGATCAAGTACCATAAGCTTAGAAGAAGTTCGATCCTTCAAAGGAACTTGAGCAATTAATTCCTCTGGTAAATGAAAATCATATGCATTAATATCCATGTGAAGCTCCTATTCTTGCTCTATCGCATTTTACTAAAAAAATAAGTGTCAACACAACACTTACTATAATGGAAGTCATAATTGGAAAATATACCGTCACTGGCCCCTTCTTAAAACTAACATCCCCAGGTAGTTTGCCAAACAAACTCCATATTAAACCGATAACAATAAATACAACCCCTATTACAATAAAGACTTTACCCATGCCCGTCAAGAGCTCGGCACCTCCCGGTTAAAGTGTGCGTATGCTTTAGGAGTGACGACTCTCCCTCGAGGAGTACGCTGAATGAAGCCGGTTTGCAGCAGAAATGGCTCATATACATCCTCGATGGTTTGAGATTCTTCACCTATGGTAGCAGAAATCGTATCAAGACCGACAGGGCCTCCCCTGAAGCTGTCGATAATGGCTAAAAGAAACTTATGATCAATGTGATCTAAGCCTTCTCCATCCACTTGCAGCATTTTTAGAGCTGTTTGTGTTGTATCATTTGAAATAACCGATTCTCCTCGTACTTGTGCAATATCCCTCACTCGTTTAAGCAAGCGATTCGCAATCCTCGGGGTGCCTCTTGAGCGGCGAGCGACTTCAGCAGCCGCTTCACTATCTATTCCAATATGAAAAATATCTGCTGTTCTTTCTACAATGGCACACAGTGCTTTAGTGTCATAGTAATCTAATCGGCTGTGTACACCAAAACGGTCTCTTAATGGTGCGGAAAGCAGCCCTGCACGAGTAGTAGCACCCACTAAAGTAAATGGCGGCAGATCCAGTCTGACCGACCGAGCACTTGGACCCGTCCCCACTACAATATCTAAGCAAAAGTCCTCCATCGCGGGGTATAATATCTCTTCCACTGAACGCGGCAACCGATGAATTTCATCAATAAAGAGTACATCTCCAGCCTCCAGGGAGGAAAGAATAGCAGCTAAATCTCCCGCACGTTCGATAGCTGGGCCGGCTGTTGTTCGAAATTGTACATTCATCTCATTCGCAATAATCGAAGCGAGCGTCGTCTTACCCAAGCCAGGCGGCCCGTACAAAAGTGTATGATCTAAAGGTTCTTCGCGCATCTTAGCCGCTTCAATGAAAATGTGCAGATTCTCTTTCGTTTTATCTTGCCCAATATATTGACGCAGCCATTCTGGGCGTAAACTCAACTCTATATCCCGTTCCGTCTCTTGTTGTTCTCCAGAGATCATCCGGTCTTCCATTCTTTATACCTCCTTTCCATTATACTTTCATTAGTAACTGTAAACCCTGCCTGATATAATCATCCACACTACTGTGATTTGCTTTGACTAGTTCAGGCTTAACCGTTTTAAGCTCTTTATCCGAATAGCCTAAGGCTTTCAATGCTTCCAGTGCTTCATCAATATACTCTCTTTTCTGCTTATCTGATCCAGCCTCTTCGAAGAAGATCGTTTGTTCATTTTGCTCATCAGGCAGCCATACGATCAGCTTGCCTTTTAAATCTAAAATCATTTGGCGGGCTGTTTTTTTTCCTACTCCAGGAAACCTCGTTAAATATTTATCATCTTCTTGTTCTATTGCAGAAACAAACTCTGGCACACTGACACTGCCTAAGATTGCGAGAGCTCCTTTAGGTCCAATTCCTGACACGTTCAACAGTTTAGCAAATAACAACTTGTCTTCCTTTTTCTTAAAGCCGAACAGAAGTTGTTGGTCTTCTCTTACGTAATGATACGTATGAACTTTAATCTCTTTATGTAAGTCTGATTGAAAGCTAAATGGATTCGCACATAAGATTTCGTAGCCCACTCCCTGCGTTTCAATCGCAATTGCTTCTTCGTCAATTGATGTTACATTCCCTTTTATATAGGCGATCATGGTGCATTCCCCTCTATTTTCGAATTAATAATCTACATTTCATTGTAACACACAAGCACATGTTCGCATAAGCACGAACCCATAGAAAAAAACCGCCATCTTTCAGCGGTTTTCTACTTTTCACGTGCGTTCAAGTTGGCGTTGAAAAACAATTTCACCGATTCTCTGCTCTTCTACAACCCAGCCATCATATTGAGTCCAAAAATCCTCCATTGCCCATATCTTTTCACTTTTCACCTTGGTATCTATTAATTCTTCCTGGTCATACGTTTTAAGAATAACTTTTAATTCTAATGGCTCTAAATACGCAAAGGCTGGAATAGCTTTATTAAAAGTTGAAGAACTGGCATAACTATGATGGCTGGCATCCTTCTCTATATTGGCCGAAGCCGGCTGAAGAGCCATACCTATGATCATAATAATTGTCATCCAAATAGTGTACACAATTTTACCTCCTCATAAAGAAGCTGTTGTCTCTAGTATGCTCAGAAACAACAGCTTTTATAAGAGGTATTACATTATGATAGTTTCTCTAATACTTCTTCATCGGCATCTAGATTGTGATACACCTCTTGAACATCATCATTATCTTCAAGCATATCAATTAGAGTAAGCATTTTGGAGACAACCTCTTCATCTACATGCGTATAAGTAGTAGGGAACATTGTTACTTCTGCAGTCTCAAATGTATGCTCATTATCTTCTAAAACGGATTTCACTTCACTAAAATCTTCAGGAGCAGTAAAGATTTCGAATTGATCTTCCCTAGATTCTAATTCTTCACCGCCTGCTTCAATGACCTCTAAAAGTAATTCCTCTTCATCAATTTCTGTACTTGTACGATCGATGACTAAATAACCTTTACGGTTAAACATAAATGCTACACAACCATTTTCCCCAAGGTTGCCGTCATTCTTATTAAATGCATGGCGAACTTCTGCTGCCGTACGGTTCTTATTATCCGTTAACACTTTCACCATTACTGCAACACCGCCAGGCCCATACCCTTCATAGATGAATTCTTCGTAATTCACCCCATCAAGATCTCCTGTTGCTTTTTTAATGGCCCGGTCAATATTATCATTGGGCATATTATTTGATTTTGCTTTATCTACAGCTATACGGAGGTTTGCATTCATTTCCGGATCTCCGCCGCTTTCTCTGGCCGCCATAAATATTTCTCGGGCGTGTTTCATAAACAGTTTACCTTTTTTTGCATCTTGAGCGCCTTTACGACGCTTAATATTATTCCATTTGGAATGACCAGCCATAGGTATCTCCTCCCTTGGAGCAATTCTTTTCCTTTCTCAATATACCACATAAATCATTCCAAATTAAATGGGTATCGTTCTACTCATTCTCTTTAAAAAAGTCTCTAATACGCTCTCTTACTTTATCAGGAGTTTCATCTGCAGCTTTTCTGGCATTAACATCTTTCTTTTTCTCCCAAGAGTTAATGTTTGTATAAACGACCACTGGTAGATCGGTAACAGCCTGAGCTTTTTCTAATACTTTCTCCTCAATATCATCATCTCGCCAGTCATATGGATTTACCATTACCGCAACATACGCTTTTTCTCCATTCGTAAAAGCCTGTGTCATTGTAATTTCTTTAAGTTCGTTAACCTCTTGAGTAATAGCCATCGACTCTTCGTTATTAAATGCATTATCATGCGAACGATTGGTTTTAGAATATTTAGTTTCTCTCATTTCATCTTGACTCGTCCGTTTAAAGTATTGATCTTCTCCCGTCGGAATTTGGCTGCCTTCCTTTTTTCCGTCATCCTCCGTATACTCTATGGGCTGATACAATTCTTCCCCTTGACTTTCATTAGCTTTATCAGGAATATCATTGCCACAAGCACTAACCAGCATAACGAAACCAATAAAAATTGTCACTTTATAATACATAAAAAACATTCTCCTTTTTCCATACTATGTGAAAAAGGAGAATGTTTTAGTCTGTTAATTTTAGGGATTTATCGCGGCGGACCAGGAGCAATATTACGTTTATGAGCTGTACGTTTATGCATGGATTCAATGATCTTCCGGTCTTTATCAGGTATGCTCTCCCCTTTTAAATGACGATCAATCATATCATAACTGGTACCCATTTCATTTTCGTCTGTTTGGCCTTCCCACAACCCAGCGCTAGGCTTTTTATTTACAATTTCATCTGGTACTCCTAAGAACTGAGCCATCTCACGAACTTCACCTTTAGTTAAATTTACCAGGGGTACTAAATCAACTCCCCCATCACCAAACTTAGTAAAGTAGCCTGTATACCATTCAGCTGCATTATCCGTGCCCACAACTAAATAACGATGATTTGTAGCTACCGTGTAAAGGGTACTCATTCTTAGGCGGGCTCGCAGATTTGCATCAGCTATTTTTTCTTGTTCATCGTTATACGCTTCATTTAACTTTAATTGTTTGACTATGTTCCGAAACATAACGTCATGAGTTTCTGTAAGATCCACCACCATCGATTGAATATCACAAGAATCTATTACTTTTTGCGCGTGGTCTTGATCTTCTGGATTACTTTTACATGGCATAATAACTCCTAACGAATGTTCAGGGTATGCACGCTTTATTAAATGAGCTACTACTGCTGAGTCAATGCCTCCACTTACACCTACTAAAAGTCCATCAACATTTGCTTGCTCGGCTTGCATTCTCAACCACTGCACGATTTTATCAACTTTTTGCTCCACCTGAATGTTCATCCTTTCACACTTAAGATAGTATTTATCTTAGCATGAATTCTGTATACCGGACAAACGGTTTCCGACGCAGCCATGCTTCTTCAAATTTATCTAAATGGCTGGAAAGCGAGCCATCACCTCTTCTATACTTATTATAACCGTATAACCACTCCCGAATTAAATCAGCTGGCACTAATATGCCGCTCAACCAGATTTGCGGAAATTCTACTTGGTGGAAGAGTTTAAAAAAAGAAGTCTTTTTATCCTCAAGAAAAGGCAGAAAACGATGGGCTAACTGAATTTCGTCATATACCTTAGGCCCCACATGAAGAAGGTCAAAGTCTATCATTTTCACTCGGTTACTGGTATCAACAATGAAGTTATGATGGGCGACATCTCCATGCAGCCACTGGTGCTTTTCCCAGGCGTCCCTCTCCATCTCTCCCCATTGAAAAAGTGAAAATGCATAGAGCAGGCGTTCTGTTGTCGTATAAACCTCTTCAAAAAAGGTTTTTTTATTATAACTAATAAATATCTCTTGTGTCGTCTTAAACTGTTCCAAGCGGCGTTCCCATTTAATATAAAGAGGATCTCTAGGTATTGACATCATTTCTATGCCCTCAGAGGTGCGGTGGAATTTCCTCAAACAACTATAAACTTTCAACCGATCTTCTTTTTCATTAAAATCTGCATGTCGCCCTTCAATCCATTCAAATAATCCCCACTCACACCCAAGCTTACTAACGCTCTTTTCTCCAGTAGGAAATTTAGATGGTCTAGCAGCTAATTCACTAGCATGATTCCAATTTTGAAAAAAATCTATTTGCTGCAATAAAATATTAGAGCGACGATAACCCTTTAATAAATAGCACCGATCCCCTACCCAAATTTTATAAATTTTTGGTTTTATCTCAACCATTTTCTTAACATGTAAGTCTTTTCTATTCCCCAACCATTTAAAAAGGCGATCCGTGTAAGAATCGCCTTTATTTAAGTTAGGTGTCATCTCCATCATCATCCTGCCACGATTCGTTTTCTTGCCAGTTATGCACTGGTGGCTGTTGGACAGGTTGTGTGAAAAAGCCTCTCATTTGATCATTCCCATTCATCATGGGGTGAGGATACCAACCATTCATATTAGGTGCCATCATTTGGGGATTGGGCTGGTTTTCAAAGCTCATATACTCATTCATAGGCTTCTTCGCTCCACACCCGCAGTCTCCCTCTCCTTCACCCATCATATACTCGGGTGACGACTCCTCATTATGCATCCCTTGAACATATGGCATTGGCTGGTTACCCATTGGATGATGCATCATCGGTTGATTACCCATTGGTTGGTGCATCATAGGATGGTTAACCATTGGATGATTGGGCATAGGGTAATTCATTGGCTGGTTCATTGGTTGGTTCATTGGCTGATGATGCATCCCCATTACAGGGTAAGGAGGGCACCAGAAATAATCCCATGGGCTCGAATGATACGGCATATGCATTGGAGGACAATATGGAAGTGCTTGAGCATGAGGCTGGTTTTCGTGTTTAGGCTGGTAGTATTCCGTACTTTCCTCATGCACTTCTTCCATTTGTTTTGCTTTTACATTCTCCTTAGCCTTTATTTGCTCTTTAGCTTTCCCTTTTATCTTTCCTTTTGGTTTTCCTTTTTCCGGCATAGGCATTTGAGGCAAGTGGAAAGTAGTATAATAATTTTGCATGTGCTGGTCCATAGGCATTTGAATTGGCATATTCATTTGAATCGGCATCATTGGCTTTTCCATTATTGGAGCAGGCTTCGGCATTTTTTCGTCCTCTTTGATCTGAGGCATCGGCTTTGGTGCAGGTTTTGGTTTCGGCATTTCTTTTTTAGGCATCTCTTTCTTTGGCGTCTCTTTTTTAGGCATTTCTTTTTTAGGCATTTCCTTCATTGGCATTTCTTTTTTAGGGGCTTCTTTCTTTGGTGCTTCTTTTTTTACTTGTTTTTTTCCTTGAGGAACTTTAATCTTCATCCCCGGCATGATCATATCAGGATTAGATAATTGAGAGTTCACTGACTTTAATTCCTCAAAGTCCACCCCATATTTTTTTGAAATTTTCCACAACGTATCACCTTTTTGCACAACGTGAATTCTCACAATTGCAACTCCTTTCCTATGATCTACAAAGTATAAGAGCATAATCGTTTCCTAACACTTTATGCATAGACGAGGAAAAGAATGATAAATGAGCCTGATGTTTTTCTATATTAATAGTATCCCTATTCATATTTGACGAATAAAAAAACAGAGTTTAGGAAATCCTAAACTCTGTTTTTTATTTACTATTGGCAAACTGGTGATGGAATTTCTATTTGGTAGCTAGGGTAAGTACCTAAAAGCTTTAACTTACAGCCTAACGCTTCAAGCTCAGCTTTAACGCCGGGAAATAAAACATCATCATACGGCTGGTCGACATCAATTAGAAAGAAATAATTTCCTAACCCTGTTTTCATAGGACGGGATTCAATTTTAGATAAGTTCATTTTCCTCCACGCGAAGGCTGCAAGTACTTGGTGAAGCGCTCCAACGAAGTCTTTCGGCAAAGTGACCATTACGGTGGTTTTTTGTGTTGCGATTGGATGGTCTTTTACTTCAAGCTTTCTTTTGGTTTTTTGAACAACTGCAAAGCGTGTATGGTTATTGTCATAATCATGAATATTTGGGGTTAAAATATTTAATCCATTTTCTTCAGCCGCCAGGTGGTTCCCAATAGCAGCCACCTGGACTCCTTTTTCTACAACTATTTCCGCTGCTCTGCCAGTCGAAGCCGTGTAAGATAGTTCTGTATTAGGATAATTTTTATATAGATATTGATGACATTGCGCAATAGCATGACTATGCGAATAAATATGGGTGAGTGCTTCACCGTTATAATCGGGATGTACGAGTAAGTGCTGACGAATAGGAACGGTCAACTCAGCAATGACGGATTGATCCACTTGATGAATTAAATAGTCAATCGTCAAATGAACGGAACCTTCTATCGCGTTTTCTAATGGAACAACACCCGTATCAATTTCCCCTCGCTCTACTGCATCCAAGCAAGCGGGGATACTGTCAAAGCTAACAAATGAGCCCTGCTCAAATAAAGCGTCTACTGCCATTTTCGTAAAGGTACCTTTAGGCCCCAAATAACCTACTCGTTGCATATGTGTAACTCCTTCTTTCTAAGCCCCAGAACTAAGTATCTCTACTCGATCGACAAAGTCCAATTTATGAAGCCTTTGTAGTAATTGTTCAATTGAATATATCATACCAGTTGTATTTAAAGATAGTGTAACATTTGCTTTCCCTTGTAAAGGTATCGTCTGGTGAATAGTTAGCACGTTACAGCCTGACTCAGCTACTGCTATTAATAAATTAGACAACGTTCCTGTTCTATCCTCTAAATGAAAAAACAATGTTATCATTTGTTCTTTAACCATTGCTTGAAATGGAAAGACTGCATCCCTATATTTATAAAAAGCACTTCTAGAAAGACCTACTTCCTGCACCGCTTCAAAAATAGAAATAGCCTTCCCTCGTTCAATAAGCGCTTTCGCATCAATCGTTTTCTTCATTGCTTCAGGCAGTATATCACTACGGACTAAATAAAACTTCTCATTATAATCCGCCATCACTTAGCACCTCATTAATCAACAAATTCAAATTCATAATCGAGCAATCTCACCGTATCGCCATCTTTGGCTCCTCGTTTTCTAAGCTCTTCATCGACACCCATGCCGCGCATTTGACGAGCAAATCGATTGATGGATTGATCACGTGAGAAGTCCGTTTTTCTAAAGACTGATTCGATTTTTTCACCATAGAGCACATAGGCTCCGTCATCAGCTCTTGAAATTTTAAACGGTGCTTCTTCTTTCTCGTATTTATAGATTACTCTTTCTTCAATTTCCTCAATTTCTTCGGTATCCTGTTTAGGAAGTTCATCAAGTTTATCAGCTACCGCATATAGAAGTTCATCAATCCCTGTTCGAGTCGCTGTTGAAATAGGGTAGATCGTAATGTCTTCGTCTGCTTTCTGTTTAAACGCTTCTAAATACTTATCAGCTTCAGGTAAATCCATTTTATTTGCCACAATAATTTGCGGACGTCGAGTTAATCGTTCATCGTAAGAAGACAGTTCATTGTTTATTGTTACATAGTCTTCATATGGGTCACGTCCTTCTAATCCGGACATATCAATTACATGCAGAAGGAGACGTGTCCTTTCCACATGTCGTAAAAATTGATGTCCTAACCCTACACCCTCATGCGCACCTTCGATTAAGCCCGGGAGGTCGGCCATGACAAAACTGCGGTGATCTTGACTTTCTACTACACCTAAGTTAGGGGATAATGTAGTAAAATGGTAATCGGCAATTTTAGGTTTTGCAGCGGTCACAGTTGAAAGAAATGTTGATTTACCTACACTAGGGAAACCCACAAGACCAACATCTGCTAACAGCTTAAGCTCTACCTGAACATCTAACTCCTCGCCAGGTTCTCCATTTTCTGCGATTTCTGGAGCTGGATTTCTAGCAGTGGCAAATCGAGCATTTCCACGTCCGCCTCTACCTCCTTTAGCAATTATAGCTTGCTGTCTATGCTCAGTTAAATCAGCAAGTACTCTTCCTGTTTCAGTATCTTTCACTGTTGTACCTGGAGGCACACTTACAATTAGTGGGGAAGCATTTTTACCATGCTGCTTCTGGTTCATTCCATTTTCCCCGCGTTTCGCTTTAAAATGATGCTGGTAGCGAAAATCCATCAACGTATTCAGACCTTCATCTACTTCAAATATAACATCGCCGCCATTCCCACCGTCGCCTCCGGCGGGTCCCCCCATAGGAACATATTTCTCACGTCGATAGGCAACGAGTCCATTTCCTCCATCGCCGCCTTTTACAAATACTTTAACCTGATCGACAAACATATTTTCCACCTCTTTACTCTAGCTTACAGTTAATTTTCAGTTCATGATGGTGGTCGACAAAAACAGTCATTCCTTCATCATTTGTGAGTTTATCAGCTAAATCTGCTGTATCTTTAAATTCACCAGTCCAGCTCCAATTTATTTCAAACTTTTCTTTAGTTTTTAAAAAATGAATGAACCCTTCATAGAGTTCATCAGATGAGCTATGTTCATTCAAAACCGTTATGACCTTCTCAGCATAAGCTGTTAGTTGATCGTCATGACTTGATAAATCAACATCCCCGTCCAGCAGATATGTGAGTTGATAGTGACTATGACTCCAATTAAATGTAAGCAGCCAAAGCGTGAAATTCTCTGCTCCACTATTCAATAACCGTCTCTCATGCTCAGACTGTTCGATAATTTGATAAAGTTGCTCTTTCACACGCTCCATTTTATCCATAGAAGCATACCCTTGTAGTAGTTGGATTTGATTCATCCAGTCATGACGCTTATGCCTTAAGATATGAAGGATCTCTTTAATTTCCACAACAACCAGCTCCCCTTAGCTTGCCATACTAACAAAAGTATAGCAAAATTGGCGGGAAACTGAAATGAGTGTTAAATAAATAAGCCGCGCATATGCAATGGCATAGCGCGGCTTACATTTTTGTATGACTATCATACGTAAAATATTACGCTTCCTGAGCTACAGGATAAACGCTAACTTTTTTACGGTTACGACCATAACGTTCGAACTTAACAACACCGTCTACTTTAGCAAACAAAGTGTCGTCTCCTCCGCGTCCAACGTTCTCGCCAGGATACACTTTGGTACCGCGTTGACGATAAAGGATAGATCCGCCTGTGACAGATTGACCGTCGGCACGCTTAGCTCCAAGACGCTTAGACTCAGAATCACGGCCGTTCTTCGTACTACTTACACCTTTTTTAGAGGCAAAAAACTGAAGATCTAGACGTAGCATGTGTCCCACCTCCTTACATGTTAGTAATTTTTATATATTCGTGATATTCATTCTCGATGGATTGTAAGGAAACCAGCATTCCTTCAAGAAGCAATCGGGCATTTATTAAAGCTTCCTGCTCTAGGTGAAGCGGGAGTTTGACTTGTAAATATCCTCCTTCACCGCCTTGAGTAATGACAGGTTCAATATCACAAAGGCTTATGATGGCATTCACAGCTCCGAATGAAACCGCTGAAACCGCAGCACATACTAAGTCATAACCATAAGGTCCACTTTCTGCATGTCCTGAAATTTCAAATCCACTTAAATGACCTTGTGAGCGATACATCGATACGTTAATCATCGTCTCGCTTACGCCTTGATGCTTTCAACAACAAGCTTTGTATACGGTTGACGGTGACCTTGTTTGCGTTTGTAGTTCTTCTTCGGCTTATATTTAAAAACAGTCAGCTTCTTCTGACGACCTTGTTTTTCAACTTTAGCCGTAACGGAAGCACCGTCTACGAATGGAACACCAACTTTAGTGTCATCTCCACCCACGAAAAGAACTTTGTCAAAAGTTACTGTCTCGCCAGCTTCTACGTTTACTTTCTCTACGTAGATCTCCTGACCTTCTTGAACTTTAATTTGCTTACCACCAGTTTCAATAATTGCGTACATACTTGCACCTCCTCAATTTACTCAGACTCGCCATCCAGGTACCGTCTCCGGTTTAGTAAACCTGTTCTGTGCGGTTGTAGCATGGAGTGCTACTTGAATAACATAATGATGTTACCACAGATCAAAACAGTTTGTCAACATTATACCCGCGCCTGTGCGCCGCTTCTCGTATAATGTCAAGCGACCCTTCAAGCTCAATTTGCCAGCCAGTTAAATGATCATTCTGTCTAACAAACAGCTCCTGTGGAATTTTACTAGAAATCGGCTCTAAAAGCAATTGTTTTTTCAGGTTATACAGGTCAGGACTTACTGATACGAGAACGGCTTCCTGGTGTTCCTGACTCATTAAATAACGCTCTAAACGGTACCATAGGGTAGGAAGATTATATTTTGTCTCAGGTAGTTGAAGCAACTGAGCATGTACACTTGGCAGCTGCCGGGTACGAGTCATTTCAACTAAGCCCAGTTTTGTCATTCCATGTACTTTACAAGTAATAGGGTCTTTTTTTATTTCTTGTCGCAGCCATTGGAGTAGCTCTTGATTATGTGCTGAACTTTTCATGGAAATAAAATCGATCAAGATCATTCCTGATTCATTACGCAGTCTAACTTGTTTAGCAATTTCAGAAGCAGCACGCTTATTGACTTTAAGAGGATCATCACTGGACAAGCTCCTGTCCATATATCTATGACTATTTACGTCCACTACTGTCATCGCCTCGGTTTTATCAAAAACGAGTTGAACCCCTTCATCCGTTGTAATTGTTCTCTTCGTTAATAGATCCTGAAGTTCATTAATTGAATGATTTGTATACTGCGCCATATTCTTGCGCCATTTAATTTTATTTTCCATGTAAGGGAAACGTTTCTTTAAAAACTGGCTAATCTCACTGTCGTCAACAACAACCTCATCACTGCCATTAGCATATTTACGTATTAGTTGATTAAGAAGAACATCATCCCTCCACATTACCCCGGGTTTTTTACGATCGTTTAAGGAGTTCCATTCACTTTTTAACCTTTTCAGTTCTCCTTTTATCAAAGAAAGGTCTGTATCCGCTGCATTTGTACGTAGGATCGCCCCTTCGCCTTCCTCGAGGAAGTTACTTACTTGTTCCTTCAAGTGAGCAGCCTGATGCTTTTCTATCTTTCTGGATACGGAGACTTTCTTGCCATACGGTTGATAAATAGTGAACAAGCCTGGCAGGGTAAGATCTGCTGTTACTTGTGCTCCTTTGCTGTCGATCGGTTCTTTGGTCACTTGAACGTAAAGGCTTTGGCCTTCAGTTATCGAATTCTCTATTGTCTTTCTGCCCCAGGGAATTAATTCTTTCTTTAAAAAAGCTTGTCTTGATTCCCCAATATCAACAAACGCAGCCTGCATGCTTTTGTGAATTGTTTTAACGGTCCCTTTAAAAATAGAACCCGAAAGCTGAGAGGCCTCCGGGCGTGTCGCCATGTATTCGATTAATTGACCATTATCAATAACAAGCCCGACCTTTTCGCTAGTTTTTGTATGTATAGCTATTGTTCTCAATAGTAAGTCATCCTCTTCACTTTGGATAATCAGCAATGTCTTTTAAGCAAAGCTTTGCTTGACTTTTCCTTAGAAAATAATAGAGACATTCCTGTTCATCTACTATATATAAACCTTCGCCCTGTTTCAACACATAATAATGATGACGATTAGATCTTATGTTTTTAATAGCAGCGTAAATTGTCGTTTTAGGGTGAACGTTTAAATATTTTACTTTCATATTAGAAACGTCTCGTTCTAAGCAATGTACAATATACCGCATAAATACGTACATTTGACGCTTCCACTCTAATATATTTTCTAAAAGTAAAAAACCTGCAAGTAATGTTCCAGCTAACGTCATTCTTTCACTTGTCATCAACCATACTAGACAAATCAATAAGCTGGTCATTGAGATGAAAAGCGACAGCCTTAAACTTTGCTTAAAGCTCATACGCTGACATAATGCATAAAATAATAACTTTCCCCCATCTAAAGGCCATACAGGTATAAGATTAAGCAGTAAGATAATGCTATTGTAAGTAAAGGCAACGGAAAGCAAGGGGTGTGGACCAATAATTACTGTAAGAACTTGAAGAAGAATAAATATCCAGACATGCTGAAGTGGTCCTGCCAGTGTCACATTCACCTGTTCCTTTACGGGACGAGTCGTGTGTTCTTCACTCACAACCTTACCTCCAAGAAGCCAAAACTCAATATGAGAAACACGCCAGCCATAAGCACGGGCAGTGATATAATGTCCCATCTCATGGATGGCCACAATGCTAAAAAGAATAATAAATTCGTAAATAGCGCCCGTTAACATAGCAGATAAAGCCAGCAGAAAGAAAAGTGGGTGAACGTGAATAGACTGATTGATTCTAAGAGCCTTCATCGACTTTTATCACTTCAATCGGGTCTAAGTATTGCTTGTCTTTCTCAACAGCAAAGAAAAATTCATTTTCTTCTTTATTATCCAGTGTGCCGATTGTTTCCTGGGAAGGGATATGCTCATATAAATGCACATCAATGGTCGAGAGATATCCATAGATTGTGTTTGAGTCATCTTCGTGCTGGATAATGATAGTCTTATCTGTTTCTGGGTCGTTTCCAGCAAAAATAACAGTTCCCCCTTTTACCGCTTTCACTTGTTCTCCCTGGTCCGTACTCATAATGACTCCGCGTCCATGAAGTTCAAATGGCTGAGTGACTACGCCATTTACTGGTAATGCGGTCTCTTCAGTACTCTCACTATTATTAGATTCTACCAGCTGTAATGCTCCTCCAAAACGATCACTATACCAGGCGGTTACTTTAGCAAATGGAAATTCTTCCTGCAACTGAGACGACACCCATTGTCTTGGCTTTTCAGCAATAGCTATAGACGATTGCTCACTTACCAAAACAGCTACAAAAAATAAAATAGAAGCAAAAGCTTGTACACGAATAATTGATGACGTTTTCTTAGAATTGCTGTTCAATTTTTCAGTGACTACTAGTGGAGGATATCCATGCATTTCTTCATCTTGAGGAGCAGAAAACACGGGGCTCTTCTTATGGTGGACTGAATGAATGACTTTCTTCCGTTTTCGATCTGCAATATTTTTTCTCACATTATCAATGTTCTTCCTCAATTTAACCCCTTCTCTCTTCGCCCGTTTTTACTAATCTATGGTGAGAGAGTAAAGATTATGATTAGGCTTAGGGAAGAATGAAAAGACAAAAAAACTGCGAACTCAGTTCGCAGCAAAGTTAAGCACGCATCCCGAAAAACTTCTTCACTTTTGCTAAAAGACCCAGGTCTTCTTCTAATTTTAATAGAGGAACTGACTCCCCTAAAATTCTTCTAGCTATATTACGATAGGCAAGTGAAGCTTTTGTATCTGGTGTAAAAGCCACAGGTTCCCCATTATTAGCCCCTTTGATTACAGCATCGTCATCGACTACAATCCCTAACAAATCGATTGATAAAATGTTGACGATTTCATCAACATCCATCATTTCACCTGATTTCATCATATGATTCCTAATTCGGTTAATCACTAATTTAGGTGGCTCAAGATCTTCTTGTTCTAACAAGCCGATAATACGATCGGCATCTCTCACACTGGACTTCTCAGGCGTAGTAACTACTACAGCCTTGTCTGCTCCAGCAACAGCATTTTTATATCCTTGTTCTATACCTGCCGGGCAGTCGATCACCACATAATCGTATTCTTTTTTTAGCTCATCAATAATCTGCTTAACAGCTTCAGGTGTCACTGAAGTTTTGTCAGAAGTTTGGGCAGCAGGCAATAAGTGAAGACAATCAAATCGTTTATCAGTAATGAGCGCCTGTTTTGTTTTACAGCGTTCTTCCACAACATCCACGATGTCATAAATTATCCGGTTCTCAAGCCCCATAACTACATCTAGATTGCGCAGTCCTATATCCGTATCCACGAGACACACCTTTTTATTTTGTAATGCTAAGGCTGTACCTAAATTCGCTGTTGTGGTCGTTTTACCTACGCCACCCTTTCCAGATGTAATAACGATGGCTTCACCCATTAAGCATTCTCCTTTCAAAACTCACTAAATCAGGCTTCTGTTTCAGGACGTCCTGAAGGGGAGCAATCCTAATAGCCTCATTCTGTTTATCTACAAATCCACATTCAATATATAGACCATCCGAATCTTGATCAGGAGCTCTTGAGATTTGATCTGCAATTCTCAGTTGATTAGGCTTCATATAAGAAGCTGCAATCACAGCTTCTTCGTTACCCTGAGAGCCGGCATGAGCGATACCTCGCAAATGACCTAATATAAAGATGTTTCCAGAAGCAATAGCCTTTCCTCCTGGATTTATATCACCCAATAATAGCAAGTCACCCTTCACTTCAATCACTTGCCCAGAGCGAATAGTTTTTGTTATTGGCGTAACTTCTGTATTCTCTTTCCATGATAATGCTTCATCTTTCGTTATAACATTAGATTCGATTTGATCAACAACCAACTTTTGCTTCTCTCGAACAATCTTTCTTAACGTTTCTTGCTGGTCTTTGGTTAAGAATCGATTTCCTAATTGAATGGTAACTCGGATCATCGGTTGATTGTCATCAATACCACTAACAGAAAGTTTCTCTTCTAAATCTTGTAAGATAGACTCATAGGAACATTGATCATTTAACTGAAGAGTCAGACCATCTCTAGTCCCTTTTATAGTCACCACTTGACTATTAGCCGACATAAGGCTTCACCTCAAACTCTGCACATTTATACATCATTACGCACTCTGCCAGCGATCTGACCATTGTTCTACTCGATTTTTCAACAAAGGATATAGCAATAAGAAAAAGATAGCATTCGCTAAGACAGTAGGGAGAAGTCGTAAAGTTATATAGTCCCCCCAAGCCATGCTTGTAACTTCGACAAACGAGTAAATCACATATAAAATCGCATCTGCTAAAGCTACGCCGAAAATTGCCAACAGCAAGGAAGCAGTAAAATTAGCATGAAACCACTTCTTAAGACCATGGGTAACGTAGGCTACACTAGCGTACGTTACCATGTAAACACCTAATACTCCCGTATATACCACATCAATAAGCAGGCCGAATAGAAGGCCGTACCATACACAGTGGTATGTTTCATCTTTATCAAAGAATATAGCAATTAGCATAATTAAACATAAAACCCAGTGAGGAGTAACCAGCAGTTCTGAATATACAATTCTCGCGGGTAAGAGGCTCATTGCCATGCCTTGCAGAACAAGCAGTATGACGAGGAATATGGATATCCAAAACCTAATCATTGGTCATCGCCTTCTTCTTGCTCTTCTTCACTAACAGTCTGCATATCTCGATTTACTACCATTACATGACTAATGTCAAACAAATCTGCAAAGGGTTCTACATAAGCCGTCTTCGTTAATCCTGAACGATCATTTTGTACTTCGTCTACAGTTCCAATCCGTAAATCACTTGGAAAGACCCCTCCGAGCCCAGTAGACATTACCACATCGCCTTCTTCCAACTCCTCATCTAGATTAATTCCTTCAAGCAGTAATCTGCCGCTTTCACTATCATATCCTTCGATTAATCCAAATGCGTTGTCTTCATCTTCTCTTACAACCCAGGAAGAAATTTTATTAGATTCATCAAATCCACTAAGAAGCTGGACATTGGAATGGAAAGCTCCAGCAGATTGTATTTTACCTACCATACCTTCACTTGTAATGACCGCCATATCTTTCTCTACACCATGCTCTTCTCCTTTATTAATCGTCATTTGTTCAAACCAACGATCGGAACTGCGGGCAATAACCGTTCCTTGAATAGGTGTATAATCACTCATTGATTCTGTTTTTTCTAATGTAGCTCGTAGATCACGGTTGTCCTTGATTAATTGCTGATTCTCTTGAATAAGACCTTTGTATTCATCTAACCGGGTTTTCAATACTTCATTTTGTTCATATACATTTAACATGTTCTGTATATTTTGATATGCATTATCTACTAGTTGTACAGGTGAATGGAAGACAGTTTGCACCCACCCTACAGAATCTTGAAGAAACTTTTCTGGCACGGATAACTCACTGCGCTCCCTCGTAGAATAACCAATAAGGGTTACTAAAATAATAAATCCAATTAATACGGTCATAAGTCCTTTTCTTCGAAACAAAGAGGGCATACAAAAGACTCCTTAATCCGTTTTCGGTCGGGTGGCAACGTTAGGTTGAGACTTGAAGTGCTGAATATATTCGAGTGATTTTCCAGTCCCAATAGCTACACAATCAAGAGGTTCATCCGCAATGAATACCGGCATGTTCGTTTCTTCACTTATAACACGATCAAGATGTTTCAGAAGTGCTCCACCGCCGTTAAGCACTATGCCTCGTTCCATAATATCTGCTGAAAGCTCTGGAGGTGTCTTCTCTAATGTATTTTTGACCGTTTCCACAATAGAATCAACGGTATCTTTTAACGCTCGAACGATTTCTTCCGCATGGATCTCAATTGTTTTTGGGAGACCACTAAGAAGGTCACGCCCACGTATTTCCATTGTTTCATTCACGTCTATCTTTCCAGCACCGCCGACTTCAAATTTGATCTCTTCAGCAGTTCGCTCACCAATCATCAAGTTATACTGCTTACGTACGTGTTGAATGATTGCATCATCCATCTCGTCGCCTGCCACTCGAATCGATTGGCTAGTGACAATTCCCCCTAGTGAAATAATTGCTACTTCAGTTGTTCCTCCACCAACATCAACAACCATACTTCCTGTAGGCTCCCACACAGGTAAACCGGCTCCAATGGCTGCTGCAAAAGGTTCGGCAATGGGAAAAGCTTCTTTTGCCCCTGCCTGCTTAGTTGCATCAATAACAGCTCTTTCCTCGACCATCGTAATACCTGAAGGTACACACACCATAACATTAGGTTTGCTTGCAAAAGAGGAACGATTGCGTAAAGCCTGCTTAATGTAATATTTCATCATTTGTGCTGTTGTGTCATAGTCTGCAATGACCCCATCTTTCATAGGACGAATAACGGATATGTAGTTCGGGGTACGCCCAATCATGTTTCTTGCATCATTACCCACTGCTTCAATATCACCTGTTTGGTTGTTTTTAGCTACCACAGACGGCTCTCTTAGAATAACACCTTTATTTCTTAAAAATACTAGTGTATTTGCTGTTCCTAAATCGATCCCTAAATCTTGCGAAAAACCAAATAGACCCAATAATATCTTCCTTTCTCCTACACATTCATGTTGAATTCAATAGTCAATATATCATGAGAAGAAGCGCCATATTATAAGATAAGCCTTATAAATGGCGCTTGATTTTTTTCATCTATTCAATTATACGAAAAATAATAAAAAATAGATAGTGTTATAGATATCCTTTTTCTTTGAGAGAAATGAATTTCCGATCACCGATAACTAAGTGATCAAGCAATTCAATCCCTATCATTTTACCGCACTCACTTAATCTTTGCGTAACTTGAATATCTTCTTGTGATGGAGAAGGGTCCCCCGAGGGGTGGTTATGGGCACATATAATCGAAGCGGCGGAACGTTTCACCGCTTCTTTGAAAACTTCGCGAGGGTGTACAATCGATGCATTCAGACTGCCTATAAAAACTGTTTGCCGGTGCAGCACTTGATTCTTCGTATTTAGAAAAAGGCACACGAAGTGTTCTTGTTTTAAATCTCTCATTTCTTCCATTACAAAATCTGCTCCATCCTCTGGGCTACGAATTACATACTTTTCTACAGGCTTCATTTGCTGCAGTCTTTTTCCAAATTCAATTGCCGAAAGCAACAAAACAGCCTTGGCAGCACCTATTCCCTTAATCGCAGTTAACTCCTCAATCGTCGCATCTTTTAATAGCATAATTCCCTCAAAATGAATAAGAATATGCTGAGCCAGTGAAGTAACCGACTCTTTTTTTGATCCACTTCCAAGAAGAATTGCTAAGAGTTCTTGATTGGATAAATTGTGCGCGCCATATTTCACTAAACGTTCCCTGGGCCGATCTTCTTTTGGGACATCTCGAATCATTATACTTGTTGGAGACATTGATGATTCGCTTCCTTCCTGTTAAATTCCTCAATCATTTAATAGAGGTATTAACAGTTTATTAAAAATCTGAGGTTTCAGAGAGCACAGACTTTTTTATAATAAGAGTTAGTAATTAAATAATAAAGCATTTCTTTATAGGAAATTTTTTTGTTTTACATGTTTTCATTACGATATAAAACAAAAATAGTTAGTTTTTTAAAGATTCTAGTGAATGAGCTATATACAGCCAGCTCATCCCATTTTCCGTATCGCTCACCCACGCTTGGAGAGCCTTTTCAAACTGCTCATTTCCCGCACTTGAATTTTCCCATCCGCTTAGCAACTTCTCCCGCTCTTCAATCGGAACAGTGTGTAACGTATGATTCTGCAAATGAGAAAGCAAGTTCTCTATTGCAGATAGCTGCGACTCAGGTATTTCTAATGGTCCTCCAGATACTTCCCACGATTTCCGATATGTAGGAATGTCTTCTGCTGCCAACTCATCAGCTACCTGGGCTATATTTGATTCAGCATCTTCGCTTCCAGATAATAGAAAGAATTGTTCATCCTTCTTCCATACCATCGATGGAACCGACTGTTCTTCTAACTTTCCTTTCCATTCTTCCGCTGTCTCCTTATTCGTAAAAACTCCGCTCTGAACTACTTCTGATTCAAGGCTTGGCATATCTATCTGTACTATTTCGGCAGTTGTACTTTGGACTTGTCCCCCTGACATACTTTCCACTGGTGGAGATGTCTCTTCAGTTACCGATACAAATAGTTTCAATAAAATAAAACCAAGTGCAAAACTCACGATTATAGCTGTTATCACCGATAAACTTACGCGTTTAAAAGAATAAGGAGTTAACCTTTTACGGAATGAAGGTAATTTATATACTTTGGAGTATGAGTCGAGTTTGCCCGACTGTTTTAATTCTTTCACATCCGCAGCAGCTTGTTCTTTTTTTGCTTGTACTATTTCCTGTTCAGTCTCTTTATTTTTATTATAGGAAATAACTATTTTATTATTTTTTTCAGCCAATGGTCGCTTCCCCTCCTTTACTTTTATACAACGTACCACAGCTTATAGGAAAAGGACGTTGAAATTTGTCAGTAGCCCTTCGACAATTATTCCACAAAAAAAGACTTGCATTACAAGTCTTTCAGGATGGAAATCCTACAAGGGAAAATTAATAACAAATAGCTTAAAAGAAACGATTGAGATACCAATCTATAAGAAAAGATCCATGAAAAATGGCGGCTGCTCCTCCAACTGCAATGTAAGGACCAAATGGTACAGGACTCTTCCTTGATATCACCTTAAAAAAGATCAGGATTAAATTTACAATGGCGCCAACAGAAATAGCGAGAAAGAAAGTTAGTAACAGCAGTTCTGTTCCTAATGCTAATCCTATAACTCCAAGCAACTTCATATCTCCGCCTCCCATCCCCCCTTTGCTGATCGCTATAATAACAGCTGTCGCAATTAGTCCTGTCAGTGCTCCCGATAATGAGCCCCACCACGGAACAGTTGGATAAAAGAAGCGGTAAACTATGAATAATACGGTGAAGAATAACAATACCTTATCAGGGATTACCATATACCGTAAATCACTTACTATAATAATGTGGAACATGGACAATACCAATAAAGCGAGGAAAAGAGAAGGGTGAAACCCGAAAACCCAGTAACTATAAGAAAAGCTTAAGCCACTGAATAGTTCCATAAGAGGATAAAGAGGTGAAATTTTTTGCAGGCAATGGAGGCAGCGTCCTTTTTGAAGAAGATAAGAAAAGATCGGTAAAAGCTCATACCAGCATAGTGCTTGGTGACAATTTGGACAATAAGACCGTTCTTGTTTGAAAAGTTCTCTTTTGGGAACTCTCAAACCAACAACATTATAAAAAGATCCAAAAATCAAACCAATTAAAAAAATATATAACGACATAAAAATTGACATGTTTCACCCCTCATTGTATAGATGAACATCACCCGATCAAGATACTTATCCTGAATGGAGTTATTCATCTTTTTAGTTTTACGACGAATATTTGCCCCCTTAATCGTCGGAAAATCTTCTAAAAGATCCTTAATATTCAAAACATAAACTCCATTTCTTTGAAAGTACAGCTGAATGCTGTCATTCAGCTGTTTGCTTTATTCTTTCATAACTTGCGACACGGTTTCTCCCTCTTTGCTTAGCACCAACGTACATCGCGCGATCGGCATGACGAGTTAGTTCTAATAAATCCTCACAATTCTCAGGGTAAGAAGCAACCCCGATGCTAGCCGAGATAAAAACTTCAACAGATTCCCCAGTTTGTAAGATGTGATCGTGAATAATAAAAGGAGAACTTGTTATCATTACTTTTATTTCTTCTGCTACATTTAAGGCTTCTGAGCTCGAATAATCGGGAAGCAAGATAACAAACTCTTCGCCCCCATACCGTGCAACTATCCCTCTAGGACCGATTATAGTTTCTAGACGGTTAGCTAATTCGCAGAGAATTTCATTTCCTGCTTCATGACCGAAGTCATCGTTTACGAGTTTAAAATGATCAATATCTAATAGGATCTGGGAAACGGGACGGTGTTTCTCTTCCGTTCTCCACTCTTCTGAAATCAATTGTAAATAGTTTTCAAAGTAACGGTAATTGTATAAGGAGGTTAGCGGACAGCGTTCACTTTCATTTTTTGTTCTTTCATAATGCCTTGCATTTTCAATAGCTACAGCTAGATAACTGCCGAGGATATTTAATATCATATACTGATACTTAAAAAAGGCACGAGGCTGAGTCGAATACATTGTGATAATACCAACTGTTTTGTTCTGGCGGGTAATTGGAATAGACATAACGCTCTCTACATTCTCCGGTGTGTGAGTATTCTCTAAATGCTTCCATTTTTTTCGCGTGTGATAATGCTTTCCTTTTCCGTATTTCCATGTATCAATACTTATACTCTTCTGTTCCACTAAATTAAGTTCAGGAAGTTCCACATTATCTATACGATCAAAAAAGCGTATTAAAGTCATTGTATGATCAGTCTTCACATCAAATATGTATAAATAGTCTAAAGGGAGTAAAGAGGTGACTCTTTTTACAAAAACATCCAGAACCTCCTCTACACCTAGCTTTCCTGTTAGTTCATGACCAATGTCACCTGTTTTTTGAAGGTATTGGTTGACTTGGCTCGTTTTATGAAATTGCCTTAACATAATGGAGATAAGCAAAAAAGGAAAACCAATCAAGTAAATTGAAGAAAGTCCAATTTCTGTATAAACGTAATACAGCATTAATCCTGCAGGTGCCACTAGCGCAGTAGTAAGAAGCTCCCATTTAACACCTTGATCGACCCACTTTACTTTTCTTTTATACAGATAGCGGCCAATTAATTGAAGTAAAATCTGGTTAACAACTATCTGTGTTATAGCATAAGCCACAACAGCAACTGCCCCTGATTGAAGGGCTTGCTCCCCATGACTTCCGCCAAGGGAGTGAAAAACGCCCGCTGTAATTAAGGAAATAATAAGAAACATCAGCATGTTTAAAGGAATGCGAAAGAAATTTGTCTTACCTACTCTTAGCTTGATCATTAGAAAAATGAGAGATACTTGGATAACAAGTATTTCAACAAACAGCCCAAAATATAAAAAAAGCGGCAAAGCTGACTCCATTTGTTAGAAAAACAGGGTGGTCACCCATTAATAATGGAAATATGGCAACGATGGAAGCAAGAATAATAAATCCTATAATATCTATTTTATAATTAAAAATCGGAAAGGAAGTGTTTGCAAAAACCACATATAAAATAAACGGCCAAACAGCAAGCCAAATTCCATATATGGTGAGCTTCTTTTTCGTTGATATCAATAGAGCTTCACTCCTTCTCTTTTTATCAAATTAGAAATTTCAAACAATTATAATAATAACACAATACTTCTTTCTATTCAAAATATTTCCTGATTTCGGAAATAAAATAAAGCGAACCAGAGATAACTAGGACATCCTCCCCTGTTAACTTTCCCATAATTTGTTGTAAAGCTTCTTCTTGTTGCTCTATTACATAACTAGGATTAATCGACGAAATATCTGCCATATCCTTTGCTTTCACAGCTTTTGGAAATTCAAAATTTGTAAACCAGGCTTCTTTCACAATGGGTTTAAATTGATTTAACATTTGTTCAATTGGTTTATCTAGAACTGCTCCATAAAGTAGGTATATCGACTTATCAGAGTAGTGAGCCTTTAATGTTTCAACTAAAGCTTCCGTGCCTTCTTTATTGTGAGCCCCATCTAATATAACGATTGGATTTTTTTGAACAATTTCAAATCTTGCTGGCCAAGTTGTAGAATGAATCGCATCAGCATAAAAATCTTGCTGCACTAAATATCCCATTTTTCTCAACTGTTCCATTGCCGCCAATGCTAATCCTGCATTGTATATTTGATGGATCCCTTTCATTCTAGTAGCCATTAACGGTGAAGAATAGTCTTCGATCTTAAAATAAAAAGATTCTCCGTCTGAGGTATGAGACACATGCTCAAGAAAAAAATCTTCTCCCTCTACTGATAAAGGAGCTCTCTGCTTATCTGCCTCTTCTTTTATCACTTGTAAAGCCTCTTCTTCTTTTACACAAGTAAACACAGGGCGGGATACCTTAATAATCCCGGCTTTTTGATAAGCAATCTCTTTATAGGTCTCTCCTAATATCGCAGTGTGATCTTTTCCGATATTCGTGATGATAGAGAGGATTGGATCAATAATATTTGTTGAATCATATCTTCCGCCTAAACCTGTTTCAAAAAGGGCAAAGTCCACATTTTTTTGCTGGAAAAATAGTACGGACATGACAGTAATAACTTCGAATTCAGTAGGCTCGCCTATTTCTGTTTTACATAGCTCATCCACCAAAGGTTTGACTAACTCTACTAAATCAATGAGTTCGTAATCTGATACAGGCAGCCCGTTAATACTCATTCTCTCATTAAACCGTATAATATATGGAGAGGTGAATGTACCCACTGTGTAACCTTGAGCTTGCAGGAGATTTCTTAAGAAAGATACAGTGGAACCTTTACCGTTCGTACCTGCTACATGAATAGTATTTAGACTTTTTTCAGGGTTTTGCAGCCTTTCTAACATCCATTTCATGCGAACTAGTCCAGGTTTTACTTTAAATTTTTCTCTTGTATGTATCCATTCTAATGCTTCAACGTACTTCATCTATTTAACTCCCCATTTCATAAAAGAGGAGAGTATTCTACTAAGAATACCCTCCATCTCTATTTTAAGCTTTTAATTCTTTCATACGTGCTTCTACCTTAGCACGTTTATCTAAATAATCACTTTCTTTCTTACGTTCCTCTTCAACCACATGCTCTGGAGCTTTACTAACAAATCCTTCGTTAGATAATTTTTTCTGAACTCGAGAGACTTCCTTATCCCACTTTTCCCACTCTTTTTCTAAACGCTTGATTTCGTCATCGATGTTAATGAGTCCAGCAAGTGGCAAGTACAATTCAGCACCGGTTACAACAGCAGACATCGCTTTTTCAGGTGCTTGAAGATCCGTACTTATAGCTAACTCGCTGGGATTACAGAAACGCTCTAGATAACTGCGATTCTTCTCAAGCTCAGCTACGACTTTATCGTCCTTTGCTTGAATCATGAGCTGGATCTCTTTAGACATTGGTGTGTCTACTTCTGCTCGAATGTTTCGAACCGAACGAATAATAGAGACCAGGCGTTCCATCTCCTCCACAGCTTTCTCGTTGTGGAAATCATCATTTACTTTTGGCCATGATGCCTGAGTGATGGACTCCCCTTCATGAGGTAAATGCTGCCAGATTTCTTCAGTAATAAACGGCATAAATGGATGAAGCATTCTCATCGTTTGATCCAAAACGTAAGCCAAGATTGAGCGAGTTGTATGGATTCTCTGTTTGTCTTCCCCGTATAGTGGAAGTTTCGCCATTTCGATATACCAGTCACAAAACTCATCCCAAATAAAGTTATATAAATGGCGGCCAGCTTCTCCAAATTCATAGCGATCGATGTTTTTCGTTACTTGCTCTACGGTTTGATTCAAACGAGTTAATATCCACTCATCAGCAACTGACTTTTCACCAGTTAAATCAATGTCTTCATACTTAATATCTCCCATGTTCATAAGGGCAAAGCGTGAAGCGTTCCAAATCTTATTTGCAAAGTTCCAAGTAGATTCAACTTTCTCCCATTGAAAACGCAAATCCTGCCCCGGAGAAGACCCCGTTGATAAGAAATAACGAAGAGAGTCTGCACCATACTTCTCGATTACATCCATTGGGTCCACACCGTTACCTAGAGATTTACTCATTTTTCTTCCTTCTGCATCTCTTACTAGCCCGTGAATTAAGACATCTTCAAAAGGACGACGATTAGTGAATTCAATAGATTGAAAAATCATTCGGCTTACCCAGAAGAAAATGATATCATAACCAGTTACAAGGACATTAGTAGGAAAGTATCTTTGAAAATCTTCATTAGCTTCGTCCGGCCAGCCCATTGTTGAGAATGGCCATAATGCTGAAGAGAACCATGTATCAAGTACGTCTTCATCCTGTTCCCAATTCTCTTCATCTGCAGGGGCTTCTTTACCTACATAAATCTCACCTGTTTCTTTATGATACCAGGCAGGAATACGGTGGCCCCACCAAAGCTGACGAGAGATACACCAGTCACGAATATTTCCCATCCAGTTTAAATATGTTTTCTCAAATCGATCAGGTACGAAGTTAACCTTATCATCTGAAGATTGTAAGTCAACAGCCTGCTTTGCTAGAGGTTCCATATTTACAAACCATTGAGTGGATAAATAGGGCTCTACTACTGCCCCACTGCGCTCGGAGTGTCCGACAGAATGAACATGTTCTTCAATCTCAAATAGAACATTGCTTTCCTGTAGATCTTCTACAATTTGAGTCCTGCACTCGAAGCGATCCATTCCTTTATATTTACCTGCATTTTCGTTCATCGTTCCATCTTCATTCATTACGAGCACACGTTCCAAGTCATGACGGTTTCCGATTTCAAAGTCATTTGGATCATGAGCGGGTGTGATTTTCACTGCACCAGAACCAAAATCCATGTCGACATAATCGTCGGCCACGATTTCAATTTCACGACCAATAATAGGCAATATGGCTTTTTTGCCAATCAAATGCTTATACCTTTCATCTTTAGGGTGGACAGCTACAGCTGTATCCCCAAGCATGGTCTCTGGACGAGTAGTTGCAACTTCGATAGCACCGTCCTCATTCTTAAGAGGGTAACGCATATGATAAAAAGCACCTTGCACATCTTTGTATTCAACCTCGATATCAGAAAGTGCTGTTTTGGTAGAAGGATCCCAGTTGATAATGTATTCTCCACGGTAAATAAGATCGCGCTCATATAATTTTACGAAAACCTCTTTTACTGCTTCAGATAATCCTTTATCCAACGTAAACCTTTCACGCGAATAGTCTAATCCTAAACCAAGTTTTTCCCATTGGGTGCGGATAAACTGAGCATACTCTTTCTTCCATTCCCAAGATTTCTCTAAAAACGCTTCACGGCCTAAATCATAACGCGATGTTCCTTGCTCCTTTAATTTAGCCTCTACTTTAGCCTGAGTAGCAATTCCTGCATGATCCATTCCCGGCAGCCAAAGAACGTCATAACCTTGCATACGCTTTACACGAGTTAAAATATCCTGCAGCGTTGTATCCCATGCATGACCTAAGTGTAATTTGCCTGTTACATTTGGAGGAGGAATCACTACCGTATAAGGTTCTTTTCCCTTATCTCCAGTTGCTTCAAAAAACTTTCCATCTACCCAATATTGATAACGATTTTGCTCGACGGCTGAAGGATCATATTTTGTCGGCATTGATAATTCTTTATGTTCCATTTATTATCCTCCTTCATTTCTGTAAATATAAAAAAATCCTTTTCATCCTAAAAAGGACGAAAAGGATTACTTTTCCGTGGTACCACCTTTATTTGCAAAAAATTATTTGCACACTCATAACAGATAACGGCTTCTAACCGGCTTCCTCTACTATTTTTTCAAAGAAGCTGCATCCTGGGCGACATTCCATAAATCCAATTCCTAGAAGACTCTCACCAGCTGTCTTCCTCTCTGAAGGTTTGATTAATGTACTCTTCCCAATCAAGGCATTTCACATATAGTCATTAATATTCATATTGTATATAGAATATATGTATGAAGTCAACTATTTCTAAAAATAAATTGAAAGGAGGGAAAATAATGAGCCGCATGTATCGTTATCGTCTCCCCCCATGGTGCCGCCACTGGTTATATGTGATTGAAAAAGCAACTATGCCTATATGTGTATATCAGCTTATCCGTACTTTAATATTCCCCACTACAATAGATGTTTTTTTACTTGGATTATGCATAGGTCTGCACTTAGCTTTCCGTTTTAAATGGATTTAATTCGGAATATAAACAATTTGACCTGGCTCTACTTCTTCTTCAACTTGATTCACCTTTTCTAATTGCTTAACGGGGACTTCATACCGTTCAGCAATCATCTCAATCGTTTCGTCTTCCTGCACAATATACATTTTCATTTGTGAGTACGTTTCATCTCTGTTTGGAAATAGGTGCTGAAAAATTTGCTTAAATCCATTAACGGATGGGGAGGGTGCATCTTGCTCAAATTCTGCTGACTCCACCTCTTCGTAAGATTCAGCACCTTCTTCTTGATCAATATATTCTTCGTTTTCTTCTAATTCTTCTGCCATTTGAGGTTTGAAAAAATCTGAGAATGATTGAGTGTGTTCTTTTCGACCGCTTTCTTCTTGCTCTTCATCCGATTCCTCTCTAAATTCTTCTCCTGCAGGAGCTTCCTGTTCTTCATTTTTGTATTGTACCGGCCCTATGGTAATAACATTATGGTCTGCTTCGAAAGAATCTGTACTTCGTGCTTGAAGGATGCCGTTCATACTCAACTGAGCATGAAGCGTTAAATTATTGGGCTCAGGCAGTTCGTAATCAAAGCTTTCGATATCTATTACCACTTCCTCTAAATTCGTGACGCGATCTTTTGAGACGGTAATTTCGACAGGAAATGAATGGGTGAATTCAGAAATCCCTTCTTCTTCTCCATTATCCACATCTAGCACTCTCCCCACCGGAGGCGTATCTGCATGCCTATAAGGCTCCACCTTTTCATCAGCCATGTATTCTCCAAATAACTCTACCGAACCATGAAGCCTGACCTCATCACCTAAATCAGCAATCGATACATTGGGTTCAAGCGAAATGCCAATTAATTCACTGACGCCCTGTCCTTCCTTAAACCAAAGTGATTCATCTAAATAAAAAGAAAACTCCTGATTTTTTTGCATTACAATGTCCCCTCCCTAGTTAATCAACAAAGTCATCTATTACCACTTTATGCATCAACTTTGATGATATACGTAAGAAGAGAATTTCATAGAAAAAGTCATAGTAATGAACTAAAGAAAGGGTTCTTAGCCGTTTATGTGAAAAAGAGAAAGTGAAGGAGCAATCGCTGATGACGGCTGCCTGCCGGATTGCCCTACGTCTAGCAAGGTGAACTAGATGTTAGGGTCTTTATCTGATCACCGAGCGTGGATTTCAGTGGAAACTTGGGCGCTCGTCCGCTGAAAGGGGAGGCTTATCGCTCCTGACGGGCAAGTAAAAAAGCTTGCAGAAAACAGGGGGGGGTCTCCACAAGCTGAAGACATAGTCATGGACTATGTCTTTATTATCATTATAAGGTTTTAAATACCGCTTCAACCGCTTCAATAGTTCGTTCGATATCATCTTTTGTATGAGCAACAGATAAAAATAAACCTTCAAATTGAGATGGCGGTAAAAAGATCCCTTGCTCAATCATCCCTCTATAATATTTAGCAAACCGATGCAAATCCGATTGGTTAGCAGTTTCAAAATTTTCTACGGGGCCATCCGTGAAGAAAACGCCAACCATTGAACCTGCTCGATTAATGGTTAAGGGAATATCATATTTCTCAGCTGCGACTTTAAAGCCTTCTACAAGACGATCCACATTTTCATTAATCTTTTTATAAGCAGATTCGTCCATAGCTTTAAGCGTTTCATAACCTGCAGTCATTGCTAATGGGTTTCCAGAAAGGGTTCCAGCTTGATAAATATCACCTACAGGAGCCACTCGCTCCATAATCTCACGCTTACCTCCATAAGCTCCAACTGGCAGGCCCCCCCCAATTACTTTTCCTAAGCACGTCATATCCGGCGTAACGTCAAAGTGGCCTTGGGCACAATAATATCCCACTCTAAAGCCGGTCATCACTTCATCAAAAATCAACACCGTACCATTATCCTTCGTTAACTTACGCAGTTCTGTAAGAAATTCCTGGTTAGGAGGGACCACTCCCATATTTCCTGAAACAGGTTCGATGATGACAGCAGCTAAATCATCCCCAAATTCTTCAAAAACATAATTCACGCTTTCTAAATCGTTATATGGGACGGTAATCGTATTTTCAGCAATAGACTGAGGTACACCAGGCGAATCAGGAAGACCTAATGTAGCTACTCCAGATCCTGCTTTTATGAGTAGGGAATCACCATGACCATGATAGTTCCCTTCAAATTTAAGAATTTTATTCCTTCCTGTATACCCTCTGGCAACACGAAGAGCGCTCATCGTGGCTTCTGTTCCTGAATTCACCATACGAAGCATTTCTATAGAAGGTACACGGTCAATGACAAGGTTAGCTAAATCATTTTCCAAAGTTGTCGGTGCTCCAAAGCTCGTCCCCAGCTCTGCTGCTTTTTTCAAAGACTCGACTACACGGTCATCCGCATGACCAAGAATTAGAGGGCCCCAGCTCAACACATAGTCAATATATTCATTTCCATCAATATCAGTAATTTTTGAACCTTTGGCTTTTTCCATAAAAATAGGGTCCATGTCTACAGAGTTAAACGCACGCACAGGTGAATTTACTCCTCCCGGCATTAAATCTACGGCTTCTTTGTATGCTTCAATAGAACGATTAAAATTTCTCATAACTAACTATCATTCCCTTCCGTTACTGATCTAGATAATTGGCTGCATCCTTCGCAAAATAAGTAATGATTAAGTCCGCCCCTGCCCGTTTCATAGAAGTTAATTTTTCCATAACGATTTCTTCTTCATTCACCCATCCATTGGAAGCAGCAGCTTTAATCATAGAGTATTCTCCGCTTACATTGTAAGCAACAAGTGGAAGGTTAAACCGGTCTTTTACTTCACGCATAATGTCCAAATAAGACAAAGCAGGTTTTACAATCAGAAAATCGGCTCCTTCTTCGACATCAGACTCGGCTTCACGAATAGCTTCCAAACGGTTAGCTGGATCCATCTGATACGCTCGACGATCACCAAATTGAGGCGAACTGTGTGCCGCATCACGGAAGGGTCCGTAAAAGGCGGAAGCATATTTGACTGCATATGACATAACCGGGATGTGACTATAACCTGCTTTATCCAATCCCTTTCTAATAGCAGCTACAAATCCATCCATCATATTTGAAGGAGCAATAATATCGGCTCCAGCTTCTGCTTGACTAACAGCTGTCTTCGTAAGTAACTCCAATGACTCATCGTTTGCAATATCTCCATCACGCACAATTCCACAATGGCCATGATCAGTGTATTGACATAGACAGGTATCAGCTACCACTGTCAACGACGGATGAGCTTCTTTTATGTGACGAATGGCTTTTTGCACAATACCAGAATCGTGATAAGCTTCACTTCCTACCTCGTCTTTCTCCTTAGGTACACCAAACACAATTACGGAACGAATGCCTAACTGCTCTAATTCAGTCATTTCATTTGATAAGTAATCCAGGGAAACTTGATGTACACCAGGCATCGATTTTACAGCATTTTTGACGTTTTCCCCTTCCACAATAAAGATCGGATAAATTAAATCTTCTTTTTGTAGTTTCGTCTCCCGCACTAAAGAACGCATGGATTCAGTTCTTCTTAAGCGTCTGTGTCTCTTAAATTGTAAATCATTCATACTGTTAACCTTCTTTCGAAAAGTAATTCACCAATTGTTGAACCATTTCTTCTGCAATGAAGACATTAGGATAATATACCTTCTTAAACCCAAGTTTTACTGCTTCATCTGCTGTTGTAGAACCTATACAAAAACAAGGTATTGTTAGAGCAGTTTCTCTATTCTTTCCAACAGAATGAAGGAAAGCTTGCAAGGTCGAAGGACTAGTAAACGTAACTGCATCTAAAGAATTTAAGTGCTTACCAATAATGGCTGACTCTTTAATTAGTAGAGTATCATATACCGTCATCGATTGAAAAAGAATGCTGCGATTTTTAAATTCATTCAATAACGTATCCCGCGAACGATTCCCCCTTACGTATAAGATGGAGCCAGGCTCCTCATAGGAGTGAAAGAATTCTTCAGCCATCTTCTCTGCTTGAAATTCAGATGGAGTAAAATCTACTAGTAAATGATAACACTCAGCCGCTTTCTTCGTTTTTTCACCCACTACAGCAACTTGACAAGCAGCCGGGAAATTCTCCTTCATTTTTTGTAACCATTCGAAAAAAAACTTCACGCCATTGGAGCTTGTAAAAAACACCCATTTAAAGTCGTGAAGTTTAGATAAAATACGCTCATTTTCTTTAGATTCATGTAATTGAAATTCAATAAGAGGTACATGGAGAGGGCTGGCACCAGCTCTTTCTAACCTCTTAAGCAATCCACCCGCTTGAGAAGAAGGTCTTGTGACTAAGACCTTCTTGCCTTCTAAGGGGTTCATTATTGATCGTACTCCTCTTTAGCTCTCTCGACAATTTCAACAGCCCCTTGCTCCTTAAGAAGGTCAGCAGCTTGCTTTCCTACAGCAATTGGGTCCTTACCTTTTACCGTTTCTTGCAGAATAGCTGAACCATCCGGCTTACCTACTAGTGCAGTAAGTGTAATCTCATCACCTTTTAAATAAGCATAGCCTCCGATCGGAACTTGACAACCTCCATTTAAGTCATGAAGAAACTTACGCTCTGCAGCTACGGTAACGTCGGTATAGTCATGATTAATCTTCTTTAAATACTCTACAAGCTCAGTATCTTCCTCACGACATTGAATAGCTAAAGCCCCTTGACCTACAGCAGGAACACATACGTCCGGCTCTAAGTATTCTGTTACAAGGTCATCACTCCAGCCCATTCTTTTTAATCCAGCAGCAGCTAGTATAATCGCATCAAAATCTTCTTCTTTAAGTTTTCTTAGACGAGTATCTATATTTCCACGAATCCATTGGATTTCCAAGTCAGGGCGGAAAGCTTTAATTTGCGCTCCTCTACGTAAACTGCTTGTACCTACAATTGCGCCTTCTTTTAAGTCTTTCAACCCAATGTTTCCATTTGAAATAAAAGCGTCACGATGATCTTCACGTTCCGGCACGGAGGCCACCATTAATCCTTCAGCTACCACAGCAGGCATATCCTTCATACTGTGCACAGCCATATCGATTTCTTTATCGTACATCGCCTGTTCAATTTCTTTTATAAAAAGCCCTTTCCCGCCCACTTTAGAAAGTGTCACATCCAAGATGCGATCTCCTTTGGTCGAAATTCTTTTAATTTCGAAATCATAAGATGGGTCCACTTTTTTTAATTGTTCAATTACCCATTCTGTTTGAGTAATAGCTAGATTACTTTTACGCGATCCTATAACGATTTTACGCACTGAAAGTCCTCCTCAGAGATTAAAAATGAAAGTTTGATAATGAGCCAAATAAAAAGAAATTTATTAATAGAAATAGAAATGCTGCGCTATTAAAAATAGAAATTGCTCTTCCCTGATAGCCTCTTACCACTCTTAAAAATAGATAAATTCCATATACGATAAGAACTAGTATAGAACCTAATGTTTTCGAATCATACCAATAAAACGTATCTTCAGAGACATATCCCCACGTCACCCCTAAAATAAGGGCAATGAGAAGGAGCGGCATACCAGAAATCACAGCTATATAAGAGAAGTGATCGAGTCTCGTCAAGTCACCTAAACGAAACAGTTTGGCATTCCACTTCTTTTGTTTTAGTAATCGATATTGCAATAAATACAGCAGTGAGAAAATAAATGAGAGTGTGAAAAATCCATACGAGATAAGAGCGAGTGTAATATGCACGACTAACATTTCATGTACAAGTGCAACCCCCTGATCGTCCATTACACTTTGGGCTCTCGTTGATAAATGGATTAACATTACAAAAAAACCGAGTAAATTAGTAAAGAACACCAGGAAGTCCACTCTGAATAAACGGTTAATGATTAACGAAAACGTTACTAGAATCCAAGCGTAGAAAAAAAGTCCATCATAAATGTTCATAATAGGAAAATTCTCATTCACAAAAACTTGAACGAATAAAAAAAGGGATTGCAACCCCCAGACCAAACTAAGTAACCAGAAGGCAGCTTGGTTGGCCTTCCGGTTATTTTGAATAAAATCAATAAAATATCCAATTAAACTTAGACCATATAGCAATAGGACTAATTCATAAACCCATTTAAAATCAAACATGGCTGTCTCCACCCTTAAGAGTTCACAATCTTACTAAGTGTGGGAAGGGAAAAAGTTTCTTTATCATTTGACTTTACTATATTCTCGTTTTTTTTCTCTTGTTCATGTAGTTCCTTTTCTACTTCTTCCTCAATACCAAAGATTTGAGTGAACAGACGTAGAGATTCCTCTGCTTCAGGCTTGGCACTTAACTCTTTAGCTTGAAGGATTGGTTCCTTAAGCATTTGATTAATAATGCTTTTCGTGTGCTTACGTAATACTTTCTTTTCCCGCTCAGTTAAATCTGGAATCTTTCGTTCAATGCTCTCCATGGTTTCTGATTGAATGTTCAATGCTTTTGAACGCAGAGCGGAAATCACTGGGACGACCCCAATCGTTTGAAGCCATTCTTTAAACTCCACAATTTCTGCCTCGATCATTAATCCAATCTCTTCCGCGGCTTGTTTTCTAACCGCCAGGTTTGCATCAACAATCCCTTGTAGATCATCTATATCATATAAAAACACGCTGTCCAAGTTTTCCATTGCAGGATCAAGGTCTCGCGGTACCGCAATATCAACAAAGAAAAGCGGTTTACCTTTACGGCTTTTATGAACAGGCTCCATTTGTTCTTTCGTTAAAACATAACCGGAAGCACCTGTAGAACTAATCACTATATCTGCATCCTTTAATACATGATTAAGATCTTCCATTGTTGTAGCTTGTCCATTAAATTGTTTAGCAACCGTTTGCGCTTTTGATAACGTTCTATTCATTACTGTAACTTTTTTTACTCCAGAACCATGTAAGTTTTTTGCAGCAAGCTCGCCCATCTTGCCAGCACCAATAATAACAATATGCTTATGAACAAGATCGCCAAATATTTTACGTGCTAATTCTACGGCCGCATAACTAACGGATACAGCATTTTCACCGATTCCTGTATCTTTGTGGCCTTTCTTGGCAGTCGTAACAGCCTGCTTGAACAACTGGTTAAAAATAGTTCCACTCGTATTAAGCTGCTGCGCCTTTTGAAAGACTTGCTTAACCTGACCTAAAATTTGTGTCTCACCTAGCACCATGGAATCAAGCCCAGACGTTACACGGAATAAATGTTCCATTGCTCCATCTGCTTCATAAATCGTAAGAAATGGAGAGAAATCTTCTTTATCTATATCAAACCAGTCCGCTAAAAACTGTTTGATATAGTAACGTCCAGTATGAAGCTGATCCACCACTGCATAAATCTCCGTACGATTGCAGGTAGATATAATTACATTTTCGAGTACGCTTTTTTGACGATTCAAGTTCATCATCGCCTCTGGAAGCTGCTCTTCGGAAAATGTAAGCTTTTCTCGAATTTCCACAGGGGCTGTCTTAAAATTTAGGCCTATTGTTAAAATATGCATTCCATCCACCCCATCTCAACGTTCCTATCTAATCACATATCACTTATTATAACATGAGCATTCCCTATTCTAAGAGAAAAATATGAACAGATTTTGAAATCCTTATGTTAGGATATATTTATCATAATTATTAATGTTTATTAAGTTATTTTCAAATTAGAACGAGTATAAATTATAACCCGTCTGTAATATATCAAATCATGCCGAATTGCGCAAGATAATCACTCGAAAGTATGTATTTTGGAGGATTTTACCAATGAAAAAACAAAATGCATTTGCTGGCTACTTATTAATTGGTTTAGGATTATATTTTCTGCTACGCCAACTAAATATTTCCTATTTCACTGCTTTTTACTCATGGCCTACAATTTTAATTATAATTGGTGCTGCTTTCCTGCTGCATAGTTACCTGACCAAAGACTATTCAAATATTATTGCCGGTGTGATATTACTCGGGTTAGGGATTCACTTTCACAGTAAAGACCGCTATTCATTTTGGATTGATGATTGGGCAGTTTATCCTATGATTGTCGGCTTGGCTTTTTTATTGAAGTACATAAAAACAAAATCAGGTATCCTTCCTGCTCTAGTATTACTAGGTATAACTGGGTTCGGATTTTTTTCCACATCTAATCCCAGCTGGTTCAGCTTTATTTACACTCTTATTAGCTGGATTGAACAATACTGGCCCATTATATTAGTTATTTTAGGAGTATATCTATTAAAGAAACGTTCTTAATTAATTTTCGCGTTGATTGAATCTGACCCAGCTGCCACCTCCCCCATGAAAAGCAAGCTTTTCATGGGGGAGGTGTTTTTATCCGTTTTCTATTGTCAGTTCCCTCTTGTTACGCCGCTTTTTCAGGTTTTTTATAACATTGACTTCGACAGGACTGCCTACTTCTACAATCTGTCCTTCATGTATGTATACAACGCGATCAGCTACCTCTCTAGCAAATCCCATCTCATGAGTAACGACAATCATGAGCATCCCTTCTTTCGCCAACGTTTTAATCGTTTGTAGAACTTCAGCTACAAGTTCGGGTCCAGGGCAGAAGTAGGTTCATCAAACATCATAACTTTTGGTTTCATGGCTAAAGCTCGAGCTATCGTAACCCTTTGTTGTTGACCTCCCGACAATCTGGAAGGATACTTATAGGCTTTATTTCCTAAACCTACTTTTTTAAAAGAGCTCTTCTTTCATTCTCTGCTTGTTTCTTTTTCACTTTTTTTACGTGTATAAGTGCTTCTGTAACATTTTCGATCACTCTTTTGTATGGAAATAAATTAAATGCTGAAACACCATACCTATATTTTGACGAATATTATTTAAACGAACTTTCCTGTATGCTCACTTTCCCGCTGTCTATTATCTCTAAAAAATTCAAACACCCTAGTAATGTACTTTTACCAGAACCGCTGGCTCCACTTAAACAAACGCATTTTGATAAACTGAAAAATTTATGTTCTTCAGTACTGGCAGATTACCAAAAGACTTATATAAGTCTTTTACCACAATTTTTTCTCACACATTCGAATATTTACCTCCTAAAAAGCACCACCCCTTAAGGGGCGGTGCTGCTTATAACCTTAAATGAGACAGCATGGATCTCCACGCCACTTCCTTACCTTCACCGGTCTCAGATGAGAACGGTATGAGCTGATCTTCCTCTTCCATTTCAAGGGTGGTAGCGATCAATTGCAGTTGCTTGTTACGCTGTCCTTTTTTAATCTTATCTAGTTTCGTTGCGATAACCATAACAGGTAAATCGAAGTGTTTTATATAATCGTACATCATACAATCGTCTTCAGTAGGTTTATGACGAATATCAATCACCAGAGCAGTCGCACGTAATTGATCACGTTCGGCAAAATATTCCTCCATCATCTTTCCCCATTTTGCACGTTCTTTCTTTGACACTTTAGCATAACCATAACCAGGTACATCAACAAAATGAAACTTTTCGTTGATGAGATAGAAATTCAATGTTTGTGTCTTTCCAGGTTTTGAAGAAGTTCTCGCTAAATTTTTTCGTTGAATCATTTTATTGATAAAGGATGATTTCCCAACATTTGATCGACCAGCCAGGGCAATCTCGGGAATTGGCTCAGATGGGTATTGTTTTTTACTAGCAGCACTAATAATAATCTCTGCTTGATTAACCTTCATAGCCATTCTCCGTTAATGCTTGCTCTAGCACTTCATCTAAATGTTTAACAGGGATAAATGTAAGTCCGTCACGTACACTCTCCGGAATGTCTTCTAAATCCTTTTCATTATCTGACGGAATAATGATTTTCGATAAACCAGCTCTATGAGCGCTTAACGATTTCTCCTTAAGTCCGCCTATAGGGAGGACCCGGCCTCGCAGTGTAATTTCACCTGTCATTCCTACTTCCTTTTTCACGGCTCTGCCTGTTAAAGCTGAAACTAAAGCGGTAGCCATTGTAATGCCTGCTGAGGGACCATCTTTGGGCGTAGCTCCTTCTGGGACATGGATATGAATGTCATTTTTTTCGACAAAATCACGGTCAATTTTTAAATCGTCTGCTCTAGATCTTATATAGCTAAAGGCAGCCTGAGCAGATTCCTTCATTACGTCGCCTAGTTTACCTGTAAGGGTAAGATTTCCTTTACCTGGATAAATGGAGACTTCAATAGATAAGGTATCTCCTCCAGCAGCTGTGTAAGCAAGACCAGTAGCTGCCCCTATTTGATCCTCAAGCTCCGCCTGACCATAACGGAACTTAGGACGTCCTATCAGCTCTTCTAGCTGCTTCGCTGTAACGACAACGCGCTTTTTCTCTCCTGAGACAATGATTTTAGCCGCCTTCCGGCACACACCGGCTAACTGACGTTCTAAATTACGCACCCCAGCTTCTCGAGTATACATCCGAATTAATTTTAATAGGGCTTCATCTTTAAATTGAACCTTACTTTTCGTTAATCCGTTCTCTTTAATTTGTTTTGGAAGCAAATGTTCTTTCGCAATATGAAGTTTTTCCACTTCCGTATATCCAGCAATTGATATAACCTCCATACGATCCAATAGAGGGCCTGGTATTGAAGTCATTGTATTTGCAGTAGCAACAAACATAACGTTAGAAAGATCGTAGTGTTCTTCAATAAAATGATCACTAAAGGTGCTATTTTGCTCAGGATCTAATACTTCAAGCATAGCTGAAGAGGGATCACCGCGAAAGTCACTCGCCATTTTATCAATTTCATCAAGTAAAAAAACTGGATTAATTGTTTCTGCCCGTTTCATTCCTTGAATAATTCGACCAGGCATGGCTCCAATGTACGTCCTTCTATGCCCGCGGATTTCAGCCTCATCACGGACACCGCCAAGAGAAACCCTGACAAATTTACGGTTAATGGCTCGTGCGATTGACTTAGCCAAAGAAGTTTTTCCCACTCCTGGTGGTCCAACCAAACATAAGATAGGTCCTTTAATGGATTGAGTCAGCTGTTGAACAGCTAAATATTCTAGGACGCGTTCCTTAACCTTTTCTAAACCATAATGATCTTCATCTAAAATCGTTTCAGCATGATTAACATCTAAATTATCTTCTGTTTCTTCTGCCCAAGGTAAAGACACAAGCCATTCGATATAATTACGAATAACTGAGCTTTCTGCAGAGCTTTGAGGAACTTTTTCATATCTCCCCAGTTCTTTTTCTGCTACTTTAAGTACACGCTCCGGCATTTGTGATTCTTGAATTTTTTTCCGAAGCTCACTGACTTCACCTGTTTTTCCATCTTTATCGCCTAATTCATTTTGAATGGCCTTCATCTGTTCACGAAGGTAATATTCTTTTTGTGTCTTCTCCATTGACTTCTTCACACGCTGGCCAATCTTTTGTTCAATTTGAAGTACGTCTCTTTCATTCCCAATTAATTCAATTAAGTGTTTTAATCGCTGTTTAACATGAGGAATTTCAAGTACTTTCTGTTTATCTTTAATTTTTATAGGTAAATGAGAAGTAATTAAATCAGCCAAGTGTCCCGGTGACTCTACATCAGCTACAGTATTAAACGTTTCTTTACTTACTTTCTTAGATACTTTTACATACTGCTCAAACTGGCTAAGAAGCGTACGCATAAGCGCCTCTTCTTCATTTCGATCTTCATAGATATCTTCAAGTTTCGTAATATCAGCTTCGTAGTATGTCTCGCCTTCTTCGATATGGTCAACGGTTGCTCGAAAAAGACCTTCGACCAACACTCGATTTGTACCATTAGGGAGTTTTACCATTTGCTTCACTCGCGCTACCGTACCAATTTCGTACATATCACTAGTTGAAGGATCATCAATATTTACTTCTTTTTGAGATACAAGAAAAATTTGATTATCATCAATCATTGCTTGTTCTAGAGCATTGACCGATTTATCACGACCTACATCAAGGTGCAGTACCATCGAAGGGTACACTAAAAGACCTCTTAGAGGAAGGAGGGGAAGCTTAAAATTATGTTTTTCAGACAAAGTGTGCACCTCCAAATAATGCGAATTGTAAGTTAATCATATAGAAATCTAATAAGAAAGTAAAACGTAAGGAATAGGTCAAAAGCCTGCGGTTACATTCGTAAAGCTTAGTTTTATTATAAACACGGAGCAGCATTATCATGCCAACAAAACAGTTATGTAAAACAGAAACCGCGCTACAATTATTCGCAGCGCGGTCTTTAAATAAAGATTAAATTGCCCTAAGAGTTGGCTGTTTAAGCACTTTCTTTCGGAGTTTCTTTATTCTCATCTTCCACTGTTCCATCGGTTAGAATTAACTTAGGATAACTGCTTTCTTCTTTAACGGTATCCTTCGTAATAATACATTTCTCAATATCATCACGAGAAGGCAGTTCATACATGACGTCAAGCATAATTCCTTCGATAATGGAACGCAACCCACGTGCTCCCGTTTTACGTTCAATCGCTAGCCGTGCAATTTCCCGTAAAGCATCTTCTTCAAATTCTAATTCTACGTGGTCAATCTGAAGAAGCTTCTGATACTGTTTAACAAGAGCGTTTTTAGGTGCAGTTAGAATCTCGACAAGGGCTTCCTCATCTAATTGTTCAAGACTTCCAATGACAGGCAGACGTCCAATAAATTCCGGAATAAGGCCATAGCTTAACAGGTCCTCAGGAAGCACTTTTGTAAGAAGCTCACTTTTCTCTGCTTCTACATCCGGTTGACCTGCGCCAAAGCCAATAACTTTCTTACCTAAACGACGTTTGATAATTTGTTCGATACCATCAAACGCTCCTCCAACAATGAAGAGTACATTTGTTGTATCAATTTGAATAAATTCTTGATGAGGATGCTTTCTTCCTCCTTGAGGAGGAACACTGGCTTGCGTACCTTCAAGAATTTTAAGCAATGCTTGCTGTACACCTTCACCTGAAACATCACGAGTAATTGAAGGATTTTCAGACTTTCGAGCAACCTTATCAATTTCATCGATATAAATAATGCCTTTTTCTGCTTTCTCAACATCATAATCTGCTGCTTGGATAAGTTTTAGAAGAATATTCTCTACATCTTCACCAACATAACCAGCTTCTGTTAGTGATGTAGCATCTGCAATGGCAAACGGCACATTTAAAATGCGGGCCAATGTCTGAGCAAGTAATGTTTTACCGCTGCCTGTTGGTCCAAGCATAAGAATGTTACTTTTTGCAAGTTCTACATCATCATTTTTAACACCGGAATTAATACGCTTGTAGTGATTGTAAACAGCCACAGATAAGTTCTTTTTCGCTTGATCCTGACCAATTACATAGTCATTTAAAATGCTGCGAATCTCTTGTGGCTTTGGAACTTCTTTAAATTCCACTTCCTCTTCATTGCCGAGCTCTTCTTCTACAATTTCAGTACATAATTCAATACATTCGTCACATATATAAACGCCAGGACCAGCTACTAACTTACGAACTTGTTCTTGGCTTTTTCCGCAAAATGAGCATTTAAGCTGACCTTTTTCTTCATTAAATTTAAACATACCATTCACCCCTTTATAAAATGACGCAATAGCTGCGACTACGAAAATCAACCTTGGCTGTTGTGCATTCGTGTCTTTTGCCCATCATACCAGATTAACTAATAACAAAAAAGCAATACCTATATAGAGGTGTGCATTTACTATTACATCAACCTCATTATGTAGACATATCGAATATAAGTCAAATAATAGGTACATGGTTAGTATATGTAAAAACAAGAGAGATTCATTCATCTTACCTTAGGAATGAAAAATATAGGAGAAGACAAGGGCAGTTGCTCCTTGTCTTCTAGACTTATTATTCAGCTTGACTATTTTCAGCTAATACGTCTATTGCTTTACGTACTTTAAGATCCTCTTTCACCATATCAGTATTGCCACCAAGCATTTGAGTTAACTGTGCAACATCTGTCTGGTACATAGAAGCCATGTTTTCTAGTTCAGCATTAACGTCTTCTTCGTTAGCTTCCACATTCTCTGCTTCAGCGATAGCTTCAAGTGTTAAGTTTGTCTTCACACGCTTGCCAGCATCCTCTTGCATTTGCTCGCGTAAAGCATCTTCGTCTTGACCAGTAAACTGGAAGTACATGTCTTTTGTCATGCCTTGCATTTGAAGACGTTGTTCAAATTCACTAACCATGCGGTCAAGCTCTGTATCGACCATGGCTTGTGGAATTTCAACTTCTGCATTTTCAGAAGCCTTTTGCACTAGAGTATCACGCTTTTGATTTTCAGCATCAGTTTTCTTCTGCTCTTCTAAACGTTCACGTGTTTTCTTTTTAAGTTCATCTAAAGATTCAACTTCTTCGTCCACATCTTTAGCAAATTCGTCGTCAAGCTCAGGAAGTTCTTTCCCTTTAACTTCGTGAATTTTAACTTTAAAAGTAGCTTCTTTACCAGCAAGGTCTTCTGCATGGTACTCTTCAGGGAACGTTACTTGAACGTCTGCTTCTTCGCCAGTAGCTTTACCGATAAGTTGTTCTTCAAAGCCAGGTATAAAAGATCCAGAACCGATTTCCAGAGAGTAGTTATCAGCTTGACCGCCTTCGAATGCTTCGCCATCAACGAAGCCTTCAAAATCCATAACAACTGTGTCGCCATCTTCTACTTTTCCTTCTTCCTTTACAACTAGTTCAGCCTGGCGTTCTTGCTGTTGTTTAAGTTCATTTTCAACATCTTCATCTGAAACTTCTGTGCTTTGTTCTTCATACGTAAGACCTTTGTAGTCTCCAAGCTTCACTTCAGGTTTAACAATAACATCAGCTGTGAATACAAGAGGTTGACCTTTTTCAATTTGCTCTACGTCAACTTCAGGACGATCAACTGGCTCGATTCCAGTTTCTTCAACAGCATCGGAGTAAGCCTTTGGAAGTACGATATCAATCGCATCTTGATAAAGAGATTCAACACCAAAACGCTGTTCAAATAGTTTACGAGGTACTTTACCTTTACGGAAACCTGGTACCTGAACCTGTTTTACTACCTTCTTAAATGCTTCATCTAAAGCTTTGTTAAAGTCTTCAGCAGGCACTTCTACAGTAAGTGTACCCTGATTACCTTCTTTTTTTTCCCACTTTGCTGACATAAAAAATTCCCTCCAACATCTATAATTTCCTGTTCTTCAAATGACGATCAATGATTGTTTCTATGATTCTATTTTCAACGAATCTCATTTGCAACCACTATATTATAACATAATGTAAGTTGCTTTCAACATTTGTCCTATAGCTATGAGCAAAAACTTAATGGAAAAAGGATTACTCCCCTATTAAAATCATATAGTGCTGTTCACAAAGCTCAATTTCTTCCTTATATCTATCTACTTGTAGAATATTATCTTGTGCATCATAAGGGATTTGAAGATAGTCATGACCTAATTGCTTTAACGCTTCAACAATAGTATCGACTTCTTCTTCTGAAGGAAACAATGGGTATCTGACATAACAATAATGCTTTAACAAATCATTAATCATTTTAAACATCGTTGGATTGCTTTGTTCTATAGCACCCAGTCTCATTTTAATTTGCTGAATTATATAATCGGATTGAAAACTGTTTAAATTCGAAGGAGATATTTTCAATTGATGCCCAAATTTATGAATAGTCATTTCTTCTGAGAAACCTTCATCTCTTAACCAGAAAACTATTCCTGTTTTTATAATCGGATGTATCTTTTCGTCAATTAACCATTCTTGAAAAATGGTTAAATCCGAAGGTAACGGCTGCTTTTTCAATTGGTTAACAGCTACCCATTGTTTTTGAAGGTCGCCCTTCTCTATAGAGCTTTTCAACTCATCGATGAGCTGATCACTCTCTTTTTTATGTACATCTTGCAGAAGCTTTTTCGTCACTTCGTACATCTGCCATAACTGTGTTCTGTTTTGAGTCGGAACATCTTCAGTCTCAAATACTTCATCTATTAGATCAATTAATTCTCGATAACGATTAGACTGAAACAAAATCGTAATATATATATGTAGATACTCATAATAATGGTTTTCTTCATTTTTCATCTGTTCTTGACACAACTCTTCAGCTTCCGCAAAGTTACCTAATTCAATCCAGCTCATTAACAGCCCTGTAATAACTTCATGATTAGCTACTTGATGTTCTACCAGCGGTACAAAACTTTCCACGGCATCTTTGTATCTTTTTTCTTTAACCGCTTGAAACCCTGTGTTTTCTAATGTCGATTTCCATTTTGGGAACAGTACAATATCCCCGTTATGTTTTTCCATAAGACACCCTTCCTATTTTCTTTACCATCACCCATTTATTTTATCCAATAGGTCCACTCTTAAACAAAATATCTACAAATTTAAATATTAATTCTTCTCGACGCCCTTATTTTAAAACGAAAGGCCGAACAACTATTAACGTACCTCCCCCTAAAAAATATAGAACAGATAAGAGGCGTCGATCCAGACGCCTCTTTGTCTTTATTATCTTCAAAGTATGTATTGCGGCAATTATAGCACATAACATCGCTTCATTTCATTTCCCCAAACTTTTCAAGCCGGTTACTCCATGTGGGAGAAAAGAGCTGCTACTCTATTAGATGTGATCAGCATTGTTGTAAGAGCTACACTAGTAATAGTGATGATTGATAACATTAACGTTTGAGCGGAAAACAAATAACCTCCAGCGATAATCACAGCTAAATCGATAAATAATATAACAAAACCCACATTCAGCTTAAAAAGCTTGGCGATCATTTGAGCAAGTAAATCCGTTCCACCAGTGCTTGTCTGATGTCTCAGCATATATCCGATACCACCTCCCACAAATATCCCGCCAACAATTGAACTTATCGCTGGGTCTAATGGAAAATGATAAGCTCTCACATTACTAAAGAAGTCTATAAGAAAAGATGAAATTAATAATCCATGTAAGCTATTATAGAAATAAGAACGAAAAGTAAACCATGCCAGCATAAAAATCGGAAAACTTATACAAATAATCGTAAAGCCTACTTTTATATTCCACATATAGTTTGCGATTAATCCTAGACCGATCACCCCTCCGTCTAATACCCGATCTGGAATGAGAAATAAATTAATCCCTACAGCTAATAGCAGACTCCCTACAACGATAGCCAACATTTTTTTATAGAGAACTTTCATGTTTATTCTCCTTAGGGATAATATCTTACTCTATACTTATGTCACTGCAAGAGACTTCATGAAGTCAGATCTAACGTAAATACATCAATTACTTTAAAAAAAGAAAGCCCGATTGTTAAAATTTCGGGCTTTCTTTCTTGTTAATCTATAAAATTTCTTTTTTATTCATCTTCTTCGTTAGAGTATGCTTTGAATTTAAGATTAGTTGGTAATGGCCGCCGTTAATACTTAATGAGCTGCTCATTCTACTATCCCAATATAATTCATAAACGGTTTTCCAAATTCTTTGATCTGTGTCTTTACAATAAATCGTTAACTCTAACTTTGGAAAAGGAATACTTGACAGAGAGAAAAAATCCAATCTGCTGTTAGGATTTTTCAACAAATAATTAGTTAGAATAATAAAGTAACTCGGCAGGTTCACCTCTATTTCTTTCTCAGGACTAATAGGGTTGCCATTTAATATAGGCCTGTTAATCTTATACACAATTTTCATTTCACCGTCAATTCCGACTAATATTGCTTGCTTTAAAAGTAACTCTTTTTGTTTTTTAATGAACGTGGGGTCTTTCATTTCTAAGCTACATTCCTTATTTAAATCGATCTTCATAAGATAAGTATTTATAGTTTCGTAGTTTTTAAATGTATACCTATAGTTCATGTCAATAACTGGCTCTTTACCAAAGTTTTTAAGTTGAAAAGTAACGTCGGACCATTTCTTATCCACTTTACGAAGCGTTTTCCAATCCGTTAATAGGTCTACGCTGGTCAATTCATACTTCTTAACCAAAGGAGAAATTATAGGTTTTCTTTCCTTATCGTATTTATACTTCTGAAACCACACAGTGATCACCGCCACAACTGCCGCCAAAACCGAAGCGATTGAACCTGCAATTGCCCACCAGTTAACATAACTCGTCTGCTCTAAGATGATCAGACCCCCCCTTACTTACTTTTACTATATTACCCAATTACTTTAATTAGTTTTATAAACCAAAAAATGCTGAACCTTTTATTGGGTTCAGCATTTTTAAGGCAGCCAGGAAAGTTAGAATTGATGCCGTACTCATTTTTGCACTCGTTTCGCACCAAAAAACTTCGGTCCCCAGTAATTGCTGGCTTCTAAATTTGTTACTGTCACACCATCTTCCGGGGTCATATGAACGACTTGATGGCTTCCTGCATAAATTGCAGGATTCAAATAAGTGGCTTTAAGAAACACAAGATCTCCTGGCTGAAGGTCTTCCCTATCAACACGTGCCCCTTCTTTCCACTGTTGCTCAGCGGTTCTCGGAAGTTGGATCCCTTCTGCTTCTTGGAATATATACTTAATAAACCCGGCTGTATCAAACCCTTCCCGCGTTGTCCCTCCACTTTGATAAGGTACTTCTCCAATATACCGAGCAGCTTCTGTTACTATAGATTCGTCACTATTTATTTTTAGCTGATTAAATCTTTTGACGCCCGTAAATTTCTCCTGCCAATATTCTTCACTCACGTAGGAGATCGTGACTTCCTGTGTTCTGGAAGCATGAATGAATTGCCCGCCACCTATATAAATTCCATTATGAGAAATACCTTCCCGGTACGTATCACTATAAAATAAAACGTCTCCCGGCTGGATATCTTCCACCCCAATTTCTTCCCCAGTTTTCCACTGCTGATCAGTCGTACGGGGTAAATAAATGTCACTTACTTTTTCAAATACATACTGTACAAACCCGGAACAGTCAAAGCCGTTTGGAGTCTCTCCTCCAAATTCATAAGGTACACCTAAATATTGTTGAGCACCGGCTACAATATTATTATCTTCTGCAATATCAGGGGGTTCTGATATTCTTCTTGCTTCAATGAAGTTGCCGCTCCAGTAGCCGTTATCCTCGAATCGGGTAACTTCTACACCATTTGGAACGGTTGGGTGGATGAGACGATCATTTCCCATATATATAGCGGAGTGAGAGACGCTTCCGCCATCTTTACTGAAAAACAAGACATCACCTTTTTCAATCTCTGCGCGCTCTACTTCTTTACCTTGTTCCATTTGCTGCTCGAGAGTACGAGGAAGCATAAAACCAAGTACTTCATTGAAAACGTATTGAATAAAACCTGAACTGTCAAAGCCCTGCTCTGGGAATTCTCCACCTTCCCGGTGTGCAACTCCTATATGCTTCTCCGCTTCTTGAATCAATGGATTGGAGGTTGAAAAATATGTTTCGAAAGTATATATTCCTATTCCTAAAGATAAGGATATAATAATAAATACTATTGATTTCTTGAAGAACTTCATCATCCGCAAATCAAGGTCTCCTTAGTAATTATGACTTGGTTATTTTATAAAAATTTTAATTATCACACCATAGTTTGTGCAAGGGATAGAAAGCTCGGAATTTTATATTCAACCGACACAGTACTAATCTACAATTTTACAATATTTTTCATTACATTATCACATTAATAATTAAGTACAGAAAAACCATGGCCAAAATCTACCCCAATGATATTTTTCCTCCACCTCTTCAAAAAATAAAACGCTGAATCCCTTGATACACAAGAGATTCAGCGTTTTTTGGTTTAGCGTCCCAGGCAGGATTCGAACCTGCGACCCACAGCTTAGAAGGCTGTTGCTCTATCCAGCTGAGCTACTGGGACAAAATTAGTATGTATTGTAATGGAGCGGGTGAAGGGAATCGAACCCTCGTCATCAGCTTGGAAGGCTGAGGTTTTACCATTAAACTACACCCGCATTAAATAAAGTTTCATTAGCTATGCGTTTTCATGCCTCTTCTAATTGAAGCAATTTGTTAGTAAAATAATTATGTAAGGTCTGTTTTTTCGGACAAGAATAAGTATATAAATTTATAAGCTGTTTGTCAATAACCTTACAGCAAAGATTTTAATTCTTTGCTGTAAGTGAAGTTTCCATTTTAAGCTCCGGCAACGGGTTACCGTTTACTTGATAAAATTGCAAGTATACTTTATTTAAGGATTCCCACTCTAAAATAGCATAGGTCGGTTCCTTACGATCGCGAGGAAGATGAGCACTTCCTGGGTTAATAAGAAGCTTGCTGTCAACCTTTTCTGCGCCTGCCATATGGGAGTGCCCAAAACATGCAACAGAGGCCCCTGTTTCTTCCGCCCGGTAGCATAGAGGCATCAAGGTGGATTTTATTTGATGCAAGTGGCCATGAACGACCAAGAAAGTTACATCCCCTACTGAAAAAACTTGTTCATTTTCCATTTCTGCTTCAAAATCGCAGTTCCCTTTGGCATAATGGAAACCTTCTAATTCTTTAGAATTCCAAGCTAACTCTGAATCTCCACAATGGATCATTGCATCTACATCCTGGTGACGTTGTTTTATCTCAGAAATTTCTTTAGTAAGCCCGTGAGTATCACTTATAATTAAAACTTTTGGCATGGTGATCACCTCTTAGGAAAGTTGTTGCAGCCATTGCTCTATCTTAACAATAGCATTTTTTCGATGACTGATCGAATTTTTTTCCTCTGATGAATACTCAGCCATCGTACGGTCTGATCCTTTAGGAATAAAAATTGCGTCGTATCCAAACCCTTCAGTACCACGCGGAAATTTGGCTATCGCCCCTTCACATGTTCCTCTTTTCACAAATGTTTCTTGGTTTGGTCGAGCCACGGCTACGGCACATACGAATCTGGCTGTTCGTTCACTTTCTGGAACATCCTTCAACTCGCTAAGTACCTTCTTAAGGTTTTTTTGGTCATTTTTATCTTCACCGGCATATCTTGCTGAGTATACGCCTGGTTGCCCATTTAAAGCATCAATTTCTAATCCAGAGTCATCAGCTACGACAGGGATGTTATATTGGGAGGCTATAGCTTCAGCTTTAATTACTGCATTATCTTCAAATGTATCCCCATCTTCTACAATGTCCTTGATTGTTTCATCGAAGTCTAATAATGATTTTACCTCAATATCATACTTTGAAAACATTGAGCGAAATTCTGCCACTTTCCCTTGGTTCTTAGTAGCTACGACAAGTTCCTTCATCTATTATTCACCTGCTATTTTTGAAGTTTGTTTACGATCAATTACTTCTGCCCATTTTCCAATCGCTTCTTTTTGTAAGTCTACTAGGTCATTTACCCCATTTTCAGCTAATGAGAGCATTTTTTGTAACTGATTCATTGAGAATGTAGCTTCTTCTCCAGTACCTTGAAGTTCGACAAACTCACCTTTGCCCGTCATAACTACATTCATATCAACTTCTGCTTTACTGTCTTCTTCATAACATAGATCCAAGATTTCTTTTTCATTTTCAGTGACACCGACAGAAATTGCTGTAAGATAATCTTTAATTGGAAACTCCTTAATCGTACCTTTATCTACTAATTTTCCGAAAGCTAATACCACAGCAACGAAAGCACCAGTGATCGATGCTGTTCTTGTTCCGCCATCAGCTTGAATTACATCACAATCCACCCATAGCGTGCGTTCCCCAATTTTATCAAGATTTACAACCGCCCGTAAGGCACGACCAATTAAACGTTGAATTTCCATCGTACGGCCAGACACTTTCCCTTTTGAAGATTCTCTTATGTTTCTTTGTTCCGTTGCTCTAGGAAGCATTGCGTATTCCGCAGTAATCCAACCTTTACCCTGGCCTCTAAGAAAAGGAGGTACTCGATCTTCAACACTTGCATTACATATAACTTTTGTATCACCAAAGCTAATTAACACGGAACCCTCCGGATGTTTTACATAGTCTGTCTCTATAGTAATTTTTCTTAATTCGTTATGCTCTCTCTGGTCACTTCTCATTAACTTTTCCTCCCTAAACAGTCAAGGTTCATCCTTGCTTATCTTAACATAATCAACTTCTGGTTTACAGAATCAAAAAAGAGCCACTAGGTTTTAGAGTGGCTCTCCCCGTACAAAATTATAAGCCTTTTACTTTTGTCACATCATTTAATGTTACTGGTTCGCTTATTACTTCACCAGCTTCATTCATGACTTCTTCTACACCTTCCACTTTGACTTGAACGGATTCAACGTCAGGTAAATTCGTTAGACTCATGACCAAGCTGGTTAGCGCTTCTTCAGAGAGAGCTTTCGTTTCTTCCCCGGTCAGCATGGCTTCGTTAAAAGAAACAGTCAGTACACCTTCACTTAATTCAGCATCCACCACTTCAGCCCCTGCATTAAAAGGCTGCAAAAGTGACGTTCCAAGTTCAGGGCCATTTAGTAAAGATTTTACAACTGAAGTATATAGGTCATCTTCACTTGTGACTCGTGTAGTAACTGGAACCTGGTAAGCTTCTTGTCCATCCTGTTGAGAAGGATAATATACGGTCACAGGTTCACTATTGACTAAATCATTCACAGAACTTTCTTGATGGTTAATCCCGTCAGAGCGGGATACCCCTTTAGAAATCGGGGTTCCGCTCACAGGCATTGTCTCTTGCTCATGACCATTTATCCATAGCTTAATCCGATCGACTCCATCAAACTGTGTTAGTGTATACGTCATCGCTTGAAGAATTTTTTCCTCATCTTCTGCTTCGTATTCTTCAAATTCTTGAGAAACGTCTACAATCATTATGCCATCGTCCTTTAAGTTCACTCCTTGGATTTGAGTGCCAGCCGGAAGGACAGCTTGAAAACCAGATGGCAATAACTCTGTTACCGGACCATCCTTCACCAAATATTCTAAAGCTTGTGCAGCCACCGTTTCAGACGCTGGTAGTTCAAGCGTTTGAGGAACCACCATTCCATTTGAATCAAGTAAATATAACTCTCTTTGTACAGTAGTTGATGTCTCTTCTTCTATGTCTTCTCCCTCATCATTCTCCATATTATCGCTTGTTACATCTGTATTGGTTGCTTCTTCTTCAGGAGGTCCATCCATCTCCTCTAAGGTTTGTTCTCCCTCAAACAGGCAGCCTGTCAGCAACCCAATACTTATAAAAGCAATAATAGATAAGGGCCTTATCCCCCATGTTTTCATGCCTTTCCCTCCCATGATAGTTTGTACTATCATATATACGAGCTATTTACGGGAATAGACCATGCACAAAGAAAAAACTCCGCTTTAGTTAGCGGAGCTTTGCTTTGTATCAAGATTAACGCGTTCTAATATTTGTATAGGGGCCCCAAACCAACTATTGGCTATATCCCTGAATTTTTCCATATTGCCTGTAGTGTAAAATTCATGCGTTGGAAGCATATTCCCCTGTTCAAGTAAACCGTGATAAGCTAATATTAAACTCACTTCTCGAGCTGTCTCTTCCCCTGAACTAATCACTTGAATAGCAGATCCCATCTCAGTTTGAACTAAATGTTTAATGAGTGGATAATGGGTACAGCCTAGGATTAGTGTATCCATTTCATTCTTATTCTTTAAAGGCTGTAATGTTTCTGCCACAATTCTTTCAGCTTCATACCCTGATAATATTCCGTTTTCAATCATTGGAACAAAAGGGGGGCACGCTAATCCATCCACTGAAATAGAATGATCAATTGCTTTTAATGTTCTTGGATAAGCTTCACTGCTGATCGTACCTTCTGTTCCGATTACACCAATCTGCTTATTCTGACTGTTTTTAATGGCTGCTCTCGCACCCGGCTCAATCACACCTATAACTGGTATAGACAATGTTGATTGAAGTTCCTGCAGCGTATATGCTGTGGCTGTATTACAAGCTACAATTAACATTTTAATATCTTTTTCTAGTAAGTAACGAACCATTTGCCACGTATAACGTTTCACTTGTTCTTTAGGACGAGGACCATAAGGACAGCGCTGTGTATCACCTAGGTAAATAAACTTTTCTTTAGGCAGCTGCCTCATTAGTTCTCTTGCTACTGTAAGTCCTCCCACACCTGAATCAATAACTCCAATTGGCTGTCGCAATTCAACCCCTCTTTTCGTGTTGTCTCTACTTAGATGGCTCCAACATATTTTCGTGCAAAAGACTTAATAGTTGATTAAGTCTTTCCACATCCTCTTTTGACATGTCGTTAAGTACACCGTGGAGGTAATCCTGTCGCTTTTCTATCACTTCGTGTATAATTTGCTTTCCTTTATTTAAAACGTGAATACGAACTACACGACGATCTTTAGGATCACGTACACGTTCAACTAAAACATTTTTTTCCATTCGATCTACTAAATCTGTCGTTGTGCTGCATGCTAAATGAATGTGATTAGAAAGTTCACCAATTGTTAAATCACCTTTTTCTAATAACCATTGAAGCGCAACAAACTGAGGAGCAGTAATCGGATAATGGTCTAATATCTCCCTGCCCTTCTGTTTAATAATTCCTGCTATGTACCTTAATTCCTTTTCAATATCAGCAATAGTAGATGATGGATGTGACACATAAAGCACTCCTCACAAATTAGTCTATTCCTTATATTCTCACTGTTTTCTCCTTATAATTCAAGGTAAACTTCATAAAAATGAAAATCCTCCCAGGCATGAAACTTTAAGGTTCCAATGCCTGAAAGGTTTTCTACGACGCCTTATTCCGCTAAAGTTTAAGTTCACCCATACGTAGTAACTCCACTACTGCTTGAGATCTCCCTTTTACGCCTAACTTTTGCATCGCATTAGAGATGTGATTCCTCACCGTTTTTTCCGAAATGAACAATTCTTCAGCAATTTCTTTCGTCGTCTTATCTTGCACTAAAAGCTCGAAAACCTCGCGCTCGCGTTTCGTAAGAATTTGTGCTGGCCTATAGCCCTCCTCCTTCACAAGCGTACCCCTCCTTGTTATCTAGAGCTTTATCGGAGGGAATTATTTAGTCATAATATCGTATGAAGGGAGGGATGGCCCTGTGCCGGTCGTTTATGTTTTAGACACTAATCCTAATTCTTGCGCTTTAAACAAGGCTTCAGTTCGCGATTTTACAGACAGTTTATTAAATATCCCGGTAAGCGTGTATTCAACGCTTCGCTGTGACATATGAAGGGTCTGAGCGATTTCTCTATTGGTCAGACCTGATGCGACTTCTTTTAAAATGGATTGCTCTTTCTCATTTAAAGAAAGGTTAAGCCCCTCATTTTCTGTATAGTGACTGACACTTGCTTCAGAGCGACGCAGTTGCTTAAAAAGATGAAGCGGAAGCACCACTTCATCACGAAGTGCACAGCGAATAACATTGATAAGCTGTTCACTGGAGGCTGTTTTACTTACAAATCCATTAATATTTGCTTCCACCAGCATATTAAAATGAGTGCTTAAATCAAACCCAGTATAAATCAGGATAGCTAAATCCGGATGATGTTTACGTAATTTTTTTGCGAGATCGACTCCGCTCATTCCCGGCATATATAAATCAAGAAGCACAATATTATACATTTTGGAAGCTAACATCGCTTCTGCCTCTTCCGGTTGATCGATTACGTCAACTTTCATATCTTCTTCCTGTTCCAGCATTGCTTTTGTTCCAGCCCCTACTGCAGGGTGGTCGTCTACGATTAATACTTGCGTCATACTGTTGCCTCCTTGCTAACGGTGTAAGGGAAAGAAATCGTTGATTTAAACCCTTTGCCCGGGGACGTGTCTATCGTAAGACTTCCATTTAGGCCATGTACTCGTTGTTCGATACCCGATAAACCAATGTGAGAAAACAAATCTCTTTGAAAAGAGTAATCCATTCCTTGTCCATCATCGGAGTATATAAGTGTAACCCCTTCATGATCATTCGCAAGACTTAATTTAACAATTTTCGCTTCCGAATGTTTCATCGCATTCGATAATAGCTCTTGTACAATTCGAAAGATAGCCAGGACTCTTTCTTGATCCAAGTCTGCATGAAAGCCTTCATGCGTAAAGTATACCGTAAAGTTCGAACGCAACTGATATTGTTCAATTAAATCTTCTAATGCATGCACTAACCCTAATTCTTCAATAAAAGCAGGACGCAGTTCATTACAAGTCTCTCTAATGAGATGGATACTATCTAAAATGGATTCTTTAAACATATTTAACTCAGAGCTTAACGTTTTCGGTAAGTCTTTGCGTTTGCCGATCAAATCGTCCATTCTCCTGTATAAATAAAGCTGTTCTTGTAATACAGTATCATGAAGATCGATGGATAGCTGTTTTCTTTGGTTTTCTGCAATTGAGAATAACAGGCGAGACAACCACGCTGGATACTGCTGAGTTTGATCACTTCTTAACGTTCTAAGTTCCTTGAGAAGATCTTCAATAAGGTTCATATTCTCAATAGCGATATTGGCATTGTGAGAAATCGTTTGTAAATAGGTTTTTTCATCACGATTTAACGTAGTGAAGTCTTTTTTTCCTCTACACCAAATCATTGTAATTTTTTCTAATGAGTAGCCTACAATAACCCCAAAGCCTTTCTCCGTTTCAATAATAGAGCCGATATCATAGCTATGAGTAGAGAAATAATCTTCAAAGTGATCTAATATGTCTTCAGGGATAGGGTCATATACACAGTACAATGTTTTCTTGTTGTGTTTCGAGTAAATATAGATGTCACGCACATTTAAAACATTGCTGATTTCATTTCTCAACACTTTCATTAAATCAACTGCATTCGTTTGATCTTTCATATTTTTTGACATGCGGTGCATACTTTCTTGATAACTGTAGCGTGCTGCAAATAGATATTGCTGCAACTTAAAGTCCAGCACTTCTTTAATCGAGAGAAAAATAATTAGGATCACATTAATCACGACGAAAATCTCAAGATAATAAACAAACGACAACGATCGATTTATTATAAGAGATATTGAAATTGTAATTAAAAGGCTTGGTACAACTGACAATAATACGTAATACCTTAATCTTCCCATATAGAAATTAATATCTATTAGCTGCTCTCTAGTTACGAGGTACATAAACGTTACAGGCAGAGCAATAAGAAAAGAAGCTGCAAATTCTATAGGAATTAATTTGTTACCTATCGTTAATGCTGGAATAAGGTAAAGAGAAATATAAGGAAGGAATGCAATTGTCATTCCGATACATACGTATTTAAACAACGTACGATATGAATTATCTCGGTGTAAATAAAGCCCACTATAGATAATGAAAAATAAAATAATGTATAAGCCCAACAATAGTATTCGGGGAATATGGTAAATAAATGTCGGATATTCACCATTCATTAAAAATATACTTTCAACAATAGTTACTACTCCTACAAACAAGTAAAGTGCATAATACCAACGTTTAGAAAACCAATATATACCAAGTTCAGAAAAATACCTGTATAAAAAATGAATTAAAATCACTATAGAGATTAAGAAAAGAAACGCGTTTAAAAAAACGCTGTACATGTTATCTCTCACAGCTCCACTATTGCTAATGTAGCCTAAACCAATCGTTAGAAAAAAGAGCATGAGTAAATGGACAGAATAGCGGCGATCCACTTTTTGATAGACAAGATGAGAAATCCAGATCACGCCCATCAAAAACAATAACGGAATAATCACAAAAAATATCCAGTGAGTAGCTGAAGTTTGCTCGATCCCGTTATAATATAAATGCTTACCCTCATGTTCTAAAGTGAAAGAATCCGCATTTTCCAGGTTTTGAAACATTATAATTGAATAGTGCTGTTCAGGTTCTTTCCCATTTACAGTTTCAATTGTCGCGCCTACAGGAATATTTTCTTCATTTGCCCAACTATCTCCATTTATATTTGAAATAACCCACTCGTCTTCATTCTTAGCCACTTCAATCCCTAAATACGGCTGAGTAATAGAAATAAATGTAATATAACTTGCAGATCCTAAAATAAACAACAGAATAAATAGTTCTTTTTTATTAATTGAAGCCATTCTTACTCCACCTTTTAACTTGTGAATCCCTTCTATTATACTACTCCCATCAAGTGCGACAACCCTTTTTTCCCAAGAAAAAATACCTCCGCTAAATCGCAGAGGTATTATTAAAGAATTTCTTTTATACGCGCTGGTCACTTCCAAAAAAGCTCTTAAATGACTCGATTGCCGTATCACGATTTAAAGCCGCAATAGAAGTTGTTAGAGGAATACCCTTAGGACAAGACTCTACACAGTTTTGAGCGTTACCGCATCCCATTAAACCTTCCTCATCCATAATCGTTTGTAATCGTTCACTCTTATTCATTGCCCCTGTTGGGTGAGAGTTAAACAGACGTACTTGAGAAAGAGGTGCTGGACCAATAAAGTCTGACTTACTATTTACATTTGGACAAGCTTCTAAGCAAACGCCGCAAGTCATACACTTAGAAAGTTCATAAGCCCATTGGCGTTTACTTTCGGGCATTTTTGGACCTGGGCCTAAATCGTGAGTTCCGTCAATAGGAACCCAAGCTTTTACTTTTTTCAATGAATCGAACATACGGCTCCGATCTACAGCTAGGTCACGCATTACCGGGAACGTAGTCATTGGTGCCAATCGAATTGGCTGCTCTAATTTATCAACTAAAGCTGTACATGATTGCCTAGGGGAACCATTAATAACCATCGAACAAGCTCCACACACTTCTTCCAAACAACCCATATCCCAATACACAGGAGTAGTAGATTTTCCATCTGCATTCACTGGGTTACGGCGTATTTCCATTAAAGCAGAAATAACGTTCATATTCTTACGATAAGGAATCTCAAAAGTTTCCTCATAAGGCTGGGATTCCGGATCGTCCTGACGAGTGATAATAAACGTTATCGATTTATCTTCGCTCATGATGATGGACCTCCTTTATTTGCTCTTCGAGTAATCACGTTTACGAGGCTCAATTAGACTCGTGTCTACTGGGTCGTAACGGAAAACCGGCTTATTATTTTCTTTATCATAGCTAGCAACGGTAGTTTTTAAGAACTCTTCGTCATTACGGTCTGGAAACGCTGGCTTATAGTGAGCTCCGCGACTTTCGTTACGGTTGTAAGCACCTTGAGTAACCACGCGGGCAAGCTGAAGCATATTCCATAATTGACGCGTAAACATAGCACCCTGGTTACTCCATCTAGATGTATCGTTAATGTTGATCCGTTGATAACGTTCCATTAACTCTACAATTTTCTCGTCAGTTTGAAGAAGCTTATCATTATCCCGGACCACCGTCACATTATCGGTCATCCATTCACCTAATTCTCTATGAAGTTGGTAAGCATTCTCGTCGCCATCCATATTCATAATAGTTTCAAATTTATCTTGTTCTTCCTTAACTTTTTGGTCAAACAAAGCTGACGTCATTTCATCAGAAATCGTTTCCAAGTCTTCCGTATACTTCACGGCATTAGGTCCTGCTACCATTCCGCCATAAATAGAAGATAACAGCGAGTTTGCTCCCAAACGGTTCGCTCCATGCTGACTATAATCACATTCACCTGCAGCAAAAATGCCTGGAACATTTGTCATTTGATCAAAATCAACCCACATGCCGCCCATAGAATAGTGCACAGCTGGGAAGATCTTCATAGGAACTTTCCTTGGGTCTTCCCCTACAAATTTTTCATAGATTTCAATAATCCCGCCAAGTTTAACATCTAGTTCCTTAGGGTCTTTGTGTGATAAATCAAGATAAACCATGTTTTCACCGTTGATTCCTAACTTCTGGTTCACGCAGACATCAAAGATTTCACGAGTTGCAATATCTCGCGGCACAAGGTTGCCGTATGCCGGGTATTTTTCTTCTAAGAAATACCATGGTTCTCCATCTTTATATGTCCACACTCGTCCACCTTCACCACGAGCAGATTCACTCATTAAACGAAGCTTATCGTCTCCTGGAATTGCCGTCGGATGAATTTGTATAAATTCCCCGTTAGCATAATCAACACCTTGCTGGTACAAGGCAGCAGCTGCTGAACCTGTATTAATAACTGAGTTTGTTGATTTTCCGAAGATAATCCCCGGACCACCAGTGGCCATAATAACGGCGTCTGCTGGAAAAGCTTTAATCTCATGGTTGCTTAAGTTTTGCCCTACAACACCACGGCCTACCCCTTTATCATCAATAATGGCGGATAAGAACTCCCAATTTTCATACTTCGTTACAAGCCCATTAACCTCGTGACGACGAACTTGTTCATCTAAAGCGTAGAGCAGCTGCTGGCCGGTAGTTGCTCCGGCAAATGCTGTTCTATGGTGCTGGGTACCTCCAAAGCGGCGAAAATCAAGAAGTCCTTCCGGCGTACGGTTAAACATAACACCCATACGATCTAATAAGTGGATAATACCTGGCGCCGCATCACACATTGCTTTAACTGGCGGCTGGTTTGCTAAAAAGTCTCCTCCATATACCGTATCATCAAAGTGTTCCCAAGGTGAATCTCCCTCACCTTTTGTATTAACGGCACCGTTAATACCACCTTGTGCACAAACAGAGTGAGAGCGCTTAACAGGCACTACTGAGAGCAAGTCAACATGAACACCCTGCTCTGCCGCTTTAATTGTTGCCATCAGGCCTGCAAGACCTCCACCAACAATTACTATATTTCTATTACTCATAATTAATGCTCACTCCCTTGACTTTCTCTATCGCTTTTCAGTGAAATGAAAATTTTAAACTCCGTAGGCAAATTGAATTAATGTACGTACACCTACGTAGGAAATAGCAACAAATACAATAATACTCACATAAGTCATAATTTGTTGTGAACGTGGTGAAACTGTAATACCCCAGCTTACAAAGAAGGACCATAGGCCATTAGAAAAGTGGAACGTAGTGGAAATTACCCCTACTATGTAGAACCAGAAAAAGAATGGATCAGTAAGGATGCCTTCCATCAACTGATAGTTCAATTCTGCCCAGCCAAATCCAATCGCTATACGAGTTTCCCACACGTGCCACGCAATGAAAATGAGCGTTATGATACCTGTGAATCTTTGTAACATGAACATCCAGTTTCTAAAATGACCAAAGGTCTTCAGATTACTTTTAGCCGTGAATGCAATGTATACTCCATAAATGGAGTGAAACAACAGTGGTAAGAAGATAATAAAAATCTCCAGAACGTAACGATACGGTAAGCTCTCCATAAAATGAGCTGCCGAGTTAAACGCTTCTGGACCACGTGTTGCAAAAAAGTTCACAGTTAAGTGCTGGATTAGGAATATTCCGATTGGGACTACCCCTAATAATGAATGTAATCTTCGGTTAACGTATCCGCGTGTTCCTGCCATGTTTACCCCCCTCAAGATGATTGCAAAAAATAATCATGCACACTTTTCAGTCAGTTAAGCGCTTTTATAAGCGGATAAAAAAGATAGGAAATCCCCATGTTTCCTTTTCCATAACTGCTAAAAGTACAATTTGTAACACGTTTATTGTACTTCTATCGAGTAATACCGTCAAGAAAACCTGTCCATAAATTCATTAAATGAAGCATTTATCACAATTCCTTAAAATGTATGAAATACTATTGCCACTTTCTCTTTTTCAAGCGATAATAATGGATAGAAAGGAATGAGCGTCATGAAAGATACAGCTAAGTTATCAACAGAAAATATTTCATCGCTAGTTGCTACCGGAGCGGGTTTCGATTTATTGCGATATTATACTTTGCCAGACTTTCTTGGTAAAGATGCTCCTTACCTGCTTTATTTTATGGGGAAGAATATTGCTCGCGAAACAACAATAGAAACGTTTGAAGAATTATATGAATTCTTTCAATACATGGGTTGGGGAGAACTTCAGCTGAAAAAAGAAAAAAGAAAAGAATTAGTTTTTCACTTGCAGGGACACATCGTGGAGAAACGGCTGAATCAAAAGATTTTTCCCGTAGACTTTAGACTAGAATGCGGTTTTCTTGCAGAAGCTGCGCAATCGATAACTGGTGATACATATGAATGTATGGAAGACATATTAGCGAAAGATAACATAATCGAAATTACAGCAACAAAAGAGAAATAAGAGAAGAGCCAGCTGTTATTCATCAGCTGGCTCTTCTTCTTGATTTAAAGCATCTAATATTGTCTGAGCTACTGGAGTAGGCACTCCTAGTTTAGTTAAATCTTCTGGTGAAGCTTCTTTGATTTCTTTAATAGACTTAAAGTGGCGCAATAATAACCTTCTTCGCTTTTGACCCACGCCTGGAATTTGATCCAGTTCAGATTGAATGGCTCCTTTACCTCTAAGCTGTCTGTGGAAGGATATAGCAAAACGGTGAACTTCATCTTGGATGCGCTGGACTAAATAAAATTCTTGAGAATTACGCTCCAGATCCACAATTGCAGGAGGGGATCCGTAAAGTAATTCACTCGTTTTGTGTTTATCGTCCTTTGCTAAACCACAAAGTGGAATTTCCAGACCAAGCTCGTTTTCCAATACATCTAAGGCTGCCGTCATTTGTCCTTTCCCTCCGTCTACGACGATTAAATCCGGCAGCGGAAGCTTCTCTTTTAGTACACGCGTATAACGTCTTCTAATAACCTCTCTCATTGTCTCATAGTCATCAGGTCCTTGTACATTTTTCACTTTGTATTTACGATATTCTTTCTTATTAGGCTTTCCATCTATAAACGCTACCATAGCTGAAACAGGGTCAGCTCCCTGGATGTTCGAGTTATCAAACGCTTCAATACGATGAGGTGTTTCTATATTTAACTTTTCTCCGAGTGTTTCTACGGCTTTTATCGTTCGCTCTTCGTCTCTCTCAATCAAAGCAAACTTCTCTTCTAATGAAATTTCAGCGTTCTTCATAGCTAATTGGACTAACTCTTTCTTACGTCCGCGCATTGGTATAACTACTTTTGAGTCTACTACGCCTTCTAGAACTTCCGTATTCGTTCCTACAGGTACAAGTATTTCTTTTGGGTATGGATGGTTTTGATGCAGGTAAAACCGCCCAATATAACTTAAGAATGTATCCTCAGGGTCATCAAAGAATGGAAATAAAGCTACATCACGTTCTATTAATTTTCCTTGTCGTACAAAAAATACCTGTACGCACATCCAGCCTTTATTGTAAGAGTAGCCAAACACATCACGATCTACTTGATCGTTCATCGTCATTTTCTGCTGCTCCATAACAGATTCAATATGTTCGATTTGATCACGGTATTCTTTTGCTCTTTCAAAATCCAGCTTTTCTGAGGCTTCGTGCATTTTATTCCTTAAGTCGTGCTTTATCTCTTTGTGCCCGCCTCCTAAAAAGGAAGTTATGCTTTGTACAATATCTTGATTAGTTTCTTTAGATACATGGAATTCACACGGACCAAGGCATTGGTGCATGTGATAATATAAGCAAACACGATCGGGCATAGTATTACATTTTCGAAGGGGATATAGACGATCCAACAACTTTTTAGTTTCTCTTGCCGCAATGACGTTAGGATAAGGACCGAAGTATTTGCCTTTATCTTTTTTCACTTTACGCGTTACAATCAGCTTCGGATGACGTTCCGATGTAACTTTTAGGTATGGATAAGTTTTATCATCTTTCAGCATTACATTGTACTTAGGATCATGCTTCTTAATTAAATTCATTTCTAATATTAAAGCTTCAATCTCTGAAGTCGTTACAATATACTCAAAATCTTTTATCTCCTGCACAAGACGCTGCGTCTTACCATCATGAGCGCCAGTAAAATAAGACCTCACTCTATTCTTTAATACTTTAGCTTTCCCTACATAGATAATGGTATTGTGTCTGTCTTTCATTAAATAGCAGCCCGGCTGTCCAGGTAGTACAGCCAGCTTTTCTTTAATAGTGTTATTCATGGTTGTACACCCCGCTCTCCTAGAGGTTCTTATAAGAAAGGTACCACATTTAGGAAATGTATGACAGCAAAAAGCCACGCTGCTAAGCAGCGTGGCCTTGTAATGTTCATTACGATTAAGAATGCTTTGTAATTAATTCAGCTAACGCTTCTTTTGGTTGGAAGCCTATTACTTGATCTACTACTTTACCATCTTTGAAAAGCAGTAATGTAGGGATACTCATTACCCCGAACTTACTTGCAGTTTCTTGGTTTTCATCTACATCAAGTTTAACAATTTTAACTTGATCACTCATTTCCTCATCAAGTTCTTCAAGTACTGGAGCAATCATTTTGCAAGGGCCGCACCAAGGCGCCCAAAAATCTGCAAGGACTAAGCCTTCACTAGTTTCTTCTGTAAAGTTTTGATCTGTTGCTTTAACAAGTGCCATTGAAAAAACCTCCTCGTTCTTTTAGTCTTTACAAAGTATATCACTTTCTATTTTAACTGCCTAACAATTTGTTTATGCGACAAAAACAGAAGCTGAAGATAAGAAAATATTCATTAAACCTTGTTAAAATAGAAAAGGCTAAAGCAGGTACACTCCTACTTTAACCTTTTTTATTATAAATAAAACTTACGCGTTTACCTTCATCTCTTTAATCTCTTCAATCAGTTTTGGTACGACATCAAATAAATCTCCTACAATGCCATAGTCTGCGACATTAAAAATATTGGCTTCCGGATCTTTATTAATGGCCACGATGACTTTCGAATTAGACATTCCTGCTAAGTGTTGAATGGCTCCTGAGATCCCACAAGCAATGTAAAGATCTGGTGTAACTACTTTTCCTGTTTGGCCGATCTGCAAGGAATAATCACAGTACCCCGCATCACACGCTCCACGAGAAGCCCCAACTGTACCTCCAAGAACTTCGGCAAGCTGTTCTAACGGCTCAAAGCCTTCCTCGCTTTTCACACCGCGTCCCCCAGCTATAATGACTTTTGCTTCTGAAAGATCCACACCATCCGAAGACTTACGGATAATGTCTTTAATAATGGTACGAATATTACCGACTTCTACGCTTTTCTCTGTAACCTCTCCAGAGCGGGAATCATCTCTCTGGCCAGACGGAATATTATTCGGTCGGATCGTCGCAAAAATAATACCATCAGTGATCTCTTTCTTTTCAAATGCTTTACCAGAGTAAATCGGTCTCGTAAATAAAATCTTTCCGTCTTCTGCTACAACTTCTGTAGCATCTGAAATCAGCCCTGATTCCAATCTGCTGGCAAGCTTAGGCGTTATATCCTTACCAATAGAAGTGTGTCCCATGACGATCCCTTCAGGAGATTCATCATCTATCACGGCTTGTAGAGCTTGGCCGTATCCATCAGATGTATACGTTTTCAAATTTTCGTTTGCTACAGTAATTACACGGTCAGCACCATAATAAATCATTTCTTTACCCATTTCTTCTAACTGTCCTTCACCACAGAGAACACCAACTACTTCTCCACCATCACTAATAATATTCGCAGCTGCGATTGCTTCAAATGTTACATTTCTTAGGGTACCTTCACGAGCTTCCCCAATTACCAATACTTTTTTACTCATTATAAGTCTCCTTTCCGAAAAACTTTCTTAAAGAACTTTAGCTTCTGACTTTAACAGCGACACTAATTCTTTTACTTGATCATCCGTTTCTCCTTCAAGGACCTTACCTGCTTGCTTTTCCGGAGGCAAGAAGATTTCAGTCGTTCTCGTCTTAGCTTCCACATCATCTTCATCCAAATCTAAGTCGTCTATTTCAAGTTCTTCTAATGGTTTCTTTTTCGCTTTCATAATACCCGGTAAAGAAGGATAGCGAGGTTCGTTTAATCCTTGCTGACAAGTTACTATAAGTGGCAGAGTCGTTTCTACTTTTTCAACGTCACCTTCCACATCGCGTTCGATTTGAACGTTACTGTCTTCAATTTCAATACTAGTAATCGTTGTGACACAAGGCATATTCAATCGTTCAGCCAGCCGGGGTCCTACCTGTCCGCTCGCTTCATCGATGGCCACATTACCACCAAGGATGAGATCCACTTCTTTGTCTTTAAAGAAGGCCTCCAAAATTTTGACGGTTGTAAATTGGTCACCTTCCTCGAGGTCATCTTCCGTGTTCACTAATACAGCTTTATCCGCTCCCATAGCCAAAGCTGTTCGCAGCTGTTTCTCCGCATCTTCTTCGCCAATGGTAACAACGGTCACCTCTCCTCCATGAGCATCACGTAAGTTAATTGCTTCTTCTACCGCATACTCATCGTAAGGATTAATGATAAATTCAGCCCCATCATCATCAATTCTACCATTGTTAATAGAAATTTTTTCTTCCGTATCAAATGTTCTTTTTAGCAGTACATAAATATTCATTGCTATTCCCTCCTAAACTATTGATCCTTAAATTCAGGTTTTCTCTTTTCAATGAAAGCCTGCACACCCTCGCGTGCATCTTCATTTTTAAATACATCACCAAAGGCTTCAGCTTCTTTCTTAATTCCATCATTTAATTGAGTGGTATATGCATAAGGAATTAAGTTCATCACTTGTTTAATAGTTGGTCCACTCTTAGAAGCGATAAGGTGAGCAGTTTTTTCAGCCTCAGTAAATAGGCTATCATTACTGAAACTTTGATTAGCTAAGCCAGCTTTTACAGCCTCCTCACCTGCTATTGGCACTCCTGTTAAAATCATTTCATAAGCTTTAGCAGCCCCTACGTGCCTGGGAAGCCTTTGAGTGCCTGCGAACCCAGGGATAATTCCAAGATTTAGTTCAGGCAGACCAAGTTTTGCATCATCAGCTACATAACGGATATGGCAAGCCATAGCGAGCTCCAGCCCGCCCCCTAAAGCCGCTCCATGAATAGCTGCGATAATTGGAATATGAAAATGTTCAATTCGATCGAACAGTTCCTGCCCTTTACCAGCTAATCCCCCAGAATCTGAGGAACTTTGAAAAGATGTAAATTCTTTAATATCAGCTCCAGCTGAAAAGAATTTCCCTTCCCCTTTTAGTAATATAGCTTTAATTGCTTTATTCTGTTCAACCTTGTCTAATTCAATTGATAAATCCTTTAATATCGAACTTGAAAGTGCATTTGCTGGCGGGCTCTGAATTGTGATAGTTGCTACGTTCTCAGTTGTTTCAACATGTAAAGTAGACAATCTTATCTCTCCTTCATCATCTTGGTTCGGCCAGACCATAGACAATTAAGCTATGGACATCTTTCGCTTGGTCTTCTAAGTTATATTTTTGTTCCTTCATAACCCAATTCGTAACGGCTTCATCCATCATTCCAAAAATAAGCTGGCGAACGAGCCTGCGGTTTAGATTATTTCGAAACAGTTTCTCCTGAATTCCCTCATCCACGATATGATCAATAACGGCCAAGTAACGTTTTAACACATTATTAATCTTATAACGCAGCTCTTTATTGGATTGTCTAAGCTCAAGCTGTGTTACAATAGCTAAATGATGATCAGCAGCCAACTGTTTAAAATGAGTTTCAACTAAAGTCAATAACTTCTCTTCAGCTGACTGCTTGGATGTGGTTTCATGTTCGATCTTCTCTATGAACTGGCCCATTTTGTCTTGAAATAGTGAAACTAAAATATCTTCCTTATTTTTGAAATATAAGTAAATGGTTCCATCCGCCACTCCTGCTTTCTTAGCGATTTTAGATACTTGCGAGGAGTGATATCCATTTTCAGCAATAACTACAACCGCTGCATCGATAATTTGTTTGTACTTAGGTTTGTTTTTATTCATGTTATCCCCTGCCTTAACGAAAATGAATGAATGGTCATTCACTAATTATATTACATTCCAAAAATAGTTCTGTCAATAAAGAAAACTAGGAACTCTGCAGCGGTTCAGAATCCTCCATTTTCTTTTTTTCTTCTTCCACCAACGTCCTTCTTAATATTTTACCTACAGCTGTTTTTGGCAGTTCATTACGGAATTCATAGATTCTAGGCACTTTAAAAGCAGCCATGTTATTTCTGCAAAACTTATTTAACTCTTCTTCCGTAACGGTTTTACCTGGTTTTTTAACGATAAATGCTTTCACCGTTTCACCTCTATATGGGTCAGGTACACCGATAATAACCGCCTCTTGAACGGCTTCATGTTCGTACAGTACTTCTTCTACTTCACGAGGGTATATGTTAAATCCTCCTGCAATGATCATATCTTTCTTACGATCGACCACATAGAAATATCCATCATCACTCATATATCCCATATCACCTGTACGAAACCAGCCATCTTCACTTAAAACTTGATTCGTTTCTTCTTTTTTCTTCCAGTAACCTTTCATGACTTGCGGTCCTTTTACTACGATTTCTCCAATTTCTCCATGATCTGCCTCTTCATCTGCTTCCATTTTAAAGATTTTCGCATCGGTATCCGGCCAAGGTACACCAATACTGCCACTCACCCGATTCGTCCAAATAAAGTTGGAGTGTGTCACTGGAGACGTTTCTGTTAAACCATAGCCTTCTACTAATTTTCCGCCTGTTACTTCTTCAAACCTTTCCTGAACTTCCACGGGAAGAGGTGCAGATCCACTTAAACAAGCTTCAATGGATGACAAATCATATTTCTTTAGATCAGGGTGATTCAAAAGAGCTATATAAATAGTCGGGGCTCCCGGAAATAAAGTCGGCTTCTGTTTATTAATTACTTTAAGCACATCTTCAGGTTCAAATTTAGGCATTAGAATCATTTTATTCCCCATCATGACTGATAGATTCATCACAGAAGTCATTCCATACACATGGAAAAATGGCAAAATAGCTAATACTGACTCTTTTCCTGGTTTACATTGGTAGAGCCACTTCATAGACATTTGAGTATTAGAAACAAGATTATAGTGAGTCAGCATGACCCCTTTTGGAAATCCAGTAGTACCTCCAGTGTATTGTAATAAAGCTAGATCTTCTTTAGCATCTATGTCTACCGGTGATACTTGGCCACTGCTTTCATTTAACATGTGGTGCCACAAATGCGTGTCTGTCGATTGTTCAGGCTTTACTAACATTTGGTACTGCCGACGTTGAATAAAAGGGTATATTTTATTTTTTGGAAATGGTAAATAGTCTTTTATACCGGTTACAATTACATGATTCAGCTCTGTGTTCGCTTTTACATTAGCCACTTTCGGATAAAGCACATCTAAACATACGATCATGTTAGCTCCCGAGTCTTTAAGCTGATATTCCAACTCTCTTTCCATATACAATGGATTTGTTTGAACGACGATCCCTCCTGCCATCAGAATAGCGTAGTAAGCGATTACTGACTGCGGGCAGTTAGGCAGCATAATCGAAACGCGGTCGCCTTTCTCAAGACCCAGCTTTTGCAAATAGCTTGCGAACGCTTTTGTATCTTCATAAACTTCGTTGTAGGTTAATTCTTTCCCTAAAAAATAAAGCGCTTTCTTTTCTCCGTAAACTTTTGCACTCTCTTCTAAATACTGGTGCAGCGGCTTCTCATCATACGTCATGCTAGTAGGAATCTCAGGTGGGTAATGCACATGCCATGGACGTGTTCCAATTGTCATTTTACTTCCCTCCCACTGTATTGTACTTTCATTATAACGATATATCTCTAGAATTTGAAATATTATTTAAATTATTGAAAATATTGAAAGTAAATTGTTGTTTTGGTTTGTTATTTACTTACAGTGACAACGGACACGCTGGAACTTTGCACCGTGTAAATTGGAAGGAGACTGGCCGGACGCTGACAAGTAGTGATTTACGTCAATTTTCCCATCGTGGGCAGACAGAAATATCGAGACCTTTATCATACTTGTAATTCCATTTAGAGTGAAAATATTTTACTTTTTTGAACTCGTCGGTGGGCATAACTCCAAATACATCCTTTTGAGCTGGCCGTGACAAATAGGGTTGGTTACTTATCAGGCATCTTCCAGGGTGAGCTAGGTAAAGGAGAGTCTTTTTCTATCTTAAGGATATGCCAAGGAGGGAGGCCCCTTCCAGTCTTCCTGCGAAAGGACGAGTGAGCCGAGATCGCTGAGCGTGGGTTTCGAGAGGAAACTAGGGTGCTCGTCGCTGGAAGGGAAAGACTTTCGCTCCTGGCGGCAAGAATAAAGCTTGTGGAGAAACCTCTGTTTCTCCACAAGCTGAACCTTCCAATAAAGGAAAGTTTAAACAATCACCATATAAATAACCCCAATAATTATAAAAAGGGCTGCAACTACCATTAAAACTTTTGCTAAAGTCTCCAACATCAGTCTCCTCACATAATATTAGCTCCTATTACATATGACAAACCGACAGAGATGATTAAAGAAATAAAGCCTACTGCACGATTGTCAGCTGCTATTTCCTCATCAATTTTAAAAGAAGGAGTAAGAAATTCAAAGATAAAATATCCAATTACTAATAATATAAACCCATATATCCCCCAGCCCATGGTTTGGAATAAGGTATCATTGTGTTCAATGGAATATCTGAAAATATTAGCAATCCCGAATATTTTCCCTCCCGTTGCCATAGCCACGGCAACGTTTCCTGCTTTGATTTCCTTCCAGTTGTTATAAGAGGTCACGATTTCAAAGATAGCCATGAAGACGATTAAACATAAAACAACTACACTATAGCTTGCGGCTGTTTCTACATAAATGTTTTCCCAAAACCCCGTCATCTAAATCCCCCTGCACATTATCACTTAAGTTCTAATACCGTTACTCCGCTACCGCCCTCATTCATTCCACCGAAACGGTAAGAGGAAATTGAACGATGTTTTTTAGCGTAATTTTGAACGGCTGTTCGTAAAGCGCCTGTACCTTTACCATGAATGATAGAAACTGTTGGATAACCAGCTAACAAAGCATCATCTACATATTTTTCAAGTTTTTTCAATGCATCTTCATACCGTTCTCCGCGTAAGTCAAGCTCGGGCTTAACGTGGTGGCTTTTTCCTCTTACTGTGGCCATAGGTTTCTCTTTAGTCGGCTGCTTTGTCTTTATAAACTCAATATCTTTTCTTTTAGCTTTTACTTTCATCACGCCTACTTGTACTTGAAATTCATTTGACCCTGTTTGCCCTACTATCGTACCTTGTTGATTGAGAGTAAGCAATTTCACTTCGTCTCCCGCTTGTAACTCTTTTTGAGGTTGAGTCGAGGGTTGTGTGTTGTTTTTTTGTTTACTCGCTAAGTTGGGCTGAGCTTCGTCAAGCATTTTTCGTGCTTCAATCCATTCGTGCTCTTTCAGCTCCGCACTATTTTTCATATTGCGAATTTCATTCACAATTTCTTCCGCTTCTTCTCTTGCCTTACGAATCGCTCTCTCTGCTTTTTCTTCAGCTTTTTTATATAACTTCTCTTTCTGCTGTTCGAATTGGCGCCACTGCTCCTGTAAATCTTGATGAAGCTGCTCTGCTTCCTGTCTCTTAAGATCAGCTTGTTCGTAATCTTTTTCTGCTTCTCTTGTTGAAGCTTCTAAAGAAGCAATCATATTTTCAACGCTTTGTGAATCGACTCCCACATGCTGTTTCGCTGTTTCAATAATGTTCTCCTCTAATCCTAAGCGTCTTGAAATTTCAAATGCATTACTTCTGCCTGGTACTCCAATCAGCAGGCGATACGTAGGCTTCAAAGTTTGAATATCAAACTCTACAGAGGCATTAATCACACCATTTCGATTATATCCATAAGCTTTTAATTCAGGATAGTGGGTTGTAGCAATAACACGAGCGTCTCGGCTGACTACTTCATCTAAAATTGACATCGCTAACGCAGCCCCTTCTTGAGGGTCTGTGCCCGCTCCTAATTCATCAAAAAGTACTAACGTACGATTGTTTACGTGTTTTAATATTTCTACAATATTCGTCATATGTGAAGAGAACGTTGACAAGCTTTGTTCTATCGATTGTTCATCACCTATATCAGCAAAAACTTGTTCAAATACGGCAAGTTCGCCCCCATCCATGGCTGGGACTTGAAGTCCTGACTGAGCCATGAGGGTAAATAGCCCTAAAAGTTTCAAGGTCACCGTTTTTCCACCTGTATTCGGTCCCGTAATTACGATTGAAGTAAAATTTTCTCCAATTTCAATATCATTAGGGACCACCTCTTCTGGAGATATAAGGGGATGACGTGCTTGTTTTATTTTTACTCGTCCTTCATCATTCATTACTGGCATAGAAGCTTTCATAGAGGCACCAAGTTTTGCTCTAGCGAACATGAAATCGACATGACCTAATCGATCCACGTTATTGTAGAGAGCACTTTGTTCCTCAGCGATCGCCTGCGATAATTGGGACAAAATCCTCTCTACTTCCTGCTTTTCTTCCACCCGGGCCTGCTGTAATTGATTATTTACTTCCACTACAGCTTGAGGCTCAATAAATAGTGTGGCGCCTGACGCTGATTGATCGTGTACAATTCCTCCGATTGATCCACGGTACTCTTGTTTAACAGGAAGAACATAGCGATCATTTCGTATGGTGACAATAGAATCAGAAAGCATTTTAGATTTTGACTTTGTATATGAATCTAACTTGTCACGAACACGGCTTTCAGAAGTCCGGATTTTAGAGCGGATCGTGCGTAGTTTATCTGAAGCTCCATCCATCACTGAACCATGGTCATCAATACAGCTTTTAATGTTTCGTTCCAGTTCGGATAAAGGAAGTAACTCTTTCACTAAATCTCTTAAAATCGGCATTTCTGGTTCTTCCATGTCTTCAATAAAACGTTTTAACTGTCGTCCCCCATAAATCGTGCTTGCTACATCCAAACATTCCAGAGAACTTAAAATACCACCAATCATCGTCCTCTTAATATTAGGTTTAATATCAAAGATCCCACCTAATGGGACATGCCCTTTTAAACGCAGCACCTGGGCTGCCTCATCCGTTTCATTTTGCAGGTTTATTACTTCTTCTAAATGAACGGAGGGTTTTAAAGAAGCTGCTTTCTCTTCACCTAAAGAAGAAGCGGTATGCTGTGTTAATTGAGAAATAATCTTATTATATTCTAAAACATTAAGGATACGTTCATTCATATCGGTATCTCCTTTTACTAACTGAGTCCTAACCTCTTCATCAATTGTTTCGTAGTCATTGTATTTATTACTGATTCCTTTTTCAGCCACCCTTTACGGGCAGTACCGACCCCGATCTCCATATGTTCAAGCATCGGATAACTATGGGCATCTGTGTTTATTGCAATTTTGACCCCTTCTTCTTGGGCAGTCCTTACCCAGTTAGAATTTAAGTCCAGTCGATTGGGGTTCGCATTAAGTTCCAGAATAGTCCCTGTTTCTTTAGCACCTTTAATGAGGGATTCAACGTCTATTCGATAGCCTTCCCTGCGTCCAATTAATCGTCCAGTGGGATGAGCAATCATATTTACATACGGATTTTCTAATGCATTTCTTAACCTCTTCATAATTAAGTTTTCTGACTGACTGAAGCTAGAGTGAATGGATCCGATAACAAAATCCATTTCTTTGAGAAAATCATCATTAAAATCAAGAGACCCATCTGGTAAAATATCCATTTCTATACCACAAAAAATGTGAAAATCTTTCATTTCTTCATTAATCTTTTCGATTTCTTCTCTTTGCATACGCAGACGTTTTTCATCTAACCCGTTAGCAACACGCAGATACTTAGAATGGTCCGTAATGGCTATATAATCATAACCCATTTCTTTACTCTGCTGCGCCATTTCTTTTATAGATTGAGCCCCGTCACTCCACGTTGAGTGCATATGAAGATCACCACGAATGTCTTCATGCTCTAACAAGGAAACTTCTTCGTGATAAGCTTCTACTTCGCCTGTATTTTCACGAACTTCAGGAGGAATGTAATTCAAGCCAAAATGGTTAAAAAATTCTTTTTCAGACTTGAACGTAACTACTTCCCCTGTATCAGAGTTTTCTACTCCATATTCACTAATTTTTTCATTTTTTTCTTTAGCTAATTGCCTCATAGCCACATTGTGATCTTTTGAACCTGTGAAATGATGAAGCGTGGTTGAAAATTCGTGAGGAGCTACAATTCTAAAGTCCACCCCTATATCATAGCCTTCATGAACTATAACAGATACTTTTGTCTCCCCTGAAGCTATCACTTCCGTTATTTCTGCAAAACTTAACAATTCGTCTCTAGTAGCTTGTGCATCATTAGAAGCAATGATAAAGTCCAAATCTTTAATGGTTTCTTTCATTCTTCTTACACTACCAGCTCGAGAAAAGGTAACCGGTGTTTCAAGCTGAGCTAAGAAAGACCCGATTTTTTCTGCGATCGGCAGCATCCTTGCTATAGGAAGGCGTTCTGGTCTTGAACCTGCTTCTTCGAGGGATTTGAGCATCTTTTCAGCTGATTTCTTACCGAAACCTTCGAGCTCTTCGACTTTACCAGATTCAAGTGCTGACTTTAACGTTTCTGCATTTGTCACACCGAGCTGTTGATAGAGCTTAGCAAGCTTTTTACCTCCAAGGCCTGGTAAGTCTAATAAAGGCACTAATCCAGAAGGAACTTCTGCTTCTAATTGCCGGAGGGTTTCGGAATCCCCATTTTGTACAAATTCTTCAATAACAGAAGCTGTTCCCTTCCCAATGCCTTTCATCTTTGTAAAATCATTGATTTCAATTAATGAATGATCATCTGTCTCTAGTGCCTGTGCTGCTTTGCGGTAAGCAGAAATTTTAAAAGGATTTTCACCTTTAAGCTCCAAATATACAGCGATTTTTTCCAATAGTTGAATAACCTGTTTTTTATTCACCGACATGACGTTTCTCATCCTCTCTAAATTTACCTTACTCATACAAGAAAGAGCCGCTATGCATATAGCGGCTCTTTTATTACCGTTTCGTTAGAACATACTTGCCACTTGTTCTATCCATAGATTTTTCAACTGGGCAGACAGTACCGGGGTATGCTCAATAATCAACTGAGCTAAAAACGAACCGTCAATTGCATTTTGTATCCCTGAGACTGGAACAAGTGCAGATATATATAACAATATAAAAACAATTACATAACGCTCTACAAATCCCAGGATCGCTCCTAATAAGTTATTTATGGAATTTAAAATAGGAAGTTCCGATACAAAGTCAAGCATTGACGCTACGATGGAGAGCGCGATTTTAACACCAAAAAATATAATAGCAAAAGCTATGGCATTATAAAAACCAGCTTCCAGCGGTAAATTGTCTAAGAATACAGCCCACGAACTATCTTGTGGAAGATCTGGGTAAGGGATCCACAGCACCAGTTTAGGTGCTAGATCGTCGTAAAAAAGCACCCCTGCAACAAATGCCACAATAAATCCAATCAGGTGAAACAGCTGTAATATGAAACCACGCTTAAAACCTGTAAAAATACCTAGTAGTAAAATTATAATTATAAGTAAATCAATCATTTTAATTGTCTTCCTTTTCCTCTAGCTTCTCGATGTAATTCATTAGTTCAGTACATTCTTCTTTAAGTTTTATGTACTCATTCATTGTATTAACGGCTGTTAATACGGCTAGTTTTGATGTGTCTAAAGTTGGGTTGGCTTCATGGATTTCTCGCATCTTCTGATCGACAAGGTTAGATACCATGCGGATATGGTGTGATTCTTCTTTGCCTATTACTGTGTAAGAGCGATTATAAATTTCAACTGTAATTCGTTTGCGTTCTTGATTTGATTGGGACACATCCATACCCCCTTGATTCTAATATCCTACGCTTAATAGTAACACGAAGCTATTCAATTAGGAAACCAATAAGATTCATTTCCTGAGCCATGCTGTCATTTGCTATAATTAAGGAAGAAATCTATAGGAAAGGGACTCAATATGCCACAAGTAGTACTTAAATTACCAAAAACCAAGTTAGCGGAATTAAAAAAACATTATCGTACTTTTTTGAAAAGCAGCACCCCAACCCATGCTGCGTTTGCAGCAAGGACTCCCCATTGTACAGTAACTGCCTATACTTCAGGGAAAGTCCTCTTTCAAGGACAAAACCCTGAAGCAGAAGCAAATAAATGGGGGGATCCAAGTCCAGAAAAAAAGGGGAAAACACCATCGAAAAAACAGCACCGTTTCCATCCCCCGGAGAAATTATTCACAAGCTCTCACATTGGTTCTGATGAAGCGGGTACTGGTGATTTCTTCGGACCGATTACTGTGGCCGCAGCTTATGTTAAAGACCACCAGATAGGACAATTAAAATCAATTGGTGTTAAAGATTCTAAACACTTATCCGATGATCAAATTGCTCATCTTGCAAAAGAAATCGTTAAAATGAAAGTTCCTTATACTTTAATGCGACTTCATAATACCAAATACAATCAATGGCAGGAAAAAGGGTGGTCCCAAGGGAAGATGAAAACGATCCTCCACCACCAAGCTATTGAAAAACTGATGGAAAAAATTCAACCAGAACAACCTGAAGGAATATTAATCGACCAATTTTCTCAACCAGACGTCTATCAAAAGCACCTTCGCTCAGAGAAAAAAGAGCTACAACCTAATGTGTACTTTATGACGAAAGCCGAAAGTTCCTCCATTGCTGTTGCCGTTGGGTCAATTATTGCCAGATCAAGTTTTGTGAAAGCCATGAAACAGCTGGAGATGGATACAGGACTTTCCATCCCAAAAGGAGCTTCACCTATAGTAGATAAAGCAGCTGCTAAAGTGATCGAAGTATACGGGGAGGAGAAGCTCCATGAATTAGCAAAAGTTCATTTTGCAAATAAAGAAAAAGCAAAAAAATTAATCAAATAAATAAAGCGGGCATTGAGCCCGCTTTATTTTATCCTCTTAATTCAGCATTATGGTTTTCCTTAACCGAGCTTAAGATTTGTTGATGAGCAGTTTCGACTTCTTCATCTTTAAGTGTTCGTTCTGGATCAAGGTATAACAAACGGTAAGCTAATGATTTCTTGCCTTTTTGCAAATGTTCCCCTTGATACACGTCAAATACACGTACTTGCTTTACTAACGGAGCCCCTGCTTCATATATTGTACTTTCAATATGACCAGCTGGAACTTCTTCGTCTACGACCAGGGCGATATCACGATTTACACTAGGGAAGCGGGGGATCGTTTCAAACGCTTCTTCTTTTTGATAGAGCTCGATTAATTTTTCAGCATTGATATCAAAAACATAGGTTTCCTTTAATCCCCATTCTTTTTGAAGTTTAGGATGAACCTGACCTAAGAACCCAATGTTCTCATTGTTCCTTTTAATAAGAGCGGTTCTACCAGGATGCATTCCATCTACTTTAGCTTTAACAAATTCAACATCAATATTTAACCACTGGACCAGCCCTTCTACAATCCCTTTAACCACAAAGAAGTCTGCCTCTTTTTTTTCTTGCTGCCAAGGATGAGACATCCATTCCCCTGTAAGGGCTCCAGCTGCTCTCAGCATTTCATGCGGTTGTTTTGTAACTTGTTCTTCCTCGCTAAGGAATACCGTTCCTACTTCATAATAAGCAACATTATGCTGTTTACGAGCGACGTTATAACTAATGGACTGGAGCAATTCCGGCAAAATGCTCAAACGTAAATGACTATGATCTTCACTCATAGGCATAGCAAGCTTAACTGGTGATTTTGCATTTTGTTTAACTTCTTCACTCACAAGCATTTCAGCTTGCTGTTCGCTTGTTAATGAATAAGTAATGGTCTCATCTAAGCCCACCCCTTCAAAGTAGGATTTCATGCGTCGTTTCAACTCTTGCTCACGAGATAAACCGCCAGCTTGAGACGCACCGCTTGGTAACGTAAACGGAAGATTATCATATCCGTAAATTCGAGCAACCTCTTCTAATATATCTTCAAAACGTTCCACATCCCCTCTTCTAGTTGGGACGTACACAGTAAAATTGTCATCATTTTGATCATAGTTGAATTGTAAACGTTCTAGAATTTGTTGGATTTCTTCATTTGAGATCGTTGTACCTAACCGATCATTAATTCGATTCGAATTCATCTCCACCGTTTTTTCGGATCGGTCCAGTTGATCAACCTTTGCTACACCTTCTAATACGATTGCGCCTGCATATTTTTGTAACAACTCACAGGCACGAACGCCTGCACGTTCTACACGATTGGGGTCCACACCTTTTTCGAATCGTGTACTTGCTTCACTGCGTAAGCCATGATCTTTAGCGGCTTGTCGCACGTTAGCAGGATTAAAATAGGCAGCTTCTAATAAGATGGTTGTTGTATCTTCCTGTACTTCTGAGTCTGCTCCTCCCATGACACCAGCGATCGCATGCGCTGATTCTCCGTTTGTAATCACTAAATGGTCTGGAGTCAGTGTACGTTCTTGATCGTCTAACGTCTTGATCTTCTCTCCATCTTTTGCTCTTCGAGTCACAACCTTGTTGGAGCCAAAACGGTCGTAATCAAACGCATGAAGGGGCTGACCATATTCCAATAATACATAATTTGTAATATCTACAACGTTATTGATCGGTCTAACACCAGCTGCCGTTAAACGATTTTGCATCCATAAAGGAGATTTACCAACGGTCACATCTCGTAAGATAAACGCTCCATAATATGGGTTAGCCTGTGGATCATCTACTAGTACTTCTACAACCTCTGAAGCATCTTCTTTCGATCTTTCTACTCTTTCTTCAGCTAATTGGTAATCACGATCTAAAGCAGCAGCCACTTCATAGGCTACCCCCGCCATGCTTAAACAGTCTGCGCGGTTAGGAGTTAATCCAAGTTCAATAATGATGTCATTAAGATTCAATAAAGAAATCGCATCGTCTCCTGCTTTAACATCCTCAGGATAAACGTAAATACCATCCTGGTACTCTTTAGGTACTTCTTTTTCGTCAACGCCTAATTCTTGTAAAGAACAAATCATGCCGTTTGAAACTTCGCCTCTGAGCTTCGTTTTCTTAATTTTGAAATTCCCAGGTAAAACGGCCCCAGGAGTGGCTACGGCCACTTTTTGACCTTGAGCTACGTTTGGAGCACCACAAATGATTTGTAAAATTCCTTCACCTACATCAACTTGACATAATGATAATTTATCCGCATTCGGATGCTGCTCACAAGATACTACATGTCCCACCACTACTCCTGTCACGGCTTCAGCTACCGGCTCAACACTTTCTACTTCAATCCCTGTTTTCGTAATAATCTCTGCCAGGTCTTCTGGTTTATAATCACTTACATCAATATAATCATTTAACCAATTTAATGAAACTAACATCGTTATTCCTCCTTACGCCTTATGATATTGTTTTAAGAATCGTTGATCATTAATATAAAAGTTACGGATATCGTCGACACCATATTTCAACATGGCTATACGTTCCGGACCCATCCCAAAAGCAAAGCCGGAATACTCTTTCGGATCATATCCAGCCATTTCAAGCACATTTGGGTGAACCATCCCTGCACCAAGTATTTCGATCCAGCCGGTACCTTTACAGACAGAACAGCCTTCTCCCCCGCAAACTTTACAAGATATATCCATTTCTACAGATGGTTCTGTAAAAGGGAAGAAACTTGGACGCAGACGAATTTCTCGTTCCTCCCCAAACATTTGCTTAGCAAACGTATTAAGTACACCTTTCAAATCACTCATACGAACATGTTTATCTACAAGCAAGCCTTCAATTTGAGTAAATTGGTGAGAGTGTGTCGCATCATCCGTGTCACGTCGGTACACTTTCCCGGGACAGATCATTTTAACGGGTTCGTTACCGTTTTTCATTCCCATCGTTCTTGCTTGAACAGGAGAAGTGTGGGTTCTTAATAGTAACTCTTCAGTAATGTAAAAAGAATCTTGCATATCACGAGCCGGATGACCTTTTGGTAAGTTTAAAGCTTCAAAATTGTAGTAGTCGGTTTCAACTTCAGGTCCTTCTTTAATTTCAAAACCCATTCCAATAAATAAGTTTTCAATTTCTTCAACAATGCTCGTCAGTAAATGTGGTCCACCTACTTGAACTGGACGACCCGGGAGTGTTACGTCTATACTTTCAGCTTCAAGCTGTTCCTCTAAGACCGCTTCTTCTAATCCGGTCTGCTTCTTTTCAATCGCTTGAGCAATTTCTTCTCGCACGTCATTGGCAAGCTGACCAATAACCGGCCTTTCTTCCTTCGATAATTTCCCCATCCCTCTTAATACTTCTGTAATTGGACCTTTCTTTCCTAAATATTCAACGCGAACATTTTTTAAGTCCTGTATTTCTTCAGCTTTTTCTACTTTATTTAACGCTTCAGCTTTTAACTCTTGTAAACGTTCCTTCATGGTACGTTCCTCCTTTTAAAAAATAAAAAAGCCCCATCCCCATAAAAAGGGACGAGACTTGAATAATCGTTTCGCGGTACCACCCTTGTTGACACTATGTGCCCACTTAGATCATTAGATAACGGACTAAAATCCGGACGCTCATCGGCGTCAGCTCCAGAGTGAAAATTCAATCCTTGCCACGTTAGAAATGCTTCCAGTCTAAGGCATTTCTTCCCTAAAACGCTGATGCAATTATTTACTTTGCTCTTTCCTAGCTTTTGTCTATATAACTGTTGATAATTATAGAGAAAAGACGCTCGTAATGCAACCCTAGGCTTTAAAATGATACATTAATATAGCAGCCGCAATAGCAACATTAAGTGATTCCGCCTTACCGTAAATCGGAATATTTACATTTTGATCAACAAGGTTCAGTATATCTTCACGAACGCCCTGCCCTTCGTTTCCAACGAGTAAGGCTACATTCGATTGAGCTTCCATACGCTTATATGGAACAGAGTCTGCTAACGTAGCAGCATATACATAAACATCCTTTTCTTTTAAATAAGGAATAACTTCTTCTAACTCTGCTTGGATCACGGGTAAGTGAAAGAGCGATCCTTGGGTTGCTCGAACTACCTTTTCATTAAAAACATCAACGGAGCCTTTCCCTACAATCACTTGATTAAATCCTGCAGCATCCGCTGTTCGAATAAGCGTTCCCAAGTTTCCTGGATCTTGTACAGAATCAATAAGCAATGAATAAGGAGCGGGCTCATAACTAAAATCTTTAAACTCTATAACCGCCGCTACTCCTTGAGGGGTTTTCGTTTCTGCAATTTCATTAAAAACTTGGTCACTCACATACGTAACTGGAAGATCATTCACAGATTCTAATGAAGCTTCTTTCCGAAGAATGATCTCTCTTACCGTCCAGTCACTCTTGACCGCTTCTTCCACTAAGTGATGTCCTTCTACTAAAAACTGACCATTAATCTCCCGATATTTTCTCTTTTGCAGTTTTTTCCACTCTTTTACTTTTTGATTCGTTAAGGATGTTAACATAAAAGACCTCATTTTCATTAAAGTTCTACCTTATCATACATAGGCTTATCATAATTGGTCAAACTAAACATAAACACAAATGGAGGTTAACACAGATGAACTTAAACTTACGACAAGCCATCCTTTCAAACGTATCTGGACACAATGCTGATCAACTAGAAGCAACGATTGATGATGCTCTACAAAAAGGTGAAGAAAAGATGCTTCCAGGGTTGGGAGTATTTTTTGAAATGCTTTGGAAAGAATCCGAAGAACAGGATCGTCAAGAAATACTTCAAACATTAGAAAAAGGTTTGGCAGAATAAAAAGAAAGCGCGTAAAATCAGATTTTAAATCTTGATTTTACGCGCTTCTTTTGAGCCGAGTATTATCCGGCAATCTTAAATTAATTAAATGTGATTTCTTTTACTTTTTTATCGTCCAACCCTTTGATAACTTCTACAATTAAACGAACGGCATTTTCAAAATCATCACGATGAAGCATCGCTGCATGAGAATGAATGTATCGAGTTGCAACAGTAATAGAGAGAGCAGGTACACCGTTGTGACTTATGTGAATAGCTCCTGAATCTGTTCCGCCGCCTGCTAAAGAATCAAATTGATATGGAATTGAATGTTCATCCGCCGTATCAACAACTAAATCACGTAATCCTTTATGAGAAACCATGGAAGCATCATATAAAATAATCTGAGGACCCTCTCCCATTTTACTTGAAGCATCGCGGTCTGAAACACCAGGCGTGTCGCCAGCGATTCCTACATCTACACCAAAAGCAATATCTGGGTTGATTAAATTAGCAGAGGTACGTGCTCCGCGTAAACCAACTTCTTCTTGGACAGTCCCAACGCCATAAACAATATTAGGATGCTTTTCACCTTTTAATTGCTTAAGTACTTCAATCGCAATGGCACAGCCGATACGATTATCCCAAGCTTTAGCTAATAGCATTTTTTCATTTTTCATTTGTGTAAATTCAAAATATGGAACAATTGAATCTCCCGGGGTCACACCGAATTCTTTCGCTTCCTCTCGGCTGGAAGCCCCAATATCAATAAACATATCTTTAATATCTACTGCTTTTTTACGCTGGTCTGCAGGAAGGATGTGCGGCGGTTTAGACCCTATAATTCCTGTTAAATCTCCATTTCGAGTCATAATTGTCACTCGCTGAGCTAACATTACCTGACTCCACCAGCCTCCAACCGGCTGAAAATAAATATAACCACTTTCGTCAATACGAGTCACCATGAAACCTACCTCATCTAAGTGACCAGCTACCATTATCCTTGGACCTTTTTTATTACCCGTTTTTTTCGCAACCAGACTTCCTAAATTATCAGTGTATACTTCATCCGCAAACGGAGAAATGTAACGAGACATAACTTCTCTTGCCTCACGCTCGTTTCCAGGTATACCCTTCGCGTCTGTAAGTTCTTTCAACATCTGCAACGTTTCATCTTTATTTGCCATATGTAAAAATTACCTCCTTTATTCTCTCCTTTTATTATATATCTTTAGGTAAAAATAAACAAAAATTATCCAATAGTTAATACCCTTGATCCTGTCTTTGAAAGTTAACTTTATTCTTTTCCTCATAGGCTTTTTGCAAATCTCTCTCTGTGATTCCTAATGTCTGGCCAAGAATTAGATAGTTTTCAAACATTCTCTGATACGATCGATTATCTTTATCATGTTTAAACTGCTCAATCGAAGTAAAAACATCCAAAAAGGCTTCTGTCTTTTCGGTCGTATAGTTAAATGATCGTGAACGATACCGTAGATCTAAATCTAAACCTAAAGATAAAATAAAATGGAGCCCGTCAACGTACTCCTCTAGAACTACCGACTGATCGCTGGATGGTTTAGTGCTCCAAAACTTAAAACAGCGTGTTTCGTTTGCTAGTTCACCAACTTCAACGAACAGCGCTAATAATTTATCTTCAACCATTGATGTATTTTCCAAATTCTGTTTTTTTACAATGTGGGCATCTAGTTGAGCCTGACTGTCATAAAATGCGTCCCAATTCATTCTTTATCACTCCTCTTTATTCTTTCTTTATAAATGTATCATTTTTTGAAACTAAAAAGCATGCGTAAACGTACAAGAAGTTACAACTGATTACAGGGAGACGATTGTAATGGTAATGATCATATTATTCCGTATCCTCCTGCTTATAGCCTTTGCAGTAATTCTATATACTGCTATTAAATTTTATAGAAACCCCCGAAGGAAATTAGAACAATCTCATCAACAATGTGAATTTTATTTTTGGGATGATCCAGAAAACACAAAACATAACTTCTTAATTACTTACAGAGGAATGATGTTTGAAGGTGAAAAGTATTTAGGAGCGACAGAACATGCATTTGAAGTACTGACCATTCAAATGTCATCTAAAGAACCTGAAAAGCTGCAAGGATTAGAAAGAAACGACATTTACTTTCTTGAAGAACAGGTTTTAATGAAGTACCCTTATGCAAAGATTGAATGGAAATACCCAGTTAATCGATTAAACATAAAACCTCTCCCCGAAGATGAAAAATAAGGCCGCTAATAAATAGCGGCCCTAACTCGCTTGAAAAAACTCCTTCCAGACGAAAACTTCAGATTTTCTTCTTATCGTATAACAAAATAAAAGCAGAAAACTTGTCAATAGTGCTATTACAGGGATTGAAAACAACGTAATCCATTGCCCCATTGAAGTATATACGACGGCCAAAGGGATGTTAGCAAAAAAAGATGATTTTGCATAATCTTTAAAGTCTGAGCTTATTTGTATGAGACAATAAGAAAGAAGGTGAAAATGAATAAATGGGATAAGGCGAAGGATAGCTACTTGCTTGACAGTGAGCTTTATTCTTCGGTTGTTCCACCTCTCATACATTTGCTGAAGCTTTTTAAACCCTGAAGGAACAAGAAGAATCATTCGATAAAATAAAAGGCTGGATAACAAAGTACCTATGACCGAATACGCAGTCCCGGCAACAGGACCAAATAACACACCTCCAGTAATACAAACGAGCATTACCGGTAAAAAAAGAAAGGGGCGCAGCAAATGAATGACGATAAATAGAAGGGGTGCCCATAATCCTTGATGCTCGATCCAACTTAGTAGTGCAGATGATGCTTCACTCATGAAGTTCGCACCTCCTACCTACAGCATATGAACTAAATAAAGGTTTAGACCAGTAAATACCATAGTAAAACAATGACTTGAATAGCAGTAAGGACTGGCATGCCTGCTTTAAAGGAACGGTGCTTTGTTTTGTGTCTGAAAATTTCCATCCCTGAATAACTACCTGCTGCTCCACCTATCCATGCGACCAACCACAAATTCTTTTCACTTATTCTTCTGCTACTCTTAACAGCTTGCCGTTTATCAAAACCCATTAAAATGAATGAAAGTACATTAAGGGTTGTGAGATAAATTAATAATAAGGAAATATCCATAATGATGACTCCAGTTCTATATAAAAAAGTCATTTCCTACCGAACGGAAATGACTTCTTCTTTACTTATTTAAGAGCTGATTTTGCTTGGTCTGCAAGACTTGCGAAACCTTTTTCATCATTTACGGCGAGGTCTGCAAGCATCTTACGGTTCACTTCGATACCAGCAAGCTTAAGACCGTGCATTAAACGGCTGTACGAAATATCATTCATACGAGCTGCAGCGTTAATACGTGCAATCCAAAGCTTACGGAAGTCGCGCTTTTTCTGACGACGGTCACGATAAGCGTACTGACCTGATTTCATTACTTGTTGTTTTGCTGTTTTAAATAAAGCGTGTTTTGAACCATAATAACCTTTTGCTAGTTTAAGGACACGATTACGACGTTTACGTGTCACTGTTCCACCTTTTACTCGTGGCATGGGAATTCCCTCCTATATAATTCTATAATTATCTTTTATTTTTTCGGAAGCATGTGCTTAATACGACGGAAGTCTCCGGCAGAGACGAACGTTGCTTTACGTAGTTTACGTTTCTGCTTCGTAGATTTATTAGCAAACAAGTGACTAGTGAAAGCGTGAGAGCGTTTCACCTTTCCGTTACCTGTTTTCTTAAAACGTTTTTGAGAACCTTTGTGGGTTTTCATTTTAGGCATTACAATTTCCTCCTTCAGCTAATTTTGCTTACTTCTCATTTATAGGAGCAAGCATCATAAACATATTACGACCTTCCATTTTAGGCTTGGTCTCAATTGTAGCGACATCTTTACATTCCTCAGCCAGTCGATCAAGAACTTTTTGTCCAAGTTCTTTGTGCGTAATGGCACGACCGCGGAAACGGACAGAAGCTTTCACTTTATCGCCTTTTGTTAAAAATTTACGAGCATTACGCAGCTTCGTGTTGAAGTCATGCTCTTCAATTCCCGGGCTTAAGCGTACTTCTTTAATTTTTATCGTTGTTTGATTCTTACGAGCTTCTTTTTCCTTCTTCTGCTGCTCATAACGATATTTCCCGTAATCCATAATGCGGCAGACCGGAGGCTTCGCATTAGGTGCAACCATAACAAGGTCAAGATTTGCATTAGCTGCAATATCTAGTGCTTCATTCTTAGATTTAACACCTAGTTGTTCGCCGTTTACATCAATGAGGCGTACTTCACGTGCACGAATTTTCTCATTAACATTCATGTTATCTTTGCTAATATCTAGCCACCTCCAACATATTTTAGAAACCTTATATAAGATCCGTCATCGACAAGTAGTTTTAATCCCATAAAAAAAGTGCCGGTACACATAATGCACCCACACGTCTCCTATCAAAGTCAAAGGATAAGTAACCTGCCAACTGCGTTATGCGTCGATCAGGTGAGAAGCGGGTGCTTCTTCTTGTCTCAGATCCGTTCATTCAGTTACCTAAATTATAATATCATGGTCATTAGCTTGTGTCAATTATCACTACAACAACTTTCTTACTACTTAACAGATAGTATAGGATATTTAACAATAAATCAATAGCATAAAAAGAAAAAGATAAAAATTAAGGATACTCTTCACACGAATAAGCTTATAGAAAAACACATGGTTTTTCTATAAGCTAAAAGCCGTGCATATAAATTTTTATTTACTTATTTAGTAACTTTTGATCAATCTCGTTACGTATCTCTTTGATGAAAGAATCAACAGCTTTTGATTCAGAATTTTGTTGACTGTAACGGCGAACGTTAACTGCGTGATCCTCAATTTCACGATCACCAACCACTAAGGCATACGGAATTTTTTGAGTCTGAGTCTCTCGAATCTTATAACCAATCTTTTCATCTCGCTCGTCAACCTCTACGCGGATACCTGCTTCACGAAGTTCATCTTCAAGTTTTTTAGCATACTCAAGGTGTACATCAGCAGAAACCGGGATAATCCTCGCTTGAACAGGTGCCAACCAAGTAGGGAATGCTCCTTTATACTCTTCGATAAGAAAAGCAACAAATCGCTCCATTGTAGAAACAACACCACGGTGGATAACTACTGGACGATGATCTTTTCCGTCTTCACCTACATATGTTAAATCAAATTTCTCTGGCAAGTGGAAATCTAATTGGACGGTAGAGAGAGTCTCATCTTTACCTAGCGCTGTCTTCACTTGAACATCCAGCTTAGGGCCGTAGAACGCAGCTTCTCCTTCAGCTTCTACATATTCAAGCTTCATATCTTCCATGGTTTCTTTTAACATAGCTTGTGCTTTATCCCACATCTCGTCATTATCTACATACTTTTCTCTATCTTCCGGGTCACGATAAGATAAACGGAAGTAATAGTCGTCAATACCGAAATCCCTGTATACTTCCTGTACGAGACGGACCACTCGCTTGAATTCATCTTTTAGCTGATCTGGGCGAGCAAAGATATGAGCGTCATTAAGAGTCATCGCTCGAACACGCTGTAATCCCGCTAAAGCACCTGACATTTCATGACGATGCATGGTGCCAAGCTCCGCAATCCTTACAGGCAGGTTACGATAGCTGTAAAATTCATTTTTGTAAACCATCATGTGATGGGGACAATTCATTGGCCGGAGCACTAGATCTTCATTATCCATCTCTAATGTCGGGAACATATCATCTTTGTAATGATCCCAGTGTCCACTAGTTTTATAAAGGTCTACACTGCCTAATACTGGAGTGTACACATGGTCGTATCCCAGCCTTTCCTCAGTATCTACAATATAACGTTCAATATTTCGGCGAATAGTTGCACCTTTAGGAAGCCACAAAGGCAGACCTTGGCCGACTTTTTGATTCACTGTGAAAAGCCCCAGTTCTTTGCCAAGCTTACGATGATCACGTTCTTTAGCTTCTTCAAGCATCTGCAAGTATTCATCCAAATGTGCTTGTTTTTCAAATGCTGTTCCATAAATACGTTGAAGCATTTTATTATCACTGTCGCCACGCCAATACGCACCAGATATATTCAAGAGCTTGAATATTTTAATTTTGCTCGTCTGTGGGACATGGACACCGCGGCATAAATCAAAAAATTCTCCCTGCTTGTAAATAGTAAGCGGCTCTCCTTTTGGAATATCTTCAATAAGCTCTAGTTTCAGCTCATCGCCAACTTCCTTATACTTTTCGATCGCCTCTTCTCTAGAGAGTTCAATTCGCTCGACTTCATGGTTTTCATCAACGATCCGCTGCATTTCCTTTTCGATCTTTGGAAGATCTTCAGGAGTCAATGAAACATCAAGGTCAATATCATAATAAAAACCATTTTCAATCACAGGGCCCACTCCGAGTTTTACTTCTCCGTATAGTCTTTTAATAGCTTGTGCCATTAAATGAGCTGTGGAATGTCTTAAAACTTCTAAACCTTCAGGGTTTTTATACGTTAAAATTTCTATCACACCATCTTGCTCAATGGGTCTTCTTAAATCATAGGGCTCTCCATCTAATTTAATCGCCAGAGCTTGTTTACGCAGCCCTGGAGAAATTGAATGAGCAATTTCTTCACCAGTCGTTCCCTTATCAAACTCTTTCTTATTCCCATCAGGAAATTGTATATTAATCATTTCTGACATCTTCATCACTCCTTATTTTATTTATAAAATAAAAACGCCCGTCTCTCAGTACAGAAAGTACTAAGGGACGAGCGTATTATCTCGTGGTTCCACCCAAAATTTCCCACAACCTCAATTGCGGCTTCATTCGTCCTTAACGCAGACCAGACGCTGTTTATTACTAGCAGCCGTTCACAAACAGGGCTCCGAGGTGGTAAACAAATAAAGTCGTCAGGAAGGAGTTTTCAGCCGATGACTCCCCTCTCTAATCCAGCGTCACTTTTTATTCTTGTCCTCATCCAAGCGATCCTAATATTGAATATGTAGGTATTATAGCGGGATTCAATAAAGAAATCAAGCTTTGAGAAAAGGAAAAAACGATAAAGGTTTCCAAACGGCCTTCTCTTCAAAAATATTCATTAAAAGCTCAAGTTTAGCTTCACCCTGATGATCAGAATAAATCATGAGCTCCTCAGGAGAATAGATTAAGGCAGGTAAAATGCCTAAGTCTTCAGGCAGGTTTTGGATCATTGGGTCGGGATGAGAACCTAAATAATTTAAAAGCTCAGCCCTTCCTACTCGATTGCCTTCCGGGAAGTAATATTTAATTTCACTATCATACTTAACGTGTAAAAGAGGAACAACACTCGATTTATTTTTGACTTGTCTTCGCCAAGTATCCACCATCATTTGATGAGCTTCTTCTAATTTGTACTCATCTAACAGCTTACCTGTAAACTCCAAAAAATCGGAGTAAATGTATTCTAAACAAGAAGCAGACAATTCGTCAAAATCTGAGTAATCATGTTCAAAAACTTTTCTCTTAACAAAACGTTCTATTTCTTGGTCAATAGCAGGCAGTGTTACACCTTCAGGCGGGTCAGCCTTTAGTTTAGCTGACAATCGTATTACCCGCTCAATCTCTTTATCATCGTCATAATAAAAGCGGTGCCGCAGTACTCCCTCCATCCAAGCATTCATCTTCCGCTTATAAAGGATATCAAGTATTGCTTGTCCGATGTCCGTCATCGAACTAATACTGTTTTCATTTAAATAAACATACCATTTACTCTTTTCCTCTTTTATTTCACCTTTTAGTTCTCGCCTAGAATATGAATCAAAGAGGATTTGATAAAAAATAAACGCTTCTTTTCGATTAGAAAAATACACACAAGCCAACATCACTTCCCCCTCACCACAACGTGTAAAGCTTTATGATCACACCAATTAATGGTCTTAAAGCATTTTCTACTTTATACATATGTGAGTTGTGAGAAAAACATGCTATATGCTCGCATTAATCGCGGCGATTTTTGCCATCCACTTTGATTAGATCGCTAAGCTGACGTATTCTTTCTGTAATTCGTTGGGCTTTAACTTGCTCTACATCACCACGGTTGCTCGTCGTAAAGATTTGTTCGAGTTCTTTCAAATTATAATTGGAGGTGAAGAAGACAGGGAGCCTCTCCATCATACGATACTGCAAAATCGAGCCAAGCACTTCATCCCTAAACCAGGCAGACTGAGATTCAGCTCCTATATCATCTAACATGAGAACGGGTGTCGTTTTAAAAGCTTCAATTTTACTATTCATCGAATCATCTTTAATCGAATTTTTAATCTCCCGAACAAATTCAGGCATGTATATGAGCATAGAAGAAATGTTTTTTTCGCTTAAACTATTAGCGATAACGCCTAAGAAGTAAGTTTTTCCTACACCGAAGGGGCCGTGAAAATATAACCCTTTACTTGGCAGTTCGTCCGTAACCCCTTCCAAGTACTGAACCGTTTTAGCCACCGCTTCTGTACGATCAGGATCATTTAAATCTAGTCTTTCAGAGCTTGCTTCTAATATTTCTCGAGGCATGTGAAGACTGTTGATCAAAGACTCTTGTTTTCTTTTTTGTTCCAATTTCCTTTCACGCGGACATTTATTGTACATTAATTTCAACTCTGAACCTACCACAGTTGGCTCAGGAGTATATCCCTCTAAAATATTTATACACCTCTCACGAGAAGGGCATTTTTCACAGTTTTTAGATTGAGACTCAAACTCGTAAAATTTAATTAATTGGCGGTCTACCTCCTCTTCCGTTAAGGCAGGGTGTGAGGCAATAAGTTCTTTCACTTCCCGATCTTGAAGTACTTGCTGTTTCATATTATAAAACCGCTGCTGGAACTGTTTATGATCTTTCATCCACTTTTTTAAAGATCTTTGAATCGGCTCCACTTCGGCCACCTCCTTCTATGCTCCATTTCCTTTTTTAGAAAGCTTGCGAATTCTTTCTTCTAAGTCTGAGGTATCATAAGAAGATTGAAGCTTTTCTTGTTGTTGCCTTCTTTCATCTTGCTTTTTAAACCACTCGGGGATAACCTCAGTCTTTTTATTTTGATACTTTCTCTTAGGCTGGTTGCCCCATTGCTGGTATTGTTGATGCTCCGCTTTCGCTAAGTTCATGGCCTGGCGGACAGTACTAACATTCTTCCTGGCCCAGTGACTGGCTATTTTTTCTAAATATGGTTTAGATAGCTTCATATCTGTTTTCAATAATACATAATGGACTAATACATTCATTACACCAGGTGTTAAGCCTTGCTCAGTCATTACATCCCGTACCATTCTCATGTCTTGACTAGAAGCCTGGTTTCCAGTCGAAAGATCTTCTAACAGTTCACGAGGAGAAATTTGTTCCAGTAGTTCAACAAACTGATCTTCTTTACTTCCACTATCCTTAGAAGATGAAATCACTTTTTCTCGCTTGTTCAGAATTTGCTCATTATCATCTGTGTGGCTTTTCATAAAATCATGACATGCCGACTTAAATTCTTCTAGATCAAGTTCGTTATCTTCATTTATCGACCAAGTTAATGCTCTCTCAATCTCGGTAGAACTAAGGTTATACAAAGCACCTAGTTGACTAATCACTTTCTTGTTAATTCCTGTAAGAATTTTCCCGGCCGGATACATTCTCTGCTTGAGGGCTTCCTGAAGCCAATTAAAGTCTATTCTCCGCTCTGAAATGACAGGTCCTTTTTGTATATTGACGTTATCCTGCTTTCCTTCTGCAGAGTTTATATAGGGGTGATCAGTTCCTTTAATTTGAGGGTGAAAGACTTCATCAAATGACACGGTCACTTCCTCATACCCTTCGTACAGACTACTTCTATTAATCATCAATCGTTTCTTCAATTGCTCTAATTTATCTGAACCAATTTCGTGTTGCAGCAACAAAGATAAGAAGGTATCATCTAGAAATTCCTCTGCTGCCAAAGGAGGCCGCAGTTCATATAAGTAAACCGTATCTTCTTCTTTTTTTACAAAAGTCTTTATTAACCCAATGGCTTCTAACTTTTTTCTAGCTTCATAAATTTTATCTAACGGGCAAGATAAATACGTCATAATCGCGTGGTGGGTTTGTACTTGTTCTCTGTCATTTGTTTCCCACTCACTTGTTAAAAACTGATATAGAGAAATACCTAATATCCCTATCACAGGTTGGTATAAGTGGGTAAGCGACCAGTGGGCATGTTTAGGTGTGCTCCCTTTTTTTGTTAACAAAAAACCATCAACCGGCAAAAGCTTACCTATTGAAGATTCCATTTCCTACTCGCCCCCTTTTCACGAAATTAAACAAGAGAAAAAGAAAATGAGCCGATCGGGGCTCATCCTTTATCCTCGTGTTTAATTAAATCCTTTAATTCATCGATAAATACGTTAATATCTTTAAACTGCCTGTAGACAGAAGCAAATCTCACATACGCGACTTCATCAATCTTTGAGAGTCTCTCCATAATCATTTCACCAATATCTTTGCTTTGCACTTCAGAAACACCACGGTTCCTAAGCTCTTTTTCTATATCTTGAGTAACACCTTCAAGCTCTTCTACAGCTACTGGGCGCTTTTCACATGCTCTAATAAGCCCGCGCATGAGTTTCTCACGACTGAACTCTTCACGCGTACCTTCTTTTTTTACAACAATCAACGGAACTTCTTCCACTCGTTCAAACGTTGTATAGCGAAAATTACAATTCTCACACTCTCTTCTGCGCCTTATCGCATGCCCGTCCTCAATAGGTCTTGAATCAAGAACTCTAGTGCTTTTGTAGTGGCAATTAGGACACTTCAAAAAAATCAACTCCACCTATTGTCATTTCATACAACTCACTGTTTAGGATCATATTTAGGGAATTGACGATCCAGCTTATCGTAGCTATCTACGATTAGACTTCGGCTGAATCCGAAATCAATTGGACCTCCTGAATCTGTTGTAACAGAAAAGTCTACAGCCGTTTGAAAAGGACGGACCATGATAATCGTAGCCACTACAAAAGCTTTTCGTTTCCCTTTATATTTTATTGTCAACTCGCCTCTTTCTTTTGATACAGCTACCTTTTCAGAAGGAGAGGGAAACATTTCTTCTACAGCACTAAAAATTTCATCACGCTTCGCTTTATAGTACCTTGTTTGTAGTGAAGCATCACGATGGTCTTCACTGGTTTCAGAATGGTTGCTAAAATATTTTGAAATAAATGCTTTCACTAACATAACCCCTTACCAAAAATTCGACATCATCTCTATATTATTTTAACACGTTTTATTAAAAATAAAAGCAACCACTTTATAAAGATACAGCAAAAAATCACACAGAACGCTGTGTGATTTTTTATTACAATGCTTTTGATTGTTGAACTTCGACTGGCCCCATACCTCTAGGAACCTCTACCGTTTCATTTCTTCCTGCCTCTAAAGCCTCAACGATATAATGAGCGGCTACATTAGGATCAATTCGATCACCGCATGTATAAACATCAATACTCGCATAACCATGCTCCGGAAAACTATGAATCGTTAAGTGGGACTCAGAAATAATAACCACCCCGCTCACTCCATGAGGAGCAAATTTATGAAAGGCTACTTCTCGAACTTCTGCACCAGCCCTTAAAGCAGCATCTACAAAAACCTGTTCAATATAATTCATATCATTTAATTTATCTTCATTACAATTCCACAACTCACTAATAACATGTCTTCCCATTGTATCCATTTTAAGGATCCCCCTTTTTTGTACATTGACTTCGTTCCCTTCTAAATATACCTACATATACTACCACGGGGGAAAGTTAGTCCTGAGAGGTCCTAACCCTTTAAGTAGAGCATGAAATTGACAGTATTCAGAAGTTCAAAGAAAGTATATACGGTTTATCCCTTTTTTGCAAGAAACAATTTTTCATAAATTTGTTTCTTATAATTGTAGGTTACAATGGTTCAACAGTCATTAAGAAACTTTTGCTGGTGTTTCTTGTTTCATTAAATTACCAACATGTTTAGCAAGATCTACTACTCTGCAAGAATAACCCCACTCATTATCGTACCACGCTAGCACTTTTACTTTCCGATCACTCATAACTTGAGTAGATAATCCATCAACAATAGCAGAAGCTGGTGATGTTGTATAATCAATGGAGACAAGTGGTTCTTCGTTATATTCAAGTATACCTTTCATCGCTTGATTACTGATCGATTGAAAGGCTGCATTCACATCTTCAGTCGTCACATCTTTTTTTAGATCGACGACTAAATCTACTAATGACACATTAGGTGTAGGAACTCGCAAAGCCATCCCATTTAATTTCCCATCTAAAGAAGGGATCACTTCACCAAGGGCTTTGGCCGCACCTGTGGAAGTAGGAATAATGGATTGAGTACATCCTCTGGCACGTCGCAGATCCTTGTGGGGGTTATCTAAATTTTTTTGGTCATTCGTAAAAGCATGCACAGTAGTCATTAATCCATTTTCAATCCCAAAACGATCCTCTAACACTTTGACTACTGGTGCTAAACAGTTTGTAGTACAGGAGGCATTTGAAATTACATCATGTTCTTCCGGATTATATGCGTCTTCATTAACTCCCATCACAATCGTTGCATCTACGGACTTACCTGGTGCAGTTATGATTACTTTCTTCGCGCCAGATTTAATGTGTAAGGAAGCTTCTTCTTTTGTTTTAAATTTGCCAGTGGCTTCTATAACGATATCAATATTTAACTTATCCCACGGAAGTTTTAAAGGATCTCGATCAGAACAAAGTTCTACTTTTTCACCATTTATTAATATCCCATCATTAATGGGCTCAATTTCTCCATCAAATCGTCCATGGATACTATCGTACTTTAGCATGTGGGCGATTGTTTCAGCAGGATAACTTGCATTAACGGCTACAAGTTCAATTGACTCATCTAAGACCGCTTTTCTGAAGACCATTCTTCCAATTCTCCCCAGACCGTTAATCGCTATTCTAGTTTTCTTCATAAGGCAATCCCCCTAAATGTGATATACTTTTGAATTGTATTTTCAAAAATAGTATAACACATTGAAACCGTTTTTGTGGCTTGTTTTTTAACATTTTTTAAAAAGGGCTTTAATCCTTTACATCATACAAGAAAATACAAAAAAAGCCTGATTAACTTGTAGTCAATCAGACTTTATCAACACGTTCCATACAGTTAATATACGTTTTAACTGCTGATAACTTTCTTCAATTGTTCCAGAGTTATCAATCACTTCATCAGCTCTTTCAGCTTTTTCTTGAATTGGGATCTGTGACCGGATTCTTTCTAAAGCGTCCTCTTTCGAAGATCTATCTCTATCCATAAGCCTTTTAAGCTGAGTTTCCTCATCAACGTAGACGACAAGCGTACGATCGGCAAAATGAGCCAGGTCACTCTCAAAAAGCAATGGAATATCCAATACCACTGCCTTTTCTCCTTTATTTAAATACCCATCTCTTTGCTCAAGCATTTGTTTTCTAACTTCAGGATGGACAATTTCATTTAATTGCTTCCGCTTCGTTTCGTCTTTGAAAACAATACTTCCTAATTGCTTACGGTTTAATGTTTGATCTTCATGTAACACCTTTTCGCCAAAGCGGTCCACGATTTTTTGATAAGCAGGCCGGCCAATCTCAACCACTTCTCTTGAGATGACATCGGCATCTACGACTGGAATGTTGAACGAGTCAAACATCTTAGATATGGTACTCTTCCCAGTAGCTATACTACCCGTTAACCCTATGATTATACCCATCCCGGCCCTCCTAAACTAGCTTAATTAGTCCAATAATAATTAATAAAATCCCTGGTAACATAGAAAGGTAATCCGTTTTACTGCTGAATTTTTCCCCACTCTTTAACCCGCCATACAGCATAACGCAAGTGGCAAGTATAATAAGTCCGGCCGTATAAAATGGGGGTAAACCAATAAAAACACCACTAAAGCCTGCACCTATTGTATCAAGGGAAAGGGCGGCCCCTAAAAGTACAACTTCTTTGCCGTGGATGCCCCCGGAATGGTCTACATCGGCATCTTCTGGAGATTTTAATACTCGAGTCGGCTGCGTCCAGATAGACTCGTCATGATTAGCATTCGTGCTTTTTTTATTAGACCAGATAAAAAACAAACCTAATCCAACAAATGAAAGTGCTGCTAACCATTCGAATAATTGTGGATTAATATATGGTAACAGCAAGTGTCCGACAGAGGCTGAACATAAGTAACAGAGTCCGGAAAGAAGAGCAATGCCACAGATCCCTTTAAATGATAAATAAATCTTTTTCAAACCGATCATACAGCCAATTCCAAAGCTGTCTATGCTAACCGCTACAACAAAAAGTAAAGTAAGAAAACCAGTCCCCAACACTTTTCACCTCGACATAGTCAATGTGAAATAGTATATGGGCGAAGAACCATTATGTGTTACTTTTGACAGCGAGGACAGACATGGGTTCCTCTACCGCTTACCTTCAGCTTTATTATTGGATTTCCGCAGCCTAAACATCCGGTATTTTCTTTGCCGTATACTTTTAATTGCTGCTGAAACATTCCCATTTCACCTTGTCCATTTAAATAGGAGCGGATGGTTGTTCCACCCTGCTTCACAGCTTCAACAATCGTCTGAGTACTCGCTTCTTTGAGTCGGGAGGCCTCCTCATACGTAAGCTCCTTCCCAGTTCTCTCTGGATGAATCCCTGCTTTGTACAATGCTTCATCAACGTATATGTTACCGAGTCCCGCTACAACCGATTGATCTAGCAGCACCGATTTAATCAAACGGCTTGTTTTCTGCAATTTTTCATAAAAATATTCTGTAGTAAACGAAGGATCAAATGGGTCAGGGCCTAATTGAATAAGAGGCTTTTCATTCCATTCTTGTCCTTTTTCAAATAAGTGCATCGTTCCAAATTTTCGAACGTCATCGTACCTTAGTTCAGAACCATCTGTAAAATGAAAAATTACATGGGTATGCTTTGGTTTAGGAAGGGAAGCTTTATAAACCCCAAACTTCCCTTCCATTCTCAAATGAGACACCATGGAAATGTCCTCAAAATGAAAGATTAAAAACTTTCCCTTCCGATTGATATCTTGAAGCTCCTGGCCTTGAATCCAGGTCCTAAAGTCATTTGGATCTTGAGGTCTTTTAATAATATTGTCCCAAAATATTGATACATCTTTAACTCTTTTATTTAACACCAACTGCTTTAGCGTTTGTCTAACCGTTTCTACTTCTGGTAGTTCAGGCATTCTTCGTTCTCCTCACTTACTTCGCATCGTACCAGGTCGGTCCAAAGGAATAATCAACCTCAAGCGGGACGTCTAATTCGACTGTTTGTTCCATCACATCTGGTACGATTTCTTTTAATCGTTCAAGCTCTTCTTCAGGCGCCTCCAGGATCAATTCATCATGAACCTGTAAAAGCATACGAGCTTGGAGCTTCTCTGTCCTTAACCGTTGATCTAGATCAATCATCGCTTTTTTAATAATATCTGCCGCACTCCCTTGGATTGGAGTATTCATGGCAGTGCGTTCTGCAATGCTGCGCTGATTGAAATTACGGCTCGTAATTTCTGGCAAGTACCTTCTTCGATTCATAAATGTTTTAACGTATCCTAACCTTTTGGCCTCCTGTATAGAATCGCTCATATACTCTTTTACCCCAGGATAGCTCGAAAGATACTTTTCAATAAACGTTTTTGCTTCTTTTCGTGTAATCCCCAGACTTTGTGATAATCCATAATCACTAATGCCGTATACGATTCCAAAGTTGACCGCTTTAGCTTGCCTGCGCATTTGTGAAGTTACATCACCCTCCGAAACATCAAATACTTCACTAGCCGTCTGAGTATGAATATCTTTCCCTTCTTTAAAAGCATTTTTAAGCTTTTCATCCTGCGCAATGTGAGCCAGCACGCGAAGTTCTATTTGAGAATAGTCGCTGGCAAACATTACCCAATTCTCTTGTGACGGTACAAAAGCTTGTCTGATTTTTCTCCCCTCTTCTAAACGAATGGGAATGTTTTGCAGATTGGGCTCAATAGAACTGAGACGACCGGTTTGAGTGAGAGCTTGATTAAACCTTGTGTGAATTTTATTGGTATCCTGATTCACCACTTTCAACAGACCTTCAATATAGGTGGACTTAAGTTTCCCAAGTTGTCGGAACAGCAGAATTTTCTCGATAATTTCATGCTCATCTTGAAGCTGTTCTAATACATCAGCAGAAGTGGAGTAGCCTGTTTTAGTTTTCTTAATCACAGGAAGTTCCAGCTTTTCAAATAAAATAGGGCCGAGCTGCTTAGGTGAGTTTAAATTAAATTCTTCTCCGGCAAGTTCATAAATTTCAGCCTTAATCTCATTAAGTCTACGGTTAAGATCGCTTCCCATTTCCTCTAAGCGGCCGGCATCAACTTGAACGCCACAATGTTCCATCTCCCCGAGAATTAATGCTAGCGGCATTTCTAATTCTTCATAAAGTTTATACTGCTCATTTTGCTGTAGCTGATCCTCCATTGTTTTTTTAAGCTTGTAGAGAACAGCTGCCTTTCTTGTTACGTGTTCCTGCATGACGGATTTATCCTCAGGAACTTTTAATTTTGCCCCTTTTCCATATATCTCTTCATCATACTGGACAGCATGTTCGTTCATACGATGACTGATGGAAGGTACGTCATGATTATTTTCAGAAGGATTAATTAAATAGGAAGCTAGTAATAAATCAAATGAGATCCCACGCAGGGCTATACCATGTCTTCTTAAAGCCACAAGCGTTCGTTTTGCATCAAAAACCCACTTTTCTTGTGAAGGGTCTTCCGCCCACTTGATAAATCCTTCTGATCTCTCCGCATCTTCCATTGTAATAAAATAGTTTCCATTCAGATTGACGATAGAAATTCCTACTATTGGGGACTGATGATAGTTTTCATGAAGCATTTCAACGACCACAGATTCTTCTCCAGTTATCATATCTTTGGTTAATTCATGTATCACATTAACTTTTACTTCATCCCAGTCTTCGGGGACTTCCTGATGAGAGACGGCTTCATCCTTAGAAACTCTGCTTATTAGTGATTGGAAGCCAAGATCTCTAAAGATTGAAGACACTTTTTGTTGATCATATTGCTGGTACTCTAAATCTTCTATGCCAATTTCAATAGGTGCGTTACGTTCAATCGTCACGAGTTCTTTACTCATGAAAGCTTCCTCTTTATGTGTTTCCAGCTTTTCTTTTAATTTCTTACCACTTACTTCAGCCAACTGTTCGTAAACAGTCTCCAGCTTATCAAATTGCTTTAACAATTTAACTGCAGTTTTCTCTCCTACTCCCGGCACCCCCGGAATATTGTCAGAGCTATCTCCCATGAGTGCTTTTAAGTCAATCACCTGATCAGGTCTAATCTCCATTTTCTCTAAAAGAAAAGCAGGATCATACGTATCCACATTAGTGATTCCTTTTTTAGTCAAAGTTACTTTCACTTTATCAGTCACAAGTTGAAGTAAGTCCTTGTCACCAGATATGACTTTTACATCGTACTTCTTCTCTTGTCCCTGTTCAGCTAATGTACCAATAATATCGTCAGCTTCATATTGATCCAGTTGGTAATGTTTAATTTCGAACGCCTCCAGCAGTTCTTTTAGTACAGGGAATTGCTCTGAAAGCTCTGGAGGAGTCTTTTGTCTTCCACCTTTATATTCTTTATACGTTTTATGACGGAAAGTCGTTTTACCAGCGTCAAACGCTACTAAAATATGATCCGGCTTATCTTCTTCTAATATTTTCAACAGCATTGTTGTAAAACCATATACGGCATTTGTGTACACACCCTTATCATTATTAAGTAAAGGAAGTGCAAAAAATGCACGGTAGGCAATGCTGTTACCATCAATTAAAACCAATTTTTCAGCCATTATTTCAGCTCCTCTTAGAAAACATCATTACCTCTATTCTATCATGTTCCTTTCGAAGAAGAAAAAACTACAAAAAAAGAGCAGAAGCGAGGGAAGCTTCTGCTCATCAAGAGAAAACACCTTGGATGAAAGGGTTTCAACTGTATCGTATCAAAAAAAAGTAAATTTCTTTTCAATATAGTATTAATTGTTTGTAAATTCTTTAAGTAGTTTGACGTGGAATCTGGTCCCTTTACCAACTTCACTTTCTACCTGGATCGAACCATCGTGAGCTTCTACGATGTGTTTTACAATCGCCAGCCCAAGGCCAGTCCCTCCTGAATTACGGCTTCTCGCTTTGTCTACCCGATAGAATCGTTCAAAGATTCTAGGGATTTCTTCTTCCGGTATCCCCACACCATTATCTTCAATACTTATTACGACATAATCATCGTATTCTTGAAAATCTAAGCTAACTTTCCCATTTTCCCCCGTATAATTAATTGCATTAGACATGAGGTTAATAAAAACTTGCTTTAACCTGCTTGAATCACCTTCAACTATAGTACTTCCACTAATGTCGGCATGCAATGATATATTTTTTTGAGCAGCTTGCTGTTCAATGATAGGAACGAGATCATGCAAGAAATTCTGCATATTGATTTGTTCGATTGTCAGATGAAAATCTTCTCTTTCTACTTTGGAAAGCTCAAGTAAATCTTGTATAAGAGATTGAAGCCGCTCACTTTCTTTTAAAATAATCTCAAGGAACTGATTTAACATCTGTTCGTCCTTCATCGCTCCATCGAGAAGAGTCTCCGAAAACCCACGGATTGATGTAATCGGTGTTTTTAATTCATGAGATACATTGGCAACAAAGTCTTTACGCGTTTGTTCAAGTTTCTTCATGTCAGTAATATCATGAAAAACTAAAACAATGCCTTTCCATTTCTTCTTATCACTGAAGATAGGAGCACCTGTTACTTCAAGATGTTTACGGTTAATATCCACAGGCAGAATAAAGGTTTCGCTTACTGTCTCTTCAAACATATAAATATTTTGAACAGTTTCATGAATGGTGTTAAAAGGAATCGCGTCGTGATAAAGATATCCTACATAATCAGGCTTCATTCCTCCGAAACTGTCTAGAAATGCACGGTTCACAAGTTGAATATAGCCTTTCTCATCAATAAGTATTAGTCCACTACCCATATTATTTATTACGGCTTCCAGCTGATTCTCTTGCATTCCTTTTGAACTGGTCATTTTTTGTAGGTTTCTAGCAAGAATGTTTATGGAGCGGCTTAGTTGGCCCGCTTCTCCAAAATGCCCTTCATACGTCCTGGCTTTATAGTTCCCTTTAGCTAATTCATCCGCTACTCCCGCTGCAGATCTAATCGGTCGAATGTAGTTTGAAAAAACATTGAATCCAATAAAAAAGATGGCAACTAGACCTATTAATAAGGTCAGCCCTATAATTAACCAAATATTCTTGGTGATATTAGACAAAGATTCTACAGGAGATATGAGAATAAGTGTACCTGAAGTATCTCCTATAGTCTGGGGGAGAGGATAGTAAAAAACATTATCTAGTAACTTTCCTTGTCTCATGGATTCTTCACTTTGTTGAACAAGGTTAATAATTATATCTTTATCCTCTTCAGTCACTTGTTCATTTGCTGCTACTGTATCAATTAACAATTCATCCTCATTAGATATAAATACTAAGCTCGTATTTATCTGTTCACTAAACGCATCCAATGACTCATCGGTTACTTGGTCGTCTTCTAAAAAACCTTCCACATACGTTACGAAATATTCGCTTTCAACAGAAATTCTTTCTTCAAATATTGTAATAAAATAACTGCGTGTCAGCTGTGCTAATAAAACACCTAGACTTACCATAACGATAATAACTAACACCATATAAGTTAATAAAGGTCTAGTTCTCGACCTCATTTATTTTGGTACCTCCATTTTATAACCTAAACCTCGAATCGTCTTAATGTAAACAGGTTTTTTAGTATCAGGCTCAATTTTTTCTCTTAAATGACTTACGTGAACATCTACGATTCGCGTATCTCCAGCAAAATCATAGTTCCAGACCGCACTTAAAAGCTGATCTCTAGACAGCACACGGCCAATATTTTGAGCTAGATAATAGAGAAGTTCAAATTCTTTTGGCGTGAAAACTAGAGGTTCCTCTTTAATTGTCGCCTCGTATTGCTCAGGATAAATCGTCAAATCAGCAATTTGGATAGTTTGAGGTGTATCTTCTGCAGGTTCACGAACCATTCTACGTAGTATAGCCTTTATTCTAGCTACTACCTCCCGGGGACTGAAAGGTTTGGTTAAGTAATCGTCTGCTCCCAGTTCTAAACCTAACACTTTGTCAAACTCATCATCTTTCGCAGTGAGCATAAGGATAGGTGTTTGAACTTGTTTTTGACGCAGCTGTTTACAAACCTCCATACCGTCCATCTCTGGGAGCATTACATCTAGTACGATCATATCGTAAGTAGTGGTTGAAGCTTTTTCTAAAGCTTCACTTCCAGTGTAAGCCACCTCTGTCTCATAACCTGCTTGATCTATATTGTATTTAAGCAAGGTTACAATCGATTCCTCATCATCTACTATTAAAATCTTTTGATTCATTAGAAGTCCCCCCAGCGAGCATAAAATGTCTACACCTTAATGATACATACTAGTTTACAGTTTGGCACGTTTCTTTACAATTTTTACACAGAAATAACAAACAAATTTTACCAATAAAAAAAAGACTGACCTCCGTCAGTCAGCTTGTTGAGAAACCATTGCTTTCTCTTTTAGCTTGAAAGTGTAAACATTTCTTGTATGATCAAGAAATAAGAATTTTAGGAAAGGTCGAGACTCCTGTGGGAGATATGGGCGCCTCCTCCGGGGAATTCTTAAATAGGAAGTCCGGTTCGCCACATCGTGTATCGATGTGTAATCTGGAACCATTTATTCTATCGAACGTTTGAAACTTTCCCTTGCATAAAGTTTAGAGAAGCCAAGGTTTTTCTTCAAGCTTAAGACTAACCTGCGTCAGTCTTAAACATTGTATTAATAAAAGTTTTCCAGCGAGCTTGCATTCATTGACTTCGGTTCATACGGTGGACGCACGGAAACCTTTCCACTTACGACTTCTTCCCCCTCTTCATCGTAACCAATAATCACAACATCTATATAGTGATCCTTTTTATGAATTAAGCTAATTTCTGCAGTTATTTTGACCTCGCTATAATGAAAAAGGGGTTTTGGATAATCCAGCTCCTGCTTGAAAATATGACTCCCCGGCCCGGGTAAATGCATAGAAATGATAGAAGAAACCTTCCCGAATATCATTACACTCGGAACAATCGGCCGGGTATAAGGGGTTTCAGAAGCATAATCATGTTGGATATATAATGGATTCGCATCGTCAGTTAATCCTAAGTACATAAGCAGTTCCTTATCTTCAATAGAGAAAGATGAAGTGTAACAATCTCCAACCTTAAGATCCTGAATTTTTTTCCCTAACTTTCTTTTCTTACCTAACATTCGTCTCACTCCTTTTTAGAAAACGTTTACATAATTAAATAAAGTTGTATCCACAATTGCTGACATTCTTCGTTTAAGTCCTCCATTTCATAAAGCAAAAAAGGATTCGAGGATAAGCCTCGAATCCTTCTATTATTAGTTTAATACATTCAGCACGTTTTTAACAGAGGCAGCTGATTGATCAAGCTGCTTTTTCTCTTCTTCTGTCAAATCTAATTCGATGATCTCTTCAATACCATTACCACCTAAGATGGTTGGGACCCCAAGATAAATACCTTCATATCCGTATTCACCTTCAAGATAGGCGATTGCAGGAAGAATGCGACGTTGATCCTTCAGGATGGCTTCAGCCATCTGAGTAAGAGAAGCAGCAGGTGCATAATATGCACTTCCGTTACCAAGCAAGCCAACGATTTCACCGCCGCCTGTACGGGTGCGTTGAACGATTTCATCTAAACGTTCTTTTGAAATAAGCTTTTCTAGTGGAATTCCTCCAGCAAATGAGTAACGAACGAGCGGTACCATGTCATCACCATGTCCACCAAGAACGAATCCTGTTACATCTTTTACTGAAACATTAAGCTCTTCAGCGACAAAAGTACGGAACCGACCTGTATCCAGAACACCAGACTGGCCGATAACACGGTTCTTAGGGAGGCCGGCTTCTTGGAATACAGAATAAGTCATGGCATCAACCGGGTTAGTTAAGACCACGATGTAGCAATCAGGTGAATATTTTACAATCTCCTTGGTTACGGTCTTCATAATCTTAGAATTCGTATTTACCAGATCATCACGACTCATACCAGGCTTTCTTGCAATACCTGCCGTTATTATGACAAGATCAGAACCTTCTGTATCTTCATAATTTGCTGTACCAGTAATTTTCGCGTCAAACCCTTGTACGGGGCTAGCCTCCAGCATATCCAGCGCTTTACCCTTTGTCGGATCCTCCATATCTGGAATATCGACTAAAACTACATCACCTAGTTCTTTTTGAGCAAGCATTAAAGCTGTCGTAGCACCAGTAAATCCACTACCGATCACTGAAATTTTACTTCTGCGAATCGCCATAAATGATCCACCTCTTAGTCCATATTTTTGATTAGAGCATCACCGAACTCAGAACATTTTACTTCAGTAGCACCGTCCATCATACGTGCAAAGTCATAAGTTACAACTTTGCTGCCAATTGTCTTATCCATAGATTGAGAAATAAGCTCAGCTGCTTCTCTCCATCCAAGGTGCTCAAGCATAAGTACACCTGACAAAATAACAGAAGAAGGGTTTACTTTATCTAGTCCAGCATACTTAGGAGCAGTACCGTGAGTCGCTTCGAAAATTGCATGACCAGTTTCGAAATTAATGTTTGCTCCTGGAGCAATTCCTATGCCACCAACCTGAGCAGCAAGTGCATCAGAAATATAATCTCCATTTAAGTTCATCGTTGCAACAACATCAAATTCTTTTGGACGAGTAAGAATTTGCTGTAAGAAGATATCAGCAATCGCATCTTTAACGATAAGCTTGCCTTCAGCTTCTGCTTTATCCTGCGCAGCATTAGCGGCATCTTTACCTTCTTTTTCTACGATGCGGTCATATTCAGCCCATGTGAATACTTTCTCACCATATTCTTCTTCAGCCACTTCATATCCCCAGTTTTTAAAGGAACCTTCAGTGAATTTCATAATATTACCTTTGTGTACAAGTGTTACGTTTTTACGTCCTTCGTTTAATGCATAGTCGATTGCCGCACGAACTAGACGTTTCGTACCTTCCTCAGAAACTGGCTTGATACCGATTCCAGAAGTTTCAGGGAAACGAATGTTATGTACACCCATCTCATTTTGAAGAAAATCGATCACTTGTTTAACTTCAGGTGTACCTTCCTGCCATTCGATACCAGCATAGATATCTTCAGTGTTTTCACGGAAAATAGCCATGTCAGTGTCCTCAGGACGTTTCACAGGAGACGGAACGCCTTCAAAGTAGCGAACTGGACGAAGACATGTAAATAAATCCAGTTCCTGACGAAGTGCAACGTTAAGTGAACGAATTCCTCCACCAATTGGAGTAGTTAAAGGACCTTTAATGGCAATTTTATAGTCACGAATCGTGTCTAAAGTCTCTTCTGGCAGCCATTCGCCCGTTTTATCGTATGCTTTTTGACCTGCGAGAACTTCTTTCCATTCAATAGATTTTTCTCCATTGTATGCTTTATCTACAGCTGCTTCGATTACGCGGCTAGCTGAAGCCCAAATATCCGGACCAATACCATCACCTTCAATATATGGAATGATTGGACGATCAGGTACGTTTAAACTTCCGTTCTGTTCTACTGAGATTTTCTTAGATTGTGCCAAAATAAACCCTCCTAAAATAATTGCTAGATTAAAAAGGGATATTACACCCCTCTTTATCATACGTTAAATTAATCACAATAAAAAGCGCAAGCTAACTCTTTAGAATTAGCGTTGTTCAATTGGTTTATATGTTTGTCCTTTTGGACCTACATATTCTGCTCTTGGACGGATCAGACGATTATCTGCATACTGCTCTAAGATATGGGCTAACCAGCCTGAAACACGGCTCACAGCAAAAATTGGAGTGAACAGGTCGTGGTCAATTCCAAGACTGTGATAAACAGAAGCGGAATAGAAGTCTACATTAGCTGGAAGTCCTTTGTTTTCTTTAATATAGTCTTCAATTTTAATAGACATTTCATAGTACTTGGAATGTCCAGTTAACTCAGTTAGTTCACGAGACATTTCTTTAAGGTGCTTAGCACGTGGATCTCCATTCCGATAAACTCGGTGACCCATTCCCATGATCTTTTCTTTGTTTTCTAGCTTCTTTTCGATAGCTGGAACAGCATTCTCCACAGAATCTATTTCTGTCAGCATTTGCATTACGCGTTCATTAGCACCACCGTGTAAAGGACCTTTTAGTGCACCAATTGCCGCAGTAACTCCTGAATAAACGTCAGATAAAGTTGCAACACATACACGCGCCGTAAAAGTAGAAGCGTTCAGTTCATGGTCTGCATGTAAAACCAGCGCCTTATTTATTGCCTCAATTTCTACGTCTTCAGGTTCTTTATTGTTCAACATATATAAAAAGTTAGCAGAAAAGCTTAAATCTTTTTTAGGAGATACAGGGTCCTTCCCTTTACGGATTCGAGAGAAAGCTGTTACTACAGTAGAGATTTTTGCTTGTAAACGAACAGCTTTTCTTTTGTTTGCTGCCTCGTCCATTTCGTCTGCTTCAGGATCAAATAACCCCAGCATTGAAATAGCTGTACGCAGCGCCGCCATTGGATGAACGGTTGATAAATCATATGACTTAAGGTGTGCAATCACTTCATCTGGAATGTCCATATTAGAGACGAGCTCTTCTCTAAACTCTTTTAGCTCGTTTTCTTTAGGAAGTTCTTGGTTCCATAATAAGTAAACCACTTCTTCAAAACTAGAGTGGTTGGCTAAATCATCAATGTCATAACCCACGTAGGTTAACTTGTCATCAATGATCGAACTAATAGTCGACTCTGTAGCTGTAATACCTTCTAAACCTTTAGTTGATGCCATAAGATCTCTCCTTTTGAAATAATGCTACATTCCCTCCTGAAGTCCGAGAAAACGCTTTACTAATTCTTTTTAAATTATACTAGGATTTCTTCCCCACCGACAATTATAAAGTATTCTGACTTGAATGTGAATTGAAACCGGTTAATTTCCAACAATTTATAGCAAAACTTTCTATATTTTTATTTAAAGGGGAACCTTCAATGGACTCATTTAACTTTCCACAATTCATTCGTTTATTATTTGTTTTATTAAGCGGAATCTGTCTCTATTTATTAATCTATTTAACATGGAATTTTTTATTTCCTTTTATATTAGCCTTTACAATTTCTTGGTTTATTCAACCTTTTGTAAAACTTTTACATGAAAAACTGCGACTTCCAAAATCCCTTGCCATACTTTTTATCATAGGGGTTATTCTCAGTGTATTTGTAAGTATCTTTGCTGCTATAGTTACCAGAGTGGTGGGTGTAATTCAAGGCCTGTCAAATCAAGATTTCGCAGGATATGTACAGGCTATTAATGTTTTTCACGAACAATTTCTTAGCTGGGTGGACTTTATTTTATCTTATGCAAAAAGCTGGGTGGGCTCATTTGACCCATCATTTAGTCATACGATCTACAGTTATCTGGAAGATATAAAACAACGGTTCGTTCAATTTGGAATCGAGCAATTACATTCTTTATTGCAGCTTTTCAGTGGAGGAATAGCAAATTTACCAAGCATTTTAATGGCTTTTGGGATTATTTTTCTTTCCACTTTTTTCATCAGTAAGGATTGGGATAGAATAAAGTACCTTTTTCAAAATTACTTTTCAAAAAGATTGCGTTCTCCCATAAAGAAAGTATGGTCAAATTTTAAATTAACGATTAAGCAGCTAGTAAAAGCTCAACTCATTTTGATGGCGATTACTATGTTAATTGTAATTACAGGGATGCTATTTATTAAGCACCCTCACCCTCTTTTAATGACTTTGCTGGCAGGAATCATTGATTTAATTCCCTACATCGGAACTGGAATTATTTTTATTCCATGGATCATTTATTCTTTTTTAACCGACCAATTTATGCTTACCATACAATTGTCCATCATTTATATGGTTGTCGTTATATGCCGACAGCTTTTTGAACCCAAGATACTAGCTTCTCATTTTGGAATTCATCCACTTATCCTGCTAATCGGTCTTTTTCTGGGTTTTCAAATTTGGGGAGGATTGGCCATTGTTATTACCCCGATTATTATTGCATTCGGGAAAGCCTTGTTCACTTCTGGAGTACCTTTTCAATTATGGAATTTTATCATTGGTAAATAAAAACCCGGAAAAGGACTGCAATATAAAAAGATCAGCAGCCCTTAAGAACCTTTATTTTCTATAGATGGTAATTGTATTACGATCCATCATTTTATTAATTATACGACGCAAGCCGTTCTTTAACGGTGATCTCGTTGCAGGTATTAACAACAAAAAACCAATAGCGTCCGTAATAAAGCCTGGCGTAAGAAGGACAGCTCCCCCCACTAAAATACACGCTCCATCTAACAATGCTTCGCCTGGAAGCTCATGATTACCGACTGAGGTCTGCAATTTTCGTATCGTCTCTAACCCTTGTTGTTTGGCTAACCAGGCTCCCAGTACTCCAGTTAATAAGATTAACAGTATGACCCACCAAGGGCCAATTAAATTCCCTGCCCAAATTAATAATCCAATTTCTAAAGCTGGCACAATTAAAATCAGCAGTAACAACCAGCGAAACATATGATCTTCCTTTCTTCTTCACCATTTCTTCTATTATATCGAATATAAGAAGAACAAGCGAAAGAAAAAGACAGAGAACAATCCCTCTGTCTTTTTCACTAGTAACTATAGGACACTAGCATGACCATCATAAATATCGCCGCGCGTACTGTCCATAGTTAAGTCAGATCCATCTTTAATTTTATCGAAGGCTTCCTCTACCCCTACGATAACTGGAATTCCTAAACTTAAACCAACTACAGCTGCATGCGAAGTTAGTCCGCCTTCTTGAGTGATAATACCTCCAGCTCTTTCAATTGCAGGCATCATATCACGATCCGTGCTATTTGTTACTAAGATGTTCCCTTCCTCAACACGATCCATAGCATCCTGGGCATTTTTAGCTACTACAACACGTCCGTAGGCACTTTTACGACCTACACCTTGTCCTTTTAATAAAACATCTCCAATGACATGAACTTTCATAAGATTAGTGGTGCCGCTTTCTCCCACAGGGACTCCACCAGTAATAATGACTCGATCTCCTCGAGCAACAATTCCAGAAGCAAGTCCACGGTCAACAGCTACATCAAGCATATCATCTGTTGATTCAGATTGAGGCCCCATAACCGCATACACACCCCAAACTAAGGAAAGCTTACGATTAACTCGTTCACTAGAAGTAATTGCTACAATTGGAGCTTGAGGACGATATTTCGAGATCATACGTGCTGTATGTCCGCTCTCTGTTGGTGTTACAACTGCGTTCACTTGCAAGTTAATTGCTGTGTGCGTCACGGACTGGCTGATCGCATCCGTGATCGTCATATCACTATGCTTAGAACGTTCATCAAGAATCGCTTTATAGTTTAGTCCTGTTTCTGTTTTCGTTGCAATATTACTCATTGTTTGTACTGCTTCACGCGGATAATCACCCGCTGCCGTTTCTCCTGAAAGCATAATGGCATCCGTACCGTCAAAAATAGCATTTGCAACGTCAGATGCCTCGGCCCGAGTCGGTCTAGGGTTGCGCTGCATAGAGTCCAGCATTTGCGTAGCTGTAATAACAGGCTTACCTGCTTTATTGCATTTACGGATCAATTGCTTTTGCACTAAAGGCACATCTTCAGGAGGAATCTCTACTCCAAGATCTCCACGAGCGACCATTAAACCATCACTTACTTCTAGGATGTCATCAATGTTATCGACACCTTCTTGGTTCTCAATCTTAGGAATAATTTGTATATGCCCTGCATTATTACTTTCTAGCAGCTCTTTAATTTCCAAAACATCTGATGCACGACGAACGAATGAGGCAGCAATAAAGTCTACATCTTGTTCAATTCCGAACTCAATATCTTTAGCGTCTTTTTCAGTTATACCCGGAAGGTTTACACTAACGTTAGGGACGTTAACTCCTTTTTTATTCTTAAGAAGACCATTATTTAGAACTGTAGTTTTAATTTCGTTTTGTTCTTTTAACACTTCTTCCACTTGCAATTCAACTAACCCATCGTCAAGAAGGATTTTAGAACCGGGATGAACGTCGTTAATTAGGCCCGCATAGGTAACAGAAAAACGTTCAGCATCACCTTGTATACTCTCCATACTTACATAAGCTGTATTCCCTTTTTCTAAATAAGCTTCTCCACCTTTTAATTCGCCTGTACGAATTTCCGGCCCCTTCGTGTCCAATAGAATTGCTACCGTTTTACCTGTGACGGAAGCAGCTTCACGAATGTTTTTAATTCTAGCACCATGCTCTTCAAAATCCCCATGCGAAAAGTTTAAACGAGCTACGTTCATGCCGGAATTAATTAAATCAGTAAGAATCTCTACAGATTCTGAGGCCGGCCCAATCGTACTTACAATCTTTGTTTTTCTAATCATTCTTTTTCCTCCTCAAAAGCGTCGTTAACTTAAAATTATATAGATAGTTCTTTCGACAAACGGTACATATCCATGTCAATGGAATGTTCTCGATTTAGAACTTCCAAAATATCATGATCGACTAATTCATTATTTTCAATCCCTACCATACAGCCTGCTTTCCCTTTCATAAGCAGGTCAACTGCGTAAGCTCCTAATCGGCTGGCTAATACACGATCTCTTCCTGATGGTGAGCCTCCACGTTGAGTATGTCCTAAAACAGTTACGCGTGTCTCAAGATCAGTCGCCTCTTCCACTCTCTTACTGAAATCTACGCCGCTCGTCACTCCTTCAGCCACAATAATTATACTGTGCTTTTTGCCTCGGTCATGGCCTCGCTTTAATCGTTCAATTACTTCATTAAATTCATCTTCCATTTCAGGAATAATAATGCTCTCAGCCCCATCAGCAAGTCCAGCCCATAATGCTAAATCACCAGCATCTCTTCCCATTACCTCAATGACATAAGTACGCTCATGAGAAGTAGCTGTATCACGAATTTTATCAATCGCATCAATTACTGTATTTAATGCTGTGTCAAATCCGATAGTAAAATCTGTGCCAGGAATGTCATTGTCGATTGTACCAGGAACTCCAATACACGGATAACCTTTTTCGGTTAATTTCTTAGCGCCTCTAAAACTTCCGTCTCCGCCAATCACAATTAATCCTTCAATACCATGTTTTTTAAGTTGTTGAATGCCTTTCTCTTGTCCTTCTTCTGTTTTAAACTCCTCACAACGCGCAGAGTAAAGCATAGTTCCTCCACGCTGAATAATATCTCCAACTGAACCTAGTTCCATTTTTTTAATTGCCCCTTCAATTAAACCCTGGTAACCATGCTCAATACCGTACACTTCCACCCCATGAAAAATTGCTTTACGAACGACCGCTCGAATAGCGGCATTCATTCCTGGTGCATCTCCACCGCTGGTTAAAACACCAATTCTCTTCATTTTCCATCACCTCAAAAGTAGTTCTTTTTAGTCTGTGTGCCCAATTACCATATAAATCAAACCACATTACTCTCCATGAAAGCGTCACCATTCCCATAAGATGACAAAAGTCGCACAACTAGCTTAGTGCGACTTGCTTTAACAAGGATTATCTATTCATTTTCCGTGTCTAATTATATATTAAGTTGTGTGTAATCGCCAATTTTTTTATATTTGTCAAAACGCTCTTCCAATAAAACTTCTTCATTCTTTTTCTGAAGTTCTTTAAGAGCTTCCTGGATATATTGTCCCATTCTTTCTGCCTGTTTTTCAATATCTCTATGGGCACCGCCGCGAATTTCTGGAATAACATCATCTATTACCTTAAGCTCTTTCAGATCTTGAGCAGTAATTTTCATAGTCTCAGCTGCTTTTTGAGCTAAATTCGAATCTTTCCATAACAAAGCAGCGGCTCCTTCTGGAGAAATCACTGAATATGTGGAGTTCTCGAGCATATAGATACGATCACCTATTCCTAAACCTAATGCCCCCCCACTTCCTCCTTCACCTATAACTACACAAATCACTGGTACTGTTAAGCCTGACATTTCTACAAGGTTTCTAGCGATGGCTTCGCTTTGACCTCTTTCTTCTGCAGCTTTTCCTGGATAAGCACCTTTCGTATCAATAAATGTAATAATCGGGCGATTGAATTTCTCCGCTTGCTTCATTAAGCGCAGCGCTTTACGATAGCCTTCAGGGTGCGGCATACCAAAGTTTCGTTTAATATTCTCTTTTGTATCTTTTCCCCGCTGATGACCAATTACTGTTACAGGCTGATCATTAAACTTAGCGATTCCTGATACAATAGCTTCGTCGTCACCAAATAACCGATCTCCATGTAACTCTAAAAAGTCACTAAATAAATAGTCAATGTAGTCTAAGGTAGTAGGCCGTTCAGGGTGGCGAGCCATTTGTACTCGATCCCAGGGAGCCATCCGATCATACACATCTTTTTCTAATTTCTCTAACCGTTTTTCTAGTGTAGTAATTTCTTCACTTAAATCCATTTCACTTTCTTCCGTTAACCTTTTTAATTCAGTTATTTTTTCTCGAAGCTCAATAACCGGTTTTTCAAATTCTAACACGTGTTTCATCAGATGTTCCCTCCCTTACAGTGAATGTCTAGAACAGTGGAAAGGGTAGCTTTCATATCATGACGGTGGATAACTTTGTCTAATTGCCCATGCTGCAGTAAAAACTCTGCAGTCTGGAAGTCATCAGGAAGTTTTTCACGAATTGTTTGCTCTATGATCCGGCGCCCTGCAAAACCAATTAATGCTCCTGGTTCAGCGAAATTGTAATCACCGACAGAAGCGAAACTAGCTGACACTCCCCCCGTAGTAGGGTGCGTCATGACCGAAATAAACAATCCACCTTCTTCGTGAAGTCTCCGGAGAGCAACTGAAGTTTTGCCCATTTGCATTAAGCTTAAGACACCTTCTTGCATACGGGCCCCTCCGGATGCTGTGAAAATAATGAAAGGAAGCTTTTCTTTTCTAGCATTTTCTATTGCATTCGTAATTTTTTCTCCTACAACAGACCCCATACTCCCCATTCGGAATCGGGAATCCATGATAGCTACTGCTGTTTTATTTCCATTTAGAGAGGACTTTCCTGTGATTACAGCTTCGTTTAAGGCGGATTTTAGACGATCCTTTTCAAGCTTCTCTTCATAATCTGGAAATTGAAGAGGATTCGTGGAAATCATATTCTTGTCCCACTCTTCAAAGGAGTTATCATCAAATAAATGCTCAATTCTTTCGAAGGCATTTAAACTATGGTGATGATCACAATGAGGACAAACATTCATATTCCTAATAAGTTCTTTTCTATAAAAAATCTTTTGGCAGCTTGGGCATTTTTGCATCAGCCCTTCAGGTACATCCTGCTTTGCCTCTTGACTTGGTATGGATGCATAGCGCTTTTTCTTGCTGAAAAAATCTCTTAGCAAGGTGATTCCTCCTTTAGGACCAGGCTCATTTCTATGTTCTATGTCATAATACAAAAATTATCGTGCATTTGTTAAGGAAAGCTGTCGAGTGTACAATTGCCCGATTGATTTATATTAAAACAAAGAGTAGATATGCTCTTTGGATTTATGGTTTGATAATGCATGATAAAATCGTTTATACATATCCGGAGTATACGTAATATCATGAACAGTATGTGTAAATCCGCTAATAAATTGCCACATAGATAATAGCAGTGGATGATGGCATTGTTCAAATAAATAAGTAAACATCTGTTGATGCTTTTGACTATTTTGTTCCTCAGGTATTAATCTGCTCAATTCTTCTAGTTGCACATGTGATAATTGCCCGGCGGATAATAGTAAAATTTCTTTTTCAAGCATTTGCTTAGCTGTTAACAGCTCTTCTCTAGTTCTATTATCATTTAAAAGAAACTTCGATAACAAACCAACCATATGGTATGGGCGGTAGGCTCTCATAAATGTTCCTTCGCCGCGCCTTGTTTCTATTAACCCTAACAGTTCAAGGGCACGCAAAGCTTCACGAATAGAAGATCTTCCCACTTGCAACAACTCACTGAACACTCTTTCCGAAGGTAATTTGTCGCCTGGCTTAAGCTTCTGATTTTCAATATAAGCTTTGATCTGTTCTAATACTCCTTCATACACTTTTTCGTTCAAAGTATGGGTCATTGAACAGGCCCCTTTCATAGTGACAAAATTCAAGGAGAAAAGCCAACGGCCTTTCTCCAAGGTTTAGTCCTCTTCATCTATTAATGTAAGGTACCTTGTTTTCTCGGCTACCTCTTCAGGATCAACGTGATGTCGTGCAACGCCAGATTCCATTGCAGCTTTAGCTACACTCGCTGCTACAGCAGGAGCAACACGAGCATCAAAAGGAGCAGGGATGACGTAATCCTCATTCAAATCCTCTTCACTTACCAACGCTGCAATTGCTTCTGCTGCTGCAATTTTCATCTTTTCATTAATTCGAGTAGCTCGAACATCTAATGCCCCTCTGAAGATTCCAGGAAAAGCTAATACGTTGTTAACCTGATTTGGAAAATCTGAGCGTCCTGTACCAATCACCCTGGCACCCGCTTCTTTGGCATCATCAGGCATGATTTCAGGTTCGGGATTAGCCATGGCAAATATAATAGCATCATCATTCATACGTGAAACCATTTCTTTTGATAGCAGACCGCCAACAGAAACACCAATAAAGACATCTGCGTCTTCCATTACTTCCTCAAGCTTTCCTTCTTGTTTATCTTTATTCGTGATTTTAGCAATTTCCTCTTTGACATCGTTCATTCCTGAAGGACGTCCTTCATAAATTGCTCCTTTAGAATCACACATAATAATATCTCTTACCCCAAAGTGGTAAAGTAGTTTTATAATAGCTATGCCGGCTGCTCCTGCACCATTGGCAATCACTTTTATATCAGAGAAACTTTTCCCTGTAATTTTAAGAGCGTTCATTAATCCTGCGACAGTCACGATGGCTGTGCCATGCTGGTCATCATGGAAAATCGGGATGTTCGTTTCCTTTTTTAATTGCTCTTCAATTATAAAGCAGTTCGGAGCAGCAATATCTTCTAAATTCACGCCGCCAAAAGTTGGCTCCATTAATTTAACGGTTTGTACAATTTGATCAATGTCTCTAGTATTTAAACAAATCGGAAAAGCATCGACTCCTGCAAAGCTTTTAAACAAAGCAGCTTTACCCTCCATAACTGGCAGAGCTGCTTCAGGTCCGATATTGCCAAGACCAAGAACAGCCGAACCATCACTGACTACAGCCACCATATTCCCTTTCATCGTATAATCATAGACAGTGTCCTTATGATCATAGATTTCTTTACATGGTTCAGCTACCCCTGGTGAATAGGCTAAGCTTAAATCCTTAGCATTCCTTACAGGTACTTTTGAATTTGTTTCTAGTTTACCTTTATTAGCACGGTGTATATGTAGTGCTTCATCTCTCAAATTTGTCACAGGTACACGCTCCTTTAGAAACTATAGAATAATTCCGAATCGAGTGGTCAGACCACCATTAACCTCTTAATTATAACAGATGAATAGTTTGTGTAAAGAACCTCAAAATACTGGACTAAGATTTCTTTTTTTGATTAAAGTTATTCCTATTTTAAAACTACGGATTCCTCTCCAAAGAAATCATATAACTTTCTTAAACAAGCTTCTGTCGGTTTAACTCGATAAGAATCGTCTAGCTGATACGTTTTCCTATCTTCTTCAACAAGTACAATCACCTCCGTATTGCCCGGGAAATAAGAAGCAACTTTTCTTAATCTTTCTAGTAATAACTGCTCCTCTTTTTTTATCGTTTTTATAAACAGCCTCTTTTTTTCAGAGGCTAAGTGAGAGCTGTTAAAATTTGAAATGTGATTAACGATCCACTGACTCTTTTCATTTCTTTCTTCAATTTTACCTTGTATGACAACAAGTTGATTGTCCTTCAACCACTGTTTCACTCCTCGATATACATCGGGAAATAATACAGCATCCATCTCATCAGTCTCATCGCTAATTGTAAGAAATGCCATCGAGTCACCCCGTTTGGTCCGTATTTCTTTTACTTCATCTACTACAGCCGCGGTTTTTACTGATCGCTTACTTATAAGCTTTGAACTTTCTCTTATAGTTAAATAACCCTCTACAGTTAAGCGCTCCCGATGTGCCTCTAAAGGATGATTTGATAAATATGTTCCTAATACTTCTTTTTCTAAAGATAACTGTTTTAAAATAGGAAAAGGTTCTGTAGAAGATACTTGCCCTTCTATTTCTAAATCTTGATAAAATAACTCTGGTAAATCTTGAAACTCTCGGAAAAGCTCACCCTGTTCCAATGCTTGATCAATGCTTGCCAACAAGCTAGCTCTATTTTGTTGAAGTTCATCAAAAGCCCCTGCCATGATAAGAGCTTCAAGTATATTTCGATTGATTTCTTTTGCGTGTAATCGCAGGCAAAAATCATGGAGGCTCTTAAACTTCCCTTTCTTCCTTTCTTCTACAACAGCTTGAGCTGCCGGGTATCCAATTCCTTTTATGGAAAGGAAGCCTAAACGAATGGCTCCTTGCTCATCTAAAGCATAAGGATAGCTGTAATTAACCGATGGCGCTCTAACCTGCAACTCAAGTTCTTTTGCCTCTCTTACATAGGAAGCTAGTTTTTCTTTATCCCCTAATGTAGAATTTATTAATTCTGCCATAAATACGGAAGGGAAGTGAGCCTTAATATAAGCTAACTGATAGGATATAAAGCTGTACGCTACAGCGTGGCTTCTATTGAAACCATAGTTTGAAAATTTTACTATCCATTGAAAAAGCTGGACAGCTACTTCATTTTCATGTCCATTTTTTATGGAACGCGTCACAAATTGTTCCTGCTGTTTTTCTAAAACCTCTTTTTGCTTTTTACTGACAGCACGACGCAGTAAATCAGCCTCTCCTAAAGAATACCCTGCCACTTTTTGTGCTACCTGCATGATTTGTTCCTGGTATACTAAAACACCAAAAGTCTTTTGAAGAATCGGTTGTAAAATATGGTGGGGGTAACTGACCTTTTCCAGCTTATGTTTTCTTTTTATATAGACGGGGATATATTCCATCGGACCTGGACGGTATAAAGCATTAACAGCCACGACGTCTTCAAAATGACTAGGCTTTAACCTTCTAAGCACACTCTTCATCCCCTGAGACTCTAGTTGAAACACTCCATTCGTGCGACCCTGCTGTAAAAGTTCAAAGGTTTTTCCATCATTAAGGTCTACATTACTATAATGAAAATCAGCTTGTTTATAACTTCTAATTTTTGCTTCCATTCTCCTTAACAGTGACAAGTTTCTCAGCCCAAGGAAATCCATCTTTAAAAGTCCTATATTTTCTAAATCTCCCATAGCCATTTGAGTGAGCAGAACTTCTCCTTGTCCTTGCATTAACGCTGTGTAATTCATTAACGGGTGCTCACTAATGACGACCCCAGCAGCATGTGTCGAAACGTGCCTAGGTAAGCCTTCTAGTTTTGAAGCTACCCTGAAAAGCTTTATTAATTTAGGCGATGAACGAATATAATCTTTAAGTGGCTCTGATTGCTGTACAGCTGTTTTTAAAGAATGACTAGTCCCTCCAGGTAACTGCTTTAAAATGAAAGCTGTATCGCTCTCATCAATTTGAAGTACTTTAAAGAGCTCTCTAAGTACACTTCTAGTTGCAAATGTTCCAAAAGTACATATTTGCGCAACATGATCTTGACCATATTTATTCATAACATACTCAATTACTTCATCCCTGCGGTCATCCGGAAAGTCGATATCAATATCCGGCATCGTTATACGCTCAGGATTTAAAAATCGTTCAAATAACAAATCATAAGCCAAAGGATCCACCTGGGTAATACCAAGTAAGTAACTAACAATAGACCCTGCAGCTGACCCTCTCCCCGGTCCAGCTTCAATCCCTTTGGTTCTTGCGTAGTCGATAAAATCCCATACAATCAGAAAATAGTCGCTGAAATTCATTGATGTTATAACGTCTAACTCATGTTCTAACCTTTCACGAGCTTTTTCTTTATCTTCTGGGTATTTGTCCTTTAATTTACCCAGACAGAGCTTTCTTAAATAATGATTCGCTGTTTCTCCTTCGGGTACCGGAAAAGAAGGCAGCAATGTTTGATTTAAATCCAGCTCTACTTCACATAAATCTACAATAGCTTTGTTATTCTCTAATACTTCCGGCCACCAATCTTTAAAATACGTTTCCATCTCTTTCGGTGATTTTAAATATTGATGGTCTTGATATGTACCCTTATTTTCTTGTACCGGTTCATTTTGAGCTATAGCACGTAAACAGTAATAAGCTTCGGCATCTTCTTTTTCTATATATTTCACTGGATTCATAACCGTGACGGGAATTTGTAATTTATCGGTCCACTGTTTTAACTCTGGATGAAGTTGTTTCTCCACCTGCACACCATGATCTTTAACCCCAAGATAAAAGTTCTTAAATATGTGGCGCCATTCTTCTATTTCCTCTTTCACTCTATCAAATGAGCTGTTCAGGATTGAAGAACCCCATGATGTATCTGACACTGTAATAATCGCAACTAAATCATCAGCTGATGAGGTGAAGTCAATTAATTGCGGTTCCTCTTCCTCTATGTGGGATTTGGTACTTAGTCTCAATAAAGCCTCGTAACCTTTTTTATTTTTAGCAAGCAAGGTAACGGGAATTCTTTCATTCTTGAAAAACACGGTTAAACGCAAACCAATAATAGACTTTATTCCTTCCTCCCTGCACTTCTGGTAGAAAGAAACCGCACCACTTAAAACATCATTATCTGTTAGAGCAAGTGAAGTAAAGCCAAGTTTCTTCGCTTGTTGAACTAAGAGAGGAATTTGGATCGTACTATCCATCAAACTATAACCACTATGAACCTGCAAATGAGCATATGACATCACCGTTCACCTCTTTCTCTCTATTACTTATTATATGGAAATTAGAAGGAGTATAAAAGCGTCCTGCATATATTTTAGTTTTAAAGAATAGCTTGGTTATTAACAATACAATACTTCTATAAGGAAGAGGGAAAAGATGGAAGAAAGATTAGTCATATCAATGATCCAATGCTTCTTCATCGCTTTCGGCGTTATTATGGGTGGTACCTTAATTGGAAGTATAGGAAGTTTTCTTACTGGTGAAGCACCTTTAACATCCATGTTTAGAATTGCAAAAGGTTTACGTATTTGGGCAATTGTTGCAGCAATTGGAGGAACTTTTGATGCGATTAGTAATTTTGAGAGAGGAATATTCGAAGGATCAACGTTTGATCTATTTAAACAAGTGATGATTATTGTTGCTGCCATGGGAGGCGTTCAAGCCGCATTATTTGTATTTGAACTATTATTAGGCGAGGAGGTTACTTAATGTACATCCCCCCTCAATTAAGAAAGAGAGAGTGGAGACGATTTTATGCTGGGTGCGTCTTCGGTGCGATTGCGGGGTACGTTTTATTTGTTTTCATTAACGACCAGCTTCATGAACATTTAGAAGAAGAAAACATTCAATTAGCCTCAAAGCTTAATGAGCTTGAAGCGAAGTATGAGAGTCTTCTAAATGAAGAAAAAGAAGCTGATGAAGAAAAAAATGAAATTTTAACGATTCAAGAAATTGTCCCCTCTTACACGAATGCTAAAGCCCTTCATATAGATAAGTTGACCCAACACCAGCTTTCTTCCATGGTTAAAGATCAACTTCAAAGTCTGTCAGGAGAAGATATTGAAAATATAAGTGATCAAAGCGATCTTATCATCGCCACTATCGAAAACAAACAATTTGTAGTGGAAGATTTCACTTATTCACTTAAGGTCGAAAGACTTATCATTTCTAACCAGCTTCAACTTCAACTATCAATTACAATCGAGAATTAAAGGAGGCATACTTACTTGTGGTCTCTAACAAACGCATCACATGCTTCCTTTAACTCTTCGGCTATGATATTCGTTTCCTCCCATGAACTTGCGGTAGCACCTGCCGCCATAGGATGTCCCCCTCCATTGTGCTTTTCTGCTATTTTATTTACAACAGGTCCTTTTGAACGAAGACGTACTCGAATACTGTCCTCTTCCTCCACAAAGTATACCCATGCTAAAATTCCTTCAATATCTCCTAATAACCCTACAATTGCACTCGTTTCTGAAGGAGAGACCTCATATTTATCTAATATATCTTTTGGTAAGCGCACTGTACTATACCTTTGGGGATGTAAAATGAAGTTTTCTAAAACATAACCTTTAAGCTTAGCTACTTTCACAGGTGTGCTATAAAGTTGATTATACATTTCTGGACGGTCGAAATTATAACTTACTAATTCAGACGCTGCTGCAAAAGTTTTCTCTGTTGTACTTGGAAACAAAAACCGGCCGGTATCTCCAACTATCCCCGCATACAACAGTGAGGCCGCTCTTTCGTTTAACGTATATCCTTGTTCAGCCACTTCTTTATAAAGAAAATATACCATTTCTGAAGCAGAACTTGCTTGCGTATTTACCCAGCTAATATCGCCATATTCATCTACTAGAGGATGGTGATCTATTTTAATTAACATTGCTCCCTCAGCATATCTTTGATCATCAATTCTTGGTTGATTAGCTGTATCGCAAACGATGACTAGAGCTCCTTTGTAATCATCATCAGCAACCACATCCATCTTCGTCAAAAATTGTAAGGAAGGTTCATTTTCTCCTGTAATTAATACTCTTTTGTCAGGAAAGTTATAACGAATGAATTCAGCCAAGCCTCCTTGAGATCCCAGAGCATCAGGATCCGGTCGAACATGACGGTGAATAATAATTGTTTTGTGCTGCTTAATCGCATCCATTATTTTATAGTGAGTCATCTATACCAAGCCTCTTTCTCTACAAATCTTTCTCCTATTATCCCATAACTTCTATTATTGAGGTAGCAAAACACTGAAAAACAAGCTACAATGAACATCGGAAATACATTTTAAGCAGGAGTCGATTTATTTTGATACTTTTCCCGACTATTATACTTATCTCGTTCATACTTTATATATACTATAAAGTGATGGTAGTAAAAACCAAAGACCCTTTATCCCAAGAATACTTAAATAGCAAAGCTAAAATGTGGCTTGGTATATTTATTTTTTTCTTTGGGATTAACCAGTATTTACTTTATGAAACAAGACTCTCTCTATTTATAGGCATCGTGTTTCTTATTTTAGGCGTCATGCAGTTTAGGTTAGGCTTTAAAGCGAGTAAACATTATCAAAGTGAATATCAAAAACTTCGTGAAAAAAGTCGCTGAATCAGCGACTTTTTTTATCGGTCAATAAGCTGAGCCATGAGAAGAGCTTTTCCTACTACTGCGTGTTCATGGTGAACCTCGACGTCTACCTTTGCTACTTTTCTCCCCATTTCTAATAATTGAGGCTTTATCTCGATCTCGCTTTCAAGTTGTACGGGCTTAATAAATAAGAGCGAGATGTTTTCGACTACTAGATTGCCTTTCTTATGTTTACTTAACAATCGACTTGAAGCTTCAGTAACGAGAGTGGTAAATACACCATAAGAAAGAGTTCCCAGTTGATTTGTCATTTGAGGGGTAACGGTAGTCCGAAGTTTAAATAATTGCTCATCATCTTCACTTAATTCTAATTGTTTACTCACCAAGTCATCTATTGTTTCCCCTATTTGTGGTTGTCGCTGTAAATTTTGCAAACCTTTTAATACATCCTGCCTTGATATAATCCCCTGAAGCTTTTGAGATTGATCAACGACCGGCATCAACTCTATTCCTTCCCACACCATCATGTGCGCAGCATTCGTAAGAGAAGTGCTCGTTTGGACAGTCATAGGATTCTTCGTCATTACTTTATCGATTTTTAAAGAAGGATCCTTGTTAATGACATCCTTTGAGGTCACCATTCCAACAACTCGATTTTTTAAATCAACTACCGGATAACGACTATGTTGTGTACTTTCATTTAATTCATGCCAACGTTCCACAGAGTCCTTCGTCGTTAAGTAACTTGCTTTTTCAAATGTCGTGTAAATATCATCTACTAGTACGATTTCTTTTTTTATTAATTGATCATAAATGGCTCTGTTTATCATAGTCGCTACCGTAAATGTATCATAACTAGTGGATATGACTGGAAGTTTCTTTTCGTCAGCTAATTTTTTTACTTTGTCAGTTGTATCAAATCCACCTGTAACTAAAACAGCCGCTCCTTCCTTAACTGCTAATTCATGTGCATTCGTTCTATTACCTACGATTAATAAAGACCCTGCTTCTGTGTAGCGCATCATAGCTTCAAGCTTCATAGCCCCTACAACAAATTTGTTTAAGGTCTTATGTAATCCTTCCCGACCACCTAACACTTGCCCATCTACTACTTTTGTAATTTCTGCAAAAGTTAGACGTTCAATATTTTCCTTCTTCTTTTTTTCAATCCTAATTGTACCCACACGTTCTATGGTGCTTACCATATTTTGATTTTCAGCTTCTTTAATGGCTCTGTATGCGGTTCCTTCACTCACATTTAGAGCTTTTGCAATTCCCCTGACTGAAATTTTGCTGCCAACAGATAAAGAGTCAATATGTTCAAGAATCTGTTCATGTTTGGTAGCCAATAAAATCACCAATCTTTCTAACTGTACTAATATTTTTTCTTATTATTGTTATTATACAAGTGATACAGTTAGACCGCAATCGTTCTTAAAGGTACGAGTGATCAAGTTAGAAGATTTCTTTTAAAAAAAGCCCACAACAATGTGGGCTTTTAAGTCTATTACAGTTCTATCGCTTCTCCCGGCTCAAGAGCTTTTCCTTTTCCAGGTCCTACTTTTTCAGCAAAACCTTTACCATCCTGCTCAATTAATTCAAATGTGTTGTAATGGATAGGAACAATCTGTTTTGCTTTTATCCACTCAGCAGCTAACAATCCGTCCTCAGGTCCCATTGTGAAATTATCACCAATAGGAACGAAAGCCAGATCAATTGAGTTTTGCTCCCCAATCATTTTTAAATCAGAGAATAATCCCGTATCTCCCATATGGTAGATCGTCTTCCCTTCAATAGTCAACAAGATTCCAGTCGGCATTCCAGTATATACGATTGAACCATCTTCTTCAGTGTATGAAGAACCATGAAAAGCTTGAGTCAATTTAACTGTTCCAAAATCAAATTTATGGCTCCCTCCGATGTACATTGGATGGGCATTTAAACCTTTATTCCCTAAATACGTAGCAAGCTCAAATGGGGCAATAATTTGAGAATCACAGCGTTTCGCAATTTCAACCGTATCTCCTACATGATCGTTATGGCCATGTGTAAGTAGAATAATATCAGCATGAACGTTTTCCGCATCTAAGTCAGTATTTCCATTTTCTGAAATATACGGATCAAATAATATCGTTTTACTTTGTGCTTCCACTTTAACTACTGCATGTCCATGAAATGAAACTTTCACTCTACCACTCCTTAAAGTTTAATAATTCTGCCAAGCCTGTTCATATTTCTGAATCAAGTTCGGATGGATTAAGGTATTAGGTGCTAATGACACAGACTCGCCTTCACTGTTAACGATTTCCCTATCTTCATCTTTTCCAAACACCATCATAGATTGCAATAGTTCCTTCGTTAAAAACTTTGTTTCTTGAGTAAGTTCAATATCCTCTACATCTATTTTACTTCTACTAGCCATGATGAATCCCCAGTTTCCAAAGCTTGGTATATCAACATGAAAGTTTTCAACGTTTAAACCTGTATCCCTTACCGTTTCATCAATCGTCCAGTACACCTCTCTCGCAAACACCGGACTGGTAGCTTGAATCATTGCTGCCCCGCCGGGTTTCAAGTGATTACGCACTAATGAATAAAATTCTCTTGTATATAATTTGTTCAGGCTTTCATTATTAGGATCAGGTAAATCTATGATCACTACATCAAAAAGCGCATCCGTATCTTCCAAAAACTTAAATGCATCTCTATTCTTAATTTGAACACGTTCATCCTCTAAGGCATTTTCATTTAACTGTTTCAAATGAAAATTTGTAGAAGCAAGCTCAGTAACTGCTGGATCTAAATCAACAATAGTTAGCTGCTTCACGTCACTATATTTTAATACTTCTTTAGCAGCTATACCATCCCCGCCTCCAAGAATAAGAACTTCCTCTTTCTTATCAGCTTCTTCCATTGGTGGGTGAACAAGAGTTTCATGATATCGATGCTCATCCGTTGAGCTAAACTGAAGGGAGCCATCCAGGAATAGACGTGTATCTTCTTGATCACGAGTAAGAATAATTTTCTGGTAAGCACTATCCTCACTATAAACAATCGGATCTTTATATAATTTTTGCTCAAAAGAGAAAGCCATTTCCTCTCCAAAAAATAAGCCGGCTATGAGTAATACTCCGATAAAAGCTGCGGCTGCAGCATGGATCGTTACTTGCTTAATTTCTTTACGAAACAAATATAATATAATAACTGCCACGGATAGATTTATACAAGCGACGAAAAATGCACTTTTCACCATCCCCATTTCCGGACGCAGATAAAAAGCAAAAAGCAATCCACCGATTAATCCTCCTGCATAGTCTGAAAATAATACTCTAGCTGTACTCCGGCTTAATTCGACTCCTATCTCGCTGGCTTTACGAATGAGTATTGGAAGTTCCAATCCGGTTAACGCACCAATTGTAAAAGTAACTAAATACAAGAAGAACGCATCCGTTCCCTCAGGCGCAAAAGCTGTCATACCAAACATCGTGAAGCTGGAAAATCCACCAATCAAGGCAACCATAAACTCAATCCAAACAAAAGTCACAATTAGATTTTTCATGACTTTTTCACTTATACTAGCACCTATCCCCATGCCAGTCAGGAAGAGACTGATTGTAATAGTGTACTGTTTAACACCGTCCCCTAAAATATACGACCCCAGGGCTCCAAACAATACTTCAAAGATAATCCCGCATATTGAAACAATCCCTGAGGCCCAGTAGATAAGCCGGCTCTTTTTTATTCCATCCGTTTCCATCCCGTTTCACTCCGATATTAATGCTGTGATTACCATGAAAAGGCCACTATGAGTTACATAGCGGCTCTCTTTTTTCTTATTCCATACTATGTAATTGATGCGCCAATTACTAAAGCTAGACCGATCGAAACTCCTATGGAAATAATCCCAACAGCTGTGTTGTTGTTCTTCAACTGAGTTTCCACAGAAAACTTTCTAGTAAATAACTCAAATAACAAGTAAGCAATCATTTGAAGTACTACTCCACAAGCACCCCATAATAACGTATCCCATATAGTAAAGCTATGATAAATAGCAAATGAAAGAACGATGCAAATTCCAATAATCTTCCCTGCAATTGACATTGCTACAGCTTGGTTTCCAGCCTTTACCTCATCCCAATCTTTATACTGTTTAGTAAGTATTTCAAATATAAATAAACCTATAACAACAACAACGATCCCAATGGCAAAATAACCTATTGTAGCTAATAATGGTTCCATAATAATTCCTCCTTTATTTTCCTGTTCCAGGTCCTCCACCGCGATTAGAAGAGCCTCTAAAGGAACCTGAATTTGATCCACCATACATTGAATAGCCGCCATAACATCCGCCTTCAGATTGACAGCGTGCCTCTCTTCGATTGGCCCAATCGCTAGAACCAAGCATTCGATTTAACAAAGAATAAGCCAACAACCCTTGAAAGAAACTTGGTGAATAATTGTTACGAACAAATTCGTCACTTGCAAGTTCAATAAGAATAAGTCCTGGCTCCTCATCACTCTCTTGTAAAATTACAAATTCGTCAGGGTAGATTAAGACTTGTTTCCCTTCATCTCGATCGCTAACTTCTTCTGGTTCAATTTTGTTTTCGATTTCTTCCGCCGTTTCTGAAAGAGTTAAGTTTTGAGTCATAAATATTTCAGAGTGCCCTTCATCCGTTTCTACCGTGTCAAGAAGCGGAAAGCTATCGCTAAGCAGCTGTCTGATCGAAGCTGCTTCTGATTGCTTAATAGAATTAAGCACATCATTCCTAGAAGGTTCACTTGGCAACTCTTCATATGTATCTTGGGCGTTCGATCCTGACATCCCTTTTGATCCATTGCCCATAGAACCAAAAGAGTTGTAACCTATTACCACGGCAATGAGTACCACAATAATGACCCCAGCGTAATCCCTCAATTAGAGTTCCTCCTTTCCATAAAAATGAGATGTGCCTGAACATTTGTCAGGCACAACTTAAGTCTTTACTTATTCAATTTTTTCTTAAGAGCAGCAAGTTCGTCATCTACATCATCTTTCTTATCCAACTCGTTAAATTCATCATCTAGTGAGCGATTCGATTGAGAAAGATCCTCACTCGTCTCCGCTTCTGCTTCATATTGCATCACACGTTCTTCCATACGTTCAAAACCTTGACGCGATTCATCACTACCAATGTTAGACATCGTTCGATTCATTTTCGTCCGGGTTTGCGCTGATTCAGCTCTAGCTTTAAGCGAATCTTTCTTCAGTTTCATTTCCTGGTATTCATTTTTCATCTCCTCTAGTTTCTGACGAAGGTTATTAGAATCTTGTTCCGCACGCTCAAAAGAAGATTTAAATTGATCAGCCTGCTGCTGCTGATTGTTTTTATCTTCTAATGCCCGGCGGGCTAGATCGTCGTTCCCTGATTCAATAGCTTTCTCCGCTTGCTTCATACGTTTATCTGCTAAAGCTTGAGCATCATCGTATTTTCTTTTAAGCATCTTTTCATTGGCAATCTGTTTAGCTACAGCTGTTTCCGCTTCGCGAATATCATTTTCCATATCTCGCATAAACTGCTCTAACATTTTCACCGGGTCTTCTGCTTTATCCAGCATTGAATTTAACTCACTACTTACAACAGTTTTTACACGATTAAAAAATTTAAACATTTAAATTCCTCCTTAGTTATTCGATCCAGCAATTATTTTTATTTCATACTCTTCAATATCAAAACCATAGCTTACCTCTACTTCGCTTCCCCATGACTCTAATGACAAATAAGTTTCTTCATCTTCGGATACATACTCGGCATAGCGTATTGTTTGACCGTTAACGTTTTGACTGCGGCCTTCCCCTACTACATACGCTTCTCCCTCCTCATCCTTGTAATAAGTCATGTCAGTGTAATTGATTTTATCAGGAAAAGTATTCATTGGCAGTTTCACGGTCTCGTAAATCCCGATCTCTAATTCCTCATCCATTTCAGCTGAGAGCCACTTAATGTTCCTGCCTTCCAACAATTGATAAGAAAACCATTCATACCCGCTATCTCGATAAGTAATTTTTCCTACCACTTCGTAATCCACAAGATCATACGTGATAATATCCCCTATTTGGATATTTAAAGCATCCCGTTCTTTCACTTCTCCTCTATCTTTATCCTGTTGTTTAGAAAATAACCTTGAAAAAAAGCCCAAGTCTCCACCTCTCCTTCACCTTTGACCTTGCTTATCTGTATTTACGATTGAATATCAATTTTGTTTCACTTTATATACATTTTATCAAAGAAATATAAAAACAGCAGAACATTTGCATGTTCTGCTGTTTTCAAGCTGTCGAAAAAGCTAAGATTTACGTCATATAAGTATGGAGAAAAGAACAGGGAAAAGCGCTGTTTTCCGCGGGGCAAGACGGAAAATATCCTCAGTCTGTGAAGTGAACTCTAACATCGGACGCGCATAAAATTGTATTAAACGACTGCTTTTTCCGAGCCTTTGACCAGAATGAAATCTTGAAACCTTCGTAATGTGAATATCCTTTTGCAAACGCTGCTTTTATAAGGGCACAGCTTGAGTAAATGAATGCCCATGATCTATTTCGAGAAAGGGTTTGAGGAAACGGCGAGCCTCCTGCGGGAAATGGGAATCAGGTGTGACCCCGGAGGGCTGATAAAGCCCGAGGAGGCACACCATTCCCTTGCGGAAAGGGAGTCGTTTCCTCAAACCCTTTACACTCTATAAGGTTTCTCTACAAGCTGAAACAGCAGAACATTTGCATGTTCTGCTGTTTTCTTCTTTACTTCAAAATTAAATCCTTTGCGTTCGAATATTCAAAGCCGTGGGCTTCCGCCACTGCTGCATAGGTGACGAAACCGTCTAATGTATTGATCCCTTTAAAAAGAGCTTCATTATCTAAACAAGCTTTCTTGTATCCTTTATTTGCTAATTGCAGCGCATAAGGGACCGTTACATTCGTAAGACCCAGTGTTGATGTTCTTGGAACTGCCCCTGGCATATTAGCTACAGAGTAGTGAAGAACTCCATGTTTCTCATAGGTTGGGTTATCATGAGTTGTAATTCGGTCAGTCGTTTCAAAAATCCCTCCCTGATCGATAGCTACATCAACAATTACTGATCCTTCAGGCATATCTTTAACCATTTCTTCAGTTACAATTTTAGGCGCTTTTGCCCCTGGGATAAGTACGGCACCAATCACTAAGTCTGATTCCTTTAGAGCTTCATGTATATTTAAAGGATTGGACATTAACGTATTAATTTCTTTTCCAAAAAGGTCATCTAGTTGACGCAGACGATCGGGATTCAAGTCAATAATTGTTACATCAGCACCTAATCCAACCGCGATTTTAGCAGCATTTGTACCTACTACTCCACCACCCAGCACCGTCACCTTGCCCCGGCTGACACCTGGAATTCCCGAAAGTAAGACGCCTCGTCCACCGTGCGTCTTTTCCAATACTTGTGCGCCAATTTGAGATGCCATCCTGCCCGCCACTTCACTCATTGGTGTAAGCAGCGGCAGTGAACCATTAGAAAGCTGCACCGTTTCATAAGCAATGGCCACAACTTTTCGCTCCACAAGCGCCTTTGTTAATTCTGGTTCTGGAGCCAAATGTAAATAAGTAAATAGTATAAGTCCTTCATAAAAATAATCATACTCTTCAGGCAGCGGTTCTTTAACTTTCATAACCATTTCCTGACTCCAGGCTTCTTGTCCAGAATTCACTATACTCGCTCCTGCTTCGATATATTGCTCATCTGTAAACCCTGAACCTAAACCCGCGCCTTTCTCTAAAAACACTTCATGACCTTCTCCTACAAGGCTTACTACACCCGCAGGAGTCATTGCTACTCGATTCTCATTATTTTTCACTTCTGTAGGTATGCCAATTTTCACAGTTATACAACCTCCCAATTCCTATGTAATTTTCATCCAATACTATCCAGTTCGTTACTACTATATCATTAAAGACTGTGAGCGGATAGACACTTAATGTAAGCACTTACATTGTACCAAACCTGTTCTTCACAACCTACACCTCTAAAAATAATAAAAATTTTCTTTTTTCTTCATTAGCGGAAGCGATGGATAACATCCATTCCTCCAGTTACTTCATATATAGTACCAGTAATCATATCCGAGTCTTCCTGGCACAGAAACTCAATGGAGCGTGCGATATCTTCACCAGTGCCCGGACGGCCGATCGGTGTACTCTCATCACTATTTGATCGACTTTCCTTTATAGAAGCTTCCTTCATTTGACCTGTAATATTCCCAGGGCAAATCATATTTGAAGTAATTCCGTATTCAGCTTCTTCAAAAGCGATACTTTTTGTTAAGGAAACGAGTCCCACCTTCGCAGCTGCAAAGGCCGAACGATAAATCCATCCTGGTGCAGACCCCGCACCTTGAAACCCATAGTGAATAATTCGCCCAAAATTCTGCTGACGCATAACTGGAATAGTTAACTTCAATAGATGAAACGATGCATCTAGGTTTCCACGAATCATCGAATCCCATTCATCAACTGTATAATCCATAAGTTTTTTTCTTTCAAATATATAAGGGCCAGCATTGTTTATAAGGAAATCAATACGCCCAAAACGATTCATCGTGTCGTCTACGAGTTTTTCTAATTCTACTTTATGCCTTACGTCTACACGGACCACCTGGATACGATCCTTTAAATGAGCATAATTCTCTAACAGCTCTTCCGCTTTAGAACGGTCTGTTAAATAAGTTACAGTTACAGAATGGCCTGCATTTAGAAACTGCTCTGTTACTTTTCTTCCTAACCCTTTAGTTCCTGCGGTGATAATTGCGTGCCTCATTACTAGCCCTCCTTAAGCGATTCTAAGTACTACGAATTAATGTATAGGTTAACATTTGCAGATATTCCGCCATTTTAATCTATTTCACTGCCCCATTGTATACTTTAACTTTACTACAAAAGTAAGAGATTTTTCACAGGAGACGCTCGTAATCAATATGTTTTAAAAGTTCATGAAAAAAGTAATGTCTACCCCCTTTGTTTAATTTGTAGCATGATATAATATAGGTAACAAAAGGAAGGGAGCGTTCACGATGACATATGAATACAAAAATATAGTTGTAGCAGTTGACGGGTCTGAAACAGCGGAGGTCGCTTTTAAAAAAGCAATTGATATCGCAAATAGAAATGACGCGCAGCTTATTTTATCTCATGTTGTTGATACTAGAGCTTTTTCTACAGTAGAAGCTTATGATCGTTCACTTGCTGTTCGTGCAGAGAAATACGCCAAAGAACTCCTGGATGACTATCAGCAAAAAGCCGAAGATGCAGGTGTCCAAAATGTAACCGTTAGTATTGAATACGGTTCTCCGAAAGTAAAGATTGCAAAAGACGTAGCACCTAAATTTCATGCTGATTTAATTATCTGCGGGGCAACCGGATTGAATTTAATGGAACGTTTTTTTATTGGAAGTGTCTCCGAACATATTACAAGGTATGCAACCTGTGATGTACTCGTAGTGAGGGAAGCAATCAAGTAAATATTATTTTCTTTAATAACACGAGTTCGGGACATGAGTAAAGCCACGTTTTCAAGAGCGTACAAAAAACGAACTATCGTATAAACCCAGATCATTAGCGTAATTATAATGTCTCAACAGTGTAGCACTCTATTGCATCGCATAAGGGACCAGGTACCGAAAACTGTAAAAAGAGCGAAGTGCCAAGTGTGAATTCCGGTACGTACCTGATATCGTGCGCAATAGGAAGCTGAGGCCGTGCCCAAACAAGGCGAAGTATTTTGACGGAGCGATGGTGTAATTTCGATTAAATATAAATAATCCGAACTGATTTCAATAGTATCGTTCGGATTATTTTAAGCTTTTTTCAGTTTTGTCACAGCCTGATTTCTCAATTATAAATCTTTTTTTATTTCTCTCACGAGATGCTCGATTTCAGGAAGAATTAGTTTGTTCATAGCTAGCTTTACAGCCCCACTGGAACCCGGTAAGGAAAATATACCTGTGTCATCAGCAACTCCAGCCGTTGCTCTTGATAAAATAGCCGCAGACCCAATATCTTCCGTATAACTCAACATACGAAAAACTTCTCCAAATCCCGGAATTTCTTTATCAAACAAGGGCGTTACCGTCTCTATTGTCACATCACGTTTAGCGACCCCTGTTCCACCATTCATTACTATTACATTTACATCTTCATTTGCCATGCCATAACGAACGGCTTCTTTAATTTTTAGATGATCATCTTTGACAATGAGATGATTAACAATTATGTGGTTATCATTCTTTAAAGCCTCCGCAATATAATTACCGCTTTTATCCGTTTCTTTTGTGCGAGTATCACTTACAGTAATGATCATGCATTGAACTGACGATGGCGCATCTCTTTTATGTTGTTCAACAGACATTACATCCCCTCCTGTTGTATAAGATGACGATATTGATAAAATTTCGTAGCAAATTCAGAAATTCTTTTCGTTAAATTGTAATTTGATTGAGCACCAATAGCCACACTTACTAAAGGTATACCTTGAAAAAGTTTCTTTCTAAACATGAGTATAAATAAAGATTTAAATGTTTGTTTTAATGGGTGCTCGATCCACGTGGACCCTGTTAAATCATCTTCTCCTTCATACAGATAGGGCGAAGGGTTATGCCTTACTTCTGCAATAAGATGTTCCCAAGCAGCCCCCTGCAGCCGTTTAGGTAACGTAGCCGCATGAAATACCTTTAATGAGAGCATCATTTCGTAGGGATGATTCATTTCATGGCCGAAAGTTAAACCTACTAACTGTACAGTACGAAGGTTCATACCCAACATTAATGGAAAATCCATCCCTAATAAAAACAATCCACCTGTTCCAGTAAGTCCACCTTGAGCAAAAGAGTAAAGCCGGCTTCTTGCCGTTTGTTGATCAGCTATGTAAGTTAATTGATCAACATTCAGTTTTTTCATATCATTCATCTGCTTTATATCGTTTTCAAAGATTCGACCAATGGTTAAAATGCGTTCTCTAGCCTCCATTTGAAAGTTTGTTCCTTGCAAAAAAGCGTGAGTATGAAACAACCAACCATCCAGCCTGGAGAAAAACTTCTCTTGCAGGGCAGGGCTTATTTGTTGAAAGGAATCTTGCAACCAGCTCGCATAAATCATTTCAAAGTCATTCGCCTCATAATTCAATCGCTGCTCTTCCCAATCTTTAATTTGCTCATATACCCTTCTTGAAGACAAATGTATCCCTCCTATGCCATGCCTCTTCTTTCTATTGTATCCATAATATGAATATTTGAAAAATAAGTGCTTTATTTTCAGATATAGCAGCTGTATATTATGGGACGATTACTCTATCCCATCTTTAGTTAAAAAATAAAAACAGGTTAGCCATTTAAGCTAACCTGTTTTTATTACAAACCTTTTTCTACTGTATCACGTGCGATCATTACCTCTTCATTTGTCGGAATGATCATTACTTTAACAGGAGAGTGCGGATAGTTAACAAAGTCCTCTTTTCCACGTACTTGGTTTAATGCAGGATCCCAATAAACACCCATAAACTCTAATCCTTTTAGAACACGTTCACGGATGGATGTACTATTTTCACCAACCCCTGCCGTGAAAATAATACCGTCGATTCCATGCATACGTGAAGCATAAGACCCGATATATTTATGAATACGAGCAGCAAAAACTTCTAGTGCTAACTCTGCACGCTCATCACCTTCTGCAGCTTTTAGCTCTATATCGCGTAAGTCACTTGAAAAACCTGATAGCGCAAGCATACCACTCTCTTTATTCAGTACATTCATTACTTCTTGCGCAGATTTACCTGTTTTCTCCATAATAAATGGAATTAAGGCAGGATCAATATTTCCAGAACGGGTTCCCATCGTTACTCCTGCAAGCGGAGTGAATCCCATGGACGTATCAATTGATTTTCCACCTTCAATTGCAGCAATGCTGGCACCGTTACCAAGATGGCAGGAAAGTAGTCTTAACTGCTCTAATGGACGGCCGAGCATTTCTGCGGCACGCTCAGATACGTACTTGTGTGACGTTCCGTGGAAACCGTATTTACGAATACCATAATCTTCATAGTACTCATATGGCAAGCTATATAAATAAGACTGTTCAGGCATCGTTTGGTGAAACGCAGTATCAAAAATAGCTACATGAGGTACATTCGGCAATACTTCACGAAAAGCACGAATGCCTGTTAAGTTTGCCGGGTTATGAAGAGGAGCTAAATCAGATACATCTTCAATTTCCTGAATAACTTCATCTGTAATCAATACAGAATCGCTAAAACGCTCTCCTCCGTGTACGACACGGTGACCTACACCATCTATCTCATCGAGAGATTCAATAATACCGTGAGCAGTCAGTTTTTTCAAAAGCATTTTGACGGCTACTGCGTGATCTTCAATGTCTGTGACCGTTTTATCTTTTTCTTCATTGAATTCAATTGTAAAAACTGAATCCTGTATTCCAATTCGTTCAACTAACCCTTTAGTTACAACGGTTTCTTCAGGCATTTCAATCAATTGAAACTTTAGTGAAGAACTACCGGCGTTAATTGCAAGAATATTATTCAACGTTGTTCATCCCCTTAAATTAGGCTCGCTTCTTTCTACCAATACCATTTAATCACCCGAATCTTTCAATTTCAAGGCGGAAACTAATTGATAACGTTTACTTGTTATATTTTTTATTTTCTCATAATTCACCCGATTTATAATCGTCAAACCATTGGTTCATTTGAGATAAAATATCAGCCATTGCATTAGGATTTTTAAATGATGGAAGCTTGGCGAGTAATGCTTGTTTAGGTGGCTTGGATCCCTTACCTTTTTTCTGTAAGATAAGAATACTCTTTCCGTGTTTCTCATCTTTAAACAGGGATTCTGAAAGTTGAAGCATTCCAACGATATGGGCACGTTCTCTTAAAAATTCGTTTAGAGCTTGTGATTGCTCACTATCAAATAAGAAGTTTGGAACAATGAACATTAAGTAACCCTCTTCTTTTGTATAATTCAAACTCTGTTCAATTAACAAATGGTGAGCATAAGAATGCCCTTCTCTTGCCTGGAGTTGATATTTTCCAGCTTGTATATCGTCTGGATAATAACCAACAGGCAGGTCCCCAATGACGAAGTCAACAGGTTCCATAAGAAATGGTTGTAAACTGTCTTGATGGAAAAATTCAATTTGATTTTTTTGAAGATTCGCATTAGCGACAGCCAGTTGAATTAACGTTTGATCTACTTCGCTTCCATAGGCTTTCACATTCATATCTAATTGATTCATAACAGAAGTAAGCAAATTAGCTGTTCCCGCCACAGGGTCAAACAACTTCACGTCATCTTTACCTTCTAGTATCTTAGAGGCTACATACCCCATAAACATCGCTACAGAGTCCGGAGTGATTAAATGCTGTTGCTGTGTAGCATCCTTCATTCCTTTTAAAATAGCTAATTGGACCGCTTTTCTAACTTCTTCTCTTTCAAACTCTTCTTTATTCACTTTAACAAGCTGATTCGTTAATTTAGTTTGCAAAGCTTCATCCAAGTCTTCGAATGGCTGACCTTGGAAAATCGTATCTAACGTTTCTGCTAGAGCTTCTAAATAAGTAATGTTCATATCGCTCTCGATTGTCAAAGATGTTTCATCAATCCATTGAAATAAGGCTTCAACATTTTCCTGCTTCATTGGTGATCCTCCGTTCATATAAAAAGACGCTATTGTTCCGAAACAACAAGCGTCTGTCAATTTCATCTTCATTCTACCTATTACCATATCGAATATAGCCAACAACTTCAACATTTCACTATATGAGAAGTTCGTTAGTTTGTCCAGCTAAATGATCCGTGCTATCTATTCACGTTATGAAATGATAAAATACAACCATGAAATCGTTAACAGGAGGTTTTGAAATGTCTAATGACCGTAGAAACTTATATTTTTACTATCACCCTAATGATCAATTAAACGAGCAATTAAAACCTTTATTTGATTTAGCTCTGGAAAACAACTTCGAGATTGTGGAAGAACCGAAAGATGCAAATATTATTATTGCAGTAGGTGGAGACGGCACTTTCTTACAAGCTGTTCGCAAGACGGGGTTTCGTCAGGATTGTTTATATGTGGGAGTCCGCAGCGAAGATGAAGCTGGTTTATATTGTGATTTTAACTTAAATAACTTTAATGAAATGGTCGACTCTATGCTCAATGCCGAATTAGAAGTTCGCCGCTTCCCTATTATTGAAGCTAGAGTGAACGACGAATATAGCTTTCATTGCTTAAATGAATGCAGCGTTCGTTCTACCTTAATTAAATCCATTGTGGTTGACGTCTATATTGATGACATTCATTTTGAAACTTTTCGTGGAGACGGTTTAATTGTAGCAACACCAACTGGAAGTACTGGATATAACAAGTCCATTAACGGTTCAGTTGTGGACCCTAAGATTCCTTGCTTCCAAGTAAGCGAACTAGCTTCCTTAAATAATAACCGCTACCGTACACTTGGGTCGCCTTTCATCTTAGGTGCTGAACGAACGTTAAAATTAAAAGTCATTCAAGATGGTAATGACTTTCCTATTATCGGCATGGATAATGAAGCACACTCGATAAGGAATATTCAAGATGTGACTGTCAAATTAAGCGACCAGCAAGTCAAAACTGTTAAGCTTAAAAATAACTCATATTGGGAACGCGTCCAGCGTACCTTTTTATAGTAAAATAACCATTCTGGGACAAAACTTAGTAAAGCATAAAATAATCCGGACGTTTCTATTAAAATCAGTTCGGATTATTTATATTTAATCGAATATACGCCCCACCGCCATAAATACTTAGCTTTTCTGCTGGGATCCTCGACTCGTGCTCTTCCAACAGCAGTATTCACATTATGGCTACGTTAAAATCTGCGTTTATATGAATGTTCGATTATTGGTATTATTGCTTTACTTATATTTCAACATCGTTTTTTAAAATCTTTGATACATAATCTCTCCGTCTACAATTGTCATTGTAACCGTAGCCTCAGCTAGTTCGTAAGGTTTCAGCTGAAATAAATCACGATCTAAGACGGTAAAATCTGCTTTGTATCCTTCTGATATAATGCCTTGAGAATCTTCTTTTCCAATGGCATAAGCGCTCCCCGTTGTATAGAGAGCAATGGCTTCATAAACAGATAATCGTTCCTCAGTCTGATAAGATTCGTTATCATAGCTGGATCGACGATCAACTGCAGCCCGAATGCCTAGCAAAGGGTTAATTTCTTCAATCGGAGCGTCAGACCCTCCTGCGCATACGACCCCTGAATTTAATAATGTTTTCCATGAATAGGAGGTCTTCAATCGAATGTGGCCTAATCGTTCAATCACCCATGGAAAATCAGAAGAAACAAATGTAGGCTGGATATCTAAAATGATATTTAATTTTTGCAATCGCTGAATAAGGGATGGATTTAATATTTGCCCATGGATCAGCCGATCTCTTTCGCCCGTTTTCAATGGGTGGGCTTCAATCATACCTATTACTGCTTCAGCAGCGGCATCACCTATAGCATGAACAGCTACGGGCATATTTCGTTCTCTAGCCTTCTTCAGAAGCTTCTTAAGCTCCTCAGTAGAATGGATCGCCACCCCTTTATTGCCTGGATCATCTGCATAATCTTCAGCCAACCACGCAGTTCTTCCCCCAAGCGCTCCATCAGAAAAAATTTTCATGGCCCCAAGCTCCACAAAATCATTTCCTTTCTTAAAACCAAGTCGTTCCTTGTCCATATCTTCCACCACTTCATGATGGACAAGCAAATGAGCACGAAATTTTATTTTATCTCCATCAATAACTTTTTTGTAAGCGTCTAACGTTTTCTTAAACCCTCCATAGTAATTTAAATCTTCACTATGTCCTCCTACGAGACCAAAAGCATGCATGTCGCGTATGGCCAATTCTGTTGCATGCGACAAATATTCAGGAGTTACCTCGGGCATTGCTTGCTTGATTAATTCTTGGGCTTGATCCAAAAAATATCCGGCAGGTTGACCTTCTTCGTCTTTAACGATTACTCCCCCCTGGGGGTCTTGGGTAGCTTTAGTTATTTCAGCTAATTCCATGGCTTTAGAGTTAGCTAACAAAGCATGGCGGCAGACACGTGTAAGCATCATCGGATGTTCGCTGGACACCTGATCCAATTCCTTTCTATGTATTACCCGCTTGTCTTCCCACTGATTTTCATTCCAACCGTCCCCTATAATCCATTCTCCTGGCATTAGCTGCTCAGCATGTTGACGCAGGGCTTGTAATACCTCTTCAGCTGATTTTAAAAAAGAGAGGTCTAGTCTCATTAACCGTTCTCCATGACCAATAATATGAAGGTGGCTATCCGTAAATCCGGGATACATGACCGCCCCTTTTAAATCGTGTTCAACCTTTATACTTTTTTTATAGGCAGCATATAAATCCTGCGTGCTTCCAGTTGCTACAATATTGCCTTGTTTCGTAACAACAGCTTCCACCCAGTCCCCTTCATTCTTCATAGTATAAATCTTACCACCATACCATAGCTCCATTAAGCGCATCTCCCTTCTCTGGCAACACAATTTGTTATAAAAAATCCACCCGAAAATAGCAGGCTAAAGTAAGTCTTCAAAATCCGTATCTGCTTTTTCATCCGCTCTTACTTCTACGATTTTCGTCTTACGTACAGCTTCTAAAATTTCTTCCTCAAATTCTACGTTAGACTCGTAATAGCTTGAGTTTTCTCTAGTCGGCTTAGTTTTGGGAGCTTTCGGGACAAAAATAGTACAACAATCTTCGTAGGGTAAAGTAGAAATAGAATAAGTATTAATACGCTTAGAAATACTTATAATATCCAATTTATCCATAGTTACAAGAGGACGAATCACTGGGTAATTGGTTACTTCATTTATCGCATTCATACTTTCCATGGTTTGGCTTGCGACTTGTCCCAGGCTTTCCCCTGTCGTCATAGATAAGATGTTTCTTTCGGCGGCAATTTTCTCACTAACTCTCAACATCATTCTGCGCATTACTGTCATACTGTAACCCTCAGGAATTTCGTTATGAATTTTTTGCTGAAGTGCAGTAAAAGGTACAATATGAACGTTAATCCGATGTCCATACTTAGCTAGCTCAGCGGCTAAATCTAAAACTTTTTGTTTCGCTCGATCACTCGTAAAAGGAGGGGAATGAAAGTGGATAGCTTCTAATTGTACCCCTCTTTTCATCATTAAATACCCTGCTACAGGACTATCTATTCCACCTGATAACATGAGCAGCGATTGGCCAGAAGTTCCAACAGGTAATCCGCCGGCCCCAGGGTAATCCTGAGCTGTAATGTAAGCAGCATCATTTCTTACTTCTATTTTTATTTCTACATCGGGATGATGTACATCCACTGTCACACTCTCTGTATTAGCGAGAATGTGGCCTCCTATCTTGTAGTTTAAGTCTTGAGAACCTATGGGAAAAGTTTTGTCAGCTCTTCGACAGGAAACTTTAAATGTGTTAGCTTCTGGGTCATCATTAAAAGCATAAAGGGCAGCATCTTTAATAGCTTGTTCTTCTTTTTCAACCTTAATTGCAAATGATAAAGTGTGAATACCAAACACTTGCTGGCACTCCTGCATCACTTTATGAGGGTCCTCTCCATTTAACAACACATACATCCGGTCCCTTTGTTTTCTCACCCGGGTGTAAGTAAATTGCTGACTTAATTTCTTTATAAGGTGATCTTGGAGCTTTCGTTCAAAATATTTTCGATTTTTGCCTTTGATCGCCATTTCCCCATAGCGAATTAATATAGAATCAAACTTCATCATTTTTCTCCTTTACCTTTTAAGTAATGTACCGCTTGTTGAAAGGATTTCATAAATGGTTCTACTTCAGAACGATCGTTTTGATAGGATAGGCTAATTCTAAGAGCAGATGTTGTAACATGTTCCCTTAGATTACAAGCTTGCAACACAGAACTGACATCCGGTCGTTTTGAAGAACAGGCAGACTTAGTAGAAATAAAAATTTCTTTTTCAGCTAAGGCATGGACCATTACTTCAGGCTTAACCCCAGGAACTGATATATTTAATATATGGGGAGCCCCTTCCTGAGGAGAGTTAACAATAACCTCATTCATTTGTTCCAACCGAGAGATTAATTCTTCTCGAATCCCTTTAAGGTCATTTACGTGATCTCTTTCCTTTTCTGCAATTAAGCGCATAGCTTTTCCAAAAGCCACCATTCCAGCAACATTTTCTGTGCCGGAACGTCGGTTATTTTCATGGCCCCCGCCGTGAAAAAGAGGAAATAACTTTATACCCTCTCTCACAAACAGTACCCCTGTCCCATTTAGACCATGTATTTTATGGCCTGATACTGTTAATAAATCAATAGAAATTTCCTCGAGAGATAAAGGGACCTTTCCTACACCTTGTACGTGGTCCACGTGTAAATATAGCTTAGGATGACGTTTTGCTATTTTCGCAATTTCTTCAATAGGTTGGATAGTGCCAAGTTCATTGTTAACAGACATAACGCTTATCAGGATAGTATCATCACGAATTTCCCTCTCTATATCTAATGGATTTACATATCCATAACGATCTACGTGAATGTAAGTAACTTCAAAGCCTAGCCGTTCCAACCCTTTTAAAGCTTCAATGACAGAAGGGTGCTCAACTTGAGTTGTAATTACATGTCTCCCTCTACCTTGATGCTCGAGAGCAATCCCTTTTATAGCCAGGTTGTTCCCTTCAGTCCCTCCAGAAGTAAAGATAACTTCATTCGACTTTACCTTTAATTGTTCCGCAATCTTTTTTCTTGTGTGCTCTAAAAGACGCTCTGCTTCAGCTCCTAAATAATGAGGAGAAGAAGGATTGGCAAAATATTGAGCGGCTGCTTTTTTAAAAACATCAATCACTTCTGGAAAAGGGCGAGTGGTCGCACTATTATCAAAATATATCATTAAGGTAACTCCTTTAATCATTCCATAGCAGTCCATCATCTTATCACATACTGCATGGAGACGTCCATTTCTACATTTAGAGCTAGTATTCCCTAAAGAATACTAGCTCTCATTTTTTCTTTACTATTCTTTTTCTAAACTAGGGCTGCCTATATCTAAAGCATTTAAGAGCGTATCAATACTAACTTTCCCGTCCAATCTCATATCTGTAACCCAATCATCTGTTAACAGGTGCTTCCCAATGACGGTATTCACTTCATGTTCATTGTCTTCTTCAGTTAAAGCAACATAATGAACATTCACATCTCTTCGATCCAGGAAAGACGGAGTGTACGCTTGACTAAGATTGCCGCTCTCACTAACTTCCTTACCGCTTGTAACATAAATGAGGATCGTCGTGGTCCAAATTACAATGGCTGCGCCTGCCAGGATTGAAATAATCGATTTTTTCATTTAATTCACCTTAAACAGGAACTTCTTCTTTATTTTCAATCTTACTTAGTGCGCCAGGATCTATCTCTTCTATAGCCGAAGAAGCTCGCTCTAGTGCCTCTTCATAACGATAGGCTCGAAAGTCGTTTTCTGCTTCCATCAATCGTGCAGCAATTAAGGGGTACTGACTGCGATAACGATTTCCATATTGGATAACACGCTCCGCTAAGTTCGCTTGGTATAACAATTGTTTTGCTTGTTCGTTTACTTCTTCGGTTTGAGAAACAGCAGCATCAAGTTTTTCATGCACTTCATTCATATCTAAGGGTTGTTTTTCCAAGCTCTCAAATACATCCTCTATATGCTGGCTTGCTTGCTGCATACCCTCAAAGAATAAAGTTGGTATTCCCGGCAAGTTACTTCTTCGCAGGCGTCGATCTGTATCATTTATAATTTGTTCCAATTCAGCAAGCTTTGCTTTAGCTTCAATCTCATCACTGCGTAACGTTTGAATTCTCTCACTAAACAGCTGATGGCTTTCTTTTAGATCTTCGAGTTCACTCACCATCACATCTAAGTCACTTCTAAGTTCTGTGTATGATGTTTTATTATCATTTAGTTTCTTATCGAAGCTTAAGTATTTCTTTTTCAGCTGTGTCATTTTTTGCACAATATTGTGATGAACTTCTTGATCTTCGTTTTCCATCTGATAAGTCATGTGCAAATCATCTAGCTCATCATTGGTTGATTTCATCACTTCTTCTAAGTCTTCCAAAAGACCTTTTAAAGATGGGTGCTGCTGATCTACATAGCTGTGAGCCAGGGCTTCTTTTTCTAGTGACTGATACATTTCCTGTATACGTGGCTCTAACTCATCAATCAATTGTTGTACGTCTTCTTGATCCCCTTTTTCCAGTCTCTCTACATTATGCTTTAATTGCTCTTTATAATTTTCAATTTGTGGCTGGTAACCCAGATGCTGGATCCTATATCCGTCCTCTTCCATTTCTTTTAAACCGCTAAGAAGTTCATCAAGTTGCTCTGGAAGCTCTTTATGAGTTTTCTTATAACGTTCAGGAAAATGAGCTACCTCTTCTTTGACGATTTCTAATTTTCCCCGGATGGTCTTCACAAGTTCACTAGCTTCTAAGTAATTACCTTGTTCTACAAGTTCTTCATACTCTTTTAAGTTCACTTCCAGGTTTTTCATCCGTGCCTCAAATATTGTAGCAGCTTTTCCATATTGATGGCGGCTATGTAAGAGTGTTCTTCTAAGCTCTTTTAATTCAGGTTCAATTGCTTCTATTTCCATACGGCTGCTTTTTTCAGAATCTAAAAGCATTTCAAGCTCTTTAAGCATATTCGCAATGTCTTCTTCAATTCGATGTAACTTTTGTTCTGTATCGTTTAATACCTTTTTTACTTTTGTAAGACGGTATCGATCCGCTGCTTCTTCAGCATCAAACAGATCTTCTTCCAAGTCAGGCAATTCTTTTGTTAGGATTTGATCCCAACGGTCCCGCCAAGATTCAAATCTTTCTTGTGTCTCACCTGAGAGATTGAGAGCCTTCACTCTCGACAATTCATCCGAGACATTCCGATGCATAATATCCATCTTCCAGCCTTCGAGTCTATCGACTTCATCGTACACTTTTTTTCGCCAAATTAAGCCAACGATAATTAGAGCAATCAGTATTAAAATGCCCCCAATAACGTACCTCATAGACAGCCTCCTTACAAAATCAACAATGGTAAATTTCTATCGTCCAAAATTAAATTTAGTTGTCTATTATGATACCATGAGAGAGACCTATTTGGCTAAAATATTTCAAATAAATTATTAGATTGACATTAAATTCAAGTTAGAAAGGAGAATTTCGTCATGAACGACGGCCATATACATACTCCCTATTGCCCACACGGTTCTGACCAACCTTTAGAAGCTTACGTCAACAGGGCTCTCACATTAGGGTATTCATCCATGACATTTACGGAGCATGCACCCCTGCCTCCATCATTTATAGATCCAGTGCCTGATCAAGACAGTGCTATGCGCTCCAATGATGTCGAGGACTATATCAAAACGATCCATCAACTAAAGGAAAGTTATAATTCCGACATCGATATTCGGCTAGGTTTTGAAGTCGATTATATAAAGGGGTTTGAGGATGAAATAACATCTTTTCTAGATGATTATGGGGATTATATCGATGATAGTATACTTTCCGTTCATTTTTTAAAAACGGGCGGGCAATGGTATTGCATTGACTATAGTCCTGAGATGTTTAAAGAAGCTATTGATGCTTCCGGCTCTATAAAAGAGCTCTATGACCTCTATTACCAAGCAATGGAGCAATCTGCTCTTGCTGATCTAGGCCCGCACAAACCTAACCGCATCGGTCATATGACACTTATCAAAAAGTTCCAACTTCTATATGACCCGCCTGAAAACTGGTATCACTCAGCTTCTTTATTTTTAGACACAGTAAAGAAGCAAGGGATGAGCCTCGATTATAATGGAGCGGGGGCAAAAAAGTCCTATTGCCATGAATCTTATCCGCCTTTATCTATCGCAGCCCTTGCTTCTTCAAAAAAGATTCCTTTAGTGTATGGATCGGATGCACATCATCCAAATCAATTAAAACAAGGTTATTCTGAATTGAAACAGAGTTTTATAGTGAGGTAACAGGCTTCAATTTAACAGAATCTTGTTTTTTCATTAATTCCGCATACGTTTGAATAAAATGATGAACTGATTCTTCCGATAAATATAATCCCTCAAATTCTTGAGGCATCATATGAGGTACATTTAATAAACCCTTGAATTGTAACAGCCCTAATTTCTCCCGATACGTAAGTTCAAATTTTGTATGCTTGTCAAATAGAATTTGAGCAAGTAAATGGTTCTCTTTCGCCAAATATGTCACGAGCATTTCTTTGGCAAAAGTGGTATTTAAAGATAACTCCCTATAAACTAAACAAGAAAGTTGATAATGAACCTGTTTATAATGTAGAATTCCTTTAATTAACTGTTGTAAATCTGTTTCAGATGGACCTTGCACTTCATGTTCAAGCATTTCTAAATAAGGCTCGAAGTATTGAATGGCTAAAGATTCAAACAGACCTTGCTTACTTTTAAAGTAATAATGAATCAACGAAACATTAACTTTTGCCTTTTTGGCAATATCCCTGACAGAAGTACCGTTAAACCCATTGCTATAAAACAAACTACAAGAAACATCCAACACCCTTTGCCTTGTATTCATTTCACGGTTCATAATTGGATTCCTCCCTATATGGAGGATTCGTTGTATTTCGCTCGATACCTTTAAGAATCGTTCACCAATTCCCGACAATACAGCAAATATCTTGTCGAAAAATTTGAGGAGGACTTTATTATGTTTCAAGCAGAACAGTATAAAGGATCAAAAGAAGAGCAATATCAATTACTAATTAAACAGCTCGATGCTTTACTTGATGGAGAACCTGATGAAATTTCTAACTTATCTAACGCCTCTGCACTTCTAAATCAATTTTTGGAGGATGTTAATTGGGTAGGGTTCTATATTTGGAAACAGGATGAGTTAGTTCTCGGTCCATTTCAAGGCCTCCCGGCTTGTGTAAGAATTCCCTCAGGTAGAGGTGTCTGTGGCACAGCCGTAGCTGAAGGTAAAACGCAGCGGATCGAAGACGTCAATGCTTTCCCAGGACATATTGCTTGCGATGCTGCAAGCCAGTCGGAAATTGTCGTGCCTTTATTTAAAAATAGTAAAGTTTATGGTGTTTTAGACATTGATAGTCCTTCAGTAGGACGATTTGATGAAGTGGATGAATCCTCTCTCATTGAATTTGCAAAAACTTTAGAAAAACATTTATAATGCGAGCAGTCTGCCTGCTCGTTTTTTATTTCCTCTTGACTTTAACTAAAAGAATCTTATATAATAGCCTTTGTGTAAAATAAATGGCAGCCTATGTGAAACCGGCGACTGTTTTCATTTTATTCCTCTTAACGTGAGGTGCATCGTGTAACTCTCTGCTGCTGGAGCGATGGTGCATGAAAATAAAATGTGCAGCGTTATCAGGAACACACTGTTTTTATTTTATGCAAAATAAAATAAAAGGAGGAAATACCTATGGCACGTTATACAGGTCCTACCTGGAAAAAATCACGTCGTTATGGCATTTCTTTAAGCGGAACTGGTAAGGAGCTTGACAAGCGTCCTTACGCTCCTGGACAACATGGTCCAAATCAACGTAAAAAACTATCTGAATTCGGACTTCAACTTCAAGAGAAGCAGAAGCTTCGTTTTATGTATGGATTGACTGAACGTCAATTCCGTCGTCTTTTCGAAGAAGCAGGCAATATGAAAGGGATCCACGGTGAGAACTTCATGATTCTTCTTGAATCTCGTCTGGATAACTTAGTTTACCGTTTAGGTTTAGCTCGTACGCGCCCACAAGCTCGTCAGCTAGTAAACCACGGTCACGTAACTGTAGATGGCGGACGTGTAGACATCCCATCTTACCGTGTGAAGCCTGGTCAGGTTATTGGTCTTCGTGAGAAATCTCAAAGCTTAGACATCGTTCAGGAAGCAGTTGAAGTTAATAACTTCGTACCTGAATACCTTACTTTTGATGATGAAAAGCGTGAAGGTTCCTACTCTCGTTACCCTGAGCGTTCTGAACTTCCTGCTGAAATCAACGAAGCTCTTATCGTTGAATTCTACTCTCGTTAATAAAAAAATGTTATTAAACCCCTCAAAGGTTCTTTGCCTGCGAGGGGTTTTTTCATGAGATCAAACAGCTGTAAAAGCTGATCCCATGTTTATTGTGAGTTTTGTTGGAAACCGCCAGCCATTTTAGCCGCATTCTGTACTACACTAGTCAGCTGATTTGATTGACCTGTCATCATACTATACGTTGCTGCACCTATTCCTACAGATGCTACAAGCGGCAACCATTGAATATTATTTTTCATTTGAATATCCTCCTCACACTTTTTTGCCGGAGCCTTTATATTGTCACACGTATCTAAATAAATATAATTGTTAATCGTTGCCAAGCGGTATTTAACCATTCTCTTCGTATAAGCATAAAAAAGCCGAATGTAACGTTACATTCGGCTTTTCATTTTCTGATTATGATGAGAAGCGTATAAGGAAATATTTCTTCTTACCGCGACGAATAATGGTAAAGCGATCCTCTATACGGTCTTCTTTTGTAATGGAATGATTTAAATCTTGGTTTCGCTCACCATTGATATAAACTGCTCCATTCTTAATATCTTCACGAGCCTGGCGCTTAGAAGAAGCTATACCAGCCTCGACTAGCAGTTCAATAAGAGCTGCATCCTTTGTGTCTGTGTCAAAAGCAGGAACATCTTTGAAGCCTTGTTCTATCTCATCCCCCGTTAGTTGCTTAATATCCCCACTAAATAAAGCTGCTGAAATTTTTTCAGCTTGTGTTAATGCTTCTTCATCATGAACGAGCTTAGTCATTTCTTCAGCTAAACGTTTCTGTGCTACTCTCTTCTCAGGCTGACTTTCTACTTCTTTCTTAAGTTCATCTATCTCTTCATGACCCAAGAATGTAAAGTAATTAAGGAATTTAATCACGTCCCGGTCATCTGCATTAATCCAAAATTGGTAAAATTCATAAGGTGAGGTTTTATCTCGGTCCAGCCAAATCGCGCCTCCTGCAGTTTTACCGAATTTTGAGCCGTCCGCTTTTGTAATTAAAGGCATAGTCAGTCCGTAAGCTTCTACCTCTTTTTCTCCAGCCGCAGAACGTCGAATAAGTTCTAAGCCTGCCGTAATATTTCCCCATTGATCACTTCCACCAATTTGAAGCGTGCAATTCTCCTTCTCATTTAACTTCTGAAAATCCAGCGACTGAAGAATCATGTAACTAAATTCAGTGAAGCTAATTCCACTTTCAATGCGTGACTCAACAGAGTCTTTAGCCAGCATGTAATTGACTCCAAAATGTTTCCCGGTATCCCGGAGAAAGTCAATAATTGTCATTTCAGACAGCCATTCGTAATTGTTACGAGCAACAGCTGCATTTTCACCTTGATCAAAGTTCAGAATCTTTGCTAATTGACCTTTTAGCTTTTCACTGTATTGATGAACAACTTCGGCAGAGTTAAGTTGACGTTCCGTTGAACGGCCGCTAGGATCACCGATCATCCCTGTCCCTCCACCTACAAGTGCAATAGGGCGATGTCCTGCCTGTTGAAACCTTTTCAGCAATAAAACGGGTAATAAATGTCCAATATGCAAGCTGTCCCCTGTTGGATCAAATCCACAGTAAAGAGTGACTTGATTCTTTGTTAAATGCTTCCTCAACCCTTCTTCATCGGTTATTTGATTGACTAACCCTCTTTTTTCTAAATCCTGTAAAAAATCCATTTTTCTAAGCACTCCTTCATTTTTTCATACAAAAAAGACCTCTCCCTAAAAAGGGACGAGGTCTTGTCGCGGTACCACCCTGATTGCATAGATAAACCTATGCCGCTCAAATTGATAACGGTATAACACCGTCTTCTGATTCATACCAGAAGAATGCTCCTGACCGTACTTCAATAACTAATATGTGCCAACTTTCACCAGCCGTCAGCTCTCTGAAACAGGGAATAGTTACCTACTGCAATCATTCATCGCTCTATCTTAAACTGTATTTTATTATTAGCACAATCCTTTTCAAAAAGCAACAGATTTTATATCGAATCATGTCCGTAAGCCATGGGGTATGTTATAATATAATGTGGAATTTAGGAGGTTTTGCAATGACAAACAACCCAAAAAATGGTCGAAATAAAGTCGATTGGAAGGCACTATGGCAAAGTGGCAAAATCCAAAAGAACAGTAGAATCAGTTATGAAGTAGCCTGGAATGTGATCTTATTTTTTATCATTATAGGTATTATCGGATTATTTTTTGCCGGAGGAGTCGGAGCAGGGTATTTTGCTTCTCTTGTCAAAGATGAACCAACAAGAAGTCAGGCTGACATGGCTGAAGAGATTTACAACTACGAAGAAACTTCTGAAGTGTATTTCGCCAATGAAGAGCTGCTCGGGGATGTGCAAACAGACCTTTACCGAGATGAAGTAGCACTTAGTGATGTTAGTGAAAATTTAACGAATGCTGTGATTGCTACTGAAGACGAATATTTTAATACACATGATGGGGTCGTGCCTAAAGCCGTTCTTCGAGCGATTGTACAAGAAGCAACCAACTCTTCGGTAAAAACCGGAGGCAGTACACTCACTCAGCAAATTGTTAAAAACCAAATCTTAACAAACGAAGTATCTTTTGAGCGTAAAGCAAAAGAAATACTTATAGCCATGCGAGTAGAAAAGTTTTTTGAAAAAGACGATATTTTGGAAGCCTACTTAAATATCGTACCGTTTGGCCGAAACGCAAACGGAGATAACATAGCAGGTGCTCAAACAGCAGCTGAAGGAATATTCGGAATTAATCCTGACGAGCTAACTATACCTCAAGCAGCTTTTATTGCAGGTCTCCCACAAAACCCTTTTAGCTATACTCCGTTTTTAAACAATGGTGAAATTAAATCTGAAGAAGAACTTCAAGCTGGCTTAAATCGTATGGAAGATGTATTAAGTCGGATGCATGATGCAGACTACATTACGGATGAAGAATATGAAGAAGCTCTAGAGTTTGATTTAATAGATAGTTTAGCTGAACCCAAGAGTAAATCTAGAGACGAATATCCTTACCTTACAGACGAAGTTCAAAGAAGAGCTAAAGACATAATGATTAAACAACTTGCAGAGGAAAACGGAGATTCTATGGAAGATCTTGCTGAAGATGAAGAGTTAAATAGTGAATACGAAGCCTTAGCTGAACGTCAACTAAGTTCAGGCGGGTACAAGATTCATACAACTGTAGATAAAGAAGTATATGATGTGATGCAGGAAGTTAAAGACAATTACAATAATTATGGAGCCGACCGCACTGTCTCGGTTCAAAATGAAGAAGGTGAATTTGTCGATACTCAAATTCCCGTACAAGTAGGTAGCACACTAATCGAAAACTCCACTGGGAAAATTATTGGTTTTATTGGAGGACGTGACTTTCATCAACAAGAGTTAAATCATGCTACTCAAGCAAAACGATCTCCTGGTAGTACGATGAAACCATTAGTAGGTTACGGTCCAGGTATTGATATAGGAGAAATACATCCTGGCTCTGTTTTTGCTAATGTCCCTTATGAATATCCTGGTGGAGGGGATATTAAAAACTACGGAGGTGGTTATGGAGGATTCACATCTGCCCGCCAAGCATTAACCGAATCCTCTAACATTCCAGCAGTTCAGGCTTATATGCGAATAATTGATGAAAATCCTGCCGAGAAATATTTAGATAAAATGGGGATTACCTCACTAAACAACGACCAGTACACCAACCCATCGTTAGTCTTAGGTTCAGCAGAAATTACTGTTGAAGAAAACACGAACGCTTATGCGACTTTTGGTAACAACGGTAAGTTTGTTGACGCTTATATAATCGAAAGAATTGAAACAAAAGAAGGAGAAACTTTTTATGAACACGAAACAGAAGAAGAGGAAGTTTTCAGCCCTCAAGCAACCTATTTGACGCTTGACATGATGCGGGATGTCCTGGATTCTGGTACAGCATCCTCTGTTCCAGGACGCTTATCTAACCCTGGTGTAGATTGGGCCGGTAAAACCGGTACTTCACAAGAGTATAAAGATGCGTGGTTTGTTGCCACGAACCCTAACGTTACTATGAGTTCATGGATGGGTTATGACTTCCAGGAGCAGTTAAGCCGTAATGGGTATAGCCGAAGAAATACAGACTTATGGGCTCAAATAGTAAATGCCGTATCAGAAGTAAGACCTGATCTTATGATTCCTGAGGGTGATTTCGAACAACCCGATGGAATAGTTACACGTTCGTATTGTGAAACTTCCGGACTGTTAGCCTCCGATTTATGTGAATCAGTAGGGCTGTCTAAGAGTGATATGTACATTTCTAAGTTTGCTCCTTCTGAAGAAGATGACAGTTTGATGGATGGGGACTTTGTCGAAATAAAAGGAGATATATATCCTGCAGGCAACAATACGCCAAGTGAGTTTATTATTGATGAAGGTGGCGGCGTAGTTATAAAGCCTGACTTTCTTGAGGAGAATGACTATGATTCTTCTGAAACTCTAGAACATTTAATACCGGATTCAGGCGCGTGGGACAATGTAGCTCTCCCATCTGGAGAGGGTTCAAATGCATCAAGTGATGAAGTAGAAAATGATGGAGAAAGCCCAGCGGCTCCTGGATCAGTATCAGCTAATTCATCGACCATCAGTTGGTCCCACTCTTCCAGTGATGATGTTGTGGGTTATCGAGTATATCGCGCATCCTCACCAAATGGCTCGTTCTCACGAATTGGAAGCACGAGAGGTACGAGTTATGACTTTTCTGGAGATGATGGGATCTATGCAGTCCGTGCTGTAGATTACTTTGGAGAATCATCCAGTCTCTCCTCTTCTACTAAAGTGGGTAACCCAGGAGAGTCAGAACAAAATGATTCTGACCAAGATAATTCTAATGAAAACAGTACTAGCGGAGACAATTCCAGCAGTGGTGATGATTCCGACGGTGATGACTCTGGTGGTGATGACTCCGGTGGTGATGACTCCGGCAGTGATGACTCCGGTGGTGATGACTCCGGCAGTGATGACTCCGGTGGTGATGACTCCGGTGGTGATGACTCCGGTGGTGACGATTCCGGTGGTGATGATTCCGGTGGTGATGACTCCGGTGGTGATGACTCCGGCGGTGATGATTCCGGCGGTGATGATTCCGGCGGTGATGATTCCGGCGGTGATGATTCCGGCGGTGATGAATAAAAAATTTCATGAAGATTAATAACTTTTAGTTGAGATAAAAAATAAACTCCAGCCCTTTATATAAGGCTGGAGTTTTCTATTGTTAGATAATTTAAAATCGTTCGTATTCATGTATAATGAAAACTATGAAGCTCTCATCTTCCAAATAGGTGGTGACACTATGGAACATAAAAAAAACTTTAATGAAAGAACATTTGAAACAGATTATGGATTTATGACTATTCAGGGTCCTTTATCAGCAGACCAGCTATCCGAGTATACTTTTCATGAAGATCTAAATGCTTTTCGCCCTCCTGCTAAACAATTCGAAGCTTTAAAAAGTATTGCAGAATTTGAAGAAGGCAGAATTATAGTAGCTACTCATGAACAGATGATAGTAGGGTATGTTACCTATCTCCACCCTGATCCTATGGAAAGATGGTCTGAAGGTAATATGGATAATTTGATCGAGCTGGGTGCGATTGAAGTTGTCCCCGAATTCCGTGGATTCCGTGTAGGTTCTAGGATTTTAGAATTATCTATGCTGGACCCATTCATGGAAAATTACATTATTATCTCTACAGAGTACTATTGGCACTGGGATTTAAAAGGAACAAAATTAAGTATTTGGGATTATCGTCGCGTTATGGAAAAAATGATGGGTGCAGGCGGACTAACCCCTTCCCCAACTGATGATCCCGAAATTATTTCTCACCCTGCCAATTGTTTAATGGTACGAATAGGTGAAAATGTCCCTCGATCATCCATTGAGCAGTTTGACGAACTTAGATTTTTAACGAGAAATCAATACCGGAAAGTGAAGGGGGAATAATAATGCTAGTAGAAGAAGTGATGAAGACAGACGTAATTACATTAACTCCTTCAGACTCCATTGAAACGGCTTTAAAATTATTAAACCAGCATCATATTCGGCATATCCCTATTGTTGATTATAACCACTGTGTCATTGGTATCGTCTCGGATCGAGATGTAAGGGATGCAAGCCCCTCAATATTAGATGAGATCTCTGAAGGTGGCCAGTTGAAAAAACCAATTGAAACGATTATGACTAGTCCCGTTATTACTGTACATCCTCTTGATTTTGTAGAAGAAGTAACGTCTATCTTTTATGAACATGAAATAGCATGTGTTCCTGTAACTAAAAATGAAGAGCTCGTCGGCATCATAACTGAAAAAGATATGCTGCATACTTTAATTCAACTCACCGGGACTCATGTACAAAGCTCTCAAATTGAGATTAAAGTCCTCAATAAACCTGGTATGCTTCCTCAAGTAATGCAAGTATTCGGAAAACGTAAAGTGAATATCAGCTCTGTTCTTATCTACCCTTATAAGCCAGACGCTCAATATAAAATTATCGTCATTCGCATTCAGACCATGAACCCTTTACCTACCATTGAAGATCTTAAAGAGGACGGATATGAAGTCCTCTGGCCAAAGATGCCGGGGATGACCCCATGAATTGTTCCTCTAAATTTGTATTCGCAGATGACTTCATAAACTATAAGTTTCGTGATGATCATCCGTTTAACCAACTAAGAGTGTTGATGACGAAAGATTTGCTTGAGAAAGAGAAAGTTTTGAGTAAAGAACAATTACTAGAGCCGAGAATAGCTACAGAGGATGAGCTTAAACTTTTTCACAGTTCGAAATATGTAGATGCTGTAAAAAGAGCCAGCCGTAATGGATTAACGGAAGATGAAGGGTTAGAGTATGGGATAGGGACAGAAGATACTCCTATGTTTAAAGGAATGCACGAAGCTTCTTCTTTGCTAGTGGGAAGCACACTTAGTGCTATTGATTCGGTTATTAAAGGTCATTCCGACCACGCCTTAAATTTAGGCGGCGGATTGCATCATGGTTTTGAACGAAAAGCCTCTGGATTTTGCATCTATAATGATGGTGCTGTAGGTATAAAGTATATTCGAGAACATACTGACTTCAAGGTTCTCTACGTGGACACAGATGCTCACCATGGGGATGGGGTTCAGTGGGCATTTTACGATGACCCTAACGTTTGTACCTTTTCCATTCATGAAACTGGCCGATATTTATTTCCAGGCACGGGGAACGTAAATGAAAGAGGTCTCAAAAAAGGCTATGGTTATTCTTTTAATTTACCTATTGATGCCTTTACAGAAGATGAATCTTTTTTAGAACTATATGAATACGCTTTCAGGGAGATTGTTGAATATTTTCAACCAGACATTATCATTACTCAAAACGGGGCTGATGCTCATTTCTTGGATCCGTTAACCCACCTATGTTCAACGATGAAAATATATGAGCAAATTCCAGCTATTGCTCATGAATTAGCTCATGAATTTTGTGAAGGCAGATGGGTAGCATTAGGGGGCGGAGGCTACGACATCTGGCGAGTGGTTCCTCGAGCATGGGCTCAAGTATGGAAAGTGATGGCTACGGGACAACCGTTCTCCGGGAAGCTGCCTGCAGAATGGGTAACAGAGTGGCAAAAACAATCGCCAGTAGAGCTACCTGGTGAATGGCAAGATCCTGAGCAGGCTTATAAAGAGATCCCTAGAAAACAAGAGATCACTGAAAAAAATAAAAAGATCTTGAACAGTTGTATGCAATTTATTCATAATCAAAAAAAGTTTGACTCTTCTCGTTAATACATTCAAAAAAGACTCCCTCTCCGGGAGTCTTTTTTGTCATTTACGAGGAATAATCAGGGTCTAAAATAACGATCTCTACTCGTCGGTTTTTTCTATAATTCTCTTCGTTGTCATTAGAAGCAACAGGGCGAGTATCAGCATAGGCAGCAGCTGAAATTCTTTCCCCGTTTAATTGATCAGTATTTGTAGTTAGAAACCGAATAACACTTCCCGCCCGAGCTCCAGATAATTCCCAGTTGGACGGGTACTGAATCGTAGAAATTGGCCGATTATCAGTATGGCCTTCTACTTTTACATGATTAGGTATGTTTTCTAACAGTTGTCCTACTTTTGTTAAGAATGGTTCGCCCGACGGTAAAATATCCGCTTCCCCTGTTTCAAACAACAATTGCTCCTGCAAAACTAAAACCACACCTCGGTCAGTTCGAGTAGCAGAGATAATATCCTGTAAATCATTGCTCTCAAGGAACTCATCAACTTCTTCAACGAGTTCATCTAAGTCGGAATTTCCCATTTCTTCATCGCCAGCTGCTTCTTCTTTCTCTCTATCTGCAGCCTCAACAGGTTCGTCAAATTCGTTACTCTCTTCGCCCTTTTCTTCAATCTTTGATTGCTGCGTTGGGTTCTCATTTTCAATTGGTGAAGGGTAGAAATCAAAGATCATCTGATTTCTAAACGATTCGGCTACTGCATCAAATTTCACTAAGTTAATTTGTGACATGGAAAAAAGTAAGATAAAAAACACAAGAATCAGAGTAATCATATCCGCGTAAGTAGTCATCCATTTTGGAGAGCCTTTCGAACTGCGCCGATGTCTCCTTTTAAGCTTCATTGGCTGCTTCCTTTACTTGTTCCTCTTCATCTATAAGATCCTCTGGGACAAGTCTATCCTCTTCTGATAGAAAAGCACTCAACTTCTCTTCTAAAAGCTTTGGGTTCTGACCGGATTGAACACCAATTACCCCTTCAATAATAACTTGCTTAGCAAAAATCTCTTCATCCGTTTTGTTCGCTAGTTTGCCTGCCATTGGAAGAAACACCAGGTTAGCAAGCAGTGTTCCATATAAAGTTGTAAGAAGAGCCACAGCCATTTTAGGCCCAAGGGTTTCGGGATCTGTTAAAGATTGCAGCATAAGAACGAGACCGATGAGCGTCCCAATCATCCCCCATGCGGGTGCAAATTCCCCTGCCTTTTCAATAATCGTACGACCTTTATAATGACGTTCTTCTAAAGCAGTAATCTCAGCACTTAAAATGTCATTGATGACTTCAGGTTCAATACCATCCACCGCTAGCAGGATTCCTTTTTTTATATAAGGATCCTCAACTTCCTCAAGCTCAGCTTCAAGAGCTAGTAAACCTTCTCGTCGAGCTCTCTCAGATAATCGTACAAACAATTGGATTAATTCCTTGATATTCATATCACTTTTTTTAAAAGCTTCTCTAACTACTCTGAACGTTAGCTTGACTTCATTTACGTTAAAGTTTACTAAAAGTGCAGCTATTAACCCGCCTAGTACAATCACAATGGACGATACTTGAATAAAAGAAGTAACGCCATCTAATCCAGCATTGGTCAATATCCCGAACATCACCATAATAAATCCAAGAGTAATCCCTATTGGAGTTAAGAAATCTCTTTTACTCATTCAACTCTCTCCCCGATTCACAAATACCATTACAGTATTTATATCGGCACTAATTGTTACGAGTTGAGTTTCTTTCAATAATTCGGTGTGGTAAAGTTACATTTTGTTCTTCTACTTCTTCTTTATTCATAAACTTCGTTAGCAGTCTCATCGCTACAGCCCCAATATCATACATAGGCTGAACAACTGTTGATAAAGTTGGACGGACCATTGTAGCTAAACGAGTGTTATCAAACCCAAACACTTCAATATCCTCAGGAACATTTAATCCGTTATCCTGCGCCCCGTGGATTACACCTAATGCCATTTCATCAGAAGCTACGAAAACGGCTTGCGGCTTATCTTGCAAGCTCCAAAGCTGATCAAAGGCTTCCAGCCCTGAATCATAGGAATAGTCTCCTGTGGTAATAAGCGCTTCTTCTACATCTATCCCCTGATCACGTAAAGCTTTTTTATATCCTTCAAGTTTTTGAGTGTTAATTTCTGTATTTTCAGGACCAGATACAAAGCCTACCCGTTTATGACCGTGGGAAAGGAGCAGTTCTGTTGTTTCATAAGCAGCATGCTCATAATTAATATTAACAGAAGGTGTTTCTCCAGACTCATCAATCGTTGCTGCTAACGCAACAGGAACCGATGCATTTTTAAATTCACGGGTATGATCATCAGTTATTTTCCCACCCATAAACACAAGACCGTCTACTTGTTTGCCCAGCATCGCATTGATCAGGTGCAACTCTTTATCTTTGTTTTGGTCCGAGTTACTTAAAATAATATTATAGTTATACATGGTTGCAATATCTTCAATTCCTCTTGCCAATTCCGCAAAAAAGATGCTGGAAATATCGGGAATGATGACACCCACCGTAGTTGTTTTTTTACTAGCCAGTCCTCTGGCAACTGCGTTTGGACGGTATCCTAAGCGTTCTATAGCTTCGTGGACTTTTTTTCTTGTGGCTGGCTTTACGTTCGGATTTCCATTGACTACTCTGGAAACTGTTGCCATTGATACATTTGCTTCTCTTGCTACATCATATATTGTTACATTCATACTTCTTCCTCCTTCGTCAATCGATTGACGACATGTTAATAAAATAATCATACGATAGTTGTACTCGTTCCGCAATCTTCGAGTGAATCTTCTTGTATATGAATACCTTCCCTATTATAACGGATTTTCATACAACAAAAAAATAAGTCAGGCTATTTCACTAGCCTGACTTGATTCATTTATTGTTTTCTCAGCTCTGCCATGAAGTTTTCGAAGGTTGGGATATCCATCTGTTGAGCTGAATCTGAAAGGGCTACTGCTGGATCTGGGTGTACCTCAGCCATTACTCCATCTGCCCCTACAGCTAGTGCTGCTTTAGCTGTTGGAAGAAGCAAGTCTCTTCGTCCAGTAGAATGAGTAACATCTACAAGAACAGGAAGATGTGTTTCTTGTTTCAAAATAGGTACTGCGGAAATATCTAACGTATTTCTCGTTGCTTTTTCATAAGTTCGAATACCGCGTTCACATAAGATAATGTTTTCGTTTCCGCGTGAAATAATATATTCAGCAGCGTTTATAAATTCGGAGATTGTCGCAGAAAGACCGCGTTTTAGAAGCACCGGCTTATTAACAGAGCCGGCTGCTTTCAATAGCTCGAAATTCTGCATGTTACGTGCTCCGATTTGAATTACGTCCAGGTAATCGACTGCTTTCTCAATATCTGCAGGGTTTACAATTTCACTAACCACAGCTAAATCATGTTCATCAGCTGCTTCTTTTAGGATTTTCAGCCCTTCTAGACCTAATCCTTGGAAATCATATGGGGAAGTACGCGGTTTAAACGCTCCTCCGCGCAGCAATTTAATTCCTTGTTTCTTAACAGCTTCAGCAACTTGTGACACTTGTTCATAACTTTCTACCGCACATGGTCCCATAACAAAGTGTGGATTGCCATCACCAATACGGTCGCCCTTAATATCAACAATTGTATCTTCGGGCTTTTTCTTACGAGAAACGAGAAGTGCTTTTCTATGATCATCTTCTTGCAATTCAAGACCCGCCTTAAAAATCTCCTTAAACAAATGTGTGATCGTGGAGTCTTCAAATGGGCCATCATTATTTTCTGTAATTTGATCAAACATTACGCGCTCACGGACAGGATCAAAACGGTTCATACCTTGTTTCTCCTTAATTTGACCAATATCCTTTACCAGTTCACCGCGTTTATTGATTAAATTCAAAAGCTGCAAATTGACCTCTTCAAGCTGACCGCGCAGCTCATCTAATTGTTGGTTACTCATATTGAATCCTCCTAAAATTTTGTTGTACTAATTATTATAATACTTTCATAGATAATTAGGGACAATTATAGCTAATATTAGAGCTGTTGTCACCCTTTATAGAAATATTCGCTAAAATTTCTTTTGAATTTTATAACCCTTTCACCACATCCTGCAAAGCTTCCTCCGTAATGTTGTGATGACTTGCGTGCCATACAGGTTCCTTTTGTTTAAAACAAAGTGCCTGTGGAGACTCATGACGCACTCTATACTCTGTTTGTATGAAGTTACTCAGTTGTCTTGCTTCCTGTACATGCAATAAATAACAAGGTGTGTCTGATTTCTCACTAAACCTTTCGTACTCTCTTTTAGCATTTGAACTTATTGGACACGTTAAGCTGTGTTTCAATAAAAAAAATGTCGCTTGATCTTGTGTTAACTCTTCCCATTCTCTCTCACTGCTTATTAATTTAATCATTCTTCATCCTCCAATTTTATGTATTATAAAAACAGAGGCGAAAAGCCGCCTCTGTTTTTGTTTTTAGATATTAGATGAAGTTGTTGAACTTTGCTGCTTTTCAAGCTCTTGTGCAGCTTCTTCAATGGCTTCTGCAACTTCCTGCGCCGCCTTCTCTGCTTCTTCATCTTCACTGGACTTACTGCCTTTAACCTTGTCTTGAATGTTCTTAGTAGAATCTTTTACTTTAGCTCCAAACTCCTGAGACTTCTCGGAAACATTTTTTGAGAGCTGAGAAGATGACTCTACCGCACGGTCTTTCCATTCACCCGCACGGGCCTTCCATTCGTTTGAGCTCTCGTTAATATTTCCTCTTAGTTCTTTACCTGATTTAGGTGCCATTAGTAGAGCAACTACCGCGCCTACAACACCACCGATAAGTGACCCGAATACAAAGTCTCTTCCGGCAGTACTGTTTTTCTCTTCAGCTTTGTTAAATTGATTGTTTTCTGTAGTCATTGTACATTACCTCCTGTTTAATTTAAGTCCTCTTTCTTTGCTTTCTTCCATAAATTAATAGCAACTTGACCCCACTTAATAGCTTGAGCAGCGGAGTCTGTGTGGTCCTGTGCAGAATGGCTTAAACCTCGAGATATGGAACGTATAGAATGATTAAACTCCTGTACTGAATCTCCTATCCCTTTTACCCCGTCCACGAGAGTATTTAACTTTTGGGACTTCTCCCCGACATCTTCAGCTAATTTATTTGTTTTGTTTAGTAAAGCTGTCGTTTCTAAGGTCATTCCCTCCATTTGTTTCTCAACCCCCTCGAGGGTATCAGCAACGTTATTCATAGTCCGGCGGACAGCTGTCAGCGTTCTTGCTAGAAAAATAACCAGCACACTAAACGCCACGGCTGCTATTAATGCCGAGATGTACAAGATGATAACCATATCCAAGGTACACTCCTCCACATATGTATTTACCACATTAGTATTTACCCAAAACAGTAAATTATAAACTATTTTGGTTTAATTTTATATTCGCCATATGTTTAAGAAACCCTTTATTTTTATTTTAATTAATTGGAAAAGCGCGTAAAAAGTTTACACGCCTTCCCTTATTAATTTACTTGCTCATATGCACGCTGGAATTTTTGAATATCTCCTGCTCCCATGAATAGAAGAACTCCTTCGCTATGCTCAGCCAGGTGAGCTGTCTCAGAAACATCTAAAATTTGTGCTTCAGGAATTAACTCCTGTAAGTTTTCAATAGTTAATTTACCACTATTTTCACGAGCAGAACCAAATATATCACACAAGTAAACAGCATCAGCTAATTTAAGGCTTTCTGCGAATTCCTTTAAAAACGTCTTCGTTCGAGTAAATGTATGGGGCTGAAATATAGCGACAACTTCTCGCTCAGGATACTTTTTGCGTGCTGAATCAATTGTAGCTGTAATTTCAATCGGATGATGAGCGTAATCATCAACAAGAATTTGGTCGTTCCAATTTTTTTCTGTAAAACGTCTCTTCACACCGTTAAACGTAGCCAGCTTACGAATTTGTTCCACACTCATTTCCTCATAGTGACAGATGGCAATAACACTTAATGCATTTAGCACAGTGTGTGTGCCATATTGAGGAATAGTAAACGTTGCATAGAATGTATTTCTCACAAACACATCAAAAGTAGTTCCATTTTCATCTTCTTGAATGTTTTGTGCTTGAAAGTCATTAGTATCTGCTAAACCGTAGTAAAGAACGGGTACGTTTGCTTGAATATGCTGCAAGTGATCATCGTCTCCACAAGCAATAATTCCTTTTTTCACTTGTTTGGCCATCTGTTGAAAGGCTTGGAAGACATCCTCAATGCTCGTAAAATAATCTGGATGATCAAAGTCAATATTTGTCATTATCGCGTAATCAGGATAATACTCTAGGAAGTGTCTCCGATATTCACATGCCTCAAAAACAAAATATTTACTATCTTCATTTCCTCTACCTGTGCCATCACCAATTAAGTAAGATGTTGGGTAATTCTCTTTTAACACATGAGAAAGCAGTCCAGTAGTTGAAGTTTTCCCGTGAGCCCCAGTTACAGCTATGCTTGTAAATTTGTTTAACCATTCTCCAAGAAACTCATGGTAACGGTAATATGGAAGACCTAATTCCTTAGCTTTAATAATCTCTTCATGATCATCCTTAAAAGCATTTCCTGCAATAACGGTTAACCTGTCTTTTATGTTTTCTTGAGAAAATGGCATTACAGGGATGTTCTTTTCCTCTAAAACTTCTTGGGTGAAAAAGTATTTATCTATATCTGAACCTTGAACTGTTTCTCCAGAATCATGAAGGATTTGTGCCAGAGCACTCATCCCAGTTCCTTTAATACCAACAAAATGGTAAGTCGTCATAAACCAGTACCTCCAAAATAAAGTGGAACACTTTAAGTATTATATGTAACTTTCCTTAGCATGCGATTGAGTACTCGTACATATTCTGAGTATTTTAAGTTAATCAATATCCTATTCTAACACGTTACCTCTTTGATAAAAAGCGCTAAACGACATGAAGCTTACTCCCTTTAAAGATTCCAAAAAGAGCAAGCTTCTAATAATATAGTCTTTAGTTATCTTCAAGAAAAGGAACTCTCTCCAAGCGAGGATTCGGTTTGTAACGCCGTCCTTCCTTAGCTTCATGATCACCGTTCATAATAACGTTATCTCCAGTAAATCCTATTCCAATTTTAAGAAGACTGCCGCCAACCCCGTACATGTCTACGGGTACCTTCATTTCTTCAAAAGCACGAATTCGATCTTCTGTAAATCCTCCGCTCACAACGATCTTTACATGTTGAAATCCTTCTTCATCTAGCGCCCTGCGTAAAGCAAACACTAGTTCAGGGTTTACACCACGGGGATCGAAGGTTCCCATTAAATGTTGATTTCTAAGAAAATACTTATCCACAAGATTACGGGAAGTATCAAGTCGTACACCTTTTAATTCGCTTCTAAATTCTCTAGCAACTTTTAATGAATCGGTAATAACGTCATTGTTATAGTCTACTAATGCCATCAATTCATCCTCAGGAAATTGCTGTTTATAAGCTTTTGTTGCTGTGACTACATCTCCTTTAAACATCTGAATTAAAGCGTGAGGCATTGTGCCCATCCCTTTTTTACCCCACCATTCATTCATGGCATGCGTCGCCTGTGCTGTAGAACCTCCTATAAAAGCAGAGTAACCGTCTCCAGCCTGCTGGGTAAAATGATCATCACGATCGCCCATAAATATAATAGGTTTTTGTTTACCAGAAGTTCTGCCTGCTTTCACGACATCATACACATTTGTTGCGACTGATGTGCGTCTCGCTAAAATTCCATCGATAATCCCCTCTAAATACCCGAAGTATTGGTATGGTCCCGTAATCGTTAGTACGGTTTCATAAGGTTCGATCCGATCTCCATCTTTTAATGAATGAATCTCTAACTTTTCTGGGTGGTCAGAAAAAGTATGAATGAGTGCAATGGCTTCATCTGTTCCACAAAGAACGGCGTGGCCTTTTTGAAAAAATTGCATAGTTACTACGTTGTCATTCAAATGATGTTCAACGATTTCTTTTGTTTTTAGAAAATAAACAGCTGAAAACCATCCTTCAGCCACTCGTTCATCAAACTTAAAGGTTTGATTGGTTAAACGCGAAATTTCACCATTTAGCTTTCTTGCAATTTCTTTTTCCATGACGTAACTCCTTAAACAATAGGTTCATTCACCAGAGTGGTATTCTTAATTTATCATATAGAATTAAGTCTTTTTTAACAAGTCCACAAGCTCAAACCATCATATCTTCTACTTGCTGAGGTGTTAGCAATACATCACGAGGTTTACTGCCTTTAGCTTCTGAAATAATTCCATAATCGGCCATTTGGTCAATGAGTCTCGCCGCCCGATTGTACCCCACTTTAAATCGACGTTGAAGTAATGAAGCACTCGCCCCGTTCTGTTCCATAACAAACTGAACAGCTTGTTCGAAAAGTTCGTCAGTAGATTCTTCATTTGAAACTTGTTTTATTAATTCTTCCTGCTCAAATAAATAATTCGGCGGAGCAACTTTCTTTACATAGTTTGTTACTCGTTCAATTTCATCATCTGAAACAAATGCTCCTTGAATACGAACAGATTGACCTGCACCATTTTCTATAAACAGCATATCACCTTTACCTAATAACTTTTCGGCGCCACCCGTGTCTATAATTGTACGCGAGTCTACTTGAGAAGACACACTAAAGGCTATCCTCGTAGGAATGTTGGCTTTTATCAGCCCTGTGATAACGTCTACGGATGGACGTTGGGTAGCCAGTAGGAGGTGAATTCCACAAGCTCTTGCTTTTTGTGCAATTCGACATATCGCATCCTCTACATCTTGAGGCGATACCATCATTAAATCAGCCAGCTCGTCTATCACGATAACTAAATAAGGTAACTTCTCTGTCTGACGCCCTTGCTGAATCATTTTTTCATTGTAACGTTCTACATCTCTTGCTCCCTCGGCTACAAATTTCTCGTACCGTTCTTCCATTTCCTTAACCGCCCACTTTAATGCGGAAGTAGCTGCTTTAACATCTGTAATAACGGGGGAAACTAAATGCGGAAGCCCGTTATACGGAGCTAACTCTACCATTTTAGGATCAATCAGTAAAAATTTCACATCATCATAATGCGCTTTATAAAGCAGGCTAATGAGAATTGTATTGATACATACACTTTTTCCAGAGCCAGTTGCTCCAGCAATTAGACCATGAGGCATTTTCTTTAAATTGGTTACAACTGAATCTCCGCCAATATCTAACCCTAACCCTACAGATAACGGGGAAGAATCATGGGTAAATGCGTTTGAAGCAAAAATCTCCTGCAAACCAACCATTTCAGGTTTACGATTAGGGACTTCAATACCAACAGCTTGTTTGCCTGGAATTGGTGCTTCGATTCTAATATCACGGGCTGCCAAACTTAACTTAATGTCATCGGCCAAATTAGTAATTTTACTTACTTTTACACCTGGCTCAGGCTGGACTTCAAATCTAGTTACTGCCGGGCCTTTCATGGCATGGACAACTTTTGCCCTTACATGGAATTGACGAAGCGTATTCTCTAACAGTTCCATTTGAGAGCGAATCCATCCATCGTCTTCTGAAGATTTAGGCTTTTTGTCATTTAATAAGTGAAGAGGCGTTGCCTGGGGAAGTGGACGCTCTGAAAAGTATTTATCATTACTCTTCTGTTGCTTACCAGTTCCCTTATTTAGAGTTTTTTTTTGCTGGTCTCTAGAGCGTTTATCTCTAGGGGTCATCACTACATTAAATGGAACACTTTTTCTTTCTGCATTCTTTTCTTTAACCAAAGGTCTGCTTTCCTTTTTTGTTTCGTTATCCTCTTCTTTTGAGTCGGTTTGCTTCTCAATCTGCTTATTTTCTCTACTATTTGATCCGCCTTCTTCCTGCTCATCAGTATGAATTTCCCGCTCTGGCTTCTGAATCAATTCTTCCGATTTATCCGGTATTTCTCTAACTTGAACTAAACTTTGTTCCTCTTTTTCCTCAACCGTATCCGTTTCTTCCCCTTGATCCATTCCGCTGACTGTATCCTGAAACTCACTTTGTTCATTTGCATGAGTTTCTTTCTCTTGATCCATAAAGCTGTCTTCTACATGAAGTGGGCTTTCTATATCATGAAATGTACGCTGCTCTTGCTTTTCCTCATTCGAATGGGTTTCTTCCTCTTGATTCAAATAGCTGTCTATGGAATTAAATGCGTTTTCTTCCCCTTGAAACGTACGCTCCTCCTCTGTTCTCTCAGAAGAAGGCTTTTCTTCCACTTCAGAATCAACACTTGCCGCAGCTTCAGTTTCCCCATCTTCCTTACGTTTTTTCGCGCGTTTACTTGATTCTATTTTTCCTAGAACACGTTGACGTACACTTTGCCAGTGCTCTTCATCATAACGAGATTGTTCCATACGGGCAGTTTTACCAGTTTTATCAACTTGATCCGCTTGCTTTTCATAATTTGTCGCTGGAGTGGAACGAGGATGAAACCCATATACAGGCGAAGGAACGTCAGTAGGTGTAAACGGAATAGAAGAAGTCTCAGGCAACTCCTCTTCCTTCTTGCCTTGATTTTTTTGACCTTCATAACGATACCTTTCCTGTGAATGCTTTGGTTTTAACTGTTCTCTATCTTTACTTTTATTCCTCTCTCTTCTTCGAACCGGTCGTTCACTACTCTGTTCTGTTTGTTCTGAGGATCCCGATTGATCCGGAATAACAGGAAAGCGAAAATTACCCTGCTTTGGATATCGGTAGGTCATCTTTGTATTAGCATTTAATTCTTTATACTCTTTCTCGCTGCCTGGTTGTTTCGAGTTTTTAAAATCACGATTTTGCTCATCATCAAAGAAGCCTTTAAATTTATTTTTAAATTGATTCCACATGATATTCTCACACTTTCCTTTTCTCTCTATATAAGTATAGTTAATTCTTATTTTAACAGGTTTTAAACAAAAATTGGTTTACATTCTATTTAAAATTTTTTTGATAAATAAAAAGAAGCAAAGGGCTTAGTTCTTAAGGGCCCTTTGCTTCTTTCTATTAAAATTCGAATGGTTGGCCAGGTTTTTCTTCACCAGTTAAAACAAGAATCCCTTTCTCTTGGGGAGCGTTCTTTAACCCAAGTTCTTTAGCCGAACATATCATTCCTGCGGATGGTACACCGCGTAGTTCAGTTGATTTTATTGCCATACCGCTTGGCATTACAGCCCCAACTTTTGCCACTACCACGTTTTGACCTTCCTTTACGTTTGGAGCACCGCAGACAATCTGCAGAGTCTCTTTTCCTACATCTACTTGGCAAACACTTAGCTTGTCAGCATTTTCGTGTGAATCCTTCGTTATCACATGACCTACAACAAATTTTGGAGATAAATCAAACTCTAAAGAATCCTCTATATTATTTCTTTTAAATAAATTTTTTAATTGATCGAGGATTTCTTCTGTCATTTGCAGCTTGCCGTGCTCAGCAAAATTAAAATAGTTAGATGCCTGGAATATATTATAACCAAGTAAAGAACCGTCATTTTGATCCGTGATTTTGACAATATCACCAAACTTATCGTAAGTGACAGCAAGTCGTTCCCCCTGTTTCACAGGTATAATTAAAACGTCTCCAATCCCATTAGGATTATAAAAAACATTCATGCTTAATCTTCCTTTCGCTTTTCTTTTGGTTTTTTCTGGGCCAAGATAAATATTGGTTCTAAAGTTTTATCTTCGTATAAGAAGGAGAGAGAAGTAACGGGGACCGTCCCCTCGGCAAAAAATTTCATCGCCATTTGAGCTAAAATGTCATACCCTTCAGAATTCTTTATATCCGCAAAAATAATAACATCTTGATGCGGGATACTAATAGCTAACTCACCTTCAAACTCTGCCTTCATTTTTTCGAGCATCACTTCATTTAATATACGACTTGCATCATAACCGTCACGGGTTGATTGAAAGTAAAAATCATTCCCATATACAGTGTCCTTTTTCATATCTACGGGAAGCGAACGCACGTTAAAGCTCGCTACCTCTTTTAAGCGTTCTTCAGACCAGTTTTCACGTTTCACCATTTCTTTATCAATGAATTGATAAGATTTCCCAAGGTCTAGTGCGTAATAAATACGGGTTTCCGCCGTATGATCCGCGTACACTAGCTTTTTACCACTATCAGTTTCGGTTGGAAAAGATCCCGCACGAATAACCGGGAAAATATTCTTTTCCTTGCCATTTAACGAATGAGTTTCATTCATGATACGCAGCGCTTCTTCAACATGGTCCGCCAACTCTTCTACAGCGGGTTCGCCGCGTCTTTCATATTTAGCGATAACGTTTGGGAGCGTAATGGTAATGCCTTTACCAGAGTCTTTCCATTCAATTCGAAATGTATCTTTATCTCGATTAAAAATGGTTTTCCAGTCTTCTCTTTGAAAACGTTCTTCTAAAATTTTCTTCATTTTTATACTCGTTATTTTCATATCTGATGTTCCTCCTTAGAAATGAAGAGGTTTAATCCGTTGTCTATTTTAGCACAATTTGCTGCAAGAAACGAAAACGATAAACCCAAAAAGAAAACAAGCTGAATAATGTCAGCTTGTTACACATTAAGATTTTTAATGAAATTTTCAATTTCTTCTTTTGTTTTAGCTTCTTTACTGACAAACCTTCCAACTTCTTCACCGTTGTGATAAGCAAGAAAACTTGGAATACCAAACACATCATTTTCTGCACAAATATGTATGTACTGATCTCGATCTACATAAACGAAGGTCCACTCCGAGAATTCATCTTCAATCTCTGGGAGAATAGGCTCGATGGCTCGGCAGTCCGGGCACCAGTCCGCTGAAAATAGTAATATTGCTTTACTGTCATTTATTATTTCATGTAATTGTTCATCAGATTTTAGATTAATCATATCGGCACCTCCGCTTGTTATTTTAGCATAAGTTTATTCATAATCAATTATCATGTCTCCTGGTTTAATCCATCCTTTTCTCCTAAACCATTCAGCAAGAAGTAAACTAATAATGGCAGGCCCTATAAAATGCAATAAAATAATCCCACCAACGACTTCCCATGAGAACCCTAACGATTCAAACGTCATTATTTGGCCAACGAACCCACTCGTTCCCATTCCTGCGCCGGCTGCATTATTTTCAAATTGAAACCAAACAGTAGCAATAGGAGCTAATAACACCCCTGCAATAGTCGGGGGGATGAGTATAATGGGTTTTTTCACAATATTAGCCACTTGGAGCATAGAGGTTCCTATTCCTTGGGCAATTGCTCCTCCTATACCATTGTCACGATAACTAATCGTGGCGAAACCAATCATTTGAGCGGCACATCCTACCGTTGCAGCTCCCGCGGCAATTCCATCTATGGATAACATTAAAGCGATAGCTAAGCTTGAAATAGGAGCGGTAAGTGCGATACCCATTAAACCAGCTACAATTATTCCCATAATGACAGGCTGTTGCATTGTCGCCCAATTAATAACTTGACCGAATCCTGTCATAAATTGATCGATAGGGGGACCTATGAAAGATCCAATTGTAAATCCAATCATTATAGTGACGAATGGGGTTAGAATAATATCTATTCTCGTTTCTTTACTAATTAATTTACCAAACTCTGCTGCGATTAAGGCAGATACATAACTGCCTGCAGGTCCGCCAAATTCTGCACCATAAGCACCACTAAACAGCGCTGCGAAAATAACTAGAGGAGGAGCTTTTAATCCGTAAGCAATGGCTGCTCCAATCGCTCCCCCCCATATCTTAGAATCCATCGCAAAACTTCCCATATCCATAAAAGCAGCTATATTCAATTGTTCACCAATAGTCTGGATGATCAAACCTATGATCAGAGAAGAAAATAACCCTAACGCCATGTAACTTAAAGCTGTTATAAAATAAGCATGAAACGAGATATGTACTCCTTTTTTATTCAAAAATTCATTCACTTAAATTCCCCCTTTCACAACGGTTTTATATTACATTAAGTTTTTACAAGTGTAAAGACACTAAACGGATGAGCATTTATTCTTTTCTTTCTATTAGTTTTTCCTCGTATTTTTTTGCTAAACAAGTTCAAGACCCCTGTTTCTCAATTATTGTCTGTAGAAAAGATAGGCAAAAATATTCGTTTCAACGGTCAGCACGTCGCTTTTGGAATAAGCCCATCAAATATCATAAATGAAAATTCTGTCAATTTGAATAGTTATGACTAGACAGATTTAGCATTCTATGAACATACTAAACGTAGAAAACAAGAGGAGGATGAATCCTATGGAATTTACTGTATATTTAGCTGGTCAAATACATGACAATTGGAGAGATGAAGTAAGGACGAAGGCAAAAGAAAGAGAGCTGCCTGTTACATTTGTTGGCCCCCAAGAAAATCATGAACGATCTGACCAAGTGGGAGAAGATATTTTAGGTGAACAACCAGGTAAAGTATTCACAGATGAGGCTGCATCTGATATTAATAATTTTAGAACTCAACTTCTCCTAGAGAAATCAGACGCAGTAATTGCTCTGTTTGGGGAAAGCTACAAACAATGGAATACAGCTTTAGACGCTGGGTTAGCTTTAAAAGGAAATAAACCATTAATTTTAGTCCGGCCTGAATCGTTAATTCATCCATTAAAGGAATTATCGAACCAGGCGAATGTAACTGTAGAGTCAATAGATCAAGCTTTAGACGTCTTAGCCTATGTATACGAGTAAAAGAAAGAACATCCCTAAATTTGCAGGGATGTTCTTATTATTGGTGCTTATCATGTTCCCACTGGCCTTTTAGAAGTTTAACGACATGAGTAAACATTTCTTCTCTTTTAATAACCCCATTGGTAAAAATACCTATGGCTCCTTCATGCTTACTTACATTAGCACTAGACGCATAAGCATCCATAAGTTCACCTAGTTCTCTTCCTGTTTGTAATCCTTCTTTAATTTCATCAGGCAAGGGAATTCTAGCACCACTTGCTCGATAAATGTTTTCTTTTTGATCGACTAACACTCCCCAATTACAAAGGAACAAGTCGTCATCAATTTCCATAACGCCGCCTTCAAGACCGATCCCCAGTTCACTTTTTTTCATTGTAGCGCACTCACGAGCCCTATTCACAGCTCCTTCTAATGTTTCTTCATCAGAAAAAGGTTGAGCAGCTACTTTTGATTCGACTTCTACACTTGATACATCATCGTTAGAGAATACACGTTTTACAGCTTCTACTTTTGTAGGATTGGTCGATCCAATAAAGATCTTCACTCAACGTCCACCTGCCTCAATCTAATCTCGTTTCACTATCGTAACATAAAGCCTCACAGGCTGGCAGCCGTACGCGGCTTTATTTTTTCATTAACTATTGGCCTTAATATAATCAACGGTATTTTGGTCCGTTGACTTCACGAGTCGTACAATTAATTCTTTAGCTGCTGCATAGTCGTCTACGTGAATAATAGAAGAAGAGGTGTGAATATACCTTGAACATATTCCTACAACTGCAGAAGGAACTCCATCGTTAGCAATATGCACCCTCCCAGCATCAGTTCCTCCTTGAGAAATAAAATACTGATAAGGAATATCATGCGTTTCAGCAGTGTCTAGCACAAAATCTCTCATTCCTCTATGCGTCACCATCGACTTGTCTAATATTCTTAAAAGGGCCCCCTTGCCTAATTGACCAAATTCTTTATCATCACCACTCATATCATTTGCAGGAGAAGCGTCCAGCGCATAAAAAACATCTGGATCAATCATATTAGAAGAGGCCTGAGCTCCGCGCAATCCAACTTCTTCCTGCACAGTAGCTCCTGAGTATAGTTGATTTGGTATTTTTTCGTCTTTTAACTCTTTAAGTAATTCAATAGCCAGCCCACAGCCATAGCGGTTATCCCAGGCTTTAGCTAATATCTTCTTTTGATTTGCCATAGGTGTAAAAGGACACACGGGAATAATTTGCTGCCCTGGTTTAATACCAATCTTCTGAGCATCTTCTTTATCATCAGCACCAATATCAATGAGCATGTTTTTTATTTCCATCGGTTTCTTCCGCTGTTCAGGTGTTAAGTTGTGAGGAGGAATAGATCCAATAACTCCAGTAACTGGCCCCTGCTCAGTTACTACTTGAACACGCTGAGCAAGAAGGACTTGATTCCACCAACCGCCTAATGTTTGAAAGCGAATCATGCCATTCTTAGTAATTTGAGTCACCATAAAACCCACTTCATCCATGTGACCAGCAACCATTACTCGAGGACCTTTCGATTTTCTAACACCAAAAACTCCGCCTAAACCATCTTGAATCGTTTCATCTGAGTACCTGTTCAATTCTTCTCTCATAAACTTTCGTACCAGATGTTCATTACCAGGAGCACCAGGCAATTCAGTAAGCGTTTTAAAAAGATCTTGGGTTACTTGGTTCATTTATGTACATCTCCTTTATTTCCATCTTCTTATAGTTTACCTAAAAATGCCTTTCGTTTCTACATTATCGATTGTAGGTTTTAATTTCCTTTTAATGTGATATCTAGTATACTGAGTGTTAGTATATTGATTAGAGGTGAGTGAACTATGAATTGGAAAAAAGTTGCCATAGCCGCTGGTGTTGGAGCACTTGCAGGTTATGTCGTAAAAGAACAAGTGGCTAACAAACAAGGCGTCACTCCAGAAAAAGCTCTAAAAATTGCCAAAGAAGCATTTAAAAAACAGGGGCCGATTAGTGGTTCTTGGATTTACATGAAGCCTGAGGAATTAAACAAAAATGGTATTAATTACGACGTTTACCGTGGAGGAATATCTAAGAACCAAGACGGGGAAACTTCTCAGTATGAATTCTTTATTGATTCTGAAACAGGTACTATTATTGACGTAACTGAACAAACGGCTTAAAAAGACTACACCCCCGACTTTCTTAAAGTCGGGGGTGTTATTTACTCATAGGAAGATTGGGGACGTGCCAGCGATTCAATAACATTACCCTCTTCATCAAATTTCAATGCTCGATAGTATGCATCGTGATAAAACGTATACCACGCTTTTTTACGGTAACCAAGTTTCATCCACTTTTCTTTTTGGTGCACCGACGTCACTGGAAAGTCGTCATACGCTAAGGCCCATAGTGTATTTTGATGAGCATGAGTTGGCATTAAATCGGCCATGTGAATGAAAGTTTCGTCTCCATCTTCGAAGAAAACGATAGAGTGACCATCACTATGACCGCTCGTATGAATCATTTTTAACCCTTCAACAATTTCAACTTCTTCATTAAACGTATGTACCTGGTGAACAATGGGTTGCCAATTTACTTTCCAATACGTATTCACGGAGCGAATGTTAGGATTTCTCATTTCGTCCCACTCCACCGCACTTGTATAAATATCAGCATTAGGAAAAGCAGGAACCAGCTTGCCCTCCACCCACTTAGTCAGCCCGCAAGCATGATCAAAGTGCAAATGCGTCATACAAATAATATCAATATCTTCCGAGGTCAATGAATGGGTGGCAAGCCCCTCAGTCAGTTTGGACTCTTCCCATACGCCAAAAATTTTCTTTTGCTTCTCTGTTAACTTATCATTACCAATCCCTGAATCTATTAACACATTTAACCCATCTACTTGAAGCAGTATCGGGTCAGTTCTTAACTCAATTTGATTGGCATCGTTGACCGAATATTTCTTACTCCACAAGGCTCTTGGAACTACACCAAACATAGCTCCACCATCTAAATGAGTCACTCCTCCATTCAGCCAAGCTAGCTTCGCCTTACCAATTTCTATCGATTCCACCAATGTCACCTCCATGAACATAGTTTTATTCTATCATAAAAAAGAGGATGTTTGTAAGCGTTATCATTCTTGGAACCTGGCTTTACATCTATAGATCGGCTGGCCTTTTTCAGAGAATTTTTCTTCATACTCTGTTTCGACATTAAGAGGATCGTTTAAGTCATGCAAATCTAATGAAAGCTCTTCAATAATCATCCCATATTTAGAAAAACTAGCAACTGAATATTCAAAAAAACCTCTATTATCCGTTTTTAAAGTAATTTCACCTTCTTGTTTTAATACATCTTTATATTGATCTAAAAAAGCGGGATAGGTTAATCTTCTTTTCTCATGCCGACTCTTAGGCCACGGATCGGAAAAATTCAAATATATATGGTCAACTTCATTCGATTGAAACAAATCTCTTAAGTCTTGAGCATCTTCATTTAGGAGACGTACATTTGCTGCTTCTGAATCAATTACTTTCTTTAACGCTCCTACAATGACACTTTTCACTCGTTCTACTCCAATAAAATTTACTTCAGGGTGTTGTTTACCCATTCCTGCGATAAACTGCCCTTTACCAGAACCAATTTCTAAATGGATCGGCTGTTCTTTATTAAAAGCGGACTGCCATTTCCCTCTATATTGAAAGGGCTCTTGAACGACAATATGGCCATTGTCCCTCATAAAATCATCTGCCCACGGTTTGTTACGTAATCGCATATAACTTTACCTCCTTCTTTTCTTTCCAAATCTTATCACGAAACCCCTCCCTATAAAAGTTTTTATCAAAAATGCAGAAATCAGAGGTATCTAAGGGTATAACCCCTTATATCTTATTAATCAGCAGTTATTTCTTGTGAACCGAAACATTTTCAAATCAGATCGTTAATTAAAAGAAAAACGGGTGTTGGGTTGAAAACGCTTACTGATATATGATTAAGAAAGTGTTATTATATATAACTATTAGAGGAGTGAATGTTACTTTTATGAAATTATTACGCCAAACGACTGAATTGTCTGTTGTAGCCACGTTTTCCGTCCTTTTCGCAGGTTATGCTGTATTTATATACCCTTTTGAAAAGCTTAACGAAAAACTTAGCTCTGAAGTTCGTGAAAAGAAAGTAAAATATGCGACCTTTTCCCAGGGTTAATATAAAAGAGCGATCCTTTTCTTACAAGGATCGCTCTTTTTCTTTATGGTAAAATGTTATTTTGACTCATCATATTGCTTAACTTATTAATTCTTATTTCAGCTTCGTTATATTCTCCACGCATCATGTGCCACTGGATAAAGGAGAGAGACTGGGAAACAGCGTACCATTTCATCCGCTCCATCAAATGGTCACTTTCAACTCCCCCATATTGTTTCATCCAACTATCCCAGTTTTCCTTAGGGATATAGGTAAAGAGCAGCATCCCTAAATCTAATGCTGGATCAGCTACCATTGCATTGTCCCAGTCAATTAAATAAAGTTGATTATCCGATGAAAGCAGCCAATTATTATGATTAGTGTCGCAATGACAAACAACATGTTGATCATGATGGGCACGACTTACATTCTTTTCTAAATATTTTATAGCTTGATGAATTTCCAGGCGTGAATCCACGTGATCAAGGACTTTTTGATTTTCTTTAATATCCCGCAGAATCTCGTCAGGGGTAAGTGGATGCTTCCCCAGCCTCATCAGCATATCTAAAAGTTCTGTCGAGTGATGAATTTTACTCAGCAAAGCAGCTACTCTTGGGTGCTTCATCTCTTCTGTGTTTAATTCTCTTCCTTCTAGCCATTCTTGAGCAGTGATGACATCACCATTCTCTAGTCTTTTTGTCCAAACGAGCTTAGGAACAATTCCCTCCGCAGAAAGAACGGCAAGAAAAGGTGAGGAGTTACGTTTTAAGAATAAACGTTTTCCTTCATTTTGAGCGTAATATGCTTCCCCAGTGGAACCTCCAGCGGGAGTAATTGTCCAGTTTTGCCCTAGTATATGCTCCAACCAATTCACCTTCAATTCCTCAATTCTTCCTGTGATAGCTCACGTATTATTACTACCATTATATCGTATTTTTCAAATACCTGTAGTGCATCTTACACCGTTCAAAATAAACACCTTTTTACAGGTTAACTCAAAAGCAGATAAACTTTCAAGGAAAACTTTTTAGTCAGTTAAAAATACTAAAGTGTTATTTGATTTCTTAACATGACATTCCACACACCAGTATGACTGCCCATCAAGCTGTAGAAGTATTGGCACTGTTGACTTTATCTTTATAGAAGATCCACTCAATTCATGAACTTTTCTTAGTCTAGTATGGACTCCCATAAAGACTGTTAAAAATAAAATTAGTACTTTCCATTTAGCTAAAGGTTCAATGAGTATCACCGAAAATGAGAAAGAGTTTACATCTGCGTTAGGTGCAATTTTCATCCCCTTTCCAAAAAAAGGATGATTAGCAATCGTTGTTAGCAGAAATGACTTGTACTTTACTGTTCTCCCATTTATATCGACCTCTGCTTCTACATGTTTAAATTTTTTCAATGTCTTAAAGAGAGCAACCACATATTGCAGTTGACTTATATGCCACTTTTTCACTTCCTTACGGAAACGTGAGTCATTTGAAAGAAGAGCAATTTCACTATCTAAACCTGTTCCTAAACTGTTCTGAAAATAGTAATCTCTTATCTTTTGATTTTGATGTTTGCATGTAGCCTGGCCAATTTTTATGCGGGAAGCGTTAGGGGTTGTCAAGAGTTTCCTAAATAACTCTACACCTTGTAAACGCAGCCCTAATCCTTTGGCAAAATCATTCCCCGATCCAGAGGGAATGAACCCAACCGGCAGGTCTGGGTAGTTCATTAATCCATTAACTATTTCATGAAGAGTACCATCTCCCCCTATAACTATAACACCGTTAATAGGGATGGGATGAGTTCTAAGCACAGATTGGATTAGGGTTTTCCCATGGCCGGCAAATTCAGTTTGAAAGGAACGACAATTTTTAATAGTAAATAGCTCTTCATTTTGAATTTCTTCAAGTAACCTTTTTGCTTTTCCATTTCCAGCCATTGGGTTAGTTATGACAATATACATAAGTCATTTATCCTATTAAGGGGCATTTTATTATAAGACTATGGTATTGTTTAATTATACTATGAAAGAAAAGGAGGAGTTCAATTGGCCGCTGATTGTCAATTTTGCGGAACGTCTGTCTTGTTATCTAATACAGGCGCATTCATAGTGAATAAACAGAGAGAACAGGCAGCCATTCATCTTCCTGTCCATTACGAAGACCAAGCCCAAATTATTCATAACTATCACTCTAATGCCCAGCTTTTAGCATCCTTACATATAATTTTTCAGAAGAGCACTCCATGTGTATGGATTCATATTCTTAATAAAGTTCACTCCCAGTCTTTTCCGATTTCCAAAAACCACGACATCAGCTGTACAAGCACAGGCAGAGCAAATTGATCGGGGCAAAAAGTGTTTATTACCTTACACTATTTATGTACCTGAATTCTGTTTAAAACATACGTTTAAAATGGTTAAAGAATTTGAGGTTGATCCTAACGATATCATTTTTGAAGTCGTGGAAACTGAAAAAGTATCAGATGTTAATCATTTAAAATCAATATTCAATACGTACAAGTCGTCAGGAATGAAGGTAGCATTAGATGATGGAGGCACGGGATTTAGCACGTTGGAGATGCTTACACACCTTCCGCCCGATTACGTTAAAGTTGATCGATCTTATACTCAAAATTGCCATCTAAATTAGAACATCAAAATTTCTTAAATGATGTAATCCACCGCGACACTAATTCTGGGATTACTGTCTTAGCAGAAGGTATAGAAACAAAAGAAGAAGCTGAATGGCTTCGATCTTCGGGAATCCACTCTGGCCAAGGCTACTACTTCGGGAAAACCGCAACTACCCCGAAAAAGAAAATTACTCTTTAGTGTTATCAGACTCCCATTCTGGCCTTTTCACAGCTACAGTTCTTGTATGATTCAATAATTTTTCACTCAATAACAGCTGTTCATATTTTAGCGGGGTGGACAGTTTTCTTTTTTCTGTTAACCATTGCTCAAAATTGTGCTTGTCTATGTACGAAGTTAAATAGGGTGCCTCCAAAGCTGAAATAGTAACTTCAGGTGCTAATATAGTGAGTTTGAAATTAATGTTGAGTTTGTACTTTTGAGCGATACTTCTTAGAAATGTCTCCGTGCGCTTTAAGCCGATTAATGGACTGGACACGGTTTTCTTTTCTCCATTCTTTTCTACATACCATTGATATGGTGTATGAGGAGTAATTATATCTGCATTTACATCAAGGTATGTAATCACTTCTACTTGATGAGGACCTATAACAATAATCTCTGCTTCCATAGGAGCTTTTTTAAATTTTACAATAGGCTTATACATAATCAAATAGTGATCAGGAATGCGCTGCAATAACATTTTTAATTGAGAGTTATGTTGAAGATTAGCATCAACAAATGATTTTTCTAAGAGAGTGGTGCTTGCCCACTTTAATTGAAAGGGATACAGACCATCTAGAAAATACTTTTTTAAAGTCTCTATATCCTCGGGGACCCACTCCTCCTCTACTATTTTATTCACATCTTCTTGGTATTCTTTTTTACGCTTAAAGAAATTTTTCCACTTAGAAGGAGACTCTTTTTCATATTCCGTATCTTCGTCCTCTTTCTCTGTACTCCTTAAATATCCACTTTCCCACTTTTTTTTCAGTTTTATCCAATTTTCTTGCTTAAGACGAATATATTTCGTAGGATAATGGTATATATCACTTTCGTATCTTGATATATAATCATAAATCTTTATAAGTTGCGCCACGTTGATCCTCCTTTAAATTATATGTAGCCACAATCTCATATTTAGCTTTGCTTTTAGGATGTATTTTATAGATGTGTAAACGATCGATGAGCAGTTCCAGCTGCTCATTAAAATAGTTCCCCCCTTTATATATTGGTGATTCTCCGCCCTGCCATTTTTTCGCCAATGTTATATGTGGCAGATAGTCTCTTTTTTCCTTAGGGAAACCTAGCAACTCTCCTACTTCTTCAATTAGTTCTTTTATTTCAAGTAACAAATTATTCCTTTCAACGTTTACATAGAATACTCTTGGATGCTTCTTATCCCCGAAAGTTCCTGCAGGCCCCGCTTTTAAAGAAAAAGAAGGAAGGGCTTTAACTTTTGTTAAGTGGGCTGCCCATTCGTCGATTTGTCTCTCTGTGCAGTCTCCTAAAAATTTCAAGGTAATGTGAAGGTCGTGGGGATTAGTCCAAACTTTATAACTCATTGAATGACGTAGTTCTTGCTGCCAGTTGGCACACTTCTCTTTTACAGAATTCTCAATCGGAATCCCTATAAAATAATGTGAACTCATGACACCAGCTCCTTTATTTCAGGATTTGTCCACCTTTGAACGAAGAGGACAAGTACAATACCTATCATAGACATAAAAGAAAAGAAACCATACATGCCATTTACATTCCATACATCGATTAAAAAGCCACCCATAAAAGTGAAAAATGCATTTCCTATTCCATTTCCCACTGCAGAATACAAACCTACAGCTGTCGCTCGTACTTCCTTAGGAACCAGTTCTCTTACTAAAATAAGAGCGGCTGGTATATATAAACCTACAGATAAACCTTGAGCAATAGTAGTAAAATAGACAACCGTAGTTGAAGGATCAAAATAATACAATAACCACCTTCCCGCTGAAACGGCACTTCCTGTAATGACAACAGTGATAACTCCTAACCGATCAATAATTAATTGTGAAATTTTCATAAATGGTGCTTCACTTCCAGCTGCAAGTAAAAAAGCAAGTCCAACTCCAGCCAGTGTCCCTCCCACGGTTAAGATGAAAGTCCCAAAATAATAGTTATTCGCCAGGATTGGACCAAATACTAGAAAATTCGAGACGAGGAAGAGTAAAAAAGGTTTTTGCTGAAGCAAAGTTATGAGCCCAGAACGAAAGGAAACAGAAACATCATCTGCTTGTTTAGGAAACTGAAATAAGGTAATGAGTGAGAAGAGTAATCCAATAGAGAAGAAATAAAAGATCCAGCTGAGAGAACCTGTTTCTTCCGTTACTCTTCCTACTATAAATACAGCAATCGCAAATCCTACTGCTCCCCATAATCGAATGTTTCCATATTGTTTATGGTAGGATTGAGAAAAACTTAAACTCAAGCTGTCCGATAAAGGGACAATACCAGCTTGAAAGATAGCAATAATTGCAATACCTGCTAACAATACAGGAAACAACTGTAATACAGGGTAGAAAACACCCAGTAAAGATGCTAAAGCAGCAGCCACCATCAATAAGATACGAGGCTTTCGTGTATAATCACTTAACATTCCCCATAAAGGCTGAATAAAAATTGTAATGATTGGTAGCGCAGCAATAACAATTCCAATCTGTGTATGGCTAAGACCTTTTTCTTCTTCAAGAAATACCGAAAGAAGCGGAAAGAGAGCGCCAAACCCGAAAAAAGAAAAGAAATAAAAAGCTTGAATGGATCGATATGTTTTCTCTACTCTCATAAATGTTACCTCTTTATTCTTTTATTTACTTAATTGATAAATTGCTTCTGCATAAATAGCAATAGCTTTAACCATATCTACTACCCTAATGTGTTCATTAGGTTGATGGGCCGTATCTGGGCTATCTTTAAATAGCGCACCATATGCGACTCCCGACTGTAAAGCTCTGGCATAAGTAGCTCCACCGATAGCTTTTGGGGTGGCCGTATCATTGACTGTCTGATTATAAATTTTCAGCAACGTTTGTACGTAAGGATGATCTTTTTCAATGTGAAGCGCTTTGAGGTGGTCATATATGTTTAAAGCTCCTCGGCCTTTTACAGCAAATCGCTCTAAAGAAGCGAGAATCTTTTCGTAACTTATCGAATCTGGATAACGAATATTAAGACCAACTTGACACTCTGCCCCCATACTCCATTTCACGCTTCCTGTATTACATGTTAAAGCTCCTGAAACTGCATCTTTAAACTTACATTCAATGCCTTGCCCATCGGTAGGAGCTAAGGAATGAACTAAATATTTTACTATCGTTTGATGAGGAGTTTCCAATTGTAAGCTACTTAAAAAGCTAAGTAATTGTAATGCTGCATTTACACCTGCTTCAGGCGTGCTTCCGTGCGCAGTTTGACCGAACATCGTAATTACATACATATTGTCTTTCTTCTCAAGTGATCCTTCTAAAAGTTGATGATCTAAATAACTTTGGAAATACGGTTCTATACTTTTGTTATAAAGTACTGTCGCCGTGGCTTGTTCGGGAACCATATTTAATCTGTCGCCACTAAAGAAAGATAATAAAGCATTGCCTTCAACTTCCGGAACAGCCAAGGTCACGTAAGCATCAATTAATCCCTTCTCAGCATGAATCACAGGAAAGCAAGCGTCTGGAGTAAAGCCAAATTCCGGCATCTCCTCTTTAGTAAAATAGTAATGAATTCCTTGCCAATCTCTTTCTTCATCTGTCCCCATAATTAATCGCACCCTCTTTTTCGGTACAAAACCTTTTTCTTTTAATAGCTTCATTGCCATATAAGCAGCAATAACAGGACCTTTATCGTCTTGTGCACCCCGAGCGTAGATATTCCCTTGCTCAAGGACTGGCTGGAAAGGATCATTCTTCCACCCTTCTCCTGCAGGAACGACGTCCAAATGACCTAATATACCAATTAATTTCTCTCCTTGTCCAAATTCGATATGACCTGCATAACCATCCACATTTTTTGAAACAAACCCGTCATCTGCTGCCATCCTGAGCATATAATTAAGGGCGTCATCAATCGATTTTCCATAATGGTACTGATCACTTTTTTTATAAACACTTTGAATTTGAAGAAGTGGAAATAACTTATTTATAAACTGGTCCTGATAAGATTCGGCAATTTTAGAAAAGTCCATAAGCTATTACTCCTTTTTATTTATTTTTTTATACGTTTCATAATCACAAACGACATACAACTCAGCATCTTTTGGAATCTCTTCTGTTAAGCGCCGGTTAATCGTTAAATCATTACGATTTGCAATTAAGGTTGCTCCTTCTTTTAATAAGTCATGAAAAGCATCTCCATAGGTCTTCCAACTATTTTGAACAGAAATATGAAATAAATCGTCACCGACTGAACGACTGAGCAATTGACTAAATATGCCTGATACGCCTTTTCTAAAAGCTGAACGAACGGCGAGAGATGAAATGGTTTCATTAGATATAATAAATTCGTCCACTTTGGCATGTTGAAAATTTTTGATGTGTCTCTCTTCCATTACTTCAACCACAGTATGCACTTCAGGTGCTATCGTTTCAATTGTAGAAGCGATAAGCAGTGTTTTTCCATCTGTCATTTGATCATTCCCTAAAGCATCATCAGCAAAAATAAGAACAGCCTTCGCATCTGTAAGGTTAGCCTTTAATAAAGTGGATTCTTCTGATGCATTGCCTCTTATGTAATGAATATTCTCAGTTAGTAGCGGGGCTTCCTTAAGCTCATCTATAATAACGATATCTACATCTTTATTTGTATCAGTAATTTCATTTACTGCAAATCGAGCTTTTTGTGACCACCCAATAATAATAAAGTGCTGCCGATCCTTATACACAATATCACCTTCCACTCTCTTTTTTCGAAAAACTGTAAGCCCATCAATGATTTTTCCAATAGCTACTCCAATTAGGCCAATTCCAAAGATATATAAAAAAATCGCGATGATTCTTCCTGCTGCAGTTACAGGATAGTAGTCACCATACCCCACGGTTGTTACTGTAGTCATTACCCACCAAAAACCATCAAATAAGGTGGGGAAAGTATCATTTTCCAAAATAACGATAAGTATGGAAGATATAAAAACAAGTGCTGCACTGGATATAAATAAAACATAATTGTTAATCTTAACCATTCTTAAAAAAAGCCTTCTTAAAATAAACAATTTAATATCTCCTTATTAATATGTAAATTTCGTGAATTATCTGTTAAATCCGATCATGGATGTAGCCCTTTTTCTCATGGTAGTGTAAAATAAAAAATGATTAAACGATTCACTGGCACCACAAATTCCTCTAATGATAATAAGGAGTGGTTTTTTGAATCATCCATCATCCCGTATGTTAAACCGAATTAAAGCCGTTTACATGTTTATTCACACGAATGGACCTGTAACTACAGCCCAACTGGCTGATGAATTTGGACTTACGGACAGGACGATGCAAAGAGACTTAGGCATTTTGGAATACAACGGACTCGTATGCAGTCCGATTCGTGGAAAGTGGACAACAACTGAGAAAAAAGTAAAAATTTCATAGTATGTAAAGGAACACCCAGAGAATCTGGGTGTTTTTTAATGATCAAGATTTGTTAGTTCTTTTAAATAACCAATTTCCTCATCTCTTAATTCCCGGTATTCACCAAGTTCCAGTTGTTCATCCAAAAGTAAGTCTCCCATGCTTATCCTTTTTAAATAGGTGACTTTTTTTCCAACAGCCTCAAACATTCGTTTAACTTGATGAAACTTGCCTTCCGTAATCGTCAGGAGAATTTCTGAATAATCGCCAGTTTCTATTATTTCTAAATCAGAAGATTTCGTCACATAGCCATCATCCAGTGTTAAACCTTCTCTAAAGGCCACAATATCCTCTCCAGTGACTTTACCTTCAATTTCTGCAAAATACGTCTTACCGACATCCTTCTTGGGAGAGGTCAACCGATGAGCAAGCTGCCCATCATTTGTAATTAACAGTAAACCCTCTGTATCCTTGTCTAATCGACCTACAGGAAAAGGTTCAAACAGAGCATCCTCTGGCTGCAATATATCGATTACAGTTAAGTCATTCGCGTCTTCTGTAGCGGAAACCACATCTCCCGGTTTATTAAGCATTAAATAAATAAACTCTCGATACTCTACAACCTTTCCATTAACGCTTACATCTTGCTTTTGAGGGTCCACATGAGTTTTAGGACTTTTCTCAACTTGGTTATTGATACGGACATGGCCAGACTTCAGCAACTGCTTGACTTCCTTACGTGTTCCGTACCCCATATTTGCTAAAAGCTTATCAATTCTCATAAATAACCATTCCACCTATCTTCGCTTTAAAAATTTATCCAATACTCGAACACGACCGCCTAAAATACGTTCTAACAATGTTGTCTGATAGGCCATCCACAAGTATAGTAATCCCCCTAGACCTGCACTTATCATCAAAATAAATAACGAAGCAAGACGATCATCTAATGGGTTCCAAACTAGACCAAAACCAAATTTTACGATCCATACGGTAAAAGTCATAATTGCCGTTAAAATAAGAATAAGTAAGGTACGCTTAAAGACAGGTTTATAAGAAAATCGTATTCCTCTATTTATTCTCCATAAGTTTAGTGATAATGCTACTAATACAGCCAGGCCAGTAGAAATAATCGATCCTTTTGCTCCAAATGATATGATAAACAACGAGTTCGTGACTAATTTTATAAATAATCCTGCCCCCAAGCTGACTAAAGCAAAATTTTGCCTATTAATCCCCTGCAGAATCGCGGCAGAAACAGTATACGTAGCAAACAGCAAACCGACAGGGGCGTACCATCTTAGAAGACTCCCGTAGTAGTCCACATTCTCTACTCCATAAAAGGAACCGTAAGCTTCATAAGCCAGTACAGCTAAACCTGTAACCGCTGGAATAATGAGCAGAGCTACAATTTGTAAAGCTTGGTTAATTTGATGATTGAGCTGATTCATATTATTTTTTGTAAATGACTTGGTTATCGCAGGCAGCAGGGCAAGTGATAGCCCGATTCCTAAAGTCACTGGAATAATAACAAGTTTGTGACTAAGAACGTGAATCGCTGATAAGGATGCCCCGGAAATGCTGCCTAATCCTGCTGTAGCCATCGCTTTATTAAATGTAAATTGGTCGATTAACTGATAAAGCGGGGTGGCAATTCCCACAAGCACAAATGGGCCTGCATAACTAATCAATTCCTTGAACATTGATTTTTTTGATAGATCATAGGAATACTCCTGATTTTCCAACTGACGGTCTAGATAAGGTTTTCGCTTTTTCCAAAAAACAATTAATACGAGAAGTGAAGCAATGCCGCCAATAAAAGCAGCAAAGGTAGAATAACCAATCGCTGTTGGAATTGATCCTTCGAATACGTACAACACTAAGTAAACAGAAACCAGCAGAAAGATAATTCGGACAATCTGCTCAATAACCTGTGATATCCCCGTAGGAGCCATTGACTCATTTCCCTGAAAGAAACCTCGAATAATACTCATACTTGGAATGATTAAGAGTGCAAAAGCTACCATCCTGATAACCATTGCGGTGTCTTCTAAGGAAGCATTCGTATCTTCATTTGATAAACTAAATTGAGCAATAGGTTCAGCACTTAAAAATAAAATTAAAAATGTAATGATTCCTGTAATGCCCATTAACTGCATGCCGGCCTTAAACATATCTCTTCCGGTTTGATAATCTTCTAGAGAGTTATACTTAGAAACAAATTTTGAAACTGCCATAGGAACACCAAGTGTAGATAAACTTAACAAAATGTTGTATGGTGTATAGGCGTAGAAATAGAGTTCCATTCCTTCGGGACCTACCATCTGTTCAAAAGGAACAGTATAGATCATCCCTAAAAATTTGGACAGAAAGGTAGCGCCTGTTAAAATCATCGTGCCTTTTAATATTTTCGACATATTTTTATCTTCACCTTCAATTATTTTAGAGTCAACTTTGTCTATTTTATCATAAAACTTCAGAAAACAATGAATTAGAAGAAATAAAGAAAGGAAGAATCATCATGGCTTATCAAGTAATTGTGATCGGAGGAGGACCCTCAGGATTAATGGCAGCGATTGCTGCAGCTGAACAGGGGGTCAAAACCTTACTCCTTGATAAAGGGAAAAAATTAGGGACAAAGCTTGCTATATCAGGGGGAGGCCGTTGTAACGTTACTAATCGACTGCCAGAAGAGGAAGTAATAAAACACATACCAGGCAATGGACGTTTCTTATACAGTCCTTTTTCGATTTTTAACAACTACGACATAATAGATTTCTTTGAGACCTTAGGAGTTTCTTTAAAAGAAGAAGACCATGGAAGAATGTTTCCAGTAAGCAACAAAGCAAAAGATGTCGTTAATGCTCTTCTTAACAGATTAGACGAATTAAATGTGGAAGTACGTACTAGCACCCCTGTTAAAGCTATCCACTATGATGAATCTCAACATGAAGTCATACTCACTTCAGGCGAAAAATTAAAGACTCAGTCGCTGGTACTTGCTGTAGGAGGAAAAGCAGTCCCTCATACTGGTTCAACAGGAGATGGATATGCCTGGGCAAAAAAAGCAGGTCATACCATCACTGAATTATTCCCAACAGAGGTTCCTCTGTTATCGAATGATTCTTTTATTAAAAAGAAAACGTTACAAGGGCTTTCTTTGAGAGATGTGGCTGTTTCTGTCTTAAATAATAAAAATAAAAAGATAATCTCGCACAAAATGGACATGCTTTTTACTCATTTCGGTGTATCTGGTCCTGCTATTTTAAGGTGTTCTCAATATGTAGTTAAAGAATTTATGAAGGGTCACAAACTGGTTACTCTTGAAATTGATTGCTTGCCTGAGGAAACAGAAGAAACTCTAGTTAATGATTTACAATTACAAATGAAGAATAATGCTAAGAAATCATTTAGAAACCTTGTTAAAGGTCAGCTTCCCGAAAGGTTGTTAGATTACCTCCTGGAAGTTTTAGAGATCTCTCAATATGAGAAAGCTGCAAATATTTCTAACACTCAATTGCATATGTTTGTAAAACAACTTAAACATTTTGTAGTCCATATTCACGGATCTCAACCTATTGAGAAAGCATTTGTTACAGGGGGAGGCGTATCCATTAAAGAAGTAGTGCCAAACACAATGCAATCTAAACTTATGAATCGTTTGTATTTCTGCGGAGAGATCCTCGACATTCACGGCTATACAGGAGGCTATAACATTACTGCTGCAATGGTAACGGGAAGAGTAGCTGGAATGCATGCAGCCTATGAAGCCATGACTTAATATAAATAAAGAATCAAAAAGTCGAGAAGCTTTATATACTTCTCGACTTTCTTTTAAGATATTCATTTTTACTACCTAAAACTTCATTTATTAAATACTGCATCTCTTCTCTATCTTTATTTGTAACCATAGGATCTTTCTCGTCCCAATCTAATGTATATATTATATAAAATCGTCTGATTCGCTTGAAATAGATGACTGAATTAGGGAATTTGCTATAGTATCCTCTCACCATTTTCCTTCTTGAGTAACTCCATCGAATTAACCTAATAAAAAAACCCTCCCCGAACGTACATTCTCTCCGAGAAGTATAAAGCTTAACGTTTATATATATCAATAATAAAACTAATAGTCTTCTATAAAAAAGCAAAATAAAATCCTTAGAAGATTTGGATCTTCTAAGGATTTTTTACGTTAACGTGGCAGCGTCCTACTCTCACGGGGGTAAACCCGACTACCATCGGCGCTGAAGAGCTTAACTGCTGTGTTCGGCATGGGAACAGGTGTGACCTCTTCGCTTTCGCCACCACATCGATTGAGGTGAACCCTCAAAACTGGATAAGACGTTTTCGACATCCGATCATCAAATCTTTTCACAAAGGCATGTAGTTAAGTCATCGATTGATTAGTATCCGTCAGCTGCACGTGTCGCCACGCTTCCACCTCGGACCTATTGACCTCATCGTCTCTGAG